>JAHBSL010000001.1 GCA_019639135.1 Acidobacteriota bacterium
TCACAAGTTTTCCAATAAAACTTTCCAGCGTAGTCGGTTCGCGGGTTGGGTATTGAACTCGTTGAGTTGTTCGCCGATCTTTACGACGAAATCGCGTCGTCCATCTTCTCCGATGATCGAAAGGACTACCTTTGCCAACTCGAAAATTGACAGGTGATAGAGGTTCGTGCCCGAAGCCCAGGTTTTTTCGACTAGTGCTTCGATATCAGATTCTTCCGATGCAGCAACTCTCGGTGCATTGAAGAGAAACTCGCGAAGTTCGGCCATTCGCGCTTTTCCCGCTCCGGTTCGAACGTCCTGTAGAGTGAGATTACGTTCCTTTACCTCTACCGCCAGTCGAACGGCATCGTCATTACCAATGCACTCGATATCCGCTGTCAGACCGGTTGATCTCAGAGGCGTTGATAAAGGCTCGTCGAACTTCTTTATACAAACCGAAACGATCGCCGATAACCGAAAACAATGCAGCCGAGATGGCAAGCCCGCGATCACCGCCGCTGCCTTCGCACAGGAAATCTTCCATGAGCCTTATAGTCTGCCGGAGACTTACGCGAGGCGGAATATAAAACTCAAATGTGCTTTCCGCGAGCTTTTTCCTTATGCTCGCAAGCGTTTGTTTCAATCGAAGGCGGGTGAATTCCGGATCGTTCGCGTTCTGGACCTCCAATAGAACGTCATGGAGCATTTGCCATTCTTTCGCGTTTTTTACCGATTGCGGATCATCCTCGATTCGAGGCTTTCGCAATGGCTTGCTTACGTACGGGTCGTCGCTCGTTCCGAGAACGTTCTGATTCGCGGATACCCAGGGAACGATCACCTTAGATGCAAATCCTCTCGGGTCCCACATCGATTCAGAGGAACCGTCGCCCTTTTGCAGGCATAATGCATCAAGGACCGGATCAACGAGTTTTCCTAAAAGTTGAGTCGGGAGCGCATACCGGATCGAGACCTGGTTTGAACCGACAAGAGCTTCGATACGTTCCTCAACCTCAATTCTTTCGCTTTCAAGAACTTCTTCCCAGAGAGCGTTGAGAGTTGAAGCAGCAAGCTTAGGATCAAGTGGCATTGTTAGTCTGTACGGAACGGGCGAGAAGTTCAGAAATTGACCCAGAGCGACTCTCGCCTGACTGACTTGGAGGAATTGCAAAGCTTTTCGTCGGCATCAATCCGGTTCCAGTTTGCAAACAGCCGGTCGTATAGTGCGTTGGTGTATCCCGAAACGACAGCACGTCCTTTAATATTATTCAAAACCAGAGCAAGTTCTGTGTGGTCCCGGTCTGTCATCTCATGCCCGTAGGCTTTTGAGTCGTTACGGCTTTCGTGAACATATGGTGGGTCAACGTAGAATAAGGTCTTCGGCGTGTCGTATCGCTGAATAACCTCGATCGCTGGGGCGTTTTCAATTTGCACTCTTTGTAGCCTTTGCACAATCTCCGGTAGTCCGTCTATAGACCCTAGCCAGCGTGAAACGGCGCCGGCCATCCCGGCACGCGACGTCAGCACGCAATGTGCCCATCGGCCTTCGCTGCTTGTCTGTGCCAGTCCCGTTCGCGTTTGTCGGGCACGAACGTAAAAACGTCGAGCCCTCTCCAATTTGGAAAGGCCAAACTCGGGCGTGCAAGCCTTGACAAGTTCCTCACGCGAAAAAGGTGTGAGGCTTATGGCTTTGATTAGTCGGGTATCATCGTTTCGCAGTACTTCGAAAAAGTTTACTAGTTCCGAGTCAAGATCGTTATAAGTTTCTACCGGGGCAGGCTTACGATTTATTAGAACCGCGGCCGAACCACCGAAAACGTCACAGAAGTGCTCTTCTCCATACGGTAAATTAGGCAGGATGAAGTCAAGGTGAGAATACTTACCTCCATACCAACCGAACGCGATCATCCTTTTTCGGCGCTGTGTGGCATTACGAAAGAGTCTCTTTTGATTGGGACGCGACATAGTTACCCTAAACAGATCGTTTCAGTAATTTCAAACCTACGCGAAAGTACGCTTCAAGGGGATTACGATACACTACAGCACCGTAAAAGCCTACGCAATAGAGAGCTTTGGCGGGGTTTCATCTAGCCTAACAGGGTCGGGCGCTTCGGGAAGTTGTTTAAAAAGCGAGAAGGGCAATGATCACGTCTCCCACACCGTAACCTTCGCCCTTCTCTAATTCGTTGCTAGCCGGTTTTGGGGCCGGCCCGCAACGAACTAACTCGCGTTTCAGTAAAAATCAATGAAACTAAAAACGGATTATACGCCGATTTTCGGCATCGTCAAGCACAAATTCGCGTTCGGGCGGCTGTTAAGTAGAAATTAAAATTCGGCCCGATTTAAGGAAATGGCAACCGGCGAGCGGTTGTGCGGCTAACTGATGAAAATCAGCAGGATTCCGCACGGGTCCCAGACGTGGAAGAGGGTTGCTCCGCCGGCGGTTTCGGGTTCGGAGTAGCGAGCGTTGGCGAAGTTGCCCGTGTCGATGATCGGTTTAACGCGGTCGTACCAGAGCTGAGCGTCTTCGACCTTGAAGAGCATCATAAAGTTCTCCGCCCAGTCTTTTTTGTAATAATTCTGCAGACGAAAGACGGCACCTCCGAGCCGACAATCGACATCGCCCGCCCAAGCCTCGGTAATCTCAAACCCAAGAGCCTCGTAAAAACTCTTCGATAGTTCAAAATCTTCCGCCGGGGTGTAAACAAGAAGTTCTGTGATAGTTGGTTTCATACAGCGGTGTTGATGGTACATCAACTAAATCGATAATGGGAAACAAGCAACGATAGATGGGTTAGGCAAAAGTGGCGGGCGGTGTTTCGTGTGTGTTAATTCTTTTTGGCCGGGGCGATTTTGGCAACCGGCGGGGCGTTCCGGTCGTAATCAAGTATAATCATTACAGCGATTACGAACATGCAGGAAGAACAAGCGACTTTACAGGCCGAGGGCGTCACAAAACGCTACGGCGATTTTACGGCGGTCGATGACCTCAGCTTTGAGGTGCGGCCGGGGCGTGTTTTCGGCTTTCTCGGGCCGAACGGTGCGGGAAAGACGACGACGATACGGATGATCGTCGGCATCACCTTCCCCGATGAAGGCCAGATCAGCCTTTTCGGCAAGCCGGTAACGACCGAAACACAAGGCCGCATCGGCTATCTGCCGGAGGAACGCGGGCTTTATAAAAAGATGAAGGTCGTCGATCAGCTCAAGTACTTCGCTGCCCTGAAAGGCGTTTCGGGCCGCGAGGCCGAACGGCGGATCGATTTCTGGCTTGAGCGAATGCAGCTCACCGATTGGAAGAAAAAGAAGACGACCGACCTCTCAAAGGGAATGCAGCAGAAGATCCAGTTCATCGCGACCGTGCTGCACGACCCTGACCTGCTTATCCTCGACGAGCCTTTCTCAGGCCTCGACCCCGTCAATGTCGAGTTTCTGATCGACGTGATCAGCGAATTCCGCACCGGCGAGAAGACGATCATCTTTTCAACGCATCTGATGGAAACGGCCGAGCGGCTTTGCAGCGATATCCTGCTGATCAACAAGTCGCAGAAGGTGCTCTTTGGAAGCCTTCGTGAAATAAAGGAGAGCTACGGGCAGAACCTGATCGCCTTTCGCGGCGAAGGAGCGGGAGCGATCCTTGAGGATCGTTCGACTATTGAACGCGTCGTGACGCACGCCGATGAGCAGGAACTTCACCTCGCCGAGGGCGTTGATGCACAGGACGTGCTCCGGCGAATGGTCGCCGCGGGCGTCTCGATCTCGAAATTTGAGAAGACCGAGCCAAGCCTCAACGACATCTTCATCGACCGCGTAAAGGGAGGAGATAACTCTGATGAATAGGTTTCTGGCCGTCGTAATTCATGAGTACAAGAAGGTCGTGCTCAAGTGGTCGTTCCTCGTCGGGACGCTCCTTTTGCCGGTGCTCGCGGGGGTTTTTGCGTTCGTCCCGGCGATCATCTTTTCGCTCAAGGGTGAGCCGACGCGGATCGCATTGATCGATCGCTCGGGAACGGTCGCCGTTCGGTTGAAGGACAATCTTTCGGCGGAGAAGATGGCCGAGCGTGCCCGCAAGGCCGCCGCGGACGCCGCAGTCGATATCACGCCCTCGCAGGAGGAACAGCTCAAGAGGAACTCAGCTCAGCTCGTCGAATCGTTCATCTTTACTGACATCGATCCCGCCGGCCGGTCGCTCGAGGACATTCGCTCTGACCTCACCTCCCGAATCACCGCCGATGAATTCGACGCATATTTGATCATACCGCCGGACGTGAACGACACCGCGGCCGTTTATGAATTCCGCTCGCGGAAAGGTGCCGATTTCATTACCAACGATTCGCTCCGCGATGCGCTCAACAGCGCCGTCCGTTCGCAGCGGCTGGCCGAGGCAAACATCAGCGAAGAACGGCTGGCCTCGATCGGCAAGGCAGTTACGCTCGATGCCAAAGGCCTTGATGACCGCGGCGGCGAGAAGGACACGACCGGCCTGATGATCGCCTCGTTCGTCATCGGGCTGATGATCTACATTACGCTCGCCATCTATGGCCAGGCGATAATGGGAGCCGTTGTCGAGGAAAAAGAGACGCGGATCTCCGAGATACTTTTCTCATCCGCACGTCCGTTCACGCTCCTTTTTGGCAAGCTCGTCGGCGTCGGCCTCGCGGGTTTGACTCAGCTCGCGATCTGGATCGTAAGCGCCGCGGCACTATTGACCTTTATCGCATTGCAGACGGATCTCTCGCAGCTTGTCGGCGCGGTGCCGGAGATATCGCCGCTGATGATCTTCTATTTCCTCATCTACTTCCTCATCGGCTACTTTATCTATGCGTCGATCTTTGCACTGATCGGTTCGGTCGTCACATCGCTCCAGGAAGGCGGGCAGTTCGCTTTCCCGCCGGTGATGCTCCTGCTCGCGGCGTTCTATTTCAGCCTCGCCGTTATCCGCGACCCGAACTCGACGCTCTCATTCTGGGTCTCGATCGCACCGTTCTTTGCCCCGATCACAATGCCGATCCGCATTATGGCCGAGACGCCGCCCTTTTGGCAGATCGCACTTTCGATCGGCATCAACGTGCTGGCGATAGCAGGGCTCGTCTGGCTTGCCTCGCGGGTCTATCGGGTCGGGATGCTGATGTACGGAAAGCGGGCGACGATCCCCGAGATATGGAAGTGGATCCGTTACGCTTGATCAAATGATCGAAACAGAAAAGAAATACCGGCTGCCCGCCGAACTGCGTACCGAGGTCGAAAACCGGCTGGCCGAGTTCGGCGCCGAATACCTCGGCGATGACCGCGAAGAGAATATTATTCTCGGCGGCGGGCCGCTCGGCGATCTAAATTCGGTAATGCGCATCCGCAAGACGCCGGAGCGGACATTACTCACATTCAAAAAGCGTCTTCCCGGCCTCTCCGACGTAAAGCAGCAGATCGAGGAAGAGACCGAGATCGCCGACGGCGACGCGATGGAGCGGGTGCTCGCGGCGATCGGCATCACGCGAAAGCTCGTTTACGAGAAGCGGCGGCGGAAATGGCGTTTCCGCTCGACCGAAACGGTCATCGACGAACTCCCGTTCGGGCTCTTTATGGAGATCGAGGGCCCTCTGACCGCCATTCGCGAGGCCGAGTTGCTGCTTGAAATTGATACGCTCGAAGCAGAAAATAAGACCTATCCGCGATTGACCGCCGAGCTTGGACACGAGACCGGCGGGGTCATCGAATCACGATTCTGAACACATACTTTGGAGGAAATAATGAAGAAACTCATCGCGCTAAGTGCGCTTGCAATTCTCTCGGCCGCCTGCGGGCCGGCCGCGAATGAAACGGCCAGGAACGCAGCCCCGGCACCGAGCCCGGCGGCGACCACATCTAAACCCGTGATGACAGATCCGCAGCCGGCTACGCCCGCCGGCCAGCCGGTGACCCAGGAGGTTGAAGTAAAGTTTGCCGAAAAGCTGCCGGATGGCTGGACATTCACGGACCCGAAGAAAGACGGCCCGGCTTCGGAGATGAAGATCGCGAACGGCCGGCTCGTGCTTCCGATACCCAGCGGCCGCGACCTTTACGCCGATAACCTGACGGCTCCTCGCGTTACCAAGGCGATCAAAGGCGATTTTCAGATCGACACGCGCGTGAAGTTCTTGCCAAAGCAGGATTATCAGGGAGCCGGGCTAGTTGTTTTCGGCGGAAAGGACCGGTATCTCAGGCTTGAGCGTGCCTTTGGCGGAACCGGCGGCGGCGAGGGCGGCATCCGCCTCGACGTCCGGATGGAAGACAAATACGAACCGCTTTCCACGCCTCAGGACATCGCAACCGAAGCGGACGAGGTCGAGCTTCGCCTGGTACGCAAAGGGAAGCAATTCTCGGCCTACTGGCGGCTGAATGAAGAGGCCGAATGGCGCGAGGTCGGGCAGGTCGAACTTGCTTACGGCGAGAGCGTCGAGGTCGGTCTGCTCGGCTGCAACACGGGCGACGACATCGTCGCCGAGTTCTCGTTCATCAAGCTGGCCCCGGTCAAGTCGGCTTAGATCTTATCCGGAAAACCATAGCGGTTCGTAACTTCAAAAGGAGCTACGAGCCGCTTTGTTTTGTAAGATCGAGTATCAGATTGACCAGCGGTTCGGGGTCGAAGGGTTTTGTAGCGTAGTGCTGGAAGCCGGCGTCGAGCGCTTCATCGCGGCTTTGCTCGGAGGTAAAGGCGCTCAGGGCGATCGCCGGTATCTTTCCGCCTGCATCCGCGTCGAGCGAACGAAGTCGCGAAATGAACGAGAGTCCGTTCTCGCCCGGCATCGCGAGGTCGGAGATGATCAGGTCGGGAAGGCGTCCGTTCGAGCCGCTTAGTATCGAGGTCGCCTGCTTTGTATCCATCGCGGCGTGGATCTCCGCACCATTCTGCTGGAGGAATAGCTGGAGCACCTCGCGGGAATCCGGGTCGTCCTCAACTATCAGTATCTTCAGCCCCTCGAGCCTGCGGGCATCCGGCCTTGCGGGTTCGGCTGCCTCGACCGCTGCCGGCGCGTCCTTAAGAGGAAGCCTGACAGTAAACGCAGAGCCGCGTCCCGGTCCGTCGCTCTCAGCGGTGATCGCGCCGCCGTGACGTTCGGCGAGTATTTTCGCGATCGAAAGACCTAGCCCGAAACCGGCACTGTTCTTTCCGCTTTCTACATGTCCCTGAGAGAACTGGCGAAAGATAGTCGTCAGCGCATCGGCCTTGATGCCTTGTCCGGTATCGGCAACTCGTATGGTCGCTGTGCTCTCGTCCGAGGTCAGCTCGACCGAGACCTTGCCGCCCGGTTCCGTGAACTTGATCGCGTTCGAGACGATATTTCCGAAGACCTGTTGGAGCCTGTTCGAATCGGCAAAGACTACGAGGTCCTCGCGGTCTGCCGCGAACGTGAACTCAAGCTCACGAGCGTTCGCTGCCGGCTGATGTGCCTGAACGACACCGCGGACAAGTTTGTAAAGATTGGTCGGGCGGTATTCGAGCCGCAGCTTACCCGAGGCGACCCGTGCCGAATCGACAAGGTCGTTGATCAGCTTCGCCTGGACCTGTGCGCTTCGCTCGATGGTCTCAAGGGCATTGCGCCTCGTTTCTTCGTCAAGTTCCTTTGAAAGAAGTATCTTCGACCAGCCCATGATCGCGTTGAGCGGGGCCCGGAGTTCGTGCGAGACGAGCGTCAGGAAAAAGTCTTTCGCCCGGTTCGCCTCGGTCGCCTCTTCGCGTGCCTTGCGTTCGCGTTCGTAGATCTTCGAAAGTTCCTCGGCGGCGACCTTTTCGGCAGTGATCTGGCGAAGTTTGCCGAGTATCCGCGGGCCCGCGTTCTCGCTCGGCCCGACTATCTTGCCTTCGGCACGTATCCATTGGGTCTTGCCGTCCGGATAAACAACGCGAAACTCCTGATCGAACCTGCCTGGTTGGTTCCTCGCGTCATTTATAAATGCGGCAATTCGCGGTCGGTCGTCGGGATGGATCGACGAGATGAAGGCCTCATACTCGAGTTCTTCGTATGGCGTGAGGCCAAGCAGTTCGTTCGTCCGCGGGATCGACCGTGCCCGTCCGCGGTCGAGGTCCCAGGCAAAAAGCCCGGCCCCAGCCGCACCCGCCGCTTCGGTAAGTTCTGCGTAATGCCGGGCGTCGTCCTCCAATACGTTCGTGCCGTGCCGGCGGCCGGCAACGAGAACAATCGTCTCGCCCTCGCCGGGGCTGATGGGAAAAAGAAAAAGCTCGATGGGAACGCTTTGGTTCACACCGAGACGAAAATCCAGGACCAGCCGCCGCTCGGAGCCTGCGAGGGCATCTGCCACAGCCGCTGCAAGCAATGCCGACGTGTTCTCGGTCGATTGCCAATAGACCGTCTCCGAGAGCACCTGGCCCGTCAGAAGCGCCGGGGCCGATCGCGTTTTTTCGAAGATACTGCCGTTCATTGAGACGACACGGCCTTCCGAGCCGATAACGCCGAAAAGGTCAAACGCTCCCTCAAAGAGCGGCCCAAATAAGCCGCCCGGAAGTATCTGTCCGAGAACGTCGTTGATCTCTGCAGCCGGTCGTGTGTCCATTGAAAATATCTAAGGGGCGTTCCGGCTGCGTCAAACGAAAACCGAAACACCCCAATTGTAACCTATACAGCGCGTCTGCCGGTAAGCAGCCTTATCACAAAAATAACGAGTGCGACGAGAAGCAGGGTATGAAGAACACCGCCAAAGGTCGAGCCGCTGATAACGCCGATAAGCCAAAGAAGTAGAACGATAACAATAATAGTCTCAAGCATGGTTCCTCCGATTTTTCAAAAGATCACATTTCTCGTGTGGACACGCAAGGGTATTTTCAATCAGCGTGCCAAATGCCCTTGGGCACTATTTCTGCGTGCTCCACGGCTAAACATACCCGGATCTGACAACCCATCTATACAATATCGAATCAAAAGAATACACTAAGGCGTATCAGTTCAAGACGCGACAATTCGAGACACGGGGCGTCCAATAGCTCTGTATGAAACCGAAACACATTTGGCATACGGTCATTCAGATGGGTTACGAAAATGCCCGCAATTATTGGGTTCGATGGCACAGACCTTGCAGAATCATTCGGCAAATAATTTCATTTGGCGGGGGCAAAACGTTCTGAACGCTCTCGCAGACCTTGTAATCAAAGGCATTTTATGGGACTTAAAGCACTTGTTATCGATGACGACACAGTGACCCTCGATCTCTTGAGCTTTCAACTCAAGGACGAAGGTTTCGAAACGGCGACGGCCGTCTCCGGCGTCAAGGGCCTGGACCACATCAAGACTGACGAATTCGATGTCATTCTCACGGACCTTAACCTGCCGGATATCAACGGCATCGACCTGATCAAGCAATCAAAGCTGATCTCGCCGGATACGGAGATCATCATCATCACCGGCTACGACCGGGCAGAGAAGGCGATCGAAGCGACACGCGTCGGTGCCTTCGGCTACCGTGTAAAGCCGCTGAATCTCGAGGATCTGATGCTCGATGTCCGCAACGCGGTCGAATCAAAGCGGCAGGCCGTCATCAACCGCAAACAGGCCGCCGAGATCAAAGAACTTCGGACGAAACTGACGAGCCGCAATTCCTATGAAGGCATCATTGGCGGCTCGCGGGCGATGCAGAATATCTACGAGATAATCGAGAACGTCGCCGAGTCGGACGCAAATATTTTGATCCTCGGCGAATCCGGAACGGGCAAGGAGGTAATCGCCAACGCCATCCACTATAAAAGCCATCGGTCAGAAGAAGCGTTCGTCAAGGTGAACTGCTCGGCACTTCCGAAGGAGCTTATCGAATCGCAGCTCTTCGGCCACGTAAAGGGCGCTTTCACCGGTGCAAATGCCGATAAGATAGGGTTCATCGGCCAATCAAACGGCGGCAGCCTGATGCTCGACGAAATAGGCGAAATGCCGATCGATCTTCAGCCGAAACTCCTGCGTGTTCTGCAGGAAAAGGTCTATTACCGCGTCGGCAGCGACCGGCCGCAGGACGCCGATTTCCGTCTCATCGCGGCGACGAACCGCGATCCCTTCGAGGCGATCAAAGAGGGAAATCTCCGCGAGGATCTTTATTACCGGATCAACACCATCGAGATACGCATTCCGCCGCTACGGGAACGTACTGAAGACATCCCGATGCTCGCTGAACATTTTCTGCGGATTTACTCTGAAAAATATCGGCGTCCGGATGCCGAGTTCTCGCAATCGGCGTATGACCAGATGCTTCATTACAGTTGGCGAGGGAACGTCCGTGAGCTTCAGAATGCCGTCGAGCGCGCCGTCCTGCTCAGCAAATCGGGCCGAATCACAGCACTCGATATTCCCGGCGGGATCGGCGCCGAAGCCGAGGACGCAATGATCGGCGGGCAGACACACCCGGCATCGAACGGAAACGGAGTATATGCGTTCACTCGGGCAAAGCTTGGCCCGGAGGAACTGATGCGCGAGGCCGGTGCTGCGATCGTCGAAAGCCTGCCGGATCCCGAAGACGGCAAATCGAACGACGACATCTTTGAAGGCATCGAGCGTGAGGTCGTGACCGCCGCTCTTAAACGCACGAAGGGCAATAAACAGGCGGCCGCGAACCTGCTCGGGCTCTATAGGCCGCGGCTCTACGGAATGATAAAACGCCACGGGCTCGAGGTTTGATCAAACGTAAAAAATGCCGGGTGCGAAGCCCGGCATTCTTTTTCCCCTTGTTCAGTTCAATTATCGGCTGTTGGTCACGCCGGGCACTGTGACCTCGACCTCAACCTCATGCTTTTTCTTGCCGCTCAGGATGCCGCCGTAATACAAGGCCCCCGCGACCATTCCGACAATAATGATAAGAGCCACCGCCCAAATAAGATTATTTGCTACGCTTTTTCCTTCTGACATTATGAATTCCTCCCCAAAAATTAATCGAGCTAAAGACTACGCTAAAATAATAAGCAAGCTTTGTGCCACTTAAGGACACTTGAACCAACGGGAAAAGCCATTGTGGAAACAGGGCGAACTGTGCAAAAATATGAGAGTTCCGAACAATTTTATTTTCTAACAAAAAGGAGAAAGGTCTATGTTCAGCGCTATCGGTACTGTAATCGTCGGTTTGATCGTGGGCGTGATCGCCCGTTTTCTGCTGCCCGGTAAAGAAGCCCTGCCCGAGGGGCTGACAGGCATACTGCTCACCATCGTGATCGGTATCGCCGGTGCCTTTCTAGGGACATTCATCGGCGGAATGCTCTGGGGCGGCGAGAATTACGTCGCGGGATGGATAATGTCCATCGTCGGAGCTGTGATACTCCTGCTTTTGCTCAGGCTTGTCTTCGGCTCTAAGGCAGCTTAAAGGTCCCGCTTCAAGTTTCGTTTCGGCCCTGCTTTTCGCGGGGCCTTTTCATTTCGGCAGACGGTCCGCAGAAACACTGTGGAACCGGCGGCCAATTGGCGCTTTTATGGGACACGCAGAAAAGGTTTTGAGTTTCCACGCTCCGTTGCGCGTGGATCAGGAAAGGCGGACGGCATTTTTGAAGAGAGGTGCCGGCCGCCTTTCCGCGCTTTGGTGCCGTCAAAACAGGTGTGACGCCTGTCACTTGACACGGAGGAGCATAATAGAAGTAGTGAAGCCGATAGAGATCGGCGACGGAGGTAAAAATTATGCGAACCCATCACAAAATTATCATTGCAACACTACTTATGGCGTTCGCCTGCGTGTCTGTGTTTGCCCAGGGCGGGCAACGCGAAACATATACCGGAACGATCGTCAGCTTCGGAAGCGGCCTTAACACACGGACGACGACCGCGACATTTACGCTGGATCTAAAGGGCAGAACCTCGGACGAGCAGGCGGCCAGGTTCATTGCAGTCCTTGCTGAAGGCGGCCAGGACACTCTTCTCAAGGAGCTGAACGACGAAGATCTCGGCTCTTTCTCGGTTGACGGCAGGCTCGGCCGGACGATCAACGCCGTCCGCGTGACCGAGATTGACGGCAAAACCCGGATCTTCGCCGTCTTCGAACGCTGGATAAGGTTTGCTGAGGTTCGCGGCGGATACCGTTCGATAGACTATCCGTTCGGGATCATCGAACTTTTCATCGATCCGAAGACCGGCCGCGGTGAGGGAACCTACATCGCAGCCGCGAAGCTTCGCTGGATACGCGACTCGAAAGACGGCGATTATCACGTTGAGATCGAGAATTTTGCGACGTTCCCGGCCCGGCTGATGGGTGTGACCAAGCGAAAGTAGCTCTGATCAACTAGCTGCTTCAGCGTGTTCGGGCGGGAGTTCCATTCGGATAAGCCCGTCAAACTGGATGTTGTAACCGACGCCTTTAAAGGGGAGCGACATTTCTTCCTCGGTCTTGCCCTCGGCGTTTGCAATGCCGATACTCGCGAAGTAGCACGAAGCCCCGTGTAGCTTGGCATGCCGGACAAGTGTTTCGAAGGCTTCCATGCCCTCTTCGAACCGCCCGCGTTTCGGGTAAACATCGGTTCGGACGACAAAGAAGGCAAGTTCGCCTTCTTTTTTTGCGACGATCTGCGGCTCGGTCCGGAGGTCTGCAAGCACGTCTGCCGAGTCGATCACCCAGCCGTCCTTCTGAAGCTGTTTATAAAGAATTTCGACACCGAAAGCATGGATGTCCGCCGGTGTCATCAGTTCACGTTCTTCCATTATTTTAATCGTAGCGTTCGCAGACTTAACCGCAAAACCAAAACAAAGACTTTATCTCTTCCGAAGCGGTCGGACGGCAATGCCCCGATTTCTCTTGACATATTTCCGACTTCACTCTATTTTCAATTCACAGTCAATTTCATTGCACCAAGCCGACTCGGTCACTCGGAAACCGAAAGTTTCCCATTTTTGGGGACTTCCGGCGACGCCCCCTCGACCATTGTCGGCTGTATCTGGATTCCGGGTGTGCTCGAACTACGCACACCGGAGAGGTTTCACTGAACTTATCTTTTGGAGGAGAAAATGATCAGAAATTCAGGTGTTTTCAAGCACTACCGATCGGTCGCCGCCGGTTTCTCACTAGCCGCGTTCTTTGCGGTCGGTCTTGCTTTGGACGTCGCCGAACCTGTTTCGGCAAATAAGGCACTGGCTGCAAAGGCTGAAGTACAGCCTGCGATCGGAGCCGCTGTCGTCGTAAACCCCGGCAACGGGCAATATTCGACCCTGACCGCAGCGTTTGACGCGATCAACGCAGGAACCCATACGGGAGCGGTGACCGTGACCATTTTCGGAAATACGACCGAACCCGGTTCGGCAGTGCTCAATTCGAGCGGAGCCGGTGCGGCATCTTATACTTCGGTTGTGATTCGACCGGCCACTGACAATGTAACTGTTGCCGGGCCGAGTCTTCAGGGCCGCGGCCTTATCGAACTCAACGGTGCGGACAACGTCACCATTGATGGAGATAACCCGAATACGACCGGGACGAACCGAAACCTTACCCTTCAAAATACGGCAGCAAATACCGTTACGTTCACGTCAGTGATCCGCGTCGCTCTGAATACGACAACGGTAGCTTCGGCTGATAATAATGCGTTTCGCAACCTGAATATCGCAGGAAGCTCCACCGGCCAGAACATTTCGACCGCGACGGCAACGACCGGGCCGCAAAACACGACGTTCGGCATTTTTCTAGGGCCAAATGCCTCTGGCGACGTGACAGCTCCAAATGCGATCACTTCGGTGGCGACAGGTGTAGGGTCGCCTGCGACTGCGATAAATCTTGAGATCGAGAACAACCGGATAGTGACTGCCGCCCGCGGTGTCTCAATGCAGGCGTCTGCGGCAACCGTGCTGACCGGCCTTGAGATCACGCAGAACGAGATCGGCAATCCGGTTGCGGGCGAGGTTGACCAGGTGACGGCCGCAGGGATCACCGTCGGCGGTTCGACCGGTGCTTTGATCAGCGCAAACACCGTCTATCTCGAGGGCTATGTTGCATCGAGTGCGGCAAACCACGGCATCGCGGTTGGCGTACTGAGCACGACGGCCACAGGGGCGGTCATCGAGAACAACAAGGTCAATCGGGTCAAGAACAACAACCCAGGCACCTGGTCGGCTTTCGGTATCAATCTGGGTGGCGGAAGCAACCACCTGGTCAGAAATAACTTTGTCTCCAACATCATCAACGACCAAACGTCCGGAACCGGCGGCTTCGGCACTACCTTCGGTGCCTACGGCATCCGCATCGCCTCGGGAACAGGACATTTTGTCTATCACAACTCGGTCCACCTTTCGGGCAGCATGGGCGGAACGACGAGCACGAACCTGACGGCCGCCTTCGTTATGACGGCCACCACACAGACCGGCGTTGATGTTCGCAACAACGTCTTCTCGAACCAGATCGCCGGCGGAAATCCTGCGGGAACACGTAATACGGTGATCTACCTTCCGCCGAATGCGACCAGCACAATGAACCTGACGCTGAACAACAACGGTATGTACGCCGGCGGCGATGCATTGAACACACTTGCCCAGTCCGGAACTACTTTTGGTACAAGCGTCAATTATCTGGTCGGAGATTTCAATCCGACCGCAACGACCCCGGCAACGAACCTGCGTGCTTATACGAGCACTCTTTCCGCAGCCGGGACGAACGACAATGCTTCGTTTGCGTTTACCGGAGCACCGCCTTTCGTCAGCAACACGGACCTTCATATCCCGGATGGAACGGCAACTCCGCTCGAATCACGCGGTACGGGCCTTAGCGTCGGTTTTGATATTGACGGCGATCCCCGAAACGCGACCACACCGGACATCGGTGCAGACGAATTTGCAGGAATCTTCGTAACCGACTTCCTGCCTCCAGCGCAGATATACACGCCTTTCGGTAACACCTCGCAGACCGGCAATCGTGTTCTTACGGTGACGATCACCGACGAAACGGGCGTACCTACCGCTGGCGGTACGGTTCCGCGGATCTATTTCCGCAAGAATGCCGGTTCGTACGTTTCGACCGCCTGTGCTCTAACGGGCGGAACCGGAACCAATGGAACCTGGGATTGTACGATCGATGTCGGCCTGCTCGGCGGGGTCGCGATCGGAGACTCGGTCTCATACTTCACCATAGCTCAGGACACGGCAACTCCGATCAATATCGGCACTAATCCGGGCGGCGGAACGGCAACGGACGTAAACACCGTTACCAATCCTCCGGGAACGCCGAACAGCTACCTTATCGTTGGTGCTTTACCACCGACTGTGAACGTCGGTACCGGTGAGACCTTCACATCGCTGACCAACGCGGGCGGTCTTTTCGAGGCACTCAACAGCGGCTTTACGCTTGGCGGCAATACGACGATCCTGATCACCTCCGACCTGACGGCGGAAACAGGCGCGGTCGGCCTCAATGAATTTGCCGAGGACGGCCCCGGCGGTTATACGCTAACGATACGGCCTTCGGGCGGTGCTCGTGTCATCAGCGGAACCGCGGCGGCGAGCAACGGACTGATCAACCTTAATGGTACGGATCGACTGGTCATCGATGGCTCGCTCACACCGGGCGGAACGACCCGCGATCTGACGATCACCAACAACCAGACCGGAACTTCAACCGTCATCTGGATGAAGACGATCGGAACCAACGGATGCAACAACAATGTCATCCGAAACACCATCATCAATGGTGCTCCGGGCCCGAACTCAACGACGACCGCCGGCATTCTTACCGGCAGCAGTGTCACCATCGGTAACGACGGCGAAGGGCCGCAGAACAACAATACGATCGAGAACAACTGGATCTATCGCGTCCAGAACTCGCTTTACGTTCGCGGCGGAACGGCAGCCAATATCGACCAGGGATGGACGATCATTCGCAACACACTGGGTTCGAACGAGACAAACGACAACAATATCTTCCGGGGTATGTTGATCGGCAACTCGAACAACTTCATCGTTGCAAACAATACCGTCAATGGAATTCGCTCAACGGCGACCACAGCAGCAGCGATGAGCGGAATTCAGGTAGCCTTGGCCTCGACGAATGGCGTTGTTGCGAACAACGTCATCCGCAACATCAAGAATGTCAGCGGCAGCGGCACAGGTGCGTTCGGCATTTCGGTCATCGCGACCTCGACGGCATCGAACGTGACGTTCGTCAACAACATGATCGACGACATCGCGGCCAATGGATCGGCAACCGTTGCGAGCAATGGCCACGGCATCTCGATCACCGGCGGTTCGGGCTGGAATGTTTACTACAACTCGGTGAACGTGGGCACGAACCAGGCGTCGGGAACAACGTCGGCAATGTTCGTCTCGGCGGCCGTTACGGCGGCGGGAGCTGTAAATGCAAGGAACAACATCCTTGCAAATACACAGACATCCGGTGCCACGCGTTTCAGCGTTTACAGCCTTGCCCCCGCAAGCATCTTCGGAACGATCAACAATAACAACTACTTCTCGTCGCAGAATGTAGGGTTCATTGGCGGTTCGGCCCGGGTGACGCTTGGCGACTGGCAGTCGGCAACGACGCAGGACGCGAACTCGCTGGCGGTCGATCCGCTCTTCGTTTCGGCGAGCGACCTGCACATCACTGCGAGCAGCCCGATGATCGGAGCCGCGGCACCGATCGCCGGTATAACGACCGACATCGACGGCCAGACCCGCGACGCAGCAACGCCGGATATCGGAGCGGACGAGTTCGTCTCTACTGCTCCGGGGCCGCCGGCAGTCATCTCCGGCCAGGTCACGGACGCCGGCCAGAACGGACTCGCGTTCGTCATGGTCACACTCGAAGGCCCGGCATTTGGTCCGGTCGGATTTACGGTGATGACCAACAGCTTCGGACGGTTCACCTTCCCGGCGGTGCCGACAAATGTAACTTACACGGTGACGGTCTCACATCCGCGGCGTTACGTTTTCGCCAACCCCTCGCAGCAGATCAACCTGCAGGGAGACGTCGATGACGTCAACTTCATCGGCAGCGAACCGTAATTCGCAGCCAAACCATTAAACCCGAGGGGCGGAGCGATCCGCCCCTCAGCCTTCCATTTTTCTTCAGTAGAACTACATTTGCATAGTGAGAATATGGCGTTTCTGTATATTGATTCGTTCGTTCCCGGGGCTTCGGAACTTCCCGGGATAGTTGACGACAAGAATGCCCTGCTAAAGCGGATGAAGCTCGTAATGCTTCGCATTTCGGGCGAACCGGTGATCACGTCTTACGGCTACCTTTACCCAAAGCCCCCGAAAGGACTTAGCCGAAGCCGCGATCAACTGAAAGCAAACTACAAGAAGATCTGGGAGGACGTGATCATCGCCTTTGATTGGGACACTTACGGTGCGACGGCAAATACCCGTACCTACGAGGTCAATATAGGCGAGTTCTTTCTCAAGAAGGAGATTCCCGAACTCGATCTGCAGAAAGTGGTTATGCACGAGATCCTGCATATCTTCCTCGATATGCCGCGGTCTATGCATCACCCGCAGATCAATAAGATCATCAAGCATAGCCTCGGTCTGAAGGGTGAGCCAAATCCTTTCGGCACCGATTAATTGCCTGCAGCGGCTAAGATCCCTCTTTGTTCGGCTTTAGCCCGGCGAGCGGCTTTGGTAGTCTGTTCTGGTATGAAGAGCTTTCTTTTTGCGTTGATCTTCGCTGTTGCCATGACCATTCAAGCCGCCGGACAGGCGAACCCTAACCATTACACGATCTTTACATCGGACGGGAAGCCGGCCACGCTTGAGGACATAATGCGCGCCGTGGCGGCCTCCGACGCCGTTTTCCTCGGCGAATATCACGACGACACGGTCGCCCACGCTCTTCAGTTCGAGATATTCAAGCGGGCCGTCGAGGAACTTGGTACAAAGCGAAAGGTCCAGCTCTCGCTCGAAATGTTCGAGCGCGACGTTCAGGTCGTGCTCGACGAGTATCTAGCCGGGATGATCACCGAGGACCATTTCCTCCGCAGCTCGCGGCCCTGGAACAACTACAAGACCGACTATCGGCCGCTGGTCGAGCTGGCGAAAGAGAAGCGGCTGCCTGTCATCGCGGCAAACGCTCCGCGGCGGTATGTCAACATGGTCGCCCGGCTTGGGAAAGATTCGGTACTCTCGCTCTCGCCGGAAGCGAAGAAGTGGCTTGCTCCGCTGCCCTTTGGCGAGCCTTCGGAAGCCTATTCGAAAAAGTTCAACGCATTGATGGGCAAAATACACGACTCCACGCAGCCCGTCAGCCCGATGCTTTACTCGCAGACGCTCTGGGACGCGACAATGGCATTTTGGGTCGCCGAGGCCCTTAAAGAGCACAAGGGCTCGCTCGTCGTCCACCTTAACGGCGGCTTCCACACAGAATCTCGGCTCGGCACCATCGAAAAGCTCGCGAAATACCGATCGAAGGCGAAGTCCCTGGTCGTAACGATGCGTTACGAAGAGGATTTCCGCACCTTCGACCCCGCAAAACACACCGACCTCGGCGACTTCGTTATCCTGACCGACGGCAAACAACCCCGCAGCCAACGCTAGTTCAGCCTGTTCGGCATTTGACATTGCCGAGGTGTGCATCTATTCTTCTTGCAATTGAAAATCGTTTGCAATAAGAATTATGATACTCAAACAGCTAAAAGAATCGACTGCCGAAATGCATGAGCAGTTGGAATCGCTCGTCAGCGTTTTGGACGAATCCGGAACGATAGATAGCTACAAAGTACTGATCGCACGATTCTTCGTGCTTTATCGAGCGATCGAGGGTGCATTGCCTGCCGAGGAACTGCGAGCTAAAGGATACGATCTTTCGGTCCGAGCGAAGCTTCCAAGCCTGGAAAAGGATATCTCAGCACTTGGCATCGAAAGCCCAGAGGATCTTGCGGGAATCGCGGATGAGGTTATGATCGAACTCGATGGTCTTGATAGAGCGTTTGGAGCTGCCTACGTTCTCGAAGGAGCTACGCTTGGCGGGCAGGTCATCAGCCGCCACCTAGACGCGGCGTTGGGCATCGGGCCGGAGAACGGCGGAGCGTTCTTCAACAGCTATGGCAAAGAAGTCGGGCCGATGTGGAAAGAGTTCGGAGCGGCCATCACCGCTTTCGCTGAAGCCGGAGCGGATAACGCGGCCATCATTGAAGGTGCGAAGGACACGTTCGAACTCTTCATCAGGTGCTTTGCCGACGGCCGCAAGAGTAGAAGTATATCTAATTAAGTCGGGCCTCGTGAGTTATTTATTCTAATTGCATTGGTATCAACTGTCGGTGATAGTCTGATTACCGACGAAAGGTCTAATTTCCCAGAATTCAGGAGCTATTATGCAAATCTTTATACGATCGTTCGAAGGCACGGTGCGAAGGGCATCGGCCTTGGCCATATTGGCGGCGGTCCTTTTCTTTAACGTGCCCGCCCAAGTGCCGGCGGGTGTGCGGATCACCGTCAAGGATTCGGCCGGTGCGGTCGTGTCCGGCGCGACCGTCAAGTTGACGACCCGGTCCGGAGTGACCCGGACGGCCGTTACCGGCGAGACCGGCGCAGCCGAGTTCGACCTCGCGGCAGACGGCGAGGTTCGCGTTGTCGTCTCCGCAGCCGGCTTTCCGGACAAGCTGGTTTCGCTTTCCGTCGATCGAGCGGCCATCGAATCCGAAGTCGTTCTCGACCTAGGCACGATAAATGAAACTGTCACGGTCACCGCGGCTAGGACGCAGATCTCTTCCGAAGAGACACCGGTTCCGGTGAGCGTTATCGGCAGCGAAGAGATCGCCCGCAAGGGCATCAACACGCTCGGCGATGTTTTCCGGACACTTCCGGGAACCTCGACCGTAAACGAAGGTGCGTTTCAGGTTCGTCCGCGTATTCGCGGGCTCGACAGCAACCGCGTCCTGATCCTGGTGGACGGCGAGCGGCTTAACAATTCGCGGACCTCAACAGGCCAATCGGGAATCGAGGGTGGACTCGTCGAAACCTCTCAGATCGAATCGATCGAGGTCGTCCGCGGCAGCGGCTCGGTGCTTTATGGAACCGATGCCCTTGCCGGCACGATCAACATCATCACCAGGGAAACGCCGGCCCACCGAGATAACGGGTTCAGATTCGGTGCCGCTCTGGATACGTTCTACAGTTCCAATGAGTCCGGCCGACGCGGCAATCTCGCCGTGACCGGGTCGGGCAAGTATTTTGCGTTCCGAGTTGCTCAGTCGCTCGAGCGATATGGCAATTACTCGACCGGCGATCCGGCTGGTCGTGTGATCGACGGTGTGACCGAGGACGGTGAAGTGCTCAACTCGCAGTCGCATGGCGGGAACACACAGGCGACCGGGCGTTTCTTCATCAACGAGACCAACACGCTCAAGCTCAATTATGAACGGCGTCGTGCTTCGAATATCGGGTCGCCGACACTTGTCGGAGTGTTCAACGGTTTCTTCCCGTTCTCGAACCGCGATAAGTTCAGCGGCCGCTACGACGTAGCTGCCATCACCAAGAACCTGCAGCGGGTCTCGATAATGGGTCACTATCAGACCCAGGACCGGAACTTTACGAATATCCTGACTGTCCCGCCGGTCCTGCCTTTCTTTCCTGGCCAGTACCAGTTCAGCGAGACGGTGACCGATACGGACAGCACAGGGTTTGATGTTCAGACCGATTGGATCTTCGGCACTCGGGTGAACCTGATCGCCGGAGCCAGCTATTTCAATGATTTCAATTCGGACCGCAGGCTTTTCATAACGGCAACGACGCCAGCCTCGCCGAATCGCAACGTCTCGACCACGCGGAGCGTCCCGGATGCTTCGCTCTCGAACATCGCCGCTTTCGCCCAGGGCGAAATACGTATCACAAAGCGGCTGAAGGCGGTTGCGGGCATTCGGTTCGACCGGTTCAGGACTTCGGCCAAACCGACGGCGGAGTTCTCGCTGCCCGGTTCGCTGACGCCGAGCCAGATCGAAGACCTTGGCCTTGCCGGCCTTACATCGGGCCTTTCGGTCGATAATTCAGCGGTAACGGGCGACGTCGGGCTTGTTTTTGTCGTCAACCCGTACCTGAATCTCTCGGCAAGGGTCGGACGGTCATTCCGGACCCCTAACATCTTCGAGCGGTTCTTTACGGACTTCGGCTCGGTCGGAGGGTTTCTGGTAGGTAATCCGAATCTCGAACCCGAGACCGGAGTGAACTTCGACGCGACCGTTCGGTTCAAGACATCACGTTTCTCCGGTTCGGTGACCTACTTCAACAACCAGTACGAGAATTTTCTCGCGACCCAAACGGCACTTGACCGCAACGGAATGCCGATCGTTCTCCCGCGGCCGGCACCGCAGCAGCCGATCCCGGTCTTCCAGACCCAGAACGTCCGCAGTGCCCGCATCCAGGGCCTTGAGGCGGAGATCGAAGCTCCGATCAAGATCAGCCTCGGGTATCTGACGCCTTACGGCAATTTCAGCTATCTTCGCGGCGACGACCTTGATGATGACGTTCCGCTCGACATCATCAGTCCGCTTCGGACCAACGCCGGGTTCCGCTGGCAGAACTTCCTGAAGAACTACTACATGGACTACAACGCTCGTATCGTCGTTACTCAGGACAGGCTCTCACCGGCGTTTCTCTTGCCGATATTTCAGGGCGGCAACGGCGGTCCGGAACCGGGATTCGTTACGCATAACGTAAGCGGCGGATACGTCTTCCGAAAGGAACGGTTCAACTTTTCCGTCAACCTCGGTGTCTCGAACATCTTCGACCGCTTTTACAGCGAGCAGTTCGTATTCGCCCCGGCGCGCGGCCGCTCGTTCACTATCGGAACGACCTGGCAGATAAGGTAAGCCCGTTCATCCAAAATGAGAAGAGCCCGGCGACTTTCGAGTCCCGGGCTCCTTTTTTGTTATGCGGTGCGGCTATCTTGGCCGGGCCGCGGTGAAGGGAAGCGTCCCGAATCCGGGGACGTTCAACGTGCCCTTCATCTTGTCACCCACGAGCGTTCCCGACATCTCGATCGTTGTCGGGCTGCCCTGCACATCCGCCTGTATAGTGCCGGTGACCTTGTTTCCATCGACCTTTCCTTTTTCGATCTTCCCGCTGCCGACCGGCGATGCCATCGTTCCTGTAAAGTCGTTATCGGCCTGCGTGATCTCAAGATTCAGGTCGATCAATTGCCCGCCGGCATCGACCGTCATCGTCCATTTACCGCTGAGGCTTGCCGGGCCGGAGGCTGAGCTGCCGCTCGATCCGGGATCGGCAACCGTCACTTTAGAAACATCGACCGTGATCTCGCCTAGCCGTTTCGCGACCTCGGGCGTCATCGTCGTCTGATAGCGGCCGCCAAGGTGCTTTGCAAGGAACTTCTCCGCCGCGGCGACCATCGCCATGTTGTTGACCGGCCGGGCAAATCCGTGGCCTTCATCCGGAGCGAGGATATACTCGACCGGATAGTTTCGGTCGCGGAGTGCGATGACGATCTGGTCCGATTCGCGTTGCTTGACCCGCGGGTCGTTCGCACCCTGGACGATCATCAGCGGCGTCTTGATCTTGTCCGCGTGCAGGTGCGGCGATTGACGCTTCATTTGGGCGAGGCCTTCCGGCGTTCGCGGGTCGCCCATTCGCTTGTAAAAGGTCTCGCGGATCGCTTCCCAATAGGGCGGGATCGAATCGAGGAGCGTTTGCAGGTTCGAGGGCGGTACGATCGCAACCGAGGCGGCGTAAACATCCGGGGTGAAGGTAACGCCCGCAAGCGCCGCATAGCCGCCGTAGCTGCCGCCCATGATGCCGACGCGTTTGGCATCGACCATTCCCTGATCGACCAGATACCTTATGCCCCAGGTGATGTCGTCCTGCATCTTCTCGCCCCATTCGTTGTTGCCGGCGTTCAGAAACTTTTTTCCAAATCCGGTCGAGGCACGGAAGTTCGGCTGGAGCACGGCATAGCCGCGGTTTGCGAGAAACTGGGCATAGCTATCGTAGCCCCACGTATCGCGTCCCCAAGGGCCGCCGTGCGGGAAAACAACCAGCGGAAGGTTCTTTGCCGCAAGGCCCTTCGGCAGCGTCAGATACGCCTGTATCTCAAGGCCGTCCGAGGACTTATAACGAACCGAGGTCATCGGCGAAAGTGCCTTTCGGTCGAGCTTTTCGCGGACCTGATAAAGCGTTGAAAGGTTTCGGCTGCCGGTGTCGTAAACCCAGACAGTGCCGGGGTCTACGTCGCTCGAGCTGACGACGATGAATTTCTTTTCATCGCGGGTTGCCGACTGGAAATTGATCTCGCGGTCGCCGAGCCGCTTCTTTATGTCGTTGTAATACTTCTCGTACTTCTTGTCCTTGAAATAGATACGCGGCTTGTCGTCGTAATAGACGGTCGCGACGATGTCCTTCGAAACGCTCGAAAAATTGACGCCGTCAAGATCGACCTTGCCGAGCGGATCGCCCTCGACCTTTTCGACCTTGCCGGTCGCAACGTCGAGCAAAGCGAGTTCGATCAGGTCCAGCGAACCCTTGTTGGTGCGGATGTAAACCCGCTTGTTGTCCTTATGGAAGGCGACCGGGCCGCAATCTTCGAACGCATTGCAGTCGTATATCTTGGCCGTCTTGCCGTCGGCATCAACCCGCAGGAGTTCGGTGTCGCCGTTCTGTGCCGAGCGAACGGCCATCCGGAGCTTGTCCGCGTGGTCAAAGACCATCTGCTGCAAACGGTCCTTGTTCTCGCTGATCAGCGTCCGCTCGCCGGTCGAGATCTTTACTTTGTACAGGTCGTGCCACGCCTTATCGCGCTCGTTGAGCCCGACGTAGATCGCGTCCGGGTCCGATTCCGGCACGTGCTGGATGATCGCCCTGACGCCCTGTGCGGCCGTGATGTTCCGTGCGGCCGGGACGGGCGAACCCGCGGCCGGTTTGTCCATCGGGTTGACAGCATAGACGTTGAAATTCTCGTCGCCGCCGTTGTCCTGAACGAACAGGATGAACTTCCCGTCGCGTGACCAAAAATACGACCGGACGGGCCGTTTCTGGTCGTTCGTCATCGGCCGAGCGGCCGAGAACGGCTCCGAGAAACCCTTGACCCAGACGTTCATCGTCCCGTTGAGCGGCTTGATGAACGAGATATATTTCCCGTCGGGCGAGATCTGTGCACCCGAATACTCCGGGTTATCGAAAAAGATCTCGCGGTCGATGAGCGGCGGCTGCTGCGCGGTCGCGGCCGGCTGCGATGCGGCAAGCGCGAGGGCGAGCCCGAGAAAAACCAGTGTTCTTTTCATATCTGTCTCCGAATGTTGAACTAAAATGTGTGTCCTAAACTTTACGACCAGCACCGACGATCGGTTCAATAAAATCCGACCGATTGATCTTCGAGCCAACGCTTCTTCCTGAATCGTTGCTCGGTCCAGAGTGCGGGATAGTGTTCGACTCTCGGCGGCTCGCCCGGACGATTTGTGACCGTTACACCATCGAACCGATACGCCATCTCAAACACGCCAAAGATACGCCGGTAAACAAGTGCCGTGCGGGTGATCACCCGCTGCTTCTGCAGGTCGATCGCCGCGAGCGGCCCGGCGATGTCCTCGCTGCCGCGGGTCTTGACCTCGACAAAGCAGATCGTTTCGCCATCGAGCGTGATCAGGTCGATCTCGCCGCGGACTTGAACGCCTTTCGTGTTTCGGCCGATCGGGGCGGTGAAGTTCCGCGCAACTAGCCGATGACCGAGTTTTTCCAAAAACTCTGCTGCCAGCTTTTCGCCCTTTGTGCCGGTCGCCCTTGTCGCGGCCTGCGGCAAGGAACTATCCTTTCCATTAAGGTTCAATAATCCGTTCGGCAAGTCCATATTATCCGGTCGCCCGAATTATAACAGAAACGGCCGTGCCGTTCTTAAAGCGTCATCATGCAGAAACCGCAAACATTCACAAACAAGCTCATTAACGAGAGTAGCCCTTATTTGCTCCAGCATGCCCACAACCCGGTGGATTGGTATCCCTGGGGCGAAGAGGCGTTCGAGCGTGCCCGGGCCGAGGACAAGCCTGTTCTGGTTAGCATCGGCTATTCGGCCTGCCACTGGTGCCATGTGATGGAACACGAATCGTTTGAGGACGAGGCCGTTGCCGCCATTCACAACGAGCACTTCATCAACATCAAGGTCGATATGGAGGAGCGTCCCGACGTCGATCAGATCTATATGAACTTCGTTCAGCTTACGACCGGCCGCGGAGGATGGCCGATGAACGTGTTCGTCACGCCCGAAAAGCTGCCGTTCTTTGGCGGAACTTATTTCCCGCCGAACCCGCGATACGGGATGCCGAGCTGGCCGCAGCTTTTGCAAAGCATCGCCGAAGCGTGGCGGGAACGCCGCGATGAACTGATGGGCTCGGCGTTCGAGATACTTGGCGAGCTGCGGCGGCTGACGGTCGCCGAACCGGCCGCGTCTGGGATCAACACCGAACTGCTCGACACGGCGTTCGCGAGCTTTGTTCGTTCTTTTGATGCCAAGAACGGCGGCTTCGGCGGGGCACCGAAGTTTCCGGCGGCGATGTCGATGGAATTCCTACTTCGCTACTGGAAGCGGACCGGCAATGAGAACGCCCTGACGATGGTCAAACACACGGCCGAGAAAATGGCTCGCGGCGGCATTTACGACCAGCTCGGCGGCGGATTTCACCGTTATGCGGTCGATGCGATCTGGCTTGTGCCGCATTTCGAAAAAATGCTCTATGACAATGCCCAACTGATCCGCATTTATCTGCACCTTTACCAGATCACGCGTGATGAGTTTTTCCGCCGGATCGCCGAGGAAACACTTGAATACGTCCGCCGCGAGATGATCGGCCCGGAAGGCGGCTTTTACTCGACGCAGGACGCCGACAGCGAGGGCGAGGAAGGGAAGTTCTTTGTCTGGTCGCCCGAGGAGATCGTCGAGATCCTGGGCGAGGACGACGCCCGAGCGTTCTGCCTCTATTACGACATCTCGGCAGAAGGGAACTTCGAGGGCCACAACATTCCCAATATCAAGAACGCTCCCGAAGAAACGGCCGCAGCTCTCGGCATTACGCTTGAGGAACTGCAGGTCGTCATCGTGCGAAGCCGCGAGAAGCTTTTTGCCGAACGCGAGAAACGAATCAAGCCTTTCCGCGATGAGAAAATTCTGACCGCTTGGAACGGCCTCATGCTTTGTGCATTCGCCGAGGCGGCGGCAGTTCTGGGGAAAGATGAATACCTCGCGGTCGCAAGAGCGAATGCCGATTTTCTTCTCAGTGAACTGGTCAGCGAGGGCCGCGTGCTTCGTACCTGGAAGGACGGTCGGGCGAAGCTGAACGGATATATCGAGGACTACGCGAATCTCGCTGATGGCCTGCTTGAGCTTTATCAGGTCTCCGGCGAAACGCGATATTTCACGGAAGCTCGGCGGCTTGCCGAGATGATGATCACCGAGTTTTGGGATGAAGAAAACGGCGGTTTCTTTTTCACCTCGAACGACCACGAGGAACTGATCGTCCGCAACAAGGACTTTAACGACAACGCAACGCCATCAGGTAATTCGGTTGCGGCCGATGTGCTCATTAAGCTCGCAACATTTACCGGCGAGGAAAAATATGAACGGTTCGCGATGACCGTGCTTCGGCTGATGTCCGGCCAGATCCGCCGCTTCCCGAATGGCTTTGGGCGGGCACTCGCAACGCTCGAGTTCGCTCTCGGCGAAACGAAAGAGGTTGCACTCGTCGGAGATGACGTAAGCCAACTTGCTGCCGAATTATGGCGGGAATACAGGCCGTTGAAGGTCGTCGCGGTCGCGGGCGAAATGGCGGGGAATGATGTTCCGCTTCTCGAAGGCCGGGCACCGGTTGATGGAAAAGCGGCCGCCTATGTTTGCGAGGGGTTCGTCTGCAAGCGGCCGGTCACGTCACCGCAGGAGCTTGCCGAGCTCTTGTAAAAAGGCGCCAATAAACAAAAAGAAAAGCACCGCGTCCTGGGTACGAGGTGCTTTTCAATTTTGAGATGAACGAGCGACTACTTGTTAGCGTTAGCCGTGTTCGAGTTGTTGGTTGCGTTAGCAGCCGGCTTGTTAGCCATTGCGTTAGCCGCGTTCGAAGCTGCATTAGCAGTAGTGTTCGCGGCATTGGCAACCGTGTTGGCAGCCGTCTGAGCTGCGTTCGCAGCCTGGTTCATTGCATTTGCAGCAGCGTTCATTGCATTGGCAGCAGCCTTGTTAGCATTTGCCGCAGCGTTGTTGGCGGTGCCGGCATCGCCGCAAGCCATACCGAGAGCACCCATTGCCAAAAGGATCGTAAGTCCGATAACTTTCTTCATTGAAATTCTTCTCCTGTCTTCTTCAAAGATTAAATTTAACCTATATTTTCGCCGGACAATAAAACGTCCGGAGACGTCCCAATAACAAGCAGAATTATGGAACAAACGACAATATAGTAATCAACGCCCCGATAGTCAACCCCCAAAACGCGAAAACTTGCCCTTTACCCAAACCGGATAAAGTGTTTATGCCCGCCCGCTCTGCCCAAAGAAATGAAAAGCACCGCCCGGTGCGAACCGAACGGTGCCCCTAAATTCTTCCTAAGGGAAGAAGATTATTTTGCGTTGGAGTTAGCCGGCTTGTTTGCGTTGGCCGAGCTGTTTGCCGTTGAATTCGAGGTCGAATTCGAAGTCGAGTTCGAAGTGGTGTTCGAGGTCGAGTTCGAGGTCGTGTTCGAAGTCGTGTTCGAGGTGGTGGCGTTCGACGTCGTGTTCGAGGTCGTGTTTGCCATGGTGTTCGTGTTCGCCTTGTTAGCATTTGCGTTGGTCGCGGTGTTGTTTGCCGGAGCAGCATCACCACAGGCCATACCCATAGCACCAAGTGCGATAACGGTTGAAAGAGCAAAAACCTTCTTCATATCTTGCAAGATCTCCTGTCTTCTAAAGAGATTGTGTATCCTGTTTCTAAACTAAATTACTGCCGTAGCAGTTTGCCCCGAAATGATCAATTTCAGAGCAAACGTCACTATAGAAATCCCACGGCCGCTAGTCAACCCCAAAAGGCACCAAAACCACCCTTTTTGAAAATATTTTTTTAAGGCTATTTTTTTCGAAAAATCGGCCTTTTCCGCTGATCTCCTGGGCGGAGCGATATTGACGCGGAACGTTGTCTCGCGTAAGCTCTCATTTGAACGTCCCATCGCTCGTTCCATCCACTTCGCACCGCGTCGATCTTCAAGCCAATGGCCAAAATGAACGAGGTCAAAAACTCTGCATCAGGTTCCGAGATCGACCGGGCACAGTTCGCGTTGCTGCTCTTCGGTCTGGTTGCTCCGGCCATCACGTTCGCCATTGCGGTCTCCGGGCTTTCGATGGTCGCAAAGACGGCGGCCCTCGTCGGGCTATCGGCCCTTTATGCATTCGGCTGGCTTGCCGCTCTCCATCGCCGCGGCTTAAGCGCGAAGCCGGAGGCGGCGGACGACATTCCGCCGGCCCCGTGCGTTATTGACGGTACTTCTGACAACATCGACATCGGCTCCTTTGCCGATTCGCGGACGAACCTGCCGAACGAGCGCGCCTTCTTCGTCGTGCTTGAAAATCAGCTTGCCGAGTCGGCCCGTTCGAAGGACGAGCGGCCGCTCTCGGTACTTTCTATCGACGTGAACGGTTTTGACGAGATAAACAAAAGGTTCGGCCACACGACCGGCGACCGGCTCTTGCGTTTCGTCGGCGAGGCCATTTCGTCGCAGCTTCGGAAGATGGACCTGATCACGCACTTCGGCGCCAATGAATTCAATGTGATCCTTCCGACAGCGAATGCCACCGTCACAGCAGAGATCGTTCACCGCATAAAGGACTCATTGATCGCTTGCCCTTTCGAGGCCTCGGAGCAAGAGGCGATCAAGGTTTGGCTCAATTTCGGTGCGGCAACGTTTTGGAAGGACGGCGACTCGGCCGACCTACTCCTGCGGACGGCCCGTCGGCGTAAACTTCAGGAAAAGACCGGCGACACCGATCACGTGCATTCTTTCGACCGCGATTACGTAAATTGACCGAACCGCCGTTAAAGCCCAAAGTCGCCGACCTGTGCTACATTCTAAGCCGATGGCAAGGATAAGCTTCTACGGCGGGGTCGGTACGGTCACCGGTTCCAAGTATCTCATCGAACACGACGGCAAGAAGGTGCTGGTCGATTGCGGGCTCTTTCAGGGCTTCAAGGAACTCCGCGAGCGTAATTGGCAGCCGCCGCCGTTCGAGCCCGAATCGCTCGACGCGGTCATTATCACCCACGCACATATCGACCATACGGGCTATCTGCCGCGTGTCGTCCGGCTCGGCTACGACAAACCGATCTACACATCAAAAGGAACCGGCGATCTTCTTAAGATCCTGCTCCCCGATTCGGCCCGGCTCCAGGAAGAAGAAGCCGACTTCCGTAACCGCCACCAATTGACGACCCACACGCCGGCTTTGCCGCTCTATGACGAGAACGACGCCCGCGACACGCTAAAGTTGCTCCACACCGTAGCCAACGACGGAGTTCCGGTCGAGGTCGCACCGGGCATCAAGGCCAGCTTCCTCGTCGCCGGGCACATCATGGGAGCTAGCCTTGTGCTTCTTGAAATTGACGGAGCGGGCGAGGACGGCGGGACGCTGCGTTTTCTCTTCTCCGGCGACCTCGGCCACTACGACCAGCCGATCGTGAAAGATCCGGCCCCGCCGCCCGCCTGCGATTACCTTATGGTCGAATCGACCTACGGCAACCGGCTGCATGGCGACGTTGATTCGGCGACGCAGATGGCCCGCATCATTAATGAAGCCGCTGAACGCGGCGGTCCCGTCCTGATCCCGGCGTTTGCCGTTGGGCGGACGCAGGAAGTGCTTTACCTCATCCGCGAGCTCGAGGACGACAAGCGGATCCCGGTCCTTCCGGTCGTGGTCGATTCGCCAATGGCGGCCCAAGCGACGCAGGTCTATAACCGCTGGACCGACGAACACGACGAGGAATATGCCTCGATCCTCAACACCAAGCGGCATCCGCTCAGGACAGGCTCGATGACGACCGCCTCCTCGCGGGACGAATCGAAAAAGATCAACACCATGAAAGGCCCGCGGATCATCATTTCGGCATCCGGGATGATGACCGGCGGCCGCGTTCTGCATCACGCAGTTCGCATTCTGCCTGACGAGAACGCGACCGTCGTTTTCGTCGGCTTTCAGGCCGCGGGCACGACCGGCCGTCGCGTACAGGAAGGCGAGCGGGAAGTCAAGATAATGAAGCAATGGGTGCCGGTCAACTGCCGGGTCGAAAAGGTCGAGGGCTTTTCCGCCCACGCCGACTGGAAGGCCGTTCTCCGCTGGCTTGAGGGCCTGCCGAACCGTCCGAAAAAGGTCTTCACGACACACGGCGAACCCGAAGCCGCCGAAGCGATGGCCGAGCACATCCGCGGCCGCTTTGGTTGGGATGTAATGGTTCCGGACTATCTGGAAACGGAAGTGTTAAGCTAGTTGAAACTGTGAGGTTTTAAATGAGATACGCATTCTTTTTTCTCGCTCTTTTGGTGAACGGTTTTGCGACGGGCATTGAGGCTCAGGTCAAAGTTACGGACGAATTGACGCTCGCCCCAGGCGTTCAGAAACACGCCGGACTGGATGAGGTATATCGAAAATTCAGCCAAGCTTATCGCGACCTCGATGCCGGTGCATTCAAGGATATCTATACCTCCGACGCGGCATATCTTATTCCGGGACAAGAAGTGCAGGTCGGCCTGAACGCCGTCGTCGCGAACTTTGCAAGGTTTTTCGATTCAGTAAGGCAAACCGAAGCGAGATTAACCATGTCCTTTGAAATCGTCCAGCGCAAGGTCGAAGGGGCGATGGCGTATGACGTCGGCATTTACATCATCCGGACGTTCAACAAGCAGGGAACGGAGATCGGCGTCGGCAAAGGGAAGTTTGTTGTCGTCGGGATTCGGACTAACGATAAATGGATGTTTCAGGTGGATGGCTACAGTGCAATGCCGGCCGATACCGCGCAGGCAGCACCGACTGTCGCTTCGGTTTCATGGATCGCCGGTTGCTGGGAGATAAATGATACGGCCCGGGAACGGATCGTGCAGGAACAATGGATGAAGCCCGCCGGCGGCGTGATGCTCGGGATGGCAAGGACCATTCGGGCAGGCAGGCTAGTCAATTGGGAGTTCACCCGCCTCATCGAAAAGGACGGCGATGTTTTCTACGTCGCCAAGCCGTCGCAGAACGCCGCCGAGACGTTCTTCAAGCTCGTCAAAAGCTCATCGAACGAGGCCGTCTTCGAGAACCCCGAACACGACTTCCCGCAACGGATCATCTACCGCCGCTCGGGCGATAAACTAACTGCCCGCATTGAGGGCACGAACAACGGCAAACCCGCCGCAATGGATTACCCCTTCACAAAAGCCACCTGCGGTTAGGCTTTATTCGTACCGCAGGCACTCGATCGGGTCGAGCTTGGCGGCCTTGCGGGCCGGGAGCACGCCGAAGACGAGGCCTACAAGTACCGAAACGGTTAGCGACGTAATGATCATCCACGGTTCGACCGTGGCCGGCATCGAGGGGATCAAAAGCATCAGAATGTTGCTGATGCCGAGCGAAAGCACGACACCGATCACACCGCCAAAAAGCGTAAGCGCCATCGCCTCAGAGAGGAATTGAAAAACGATCGCGGCCCGCGTCGCACCGATCGCCTTTCGGATGCCGATCTCTTTTGTCCGCTCTGTGACGGAGACGAGCATGATGTTCATCACGCCGATGCCGCCGACCAGCAGCCCGAGCATCGAAATAGCGATAGCCGCGGCACCGACACCACCGATGATCCCGTCAAATTGTGCGATGAACGCGTCGGCGGTCTTGATGTCGAAGTCGTTCGGATCGCCGAATTTTACTTCCCGCCGCTGGCGGAGCACGCTGGTTATCTCATCGACCGCATCGTTAAGCTGGGCGTTTTTGGCTTGTGCGATGAGAAGCAGGAAATCCCTCAGCGGGGCAACCTTGCGGGATGTCCTGTAAGGCATAAAGACCTTTTGGTCCTCTTCATTCTCACCGAAGAAGCCGGACTTTCGCTTTTCGATGACACCCACGATCTCCCAGGTGTCGCCGTTCATCCTGACGACCTTGCCGATCGGCGAATCGTTGGGATCCGGGAACAAGGCCTCTCGTGCATCGACTCCGATCACAAGAACTTTTCGCCGCTGAAGGTTATCCGCCTCGGTCAGCCAACGGCCCTCGCGAATGCTCAGGTTTGCGATACGGTCATAATTCGGCGTCACGCCGTCGCAGTTTGCCCAGCGGTAATTGCGGCCCTCATAGGTCATGTTGTCGTTAAACGCCGAGCCCCAATTGCCGATCCCGGGATTCACCAAGGCGATGTCCTCGACCGAGGTCGTCTGGCCGAAGAGAGCGTTCACATCTGATTCCGTTAGCACCTTGCGGTTGCGTTCGTCCCGGTTTCCGCCGCCGCCGCCCATGGAAAGATGAAAGACGTAAATGTTGTTCGTCCCGAAATCCTCGACGATCGAAACGATGCTTTGCCGCATGCCCGTCAGGATCGACGCAACGACGACCGCCGTAACGATCCCGACGACGATGCCGAGGATCGTCAAGGCAGACCTGAACTTATGGCCGGCGATGCTGTCGAAGGCCATCTTGAGTACTTCATAGGGCAAGGATGTCGAGATCTTCATGGTACCAACTCCTCCGCGATCATGCGGCAATTAGGTCTTTGTCAATGCGACGATCGGGTCGAGCCGCGACGCTTTCCATGCCGGATAAAGCCCGGCGAGAATGCCGATAACGCTCGAAACGCCGACCGAAAGAGCGACGTAACCTAGCGTGATGGTCATCGTCATCTCCAGAAGATAGCCGACAAGCTGAGTCGCCCCGACCGCGAGTACGAGGCCCAGTATTCCACCGACCACGCAGAGCAATGCCGATTCGATCAGGAACTGGAGCATTATCTGGTTGCGGGTCGCCCCGATCGCCTTGCGAAGCCCTACCTCGAACGTTCTTTCCGTCACCGAGACAAGCATGATGTTCATCACAACGATGCCGCCAACGACGAGGATGATCAGCGTGATCGGGATGACGACTGTCGCTATCGCCCCAGTGATCTGGTCCATCTGCGAATTGAACTCATCGACATTGACGACCCCGAAAGTGTCCTCTTCGGTCCCTATCAGCTTCCGTTTGTTGCGGAGAAGCAAGCGTGCCTCTTCGATCGAGTCCTTGAAATTTTCGGTCTCGGCCTTTCCGTGTACCTGTATGCCTCCGGTCCGGTTGAAGGTCTGAGCGCCGACCGCGATCGGAATGTATATGTGGCGGTCCTGCGAATCACCGAAAAATGACCCTCGCTGCTGCTCAACGCCGATAACCTTAAGCGGAACGCCGCGGACCTTCAACGTCTCGCCGATCGGCGACTTGTTTGGAAAGAACTTCTCTTTTACATCCCACCCGATAACGCAGACGTTTGTCATCCGCGTCGATTCCTCATCGGTCATGAATCGGCCTTCGACTATGGTCTTATCTTCGATATCGACCATATTTCCGGTAACGCCCATGATGCGGACCGCAGGCATCTCTACTCCCTCAAGGTTGATGTCGGCATTTGAATTGATCTGTGCTCCGATCTCAGTGCAGAGCAGGCAATTAGCCTTTATATACTCATATTCTTCCCAATTGATGTCTTTGTTACGTCGATTCTTTCTTTCAAATTCTTCATCAGACATCCGGCCCATCGAGGCCATTCGCGTCATCATGAAATGGTTCGAACCGAGGATCTTCGAGGCCGTCTCGACCACATAGGTCTTGAGTCCCGCGATCGAGGCTCCGACGACTACTACTGCCGCGACGCCGATAATGATACCGATGAGCGTCAGGAGTGCCCGCAGTTTATGCTCGAGGATCGATTTAAGTGCGATCCAGAACGCATCGAAATAGAATGAGTAAAGCTGCCGCATCTGTTAGAGTGCACGAATCCGCGTGCATTTTTCCCGGGAATCTGACCTAACCCTTGATCGAGTCAGAAGGGGTAACGCTTTCTGCGGCAAAAAAGTTCTGAAAGAAATTCGGCGGCGGTTTCAGGTTGTAAACTTCACCCGCTGGCCGCCCGGATCGCTTTAGACTCAGGTTGATCTGCGTGGTAGAATTCCGCTTTTAGGTAAATCCACCAGGAGACACATCACATTGGCAGTTTTAGTCGATAAGAACACGCGCCTGATCGTTCAGGGCATTACCGGTAAAGAGGGTACATTTCACACGCTTCAGATGCGTGACTACGGCACGAACGTCGTCGGCGGCGTTACGCCCGGCAAGGGCGGGACGACCCACGAAGGCATTCCGGTCTTTAACACCGTCGCCGATGCCGTAAAGGAAACCGGTGCGAATGCCTCGGTCATATATGTACCGCCGGCATTTGCCGCCGACGCAATAATGGAAGCCGCCGACGCCGGGCTTCCGCTCGTTGTCTGCATCACCGAAGGAATCCCGGTCGCCGACATGGTCAAGGCAAATGAGTATCTGAGCACTCGCTCGACGCGGATGATCGGGCCGAACTGCCCCGGCATCATTTCGCCGGGTAAGTGCAAGATCGGCATTATGCCCGGCCATATACATAAGGAAGGCCGGATCGGCGTGGTTTCCCGCTCCGGAACGCTTACCTATGAAGCCGTCGGCCAATTGACCGCATTGGGCCTTGGCCAATCGACCGCTATCGGAATCGGCGGCGACCCGATCATCGGCACGACGCACACCGACGCCCTTCGGCTTTTTCAGGAAGACGACGAGACCGACGCAGTCGTGATGATCGGTGAGATCGGCGGAACAGCCGAAGAGGACGCCGCCGCCTACGCTAAAGACAATGTCACCAAGCCGATAGTCGCATTCATCGCCGGCCAAACGGCACCTCCCGGACGCCGCATGGGCCACGCCGGTGCTATCATCTCGGGCGGAAAAGGAACCGCCGCCGAGAAAATGAAGGCACTGACCGAAGCCGGCATCCGCGTCGTCCAGTCACCGGCCGATATCGGCAGGGCGGTGGTCGATGTTTTGGGCTCAAAAGCTGCCGCATAGAATTATGAAGAAAACGATTTTTGCCCTAATTCTAGGGATCAGCGTATTTGCTACCGTAGGACTCGCGCAAGAGAAGTTAACGCCCGAACTCTGGAGGCGTATTGACTCCGATGGACCTAAACCCCTTCCACAGAGTCCAGCCGTCAAGCGGGAAACGACCGATGCGGAGGACGAAGGACTGAAGGGCAAGGTTAAGCGTGTTATCCGCGAGTACCGGAGTTATACCGATGTTTGCGCCAAGCGTGGCAGGTTGCTCGGAGACATCGATGACTTTGATCAGAACGGCAATCAGCTTCGCGCCGTTTCGTTTGCGAACTGTGGGCAGCTGGTTGGAATTACCGTCTACGGATTTATCGATGGCTTTCGAGCTAGTCTCTATAAGAGTGTTTTTTCATCTGGGAGTGTTACATTACTAAACGCCCCGCCTCCGAAACCTAACCCGCCAACACAGAAACCGGATGAACGCTACACGTATAAATTTGAATATTCATACACCGCGGGGAAGCCGACTTTGATGCGGATGTTTCATAACGACGGAAGGCGAGGTATGTACTACAAGTATTCAAGTTCGCCGACAGAAAAATCAACTTCAGCCTTTACTCCTGACGACGAACATAACTGGCGGATGGTTTACAAGTTGGATGACAAGGGTAACGAAATCGAGCAGATCAGTGTTGACGTTAGGAAGGTGTATGGCAAAGACATAGTTTACCGAATTCAGAACAAGGCCTTTGATCAGGCGGGAAATTGGATTCAGAGGTCAAGATATGAGATTCAATCCGAGAATGGCAAAACATCGGAGATTCTGATCTCTGATGAGTTTCGGACTATCACCTACCACTAGTCGTTAGATACGAGCACTCGGTATCAACCAGGTAACATTTACGGACCTTTTCATCAACCGGCATGACCTTACGCTTGCTGACGGCATCGGAGGAATTATTTCGCACGCTCAATTCATCCAACGGTGGTTTGATGCTGTCTGGAACCACAAACGCGAAGACGCCAATGACGAGATGTTAACCGCCGCCGCTTAATAGATTATTTTTGATCGGTCGATCTTCCGGAGGCTGTCCACGTGGCAGCCTTCTGTGTCTTCAATCTGTGAGTTCGGAGGCGCCGGACGAGAGGTTAACCGCAGATGCAAGAACACCCACCGGTGAAAGACTGTGACGGCCGGACCGTGTCATTATTTTTGGATAGTTTCGGTTTGTTCCCATTCCGCTCGCTCCTCGCTTGACACAAATTTCTTAAAATCATAATATCTGAAGTTTCGGACTTTGACGGTCTGGGCTGCCGAGCAGTTCGCGAGAGCGTCTGCGGAGCAGAGATGTTTGAAAGCCCAAGTCAGGAAGTGTAGCGTAAACGGCATCGCACCAACGATGCCCGGAGATCGTATGCGGTTTTGAAACCGCTCTTCATTGCCACGCTACAGCAAAGACGGGCTTTCTCGGGACATAGCTATCACCTTAATTCAATCAGCATTGGCTGCTTGAGCTAACTGCCGAACAAGTTTCGGCAAGAGTCAGGTAACGGATTGCTTTTGTCTTTTTAAATAGAGGCGAATGCTCGGGCCCGCGCGTTAGCAAGGGCGGTTCATTCAGGTTGATTTGAAAATAAAGCGAATGCACAGGCCTTATAAATAAAGGCGGTCCATTCGACTTATGTGTACCGCCCTTACTTATGTGCGGGCTTACGCAAATTTGATTTATGCCGACTATCAATCAATTAGTTCGCAAAGGACGCCAAAGGGTCAAGTATAAAACGGCCAGCCCCGCTCTGCAGGCAAATCCGCAGAAGCGTGGCGTTTGCACGCGAGTTTACACCTCAACGCCGAAGAAGCCGAACTCGGCACTTCGTAAGGTCGCTCGTGTACGCCTGACAAATCAGATCGAGGTTACGACCTACATTCCCGGTATCGGTCACAACCTGCAGGAGCACTCGATCGTGCTCATCCGCGGCGGCCGTGTAAAGGACCTTCCGGGTGTGCGTTACCACATCATCCGCGGAACGCTCGATGCTTCAGGCGTCGCGAACCGCAACCAGGCCCGTTCGAAATACGGTGCGAAGCGTCCGAAGGGAGCGAAATAGTGAATCGTGAATAGTAAATCGTGAATAGAGCTTCTGTTTACGATTTACGATTTACGATTGACGATTAACGAATATGGCAAGAAGAAGAGTTGCGACACGACGAGAGATACTGCCCGATCCGATCTTCGGGAGCACGCTGGTGACCAAGTTCATCAACGGCATGATGTGGGAAGGCAAGAAGAGCACGGCCGAGGCCATCTTTTACAGCGCGATGGAAAAGATCGCCGAAAAGACCGGCGAAGAACCGCTGAAGGTCTTCAAGAAGGCCGTCGAGACCGTTGCCCCGACCGTCGAGGTCAAGTCGCGCCGCATCGGTGGTGCCACCTATCAGGTGCCGCTCGAGGTCAACCGCGACCGGCGTTACGCCCTTGCGATCCGCTGGATCGTCAGCAACGCCCGCAACCGCAGCGAAAAAACGATGAAAGACCGCCTCGTCGGCGAACTCTTGGATTCAACTCAGGGCCGCGGCGGAGCCGTAAAGAAGAAGGACGACGTCCACCGCATGGCCGAAGCGAACAAGGCGTTCGCGCATTATCGGTTCTAGTAAATCGTGAATCGTCAATCGTAAATCGATGCGGCCGCACCACAACCTTGACGTTTGGAAGAAGGCGGTCGATTTTTCGGTAGAGATTTACAGATTTACAGAGAAGTTTCCGAAAGAAGAACGGTTTGGATTGACAAGTCAGATACGCCGGGCCGCTGTTTCGATAGCGGCAAACATCTCGGAAGGTGCCGGGAGAAAGTCGAACAAAGACTTTCTGCGATTCTTGTCGATGGCACAGGGGTCGGCGAGTGAATTGGAAACTGAGGTATTGATCGCACATCGATTGGGTTATTTGGATGAGCGAGAGATCAAAGAGATAAGAGAGAAGTTAGACGACATCGGCCGTATGATAACTGGGCTTTGTCGATATTTGGAACAGAAGGCGACAAGCACAACTATTAACGATTGACGATTTACGATTTACATGGCTGCGATAAGTTTAGACAAATTCAGAAACATCGGGATCATGGCCCACATCGATGCGGGCAAGACCACGACGACCGAGCGCGTCCTTTTCTATACGGGCGTGTCGCACAAGATCGGCGAGGTCCACGAAGGCACCGCGACGATGGACTGGATGGAGCAGGAGCAGGAACGCGGTATCACCATCACATCCGCGGCCACGACCTGCTTCTGGAAGCGTAACGGCGTTGAGCACCGCATCAATATCATTGACACGCCGGGCCACGTCGATTTTACGATGGAGGTCGAACGCTCGCTCCGTGTTCTTGACGGAGCCGTCGCCGTGTTTGACGGCGTTGCCGGCGTCGAACCGCAGTCCGAAACCGTTTGGCGTCAGGCCGATAAGTACAAGGTCCCGCGAATTTGTTTTATCAACAAGCTCGACCGTGCAGGCGCCTCATTCGAACGCAGCTTCAAATCCATTCTTACCCGCCTCGGCGCAAATGCCGTCGCTCTCCAGATCCCGATCGGCGAAGAAGATCAGCTCAAGGGCGTTATCGACCTCATCGCGATGAAGGGCCTCGTCTGGAAGGACGAGACCAAGGGAGCGGAGTATGAGGTCGTTGATATCCCGGCCGAACTCGCCGATTCCGCTCAGGAATGGCGTGAAAAGCTCGTTGAGGCCGTCTCGGCGATCGACGACGACCTGATGATGAAGTACCTCGAGGGCGAAGAGGTCACCGAGGACGAGCTCCGCAAGGCACTTCGCAAGGGCACCATCAATCTTTCGATCGTCCCGGTCGTGACCGGTTCGGCATTCAAGAACAAGGGTGTTCAGACGCTGCTCGATGCGGTAGTTGACTACCTTCCGAGCCCGCTCGATATTGAAGCCGTCCAGGGCGTCAATCCGAAGACCGACGAGGTCGAGCCGCGTCCGGCCGACCCGAAGGCACCGTTCTCGGGCCTCGTTTTCAAGCTGATGGCCGATAAACACCTCGGCCAGCTTGCTTTCGTCCGTATCTATTCGGGTACTGTGAATTCAGGTTCTTACGTTTACAACACCATCAAGGGGTCAAAGGAGCGCGTCGGTCGTCTGATGCGTATGCACGCCAACAAGCGTGAGGACATCGAATCGGCATCGGCGGGCGAGATCGTCGCGATCGGCGGTATGAAGAATGTCACGACCGGCGACACCATCTCGGATGAGACGAAGCAGATCGTGCTCGAATCGATGGAATTCCCCGATCCGGTCGTTCGCGTGGCGGTTGAGCCGAAGACGCGTGCCGACCAGGACAAGATGGGCGTCGCTCTTAACCGGCTTGCCCAGGAAGACCCGTCGTTCCAGGTCTCGACCGACCACGAGACGGGGCAGACGATCATTGCGGGTATGGGCGAGCTTCACCTTGAGATCATCGTCGATCGCATGAAGCGTGAATTCGGCGTCGAGGCGAATGTCGGTAAGCCGCAGGTCGCATACCGCGAGACCATCACGCAGCCGGCACCCGGAAAGGAGATCTTCAAGAAGCAGTCGGGCGGCCGCGGCCAGTTCGCCCACGTTGAGCTCGAGATCGAACCGGCACCCGGCGAGGGCTTTGTTTTCGAGGACAAGATCACCGGCGGTGCGATCCCGCGGCAGTTCATCAAGCCGGTTTCCGAGGGGGTTCAGGACGCGATGCGTCGCGGATTCCTTGCCGGATACGAGCTTGTGGACATAAAAGCGAGCCTCGTTTTCGGTTCTTATCACGAGGTGGACTCGGACGAGCGTTCTTTTCATATCGCCGGTTCACTTGCCTTTCAGGACGCGGTCAAGAAGGCCAAGCCGATCCTGCTTGAGCCGATCATGAAGGTCGAGGTGGTCACGCCCGAAGAATATATGGGTTCGGTCAATGGCGACCTTAACCGCCGCCGCGGCCAGATCGAGAAGATGGAGCCGCGTCCGGGCAATGTCCAGGTCGTGACCGCATTCGTTCCGCTTTCGGAAATGTTCGGTTACACGACCGACCTCCGTTCGGCCACGCAGGGACGTGCGACCTCGTCGATGCACTTTGAGCGATATGCGGAAGCACCGCGAAACGTTGCCGAAGAGATCATCGCGAAAGTGAAGGGAGCAAGCAGTTAGTTTGGAGTACCGCCTTTAGGCGGCCCATTTGACAGGAAATGCCGCCTGAAGGCGGTACTCAAAACGACTCGAACATAGATAGGAGAACCTATGAGCAAAGAGAAATTCGACCGGAGCAAGCCGCACGTGAACATTGGGACCATTGGTCACGTGGACCACGGCAAGACGACATTGACGGCGGCGATCACGAAGGTGCTGGCGAAGCACAATCCGAAGATACGGTGAGGGCGTTTCGATTCGATCGACAACGCGCCTGAAGAGAAGGCGAGAGGAATCACGATCGCGACGGCGCACGTTGAGTATGAGACGCCGAACCGGCACTACGCGCACGTTGACTGCCCGGGGCACGCCGACTACGTGAAGAACATGATCACGGGAGCGGCGCAGATGGACGGAGCGATCCTTGTGGTGGCGGCGACGGACGGCCCGATGCCGCAGACGCGGGAGCACATCCTGCTGGCGCGGCAGGTGGGCGTACCGGCGATGGTGGTGTTCATGAACAAGGTGGACATGGTCGATGACGAGGAGTTGCTGGAACTGGTCGAGATGGAGGTTCGCGAGCTTCTCTCGAGCTACGAGTTCCCGGGCGACGACATTCCTGTGGTCAAGGGTTCGGCACTGAAGGCGCTTGAAGGCGACGAGAAGTGGGAGAAGACGATCGACGAGCTGATGGAAGCGGTCGATAGCTACATCCCGACGCCGGAACGCGAGACGGACAAGCCGTTCCTGATGCCGGTCGAGGACATCTTCACCATCCAGGGCCGGGGAACGGTGGCGACGGGAAGGATCGAACGCGGGACGATCAACGTCAACGACCCGGTCGAGATCGTCGGCATCAGGGAGACGCGGAACTCGGTGGTGACGGGCGTCGAGATGTTCAAGAAGCTTCTTGATTCGGGAATGGCAGGCGACAACGTCGGGCTGCTGCTCCGCGGTGTTGAAAGAAAGGAGATCGAGCGCGGACAGGTCATCGCCAAGCCGGGTTCGATCACGCCGCACACGAAGTTCAAGGCCGAGGCATACGTCCTGACGAAAGAAGAGGGCGGGCGCCACACGCCGTTCTTCACCGGCTACCGGCCGCAGTTCTACTTCCGCACGACCGATGTGACGGGGGTCGCGAACCTGCCGACGGGCGTCGAAATGGTGATGCCGGGCGACAACATCCAGATGGAGATCGAACTGATCGCCCCGATCGCGATGGAAAAAGGACTCCGCTTCGCTATCCGCGAAGGCGGCCGCACCGTCGGTGCCGGTACCGTTTCGGAGATCGTTGAATAAGATAGCAGTTAGCAGTAAGCAGTGAGCAGTTCGATCTGCTCACTGCTAACAGCTCACCGCTCGCTGAATTTTATGTTGAACGAAAAAATTCGCATCAAGCTGAAAGCATACGACCATCGCGTTCTTGACGAATCGACCAAGAACATCGTCGAGACGGTCAAGCGTACCGGAGCCCGGCTCGCCGGCCCGATCCCGCTTCCGACGGTCAAGAACAAATGGACCGTGCTCCGCTCGCCGCACGTTGACAAGAAGTCGCGTGAGCAGTTCGAGATCAGGACCCACAAGCGATTGATGGACATCCTCGATCCGACGGCCGAAACGGTCGATGCATTGATGCGGCTTGATCTCCCGGCCGGCGTGGACGTTGAGATCAAGGCCTTTGGGAAGAACTAGTTGCGATGGTTGCGAGGCTGCGAAGTTAGGAAGTTACAGAATTAACTTCGCAACTTCCGAAACTTCGTAACTTTAGGGAACTGTGAATATGATCAGTGGAATCATTGGAAGAAAGGTCGGAATGACGCAGCTCTTTGCCGAGGATGGCACGGTGACGCCGGTCACGGTCATCAAGGCCGGGCCGTGCGTGGTCGTTCAGACGAAAAGCGTCGCCGGAAAGGACGGCTACAACGCGGTCCAGCTCGGGCTGGTCGAGGACAACCCGATCAGGCTCAAGAAGGTGACCAAGCCCCTCCGCGGCCACTTTGAAAAGACCGGCGGCGGCCTGCCCCCGACACGCGTTCTCAAGGAGATCCGCCTCGCGGATGCACCCGAGGCGACGGTCGGCGACCAGATCAAGGTCGATGTTTTCGCTGACGGCGACAAGGTCGAAGTGGTCGGACGCTCAAAGGGTAAAGGCTTTGCCGGTACCATCAAGCGGCACGGCTTTGCCCGCGGCCCGGAGTCGCACGGTTCGATGAACGTCCGCAAGCCGGGTTCGATCGGCCAATCGGCATACCCGTCGCGTGTCATCAAGGGAACTCGTTCCTCGGGACACATGGGCGATGAGCGAGTGACGATCAAGGGGCTGACCGTTGCAAAGGTCGATGCCGAGAACAATCTGCTCATGGTCCGGGGTGCGGTGCCGGGAGCGAACGGAAGCGTTGTTATTGTTAAAAAGTCTTAACAGTCTGGACAGTCTAGGATGTCTAGGAAGTCCGGGAAGTTAGGAATTGTTTGATAGTTTAGTTGGTTTTGAGGTCGCGAGGTCGGAAGGTGCTTTCATGACTTCCTCGACTTCCAAGACCTTCTAAACTGAAACGGAGTGAGAATTATGCCTACCGTAAAGGTTCGCAATTTGAAGAATAAAGAAGTCGGCGAGGTCACGTTGCCGGATGCCGTGTTCGGCGCGGAGTTCAACGAAGCGCTCGTCCACGCAGCGGTCCGCAATTATCAGGCAAATGGCCGCCAGGGAACCTCGGCGACCAAGACCCGCGGCAATGTTTCGGGTTCGGGCCGCAAGCTCTGGAAGCAGAAAGGCACCGGCCGGGCACGCATCGCGTCGCTCCGCTCGCCGCTGTGGAAGGGCGGCGGAAACGTCCACGGCCCGCAGCCCCGCGATTGGTCGTATGACCTTCCGAAAAAGATGCGGCAGGGCGCACTCCGCTCGGCTCTTTCCGAAAGGCTTCGCGAGGGCAACCTGATCGTCATCGACGAGTTCAGCTTCGGTGCCCCGAAGACCAAGGACTTCATCTCGGCGATCGAGACCTTGAAGATCCACAAGAACCTCGATGGCGCCAAGACGCTGATCGTCGATTCGCTCGATAATGCGAACCTCGTGCTCTCGTCGCGGAACGTGCCGAAGACGAAGGTAACGAACAGCTTCGGGCTGAACATCTACGACATCGTTTACCACGAAAAGGTGCTCATCTCGAAGGCAGCGGTCGAAGAGCTTGCAAACCTGCTCTCGCCTTCAAATGAGAAGGTCGAGATCGCGGCCGAGCCGAAGGCAAAGAAGCCGCGTGCCAAGAAGACCGAAGAGAAGGTAGAGGAGGCGACGGACAATGAGTAACAAAACTGTTTGGGATATTTTGAAGTCGCCGGTCGTCACTGAAAAGAGCGTCATCCTTAAAGAGGATTCGACCGATGCCGAAGACCGGAATCAGGGCCAGGTGCTTACCTTCCGGGTTGACACCAAGGCGAACAAGATCGAGATCAAGAAAGCGATCGAAGAGATCTTCAATGTGAAGGTCGCCGCGGTCCGGACCGTCAACTACGACGGCAAGATGAAGCGCCGCGGCCGGCAGGAAGGCCGCCGCCCGAACTGGAAAAAGGCATACGTAACGCTCCGCAAGGGCGAACCGATGGTCGATTACGCAGAAGCTATTTAGTAAATCGTGAATCGTAAATCGTAAATAGAGTTTCTATTCACGATTGACGATTTACCATTCACGACAAAGATATGGGAATCAAGAGATTAAAACCGACATCACCGGCGAGGCGGTATCAGACCTATCTGACCCGCGATGAATTGACGCCGGGAGCAGCACCCGAGAAATCGCTGCTCGAACCGAAAAAGCGGATCTCCGGCCGTAATAACGATGGCCGCATCACGATCCGTCGCCGCGGCGGCGGACACAAGCGGTTCTATCGCGTCATCGATTTCAAGCGTGACAAGACCGGCGTGCCCGGACGTGTCGCCCAGATCGAATACGACCCGAACCGCTCGGCGCACATCGCCCTGATCACCTATCTTGACGGTGAGAAGCGCTACATCATCGCCCCGGTCGGGCTCAAGGTCGGTGCAACGATCCTAAGCGGAGCGGATGCGGACATCCTTCCGGGCAATGCTCTGCCGATCAAGAACATCCCGCTCGGCACCGAGGTGCACAACATCGAAATGCGGCCCGGCAAGGGCGGCCAGATGGTACGCTCGGCCGGCGGATTTGCACAGATCATCGCGAAGGAAGGCGATTTTGCCCAGCTTCGCATGCCGTCCGGCGAGGTTCGCCGCGTTCCGGTCGTCTGCATGGCGACCGTCGGCCAGGTCGGCAATACCGAGCATGAGAACGTCTCGCTTGGCAAGGCAGGCCGCAACCGCTGGATGGGCAAGCGACCGAAGGTTCGCGGTGTCGCGATGAACCCGGTCGATCACCCGCACGGCGGCGGTGAAGGTAAGACCTCCGGCGGACGTCACCCGGTAACGCCCTGGGGACAGCCGACCCGCGGTTACAAGACGCGCCGCAACAAGCGGACCGCGAACATGATCGTGAAGGATAGGAGACGAAAGTAATTTGGGATTTGGGAATTCGGATATGGGATTTCGATCCTGGGTGTGATCCGGCTCCCGAGCTAGATGATCGTAGGTTGAAAACGGAGCGATCCGAAATCAAAGATCCGCGATCCGAAATTGAAATATGCCACGTTCACTTAAAAAAGGGCCGTTCATCGACCTCAGCATTCAGAAGACGGTCGCTCGCGTTCTGGAAAGCGGCAAAAAGCCGCCGGCGATCAAGACCTGGTCGCGTCGCTCGACGATCACACCCGAGATGGTCGGCTTGACGTTCGGCGTCCACAATGGCAAACGGCACATCCCGGTCTTCGTAACGGAAAACATGGTCGGGCACAAGCTTGGCGAGTTTTCCCCGACGCGGACCTATAAGGGCCACCCGGGAACGAAGGCTGAAAAGGCAGCTAAAAGGAAGTAAATAGTAAATCGTAAATCGTGAATAGACGAAGGCTATTTACGATTCACTATTCACGATTCACTAAGAATATGGAAGCGATAGCAAAGACAAAATATCTTAAAGGTTCGCCGCGGAAGGCGAGGCTTGTGATCGATATGATCCGCGGGCAGAACGTCTCGCGGGCGCTCTCGATCCTTAAGTTCACGCAGAAGCGTGCCGCACAGCCGATCGCCAAGTGCCTTAACTCGGCCATTGCGAATGCGACGTATAACGCCGAGCAGCAGAACATCGCGATCGATCCCGATGACCTCTGGGTAAAGGCGTGCTATGTAGATATGGGCCCGACCAAGCATCGGCGGCGTATGCGTCCGGCTCCGCAGGGCCGTGCCTATCGCGAACAGCGGCACTACTGCCACATCACCATCGAGGTGACGTCGGAAGAGAAGCCGAAGACCGAAAAGGAACTGAAAGCCGAGGCCGCCAAGGCGCGTCGTGCCGAGACCAAAAAAGCCGAGCCGAAGAAGGCAGCAAAGAAGGACGCCGCCAAGGCCCCGAAGGCGAAAAAGGACGAAGCAGCGGCAGCCCCCGCGGAAGAGAAGGTAGAAGCCGCACCGGCAGTTGAGGAAACGGTCGAGACCGCACCGGCCGCTGAAGAAACGGTCGAGGCAAATGCCGAAGAAGTTGTCGCTGAAGATGCGGCACCGGCAGCCGAAGAGGCCGAAAAGACAGAAGGCGAGACGGAGGCCGAGACCAAGTAGAGATCTGAATTATGGGACAGAAAGTTCATCCATACGGTTTTAGGGTCGGGTACAACAAGGATTGGCACTCGCACTGGTTCACCAAGCAGGACTTTGCGGCCTTTCTTGCCGAAGACCTTAAACTGAAGCGGGACCTCAAGAAAAAGTTCGCCGGTGCCGGCGTCTCGCACATCGACATCGAGCGTGCGGCGGCAAAGATCCGCATCGTTATCTACACCTCGCGTCCGGGCATCATCATCGGCCGCAAGGGGGCCGAGATCGAAGCTCTCAAGGAGAGCCTCACGCGGAAGACGGGAAAAGAGGTCGAGCTTTCGATCCTCGAGATCAAGCATCCGGAGCTTAACGCCCAGCTTCAGGCCGAGAAGATCGCCCAGCAGCTCGAAAAGCGTATCGCTTTCCGCCGGGCGATGAAGAAAACGATGGAAGAATCCATCCGCTTCGGTGCCAAAGGTATCAAGGTGATGGTCTCGGGCCGCCTCAATGGTGCCGAGATCGCCCGGACCGAATGGTCGCTCGATGGCCGCCTGCCGCTGCACACGCTGCGTGCCGATATCGACTTCGGCTTTGCCGAGGCCCATACGACCTTCGGCGTGATCGGCGTAAAGGTCTGGATCTATCGCGGTGAGATCCTCGATGCAAATGCTTCGATGGCCCGCGGAACGACGACCGACCCGATCAATGAGGTTCGCGGCGAACGCGGAATGCGTGGCCGCGGCGATCGCCGCCCGCGTCGTGACGACCGAAATCGTTAGAGTTCAGCGGCTCGCGGCCGATGATCAGAAAGTTTAATTAGTAAACGGGAACGGATCGGTCCTGCTGGCCACTGGCCGCTGACCACCGACAACTGGAGAAGAATTTATGTTGATGCCGAAAAAGGTCAAGTTCAGGAGGGTCCAAAAGGGCCGGAACCGCGGTAAAGCACACCGCGGCGAGAACCTCGATTTCGGGGATTTCGGGCTCCGCACCCTTGAGGCCGGCTGGATCACCGACCGGCAGATCGAAGCGGCCCGTATCGCAATGACGCGTCACGTAAAGCGCGGCGGAAAGATCTGGATCCGGATGTTCCCGGACAAGCCGATCACCAAGAAGCCGGCAGAAACGCGTATGGGAAGCGGCAAGGGCGCACCCGACCACTGGGTCGCGGTCGTCAAGCCGGGCCGGATACTTTATGAGATCCAGGGCGTTCCTGAAGAACTGGCACGCGAAGCAATGCGGCTCGCCGCACAGAAGCTTCCGATCAAGACGAAGTTCGTCACCCGTGCCGACCTCGAGGGAGGTATTGTCTAGAAATGAAGCGGAAAGAACAGTTGGACCAGCTTCGGGAAATGACTCTCGAAGAATTGAACGATCAGGCAGATGCCCTTAAGGAATCGCTTTTCCGCCTGAAGTTTCGCAAATCGCTCGGCGTTGGAGAGACCATCAGCGACATCCGCCGCGAAAAGCGGACACTGGCCCGCGTTTACACGATGATCGCGGAAAAGTCGCAAGAGGCAAAGGCAGAGGCTTAATAGGGCCGAAGATAAGAAATGGCTAACAAGAATACAGAAGAGATCGAAGACGCGGTGAACCCGGCAGAGGAATCGGCAGCGGCAGAAGAGCCGGCGGCGGAAGTTGCGGCTGAGGCTTCGGCAGAAACGGCCGAGCCCGTCGAAGCTGCTCCGGCGGAGAAGAAGGCCGCCACGAAGGAAGCCGCCTCGGGCGAAAGCACCGAAAAGGCCGAGCGTGTTCACAAGCGTGCGGAAAAGGTCGGCGTCGTTTCATCTGACAAGATGACCAAGACGGTCGTCGTCCGCGTGGACCGGCTCGTAAAGCACCCGATCTATCGTAAGTACGTCCGCCGCCGGAAGAAATTCATGGCACATGACGAACTCGGTGCCCGCATCGGCGACAAGGTCCGTATTGTCGAGACCCGCCCGCTTTCGGCACGCAAGCGTTGGCGCGTAGTTGAGATCATTCAAAAGGCTGAAATTTAGTCGGGACAGTCTGGACGGTCTAGGAAGTCTAGGAAGTCTAGGAAGTCTGGAAGGTTTGGTTAGTCTTCGGGTTGTAGAGTTAGTAAGAGGTTGAAACGAAGTAATGCGGTCGAATGTCGACTGACTTCCGAGACTTCCTCGACCTCCAAGACTTCCAAGACTGATACGGAGAAAAGTTATGATTCAGATGCAGACCTCTTTGACGGTCGCTGACAATTCGGGAGCCAAGCGGGTCGAGATGATCGCACCGATCGGCGGTTCGACCTCAAAGATCGCCCGCCTCGGCGACAAGATCAAGGTCACCGTCAAGGAAGCTTCGCCGGATGGAACGGCAAAGAAGGGAAAGGTTTACAACGCGGTGATCGTCCGCACGCGAAAGGAGGTCCGCCGCAAGGACGGTACCTACATCCGCTTCGATGAGAATGCGGCCGTGCTTATCAAGGACGACGGCAGCCCGATCGGCACACGCGTCTTCGGCCCGGTAGCCCGCGAGCTTCGTGAAAAGAACTTCATGAAGATCGTAAGCCTCGCTCCGGAGGTGATATAGAAATGAAAGCGGAAAGAACAGGAACCGTTAAGAGCAGGATCAAACGCGGAGACCAGGTGGTCTTCATCGCCGGCAAGGAATACAACCGCTATGACAGCGCCGGAAAGCGGCAGCCGTTTCGCGGCCGTGTCATCGCCGTCGATGCCCGCCGCGGCAAGGTCAAGGTCGAAGGAGCGATGCTCGTCAAGCGTCACCGCAAGCCGGTTCCGCAAATGAACCAGCAGGGCGGCATCATCGAGCAGGAAGCCTGGGTCGATGTTTCGAACGTTGCGGTGATCGATCCCGAAACCGGCAAACCGACCCGCATCAGGATCGAAGAGCGTGACGGCAAGCGGGTCCGCGTCGCAAAGAGCGGCAAGGTCATCCCGGAACCGAACGTCTTTGGCAAGAAAGAGGTCAAGAAGGATAAGGAAGAAGAATCCGAATAGGCATCTTCCGATGGTTTGGTAACGCCCCCGCGGCGGGTCCCAAACAAGGAAATATCAGGCAATGGCAAGACTGAAAGATAAATATAGGAATGAGGTCGCCCCGGCTCTCGCCAAGGAATTTGGCATAAAGAACCCGATGGCGATCCCGAAGATCGAGAAGATCGTCGTCAACATGGGCCTTGGCGAAGCAAGTGCGAACGCCAAGATCCTTGATGTAGCGACCGAGGAACTAAAGTCGATCACCGGCCAGAAGCCCGTGGTCACCAAGGCGAAGAAGTCGATCGCGGCCTTTAAGCTCCGGCAGGGAATGAACATCGGCACGATGGTAACGCTTCGCGGCGACCGGATGTACGAGTTTCTTGACCGGCTCATCTCGGTGGCACTTCCGCGTGTCCGCGACTTCCGCGGCATCTCGGGCAAGGCGTTCGATGGCCGCGGCAATTATACGCTCGGCGTCCGCGAACAGCTCATCTTCCCTGAGATCGATTTTAACAAGGTCGATAAGACGCGGGGTATGAATATCTCGATAGTAACGACCGCCGGCAACGACGAGCAGGCAAGATCACTGCTCAAGGCGATGGGAATGCCCTTCAGGCAGTAATGGAGAATGGATAATTGACAATTGACAATGGAGAATTAAGGAAAAGATTCCGGAAATTTTCAACTATCAATTATCAATTATCAGTTACCAATTTTTTATATGGCAAAGATCAGTAAAGTCGTAAAGAACGAAAAGCGGAAACGCCGCGTTGCCCTCTGGGCCGAACGCCGTGCCGAGGCCAAGCGGATCATCAACGATCCGAGATCGACCCCCGAAGAGGTCGATGCGGCCGTCATTCGGCTGCAGAAGATGCCGCGTGATGCGAGCCCCGTCCGGGTCCGCAACCGCTGTTCGCAGACGGGCCGCCCCAGAGGATATCTGCGCAAGTTCGGCATCTCGCGTGTCGCCCTGCGTGAACTCGCCCTCGAGGGACAGATCCCGGGCGTCGTCAAGTCAAGCTGGTAATAAGATAAAGGACGGCCCCGCGGCCGGCCAAACGAAAGAGAACGGAGTTTAGAATGACCGATCCAATAGCCGATATGCTTACCCGAATCCGCAATGCCATCGCGGCCAACCATAACCGCGTTGACATCCCGGGTTCGAAGTTGAAGCTCGAAGTTGCCCGTATCCTCAAGGAGGAAGGCTATATCAACAATTTCACGACGAAGGGCGAAGGCACGAAATACGTCATCCGCATCTTCCTTCGTTACGATGCAAAGGGCACTTCGTCGATCACGCATCTCTCGCGTGTCTCAACGCCGGGCCGCCGCGTTTACGTAGGAGCGGGCGAGATCCCGAAGGTGCTCGGCGGTTACGGCATCAACATCATCTCCACCTCGCGTGGGCTGATGAGCGGCAAGCGTGCACGTACCGAGAACGTCGGGGGCGAGATCCTCGCAGAGGTTTATTAGTCGGACGAGCGGCGGGTGTGCCGCTCAAGGGATGAATGGCGGCCCGCATGGCCGGCCACATAATCCAGGAAATATATGTCACGAGTAGGAAAGAAACCGATCACGATCCCGGCCGGCGTTACGGTCGAGATCAAAGAAGGCCAGCTTGAGGTAAAGGGGCCGAAGGGAAAGCTTACGACGCCGATCCCGCAGGGCATCACCTTCAAGCAGGAGGAAGGTTCTCTTGTCGCCGAGCGGCAGAGCGAGGATCAGCGTGCGTTCCACGGGCTTGCCCGGGCACTTGCTAATAACGCGGTCGTTGGTGTGACCGAGGGCTTCAAGAAGGAATTGGACCTCGTCGGGGTCGGCTATAAGGCCGATGTCCAGGGCAGGAAGATCAACTTCTCGCTCGGCTATTCGCACCCGGTCGAATACGTTCTTCCGGACGGCATCGAGGCCAAGGCGGAACGCGTCAATACCAAGAGCTCGATCAACCAGTATCAGCTTACGCTGACGCTCACCGGGATCGATAAGCAGATGCTCGGGCAGGTCGCTGCCGAGCTTAACCGGCTCCGCAAGCCCGATGCCTATAAGGGCAAGGGGCTTCGCTACGCCGATAAGTATTACAGGCTGAAGCCGGGCAAAACAGGTAAGTAAGCCGGGAGTTTCAAAGTTCCCGAAAGTTGCGAAGTTACGAACTCTGCAACTTCGAAACTTCGAAACTTTCGCAACTATTTAAAGTTATGGCACAGAAAAGCAGAGCAGATATCCGACGCGGCGTGCACTCCCGGATCCGCAAGAAAGTAAGCGGAACGGCCGCGCGTCCTCGTCTGGCGGTGTACCGGAGCCTGAACCACATCTACGCTCAGGTCATCGACGATGAGAACGGCCGCACGATCGCAAGCGCTTCGACCACCGAAAAGGCACTTGCAGGCTCGACCGGCGGCAACATCGAGGCCGCGGAGCGTGTTGGCAAAGCGATAGCCGAAAGGGCGGTCGCGGCCGGCGTCTCGAATGTGGTCTTTGACCGCGGCGGTTATGTTTACCACGGACGCGTCAAGGCCCTTATCGATGCCACGCGTGCCAACGGATTGAATAAGGAAGAGGCGGCAAAGGCTGCCGCGGCCGGCGACTCAGCCGAAAGCGAGAAGAATGATGAATAACCAGCGAATTTCTCCGAACGGGCTCATCCTCAAGGATTTTCTCGTTCAGATCAATCGAGTTACCAAGGTCGTAAAGGGCGGTAAGAATATGTCGTTCGCCGCACTCGTCATCGTCGGTGACGAATCGGGCCACGTCGGCTTCGGTACGGGCAAGGCGAAGGAAGTTCCGAACGCGATCAAGAAAGCGGTCGAGGCGGCAAAGAACAACCTCATCCGCGTTCCGCTGATCGAGGGAACCCTGCCGCACGAGCTGATCGGCGAATTCGGTGCCGGGCGCGTGCTCCTCAAGCCCGCTGCCGAGGGTACTGGCGTCATCGCCGGCGGTGCGGTCCGCCTCGTTATGCAGGCACTCGGCGTTCATAACGTTCGCACGAAGATCCTCGGGTCGAGCAATGCACATAACGTCGTGCGTGCCACCTTTAACGGACTCTCGCGGATGAAAGACCCGATGGAGGTCGCACGCCTCCGCGGCAAGCAGGTCGAAGAATTAGCCTAGAGTTGCGATGTTGCGAAGTTGCGAAGTTCCGATCATTAACTTCGCAACTTCGAAACTTTGAAACCTCGAAACTAAAGTTATGGCAAAGAAAGCAGAAAACAGAACGGACGGCAAGATCCGGATCCAGTATTACCGGAGCTCGATCGGCTATGCCAAGAAGCAGAAGGACATCGTCCGAGCTCTCGGCATTACCAAGCTGAACCAGACGGTCGAGCGGGAAGATACACCTTCGATGCGCGGCATCGTTGCGAAGGTCCCGCACCTTCTCCGTATCGTTGATTAACTTGAGATATCTCGCGGAGACTCGTAAGCTCTTTCATAGGGCGATAAATGAGTATCCGCGTCTTTAGTGTCTGAAAGAAGTTCAGTACGCGAAAGAGGAAACGAAAATGGCATTATCACTTAATAATCTTAAGCCGGCACCGGGCTCGACCCATAAGAAGAAGCGGGTCGGCCGCGGCCCCGGATCGGGCCTCGGAAAGACTTCCGGTCGTGGCCACAAGGGCCAGAAGTCACGCTCGGGCTACAGCAGCCGTCCCGGATTCGAGGGCGGGCAGATGCCTCTCCAGCGTCGCTTGCCGAAGCGCGGGTTCACAAACATCTTCAAAAAGCAGTGGCTCGAGATCAGCCTTGCGAAGATCGAGGCGAACTTCAACACCGGCGATGAGGTCACTCCGGAGATCCTCCACGAACGTGGACTGATCAAAAAGGCAAAGCACGACGTGGTCATCCTCGGCAATGGCGAGATCACGAAGTCGCTCAGGATCTCGGCACACCGGTTCACCAAGACCGCGATCGACAAGATCGAAAAGGCCGGCGGCACGGCAGCGGTCATTGAGAAGGCAGCTAAGGCAGAAGCATAGTGGGCAGTTCTCGGCGGCCAGCGGCCGGAAATGATCGCCGCTTCCACCGATTTTGATACTGACCACCGGCCACTGAACACTGGCCACTGAATTATATGGAGAAGTTTTTAAGCGCCATACAGAACATGTTCAGCATTCCCGAGCTGCGGAAGCGTATCATCTTTACGCTTTCGCTGCTTGCCATTTATCGGCTCGGGTCGCATGTTTCGGCGCCTGGTATCGATAAGGTCCGGCTTGAGCAGATGTGGGGCGAGATCGCCAACACACTGCTCGGTGTTCTCGACCTTTTCTCGGGCGGAAACTTCCGCACCATCTCGGTCTTCGCTCTTGGTGTCATGCCGTATATTACGGCCTCGATCATCATGCAGCTGATGCCCGTGCTCTCGCCTGCCGTCAAGAAGATCCAGGAAGAGGGCGAGGTCGGCCGCCAGAAGCTCAATCAATATACACGTTACCTGACGCTTGTTCTCTGTTTGCTGCAAACGTTCTTTGTCGCAACGTGGCTTTCGCGGAGCGGCATCATCGAGAACACCTGGCCGGCGACTCTGATGATCGTCGTAACCTTGACGACCGGTACGATCTTCGTGATGTGGCTTGGTGAGCAGATAACCGAACGCGGCGTCGGTAACGGTATCTCGCTGCTGATCTTCGCTGGTATCGTCATCGGCCTCCCGAGTGCGGTCATTCAAGTATCTGATCGCGTCCGTGCGGGCGACCCGCTCCAGACGCTCGGCGTCATCTTCCTCGTCGCGGTAATGATCGCGCTCATCGCCGTTATTGTTTATGTCGAATCGGCTCGCCGGAAGATCGCCATCAGCTATGCCAGCCGGAAGGTCGGCAACCAGACCTTCCGCGGGCAGGAGACGAGTCTGCCGCTCAAGATAAACATGGGCGGCGTCATCCCGGTCATCTTCGCTTCGTCGGTACTGGCAATGCCGCAAACCGTGATCAGCGCATTTCCGCCGGACCCGAGCGACCAGACCTCGACATGGTCGCAGATCGTTCAGTTCATGGCGCAGTTCCATGGCGGCGACCCGTGGTACGAGCTTGTCTTCATCTCGTTGATCGTGATCTTTACGTTCTTTTACATAACGATCATCTTCAATGTGGACGATGTCTCGGATAATCTCCGGAAGCACGGCGGGTTCATTCCCGGCATTCGCCCCGGAGCACCGACCGCCGAGTATCTCAACGGCATCCTGACACGGCTGACCACGGTCGGAGCGATCTATCTTGCACTTGTCGCCTTCGTGCCGCAGGTTCTGCTTAGCGGATTCCGCGTCGCCCGGCTGCCGTTCATCGGCGATAGCCTTGACGCGTTCCTGACGGCAACGCCCGGACTTAGCTGGATACCTACCGGGCTTGGCTACCAGTTCTTCTTTGGCGGAACGTCGCTGCTCATTCTGGTCGGCGTTGCAATGGATACCGCCGCGCAGATCGAAGCACAGCTCGTGATGCGCAATTACGAGGGCTTCCTCGGTGCCGGATCGCGGCTTCGCGGACGCCGAAATTAAGATCTAACCGCTGAGACGCAGAGTCGCAGAGTTTAAGAAACGACTGGTTTCTTCTTCTCTGCGTCTTAGCGTCTCTGCGGTGGAAAATTCTGATGAATAAGATCGTCGTACTTATCGGAGCACCCGGAGCGGGAAAGGGAACCCAGGCACGCCTGCTTGAAGAGCGCAAGGGCATTCCGCAGATCTCGACCGGAGATATGTTCCGCGAGATGAAGACGCTCGATACGCCGCTCGCCCGCGAAGTGCAGGAAATAATGCGGTCCGGAAAGCTCGTCCCTGATGAAGTGACGTTTCGGATGGTCCGTGACCGTACCTCGCGTGAAGATTGCCGCAGCGGTTACATCCTTGATGGCTATCCGCGGACGGCCGTGCAGGCCGAGCAGCTTGAGGGCCTGGCCACCGAGCAAGGATTCGAGATCCTTGCGATCGAGGTCGATGTTCCGCGTGAGGAACTGATGCGTCGGTTGACCGGACGGCGTTCGTGCCCGGTCTGCGGTGAGATCTATAATATTTATTCGAAGCCGCCAAAGACGGAAGGCCGCTGTGACCTTCACCCTGATGCGGAGTTGACCCATCGGGCGGACGATAATGAAGATAGCGTCGCAACCCGGCTCGCCACTTACGACGAGCAGACCAAACCGCTGATCGAGTATTATGCGAACTCGGGCCGGCTCAGCAAGGTCAGCGGCACCGGCAGCCTCGAAGATATTTACGCCGAGCTCGAGAAGCTCGTCTAGCATAGTTCGTAATTAGCAGTAACTAATTACGTGAGAATACGAAATTCCAGTATCGGCGGAGTTTTGAGCGCGGCCTCGGCCGCATTTTTCGGCAAAAGAATGATAATCGCGAAATCGCAAAAGGATCTCGAAAAGATGCGTGCCGTTGGCGAGCTTATCGCCTCGGTTCGCGAGGCCCTGCGTGCGATGGTCGCCCCTGGTGTCACAACCCTCGAGCTGAATGCGACCGCCGAGAAGATGATGCGCGATGCCGGTGCGATCCCGACCTTTATCGGTTACAAGCCGCGGGGAATGACACCGTTCCCGTTCGCCATCTGCGCCTCGGTAAATGAGCAGATCGTTCATGGCTTTTCGACCGATAAGCCGCTCAAAGAGGGCGACATTCTTTCGGTCGATATGGCATGCACGCTCGATGGATTTGTCGGCGATACTGCAACGACCATTCCGGTCGGCGAGGTCTCCGAAGAGGCCCGAAAGCTCATCCAGGTTACCGAGGAGTGCCTCGCCCTTGCGATCGAGCAATGCCGGCCGAACAAACGAATTGGCGATATCGGCCACGCCGTTCAGTCGCACGCGGAAAAATTCGGTTACGGCATCGTCCGCGACTACACCGGCCACGGCATCGGCCGCCGGATGCACGAAGCCCCGCAGATACCGAATTACGGCCGACCGGGCACAAAAGAGAAGATCCGTGCCGGGTATTGTTTTGCTCTTGAGCCGATGTTAAACCTCGGTGTGGCCGAAACTAAAACGCTCGATGACGGCTGGACGGTCGTAACGCTTGACGGCAAGATATCGGCGCATTGCGAGCATACGATCGCCGTTCTGCCCGAAGGGCCGGAAATTTTGACGCTGACCCGCGAACAGAAAAAGGAACTCGCGGAAAAGAAGGCAGAAACTGCCTCGGCGTGACTTGAAATAAGAAGGCAAGACAGTTATTATTAGGAGTTTGTCCAACTCGCAAGAAGTTGGTCGACGCTGTTTATGTCGAAAGAGGAAGCGATCGAGGTCATGGCCGTCGTGCTCGAGACCCTTCCGAATGCGATGTTCCGCGTTTCGGTTGAGGAGAATCAGCACGAGATATTGGCACATATTTCGGGCAAGATGAGAAAGAATTTCATTCGCATCCTCCCCGGTGACAGGGTCCTGGTCGAGCTTTCGCCCTATGACCTCAAACGCGGGCGAATAACCTATCGGTATAAATAGCAGGGAGAAGCATCATGAAAGTGCGTCCGTCAGTAAAAAAGATCTGCGATAAGTGCAAGATAATTCACCGCAGGGGCGTTGTGCGCGTCATTTGCGATAACCCGAAGCACAAGCAGAGGCAAGGATAGATGATCGTAAACAGTTAATCGTAAATCGTAAATAGTTAGAAGCGATTTTCGATTCACGATTTACGATTGACGATTTTCGGAGAAAATATGGCTCGTGTAGCAGGTGTGGACCTACCGCCCAATAAAAGGGCTCAGATCGGTTTGACGTATATCTACGGCGTGGGCAAATCGCGCGCGACCGAGATCCTCGGCAAGGCGGATATCAGCATTGATGCTCGGATCCGCGACCTCTCCGAGGATGAACTTAACAAGATCCGTGCGATCCTCGACCAGGAAGGCGAGATCGAGGGCGACCTCCGCAAGCGTGTCCAGATGGACATCAAGCGGCTGATGGACATCGGCTGCTACCGCGGGTTGCGGCACCGCCGCAGCCTGCCGGTCCGCGGCCAGCGCACCTCGACCAACGCACGTACTCGCAAGGGGCCGCGTAAGGCCGCAGTCGCCAAGAAGAAGGCACCGGGCAAGAAATAGTTTTCAGTGAGCGGTGAGCAGTAAGCAGTTACCAGAACTGCTAACAGCTAACCGCTCACAGCTCACAGAAAAATGGCAAAAGCACCAGCAAAAGGCAAAAAGACCTTTAAGAAGAAAGAGAAAAAGAATATCCCGGTCGGGATCGTTCACGTTTCGGCGTCGTTCAATAACACGCTGATCTCGATCACCGATACGCAGGGCAATCTCATCGCCCAGTGTTCGTCGGGAGCCCGCGGTTTCCGCGGTTCGCGCAAAGGGACGCCCTTCGCCGCACAGCAGGCAGCCGGCGAGGCCGCCCGCAAGGCGATGGAAGCCGGAATGCGCGAGGCCGAGGTTCGCGTCAAAGGCCCCGGCGGCGGCCGCGAATCGGCCGTCCGGGCGATCAATAACTCAGGCATCCGCGTAACGGCGATCCGCGATACCACGCCGATCCCGCACAACGGCTGCCGCCCGCCCAAGCGCAGGCGCGTTTGAATTGGGAGATTCCGAATTCCAAATTCCAGATTCGTTCTACGAACCGTTCCGGAATTTCGTTTTTCGGGTTTTGAATTTTGGTTTTTGAATTTTGAATTTTATCGAAAGGACGAAGGGCCGCAATCGGCCTGTAAACTTTTCCGAATTAAATCGGAGGCAGAAAAATATAAATGGCTAGATATAGAGATGCGGTGTGCCGATTGTGCCGCCGCGAAGGTGCAAAATTGTTTCTGAAGGGCGACCGGTGTTTCAAGCCCTCGTGCGCGATCGAAAAGCGCGGGACCAACCCGCCGGGACAGCACGGCGGTGCCCGCCGCAAGATGCTCGCCGGCTATGGCCAGCAGCTTCGCGAAAAGCAGAAGGTCAAGCGTATCTATTTCATCCTTGAAAAGCAGTTCAGGAACTATTTCGAGAAGGCTCTTCGGCAGAAGGGCGTTACCGGCGAGAACCTGCTCTTTATGCTCGAGCGGCGGCTTGATAACGTCGTTTACCGGTCGGGCTTTGCGACCTCGCGTCGGCAGGCACGCCAGCTCGTCAACCACGGCCATATTTTCGTCAACGGCCGCAAGGTCAACATCCCTTCTTTCCAGGTGAAGGTCGGCGACCAGATCGTCGTCAAGGACAAGAGCCAGAAGAACGTGCACGTTGACGGTGCATGGCAGACCGCAGCCGGCCGCGGACGCCCGGCGTGGATCTCGCCCGAGGGCAAGGATCTCAGTGTTTCGATAACGTCATTGCCGACGCGGCAGGATATCGATTCGACCATCAACGAACAGTTGATCGTTGAGCTGTACAGCAAGTAGGACAATTAGTTCGCTCTTTTCGCGTGCCCGTTTTGCCGGTTGGCAAGGCGGGACGCGAAGAGGCGAAGTTGCTGATTTTAAACAGGGCTACTATGACACAAACCAATAATTGGACAGACTTCCAAATGCCGAGCCGGCTCAATGTCGATAGCGAGACGCTGACCGAGCGTTACGGCAAGTTCTACGCACAGCCTTTCGAACGCGGTTTCGGTACGACGATCGGAAATTCGATCCGACGGGCACTTCTTTCCTCCATCGAGGGAGCCGCGATCACCGCGGTCAAGATCGACGGCGTCGAGCACGAGTTCTCTTCGATCAAAGGCGTCGTTGAAGATGCGACCGACGTCATTCTTAATCTTAAGCAGATCCCGTTCAAGTTAAGCGGGGGCAGCGGCCCGAAGACCCTGACCATCAGCAAAAAGGGGCCCGGACAGATCACCAGCGCCGATATCAACCACGACGGCGACGTCGAGGTCCTCGATAGCGATGTCCACATCGCGACCATTAGCGGCTCGGGCACCGTCAATATCGAAATGCGGCTCAAGCGCGGCCGCGGCTACGTTTCGGCGGAGTTCAACAACGACGATGACCTCTCAGTCGGCTATATCCCCATCGATTCGGTCCACACTCCGATCAAGAAGGTCAACTATACCGTCGATAAGACCCGTCAGGGGTCGAATACGGAGTACGACAAGCTGACCATCGAGGTCTGGACGGACGGCTCCGTCGCTCCGGAAGATTCCATCGGCCTTGCGGCAAAGCTCGTCAAGGACCATATGTCCATCTTCATCAATTTTGAGGAAGAGGAAGAAGAGTATAAGTACGAAGACATCGCCCGACCGCCGTTGATGCGGCACGACCTGCTTGACAAGCCGGTCGATGAGCTCGAGCTATCGGTCCGTTCGTACAACTGCCTCAAGAATGCTGACATCCGCACCATCCGCGACCTGATCAAACGGTCGGAGCGCGATATGCTGCACACGAAGAATTTTGGCAAGAAGTCGCTCAACGAGATCAAGGACCTGCTCCACGGAATGGGCCTCGATTTCGGAATGGACTTTGACGAACAGGGAAACCCGATCCCGGGAACGGGCGGCCGCGACCTCGAATAACCGAGCAAGGCCGACCACGCCCCGGATGATCAGGAAGCCCGGGGCAGTGTGATACAAATGAATTTTGCGGCTTCCTGGTTTTGGTTATGAGACATCTTAAGGCACACAGGAAATTGGGACGCACCACCGAGCATCGCATGTCGATGCTCCGCAACATGGCGACCTCGCTCGTCAATGCGGAAAAGGAGCACATCATCACCACCGTCCCAAAGGCGAAGGAATTGCGTCCCTTCATCGAGAAGGCGATCACGCTCGCCCGCAAGGCACAGCAGCTGGACGGTGGCGAAGCAAAGGCGCAGGAAGTGCATCTTCGCCGGCAGGCGGCCCGATTTTTCCACGCCGGCAATTCGAAATTCAAGGAAGAGCAGAGCCGCTTCCGCGGAAAGAAGGGCGAGGCGAAGGACCCGATCGAGCGCACCGCCGGCGTTAAGGCGCTCAAGCGTCTCTTCGATGAGCTCGGCGTGCGTTACAAGGACCGCAACGGCGGCTACACGCGCATCATCCGGCTCGGACGCCGCTCGGGCGATAATGCCGAGCTCGCCGTCATCGAATTGGTCGATAACCCCCGTGAACTTGCCGCCAAAGGCTAAGACGCCCACAAAGGAGCGAGATAAGCTATGAGCGAACAAACAGCATCGGCACAGGCAGCGGAAGAGGTCCCGAAAAACGAAGGCAATCGCCGCCGCAAGCATCAGCGCCGCCACTCCCATGAAGCATCGCTGAACATGGACGAGCTGCGAGAGCTTGCCGAGTTGGTCAATGAGCATGGCTTTACGGATTTTGAGTTCGAGAATAAGAACATCCGCGTCCGCCTGAGCAAGGCGACGACGCCGGCATATGTTGCCGCTCCGCAGCCGATGGCCGTTCAGGCAGCACAGGCAGCACCCGCTGCCGAGACCGCGGCTCCGACCGCTTCGGAGGACGAAGGCCTTCACATCATCACTTCGCCGATCGTCGGCACATTCTATCGTGCTCCGGGCCCGGATAAGGACCCGTACGTTTCCGAGGGAAGCAAGGTCTCGCCCGAGTCGGTCGTCTGCATCGTTGAGGCGATGAAGCTGATGAACGAGATCCAGGCCGAAACCTCCGGCGAGGTCGTCAAGATCTTTGTTGAGAACGGCCAGCCGGTCGAATACGGCCAGCCGCTCTTCGGTATCAAGTAAACTTGTGAGCAGTAAGCCGCGAGCCGAGAGCAGTTTTTAGATACTGCTGACCGCTCACTGCTTACTGCTAACTTTTTGATGAGAGATATTCGCAAAATTCTTATCGCCAACCGCGGCGAGATCGCCTGCCGGATCATCTGGACCTGCAAGGAGATGGGCATCAAGACGGTCGCCGTCCATTCCGAGGCGGACCGCGAGGCCCTGCACGTAAAATTTGCCGATGAGGCGGTCTGCGTCGGCGGCAACCCCTCGGCCGAGAGCTACCTCAACATCCCGGCCATTATCAGTGCCGCCGAGATCACCAACGTTGACGCGATCCATCCGGGCTACGGATTTCTTGCCGAATCAGCTACCTTTGCGACCATCTGCGAGGACTGCAACATCAAGTTCATCGGCCCGCGGGCAGAGGTCATCGCCATGATGGGCGACAAGGTCGAGTCCCGCCGTACGATGCAGGCCGCCGGAGTGCCGATCCTGCCCGGAAGCCCCGAACCGATCGAATCGACCGAAGAGGCCGCACAGCTTGCCCGCGAGATCGGTTTCCCGGTGATCATCAAGGCCGCAGCCGGCGGCGGCGGACGCGGAATGCGTATCGTCCGGCAGGAGAGCGAGCTTCACGGCAGCCTTGAGACTGCACAGTCCGAGGCACTTGCCGCCTTCAAGAACGGAGCAGTTTATATCGAACGATATCTTGAGCGTCCTAGGCATATCGAGATTCAAGTGCTTGCCGATGAATACGGGAACGTGATCCACCTTGGCGAACGCGAGTGCTCGATCCAGCGGCGGCATCAGAAGCTTCTCGAGGAAGCTCCGTCGCCCGCGATCGACCCCGAGACACGCAATCGCATGGGCGAGGTCGCCGTCAAGGCGTGTAAGGAGATCGGTTATTCGAGTGCCGGAACTTTTGAGTTTCTTCTCGATGAGGACGGCAGTTTCTATTTCATGGAGATGAACACGCGGATACAGGTCGAGCATCCCGTCACCGAGATGGTCACGCTTGCCGATATCGTCCGCAATCAGATACGCATCGCAGGCGGCGAGGAACTCTACTATTCGCAGGACGATGTGCAGATCGTCGGCCACTCGATCGAGTGCCGCATCAATGCCGAGGATCCGGTAAAATTTACACCGAGCCCGGGCAAGATCACTGCCTTTAATATCCCCGGCGGACCCGGCGTCCGCGTCGATACGGCCGCTTATCCGGGCTATACCGTTCCGCCCTATTACGATTCGATGATCGCCAAGCTCATCGTCCACGCTCGGACCCGCGAGCTCGCGATCGCCCGAATGCAGCGGGCACTCGACATGATGGTCGTCGAGGGCATCAAAACGACCATCCCGCTCCACCGCAAGATAATGGCGGACGAGCGTTTTCGGTCGGGGAACTTCTCGACGAAGTTCATGGAAGAATTCAACTACGATGCTTAGCCGGCTATCTTCCGGACTCACAAAAAGGCTTGCCGATAAAATTTTGATTTGCTAAGCTAATCTTACGGTCAAGAGGCCTGACTTTATTCAGGCCGCGGAAGCAAAGTCTTCCCTTGGCTGTTTTTTTATGTACTTACTTTACGCTGACGAATCCGGAACTTCGACCGATGCAAAACAGCAGTACTTTGTCCTCGCCGGTTTGTGTTTGTTCGAACGACAAGGGTTTTGGGTCGCTCAGGAGTTGGACAAGATCGCGTCAAGATTTGACCCCGCTGATCCATCGAATGTCGAGCTTCACGGAAACCCAATGAAGACCGGAAAGGGGATCTTTCGACGATTTCCAAAGGAAGATCGAATAAATGCCATCGTTGATTCTCTTAAGGTTTTGCAAATTTCACATCCGGGGAATCGGGTCTTCGCAGCGGCTGTTAATTAGGCAACTATCACTCCCGACGACCCGGTCGAGCATTGCTTTGAACAACTCGCAAGTCGCTTCGACCACTATCTTGGACGGATTCACAAATCCGGCGATACACAGCGTGGGATCATAATATTTGACAAATCGACATACGAGTCCACGATCCAATCGCTCGCGACCGACTTTCGAACAATAGGCCATCGCTGGGGTTTGATTCGGAACTTTTCCGAAGTCCCGCTTTTTCTCGATTCAAAAGCGTCTCGATTGATTCAACTCGCAGATCTTATCGCGTATGGACTTTTTCAAAGTCTTGAGCACGATGACCACACCTTTTATGACATTATAAAGACAAGATTTGATTCGGAAGGCGGCGTGGTCCATGGGTTCTATCGGAAAGACTAAATGCCTGTAAGAATATTGGTTTAGCAGGTTGCACCACGTTATATCTTGCTAGATAATAACAGTTTGAGCATAGCTCATAGTTTTCGTGGTTACCGTTTTCGACTAACGGAGTTACTGCGTACATAAGGAGAGGCTATTTTGAGCCGGATAGATTAAATGGCAACAGCAAAGCAAGTTAAAGAAAAGATCGTAGAGGACTACAAGACACACGGCAGCGATACGGGGTCGTCGCAGGTGCAGATCGCACTTTTGACGCAGCGTATCAACGAACTGACCGAGCACTTCCGCACGCACAAGAAGGACAACCACTCGCGTCGCGGCCTGCTCAAGATGGTCTCGCGGAGGCGTAAGCTTCTTGATTACTTAAAGAGCAAGAACATCGAAGAGTATCACCAGATCATCGAGAAGCTCGGGTTGAGGCGGTAAGCCTCGAGACGCCCGAGCGTCTCTTTTTTAGGGGCCGGCCGGTGCCGGCCATTGCGAAAAGTTTTTCCCTCCGGGCCGCTTTGAATGAAGCCCGGCGGCGTTAGAAAGAACCATCACCTAGGCGGCAGCTGAACGTGACAGCTTTGTACAAAACCACAACGAGAACACTACTCTACGTAGCAAACTCTAAAGGCGGCGGAGCTTCACGACTTGGCTCCGGCCGCCTTTGTCTTTGAGGAAAAAAGTAAATGACAAAGAAATATTTGAAAGAATCGATCAAGGTCGGAGGAGAGGACCTTATCGTCGAGACCGGCAAGGTCGCCAAGCAGGCGGACGGCTCGGTCGTCATCCGATATGGCGACACAATGCTGCTCGTTACGGCAGTAAGCATGAAGACCGCGAAAGAAGGACTAGACTTCTTTCCATTGACGGTTGAATACCGCGAGTCGAGCTACTCGGCCGGCCGTATTCCCGGAAACTATTTCCGCCGCGAGGGACGCCCGAGCGAAAAGGAGGTGCTAACCTGCCGCCTGATCGACCGTCCGGTCCGCCCGCTCTTTCCGGATGGCTATCGCTTTGAAACGCAGGTCGTCGGCACGGTCATCTCGGCCGATAGCGAGAACGACCCGGACGTCATCGCCATCACCGGGGCCTCGTGTGCACTCTATCTTTCGGACATTCCGTTCGAAAACCCGATCGCCGGCATCCGCATCGGCTTGATCGACGGCAAGTACATCATCAACCCGACCTACGACGAACGCCGCGAATCGGACCTCAACCTGATCGTGGCCGGAACGGAAGAGGCCATCGTGATGGTCGAGGCCGAAGCCAATGAGGTGCCGGAGAAGATCATGCTCGAGGCGCTGATGCTTGCTCATAAAGAGATCAAGCGGCTCTGCCTCTGGCAGAAAGAGCTCGGCAAGGCACTCGCGAACACCAAGCGTGAATTCACACCCGTGGTCGTTGACGAATCGATCATTGCCGAGATCGAAAAGAACTTTGGCGATCGCCTCCGCTCGGCGCTCGACACCACCGGCAAGGACAAGCTCTCGAGCTATGCCGAGGTCGATGCCCTCAAGAAAGAGGTCGTCGAAAGCTACCCGGAAGACGACGCCGAAAAGCGTTCGATGGCCGGCAAGGCATTCTCGCAGCTTAAAGAGAAGATCTTCCGTGAGGATATGCTCGGCAAGCGCCGCCGTCCGGATGGACGAAAGTTTAGCGAGATCCGCCCGATAACATGCGAGGTCGGCTGGCTTCCGCGCGTTCACGGCTCGGCCCTCTTCACCCGCGGCGAAACGCAGGCGATCGTCACCACAACGCTCGGCACCAAGATGGACGAGCAGTACATGGACGACATCGAAAAGGGCGAGGTGAAGCGCCGCTTCATGCTCCACTATAATTTCCCGCCCTACTCGGTCGGCGAGGCGGGCCGCTTCGGCGGAACCTCACGCCGCGAGACGGGCCACGGCAATCTTGCCCGCCGGGCGATCGAGGCCGTGCTCCCGAGCGAAGAGGAATTTCCTTACACGCTCCGCATCGTCTCGGACATCACCGAGTCGAACGGTTCTTCGTCGATGGCTTCGGTCTGCGGCGGCATCCTCAGCCTGATGGACGCCGGTGTCCCGATCAAGCGACCGGTTGCCGGCGTGGCGATGGGGCTTGTTATGGAAGGCAACCGCTACGCGATCCTTTCGGACATCGCCGGTGCCGAAGACCATTACGGCGACATGGACTTTAAAGTGGCCGGTTCGAGCGAGGGCATCACCGCCCTTCAGATGGACATCAAGGTCGCCGGTATCAACGCGATGATCCTCCAGGAAGCGCTTGAGCAGGCCCGCAAGGGCCGGATGCATATCCTTGAGATAATGCAGAAGGCGATCGAAGCTCCCCGCGAGGACATTTCGCCCTACGCTCCGCGCATCATCACGCTCAAGATCAACCCCGAGAAGATCCGCGACGTCATCGGCAAGGGCGGCTCCGTCATCCGGGCACTTACCGAAGAGACCGGTGCGAAGATCGACATCGAGGACGACGGAACGGTGCTCATCGCGACCGCCGACGGCGAGGCCGCACAGGCCGCCATCGCCCGCATCAAGGCGCTTACGGCCGAGGCCGAGATCGGCGAAACCTATCTCGGGACCGTCTCGCGGATCGTCGATTTCGGTGCGTTCGTCGAGATACTTCCGGGCCTCGATGGGCTGCTTCACATCTCCGAGATCTCCGACCGCCGCGTCAAGGACGTCCGCGACGAGCTCAAGGAAGGCCAGCAGATCATGGTCAAATGCATCGGCAGGGAAGGCAACAAGATCAAGCTCTCCCGCAAGGCCATCCTGATGGAAGAAAAGGCAAAAGCCTCCGGCGGCGAAGAGTAAGCCGTCGTTTGGAGTTGTTTAAAAAAAGGCTGTCGGAAAAGTAGCTGGACCGCAAGTGACTTCGTTTACCGCTTGCAACTTTAGCTCAGCGGTCTTAAGCGTAAGTCTCTGCAAACTCTGCGTTCAAATGATCTTAACGCTGAGGCCGCGGAGTATCTCGCAGAGATCGCTGAAGGTCCACGTGAAATTGTTCTGGCAGCTTTTTTTGACTCTAAAGCTAGCCAAAATATACAATGTGTATGAAAAGGGTGAGTTATACACATGCGAACGAACATTGAGATCGATGAAAAATTGATCCGCGAGACGCTTAAAGCGACCGGGCTGAAGACCAAACGAGCGGTGGTCGATCATGCTCTGCGGGAGCTTTTGCGCACCGCACGGCAGGCGGAGATGCGCAAGCTTCGCGGGAAATTCCGGTGGGAAGGCGATCTTGAAAAAATGAGGCTCGACTAATGATCTTCGTTGATTCGAGCGTCTGGATCGACTATATCAACGGCTCGCCCACGCCGCAGGCCGAGGAACTCGATCGGATACTTGGCATCAAGCCGATCATTATCGGCGACCTCGTCCTCGCCGAGGTCCTGCAAGGCTGCTGCGATCCAAAGACCTTTAAGGAGGTTGCAAGACTGCTCGGGCTTGCCGATTTCGTCGTTGTCGGCGGCCGCGACGTGGCCATTCAGGCCGCGAGAAACTACATCACAATACGAGCCAAAGGCGTCACCATTCGAAAGACCATCGATACCTTGATCGCAACCCGCTGCATCGTCGATGGTTACGAACTGCTCCACAACGACCGGGATTTTCTCCCCTTTGAACAACATCTCGGACTCAAATGCGTGGTCTGACCTGGCTGCCGTAATCACGCCATTTTAAGCAAACCGCGTTCTACTCCGGAGCGTTGAAGCGGAATACGAGTACGCCTTTGACCTTGACCGGTTTGCCGGCGAGCATTGTTGGGGCGAACTTCGCGGACCGGGCCGCGGTTACTGCCGACTGCCGAAGAAGCGGATGACCGCTGACCGCCTTTGCTTCGACGACGTTGCCGTCGGTATCGATCATGATCTCGACATTGACCGCCCCCGAAGCCCTGACCGCCTTCGCCGCCGGCGGATATTCGGGCTTGGGAAGGAAGGTTGCCTTTCCATTCACAACGCCGCCGGAAATAACCCTTGAGAGATCCTTACGACTTGAGGGATCCGGCATTTCTTCAAAGGTCGTTGGGAGTTCACGATAAATTGGGGGTGAGTAGTCCTCCGCGAGTGAAATGGGACTTGCCCCTCCGCCTTTAACTGCATTGATTAACTTAACCAAGTCGCCGTATTTTCGATCTGTCTCGTCAGTGGAAAGCTTAACCAGCACGGTCTTTTCAACCTCATTGGTATCCGCTCGAAACACTCCGTTTCGCTCCCGTTCAGCGAAAATTTCATTGAGCAAGGTCGTCAACGCTTTGAGGTCGGCTTTCGTCTCATTGTTTATGACCGGCCTTCCGTCGTCTCCTGTTCTCACGAATAGCAGGAGCGGATTCGGTTTGGCGTCGATATCTCGCTCGCGTTCGGGTTCGATCTGCAGCTCGAAGACCCGGTTCGGAGCAGCCACAGGCTCAGCAAACAATCCGTCCCCTTTCGCCTCGGGGTCGCGTTCACTCGTTAGCAGCTTGACCGTTTCGATCTTTTGCCGCCGAAGTTCATAGATGACCGCAGCAACTTCGCTCGTCGGGATGTCTGCCGCCGCGGCGATATAAACGACCCGTTCATCCGGCGTCTTCGTGCTCATCGCTTCCTGCACCCTTGAGCCGAGCGTCGTGATGTCGATCGGTTGCGATTCGGGGTCCTTAAGCGTGATCTTGCCCGGATCGAGCATTATGATCCGAAACGCCGATGGCCTATTTGCCTCAGGGTCTTCGACGGCGTGTTCCATCCCGGCCGGAACTCGCTCCGCAAGTATTCGCTGCCCGTCCGGCACCGATCGCCCGGTCAGGTCGCGGATGAACGTGCAGGCGAGGGAAGTCGCGGCCACCAACGCGGCGGCCAGCAAAGGCCCGAACTTGTTTGCATCGTTTCTGTTTCTCATAGGGATACCGCACTGTGCCGCCGAGGTGCGTCTTTTTCCGATGGTCGAAAGATAACCCTCATCCGCGCTATTTGCAAGAAAGTTTTCTAGCCTCCGTCCTTTGCGGGCACGCAAAAGCTATTGCACGATGCGGTAGGCCCTTAGCGTGTCGCCGTCGGCTGAATAGAGCAGGCCGAGCGATTCGTCGGTAAAGAACTGCGGATCCGGCTCGGAGATGAGGATGCGTCGCTCGTCGCGGCCGGTGTGGATGTTAACGCCGATGAGGCCGCGGCGGTCCGCGGGTCGCGGCAGGTCGGTAAAGAAGTACATATGCCGCCCGCGAAGCTCGGCCAAACGCTCCCGCCTCAGCAGGTGATCGGAGAGCCGCTCGGCCTGCCTAACCGGGTCTAGCCGGTCGAGAATGCTCTCCCGCACCTCGCTGCCCGATGGCAAAGCACGTCCGGCGGCCCGGCGAACGAGGCTCGAAGGCCGCACGACCGCAAGGCCCTCGATCCGGCTGGCGAGCCGCGGGAACTCGGCGATCGAACCATAGGTGTAGATCCGGCGGCTGAGAAAGTCACGTGCCGAGTTGCTCGCGAGCGTCGTTAGATCAAGCGAGCCGAACCTTTTCCGAAGCCCCGACCATCGGAGCGAACGAACGATGCCAAGAGCGTTACCGCCGGTTCGGGCGATATTGAACGCCGTGCTCGCCAGCCCGCCATAGCGAAAATAAAGAGCGACCGCCCGCAAGGCGATGCCGGTCACGAGCCGCAGCACACCGCGGTCCGGTGCCTTGTGCCGCACACGCCAGGTCTCCCGCTCGCCGCGAAATGCCGCAAGCGTGTCGCGGCCGCCGACCACGACCTCGCGCCGCTCGTTGAGCAGGACGAACTGAGCACCGCGTACCTTGTGTTCGAACTTTTTCGTGGACTTGCCGGTTCGGGCATCGATATAGATCAGGTCGTCGCGGTCGGCGATGACGATCGTGCTCTCATCGGCAAAGGTGAAGTTCGTAATGCCTTTATCGGCACCCTTGTAACGCCAGAGAACCTTGCCGGAACGCGTGTCGATCGCCGAAACGCCGAACGGTCCCTTCGTCTCGGTCTCGCCGTCCTTTAGGCGGGTGAATTGCCCACCCGTTCGCACGTAGAGCACGTCGCCGAGCAATGCCATCTCCGCCGCGGTGCCGAGGTCGTCCGCCTTCCATTCTTCCTTTCCGCTTGAGCGGCCCATGGCCCGTATGCGTCCGCGGCCCGAGACGTAGATACGCTGGTCGTCAACGATCGGATCGGCCTCGGTCAGTGCGAGCCCGCCCTCGTTCACCTTGAACCGCTCGCGTTCCTTTTCATCGCCGGTGCGGGCGTCGTAGCTCGTCAAGCCTTCATAGAAGACATAAAGGCGGCCATCGAGCAACAGCGGCGGTCGGTAATTGTCGAGCGTAAACGCAGTCTCGCGGCCCTCTTCGCCAAACGCCGCGGGCATCATCTCAACATCGCTGTCGAGTTCGCGTCGCCAGAGATGCTCGCCATCCGAAAGCCGGAGCATGTGGATGACCGGCGTCCGCTTCATCTCGCTGCCGAGCCGGCCTGATGTATTGCGGACAACGACCACGGCGAGCAGATCAAGCTCCGGGTCTGCGGCGAGCTGAAGCACATCGCCCCGCACCTTCTCGCTTTTCCAGAGCCGCCCGCCCGAGAAAAGATCGACCGCCGCGAGCCGCGAACGGCTGCCGAGGTCGCGGGTAAAAAGCAGCATGTCGGTGTCCGGTACGGGTGTGATCGCGGTCTCATTTATCTTGCCGGTGTCGCGTCGCCAGAGCCGCTCGCCCGTCGCGCCGTCGATGGCGTTGAGGCTCCGTTCCGTCCCGGCGAGCACGATGCCGAAGTCCGTCATCTGATAGAACGCGATTCGGCCATCGAGCCCCGCCTGCCACGCGGGCTGGGCAAAGCCGCCAGCAAATAACACGAGAGCAAAAGCAAAGGCCGGCAAGATCTTCATTGCCCCATTGTAAACCCACCGCGGCCTGAATCGGCAACAATTTCCCGAGGCCGCCCGGAGCAGCCTTCGCCCTTTCCGGCAAAACTATTGTAAAATCACAGTTTACTTTTTCCCCGAACTCATTATGTCTGCACCAAATATCGAGACCATCGTTTCGCTCTCCAAACGCCGAGGCTTTGTTTATCCCGCGTCCGACATCTATGGCGGTCTCGGGTCGTCGTGGGACTACGGCCCGCTCGGCGTGGAGCTTGCCAACAACATCAAGCGAAGCTGGTGGAACTGGGCCGTTTACGAACGCGACGACATCGAGGGGCTTGATTCCTCGATCATCCTCAATCGTGCCGTCTGGAAATATTCCGGCCACGAGACGACCTTTTCCGATCCGCTGGTCGATTGCCGCGAGTGCAAATCCCGGCTTCGGCAGGACAAGCTCGAGCAGGATGCCGATGGCAAATTCATTTGCTCGAACTGCGGTTCGACCAACCTGACCGACCCGCGGCCGTTCAACCTGATGTTCCGCACGACCATCGGAGCGGTTTCTTCGGACGACGACCCGACGGCTCTCGCATATCTCCGCCCCGAAACGGCACAGGGCATTTTCATCAATTTCAAGAACGTGCTCGATACCTCGCGGCGGAAGCTGCCCTTCGGCATCGCCCAGATCGGCAAGGCGTTTCGCAACGAGGTGACGCCCGGCAATTTTATCTTCCGCACACGCGAGTTCGAGCAGATGGAGATCGAATATTTCTGCCGGCCGGAGGACGCCCCGCGGATCCATCAGGAATGGCTCGACAGCTACGACCAATGGATCCAGGGCCTTGGGATCTCGAGCGAGAACCTAAAGCACTACGAGCAAACAAAAGAGGAGCTTGCCCATTATTCCGAACGGACGGTCGATATTCTCTATCGCTTTTTCCCCGAACGCGAGGACGAGGCGAAGCAGTGGGACGAGCTGATGGGCATCGCCAACCGGACGGATTACGACCTTCGCGTGCACTCGAAAAAGCCGGAGGACGCCGAAGGGAAGCGGATAAACCCCGACTCGACCGAGGACCTTTCCTATTTCGACACGGCGACCAACGAGCGTTTTTACCCGTACATCATCGAGCCCTCGACGGGCGTCAACCGCACTCTGCTGGCCGTGATGATGGACGCCTACTCCGAACGCACGAACGAGAAAGGCGAGACCCGCGTCATCTTGAAACTCAAGCCCGAGATGGCGCCGATCAAGGTCGCCGTCCTGCCGCTCGCCAAGAACAAGCCCGAGATCGTCGAGATGGCCCGCCGCATCAAGAAGGACCTGCAGCCCGCAATGCGAGCCGTCTATGACGACACCGGCGGCATCGGCAAGCTCTACGCCCGCCAGGACGAGATCGGCACGCCGTTCTGCGTCACCGTCGATCACGAGTCACTCGAAGATGGCGCCGTCACCGTCCGCGACCGCGACACCTGGACCCAAGAACGCATCAGCGTCGATGCACTGAAAGAAGTGCTCCAAAAGCGGCTGTCGTAGGTGTTCATAAGTTTATTCACCGCAGAAAGCCATTTATGATAAGGTTGAAATGTATGACGGCTCGGGTCTTGGAAGGAACGTGGGAGGAGATCGAGCGGCGGGCGAAGTCCCTCGCCGGCCGAAAGCTCAGGGTTTATGTTTACGACGAGGCGGAACCCTCCCGTCCAAATCAGGCTGCGCTTGAAGTTCTACGAAAGGTGCGCGACCGGCAGAAAGACCAGAAACCCACGAACGGGGAAACATCTGTCGATATCATCCGCCGTGCCCGCTGCGGCAACCGCCATTGCCATGTCTTTCCCGACGGCCCGCCGCCCGCCGCTACTGCATAAACTCCGCCTCGCTCAAAATCTTACCCGCAGGCGAAGACGTCGCTCAAACGTCCTAAGCTGCGGAGCAGCGACATATTTGTAGCCCCACGTGGAGCGGAGCGGAACGTGGGGTTGCGTTCGCCCTAAGCCCCAAAGCCCGTGAAACGGGCGGCATAGCAGCCGGACGATTTGCCAACTCGCCGAAAAAGCACAGCATTTCCGCAAATAGACAGGCGGAGCCTCCGATAATTATCAGTTCTCAGTTTTCGGTTATCAGTTGTCAGTTCTTGCGGCTCTGCCCGCCGATGTGCGGAAAGGCTTGCCTTGCCGTATGGCGTTCTTCCTTTCCCAGGGCTCTGCCCGCTGATGTGCGGCCATATTCAAACCGAGCTAAATCATACCGCACTATATGGCCCAAGAAATCGCTCACCATTAAAATGAATGAGGTGCGACGGAGAGTCAGCTACCCACACTTCTGTTTCCCACGCGATTTCGCCAAGGTAGCGGCCCATCAACGTACGGTTCGGAAATGCCGTAACATATACAAGCCCGGCGGTCGAACCGGCGAACAGTTTCGATAACTCGTCATGACGTTTGCCGTCAACCGGTCCGTGACTCGTGACTGCTTCAATCAAGAGCAGCCAGTTTTTCTCCTCGAAATAGAGAACAACGTCCGGCATCTTTCCGTGTGAATCCAAAGTGATACCAAGTCTCGCGAGCATTGGCTCATCGAAGTAACTCCACTTGTCGCGTGTATCGCCGGCATAAATCAGACTGCTGCCCGGTGCGAAGCGTGAAGCGAAGTCCTCGATGATGGCCCGAATCAGTTCACTATGCTCGCCAGGGCTCAGGGTGATTTGCTTTTCCGGCGCGATCTTAACCGGTATCCGAATCTGGTCACGCTCTTTAGCATATCGAAAAATAAGCGTATCCCGTTCGGTCAGATAGTCTTTCAGATTTTTTCGCCACGCACGTGTTCCATAGGAGCGAAGCACGGAGAGCACTGCAGGTTCTATCTGATAAACAGTGCTCGGACTATTCACCGGACGATCAGGCTTGTCTGGGTTGCAAAGGGCGATGCCGGCATCGCAGAACTGGTGCATGGTCTGGCGGCGGAACGTCTCGCGGGTGTTAGGTGCGTACTCCTTGCCGTAGTGCTTGCGAGCCCAATCCATGATGGGCGTGATGCCCACAAGCGGGTTTTCTGCGTCGGCCCACGCCTTGCCCGGCGAGAGGTTCAACAGGGCCAGTAGCGAAAGTGCGGAACGCTCGTTTTGCTGTGCACTTGGCAGGCCTAGGGCAATAATTATCTTCCGTGCGGCCTCGATATAGTCGTTCTTTTTGTTCATCCGATCAGGGATTCCAGTTTGGCATCGATCTTATGCTGCGTGAGCGAATTCTGCCGCAAGGCCCAGTCACCAAGCTCGATAAGGGTTTCCCGTTTTGGGTACTTCATCAGTTTTAGGTCGGTCGCATTTACCTGCGTGTGTCCATTAAAGCTCCTGAAATTCTCATCAACTGCCGTTGTGTTCAGGAATACGGCGAGGCCACGGGCAAGAGCTTCGGGCAATCCTCGCTTCTCGGCATGGAAGACGTTCAAATGATTCTCGAAACCCAGCATGGACACGTCACCGAAAGCACCTGGCTCGACCACGCTCGCTACGATCCGACGCCTTTCTTCCTTGGACGAGAAGCGGCGAACGACACAGTAGAAGCCGCTCGGGTAAAGCCATTTTTCTGTCTCGGCGTTGCGCTCGATTGCGTTTGGCTTCTTCATATCCTCGATGGGCCATGTGGTGCCTGTGCTTTTGAAATGGCTAGGATACAGCAAGGGAACGGTGCCGTTACCGGGCATATCGCGTAGGTGTTCTTTAAGTCTGAAATCGACAACCGGCCCGGTGGATACCGTGATGCCGAGGTCGGCCAGCGTGCGGCAAATCGCCTCGGATCGCTCAATGGCGTTCTTTTCAGGGGACGTGGGGACGTGAATGAACCGCCCCGGAGCATCGGGGAACACGATCCGGTCGAATGGATGTTCGTGAGTCACAAGATCGAAAAAGGTGTCATCGGTCGATGTTGAAACGGTCACCGGTCCTTGTTTGCCGCCCCGCTCTAAGCGGATAATAATGTTCTCTTGCAGAACCTCGTCATCCTTAAATGCCTTGCTGCGCGACTCGAACAGGTGTATGTGACGGAGGGCCGCACGATCAAGAATGAAGTCGCGGAACGGCTTGTAGTATGGGCCGTTGCAAAAGCTACGCGGGATAATGGCAACGATCTGACCACACGTTGCTGCCTGAGCAACAGCCAAAGCAACGAAGGCGCTATACAAGTTCACAGTTTCGATGCCAACGCGGCGCAAGGCGGCCCTATACAGCGAATTGCTGTTTATCTTTCTATATGGAGGATTAAGTATTGCGTGTGTGTAGCGCTCTAATGGTGACGAGAACAAACTTCCTGACAAGGATTCGACCGAGAAATGAACAAAGTCTTCCTGACGGATATTGGCTGTGAAATCCCGATTGTCATAGTACCTTTCCAGCGTGTGAGCCAAATGTACCGTCAAGCTGGCATCGAATTCAAAGGCGTCTAATATAACACCACTGAACTGAAAGCCTCCTTGCGTCCATCTACGCAAAAATGCATCCGATAGCGAGCCTATTCCCGCCCCGGCGTCCAGAAGTCGGCATAAACCTTTATCATTCGGGAAAAGGCTCGCCATGAAGTCCGCCGTTCTTTCGGATGTGAAAAATTGCCCGAACCGCGATTTTTTTGCACGTTCGGTGCTTTTAGACAGAAGCACTCGTTTCTGTTCAACGGCTGACTGCAAAATGTTGTCTCCTTCGGTATTTCTATCGGATGGAAAACGTCAATGCTTTCGACAATATTCATAGAATACTTCATTTATTTTCAACACGTAAACTCGGTCCCCGATCTCCTTAATTCGGGTGAGGTATCTCGCTGCTAATTCGTAATAAAGCGGCGATCAGAAAGGTATGTCTGGTGTAAGTACGCTCGTATCGCCACCCGGCACGACGTAGTACCGCACGTCTGTAGTTTGTTGAACCTTGATCTGCATCCTTGCACGGGTCAACGAATAGTAGTACTTGTCCACCTTCAACTTCTTAACGTCTGTACCATTGAGCGTTTGTTTTTGGCGATCCTTTCCAACAAACCCGACGCCGTACCGAACCTTGATCGTGGCTCCGCGAGGCGCTCGAAAATACGCAACGCCACCCGTATTCCAAAACCATTCCAATGTTTCCCAAGTGCCAGCCTTAACACGTTTGGTCTTTAGCATTTTCTCCTCCTCCATTTTGCTCTGCTTTCTAACTAGTCATAAGTAAGGCGTGGGCGATAGTATAACGAATTTAGTTGGTAATCAAGCTTTTGCCGCGACATTTGCACATCTAAGGCTAAAGTCACATTGTTGCTGTGATTGACAGTCGAAGGACCACAATATATTTTGCCAAGACACTTTGTTCACTCAGAAACAAATTGTAATTAAGTCGCTGGATCGCAGTCGTTGGAGCATCCATAACTTTGCAACTTTGCAATTCTCAAACCCGCCCTTCCAAATCATCCGTATCATCCATTTCTCCCGTATCTCACGGATCGGGGTTTTATTGTGCCGATGGGTGGGGGAGAATGGCGGGATGAGAGATGAACTAGATACGATCCGGAGCGAAGACGACGATGATTTTGATGACGAGGCGGAGTCGCGGGAGCGGTATCCGTTTCTTTTTGATGATTATGATGAAAAGGGCGAAATGGATGAGTCCTGCTCCGAGTGGGGCGGAGTTTCGGCGGGTCTTGCTGCGGGTGATCCGGCCCGGATCGCAGAGCAGCCAAATGGCGGTGTATCAATTGGCGAATCGGCTAGAACCACTAACTCTACTGAGACCGCCGAACCAACCGAAACCACGGAAACCGCCGAGCCCGATGTAGCCGACGGAACCGAAGAAGCGGACGAATACGCGGGCCAGCCGGACTATCATTTGCTTCCGCATTTGCCCGAGGATGTTCTTCCGCGGATGCGGTATCGCCGCTATGACAGCATCTTTACGGCCAGCCCGGCGTATCTTTATTTCACAAACCCGAAGTTCAATGACCGCCGGCCGCGGCTTCTCGGCAGGTTCTGGGCCGAGGGCGACCTCGCCGTTCTGTTTTCCGATACAGGTGCCGGCAAGAGCATTTTAGCGACGCAGATCGCCCAATCGGTCGCCTCGGGCGTGGCCATCGGCGGCTTTGATCTCGACGTCGCATCACAGCGTGTCGTCTATTTCGACCTCGAGCTGACCCGCGAGCAGTTTGACCGCCGCTATTCCAACGACGACCCGAACGCCCCGGCCAAGTTTCCCTTTCATCGCAATTTTATCCGCAGCCAGCCGCGGGCATATCACCAACTCCCGGAGGATTTCGGCACCGAGACCGAGTTCATCACCGATTCGATCGTCCGGCTCGTCCGCTTTACCGAGGCCTCGGTCGTCATCATCGACAACATCACCTGGCTTAATAATTCGTCGCAGACCGGCAATGCCGCCTCGCGGATAATGAAGGCACTTGCCCGCATCCGGCGTGAATACGGCCTCTCGATCCTCGTCCTTGCCCATACGCCAAAGCGTTATGCCGCCTGGCCCTTCACGCTCAACGACCTGCAGGGCTCGAAGATGATCGCCAACTTTGCCGATAGCGTCTTCGCCCTCGGCCGGTCGCGGCTGGGCGCGGACGTCCGCTACCTCAAGTGCCTAAAGCAGCGAAATACTCCCGCCGAACCGGACGACCGCGTCGCGACCTTGCGCATCAGGAAAGACGCCTGCTGGCTCGGGATGGAGTTCGAGAACCTGACCGACGAACGCGACCACATCGGCTGGATGACCTCGCCGAAAGAGCCGGAAAAGATGATGCTGATCGAGAAGTGTATTGAACTCCGGAAGCTTGGTTTCTCTCAACGTCAGATCAGCGAACGGCTCGGCGTCTCCGCTCCGACCGTTCACAGGTGCCTAAAGGTGACAGCCGAATGAAAAATTTCACGTGTTTCAACTGTTTCAGGTGTTTCATGTCTTTCAATCGTTTCAACCGTTTCAGATGCGAAAGCGATCCTTTAAAAATGAAACACCCGGCAAGGATACCGACCGGCGAAATTGAATTCGCGGGCAAGCTGTGCACAAAATGTATGCAACCAATGGCGGAACATAATATGACGAGATTGATAGAGTGCGTGCCCAATTTCAGCGAGGGCCGGGACATGGGCGTGATCCGGCAGATCACGGACGAGATAGAGAAGATAGAGGGTGTGAAATTGCTGGACGTTGACCCCGGAGCGACGACCAACCGGACGGTCGTGACCTTTGTCGGCACGCCGGACGAGGTTGTCGAGGCGGCCTTTCAGGCAGTGCGAAAGGCACAGGAGCTGATCGATATGCGTGGCCACAAGGGAGACCATCCGCGGTTCGGTGCGACCGATGTCTGCCCGCTGGTGCCCGTCTCCGGCATCACGATGGAAGAGACGGCCGAGTATGCACGCAGGCTAGGGCAGCGGATCGGCGACGAGCTCGGCATCCCGGTTTATCTCTATGAGAACGCAGCCGCGAGCGAGACGCGGCGAAACCTCGCCAACTGCCGCGAGGGCGAATATGAGGGGCTGAAGGACCGCATCGCCTCGGCGGAGTGGCGGCCCGACTTCGGACCTGCGGAATTCACCGAAAGCGTCGCCCGCTCGGGAGCAACGGCGGTCGGAGCACGGGATTTCCTCATCGCCGTCAACTTCAATCTCAATACGACATCGACCCGCCGGGCGAACGCCATCGCCTTCGACGTCCGCGAAAAAGGCCGCCCAAAACGCGAAGGCCATCCAATAACCGGCAAGCCGATCTTGGACGAACGCGGCGAGCCGGTGATGATCCCCGGAACGCTCAAGGGCACCAAGGCGATCGGCTGGTTTATCGAAGAATACGGCATCGCACAGGTCTCGATGAACATCACGAACCTTTCGGAGACGCCGCTCCACGTCGCCTTTGACGAGGTAAGCAGCAAGGCGGCCGCACGCGGCATCCGCGTTACGGGGCTCGAGATCGTCGGGCTCGTTCCGAAAGCGGCGATCATCGAGGCGGGCAAGCACTACCTGACCAAGCAAAGCCGCTCGCACGGCATCGCCGAAAGCGAGATCGTCAAGATCGCCATCCGATCGATGGGGCTCGACGACCTCAAGCCCTGGAACCCGCAGGAGAAGATCATCGAATACGTCCTTGCGGCCGAGAACGGCGGCAAGCGGCTCGTGGATATGACCTGCCGCGAATTTGCCGAAGAGACGGCGTCCGAATCGCCCGCACCGGGCGGCGGTTCGATTTCGGCCTACATGGGAGCACTCGGTGCCGCACTCGCCGCGATGGTCGCCAATCTCTCATCGCACAAGGCCGGTTGGGACGAACGCTGGGAGGAGTTTTCGGACTGGGCGGTCAAGGCTCAGGAGATAAAGGAAGAGCTCCTGCGGCTCGTCGATGAGGACACCGAGTCGTTCAACCGCGTGATGGCCGCCTTCGGCCTGCCGAAAGGAACCGAAGAAGAAAAAGCGGCTCGCAGCGAAGCGATCCAAGCCGCGACCTGGTACGCGACCGAGGTTCCGTTCCGGACGATGGAGCGGGCTTTGGAGTCATTCGAGGTGATTCGGGCGATGGCCGAGCACGGCAATCCGAACTCGGTTACGGACGCCGGCGTTGGAGCTCTATGTGCCCGCTCGGCGGTGATCGGGGCGTTCCTCAACGTCAAGATCAACGCCGCCGGGTTGAAGGACAAGGAATTCGCGGCGGAAATGCTCGCCCGCGGAGCCGACATCGAACGACGGGCGATCGAGCAGGAGGCCGAGATAATGGAGATAGTGAACGGAAAGATCAGCTAAGAAGATGACCACAGAACGCGACATCCTCAACCTGGCAAACGCCATCCGAGAGGCCGGCGGCCGGGCGATGCTCGTCGGCGGATGCGTCCGCGACGAGCTGATGGGCATTGCACCGAAGGATTGGGACGTCGAGGTTTACGGCATTGAACCGGAACGGCTTTCGGGGTTGCTCGAGGCTTTCGCGGCAACGCTCGGCGAGGAAGGCGTACTGGTGAACGCGGTCGGCGAGGTCTTTGCGGTCTATAAGCTCGGCCGCGACCTGGACGTTTCGTTGCCCCGCCGCGAGCGGAAGTCAGGGCCGGGCCATCGCGGCTTTGCGGTCGAAGGCGACCCGAAAATGTCGTTCGAAGAGGCGTGTTCGCGGCGTGATTTCACCGTTAACGCGATCCTGAAAGATCCGCTGACGGGCGAGATAGTTGATACCTTCGACGGCCGTGGCGACATCGGCCGAAAGACGCTACGGCACGTTTCGGACAAGACGTTTCCCGAGGATTCGCTCCGAGTGCTGCGTGCGGCCAAGTTCGCCGCCCGGCTTGAGTTCGGCATCGCACCTGAAACTGCCGAGCTTTGCAGGTCGATCGACGTCACAGACCTTCCGCGGGAGCGCGTCTGGGGCGAGGTCGAGAAGATCCTGCTCAAGGCACAGCGGCCGTCGATCGGCCTGAAGTGGCTGTACGAGCTCGGCGTCGTTGATCAGCTTTTTCCCGAACTGAAAGCGTTGGTCGGAGTGCCGCAGGAGCCGGACTGGCACCCGGAAGGCGATGTTGATGTCCACACGCTAATGGTCGTCGATGAGGCAAGAAAACTCATCGATGATCTGCCGTGTGAGAGGCAGGCCGCGGTAATGCTCGGCGCGCTCTGCCACGACCTCGGGAAACCGGCGACGACGGAGAAGATCGACGGGCGAATCCGTTCGCTCGGGCACGATGAAGCAGGTATCGGCCCAACGCTTTCTCTTCTCGATACGCTTGGGATTTACACGCTCAATGGTTATGACGTTCGCGAGCAGGTGGTTGAACTCGTACGATATCACCTGAAGCCCGGCGAATTTTACAAGTCCGAGCAAAAAGGGAACAAGGTCGGCGACGGTGCTTTTCGCCGGCTCGCTAGGAAGGTAGAACCGGATCTGCTGTATCGAGTCGCAAAGGCCGATAGCCTAGGCCGCTATCCCGAGGGCGACCGAAGCAAGATGATCTTTGGCTCCGAGGCACAGGAGTGGTTCATTGAACGTGTTCGCGAACTTGCAGTTGAAAAGAAAGCACCCGAACCGATCCTGATGGGCCGTCACCTTATTGAAATGGGCCTAAAGCCCGGACCGGAGTTCAAACGCATCCTTGATGCGGTGTACGAACTGCAGATGGACGGCATCGTGGCTTCGCTTGGGGATGCCCGAGAAAAAGCCAAATTGTTCTTTGAAAAAAATGAGAGCCCGGTCGTATGACCGAGCTCTCAGATAAAATCGTTTTGGGATGCCTATTGTTTGCCTTCGAGGAAGGCCTTAAGCCTGCGAGACCGCGAAGGGTGTCGGAGCTTTCTTAGGGCTTTCGCCTCGATCTGGCGGATGCGTTCGCGGGTTACGGCGAAGTGCTGGCCAACCTCTTCGAGAGTGTGCTCTGAGCCGGTCGAGCCAAGCCCGAAACGCATCTTGATGACCTTTTCCTCACGCGGAGTAAGGGTTGCCAGGACCTCGTCGGTGATCTCGCGAAGGTTTGAGAAAGTGACCGATTCGGCCGGGTTCAGGATCGAGCGGTCCTCGATGAAATCGCCGAGATGTGAATCCTCCTCTTCTCCGATCGGGGTTTCGAGCGAAATCGGTTCCTGAGCGATCTTGAGCACCTTGCGGACCTTCGAGACCGGAATGTCCATCCGCTTTGCGATCTCCTCACTCGAAGGCTCGCGGCCGAGTTCCTGCACCAATAGCCGAGACGTGCGAATCAGCTTGTTGATCGTCTCGATCATGTGGACCGGGATGCGAATCGTCCGTGCCTGGTCTGCGATCGCACGCGTGATAGCCTGTCGTATCCACCAAGTGGCGTAGGTCGAGAACTTGTAGCCACGACGCCATTCGAACTTATCGACCGCTTTCATCAGGCCGATGTTGCCTTCCTGAATAAGGTCAAGGAACTGCAGTCCGCGGTTCGTGTACTTCTTAGCGATGGAAACGACGAGCCGAAGGTTTGCTTCCACCAGCTCTCGCTTTGCCTGATTGGTTTCCGCTTCACCAACGATGATCGTCTGAAGCGAACGCTTGATCTCAAGAGCCGAGATACGATACTGCTCTTCAAACTCTGCAATAGCAGCCCTTTCGGCACGGATGGCAGCATTGATCTTCCGCTTATCCGCTGGAGTTACCTTTCCACGTGCGATCTTCCGCTCGTGCTTTTTGATCGAGGCTTCATGGGCCTTGATCTGCTCAACGACCTGCTTGATAGCAGAAATGAGGATCTGAGTCGCGTATTCGGTCAGGTTGAGGGCCTTGATCTCGGCCGCCACTTCGAGCCGAAGCCGAGCGGTCTGCCGACGAAGCCGGAGAAGCTTTTTGCCCGGCTTTACCTTGCCTTTTTGAGCGGTCTGCTCTTTGACAAGTGCAGCCCAAGATTTGACAGCCAAGGCATAGGTCTTCTTGATCCGTTCGATGCCTTCGAGGGTCCAGCGGAGGTATTCTTCTGCCTTGTCCTCTTCAACCGAAATCTCGGCTTGTTCGGCAAAGATGACCGTCTCGCGAATGCTGTGAACGCCGTTCTCGAGTTCCGTTCCGAGTTCAATCAACCGCTCGACCGCTATTGGCGAACGCGAGAGTGCTTTCTGGGTCTTTATTTGCCCGCGTTCTATCCGCTTCGCGATCGCGACCTCGCCTTCGCGGGTAAGCAGCGGGACGATGCCCATTTCCCGGAGGTAAAGCCGGACCGGGTCGTTAGATTTATCGAGTGTTCCGGCAGAGAGGTCAAGGTCGAGGTCATCCTCGTCAACCGATTCCTCCTCGTCGTCCAATGCGAGGTTTTGTGCTCTTTCGAGCATCTGAGCGTCGCTTTCGGCTACCGAAATGTTCGCACCTTCGAGGCGTTCGAGAACGTCTTCGATGTCCTCGGCCGACATCATGTTCTCGGGCATTTCACGGTGAAGCTCGTCGAGGCTCAGGAATTTCTTTCTTTTACCGATGGCCATCAAGCGGTCCATCAGGTCTTCTTTCTCGTCGTAATCGGCCATAAGTCAAAACGATTTGGATTAAATGGGGTCCCAAACCGTTGTTTACAATAATTGTTTAAACGTTTCCGAACGCAAAAAGTTCAGCGGGCTCCCGCAAGAACTAAACCCATTATACTATCAGATTTCTTTGATTCTACTAAGGAGGTCGTGGCGTATGCGTGCAAGTTCTAGCTGCTCGGCTACAAGCGCATTCACCAGCCCGGCGTCGGCAGCATTTTCGGCGGCGATCATCTCCTGTGCAATAGCGGCCAGACGGTTGTCGATGGCAAGTTTTCGGAGCGTGCAGATGCAGTTTTCGGCAGAGCGAAGAACGTCGTCGATAACCTCGCCTGCTTGCCGTTTCGGCTCTGCGAGCTGAAGCATTCCTGTGATGTCGTGGAGCGTTTCGTCGTCGGAAAAGAGTTCATGCAGTTCATCCGGCGTCGGCAATCCGCCGTTGGCCATTCGGCTAATTAACGCCTGAAATATCGGCCCGGTCACAAGATCGGCGTGGTCCGTTTCCTCAAGCGATGAAAGCACGATCTCGCATAGCTCGCGGTCATGCACGATAAGCTCAAGCAGGTGCTGTTCGGCGACGGTCAAACGCGAATGATGAAGCCTCCGCACCTGTTTCCCGATAGAGTCCGGATCGACCGAATCCGAACGGATCGAACGCCAGAGGTCTCGCTTGATCCCGTCATCGTCGATGCGGAAAAAGGTCATCGACTGGTCAAACGATTCACGCTTCTGGATCGGGTTTTTGATCGCCGCGATCGTCGGCATCGCCTCGGCGATGGCGTCCGCCTTTTCCCGCGGATTCGCGAGGCTGCGGCCTCGGAGAGAGGACTCAAGAGTAAACGGAAGGAACGACTTTGCCTTACCGCGTGCTTCATTATAGGCCTCGGTGCCGTTCGCCCTGATGAAGTCGTCCGGGTCCTGGCCATCCGGCAGGACGAGCACCTTTATCTCAAAGTCCTGCGGCAGAAGGTGCTCGATGGCACGTTTCGCGGCGTTTATTCCGGCCGCATCACCGTCGTAGTTAATAACTACACGCTTAGTGAAGCGGGAAAGCAGCTTTGATTGCTCAGGTGTGAAGGCCGTTCCGAGGCTTGCGGCGACGTTGGTGATGCCGAATTGATAAAGAGCGATGAGGTCAAGATAGCCTTCGACCAGGATGGCGAATTTCTTCTGCCGGATCGCATCCTTCGACTGAAAAAGCCCGTAAAGATGCTGGCCTTTGACGTAAGCGGGAGTTTCCGGCGAGTTCAGGTATTTCGGTTGGTCATCGCCCATCGCCCTTGCACCGAAGGCGACGGGGTTGCCGTTGATATCGAGAACGGGGAACATTATCCGCCCGCGGAAGCGATCGAAAACCCGTTCCTTCTCTTCATTTACCGAAACCAGCCCGCTTTGCTCGATGATCTTCTCGTCGGCACCTTTATCTTTCAGATGGCCGAGCAATGCATCCCACGAATCGGGCGAAAAGCCGATGCGGAACTGCCGCTGGACCTCCTCTGAGATGCCTCGGCCCTCCAGATATTCGCGGGCCGCTTTCGCCTGTTTGCTTTTGCCCTGAAGCTCCTTTTCCCAAAATTCCAGAGCGATGCGGTTCAGCTCAATGACCTGTTCCGAGAGCTTTTTCTTCTCTTCTTTTCGCTTTTTGTTCTGTTGATACTGGCCGTCGTCTATCGGTTCGGGAAGCGGCACTCCGGTCATTTCCGCGACACGCTGGACGGCCTCGGGAAAGTTCAGCCCTTCCATTTCCATCAGGAAAGTGAATGCATTTCCGCCCTTTCCGCAGCCGAAGCATTTGTAAAAACCCTTTGCCGGATTGACCGAGAACGACGGCGTCTTTTCCTGATGAAAAGGGCAGCAGGCCATCCAGTTCGCACCCTTTTTCTTGAGCGGAGCGTATGGCTCGATCAGCCGCACGAGATCGGCACGGTCCTTCAGGTCGTCGATGAAGTATTGATCGTAGAGCAAGGCTGAATTATACCACTCACCCCTGATCAACGAGGAAGTGGAGCTTTGCAAGTACGCTTTCCGCAGCCGAAAGCTTGGATCAAACACCTAAAGATGCTTGATTGACATAAATCAGGATTCAAAGTTGGATGGGTTTTTTTGTGGCGGAGTGCCGGGTGACACTCCGCCTTCGGATCAGCGACTACTTGCGGTCCTTGAAGCTCTCGAAGAGCTCGGTGTGGCGGCTGGTAAGCGGGAGCAGGCGGCCGCCGATGAACAGGTACTTGATGTTCGTCCGCGGGTCGAGGATGTCGCCATCGGTGACGACGATGTTGGCGTCCTTGCCGGCCTCGATCGATCCCATCCGGTTGGCGATGCCGAGTATCTCGGCTGGATAAATCGTCACGGCCTTGAGGGCCTCTTCCTTCGGCAGCCCGTAGGCACCGGCAAGGCCGGCGTGATACGGCAGGTCGCGAACCTCGGCTCCGCCATCGCCGGTCGCGACGGCAAATTTCACACCGGCACGGTGAAGCTGGGCCGGGCCTTCGAACAGAAAGTCGTAGGGGTCATCCTCGCGGACCGGAAGGCTGTAGATGTTCGTAAAGATGACGGGAACGTTGTTCTTCTTGAGGTCATCGGCCGCCTTCCATGCCTCCTGCCCGCCAACGATGATGCCCTTGAGCTTATTGTCGGCAAGGAACTTGACCGCAGCACGAATGTCACGCTCTCGCTCGACGGCGATCAGCATCGGACGCTCGCCGCGGATGTATGGCACCATCGCTTCGAGACGAAGGTCGGTCGCCGGCGGACGAAGCGAGCCATCTTTTGCCGAGGCCTCTTTTGCCTTAGCGTAGGCGGCGGCATCGGCCATTATCTTTTTGAGCTCTTCGATCTGTGTATCGCGGCGGCGGACGGCCTCATTGAAATCGACCGTTATCGGCCCTACGCCCGGCTGAAATCCGCCAAAGGTGGTGACCCGCGGAAAGTTGATAACCAGCCCGAATTCCGGCACGACGCTCATCTCGGTCTGCGTTGAACCATTCAGGTTGATGACCGCCGATTGGCCGGCGATGGTTCCACCGGTCGGTGCCGAATGTACGGTCGTAACGCCATTGACCCGCGTTACATTTACGTGCGACGTGTGCGGGTTAATGCCGGTGATCGCCTTGGCGTTGGCGTTCATGGAACCGGTTTCGGCGACGTCCATCGTCGCATTGGCACCGAGCGGTATCTCGGCCAGCCCAAGCGATGTAGCCGCATCGATCATTCCCGGATAGACCGAAAGCCCTTTGGCGTCGATGCGTTCGGCACCCGAGGGTATCGAGACGTTGGTGCCCACGGCGGCTATCTTGCCGTCGCGGATGACGACGGTGCCGTTCTCGATCACTGGGCCGGTAACGGTCACGATGCGGGCATTGACGATGGCAAAGGTTCCTGCCCGACCGGTCTTGTTCTGCTGCGAGGCGTCGCTCTGGGCCGCGATGCCGGACGCGAGAAAGGCCGCTGCCGCAAGGGCAACGAATGCACTGAAGAATCGCATTGAGATCTTGTTCGAAGGCATAAATTTACGCTTTGGAGCGGGCCGGCAAGACCGACTCGTTCCTGAAATATTACTTGTGATCGTCGAGGTCCGAATCCTCGATGTGGCCAAGATCGCCGCGAACACGTTCGGTCGGGATACGCGGAGCTGCACCGCCGCTTCCGGGGGCTTTATTGATATCGAGCTTTTCAAGCTCTTCGCGTTCCTTGGCGAGCAAACCCCGACGTTCGATGTCCGCCTTGCGGTCGAAATAGACAACACCCTCGATCATCGTCATCTCCGGGTGAGCATAGGGGCTGAATGGATGCTCCGACCAGATGACAATATCGGCGTCCTTGTTCTGCTCGATCGAGCCGGTGCGGCTGCCAATGCCGAGTTGGACGGCCGGGTTGAGCGTTATCATTTTCAGTGCGTCCTGCTCGGGCACACCGCCATACTTCATCGCCTTTGCGGCGTCGAGGTTAAGCCGACGCATCCGCTCGTTCGAGTCGGAATTGATCGAGACATTGACGCCGGCCTTCCAGAGCATATAGGCGTTATAGGGCGTCGCGTCATAGCCTTCGAGCTTGTAGCTCCAGCTATCGATGAAGATCGAAACGCCGGCACCGTGCTTGGCTATCTCAGGAGCGAACTTATAAGCCTCAAGCCCGTGCTGCAAGGTGCCGACACGGAAGCCGAACTCCTCGGCGAGCCGGAGCAGATTGAGTTGCTCATCGGAGCGGTAACCGTGGGCATGAACGAGCCGTTTGCCTTCGAGAATCTCGACGATCGGCTCGAGTTCCATATCACGCCGCGGCGGGACACGCGTCTTGCCCGCACGGAAGTCATCCCAAGAACGCTTGTAATCCCTCGCACGGACGAACGCATCACGCATCACTTCGAGTACACCCATTCGCGTCCGCGGATAACGCGGCGGCTGGCCGGGAATGGTAAAGTTCGACCGCTTCGGGTTCTCGCCCATTGCGAACTTGATGCCTGTCGGGGCACCTTCGACGACGAATTCCTCGACCGGCCGTCCGTACTTGAACTTCACCGTCGAGCTTTGCCCGCCGATGGCATTTGCCGAGCCGTGAAGCAGCAGAGCCGCCGTTACGCCGCCGGCCAGCCCGCGATAGATCGCGACATCGGTCGGGTTCAGCACGTCGCGGATACGCGTCATCGAGGTGACGGAAAGCGTGCCTTCATTGACGGCATTCATCATCGTATGAGAGTGCGCGTCGATGATGCCGGGCGTCACGAACTTGCCCGTAGCGTCGATGACCCGGGCCGTTCCTGCCGGAAGATTTTTGCCGATGCGGGCGATCTTACCGCCGCGGATGAGAATATCGGTATTCTCAAGCGTGCCGCGGGAGGCGGTCATCACCGTTGCATTCCGGATGAGCACATCGCCGCCTGCCTGTTGCGCGACCAGCGAGGCCGGTAACAACGCCAGGATGGCAAGGCCGAGGAGCATTCCAATTCGTCTCTTCATATTCGATCTGTCCAAATGAAAAGTTAAGTCCGAGAAAACCTAGGGAACACGCGTTCCGCTGAAGGGCACTGCCCCTTGCGGCGAATCGATCGAGCCTTCGATGCGGTTTCCTGTAATGGTTCCGCTGACCTGAATATCGATGTTCGCACCGCCAAACTCGACCGTTGCGGCGAAGGATATCCTGTTCCCGGTCACCCTGCCGTTGCGGATCGGAGCGGCACCGAGTTGCGTCGTCAGGTTGCCTGTCAGAATCTCGCCCTGAACGGTGAAGTTCATAGTGCCGGTCAGCGGCTGTCCGGGAATCTCGATCGTTATGTTATACGTTCCCGCCACGGCCGAGGCAGGGCCTGTGCCGGTATTGCCTGCGGGGCGTGCCGGCGGAGCTTTCGGCTCGAAAAGCTTGCCGTCAACAAATACATGCGTGATGACCTTGTCCTTTGCGAGGGCATCACCCTTTACGACGGTCAGGTTGGCGATCTTGCCCGTTTCGACCGAGCCGGTGCGGTCGGCAATGCCGAAGATCTCGGCAGGCGAGAGCGTCATTGCCCGGACTGCTGCATCAGCCGAGAGCCCATTCTGCACGGCCATTGCTGCATTTGCCGAGAAATCCGCGAGATTCGTCATCCCGCCCGATTGGAACGCGAATCGGACACCGGCCTGTGCGAGTTTCGCGGCCGCTTTCGGCACTTCGGCACGAAACCGAAGCATTTCGAGGCTTTCCGGGTCGGCATCGGGCGAGGCGGCAGTCGTCCGCTTCGGGAAGTTGAGCGAGAAAAGCACGGCGGCGTCGATCGCTTTCAAGCGGTCGGCGACCTTCCACGATTCATGCCCGCCGGCGATGATCAGCCGCAGGTTGAATTCCTTCGCAAGGTCGATCGCCCGGATGATCTCGATCTCGCGGTTCGCCGTAAAGACGATCGGTATCTGCCGGTCGAGCACGGGTATCAGTGCTTCGAGCGAGGCATCGGCATCGGGCCGCCGCATTCCACGCGGATTTGCCGCGTACATCTTCTGGAGCTCCTGATGCCGCTTGGCATCGAGGAACATCTGCCGCATCGCCGAGATCGTGCCCATCAGCGAACCCGGATATTGCCCGCCAAGCGAGGAGAAAGAAACATGAATTGCCGCCGGTGATTTGACGATCATCCCCGCGACGTCCTCGCCCGCCAAATTGATCACCGCCGATCGCCCGTTAAATATCCCCGTTCGCCCAACCGAAACTGCCGTCGTGAATCCCGCGTTCCGGGCCTGCTCAAATTGGGCCTCGCCCGCACGAAGCTCATCGGCCGCCGCATCCTCCGGACGCAAGCCCGCCGGATATCGCGAGTTTGATTGAGCCGCCGCCTGCTGCTGAGCGGCCTGTCCGCCGCCCGGCCCGCCCTGCGGCGTTGCCGGACGCGTTTGCAGCCCGAGCGAGGTCACGGCGTCGAAAAATCCCGGATAAACCGTGTGCCCGGCCGCATCGATAACGCGGGCATCCGCCGGAACATTCACACCGGCACCGACCGCCTCGATCAGCCCGTCGCGGATCACGACCGTGCCGCGTTCGATCGTCGCACCGCTTACGGTGACGATCCGAGCGTTCGTGATCGCTGTCGATTGTGCAAAGGCGGACGCGGGAAGCAAAAGAGCCGCAAAAGCGAACAAGAGGAGCTTCATTCTCATAAACAAGACTTTTCGGTGAATTAATGGAACGGAATCTTTACGCAGAGCATAAATCAAAAGTTTCACCCACGCAAAACCGCCCAACAAAAAAGCCCGAGCATTTGCCCGGGCCGAATGTGACGATCGGTTTCGTTTAGGGAATTGTTACGACCTGATAGACGGGCGAATACTGCGAGACGGGATTGTTCTTTTGCAGAAGCCGTCCGCGGAGTTCGATCGCCTGCGGGTTCTTGCCCGGCGAGTTGTGCTGATAGATCGCGGGCGACGAGGTGAAGACTCCGGCGCTTAGCCAATCTTCCGTTCCGGCCGGCCGCCAATCGACACGAAGTGCATCGAGTCCCTGTTTCGAGAATTTTATCTCGATCTGGTCGTCGCTCATTACCTTGATCTTCAGTTCCGGGATGATTTCGCCGGGATTGAAAGGATCGGGATTATCGACGATAAAGCCGAGGTTCTCACCGATCTGCGTTGTGTAGTTCGGGTTCGCCTTGATGCGTTTAACGAAGCCGCGAAGCCACGGAAGTATTCCGGGTTCGGTCGCACCGGGAAGCGTGATCTCCGGAAAGAGCGGCATCGTCAGGCTCGCATCTTCCGGCCCGTAGATCATCGTTTTCTTGAATTCAGAAAACGACTCTTTGGCGTCATTTACCTGGTTGGCAATGTTTCGCAGGTAGTCGAAGTTGGTGGCGGCATTGTTCAGCCGGTTCATATCGGCGACCGATATTGAGAGTGGAACTTGATATTCAGGCATCTTCTCGAATAAGTTTTCGAGGTAAAGCTCAAGATCACCTTCATTTGTAGGAATTGGTTTTTCTGGCATTCGGAAGTCTCCTTTTGTTTGATTTAGTGGAAGCTCAGAGATGAGCCAAGAAAAAGACGGAGCCCGAAAACACTTTTTGCCGTCCCGTCAGCAATTATTTTTCACCGGTAAACATTTATTGACGACCGGAAAACACCTATTGACCACCGGAAATCATTTATTGACGACCGGAAAACATCTGTTGACAGGTCGCCAACACCTGTTGACGGGTCGCCAACAAATGCTGACGGGTCACCAACAACCGTTGACGGGTCGCCAACAACCGTTGACGTGTCGCCAACAAGTGCTGACGGGTCGTCAACAAGTGCTGACGGGTCGTCAACAAGTGCTGACGGGTCGTCAACAAGTGCTGACGGGTCATCAACAACCGTTTACGACTCGCCAACAAACCAATTCTCGCCGTAAAAATTCACCGAAACCCAATAAACATCGGCCTTTCACGCATTTTTACCGAATTTGGGACGACTTGTGACCGCAAAAAGCGAGAAGGGCAACGATCGCGTCTCCCACACCGCAACCTTCGCCCTTCTCTATTTCGCCGCAGTTCGGTTTTGGGGCCGCCCCGCGACGAAATGCTTGTAATACCAACCGATTTCAGCGATTTACACCAAATTATAAACACTTCCCGAAAGCTGTCAACAAAAAAAGAGGAAGAGGCGGCACCGATTCTTCCCAAAACCAGTGACCACCTCTCCCATATTCGGCCCCGTTGGGTATCCCTAACCATCTCTAAACACGGGTTCGGTGTCAACACACACTTCTAGCTACCGCCGAGCGGCGGCTGTCGATTTCAGTTTCTTTGACAAAAACAAATCCGATCATTTTTATAACTGTCTGATTGTGTGGTTCAGATCAACGGTGAAGCCGGTGGCTCACTCATTCATCTCTTCGTGCATATTGAAAGAAACTCTTTCTTAGTTTCTTTGTTGCCCCTGATGTATGGATCCGCGCTTCTCCTCGAGGAAGAAGGTTGGCTTGGCCCTATCACGAAAACGATCATTTCAGATCGGTGGTTAGTCGGGCATTGCCAACTGTGCGGCCACGCTGGTCGAACTCATCTGCCGTGATATGGTCACGGAGCATTATTGCGAGCTTGACCAAAAGCTTTCTGGCGATGGCGACCTTCGCTACCGGCTTTGGTTTCTTCTTCGCCAGCCGCTTATAGAAGCTCTTGAGCTTTGCATCCGAGCGACACGCGATCTGAGCAGCGAGCCCGAGATGATGTCGGAGCAGCCTCGATCCTGCTTTGCTGATGCTTCCAAACCGGGTCGTGCCTGCACTCGATTTTTCGACCGGATCAAGACCGACGAAGCTTACGATCTGCTTCGACAGCCTGGGAAAGCGTGAGACGTCTCCCAGCGTGTGGACCGTCGCCAATGCGGTTAGGTATCCGACACCTTTTTGCGAGAGAAGAAGCTGGACCGAACTATCCCTGGCCGCGATCTTCTCTAGCCAGGCACTCAGTTCGCTGATCTGCTCATCGAGCTTGTCGACGAGCGAGAACAAATGCTTTCGTCTGATCGAAGCGACTTCATCCAACTCAACACCGACGAGCAGTTTCTGAAAGCTCTTCGTCTTTATTCGACCCTTCGGCAGCCCGACGTCGTGAGCTAGTGCCTGAAGCCGGTTGTAGATTCCGGTCCGCTGCCTCACCAGACTCTGCCTGAGCCGAAGCATATCCAGAACCGATTCGCTCTCGGGCGGCCTTCGCCAGATACTCGGAAACTCTTCCCGAAGCAATAGCTGAAGTATCAGTTCCGCATCACGCCGATCGCTCTTGTGCCTCGACGTCGCTCTCTTTCTTATCAAAACCGGGTTGCCGACAAAAAGCTTATGACCTGTTTCAAAAAGCATGTTCTCGAACCATCTGGCCCGAGCCGAGGCCTCGATGCCAACTATCGCCGGTTCGCGAAGCGAAGAATAGAAGTTCCGGACCGTTTCCGGATCGCCCGGCAGATCTCTTGTCTGCGTTTCGCCTGTTTCGCTATCGCACCAGGAAAGCGTCTGCTGGTGCGGATGAAAATCAACTCCGATGTACAATGTCATTGCGGTTTCTCCTGTCAAAGATCGGGTTTTGTTTTTGTCGACTAAATTCTAATCGACGATCGGAGAAACCGTGTTTTATAGCATCACGAAGCCGAAACTTAATTCTTTCCGCCGATCATTCAAAGAGCTGATTTTGCGACTTATCGTCCGCCGAGACCTTCGCGGCTTGTTTGAAGGTGGCGATGCTTGGCGGGAGGTCGGGTTGTTTGCCGTTTAGGATCTCCTCGACGGTGAGGATCTGAATCTTTGGATAATCTTTGTTCCATCCTTCGGAGTGGTAGAAGCCCGCTTCGGCGGCTCCACTCTTTCACTGCCTAGCGTCTAACGCAAGTTTAACAATTCGCGAAGCATCTCCGGCAATCCGCAAATAGGAACCATAGTCGAAAGTTTTTTTGTCAATTTCCAAGTCACGGCTTGTCCTTCGGCCATCCGGACCAGCGTTCCGGCTTTTCCCTCAGCGACATCACCCTTTCGCCACACATTGAAAACGATCTCGTGCGGACAAATCCCCAGACAGAGAAGGTATTCGTACTTTCGGTCGAGTCGAACATGGTTGAATTGGAACGTACCGTTTGCCCCTAATGAGGCTGTCTTAATTTCGAAATGATGGCCCGCGATCTGGGTATCGGTTATCGCGGCTCGGTTTCCTTTCGCGGCAATTTCGATGCCCGCCGCAGCAACATAACGGCGAATGAACTCTTCGCCAATTTCTCCTCGATTGGTATTGCCTAGATTTCGGTAAGCGAGAAGCGGCGACTCGATCCAGATGTTTTCGGGAGCATGGTCTTTAATAATATCGACCATCAATTCGATCGGGTCTATTGAGGAGGCATCCATCGTTTTTTACCGCCGTCTGATTTCCAAAACACCAAAAAATATGAATGATTCTTTCTAGCGTGAACCTGCTGAACAACGCGACTTACACCAGGACGATTGTTGCGCACGACGACAAACAGATCCTCAGCAATAAAACCCATTTCCTCGTATTCCTTCATTATCTCTACATGGGTAAATCTTTGCCGATTCGCACAAACCTCGTCCTGGCATTTTACGATAAAGACACCTCGGTCTCGCAAAACGCGATAAGCTTCCGTCCCACCATCACGATAAAGTTCGAGAACAGCCTCGTGATATTTGCTGTTTGTCAGGTTGCCAGTAGCGTTATTCCGATAGTGATCCTCAAATTGGCTGTGAACTGTGTGAGCAGAACCGCCGGGGCTGTGCATATACGGCGGATCGAAAACCACACAATCAATTTCACCATCGTCATAAGGGAGATTGCGGCAGTCAATACCATCTTGAAGATCGGTTGCTCTCAGTTCATATTCGCCGTCGGGAATCAACCGCCAAAACGCGCCCTTTCCGAAGGTGACATCCGCTACAACACTTTTGGGCTTCACATACAATCGTAGAATTTGCGGGAAGACCTTGTCATTTCCTTCCATAGAAGCACTGAAGACGAGATCATTCGATGGGTTCCCGTTCCTAACCGTACGCTTTTTTTGCGTTAGGGAGTTGGCAAAGCCGACTGCTTCTGACGAATCGTAGAGAGTTAATTGGGCTTTCATAAGAGGAAGCATAACTGACACGTTGCCTTGACTCAAGAATGAACGGTCATCATTGGCTCCGTGCCGATGAACTGGCGGAAAGATTCGATCATCCGCCCGACGTTGTCCGGCTCGTTTATCAGTTAGTGATAGACCTCTTCGGCATCAATGCTCCATCGCCACGTATCCTCGAACGCCGTTATCTGCGATTGCGCATCGGTGCCGCTCTCGTCTTTGAACAGGACGTTGTAATTGCGGTTCGAATTGAACGGCGAATCGAGGTAGATAAGGTCAACGGACTCATCCTTGATGTATTCCCGCAGAATCTTTAGGTTGTCGCCGTAGTAGAGAGTGTTCATCGTGAGTTGGGCGATATATTACAGCACGCATTTGCGCTTCGCAATAGAAATCTTTCGATCTCAGGGCTGGTTGTTCGGGCGGATGGACGCGGGATCGGCGGGGCGTATGTGCGGCTGGCTAGGCCGGGATTCTTCCTAACATCCATAGAACAAATGTCGCGATCAGTCCCAAAGTTACAAGACCGAAAGAAACGACCGCCAGGACCGAAGCCTCTCTCTTAAATGTGAACCTCATGCTACTCCTATTTAAATCTGCAAAGCCCCTGCGAATTGGGTGATATATTAACACAGGTTTGCGGGCTTGCGGATTTTCGTTGGGCGTTCAGGCATTTTCTATCTCAAGGAGCTTTTCTTTTCGCTTGAGGCCCCAGCGGTAGCCGGCGAGGTTGCCGTTTTTCCCGACGACGCGGTGGCACGGAATGACGACGGCGACGCGGTTGTTGGCACAAGCCTGTGCGACGGCCCGGACCTTTTTCTTATCGCCGAGCAGTTCGGCGATCTGGCTGTAGCTGACGGTTTCGCCGTACGGTATCTTGCGGAGAAGCTCCCAAACCTGCATCTGAAACGCCGTCGCCTGAATGTCGAGCGGCAGATCGAGCCGCTTCTTTTTCCCGGCCAGATGGGTCAGTATCTCATCGACAAAGCCCTTGAGAACGGCCGCGTCCTTTACGATCTCCGCCTTCGGATATTCGCTTTTGAGGTTCGCTTCAAGCTCGGCGTCGTCATCGCCGAACGCCACGTTGCAGAGGCCTTTGATCGTGCGGGCAACGAGTATCCGCCCGAGCTCGCAATCGGTTATCGTGTAGTTGATGGCGACGCCCTGCCCGCCTTTTTTATATGCCGAGGGCGTCATGCCGAGCGTTTCGGACGCCTTTTCATAAAGCCGGCTCGATGAGCCGAAGCCCGAGTCGTACATCGCCGTCGTCACATCGCTGCCCGAACGCAGCCCTTCCTTGAATTTTTCCATACGTATTGCCTCCGAATATTTTTTCGGGCTGACGCCGATGATCTCCTTAAAGCTCCGCTGCAGATGATACGGGCTCAGCCCAAGCCCGGCCGAAAGCTCTTCGAGCGACGGAACTTCTTCCGCCTTACGAAGCATTTCGCAGGCCCGAAGCATCTTCGCGACCCGCGGATCGGCCGCCGTGTGCTCTTTCGGCCGGCAGCGAAGACACGCCCGAAGCCCGCTTTTCTCGGCCGCTTGCCACGTCGGGAAGAACGAGATGTTCTCCCGCTTCGGCAGCCGTGCCCGGCACGAAGGCCGGCAGTAAATACCGGTCGTCACGACGCCCAGATAGAACGCTCCGTCAAAGCGGGCGTCGTTCGTTCTTACTGCGTTCCAAAAGACCTCGTCTTCCATGCCTGCGAGTTTATTACCGGTGAAAACTAAAATCTATCCGAAAATTGCGGTAGAATTTTTTTAATGGGTGCGATAGTTCTTTTCGACGGCGTCTGCAACTTTTGCAATAGCTCGATCAATTTCGTCATTGAGCGAGACAGCGAGGGCTATTTCAAATTTGCCCCGCTGCAATCCGAGGCGGGCGAGGAACTGATCGCGAAGCACGGCATCGATACGGCCGAGACCGATTCTGTGATCCTGGTCGAGGACGGCAAGGCATATACGCACTCGACCGCAGCTCTCAAGATCGCACGGCACCTCGACGGCATCTGGAAGCTTGGTTATTGGATGATCATCGTCCCGCGGCCGCTCCGCGATGTCGTTTACCGCTTTATCGCACGGCACCGCTATCGGCTCTGGGGCAAGCGTGATGCGTGCATGATACCGACGCCCGACGTGCGGGCGAGATTTTTGACTTAATCGAGAAAGGGGAAACTTATGAAAGCAATTTGGAACGGGGCCGTTGTGGCCGAGAGCAATGAAACGGTCGTGGTCGAGGGGAATCACTATTTCCCGGCGGATTCGATCAAGAAAGAACATTTCCGCCCGAGCGAGACGCACACCGTCTGCGGATGGAAGGGCACGGCCAGCTACTACGATGTGGTGGTCAACGGCGAAACGAACAAAGACGCCGCCTGGTATTACCCGGAAACAAAGCCCGATGCGAAAAACATTGAGGGCTACATCGCCTTTTGGAAAGGCGTCACGGTAACTGAATGAGCTATTCGCTCGAAACACTTGAATTCGCCCGGCTCCTTGAGCTTGTGGCCCACAATGCCCAAACCCCGATGGGGCACCGGCGATTGCTCGGGCTTCGTCCGATGACCGATCGGCGGGCACTCGAGCAGAGCCTCGCCGCCATTGCCGAAACGATCGCCCTCAACGAGGAAAAGCAGGTCTCGTGGTCATTCAGCGGGCTCGAAGACCCGAGCGATGCGGTCGCGATACTGAAGATCAGGAACGCCTCGCTCGAACCGAACCGCCTGCTTGAGCTCTCGCGTATCTGCAACCAGGCGATCTTCGTCCGCTCGGCGGTTCAGCCGGAGAAGGACTTTGCACCGACCATCTGGGAGATCGTCGAAGCGATCCCGCCGACGCTCCTCACCGCGGTCGGGAAGATCACGAAAAAACTCCTGCCAGGCGGAGAGGTTGACGACTCGGCCTCGCCGGAACTTGCCCGCATTCGCCGCGAGCTCAATGCCCAGCGAACTCGTTTGACCAGATCGCTCGAATCGGTGATGCGAAGCTCCGGCGACGCGATCCAGGACGAGATCGTGACGATGCGGAACGACCGCTACGTAATTCCAATCAAGTCCGACTTCCGCGGAAAGGTCGGCGGCGTCGCACACGGCTTTTCGTCGAGCGGGCAGACGGTCTTCGTCGAACCGCTCGAGGCTATCGAGGCGAACAACGAACTCCAGAACCTAAAGGGCAAAGAGGAACGCGAGATCGCGAGAATCCTCTTTGACCTGACGGAAGAACTGCGGGAGAACCTGCCGGGAATCGAGGTCGCCGTCGAGGCCGTCGCCGAGCTTGATGCGATCAAGACCAAGGTCGAATTTGCCCGCCGGTTCAGAGCCGTCGTCCCCGAGATCGCCGATGACGGAACACTTGCACTAGCCGAAGCCCGGCATCCGCTTTTGCAGGCCAATTTGGAGCAGCTAAAAGCTGATGGCACAACCGAAACTGGAGAGATCGTCCCGTCGAGCTTTACGCTAACGAACGACCGTTCCGTAATGATCATCTCCGGTGCCAATGCCGGCGGAAAGACGGTCGTCCTGAAGACTGCGGGCTTGCTTTCACTGATGGCAATTTCGGGCTTGCCCGTGCCTGCGAAAGCGGCTCGCATCCCCTTCTACCGCTCGGTGCTGGCGGACATCGGCGACCATCAGTCGCTCTCGGCGAACCTCTCGACCTTCTCCTCGCATATGTCGAACATCGCCTCGATGCTTGAGGAATGCCGGCCGCCGTCGCTCGTCTTACTTGATGAAGCGGGAACCGGCACCGATCCCGAGGAAGGCTCGGCACTAGGCGTTGCGATCGTCGATCACTTCCGTCGGAAAGGTGCTCAGGTCATTGCCTCGACGCACTACCGCGGATTGAAGATGTATGCCGCGAACGATCCGAATGTGATCAATGCGTCGGTCGAGTTCGACGAAAAAACGCTCCAGCCGACCTATCGCCTGCTGATCGGGCTCGCCGGAGCCTCGTCGGGAATAGAGATCGCCCGTCGCTTCGGCATCCGGCAGGATGTGATAGATGCCGCGAGGCAGAACCTCGATGTTTCCGCACAGGAAGCTGAGGCGTATCTTCGCCGGCTACAGGACGAGACGAAGCGGGCCGAGGACCTCCGCGTCGCGCTCGAAGAAGAACGCGAAGCGACGGCAATGAAGTACGCGGGGCTTGAGGTCGAAGCCTCGCGGAAAGAAAAGGAACGCAGGAAGCAGTTCGAACGCGAACTCGCCGAGACCATAGAGAACTTCGACCGCCAGTCAAAGGCCTTTATCGAATCGATCGAGGACAAGGCCCTCAAGAACAAGCTCGAAAAGGAACGCTCCGCCCGCAAGGCCGAGCTCAACCGAGCGGTCATATCAAAGATGTCCGCTCCGGGCGTCACAGCCGTATCACAGGCGGAAACCCGACCTGTAGGGAGGGTGTCTGATTGGCCTTCGGATTCGCCGGCGGAAAACGGTCCGGTCGAGCCTCTCGCCATCGGCTCAAAGGTTCTCACATCCTTTGGCACCGTCGGCACGGTCGAGAAGCTCGATAAAGACACCGCCGAGGTCCTCATCGGCAACATCCGCATGCGTGAAAAGCTCGCCAACCTCCGCCCCGCTCAGGCGGAGCAGAGTGTCAGAGGCCCGCACGTCAGTAAGGGCTCGCCATCCCTAGCTAAACCCATCGACGCCACCGATGCCGACGCCGAGCTTAACCTGATCGGCCGGACGACCGCCGAGGCCGAATACGAACTCGACCGCTTTATCGACGAGGCATATATGGGCTCGTTGCCCCGCGTCCGCATCATCCACGGCTTCGGAACCGGTGCCCTCAAGAACTTCGTCCACCATTTCCTTAAGAACCACGACCTCGTCGAACGCATCGCCTTCGCCCCGCCCGACCAGGGCGGAAACGGAGCGACCATCGCCGAGATGAAGCTCTGATCCCGGTCAGCCGGTTATTGTTGCGCTGACGGTTTCGCCCCAGGCGGAGACGGAGCCGTCGTTCATACGCCAGCGGAGCAGGTAGTGGGCCATTTTGCCGGCGTCGGTGCCGGAGTATTCGGCGAGGTAGGGCGTTTTGCTGTCGAGCGTGAGGAACGTGCATTCCTTTTCATCGACCGGCGGCGGCCCGTCGAGCTTCAGCCATATCTCGCAGCCCATCGTGCCGCGGGGCTTGCGTTTGTTGTCGAGCGAGGCGGCGTCCGTCCACGAAATTGTATGCCGCAGCCGCTCCGAAGTATCGATCGCACCCGCCGGGACCGTCGCGTTCGAGGGAGCCGCGCCGCTCGAACTCGGTATCCCGAGCGCGTCCATGTCCGCCTGGCTCGTGCCGCCCGCCTTGGCGATGTTTCTTATCGACCTGATCGCCGCCTCGAGCACGTCTCGCGAGGCCTCCTTCGTCGCCGTCGCCGACTTCGCCGCCGCCTGCGCCGCCACGTGGGCCGTCAGGTCCGTTTCAAACGTGTTCCGCTCCGCCGTAAGCTGCGCCACGACCCCCGCCGAGGACTGATACTTCCCCGGGTTCGGCGTCATCGCCGCAATAACCTGATCCGCCACATCAACAAGCTCCGCATCCGAAAGATTTCCTAATCCATTCGACATAAATTATCCGTCCTCCTGATTTTTATCATGAATTCCCAGAGTTCCTCAGCCATTTGTGCGGTTGTGAGAGCAACTGGTTAGGTCATAAAACGCGATCGTGAACGAATTTTACCGCTTCAGAAATAGTTTTCACGGCTCCGTGAAACATTCGCACGCCGCCGTGAAACATTCGCACGCCGCCGTGGAACATTTTAACGTGTCCGTGAAAATGTTTCACGCGTCGGTGGAAGATTTTCACGCCTCGATAAAACTATTTCACGGAGCAGTGAAAATGTTTCACGGAGCGGTGAAAACATTTCACGGAGCAGTGAATTAATTTCACGGAGCGGTGAAAATGTTCCACGTGCGGGATTCAGCAATCTCCCTACGTGCTTTGCCCGTCTATGTGCGGAAAATCTCAGCTTTTCCTGCGATTTCATAAATATTTCCTATAAGTGAAAGTTCGAATATGTTCGCGGGTCGTGATAGCATTCGAAATATGGCGGCTTATGAACTTCCAGAGCGAGATGATCCTCATCATTTTGACTTCGATCATCATTTCGATTTCGATCTGGACCGGGCGATACGCTCGCAGGTGGTTGAACATCTTGAGGCGAGTCCATTATTGCCCTTAGAGTCCGGCACCGGCCCGGCGGAAAGCGGAATTTATGCACTTTATTACAAGGGAAAGCTCGTTTATATCGGTAAGGCATCGAAGGGAACTACGAAAAGCAAGCGAACGCTCCGCGATCGGTTGAATGAACATGTTTCGAAAATCTCGGGCCGGAAAAATATCACCTTGGGCGATATGAAATGCCGATATTTGACGTTCGACAGCGAATGGTGGGTCTTTGCCGCGGAATTTGCCTTGATGGTTCATTACGAACCCGAATGGAACACCAGCGGCTTTGGAAGCAAAACGCCCGGCAAGGGAAGGCCGGGCACGGAACGGGTCAGTAAATGGAACGAACTCTATCCGCCTAAGGACTAAATTCGTTCGCAGCTACTACTATTTCTACAGACGATCCAAAAGCAATGACGTTTTCGTGCATGGTGTGCCTGTTTCCACTTCGTTGACATCATCGGGCCTTTACGAATTTTGATTATGAGGTCGCATACGGTAAAGCCCGCCTCTTCGGCCATTTGCATAAAGTCCACATGCGGCCATTTAGAGCGGTGATTGTTCACCATATCGGTGATCTTAGCGAATAAAACTCCCTCAGGCTTCAATACCCGCTTGGCTTCTCGCAGGAAAGGCGGATAAAGATAGCTGAGATTCCAATCCTGTTCCTTTCCGCATTCGATGGTTGCTCCAAAATCAACATCAAATCGCTTGACACTCTTCTCCCGACCTTGCGGTCCGACGTGCGGAGGATCGTAGATCACAGCTCCAAACGAATCAGACTCCACACCGACCATTTTTCTATTGTCGCAGAGGATCATCGGATCATGGCGGGGATCGATATCCATCGAAACGACCTTGCGTGACGAACCCTTCCAAATTCGGCCGGAATTGTAGGTTGCATCCAGGATGGGTTCGGGCGGAATTGAGGGATAAAACTGCAGCATTGCCTCAACAAGTTCAGGGTCTTGCCCCTCCCAAACACTGCTAAGCGGCACATAGGCAGATCTTTGCTCAATGAGATGTTCTTCCGCCGCGCCTGCTGGTGTGAAGTTGAGAAGCATAAACAAATAATATTTCTTTTCGAAAATTTATCAAACAGAATGCACCAGTTGAGTTAAGATTTCTGCGGGATGTCTTCGCCTTCGGGGAAGAATTCGAGCGAGGCGGAGTTTAGGCAGTAGCGTTGGCCGGTGGGCGGCGGGCCGTCGGGGAAGACGTGGCCTTGGTGGCCGCCGCAGCGTGCGCAGCGGATCTCGGTGCGGATCATGCCGTAGCTCGTGTCGCGGATGTAGGCGAGGTGTTCCTTGTCGAACGGCGAGTGGAACGACGGCCAGCCCGTGCCGGAGTCGAACTTGTGCCGCGAGGTGAACAGTGGCAGCCCGCACAGGCGGCAGGCATAAACGCCATCGAGCTTGTTATCGAGCAGCGTCCCGCAAAACGGAGCCTCCGTGCCGTGGTTCAAGAGTATCCGGCGTTCCTCGTCGTTCAAATCGCTCGCCAAATTCTCAATAGCATCCGCCCCCAGCGGCGTAATGTCGTATCCGGATCTAGAAGTGCTCATAATTTTATGACAACAGATTAACACGGATGCCCGCGGATTATTCTCAAGAAATCCGCGAGCATCAGCGGGAATCCGTTGATTAAATTCGATGGCTTACCGTTCGGTAAGAAAACTGGCGAGGCGTTCAAGAAGGCGTTGATGGCGTACGGCATCGATCGAACCGATCTTGCCGATAATATTCGAATTGGGCAGAACCGCGAGAAACCCGAGCCTGATGATCGACGCTCGTTGCAAGCCGCTCGCAGCAAAATCGGAACTTGATTCGTCGAGGAGGTCGTCAAAGCCCTTAACTTCATGACGCAGTTGTGTGCTGACACCGCAAACCAATCGGTCACCGAATCCCGGCATAATCCGCAAAACAACTGCGGGACGGTTCTTCGCAACACCGTCGGCCTGACGAATGCTTGTCAGAATAACATCACCTTCGTTCATAAGAAGGGTTTTCCTCGATCAGATCGGTGTAGGTATATTCCGGTTCGTCGTCGCCGTAGGCATTTTCCAACCCTTCGGAGGAAAACTGAAGCCAGTCTTTGCGTTCTGCGTTCTCGTCTTCGCTCAAGACGGTAACGAGCAACTTTGTGTTTGGCTCAAGCGAGTAAGATTCGTCGAGGATCACATGCGTTCCATTGAAATGGGCTCTTAGCGTTACTGACGGCATACTTTTTCTCCGAATTTCAAAGTAAATAATAGATGAACTTGTCGCGATAGCAAACTACTCGTTGGTATCGAAGACCATTCGTTCGAGCTTTTTGAGCCGCTGGGCAAATTCGCCGAGCCGGCGGTAGGCGGCGGTCGAGCGGAGCCAATCTTTGTTGTCGAAGCCGGGGATGCCGCTGATCACCTTGCCGGGTTCGATGTCGTGCGAGGTTGCCGACTTGGCGGTTATCACTGCGTCGTCGCCGACCTTCAAATGCCCCGCGATGCCGACCTGACCGGCGAGTATCACGCGTTTGCCGATCACACTCGAACCGGCGAGTCCCGTTTGCGAGCAGATCAGCGCGTCTTCATCGACCGTGCACGAATGGCCGATCTGGACGAGGTTGTCGATCTTCGCACCGCGTTTGATACGCGTCTCGCCGACCGAGGCACAATCGATGGCCGTGTTCGAACCGATCTCGACGTCGTCCTCAAGCACGACGCGGCCGACCTGCGGGATCTTAAGCCAGCGTTTCTCCTCGTCCTTCGCATAGCCAAAGCCGTCGGAACCGATGGTCGTGTTGTTGTGGATGATGCAGCGGCGGCCGATCTCGCAATTTTCTCTAACGGAAACGCCGGAATGAATGACCGAGCCTTCGCCGATCGAAACACCTTCATAGATGGTAGCATTCGGGAAGATCTTCACGCCTTTATCTATTCTGCAGCCCGCGGAAATGACGACATTCGCTCCTATCTCCGCCTCGGGAGAGACCTCCGCCGTTTCGTCGATCACGGCCGATGGGTGAATGCCCGGCTTGATCGTTCTCTCGGGATGAAACAGCCGAAGCGCACGCGTATAGGCGAGATATGCGTCCTTCGCACGGAGCACGGCGAGGTCTTCGCGGCCAGCCTCGACGCCTTCGTTGAGAAAGATGGCACTCGCCTTGGTTTCCTTCAACTGCGGAGTGTATTTCGGATTTGCCAGGAACGTAACATCGCCCTCACCTGCGATATCAAGCCCCGCAGCGGCGGCGATCTCGGCCTCCGGCGAGCCGGATTCGAGCGTGGTTCCGGTCTTTTCCGCAAGTTCGGATAGTTTCATAGAAATATACCTTGAAATGCCAAGTCGGGTTGTGCAACACTAGTTGTATCAAACCCCTTCCGCCAAGCAAAGCCCCCAAGATTTTGCCCGCGATTTGACCGAATTTTGTTCAAACGATAGGAGCACTCATTAAATGGTAAATGAAACAGCGACAGCGGCCTCGCAGAGCAAGGCTATCCACAGCGGTATTGCGGAGAGCGTCAGGGCATCGGTAAATGCAAAGGTGATCGGCCGCGGCGAATGCGACCGGCGGCATAATTTGCTCGTCGCCAATGCGGCTATCGGCATCGGCAGCCGGAACGGCGGCAAAAAGGGCGAAATGTACATCGGCAATATGCGGGTGCGGCTCGGCGACGGGCTGATCTGCACGCCGGATATCGTGATCGTCGCCAACGACCCGAACTTCTCGACCGCCGCCGAAGAGGAACTGCTCAACCCGACGGTGATCATTGATGTATTTTCCTCGCGGTCTGATTCGCTAGAGAAAACGCGGAAGCTCGAGAGCTTTTTGGCGACGGACAGCATCAAGGAATGCCTGCTCGTAAAGCAGGACGAAATGCGGGTCGAGCATTATGCTCGGCAGAACCAAAAGCAATGGATCTACCGCATTTACAACGAAAAGGACGACGTGATCACGATAGACGCCGCGGGCTGCAAGATCTCGATGCAGGAGATCTATGCGAAGGTCGATCTCGCCCGGGCACAGTTTGCCTCGCGGTCGCTAAATTAGGATCAGAGCAGGTCGAGCGGATCGATCTGCACCTGAAGGATACGGCGGTCGGAGCCCGAGGCCTCGGCCTCACGCATTGCCGAATCGATAAGCTCGCGGAGGAGTTTTCGGTTCGGCGATTTTAGTATGGTCTGGATCCGCCATTCGTTCTTGATGCGGGCGATCGATGCCTCGGCGGGCCCGAGGATGCGGACCTCTTTCTTCGGGTTGGCTCTGTCTAGCGACCGGCGAAGGATCTCGGCGGTCTGCATCGCATAGGGCCGATCGCGGTGCTTTGCCATTATCGAAGCGACCACTGAATAAGGCGGATACCCGAGCCGCTCGCGGTACCGCATCTCCTCCTCGAAAAAGCCGTCGAAATCTTGCTCAGACGCACGCTGGAGAGCGTAATGCTCGGGGTGATACGTCTGGATCAGAACACGGCCGGCAAGGCTGCCGCGTCCGGCACGACCGGCGACCTGCGTCAGGAGCTGAAAGGTTCTCTCGGCTGCGTGATAGTCGGGAAGGCCGAGGCCGTTATCGACCGAGACAACGCCGACGAGCGTTACGTTATGAAAATCGTGGCCCTTGGCGAGAATCTGCGTGCCGACAAGCAGGTCGATCTCGCCGCGGTCAAAGGCGAGCAGAGTACGGTCGAGTTCGCCTTTTCGCTTCATCGTGTCGCGGTCAACGCGGGCGATCCGCAGCTTCGGGAACTGCTTGCAAAGCAGCTCCTCGATCTGTTCCGTGCCCTGCCCGATGAAGTAGAGATACTCGCTCTCGCAGAACGGGCAAACGCTCGGCGGGTCGGTCGTATAGCTGCAGTAATGACAGATAAGCCGCGAGCCGGATTTGTGGTATGTCAGCGTGATGTCGCAGTTCTTGCATCGAAGGCTTTCGCCGCAGCTCCGGCAGAGAACGAAGGACGAGAAGCCGCGGCGGTTCAGCAGCATCATCGTTTGCTCGCCTCGCCGGTGAGTTTCCTCGATCGCCTCGGCGAGCTTCGGCGAGATGACAACGTCCTTGCCCGCCCGCTTGAAGACTTCACGCATATCGATCAGTTCAACCTCTGCCAGCGGCCGGCCGCCGATCCGCTCGGGCATCCGCAGATATTCATACTTGCCGTTATGTGCGTTGTTGAACGACTCGAGCGACGGCGTCGCGGAGCCGAGAACCACGACGGCACCGGCACGATGCGCACGCATGACGGCGACGTCGCGGCCGTGGTAAAAAGGCGATTCGTTCTGCCGATACGACGCGTCGTGCTCTTCATCGACTATGATCAAACCGGGATCGGCAAGCGGAGCGAACACCGCCGAGCGGGTGCCGATAACTATCCTCGCCTCGCCGCTGCGGATCCGCCGCCATTCGTCGAACCGCTCGCCGGCGGAAAGGTTTGAGTGAAGAATCGCAACTTTATTACCGAATGCATCGCGAAGCCGCCGGGAAAAGACGGGCGTCAGGGCGATCTCCGGGACAAGCATCAGCGAGGAGAGGCCATCGGCGAGAGCCTGTCGCATCGCACGAATATATACCTCGGTCTTGCCGCTGCCGGTTACACCGTGGAGCAGAAATGCCTTGAACGTTTCACCGCTAAGTGCGTTGGTGATGCTTTCAAGAGCGTTGGCCTGATCTTTCGTCAGCTTTAGCTCAGGCTGCTTCGTTTCTTCGTAACCGGTCAGCGGGTCGCGGATCTCTTCGGCGATGAAGACCTCAAGCAAGCCCTTTTTGGCAAGGGTGGTTACGGGCGAGGAACTAACGCCAGCGCGTTCGAGCAGATCGGTGAAGAACATCTCGCCGCCGCTCGAACGGAGTGCGGAAAGGACCTTTCGGTGCTGCTCGGGAAGCGAGCTTTCGGCCTGAGCATCGCCCGAGAGAAGCCTGACGGCCTTTCGCCGCTTTGGCTTCACCTTTGCCTCGACGGTCGTCTCAGCGGCGACGGCAAACCCGGCCTTTATCAGTTCGCGAAGCACTCCGCCGGCGGAGCGGCCGGCATCTTTCAGCAGTTCGCTTTGAAGAACCGAATCGCTCGCCGTTAATCGCGTGAGCAGCTTGTGCTTTACGGTGCCTTCGCGTTTGAGATCGCGGAGTTCGAGCCGGCCGCGTTCGGTGATCGAGACCGAGCGGTCGACGGTTACGTTTATGCCAGCCGGAAGTGCGGCCTTCAGCATCTCGCCCCACGATGCAAGGTAATGGTCGGCCGCCCAACGCGTAAGCTCGAATATCTCGGGCGTGATCAGCGGCTCCTCATCTTCAAGTGAGGTGATCGCCCGGACCTGATCCGGCGAGAGCGAGCCATCGGCCGGAAGGCGTTCGGGAAATCCGATGATGTAACCTGTAAAACTCCGCTTGCCGAAAGGAACGATCACGCGGGCACCAAGCTTTGCCGTTCCCAGCATTTTGGCCGGCATTTGATAGGTGAAACCATGGCGAACCGGGAGAGGCAATGCAACCTCTAAATAAGCGTGTGAGGGGCTTTCAGCGGCTTGTGACATTTCGAGAAACGGCAATCGAGATGATAACCTATGGCAAATTTCTGACCAACGCCGGAGCACGAAGACAATGGAATCGCTCGATAATTTCAACGAAAAGCCGAAACGGAACCTAGCGGGCCTAATGGTCGGAGGCGTGGTCGGGCTTGTGCTTCTCGGGCTCGGGATCTGGATATTGACGCTTCAGCCCTCCATCGAGGAGCAAAAGGTCGCCGTGCTTGAGGGGGCTTATAAAGAGGGTAGTCCGGAGTTTGAAACACTGACGAACGACATCGTCATCGCAACCAGCCGCGATACCGTCGAATCGCCGAACGCCTTCGGGACGATCTCGATGTTCATCCGTGGCACGGTGCGGAACAAAGGAACGAGGACGATCAACGGGTTGGAAATCAATGTTGCCGTGAGAAATTCGGAATCGCAGGTGATCAAGGAAAAGCGGCTGCTGGCGATACCGGAAAAGCACGCGAGCCTCGGCCCGGGCGAGACCATCACCGTCAACCTGACCATCGACGGCTTTAAGCAGGATGATGACCGGGCTGACATTCGCTGGAAGGTGACGGCGATCCGCACCGAAAAGCCTCTTTAGTCCTCGTCTGGCTTCTCGATGAAGAGGTCCTCAAGCGATTGCTTGACCGGAAGTACGGAGATGAGCTTACCGTAGTTATCTCGAATCGTCCGCAGGATGCCTTCGATCGATTCCTCGTTTTCCACTTCGATCGCGATTCCGTTCGGCTTGCCGGTAACGACAGCACCCTTGCTAAGAGCTTCGATCTGAGCAACGGCGGCCGGCGAGAGGCCGGAGGCGATGACCTCAAAGCCGCGGCGACCGGTATCCCGGCTTAGAAGTTCCTGCAGGTCGCCGGTTGCAAAGAGCTTGCCCTTTCGCAGGATCGCAACCTCATCGCAGAGAGCCTCGACATCAGAAAGGATGTGCGTGGACATAAAAACCGAGGTGCCTTTGGCCTTGAGCCCGGCAATAAGTTCGCGGATCTCGCGGCGGCCGACAGGGTCGAGCCCGCTCATCGGTTCATCAAGAAACACGATCTCCGGTTCATTGATCAAGGCCTGGGCAAGTCCGACACGCTGTTGCATTCCTTTCGAGAATTTACGGAGCTGCCGCTTCCACGCGATCTCCTCGATCCCGACAGCGTTCAGCAGTTGCTCCGACCGCGAGCTTCGCACCGCTGCATCAAGCCCGAAAAGTTGGCCGAAATAGTCGAGCAGCTCGAGCGGCGTTAGATAATCATAGAAATACGGGTTTTCGGGGCAATAGCCGATCCGCGAACGCATTTTTACGTCATAGATCGGCGAGCCGAGGATCTTCGCACTTCCTTCGGTCGGGAAGATAAGTCCCATCAAGATCTTGATGGTCGTCGTTTTCCCGGCACCGTTTCCGCCGAGAAAACCGAAGATGCCGCCGGGCTTTACGTTGAGGCTAAGGTCATCGAGAGCCCGCACCTTCCGCTTTCGCCAGAAGCCGACGTCATAATCTTTCGAAAGCCCTTCGATCTCAACAATGTTTTCCATACTTTGAAAACTAATCGAGCTGTTTTGGTATCCTAGTAGTTTCGTTCAACGTCGCCAGGCAATCCTCGCCACGGAATCGATAAGGGAACCCCAGAGGATCGGCCAAGTCACCGTTAGAGTCAAGGCGAAATGCTCGTCCCCCGGGAAGTTTGACATCACGGAGCGACGGAACGATCTGCCGCAACGATGCCGGGCATTTTCCCGTGCGTTCAGCGGTTGAGCGTAGGGCCACGTTGATCGCATCAAGTTCATCGAGGGCATCGATCTCTAAAAGCCGAAGCTCGGCATTCTCACGCGACTGCTGGTCATCGGCCTGATCGCGCATCTGCAGATATATCTCGCGGGCCGTTTCGCGGCTTCCGCCCTGCGTTTTCATTGCGGCGACCATTTGCCGCATGAACGGCGGAGCATCTGCTATCCGTGAACCGCGATCGTATGTATCGGCCGCTTCTTCAAAACGCTTTTGCCGCCAGTAAATGTAGCCAAGATATTGGTAGAGCCTCCAGCTTTCCGGGTTTGCAGCTATCCCCTTTTTTGTTAAAGCTATCGCATGTTCCGGATCGATCGACGGAAGCACGATCGAGCCATACGAAAATGTCGCCATGAACTGCGGATCGAGATCCGTCGCATTATCGAGCAGCGGATACAGTAGTCGTGGGTTTAGCGGCCTCAGATCCTCAACATTTATAAACTCCGCCTCACTCTTGACAATCTTATCGCCTATGTATTGAAGCGAACGCATCCAGTACCAATCGGCGAGAAGACCCTCTGTGCCTAATGCCCAGCCTCTCAGTTTCCTTCCTTGAAATTCCAGATCCAGATCGGCAAAGTCAGTTGGAAGTTGCGGACGGCTCTCGACGGCACGAGCCGCTACGAACCCGGAACCGACCAGGCACAGAAGAGCCGAAATCGCGATGGCAAGAGTTGAACTGCGGAATCTTTCTGCGGAAATTGACGGCATTTTGCTTGAAGGCGACCGGGCTCTTGCGGTCGATTACTTAAAATTTCTCTTTTGAAAGACCATGACCGCTATGCCCAGAAGAACGACGATGTAAAGAAAGGCATAGAGCGCGGAATAACCGAGCATGTTCGCGCTCGGGATCAATCCGGCTGCGGCCTCCGTGCGAAACGTGAAAAGCGACAAATTAGGGAGCACGAAATAGATTGCGTCAAAAACGACTTTCGAAACCTGTGAGCCGAGCGTTTCCCCAAGGTCGCGAAGCGAGGAACTCAAATGTCCGATGACGAAAACGAGAAACGACAGGAGTGCGGAAAGAGCCGGCGATGAAAACGTCGAGAACACCATCGCGACACCGGTCATCACCATTAACTCAAGAAAAATGAGGAAGATCGCCGGCCAGATGTTTGCGGCCAGCGTTGTCGAGCCGACAAAGGCCAAGGCGAGCGTTAGCCCCATGCCCATTACGGCGACGTTCAAAGCAAGGGTCAGGCAAAGCCCAAGGTACTTGCCGATGATGAACTCCGACCGGCGGACGGGTTTGCTGAAGATCGAATAAACGGTTCGCTTCTCTATCTCCTTGGACACAAGGCCGACCCCGACGAAGATCGAGATGAATACCCCGAAGAAAAGCATCGCCGTAAGCCCGATGTTGACGATGGTTCGGCCCTCCTGCCCATCGGTCAGGTCCTTTAGAAGGATCGCGCTTGCTATGACGAGCAGGGCAAAGATCACGAGGTTATAGAGTATCCGGTCACGGATCGCCTCGCGAAACGCATTGGCCGCAACGACAATGATCAATACGATCAAATTCCTTTCTGTGTTAGAGGCCATCTAGATATGTAAATGAAATCGCTTCGGCACGAGTGCAGTAAGAACTGACATTTAGTCTGAATCAGTACTAATTTTAGATGATAAAAAGAAAAACGGCAGGAAGCAATCCGATCGCTTCCTGCCGTTCCGGTATAGGTACTAACGAAGTTAGTTAGCCAATGGGCCGCAACCTGCGACGGTGGACGGCGTTGCCTGACATCCTTCAATATCTGCCTGTGTTAACGGGTTAGCAAGATTAGCATCGGTTGCATCCGTGACAATAACACCAGGCGTATCGAGACCAAAACGACGCGTTCCGGTTTGTGTCAGTCCTGTAGGTGACGTCGGGTTTGCCGCGAAGAAAAATGTTGCCGGCGTGACGGGTGATGCTGCCGTACGTCCGCCCACAAATGCGTAGCCGCTCTTTTGACCAGCGGCTGCGCCGAGAACACCGTCAATCAAGTTGACTGCGGCAAGAGCCTGCAATCCAAGTGTATCACTACCACCATCAGTACCAGCGAACTGGCCGTTGCCTGAAGTAGCCGAGTAGGTCATCTGTGCTCCGTGAAGCGTACGGAGGGACGAAATTGCTGAACCTTCGTTAGCCGAGCGGCGGGCCGCCAGCAGGTTCGGGATGGCGATCGCGGCGATGATGCCGATGATCACGACGACGATCAAGAGTTCGATAAGCGAGAAACCTTTCTGATTTTTCATTTCTGATTCACAATCTCCTAGAGTTTTGGGTTCGATTCGAGTATTCACCTTTCCCAGGCGAGAATATCTAAATCAATAGGCGTGCCAAAGATCTTGAGCCGTGGGTTGTGAGCCGGAAGTCCCGTAAAATCAGGGTTTAGCGAATGAAGGGTAGTTCGTGTTGGAGCAGGGCAGCGGGCCTGAGCACCTTGGTTTTTACAGAATTTGGTAATCAGCCGATGACAAAAAGTGTCAGAAGACAGAGCGGGGCACAAAAGAGGGCCGCATCGGGCCCTTTGTGGTCAGTCTCCGTTTCGCATCTGGGCGGAAAGTGCCCGGATATTATGCTTATCCAGCAAGTGGCGGAGCGAACGGACCTGCATCTGGAGCAGATCTGCTGCCTTTGTCTGATTGCCCGAGGTCTTTCGTAACGCCTCGAGCACGTAAGTCTTTTCGAGATTATCGAGATGGGCCGAAAGGTTCAGTCCGGCATCCGGCAGATCGAACTCGGCCTTTATCCGCTCGGGGTTGTAGTTGGTGATATTGTCCGGAAGCCGCTCGGGCTGGATCTCATTCCCGCGTTCGAGGGCAACCGCACGCTCGATGGTGTGTTCGAGTTCGCGGACATTTCCGCCCCAAACGTAGTCCTCAAGCATCTGCATCGCTTTTGGAGAGATGGTCAGTTGGCGGCCTGTCTGGTCGCAGAACTTGCCGATGAAGTGGTTAACAAGCTCCGGAATGTCCTCGCTCCGTTCGCGTAATGGGGGCAGGGAGATCGGGATGACTGAGATGCGGTAAAAGAGATCCTCGCGAAAACTTCCGTCCTGCGACATTTGTTTCAGGTCGCGGTTCGTGGCGGCGATAACACGGGCGTCGATCGAGAGTTCTTCGTGGGCACCGACCGGGCGGACGCGTTTTTCCTGAAGAACACGAAGCAGCTTGACCTGCATCGCGGGCGACATTTCGCCGATCTCATCGAGGAAGATCGTCCCTCGGTTGGCTGCTTCAAAAAGGCCCTTGCGGTTTGAATTTGCCCCGGTGAACGAGCCTTTTACATAACCGAATAGTTCAGATTCGAGCAGCGTTTCGGTAAATGCACCACAGTTGATCGAGATGAACGGACGCTCGGCACGCGGGCTCAAGTCGTGGATAGCGCGGGCGACAAGCTCCTTACCCGTTCCGCTTTCGCCGGTGATAAGGACGGTCGATTGAACTTCGGCTACGGTCTCGATCATCTGATAGATCGCTTGCATCTTCGCCGAACGGCCAATGATGTTTCTTACGCTACCGCGTTCGCGTTGGGCACGTTTGAATGCCCGGTTCTCGTCGATCAGTTCCTGTTTTTCAAGCGTCTTTTTGACGATGAGCTTCAGTTCCTCAACGTCGAAGGGCTTTTGTATAAAGTCGTCAGCACCGAGCTTGAATGCCTCGCGGGCACTGTCAACCGATGCGTAGGCCGTCATGAAGATAATGCCCGTGTCTGGCTGCGTCGAACGCAGTTCGCGGAGCATCTCAATGCCGTCCATGTCCGGCATCATCACATCGGAGATAATAAGATCGGCAGGTTCTTCGGCAAGGTGTTCGAGCGCTTCGCGGCCGTTCGAGGCGGTGCGGAGGTTGTGGCCCTCGCCCTCGAATATCAAGGTGAGCAATTGCCGGAAGCTCTGTTCGTCGTCAACGATCAATAGATTAGGCATCTTTGAATCGGGTCAGGTTGTGCTGTTAGAAAAAGGATGGTGCGGGACTCGGAAAACCGAACCAACCACCATTGTCACAGAAAAGACCCTTTCATTTCAAGTAAAATCTACTTTCGGCCCGAAGAGACGTTGAGGAAATCGGAGAGTCGGGTCTCACCGGAACGGGATTCGCTGGTCGTTTCCGACCGGTCATCCAGAGGTTTGCGCTCGACCGGAAGCTCTAGCGTGATGGTCGTTCCCTCACCCTCAGTGCTGCGAACGTTTATCGCTCCGTTGTGGTCGCGGACGATCTGATAAACGATCGAGAGCCCAAGGCCCGTGCCTCCTGAAGTTGACTTCGAGAAGGGCTCGAAGAGTTTCTCGACCTGTTCAGGCGGCATACCTGATCCGTTGTCGGCGAACCTGATCCGTACCTTATCGAAAGGAAGCCGTTCGACCCCTATCAGCAAGGTTCCGCCGCTGGGCATCGCTTGAAGAGCATTCCGTGAAAGGTTCCAGAAAACCTGTTTGAGCTGGGTTTCGTCTGCCGAGAGAAAGATCGGCTCCGTTGGAAGATCGAGCTCGAAAACGTGTAATGGCTTAACGTCAGGACCGTGTTTTAACAAAACTACCGTATCCCGTATCGCCTCGTTCACATCGATCTCAACGAAGTCCCCGACCTTTGGTTTAGCATAATTAAGAAAATTGGTGATGATCGAGTTCAAGCGGTCCGACTCCCGAAGAATAATCCCCATCAGATCCGCCTGCACAGTTCCCGGGTCGGTCTTCGATTCAAGAAGTTGTATGGCACCGCGCATGGCACCCAGCGGATTCCTGATCTCATGAGCGAGGCCCGCACCGACGCGGCCGACGGCGGCCAGGCGGTCCTTACGTCGGATGCTCTCCTCCATCGACCGGATCTCGGTCAGGTCCTGAAACGAGAAGATGTAACCAGTCGGTTCGTTGTCCTCAGAGCGAAGCTGCGAAACGCTGTATCCAACCCGAACGGCGAAGCCATCCGGTGTACGAAGGTCGGTCTCAAAACGCGGCGGATTCTCATTCGCATCGATCTTATCGGCGAGACGGATTTGATCTGTAACACTGCCAAAAAGATGCGTTATCGACTTGCCGGCAAGCCCTTCGATGTTCTGCCCTATCATCTCGGATGCGGCGGCGTTGGCCGTATAGATAGTACCGTCGAGATCAGTTATTATCAGACCCGAACGGATCGACTCCACGATACGTTCGTGAAGCGCTCGAAGGTTAGCAAGCGACCTTACTGTCTCTTTAAGCTTTTCGCCGGAAAGTCGTCTATCGGCAAGGCGGGAGGACAAAAGCCCGACCGCAAAAAACGCAACGACATTGAAACTGATGATCTGGACGCTCTTAGAGAACGACTGCTGTAAATCTCCACCTTCTATCAGCCCATAACGGAAGACCATTGCCATCAAGGTGAAAAAGAAGGTGCATCCTACTGCGGTCAGAAGTGTTTCCAGCGGACGGAGAAACATCGAGGTCACACCGATCAATACGATGTACAGCGTTACATACGGAGAAGAGATCCCTCCGGTCAAAGAGACCAACCAAGTTATTAGAATTGCATCACCCAGAAACTGCAGACGTAACTGCCATTTCTCGGGAAAACGCAGAGCGAACAATAATAAAAAGATAACGCTGACCGAAACTGAGGATATGAAAATGGCGAGAGGCCCGCGGGGAAGGTCCGCGACAGATACGCTGAAGGTCCCGCTGTACCAAAACCAGCCGGACACCAGCAGCAAAAAGATCGCAACAAAACGGCCGACGATCAAACGAAAGATCGGGGACATCGGTGCACTTTTTGCGAAGAATGATTTTTCGTTTACACTAACCATGCCCGCACTCGAAAGACAGCAACAGCCCTATACGTCGATTCGAAGTAACTTCCGGAAGTCCGGAGGTCACTGCTGCGTGAGTTTTGGCAGGTGCCCAAATTGCGGTGTCGAGTTTGGATTTCTTGCGAGATAAACCATACCGGCCACCTCAAAGAAAGCTACCACATTATAGCAGAACAAACATCGTCACGATCGACCGATTCGTCATGTTGCCACAAACCATCCGGCAGAACTAGGCTTGAGAACAATTCGAAATGGCACTTCGATTCGAACGAAAAATTCCTCTGGTACTGTTCGTCGTTTTTCTGGTTTTTGCGGTGCTTGGCTTTATTTTCTATCAGGCAACTGCATCGGCCCGCGATGTTCGGGAACAGGAAGAGCGGACCCGGATACTTCTCCTGGACATCGAATCGGTTCTAGCCGTAATGACCGATGCCGAAGCAGACGTCCGCGGCTTTGTACTTACTGGAAACTCGACCTACTCTGACCGTTTTGCCTCGAAGAAACGGCAGGCGGACGCGATCCAGGCAAGGGTCGAGCAAGCGTTCGGCCAAGTGCCGGAGATCTCGGCTGCGGTCGGAAGGCTTTCGATGAGTGCCCGGGAATTCTGGTCACGAAGTTCATCGAAGATCGAGAGGCGGAAGATCGAGGGGCCGGCTGCCGCGTTTACGGAGCTTTCCGTAACAGAGATCAAAGAGCCTCTTGATGCCTTTCGGGCCGCGGCAAACGAGATCAAGGCTTTCGAGATCAAGGCTGCGGCGGAAAGGGCAGCGGCATTTGACCTGCGGCTCCGGGTAAGCATTTGGGTGCTTATCGTCTCGGTCGTTGCGGGCATCATTTCGCTGCTTCTTGCGAATTTTCTGGTTTTTTCCGAGGGTAGGCGGCGGGCAGAGGCCGAGGGCGAACTGATCGAGGTTAACAAGGAACTTGAGAAGCGTGTCGAGATCCGCACAGAGGAACTACGCGCATTGAATGACGAACTAACGCTCGCCGCGACCGAACGCGAGGACCTGCTTGCAAAGGAGCGGGCTTCGAGGGAAGAGGCGGAGATCGCGAACCGCGTCCGTGACGAATTCATGGCAGCGGTCTCACACGAACTGCGGACGCCGCTCAATTCGATTCTCGGCTGGGCGCGCCTGCTTCAGGACGGTAATCTTGAAGAGGAGCAATCAAGGCGGGCCCTTACCACGATCATTAAGAACTCCGAGCTTCAGAACAAGCTTATCGAAGATTTGCTGGATGTTGCCCGGATCGTTTCGGGGAAACTCCAGATCGAGCACGACGAAGTCGCAATTGCAGAGGTCGTTTCGCACGCGGCAGACAGCGTTCGCCCGTCGGCGGAAGCCAAGTCGCTAGATCTAACGGTGATGATAGACAAAGGATACGAGAATGTGTTCGTGAACGGAGATGCGAACCGCCTTGGTCAGGTCGTTACAAACCTACTTTCAAATGCGATAAAGTTTACGCCGGAAGGCGGCCGCATCGAACTTGTATTAAAGCACGCGAATGGCCGGGTCGAGATCGCGGTAACGGACACGGGCATCGGGATAAGTGAGGAGTTTCTCCCGATGGTTTTCGAGAAGTTCCGTCAGGACGGCTCATCTGAAAACCAGAAAGGGCTCGGGCTTGGGCTCGCGATCGTCAGGAACATCGTTGAGCTTCACGGCGGTTCGGTGATGGCGATAAGCAAGGGCCGCGGGCACGGCTCGACGTTTCGGGTCATTCTCCCAGTTGCCGAGACCGCTCAAGAATAAGATCTACAGCAGCTCCGATGTCATCCGCGATTATATCCGGAAGCCGCTCAAGCGAATCCGCTACCTTGTATCCGTAACCCGTTCTCACGAGGGCAGTGCGGAGGCCGGCGTTGAAGCCGGTTTCGATATCGAGAAGCTTGTCGCCGATCATCCACGAATTGTCCGTGTCAAGCGTTGCGGGCCCAAGGCTTGCTTCGATCATTCCGATATTCGGCTTGCGGCAGCGGCAACCTGCGTTCGGCATATGCGGGCAAAACTGAAACCCCGAGATCAGGCCGCCGAGGTCTGCTTGCAGCTTGGTGTGGATGGCGTCAACTTCCGTCTCGCCGAAATAACCGCGGGCGATCCCGGATTGATTTGTCACGACAAAAAGCTTGTAACCGGCAACGTGCAGCCGCGTTAGGGCGGCGGCCGTCGAACCGAAAAGCCGCATGTCTTCGACCCGCGAGAGGAAGTCCACCTCCTCGATCAGCGTGCCGTCGCGGTCGAGAAATACCGCTTTCTGGAGTTCGTTGGTCATTAGCTTGTTAATCTCGGCCGTTCTATGTTTCTCATTCAAAAATAGCGAGAACCCTTTCCGCAACTGAAGCGTGCTCGATCGAAGTCATACAGCGGTGGTCGATCGGACAATCGCGGAGCATACACGGTGAACACTCGACCGGCACGCGTATCACCTCTGCTGTGTCGGAAAACGGCCGGGTCGTTTCCGGGTTGGTCGGCCCGAATATCACAAGTGTAGGCGTCCCGACCGCGGCTGCGATGTGGGCGAGGCCCATGTCGTTCGATACAAAAACATCTGAAACTGCGAGCAAAGCGACGGCATCCTCAAGCGATGTCTTGCCAGCCGCATTTATCAGATTCCTGCCGGAAAGTCTCCTGACGTTTTCGGCCACATCGCTTTCGTCCTCTGACCCGAGAAGAACGATGTTCGCGCCCTTTCGGTCGATGACCTGTGACGCGAGGCTCGCGAAGCGCTCGGCCGGCCAGCGTTTTGCCCGCGAATTCGTGGAGCCGCAGCCAAGCGCGACGATCGGAAGGCTGAGATCGCCGCCGAGCGTTTCGAAAAGCTTTCGGGCGTGATCACGCCGTGCAGGCGAGACAGTTATCGAAATGTCCGGCGGTTCGTTCACTGCATCCGAGTGGCCTTCGAGCGAGCCTATGACCTCATCTACGAGGTTCAGGTAATAGTAAACCTCGTGTCGGGCCGATTTCCATTCGGGAACGGCCACCCGATCGGTTAGCATAAAACCCCGCAATTCTTTTTCGTAACCAAAACGCCGCGGGATCTTGCCTAGCCACGGCAGAGCTGCCGAACGAAAAGAGTTCGGGAAGAGTACGGCGACGTCGAAATTACCACGGCGGATCTGCGAGGCTTCGGTGCGAAGATCATTCAACCCATTGTCGCCCGTCTGAAAAGTAATGATCTCGTCCAGAAAATCGACGTCGCGAAAGATGCCCTCAGCCCATTTTCGACAATGAAGGGCGATGTGGGCATTTGGAAATGCCCGGCGGAGCCGCCGCATTGCTGGGATGGTCATCACGGCGTCGCCGATCCAGTTCGTGCCGCGGACGAGTATCCTCATTGTTCGGCGCCCTCGCTTTCGGCGTTTGAGGCAAAGAGCGTCCTCAATCCCGTTTCGTTACCAATCTCAGGCGACCAATCGAGCTCCTGCGTCACACGCCCGATATCCGAAACGTAATTGAACGGCACCGGGTCGGGCAGCGGCGAGCCCATAACTGCCTGGAACCCGGAGGCTGTTTCGAGCATCCCAACGAGGTTAGAAAGCGATGTCGCATTCTTTGGGCCACCGCCGAGGTTGTAGGTACCGTGGCGGATCACCGAATCGATGAATGCTTTGCAGGCTTTGGCGAAGTCATCGACGTGCAAAAGATCGCGGACCGGCCGTCCCGCTCCGGGAAGCCTGATCGGCCGACCCTGATCGAGACAATCGGCATAGTGGCCGACGAAGCCCGGCGTATTGTCCTCGGTCGCCGGTGCATACACGGTTGAGAGTCGAAAGATACACGAACGGAAACGCCGCCGGTGCGAATAATAATCAACGTAGTGCTCGGCGACGAGCTTTGACCATTCGAGCGGCGATTGGCCTGAGTAAAGCGTCGGGCAGGTTTCGGAAACCTCACGAAAATTATCGGCAAAGCGTCCGTAAACGTCCTTGGTCGAGGCGAAAATGAAGATCGAGTCTTCTTTCATTACACGCAGAAGATTGACGGTGCCTTCGACATTCGTCAGGAAAACTTCCTCCGCATTTTCGTGCGATTTGTCCATTGACGCAGCCAGATGGATAACAACGTCGTAGTCGGCCGCCATCTGGGTGTCTTGGAGGTTCAGGATATCGAGGCCCGATCGACGCGAGAGATCGTCGGCTTCAAAGAAGCGCCTGATGTGTGTGCCGAGATAGCCGCTGCCGCCTGTAACAAGGATCTTCATCGTATGAATTTGCTAGACACTATATGCGAAAAACTTATAGAATTTTACAAGGCACACGCTGCAAATGCGAAGCGAGTGCCCGCCCCCGCCGTTTAACCGATGCCGGATCCGTTCTATAAGCGAAGCAGCCGTTCTAAACTCCCGCCAAAGGGTTGGGTGAAAAAGCGCCGTCGCGGCGCGGTGTCTTTCCGTGCCGAACCGTTGCCGTGGTACAAACGGCTGCTTGGGGCGGTATTCAACCGATGGACGTTTGCCATCTCGGGATTTCTTGCAGTCGTCGGGTTCTTGACATTCACCTATTTCTGGTTCGAATACTCTGACCGGATCGACCGCAGGCTGCTGAGCGGCGAGGTCTTTACGCCGACCGCCGGAATTTATTCTTCGCCAAAGAATCTCCGCAAGGGCGAGGCGATGTCATCGCTTGACCTTGTAGAATACCTAAAGACGGCCGGATACATCGAGAAAAACAACAAGGCAGATGCGGCCCGCAGCCGATATTCATTTGTCGGCAATGAGATGTTGATCGAGCCGGGCGAAACCGCCGTTATCGACGGCACACGTAATTTCCCGAATCTTCGCATTCGCTTTGCGAAGGACAATAAGGCCGTTGAATCGATCCATGACCTTGATTCGGGCAGCGAAGCCAACCAGGCGTTTCTCGAGCCGAAGATGCTGAGCACGATCGCCGGCGAGGGCGATGGCCGGAGGCGGACCGTGAAGTTTGCCGACCTGCCGCCGCATCTTGTAAAAGCGATAACTGTAACAGAAGACCGGGCATTCTTTGACCATTACGGCGTCAACTTCCGCGGCATCCTTCGGGCACTCTGGCGGCGTTACGACGGCGAGGAGGACAGCCCGATCGCCAATCAGGGCGGTTCGTCGATCACGCAGCAGCTTGTAAAGAATCTTTTCCTCTCGAGCGAGCCGACGCTCGAACGCAAAGCAAAGGAGGCGTTCATGTCGGTGATCCTCGAGACCCGGCTGACGAAGGAAGAGATCTTCACACTTTACGCAAATCAGATCTACCTCGGGCAGCAGCTCGGTGTTTCGATCTACGGAGTTGGCGAGGCCTCGAACGCGTATTTTGGAAAAGACGTCGCCCAACTAACGCTTCCCGAGGCCGCGTTCCTCGCGGGTATACTGCGCAGCCCGAACCGCTACAATCCGTACAAAAATCCGGAGCGTGTTCAAGAGCGCAGAAATCAGGTGCTGATCTCGATGCTTGAAGCGGGCGAGATCTCGTCACAGCAATTTGAGCAGGCACGGCAGGTAAAGCTCGAGCTTCGCGAGGTCTCAAGCCGGCGAGACCTGCAAGGAATGCCGTATTTTTCGCAATACGTCGTTGACACTCTGCCGAACCTCGTAAGAGATCCCGAGGCCCTGCAGCACCTGCGGGTTTATACCTCAATCGACCCCGACTTACAGAAGATAGCCTACGAGATCGTCAATCGGCGGCTCGAGCGGCTCGAGAAGCTTTTCAGGAAAAAGGAACCGGGAAACCTCAATGCCGCGTTGGTATCGATCAGGCCGAAGACTGGAGAGATCGTCGCGATGGTCGGCGGCCGCAACTTTCTTGACAATCAGTTCAACCGGGCGACGAGCGCGATGCGGCAGCCTGGGTCGGTCTTCAAGCCCTTTGTTTACGCAGCGGCGATAAATTCGGCTTACGAGCCGGCAACGCGGGTCTTCACGGCGGCGAGCGTGATGAAGGACGAGAAAAAGATCTTCACCTTCAACCGCGACACTTACGCCCCGAACAATTACGGCGACACCTTCTCTAACAAAGAGATAACGCTTCGCGACGCTCTCGTGAAAAGCAAGAACACCATCACGGTTGATCTTGCGATGCAGGTGAACGTCGGGCGGGTAATGAACCTCGCCGCAAAGGCGGGTCTGCCGAAGGTCGAGCGTGCGTATCCTTCGATGGCTCTGGGAACGGCCGAGGCGACACCGCTGCAGGTCGCAACGGGTTACACTGCTTTCGCAAATCTCGGCGACCGCGTCCTGCCGATGCCGATCACGAAGATCACCCGCGGCGACGGAACAACGCGGACGCAGCCAATGGTCGATAAACAAAGCGTTTTGCGGCCAGATGTCGCTTACATTATGAATGACATAATGAAGGACATCGTCAGCCGAGGAACCGCGGCCGAACTCGCGGGATGGGGTTTTCGCAATCAATCCGGAAAGGCGGCGTTTGCCGGCAAGACCGGCACTTCACGCGACGGCTGGTTCGCCGGGTTTACGCCGGAACTCGTGACGGTCGTGTATGTCGGTTTCGACAATAACGACGACCTCGGGATGAAGGGCTCTGATTCGGCGATGCCGATATGGGCGGAGTTTATGAAGGCGGCTCTCGAACGCCATCCGGAATGGAACGGCGACTGGGCGATGCCGGCGGGAATCAGAAAGGCCGAGATCGATATCAGGAACGGTTCGCTCGTCCGCGAACTCGATGGAACTGAAACGGCCGAACCGGAACCGACGCCGACTCCCTCACCTTCGTCGGCAAACGCAGCACTCGATGATCCAGCGTGGGCCGTGGAGGAAGTGCCGGTAAAGAAAGAGGTCTTTGTCACCGAAGTACCGGCCGAGTTTCGGCGAGTTGAGCTTTTCATTGCCGGGACGATCCCGGCACGCAAGCTCATCGAAACAGATTCGGAGTTTGACATCGACGCCGAGCCCTCGCCAACACCGCTCGGCGGTACCTGGCAGGAAAGAATTGAAGGCGAAGAGCCAAATCCGGGAGAGCCGCAACGGCAGCAGCGGGAACGAGCACTGGGAGCGTCGGTCGTGGTTTGTCCGTTGACCGGTATGCGAGCTTCCTCGAAATGTCCCTCGCGGGAGGTGCGAACCTTTCCGGAAGGCTCTGAGCCGAGAGATTTCTGTACATTCCATAGATAGGATCGAGGATGTCTAAACGGTGAAACCTGGAGCTCAGCGTTCTCTGCAACTTTCCGTGCGGCCTCTTCGTTGAGATCAGGTAAACGCTGAGGCCGCTGAGGTTTGCGCAGAGGTCGCTGAGCACAGGTTAAAAGCAGCACACGAAAACCGTGTTCCGTCGTGCTGCTTTTCATTAACCCTATTTCATCCCGAGATTCTTGAAGAGGAATCCGTATATATCCGCTTGTTCCTCGATGACCTTGGCGGTCGGTTTGCCTGCACCGTGGCCGGCTTTGGTTTCAATGCGGATGAGCACAGGTGCCTCGCCCGCCTGAGCAGCCTGCAACGCCGCGGCGTACTTGAAACTGTGGGCAGGGAAGACGCGGTCGTCGGTATCGGCGGTTGTCACGAGTGTCGCCGGATACTTGGTGCCCGGCTTGATGTTGTGGAGCGGCGAGTAGCTGTAAAGCACCTTGAATTCGTCCGGCTTTTTCGGGTCACCGTAGTCCGATTTCCAGAATGCACCGACCGTGAACTCGGTGAACCGCACCATGCCCATCACGCCGACGGCAGGCAATGCCGCACCGAAAAGATCGGGCCGCTGATTAAGAACGGCACCGACGAGCAGGCCGCCGTTCGAACCTCCCTGAATGGCAAGTTTCGGTGAGCTCGTGTACTTGTTATCGATGAGAAATTCCGCCGCGGCGATGAAGTCGTCAAACGTATTCTGCTTTTTGAGAACAGCACCATTTGCCCACCATTCTTTGCCATATTCGGCTCCGCCGCGGATGTTCGCAACGGCATAGATACCACCCATTTCCATCCAGACAACGCGCGAGACCGAGAAGCCAGGCGTTTGGGAAATATTGAAACCGCCGTAGCCGTAAAGGATGGTCGGGTTGCTGCCGTCAAGCTTTAGGCCCTTTTTGTGGGTAATGAACATCGGGACGCGAGTACCGTCCTTGCTTGTGAAGAAGACCTGCTTCACTTCATAGTCCGAAGGGTCGAACTTGACCTGTGCCTGGCGGAAGAGTTTGCTCTTGCCGGTCTTCATGTCGTAGTGGTAGATGGTCGGCGGGGCATTGTAGCTCGAGAACGTGTAAAACGTTTCTGTATCTGTCTGCTTACCGCCAAAGCCGCCCGCCGAGCCGATGCCCGGAAGCTCGACGTCGCGGACATGCTTGCCGTCCTTGTCAAAGATCTTGATCTTTGTGTACGCGTCTTTGAGGTAATTGGCGACGAACTGGTTGTTGATCATCTGCAATCCATTGAGCGTTTCGGCGGCCTGCGGGATGACCTCTTTCCAGATCCGGGTGCGTGCGAGGACGTTGATGCTGACAAGTTTGCCGCGTTCGGCGTCTTTATCCGTGCGGAAATAAAAGACGGGGCCGTCATTGCCGACGAATGACCAGCTTGCCGTGCGTTCTGCGACGAGCGGGACGATCGGTGAATCCGGTCGCGAGAGATCCTTGAAATGGACCTCGTTCATTCGCTGCGTTCCCTTTGAGGTGAAGATCAGATACCACTTGCCGTCCTCGGTGACGAGGCCGCCGGAGGTGAGTTCACCATCATCATTGCGTTCGTAAATGACCTTGTCTTCCGAGATCGGTGTGCCGAGCTTGTGGAAATAGATCTTAGGAAACTTATTGGCTGCCCTCAGTTCGGCTCCCGCTTCCGGGGCCGGGTACCTTTGATAAAAGAACCCCGAGTTATCATTCAGCCAAGCGACGCCGCCCTGGCGGTTCGGTGGGAGCGTGTCGGAGAGATGCTCGCCGGTCTCGACATTCATTATCCGCCACTCGGTCCGGTCTGATCCCGAACGGGCAACGCCGTAGGCCCAGAGCTTGCCGTCCTCGGTGAATGACGAACCGCTGAGTGCTGCGGTTCCGTCAGCAGAAAGCTTGTTCGGGTCAAAAAAGATCTTGCCGGGGTCGTTGATCGAATCCGTGATGTAAAGAACGGACTGATTCTGCAGGCCATCGTTGCGGCTGTAAATGTACCGCTTGCCGATCTTCGAGGGGGCAGAGACGCGTTCGTAGTTCCAGAGCTCCGTCAGCCGCTCGCGGATACGGGCACGCTGCGGAATGGTCTCAAAGTATGAGTTGGTGAGCTTGTTCTGTGCTTCGATCCAGCTTTGTGTTTCTGCCGAGCCGGTATCTTCCATCCAACGGTATGGGTCAGCGACCTTGACCCCATGAAAGTCATCGACCTGATTCGCCTTTCGGGCCTTTGGGTAGTCGAAACCCTTTTGAGCCGGAATCGTGAGAACAAGAACCGAAAGAACGGTTACGAAAGAAAGCGCTTTTCTAAACATATTGACGTGCGAACCTCCGAGAACTAAATGTGTAATTCAGAATTATAGTTCGCCCGTTCAGAGGAAACAATAAAGGAGCCTAAAAAAGCGGAATATGCGGCTGTGTGCCCGAATCGGAATGTAGTTCGATGGCAGGGTCCTTTGAGGAGGGCAGCCACGCGTGCCGTGCGTAAAGGAGCTTTTCCATGTCCTCTGCCGCCCGCGGCTTGGAGAAAAGAAAGCCCTGGCCGAAATCGCATCCGAGATTGCGGAGCATCGCAAGCTGAGCTTCGGTCTCGATGCCTTCGGCGACGAGCCGCATCTTCAGGTTCGTGCCAAGCGAGATTATCGTCTGTAAGATACCGGAATCCTCGCCGCGTTCGCCTGCACCGCTTACAAAGCTGCGGTCGATCTTGAGCGTGTCAAAGGGCAATCTGTGCAGATAGCTGAGCGAAGAGTAGCCCGTGCCGAAGTCGTCGATGCTGAGCTTGACGCCCAGGGCTTTAAGTCGATTGAGCAACGAGATAGAACGCTCGGCGTTTTCCATCGCCGTGCTTTCCGTGATCTCGAGCTTCAGCGTCTCGGGGCGGATGCCCGAGAACTCGAGTGCGTTCTCGACCTGATCCGAAAGATCATCGCTCGAAAGATGCCGGCCGGCGATGTTAACGCTGACCTCCAGGTCCGCAAGATCCGGCCCGATCTTTTGCCAAGCGGCGATCTGTTTGGTCGTCTCAAGAAGGATCCAGTTGGTGATCGGCTGGATTAGGTCGGAACTTTCGGCGATAGGGATAAACTTGTTCGGCGGAATATTGCCGAATTCAGGATGGTGCCACCGAAGTAATGCCTCAAACCCTGAAAGCCGGCCGTCTCGGAGCGATACTATCGGTTGATAGTGCATCGAAAGCTCGTTCCGCTCGACGGCATGGCGCAGATCCATCTCGAACCGAACGCGCTCGAGGAAGCGGTGGCGGAGTTCCTTGGTAAAGACCGCCGGCCCGTCTTTTCGTTCCTTCGCATAGTGCATCGCGATATCTGCGTCGCGAAGGATCTCTTCGGGTGAATCGTATTCGGCGTCGCAAGGGGCGATGCCGATGTTAACGTCTATCGAAACCCGGTTGCCCCCGAGCGAGAACGGTTGAGTGATGTTTCGATGGATCTTGCGGGCGACCTTTTGGGCTTTCCCGGCCGTGGCGAGTCCGCGGAGAACTATGGCAAATTCGTCTCCGCCTATGCGGGCGACAGTATCTTCTACGGTGACAACGCGCGAGAATCTCTTTGCGGCAACGGACAGCACTTTGTCGCCGATCGTGTGGCCCAGAGTGTCGTTAATGTTCTTAAAGCTGCGGATGTCTAGAAAGAGCACCTGAAAAGTCGCCGAAGGATCCTGTTTGTAGCCATCGATCAGTTCGCGGAGAACATCGCCGAGGTGTTTTCGGTTTGCAAGACCGGTTAGTGAATCGTGGCTGGCGGCGTGCTGAAGCTCGCGTTCGCTTTTGCGAAGTGCGTCGTTTGCCCTGGCCTCTTTTTCGAGCGAGCGGCAGAGTTCCTGTGCGTAACTTTCGGCCTCTTTACGTCTGGTCTTTTCGATTTCGGCACGGCGGCGTTCGGAGTCGGCTTTTTGACGCTCGGCCTCTTCCACATTCGCTATAGAGCGGTTGATCTCATTGATCAACGTTCGATAGTTGATGTAAGCGACCGCGATCACGATGAACGAGATCACTCCAAGTGCGACATCGCCGTAATTGAAGACCTTGAAGGCGGCACCGGCGATTCCCGCACCGGTGAAGTGGGTCAACGCCGACGAAACGCAGTGCGTTTTCCAAATCTCCAGGAAACTGCTTTGAGTGCGAAGCTTCTGGTAAAAGGCCGCAAATGCCGAAGAGAAGAAAAAATGTGCAAGCGCGGTCATGCCAAGCACAGCAGCAAGCGTTCGTGTATCCGTGAGCCGAAGGTCAATAAAGGCGGAGCTGTAAACAGCATGTGAGAAAAGCTCAAGGGAGCCATAGGTTGCGGCGGCGATAAGAGCTGAAAGTGAGGAGTTGAAAATAACGAAGAAGATTGGTGTTTCCAACCTTCGCCTCTTCAGATAGATGCAATTCGAAGCGGTTTCTACGAATGCCGTGACAATAGCAAGTTCCCCGCCATAAACGATGAAGGTAAAAAAAACTATGGCATCGGAGAAACTGAGGGTCAGGTTCGATCCGGAAAGATCGAGTGTCATCCTCGGTGCGGCGAAGATCGCAAAGGCGAGAATGAAGATGTATCCGACTCCGATATTAGTGAACCAGGCGGCAGTCATTGATGCTAAAAGCGCAAGAATGCCTATCGCCGAAACCACCATCTTAATGTGGTAAGAAGGCTCAGTGCGTGAGTGGAGTTCGGCAGTTGTGACTAACGGATTCTCCATCCGGGATTGTGGAAGATTCGGATTCTCGATAAAGCTTGATTAGTTAAGGCCCAAATCACAGGCGGTATAATAATATCATCTGACCGCAAAATAATCCAGAAGATAATCTTGACCGAGGTTAGTTGTGTATATCTGCTAAACAGAAAGCTGTCGTATACAAAATATACACTCCTGTAAATGCTGCAAATACTAAGGTTGCATACGATTGTCTGTGTCTTCGTATATTCACTATCCGGCGTTCAAGCTATTATCCCGAACAGCGGGCGATCACAAGTGATCGAGGATAAGTGCAATGAACACAATAGTTTACACTTCGTTGAAGGCCTAGATTAAGCAGTGGCACAACGGTTGTATTTATTCAGGCAGCGAGAGACAAATGCTCTCAACAAAAAAAGGGAGAAGAGAGAAAACAATGAGGAACCTAAAGAACATCGCAGCAACAATCGCACTTGCCGGAATGATCATGCTTGGCACAACAGTCGCTAACGCAGGCATCATAATCAACAACGGAATTATCATCAACAATGGTGTAGGTAAAGAGACCAAAACGACCCAACAGTGCTCGGACAACTCCGAGAAGAAAGAATGGGGAATCATCATCAACAACTTCGTTGGAATTATCATCAACGACCTTGTTGGTATCATCATCAACAACGCGACTCCGCGGCAGGATTGCGGAATCATCATCGACAACGGCATCCTCGTAATGGACTGATTTCGTTGATCAAAGAGTGTTAGCCCCACACCTTGAGGCGACCGTTCGTGCGACGGTCGCCTCGCCTCATTTATGGGACAGCCCGGCCGAAAGCGATCGAAGTGTCTCGACCGCCTGCGGCAGTGCAAAAAGCAGCCTTTCGATCTCGCTTTCCTTAGTAAATCTGGAAAAACTGAAGCGAATAGCACCGCGTGCAAGTTCGTCGTCCCGACCGAGCGCTACGATGACCGGAGATGGCTCGATCGAGCCGCTTGAGCACGCCGCCCCGGTCGAAACGGCAAATCCTTGCATGTCCAGGTTGATCAGCAGTCCTTCGCCTTCAATGCCGCGAAAGGATATGTTCGAGATATTCGGGACACGACCGGAACGTTCGCCATTTACAAAGGCATCAGGGATATTTTCGAGAACAGTGTTCTCGAACGTGTCCCTGAGTTTTTGAAGCCGCTTGGCATTGCCCGTAAGTTCACGGCCGGCGATTTCGGCCGCCGATCCAAAACCGACGATTTGCGCGACCGGTTCGGTCCCGCCGCGATTGCCACGTTCTTGTCGGCCGCCGATATTTTGCGGATGAAGGCGAACTCCACGCCGAATGTATAAAGCTCCTATCCCCTTTGGGCCATGGATCTTGTGGCCCGAGAGTGACAAAAGGTCGCAGCTTAAAACTTCGACATCTACAACCATCTTTCCCAGGGCCTGTACCGCATCAGTATGGAGCCAAATTCGCTGCCCGGACTCGCGAAGCGAGCGGACAGCGCTTCCTATCTCGGCGATCGGTTGAATGGTTCCGATCTCATTGTTGACCGCCATCAGGGAAACGAGAATCGTCTCTTCGCGGATTGCGTCCAATACTTTTCGATGATCAATTACACCGCTTTCATTGACAGGTATAACTGTCAGTTCGCAGAACCGGCCCGCGAGGTCGTCGCAAACCATTTTGACGGCAGGATGTTCGATGGCCGAGATTATTATGTGCGGGAGGGCGGATGGGGCCGCGGGATTCTTTCGCCGGACTGCTTCGATGAAGCCGCGAATTGCGAGGTTGTTCGATTCCGTTCCGCCGGAAGTGAAGACTATTTCTGCCGGACGGGCATTGATTAGAGCGGCAACCCGGTGACGTGCTTTATCGACTGCGGCGCGAGCCGTTTGGCCAAAGGAATGAATGCTTGAGGCGTTGCCGTAATTGTCTGTCAAGAACGGTAGCATTTCCTCAAGCACGGCCGGGTCGAGCTGCGTTGTCGCGGCGTTATCGAGATAGACTCGCTCGAACATAAAGCCAGTCTAAAACTTTTTACTTGAGATGTGCAGTTGGGAATCGTGCGGATCGGGGGAACCGAACTAAAACTGATCATCCTCACCGACAAAAAGGATGTCGGTAACGTCCTTTTGGACCTCGATAACATAGGCAGGGAACGCGAAGAGATATTTACGATGGGCGACCGAAACAACATAAGTCTTGTTCGGAACAACATCATGAAAGACAAATTGCCCAAATGTACCGGTACGGGCATATCTGAGCACGTTTTCTTCATCCATCAAAACGACGATGGAATTCGGGATATATGCTCCGCTGGCATCAGTCACTCGGCCGGCGACAATAACGTTGTTGCCAGTCGATGTGAACAGAGAAAGTATCCTCCCTATAGGACGCTTGATCTTGGTCCTTGCGGCCGGAGATTCGAAAGGTGATTCGGTTGTTTGGGCCGCGATTTGGGCAGTGGAGACGATAACGACAAAAGCGACCGCGACCAAAGTGCGAGACAATGCTGAAGGGATGAGCAAATCGAACAATATTGACCGCATACAAGATGTGGATTGCGTGTTTAGGCGCGATTAACGACCGAACAAAACAGCGAATATGAGTAAGTTTCAGAAAAACTTGAGACGAGCGACGCTAAATTAACGGAATAATAACACTTTTCGGATTTATTGCAAGAATTTTTTATTTGGATTTTCGTGCGAATGAGGCCCAAGTAGATTTCCTTTGATCAGCGAATGAGATAAATTATAGATAGACGAATGCCGGGAAAGTCCGGCTTAATTGTCGAGGTGTGGCTAAAAGATGGATTTTACGACAAAAGAGATCTTCAAGCGGTATGCGAGCATTCTGATCGGGAAGCCGATATCGCCGATATTTTTGAACATTCTGGTGACGAGCGTTTGCGACATGCGCTGTACGCATTGCTTTTTCACCGAGGAGCTCGATGACCGCCCGCGGAAAAAACTCCAGATGAAGACGGACGAGATCGCGAAGATCTCCGAAACGCTCGGGGGTAATTTGGGTGTGCTTGTGCTCGCCGGCGGCGAGCCGTTCACGCGGAAAGACCTCCCGGAGATCGTTCGGGCTTTCTATGAGAATAACAAGCTCGACTCGGTTTACCTGATGTCCAACGGACAGATCCATCAGCGGATCTTTCCGGATGTGACGCGTATCCTCGACGAATGCCCCGACCTTAACGTTACGGTCGCGCTCGGCATCGACGGGATGAAGGAAGCCCACGAAAAGATCCGCCGCAAAGAGGGAAGCTGGGACAAGGCGATCCATACTGCTCGCACGCTGCAGCAGATGAAGCAGGAGCAATATCCGCGGCTTGATATCCAGACCTGTACCTGTGTGATGCACTCAAACCAGGACACGATCTTCGATTGGTATGACTTCCTGAAATACGACCTCAAGCCGGACAAGGTGAACATCAACTACATTCGCCCGCCTTCGGCAGACCCGGTAGAGCTTGAATTTGATCCAGAGAGATATGCTCAGCTTTCGCATATGATCCTTGAGGACACGAAAAACGCCGCCCTTAAGAATATGTACGGCGGTAAATCGGGCATCTTCAAGGCAGCGGTCGATATCTACATGCACGACGTCATCACCAAGACTAAAGAAGAGAACAAGGCCCAACTTAAGTGCTACGCCGGCAGTGCCGGTGCGGTGATCTACGACACGGGTGCTCTTTCCTCCTGTGAGAACAAGGCCGACGTGCTGAATCTTCGTGATTACGAGTGGAATTTCCAGACTGCTTGGAACACGGACCTGATGAAGGCCCGGCGGAAAGAAGCCGGTGCGGGCTGCTATTGCACTCACGAATCGAACTGCTTCTATCCCTCGTTGCCGTTCAATGCAGGCCACCTCGTGAAAATCAAGAAACTCGAGCGTGACATCCGCAAGGCTGCAAAGGAATCGGGTTTTGCCGTCGGGCGTGAGGTTGCCTTAAAGGCTTAGGTTCTCGAGATGCAGCAAAACACGCCAAAGATCCTCATCCTATCGTCCGACACGGGCGGCGGGCATCGCTCTGCGGCTCAGGCGTTGGTCGATGGGGTCGAGCGTTTTTGGCACGGCGAATCGGCTGCGGTTCGGGTGATAAAGGCGATCGAGGACAGCCACCATATCACCGAGAAACTGGTCAACATCTATAATTGGGTTCTGCGGCACAAGCAGAGCTGGATGAAGTATCTCTACTGGGCAGTCAACCGGTTCCGCCCGGAAACGCGTGAGTTCTTTCACCGCCGTTGCATGGTGCACCTGCGCGATGTTTTCGAAAAATGGTGCCCGCACATCGTCGTCAGCGTTCACCCATTGACGCAGCACATCTTTGCGCGAATTCTCCGCGAACTGAATTTACTTGGCCAGATCCCATTGGTGACCGTCGTCACCGATCCCGGTTACGGCTTTTGGAAAGGCTGGGCTTGCAACGACGTTTCGCTTTACCTGGTTGCAAATGACGATGCAAAGCGTCAGTTGATCGACTACGGTGTTGAGGAAACGCGGATCAAGGTCTCGGGTATGCCGGTCAACCCAAAGTTTCGCGAGGTGAATGAAGCGGACGCCCAGAACGCCCGGAGAGCTTTCGGGCTTGACCCTGATAAGTTCACGGTGTTCGTCAATGCCGGCTGGGTCGGCGGCGGTAATATCCCGACGATCTTCAAGGAACTCGTCCGAGGCGAATTGGACGTTCAGGCGATATTCCTTGCCGGAAAGAACGAAACTCTCCGTGCAGAAGCTGAAGAGATCGCCAAGCATGCGAAGTTCCCGGTAAAGGTGATCGGCTATTCCGACGAGATCGAGAAGCTGATGCATTCGGCGAACGTGATGGTCTCAAAGCTGGGCGGCCTGACAACCTTCGAAGCCCTTGCCTGCCGGCTGCCGATCATAGCCGATGCCACCACTCCTCCGATGCCACAGGAGGCTGGAACGGTCGATCTGGTCGCCAAGAACGGTGCCGGGATCATCCTTGAGCGTTCCGTGGACATTGTCCCGGCGATCAGGTCGCTGATGGAGGATGAGACGAAGTACAGGCGTATGAAGGACGCGACCGCATCAGTTTCGCTGCCGGATTCGACCGAGCGGATAATTCGCGAGATCGCGGCCCTTCTGCCGGCAAGACAGCCCGAGCGGGTCGAACTTGCGGCTGCCTAACACACAAATAGTTCCTTCGCTTGCCAGATAATTCCTGTTAATTTAACCTTAGACCTTTGTAACGAGCTCTTGTTCACGAGGAGAACCCTGCTTGAACCTTTTATTAGAAGGAAAAACCGCGTTCGTTTCCGGCGGCACCCGCGGCATCGGTGCCGCACTCTGCGAGATCTTTGCCCGCGAGGGCGCAGATGTCGCATTCAACTACCACACCAGCGATGATCTAGCCGAATCCGTCAAGGCAAAGATCGAGACCTTTGGCCGCCGGGCTCTGGCTTTCAAAGTGTCAGTTACAGACCGTCTTGGGATGAAACGTGTTGCCCGCGAGATAGCCGAGACTTGGGGCCACATCGATATCCTTGTCAACAATGCGGCGGTGAACAAGGCGGATAACTTTGCGACAACGACCGACCGGTCGTGGGATTGGGTCGTCGATACGAACGTCAACAGCCTCTTTGCTGTGACGAAGCCGATCTATAAGCAGATGATCCGACGCAGAAGCGGAACGATCTTAAATATCACAAGCATCGGAGCGATCCGTGCACTGCCGACCGCGGTACATTACGCGACCTCAAAGGCGGCAATGATCGGTTTTACCAAGTGCCTCTCGCGGGAGGCCGCTAACTTCGGGATTACCGTTAATGCGATCGCCGCCGGAATTTTTGATACCGATCTCGGTAACACGCTCCCGGCTCGGTTACTCGAAGCCCATGAAAACTGGGTCTCGTTACGCCGGCTGGGGCGGCCTGAAGAGCTCGCCGAATTCGCCGCTTTTATCGTAAGCCCGCGAAATTCCTATATGAACGGAGAAATAATCACCGTTGACGGTGGAACGATCACCTGACGGCCCGTCTTTTTCTACACAGTTCAAACCACGAACACTATCAGCAAATGAAATTGCAATTCAATATTAACTGTTGTAAATAAAGAACTTATCTTGACATGTTCAGTTCTGCTTGCTAGACTCTTCCAATAGGAAGGAATCCTAGGGAGAGATATGGGACGACAAGAATTGATCGATAATCTGAATAAGGCGTTGGCCTGCGAACTCGCCGGCGTCATCCAGTATTCTCAGCACAGCTACTTGGTAACAGGGACGGACCGCGAGGTCTTCAAGGGCTTTTTCCGTGATCAGGCCGAAGAGGCTCAGGACCACGCGGAAGTGCTCGGCGATAAGATCGTTGCGCTCGGTGGCATTCCGACCGTAGAACCGGCGATGATCAGGCAGTCGGTCGAACTAAAGGACATGCTTTCGCAGGCTCTTGAGCTTGAAAGGGAAGCGATGGCCGCCTACATGGCTGCCTGGGCTGCATGCGACGACAACGACCTGCCGCAAAAGTTCTGGCTCGAGGGGCAGATCTCGGATGAGCAGATGCACATCGAGGAACTCGAGAAGCTAACCTCCGAGCGGACGGCAAAGGCCGGAACGGAGCGGATAGTTCTAAGGGAAATCAGTTAACCAGTTTCAAAGAAAAAATAGCCGGGCTCATTTCTGGGCCCGGCTTTAGTTTTTTCAGGGGGAAGAACTATGATGAGGACGGGAAACCAAGAATGCGTGCAGAACCGTCAACAGCTTCGCCGATTTCTGCCGACCGCAGTCGAACACGGGCGCTTGCTAAAGCACGATGGAGGTCTTCAACCAGTTCAGCCTCAAGTGCAATGGTCTTTTGAGTGTTCCATCCGAGCCCGTCAGTCCAAGTAGCCATCTTGATCACGGCCCGACCGTCTTCGATCGAAACGTCGATGCGTTTTTCATCGTTGGCGATCGGGGCGAACTGTTGTTTTAACTGTGTCTGCATCAATGTTAAGAAACTGAAAACCAATTTCATTAAGAGAATACTTTAAAAAAAGTATCCCGTCAATCCTAAAGTCGCAAAGGACGACGGGATACGGAAAAAAATAAGAAACCGATCAGTTAGTTCCTTTCCACTGCTTTATCTGATTCTCCAGATTGGTCAGTGCGTTCTGGCTGGCCGGCGGATTTGCCGAGCGGCCGGCGGCGAGTGCGGCTTCACCGGCGGCGATCGCATCGGCCTTGCGTCCCATTTCACCAAGCAGCCGGGCCTTTAAAGAGAGAACGCCAAACGTCTTGTTCATCCGTTCGGCTTCCTCTACCCACGAAAGAGCATCCGCATAGCTTCCGGTCATCTTTTGCGAGAGGACGTAGTTTGCCAGCGTCATACGCTCGCTCATTGTCCGGCGGCGATTGTCGTTGACGAACCGGGCATTGAAATCGCCGACGTCAACGGTGAAGGGTACGGCAACGTTTTCCCAACGTATATTGACCTCAGTGGTGCTGCCTACCACCTTTTCGAATTCGATCGCCATCGTTTCATGGAACTCGGACTGCCTCGGCGTTACTTCGACCTTGAGGATGTCGTCTTTCGGATCGTGGGTAAAAGCGCCCCACTGGTTCCAGTTCTTGTTAAAGATAATAGTCCAGTTGCCAGGGGTCGGGAGTGTGAAAAGTGCGTATTTACCCTTCGGAAGCTTTTGGCCGTTGATCATCACATCGATCGGCGTTTCGAAAACGGTGGCATTATTTGCACCGGTCCGCCAAACTTCGTTGTAAGGGACTAGTTCGCCCCAGATCTTGCGGCCCTTGACGTTCGGCCGATGGTAGGAGATCGATATCTTTGTATCACCGATCATCTGCGAGGTCTCCTGGAAATTACTTTCGCGGGGAATGGTGACCTGTGCGGAAACCGCCACCGCAAATGCGGCGACTAGCATTAAGAATAGCAACCCTTTTGTTCTCATTTTTCTAGTTTCTCCTTTGCCCGGGTGATGAATGTCTGGATCATCTCCGTTACCCGGCGTGTCATTTCATTGCTGATGATGGTCTCTCCGGCAAGCCCGGCGAGCGTGTGCAGGTCGCGGGCACTCTGCCGTCGCATTTCGACCATCTGGGTAAAATGGACGAGCGTTCGGTTTGCGGACCTTTCGAGAAAATCCGCCGAGAAGCGAAGAAAATTACGAGTTTCTTCCCTGATCGGGAACCACTCTATGCGGTCTTCGGAATCCTCGGCGAGTTCGAGCATGAACCTCTGCCGCATCAGCCCGACGACCGGTATCGTGGTCTCGATCTCCCAATGGGCGACGCCCTTGTTGTCAATGACGACCTTTGCTACGCCCGGCATCAAAGCCGCGAAATTGGTCAGATCGGCAAAAAACTCCCGAACGCGTTCAAGCGGAGCCTCAAGCTCGATCTGGTCGCTGTAACTTGCCTTGATAGTGAACATAAAGCCCTACATCAAAAGATACCATTGAAGAGTATCGAGTTGAAAAACTGCCTGGTCGTTGAGCGTGTCATTCCGCGGTAGAATGGGTCTTCCGCAAATAAGACAACGCGGCCCGCTCCCATCGATTCGTCCATGATGTACGAGGTTCCCTTGAGCAGCCGCTCGGTATTTCCTTCCCAAACGAAGCCCGAGATCGTCAATGGCCTTGCCGGATTGGCATCAAAAACTACGGCGTTTGTTCCTTCCTTTGAATACCGGAAGAAATAGCCGGTTTGGAGCAATACCGGGATCTCGTTCTGGCTGACCCCGTAGTTCAGGTAGGTCGTACGGTCGACCGTCCCTCGGAACATCGCACCGGCAAGAGCCTCCGGAACTTTATTCGCGTCGGCCGAAGGTGAGGCAACGGGGGGAAGAGGCTGGCCGACCTCAGGCATCTGGTCATTTGGCGTCGGTGCAGGCGAAGCGGAGGCGGCCGGCTTGTCTTCCGGGATCTTGCCCTTCTGTTCGTCTTCTTCGGAGCCGACCATCTTTGAAGAAGTCAGCCCGACATCCTTGAGGGTTGCCCAAACGGCCGAGCCGCTCATTGTGACGACCGTGCCGCCCTGCTGGGCGAATTGCTTTATGGCATTTACGCCGCCGGGACCGAGTTCCGCCTGAATCCAACCCGGATTTCCGGACGGAATGATCAGTACGTTGTAATTGCGGAGTCCGCCACGGGCGATGTTGCTGAAAGGCATCGGTGTAAACTTAACGCCGTATTTCTCAATCGTCCACCAGATCGCCCCGTAAGATTCCTGCGTGATGCCGTCGTCGGCCGCGATCGCGATCTTGGTCTGGCGAAGAGCATTGACATTCTCACCGCCGACGCCGGTGTCGCCTTCGTCAAAGTAGCCGGTGTTGACGGCCGAGACGTTGACGCCCATCTCACGGGAGTACTGAGCGATCGTGTCGTGGATCGATTCCGGATTTCGCGAAATGCGGATGACGAAAGTGCCGGAAGGATAGTTGCGGCCACCTGCATTCAGCGGGCGATTAGCCACGTTGACACGGTAGCCCTTCTGCAGCAAACGCATCATCATTGCGGCGGTCGTATCGGTCTCGTAAGGAACGATGTAGGCGATCGCCGCCCGGCCGGAAACGGTCCCGCGGCGAGCATTATCGAGATAGGCCTGATCGACCATCGAGCTTTGAATCGACGCGGTTTCTTCGGTCCAATGGGCCGTTACTCCAAATCCAAGCGGAAGCGACCATGCCGTCACATCGTAAAAGCCGTATTGCTCTTTTGGCTGGCCGGGCCCGCGCATCTGGTTGCGGCGAAAGCGTGCCATGTTGTCCTCAACGAACGCCTTGTCCTGCGGCGTATCCGGTTCGAGGATCGCTTTGATCAGCACTCGCTGCGGCTGGTCGAGGTCGATAACGTACGAGCCGGCGGGGAAAGTACGCCGCGTCGGCTTCGAGTTTTTGTCCATGTAAGTATGAGCAGTGTTCGATGTGAATGGTGCGGTGGCGACCTTTACTTCGATGTTCGAGAGCCGAAGTATCTCAACGAGATCGGCGGTCTTTACGCGGTCGGCTGCCGGCTCGAGCACGATCCGCTTCATCTTCGAGTTGGCGTGTTCGGCCATGCCGCGTGAGCGGAAATCGTAGAAGTCCTTGATGCGTTCTACGCGGTTCTTCGCCGTGGTCTCAAGCGTTGTGAGCGATGCGACGTAGTGCTTGGCGATCGACGAACGGAAGGTAAGGATCGTGCCATCTTCGCGGGTGTAGTTAAGTCCTTTCGGGCCGCCGCCGTCGGTCTCGTAGGTCATTCCGGTCGCGCCGTTGAGCGACGGATACATATCCCAATATCCGGGATAGAACGCATCGAAAATATCACGGACGTAATAGTCCCATTTGTTGCCGTCAAAGGCGGCGGCATTTGCCCGGCCGAAAACATCGAGCCATTTGTTGTACTGCGGCTGCGGGAGGTTCGGATTGATCGGCAATGCGACCGGCGGGAAGAAATACTGCTCGGGCTGGCCGTGGAGGTCAACGGCGACCTGCGGATTCCACTCCAGATAAGCCTTTTGCATATTGCGGCTTTCCTTTTGGGTGAAGGCGAGCGTATCGCGGTTAAGGTTGAAGCGGTAGTGATTTACGCGTCCCCAGATCGACCACGGCTCGCGCTTCTCGATGGCGAAGCGGTCCGGGCTGCCAACGTTGACCGAGTTGTACCAGGTGACAAAGCGTTCGTGGCCATCCGGGTTTTCGCCGGCGATGACGACCGTTACGACATTCCTGAGAACGTCGAGAGTTGCGAGGTCGTTGGAAGCGGCAAGCTGATAGACGACCTGCATCATCGCCTCAAAAGACGCCGATTCGTTGCCGTGGATCGTATATGCCATCCAGGCAATAGCCGGGTTATTGGCAGCTATTTGATCGGCCTCGGCCCTCGAGATCTTTCGCGGATCTGTGAGGCGGTTATTTGCCGCGCGTATCTCATCAAGCCGCTGCATATTCTCGGGTGCCGAGATCGCGATGGCGTATTGCATCCGATGCTCGGGCGTCGTCCCGATCTCGAAGATCTTTACGCGGTCGGGGGCGGCCTTGGCAATGGCAAATATGACCTGCTCCATCTGGCCGTAGGTCGTGTGATGCGTACCGACGTCGAAGCGAAGGATCGACTGCGGCCTCGGAACATTCTCCCGATAAGGCCCGCGGGCATAGAAGTCATACGGTGCTTCGGTCTGTGCGAGAGCGGAGATGCCTGTGACAAGGAGAACGATGACGGCGAACAAGATGAACGATTTTTTCATTTTAAGATCTTCGGAACGGGTATATGTTTAAGTGGAGCAAAGTAACTTGATATTAAACCGAAAAAGAAGAAACGTAAATTTCGCGGTTTCGGTTTCAGGGTATTCACGTGTCGAAACGTCTTCGCTCGAGCTAATTGATACTCGGGCTGAGCGGCTGCGGTCTGGTATGCTGATGGTATGGAAACGCGATCCGAAGCGAAAAAAGCGGCCCGCTGCCCGAAGTGCGGAGGCCTCAGCTTCCGACGCGTTGCTGATCTGGACGCCGACGAGCGGCTGATCTTTGACCGCCTTCCAGCATCTGCCAATTACACAAAAAAAGAGCGTGAACAGCATCTCTACTGTCCACGATGCGGCCATGAGTCGGAAAGCGGCCCGGCGGCAGCGTAAAGTTTATTTTTTACCCTCTTCTTTAAGCTCGCTAACGGTCACACCCTTAGCTTTGAACTCAGAGATGACCTGCCGGTGATTGTTTGTACCAAGCTTCAGGACGGCGAAATCGTTTTCCGTCTGCACTACGGCCCAGTGCCGTTTCTTTTTGACGAAGAGAAATGGGATAGCCACGATAAAACCTACTAAAAGAGCAGTTGCGATAGCTCCTCCGCCGGAGAGCATCGGTTTTTTAGCAAAGGAGTAATCGATGTTCTTGATATCCGAATAGGCAAATTCTTTCGCCGATTCTCTCATGCTTGCTTTATCGGGAACGATCGAAACTGTCGTCTCGTTAAATGTTATATCGGCATCAGTCTCGACCGACTTCTTTCCTTGAGAAACCGCCATTTCTATCGAATAAACAGCCGGCTGCTGGGCGTGAATCGTCGTAACAAGTGTCAATGAAAAGACGACAAGAAAGGCCAGCGAGCGCTAAAAGCAGCGAAGACCAGCGGGGGTAGATTTCATACGAGTTTTTTCTCCAAGTGGGTATAAGTCAGCCAAAGTTTAAGTTCGTCTGCAAAAATAGTCAATCGTATTCTTCGTTTGCCCTGTGGATACGGCGGGGTCTCGAACTACTTGTCTCTTAGTTGCACGAGCGAGCGGCCGATGTGCCGGGCGAGGTTATCGGCGAGCGAACCCCACGAGGTGGTTTCGCCGGCGGCGAGCACTGCGCCGGAGCGTCGGTCGAAGATGCGATAGACGTATCGATGCGTCAGCCATGAGCCCGAAACAAAGCCCATCTCGACAAAAATGTCGGCCTCTTCCTTGTAGCGGAGGATCGTCAGGTTCAGTTGCTTGAAATCTTTGTTCTTTAGCAATGCCTTTTCGAGGTTCTGGCGAGAAGGATGAGCCGAGGACTTTTTGAAAGCGATCGTCCGGGCCATTCGGATGGCCTCTTTCGGGTCTGGAACGGGACGCTCGGTCAGGTGGCCATCGGGTTTCGGCTCGGTATCGGGAGGAGCATTCTCTGAGTATGCGGGTTCGGCCGGTTGCCGCGGCGGTGTCCCGGGCAACACCGAATCGGCGCGTTCAAGCATAAGGGCGATGATGTCGTCCGGCACGCCGCTTTCCTTTAGTTCGATCAGCGCCTTTGCCGTAACATCAAAGTTCGTGTCCGAGCGAAGTATCTTCGCCCGGATGATATCCGCCGAAAGCCCGGCACGAGACATATCGATGACCGAGCGGTTCGTTACCACTTCGCCCTGGCCCGTCGAGACCATCACGAAGATAAATAGGACGCAGGAAACAGCAGCTAGCTTATGCATAGATCTCTGAATTTTCATTTCTCCGAATCGTAAAGAAGATCGCCTTTTTTTGGTTTTTCTGCCCGCTTTACGGCGGTACCAATACCGGCTCCTAGTCCGACGACAAGGAGAATTCCGTTTGAAGTGTCTTGAGCCTCAGAAGGAGCTATGGATTCGCGAAATGCGACGAGGCCGACCCCAGCTAGTATTCCCCAGAGTGCCCCGCGTCGTTTCGTTTTCTCCGCATCGCGAAACTCCGCACGATATACACGAAGCACCGTTGAGCGATCGACAATTAGCTCTATATCTCTGTTCTTAATCGTCAATGCTTGGTCATTCGCTGAGACGACGTGTCCGTAGATTCGCCTTTTCCCACGTCGTTCAATGATCAGAGCTGAATATGACGGTAACGCCTTTACACGTTCCCAACCCTCTGAGTTGGGAGTTTGAGACAAACCGATGACCGAAAGTGCATTGAGGGCCATTGTCGCGATGATGAAAATAGTCAAGGGTCTCATGGTCTTCGATGTTTGGGTTCTCGATAAGATTTAAGTCACTTACTCTCGCCAACGGCCGTTACCGCGATGCCGGAACGCGTCTCGAATGCCGGGATGAAGAGCTTTCGCTCGGATTTGCTTAGCTTCAGGACAGCGAAGTCGCTGTCGGTAACGACCGTGAACCAATGGCGGCGGTGCTTTGAAAAGCCGAGCGGCAAGGCGATCAGCCAAAGCGGCGGCAAGGCAACGCCGGCGATGCCGAGGCCGAGCCCGGTTTTCCACCGCGGTGCTTTGCTATAGGAATACTCGGCCCGACGGATGTCAGCATACTTGAATGTCCGGATGACCGAGCCGTTTTTTCGGGAAACAACCTGCAAGCTATCCTCGCCAAAGATCACGCGGACATCTCGGGTGTCAGTTCTATCACCAACCCGCTCGATCATTTGAACTTTTTGAAATGAATATTGACTCGCCGGCGGTTGTGCCGGCAGTGGGCCGGCGGCGAGAGTAGAAACAAGAAAAATGACGAGAATTCGAAGCATCGAGAAGAGTCTAGATCCTTCGCTGATCCTTTGGGCGTGGCAATGTCACACTTCTTGAAAGTGTCACAGTGTCAATTCCGAGGCCGTCGCGGTTGGTCGGTTTGAGCGGCTATTCAAGTATGCGGTCAAAGGAGGCCCGGATGGCGATGCGATGGGAGGTGAGGTGTTCGTACAGCTCCTCGGGGCTACGGAGCCCGAGCCGTCGGGCGATGACCTCAAGCGCCTTTTTGTTCGCATGCGGCAGGCGGGTCGTTCGGCCGACGGTCAGGCGAAGCTCATGATCGAGCCGCGAGAGAAAATTGTAGCCGGCCATTAGCGGTCGAAAAAGCTCGTCGGAAAGTGAGCCTTGCTCCATCAATTGCTGTAGCGTGTGGCCGGTGGAACGGTCGGGGCCTTTGTCCGGTACGTTGTCGCGAAGCTGCAGGAAACGAAGGGCAAAGTAGATGTCGAGCATCCCGCCTTCGCCGTACTTAATGTCGATGTCACGTAACGAACGGCGGTCCGCTTTTTCAGCTTCTAGCCGGTGACGTATCCGACGGGATTCCGTAGCCAGTTTGGCCGGATCGATCTCTCGTCCGCGGCTGTGAATGATCTTTCGCACGCGATGCTCGGCCTCGCGGGCAAGCCCCGCATCGCCGCCGACGCCGCGCAGCTTCACAAGGGCGAGCAGTTCCCAGATCGCTGCCCGATTCGCCATGTAGTCTTCGAATGCCGCGGCCGGCGTTGCCAGCGGGCCGTCCTTGCCAAAGGGACGAAGCCGGAGATCGACGCGATAAAGCGAGCCCTCGCGGGTCATCCCGGAAAGCGCGTTCACAAACCCTTCGGCAAGTTTTGCGGCCGCGAGGCGAAGATCAGGCTCCAAGCCTTCGTCTGCTTGATGGCCATCAGTCGTATAGACAATGATAAGGTCGAGATCTGAGTCGAGGTCGAGGCCGCCGCTGCCGAGCTTGCCGAGCCCGAGAACCGCCGTTCGGAATAGGCCGAGCTCACGAGAAAATCTGTGTGCCGTCTGCCGTTCGGAGACCTTGAGGGCGGCCGCAATACTCGCCTCGGCAAGAGCGGTCTGCAGCCGTTTCGACTCAGCCATCGAAATGTAGCCTGCGGCATCCAGATATATTATTCGCGTTATCTGCCGGTGCCATTCGCGGCGAAGATCGGCGAGCTGTTTGCCCAAAGGGTCATGCTCTGAAACGGCGGAAAGCATCGCCGCGGCGATCGCCTCTTTGTCAGCTGGCGTTCCGCTGCTTTCAGGGTCCGATGTGTTTTCCGGCAATGCAGCGAGAAGTTCGGCAAGGCGAGGAAAGTCGGGAATGAGGTGATCATTGAGTTCCCGATCGATCGGTTCCGTTGCTGAAGCTGTCGGCGGACTGTTGATAAATGTTTCTTCGCCGGCCGGTCGAGTTACCGCGGCATCCGACGCTTCAATTGCCACAAGGTCGAAGACTCGCTTGAAGACAGCGTGGACGCCGGTCGTGTGATGCTCGAGAGCGGCCTCGAACTCCGATAGCTCAGCAAACCGCATTTTGCGGGCAAGCAGCGTTCGCTTATCAGGTTCGTTGGGAAGTGTGTGGGTCTGCAGGCCATTCTCCATTTGCAGGATGTGCTCCGTCTGCCGCAGGAATGCATAAGCCTCGGTGAGCGACGTCAGTTCGGCATCGGATATGCGTCGCCGATCGTGAAGACGGTCGAGCGTGATCAGCGTGTGCGGCGAGCGAATCCAGTTATCGCGGCCTCCGTAGGCGAGTTGAAGTGCTTGTGCGATGAACTCGATCTCGCGGATGCCGCCGCGGCCGAGCTTTACATCGAATCCGCGTGCGAGGATCTGCTCAAGATCGATCTTCTGCTTTGAAAGCAGCACATTCTGGAGAGCCTCCGCGACGTCCTGATCGGCGGCAAAAACGAACGCCTCGACGCGAGTGGAAAAGTCTTTGAAGATGCCGGCGTCCCCCGCACTTGAACGCGAACGGATCAGTACTTGCCGTTCCCACGGGCGAGCGGTTGCCTCGTAGTACCGCACGGTTTCTTCCAGGCTAAGTGCGAGCGGGCCGACGCGGCCGTTTGGCCGAAGGCGAAGATCTACGCGATAAGCCGAGCCTTCTCCCGATGCCTCGCCGACCAACTTGATGACGCGTTCAGCCAGCTTTACAAAGTATTCGCGGTTCGTGACCGAGCCTCGCGATCCGCTGCCCGAGGTCATCCCGTCATCGGAATAAATGAAAAGCAGGTCGATGTCGGAGGAATAGTTAAGTTCGCGTGAGCCAAGCTTGCCAAGCGAAACAATGCAAAATTCGGCTGGTGTTTTCCGCCCGCGGGCGTCGGTCGCGAGCGGCTGGCCGTACCGGTTATCGAGTTCCTGCCGGGCTAGGCGGAGTGCGTGCTCGAGAATGGCATCGGCAAGGGTAGAGATCTCATCGGTGATCTCGGCGATGGTCGCCAGCCGGCGAATATCGCGAAGGAATATCCGCATTAGCTCGCGGCGGCGAAAACGGGCAAGTTGGACGTGCGGCTCGATCTGCGAGCTTGTCAGCGAAAAACGGGCGAGCGATTCAAGCATCTCGTCCTTGTCGCGAACTGCGGCTGCCGAACGCCGGCGGCGAAGCCACGCAACGTGCTCCGGGCTCTGCAATAGGGTTTGGGTGATAAGCGGGCTGAACGATGCGAGGGCGAGCACATCCGAGAGCACGGCCTCGTCCGCCATCAAGCGGCGATGGTCGCGCGGATGAAGCTCGGCAAACCGTTCGAGAAACCGGCTTGCATTTGCCGGGTCAGGGAGGTCACTGATTATGGTCTCGAGTTTTATCACGGGCGGAAGCGTTTCGGATCGATGCCGTATTTCTTTATTTTGTAACCAACGATGCGTTCGGTCGAGCCGAGTGCATCGGCCGCCCGGACGATGTTCCCGCCGGTCGATTTCAGTGCGTCCTGGATCATATCCCGCTCGAAAGCAGCAACGGCGGCTTCCAGCGAGAGATCGACGACCGTATCGGTATTTTCCGCCGTCTGGAGCGTCGGCGGCAAATGGTGGCCGTGGATGACGTTCGTGTCGCAGACCAGAACGGCACGCTGTATCGCATTCTCGAGTTCGCGGACGTTACCCGGAAAGTGGTATGCCATCAGCATATCGATCGCCGGTGTCGAGATACGGCGAATCCGCTTGCCGTGTTCGGCCTCATATTTTTCAAGAAAATGCTCGGCGAGCAAGAGTATGTCGGACCTTCGCTCCCGGAGTGGCGGCAGATAGATGGTAAAAACGTTGAGCCGATAGTAGATGTCCTCGCGGAACGAACCTTCGACGATGGCCGCTTCGAGGTCCTTGTTGGTAGCGGCGATCAGCCGAATATTCGACTTTATCGTCTCGCTCCCGCCGACCCGCTGAAACTCCCGCTCCTGCAAAACGCGAAGAAGCTTCACCTGAGTTTGCGGCGGAATCTCGCCGATCTCGTCAAGAAACAGCGTGCCGCCCTCGGCGAGTTCGAAGCGGCCCTTGCGTGCCTTATCGGCACCGGTGAAGGCACCTTTCTCGTGGCCGAAAAGCTCAGATTCGATCAGATTCTCAGGCAAGGCGCCACAATTGACCGCAACGAAAGGACGTTTGCTGCGGAGGCTGTTGTAGTGAATCGCGCGAGCGATCATCTCTTTCCCGGTACCGCTTTCGCCGCGGAGAAGGACGGTGGCATTCGAACGGGCGACCTGCGTCACCTGCTCATAGACCTGCCGCATCGCATTGGAGTTGCCGATAATGTGCGAGAAGTCGTATCGCTCCTTCAACTCGTGGCGAAGCAGATCGTTCTCCTCGCGGAGCCGCTGCCGTTCGCCTTTGATCGAGGCTTCGATCCGGTAAGCTTGGCCGATCATCGAGGCAATTACTGGAAATGCATCACGGAGTGTTTCGCTCGGTTCGCCGTCAAATACCGCTCCAAGCAAGCCGAACGGCCGGCCGGCGACAGCGATAGGAGCAAGTAGGAGCGAGAACTCGGCACGGAAGTCCGACACATGATCGAGCCCGACGACGTTGCGGAGATGATCAACGAATGCGATCTCGCCGCCATTTGCCATATCGGGCAGTGGCCCGCGGTTCGCAGCGGCATCTAGCCGCCGAAATTCGGCCGCGCTCAGCCCGACGGCATCGGTTAAATTCAGGAGTCCGTTCTCTTCATCGAGTTCGAGAAGAAAAAGATGATCACATCGGGCGGCTTCCGAGAGCGTTTCCAGAACCTTGCGGAGCCCACCGCGGACATCCCGCGATTCGGCAAGACGAGCATTTACAGCAGCGAATAGGCTGATGGGGTCAATTGATGGTTGCTCAGACGGCATTATTCCAAACCACGGGATGATAGCAGATTTCGAACGTAGATTCGACGGGAGGTGACAAATTTGTTGGGGTTGTTAAACACGGGTGACAATTTTGTAGGTAAGGCTATTGGGTTACGTGCCGATAAGGAATCGATGCGGTAGAATCGCTAAGAGATGACTCAGCGGATCGAAATCGTTGTGCCGGGCGGGATCGTGAGAATGCGGCTCGACGAATTCTTGTTTCTCCATTTTGGCGGGCTGAGCAAGATGTATCTTCGGAACGTCGTCCGCGACGAAAAGTGCGAGGTGAACGGGCGAAATGAGAACCTCGGCTACAAGCTCCGCTCGGGCGATCTGATCGAGATCCAGCTTGACCTTACCCGCGAGACGGCGATGCAGCCGCAGGAAATGCCGCTCGATATTGTTTACGAGGATTCGGATCTTCTGGTCGTCAACAAAGCCGCCGGAATGCTTGTCCATCCGAATAACCGCGACAAGAAGGGTACGTTGCTGAACGCCCTTGCGTTTTACCTGAATCGCGAAAGGGCAACCGAGGAAGCTAGTAGTGAGGCTATCCGGCCCGGGCTTGTGCACCGGCTCGATAAAGATACCTCGGGGCTGATGGTGATATCGAAGAACACTAATGCTCAAAAGAAGCTAATGAAGAGCTTCAGCCGCAAGTACGTCCACAAGCGGTACCTTGCTTTGGTTGATGGCATCTTAGCTCAAGACGTCGGGGTGATCGATCTCGCCGTCGGCCGGTTCGCGGAGCGAAAAATCTGGGATGTTAAAGAGGACGGAAAGCCGGCCGAGACGCGATATGAGGTGCTCGAACGCCGGAAGGGGCGAACGCTGCTGAAACTTGAGCCCGTGACCGGTAGGACGAACCAGCTCAGGATACACTGTGCCGCCATCGGCCATCCCATCGTCGGCGACATCCAACGCGGTGGAAGCGAGTACGAGAGGCTCTGCCTTCACGCCGCGGAGTTGGGATTCCGCCATCCGGCAACCCTTGAGGAAGTGATCTTCTATTCCGAGCCTGAAGGCTTCGCGACATAGCCCGGCCCGCGGATGGCCTTGCCGGTCATTGTGCCGGTCATTTTTTCGCCATTAAAGACCACACCGCCACTGACAATGACGCTTGAAAAGCCGACGGCATATTGATGAGGGTTTTCGAACGTTGCTTTGTCGCTGACGGTGTTTTCGTCAAATATCACGATATCTGCCACAAAGCCTTCGCGGATCTGCCCGCGGTCGCGGAATTCGAAGACGTTTGCAGGCAGCGATGTCATCTTGCGGATCGCATCTTCCAAACTAATTATTTTCAGATCGCGGACGTATTGCCCGAGCACGCGAGCATTGTTGCCATAGCCGCGAGGATGCGGCACGCCCGAGCCGAACTCGCGGACGCCGCTGTCCGAGGCGATCATCGTGAATGGATCCTGCATGATCGTGCGGACGTCGTCCTCGCTCATTACCTGATAGACCATCTGTGCACCGCCCGCCTCATACATCGTGAAGATCTGCTCGATCTGTTCATCGAGGCTATCGGCATTGCGAACTGACTTCGTGATCTGGGCAATGTTCTTTCCGTTAAATTCGGGATTTGCCCGATGGCTCGCAACGAACGCAAACGCGTAGTCCACAAACCCTCGTTCGGCAAGACCTTTTCTCATATCGGCCTTGATCTTGGCCCGGGATTCGGGGTCGGCGAGCCGCTTTTTGCCTTCCTCGCGGCCGCCGGCTATGGCCCAGGTGGGCATTCTTGCATCCAGCGATGTGGACGATGCCGGGTAAGCGTACTGATCCACCGTCACGTTCAGCCCGCGTTTTCTCGCATCGCGGACAAGGCCGAGCGCCATCGGAGTTTGTCCCCAAAGTGACTTAGCGGAGATCTTGAAATGCGAGATCTGGACCGGCATATCGGCTTTTTCGCCAATGTTGATCGCTTCCTTGATGGCATCGACAACTCCGGTTCCTTCATCGCGGATGTGGCTCGCGTAGATGCCGCCGTGCTTTGATGCGGCCTTGGCGAGCTCGATGACCTCATCTGTCTCGGAATACGTGCCGGGAACGTAGATGAGCCCGGTCGCGAGCCCGACCGCACCGCCTTTCATTGCCTGTTCGACGAGCTCGTTCATCTTCTTCTGCTCGTCGGCCGTCGGTGCACGGTTGTCGAGTCCCATCACCTTTTGGCGGACCGAATTATGCCCGATCAGCGTCGAGATGTTGATCGCGAGCGGCTTTTCGTTTATGCGGCCGAGGAACTCGCCGACCTCGGTCACCGAGCCGCCGCAATTTCCCGTCACCAAGGTCGTTACGCCCATCCGGATAAAATTCTCGGCCATCGGCTGGTCATAAATGTTTTCGGTGTGGGCGTGAACATCAATGAAGCCCGGAGCCACGATCTGCCCCTTCGCATCGATGATCTGCTTCGCGTTTGAGCCATCGACCCTTCCGACCTTTACAATGCGACCGTCCTTTATAGCGACCGAAGCTCGGAACCACGGATTGCCGGTGCCATCGACAACGCGGCCGTTGATGATGACAAGATCATAAGCGGGAGAACTCTGCCCTAACGAAAACGGGACCGACGAAAGAACGAACGCCGTAAGCAACAGAAAGGATTTGATTCGCATAATGAAAAAATGCCGTCAAATACTGAACTAGTCAACATCGACGGCACTTTTTATTCCCATCAGCCGCAGTTATACGGTTTCAGGTGCGGTATCAGGTAAAACCGGGTCGCCGGGCTTGCGATAGGGGTCTTTCAGTTCGACCGGAGCCTTCGACTTGGCTCTCAGACGCATATTCAGTATCTCAACCAATATCGAGAACGCCATAGCGAAGTAGATATAGCCTTTCGGTATCTTCTGATGGAAGCCTTCGGCAACCAGCATGACGCCGATAAGGATCAGGAACGATAGGGCTAGCATCTTCAGGGTCGGATGCCTGTGGACGAATTCGCCTATCGGGCCGGCAAAGGCCATCATCGCGCCGATCGAGATAAGCACCGCGAGGATCATTATCCAGATGCCGTTCGGCCCGTATTGATCGCCGATCATGCCGACGGCCGTGATGACCGAATCGAGCGAGAACACGATGTCGAGAAGAACTATTTGGATGATAACACCGGTAAAGCTTGCGTATGACTTCTTGACTGCCGTCCCCTCTTCGCCCTCAAGCGAATTGTGAATCTCGTGGGTCGCCTTTGCTATGAGGAACAGCCCGCCCACCAGCAGGACAAGGTCTTTACCCGAGAACGTCTGCCCCCAAATGGTGAACAGCGGAGCGACAAGCCCGATCACCCAGCTCAACGAGAAAAGCAGGATAACACGCATCAGAAACGCGAGTCCGAGGCCGATGAATCTCGCCTTCGCCCGCTTTTCAGGCGGAAGCTTTTCGGCAAGGATCGAGATGAAGACTACATTGTCAATGCCAAGCACGAGCTCAAGCAGAGTAAGTGTGGCAAACGCTATCCAAACATTAGGATCGGCAAGGAGTTCCATACGAGAAAGCTGCTCCGGAAAATAGAAATTGAACTATGCAGTTTTACATTCGACGCGGTGCGAAATGCAAGGCCGCACGGCAGGGAATTCAGGTATCTTCAGTTATTCCGCGATCTTGCACGGAACGGTCGCCGAGCGGTCAGCCGCACGTCGAGCTTCGGCGTTCTGGTTCCGTGATGGCTTTATGATCTTGGTAACGCAAGCAAGACTTGGAGACACCTTCGCGACTATCAGATATGAGGTTGTCTTTGACGAATCCTCGGGGTTTTCGCTGACGTTAAACCGGAAGATCAGGGCGAACGGCGATCTTCCCTTCATTCGCCACTCTGCCTTCGGTCCGACAGCCGAAAAAGCCCTGAAATGTTCCCACAGTCGGAGCTCGTGCTCCTTGCCGCCCGGTGCGATCACATTGATCGACTGTCGCAGGTCGCCCTCGACGACATGCAGCTTGTAGCCGCCGACGCCGGCGCACTCGCCCTTGTAAGACCCGCCGCCCCCCTCATCGAGTTCGAGCGTCTTGCACTTTTGGTCATCAAGATCGGTGTAGCGGCTCGTGATCTGTGCGGACGCTACGGTTGAGGCGAAAAGTGTCAGTGCGATAAATGTAATTATTTTCATACAGGTCACATTTGGAAAACGATTCGGCCGCCGACAATCGTTGCAACGGCACGGCCCGTAAATTCCCATCCATCGAACGGGCAGTTTCGCGATTTTGAGCGCGATTCGGCGTTGCGATAGGTCCATTTGTGGTCGGGGTCGATTATGGTGATATCCGCGACCGAGCCTGGTGCGAGTGTGCCGCGGCCGGCGAGCTTGAAGATGCGTGCCGGATTGGTCGAGCAAAGCTCTACAAGCCTTTCAAGGCCGATGATGCCTTTGTGGACAAGCTCATTGAACGCAAGGCCGACGCCGGTCTCAAGGCCGGTGATGCCCATCGGGGCACGGTCGAATTCGAGTGCCTTTTCGTCGTGGTGATGTGGTGCGTGGTCGGTAGCGATTGCATCGATCGTGCCGTCCTTTATCCCTTCGATAACGGCCTCGAGATGTTCTTCGCTGCGGAGCGGCGGGGCCATCTTGTAGTTCGTATCGTAGCCTTCGACCGATCGATCCGTAAGCGTGAAGTGGTGCGGCGTTACCTCGCAGGTTACGTTGATGCCTTCGTTCTTTGCCCGCCGGACGGCCTCGACCGCACCTTTGGTGGAAACATGGGCGATGTGAATGTGTGCACCGGTTTCCTTTGCCAGGATGATGTCGCGAACGGCGTCGATGTCCTCGGCAAGAGCAGGCATGCCCTTCAGGCCAAGCAGGAGCGACATCTTGCCTTCGTGCATTACGCCGCCAGCTGAAAGCGATTTGTCCTCGCAGTGGTCGATGACCGGCAGGTCGAAATCCTTTGCATACTGCATCGCCCGCCGCATAATGCCGGCATTCGGAACGGGCCGACCATCGTCCGAAACTGCAACCGCACCCGCGGCCTTCATTTCGCCCATCTCGGCGAGTTCGGCACCATCGGAAGACTTCGTGATCGCCCCGATCGGGAAGACGTTGGCCAGGCCCGCGTGCTCGGCCTGCTCGATCATGTAACGGGTGATCGCGGCATTGTCGTTTACCGGATTGGTGTTCGGCATTGGGCAAACGGACGTCCATCCGCCCGCCGCCGCCGCCGCACAGCCCGACGCGATCGTCTCCTTATGCTCCTGCCCCGGCTCACGCAGGTGAACGTGCAGATCAATAAACCCGGGAGCCACCAACAGACCACTGGCGTCAAAAACCTCGCACCCCTCCGGCACACCGTCCGCGGCCTTTAGCCACGCGGAAACCTTGCCGTCCTCGATGAGGACGTTCATGCCAGTGTTCTCATTCGCGGTCGGATCAATAAGATGGCCATTTGCAATCAACAGTTTCATAAAACTCTAGCTGCCCAGACTGCCTCCCGTTGCTAGGTAGAGCACGGCCATGCGGACAGCGACGCCGTATTTTACCTGGTCGAGGATCAGCGAACGCGAGCTGTCGGCGACCTCGGAGGCGATCTCGATGCCGCGGTTCATCGGGCCGGGATGTAGGACGATGGCGTCCTTCTTCGCCAGATCGAGCCGGCCATTGGTCAGGCCGTAATGCACGGCATATTCGCGGAGTGTCGGGAAATACGCCGAGTCCTGGCGTTCGCGTTGAATTCGGAGGATCATTACGACGTCTGCATCTCGGATCGCGTCCTCGACGTGCGGGCAAACAGTTAACGATGCGGTGCTAACGCTTTCGCGACCTCTCGAGGTTCCGGCTTCTTCGATCAGATATCCGAAGTCACGCGGCACCAGCGTCCCGGGCCCGGCGACGCGGACCTTTGCACCGAGTTTGGTAAGCAAATGTATGTTCGAGCGGGCAACGCGGCTGTGCAGGATATCGCCGACGATCGCGACCTCCAGGCCCTGGATCTTTTTCTTGTGCTCGCGGATTGTCATCGCGTCGAGCAGTGCCTGCGTCGGATGTTCGTTCGAGCCGTCGCCTGCGTTGACGACGGCTGCCCGCGAAACCTTCGCGAGCTGGTGCGGAACGCCCGCCGAGCCGTGGCGGACCACGATGCAGTCCGGGTCCATCGCGTCGAGGTTCAACGCCGTATCGACCAAGGTTTCGCCTTTGCTTACGCTTGAGGACGAAACGCTGATATTGACCGCATCGGCCGAGAGCCTCTTAGCAGCGAGTTCGAATGAAGTACGAGTCCGCGTCGAGTTTTCGAAAAAGAGATTGATGACGGTCTTGCCGCGAAGAGTTGGGACCTTTTTGATCTCGCGGGTATTGATCTCGCGAAAGTTCTCGGCGGTATCGAGAATGCCTCGAATGTCTGCTTCGGTTAATTCGCGGATCCCCAAAAGGTCTCTTCGTCTGTACGGCTTTTCCATCGCTCGCTATCGGTATGCCTGAATAAAGGTTCAAAAAAAGCAAGGTCGGTAGCCTTGCTTGCTTCTATTCACTTGGCTTTTCAAAGATGCCGACGCCTTCGACCTCGTCGTACTCCTTGAGCATCACGCGGATTATCTCCGATTGTTTGGTCGGCACTGTCTTTCCGACGAAATCGGCCTGGATCGGCAGTTCGCGGTGCTCGCGTCCGCGATCGATCAGTACCGCGAGTTGAACCTTTCGCGGCCGCCCAAAATCCATTAGCTGGTCCATCGCGGCCCGGATCGTGCGGCCGGTATAAAGCACGTCATCAACCAGGACGATTATCTTGTCGTCAATATCAGTATCAAGTTCGGTCCGGTTTACGATCGGGCTTGCACCCACGGTCGAAAGATCATCGCGGTAAAGCGTTATGTCGATGATGCCGAAAAGAGGCATTTCGCCCTCGATCTCGGCGATCTTATCCACAATGCGTTCGGCAAGAGGGACGCCACGGCGACGAATTCCGACGATATAGACATCTTTCGCTCCTTGATTTTCCTCGACTATCTCAGAGGCGAGCCGCGAGATCGCCCGCTTCATACGGGCAGAGTCCATTATGCGGGATTTTTCGTTCAGGCTTTTTTCGTCCGGCATGCGATGCAAATCGTAGCAGAGCATTGGCCAAAGTTCAATCGTATCGGCCCGGACCGGGCTATTTGCGGCACGGCGTTTTAACTCAAGCCATCGGTCGGCTAATATGAGCGTTTACGCGATGAGCGGAATTTTCGAAAAACTCTTGCGGCCCTTGCTTTTTCGCCTTCCGGCCGAAACAGCACACGACCTCGGGATGTGGGTCCTCCGAAAAGGCCTGGCCGATGGCTCGGGAGTCGTCGAGATACCGTCGCTCAGAACACGCGTATTTGACCTTGATTTCGCAAATCCGCTCGGCATTGCGGCCGGTTTCGATAAGAATGGTGTCGCTGTGCCCCAGATAGCCCGGCTTGGATTCGGGTTCGTCGAGGTCGGGACAGTCACCTACAATCCGCAGCCGGGAAACCCTAAGCCGCGGATGTTCCGGCTTCCGGCGGACAAGGCGTTAATCAACAGGCTCGGGTTCAATAATGATGGTGCCGAAGCCGTCGCCCGGCGTTTGAATCCGGTCGAGCGAAAATGCGTGATCGGCATAAATGTAGGCAAGAACAAAGATGTACCGAACGACGAAGCGGTCGAGAATTACCTTGCCTCTTTCGACCTATTGCAGCCCTTGGCCGATTACGTTGCGGTAAATATTTCCTCGCCAAATACGCCGAACCTCCGCGATCTGCAAAAGGGCGAGAATCTCGATGAACTGCTCGCGGCACTGGAGGGGCGAAATGATGAACTCGGGCCGAAGCCAATATTGGTGAAGATCGCCCCGGATCTTTCCGACGGGGAGATCGAGGAGGCCGTTGCCGTTTGCCGCGGCCGCCGAATCGCGGGCATAATCGCGACGAACACGACAATATCGCGGGAAGGGCTTCGATCCGCAAATGCGGCCGCGGTCGGAGCGGGCGGCTTGAGCGGCCGGCCGCTGTTTGAGCGGTCGAACGAGGTCATTCGGAAGATATTTCGCCAAGCGGACGGATCGTTGCCGATCATTGGTGTCGGCGGTATTTTCACGGCTGAGGACGCCTTTGCGAAGGTCTCGGCCGGTGCGTCACTGCTGCAGGCCTACACAGGTTTCGTTTACGGCGGGCCTTCATTTGCTTCGGACGTGCTTTACGGACTGGCGGAGCTATTGGAGCACAATGATATTGGTCATCTTTCTGAAGCGGTCGGGCGTGATGTTTAGAGGCAGTAGATCGTTTGACACTGTTGCCTGTCCCGCTATAATTAAGGGTTTGTCCCGTAGGGTGAATCATTTAGAGATTCAACCATCGGACGGTTGTTTGATTTGATGAAGATCGAAGAGTCGATGCTCGGCACAGAGCCGCTTAAAATTCGTGAGGAGATTCCCGCGGGTGATCTCGGGCTCGGAGAGGAAGCCGGCCTCGCCTTTAGCGAGCTTGCGTTCGAAGGTACGGCGTCTAAATTCGACAGTGGGATCCGGATCGCAGGCACGATCACAGGTTCTTTGAACGGGCCTTGTGCACGGTGCCTGGAGGTATTCGAACGAATGCTTTCGATATCGTTCCGATCTGATTTTATTGACAAAGAGTATTTTAACGAGTCCGCAGAGGCCGAGATCGGCCAAGATGAGCTTGACGCGGATGTGCTCCCGGAAGGGCCGATCAATATCGCGGATGTTGTGCGAGAGCAGATCGTGCTTGCAGAACCGGAAAGGGAAATTTGCAGTCCGAAGTGCCGAGGGCTTTGCGGCAATTGCGGTGCAAACCTGAACTTGGGCGAGTGCGGCTGCCGCGATGAAGACATCGACCTGAGATGGGAAGCACTAAAGAAATTGAAGAAAGAACTATAAGATAAGTAATTACCGAGGAACTTATGCCGAATCCAAAACGACGACACTCAAAATCACGGACACGTCAGCGCCGTGCTCACGATGCCATCGCAACCCCGCAGTTTCAGACCGATAAGGAAACCGGCGAGGCTCGAATGCCGCACCGGATCGACCCGGTGACCGGTATGTACAAGGGGCGTCAGATCATAGATGTCAAAGACTCAGAATAGTCTTTGAAATTTCCAGAATTTTACGTTCTAATTCTTGCCAATGTCTGAAATCAACGCGGGCATTCACGGGATGGGTCATGCTTATCCGGAAGGTGTTCTAACGAACGCCGACCTGGAAAAGATCGTTGAAACCTCCGACGAATGGATCACCAGCCGAACCGGCATCAAGCAGCGTCACAAAGCCAAGGAGAACGAATATACTTCGATGTTCGGGACCGCGGCGGCGAAGATGGCATTGGAGCGTGCCGGACTTGAACCGACTGACATTGACCTGATCGTTTGTGCAACGACCACGCCGGATCAGATAATGCCCTCGACCGGTGCGTTGATACAGGCCCAGATCGGCGCAACGAATGCCGCCGGGATGGACATCTTCGCGGCGTGCTCGGGTTTTATCTACGGCCTGACGATGGTCGAATCGATGATCCGGACCGGCCAGATCAGATATGCTCTGGTGATCGGTGCCGAGGTCCTTACCAAATACGTTGATTATACCGACCGGACGACTTGCGTTATTTTCGGCGATGGTGCCGGAGCTGCGGTCGTCGGCCCGGTCGAAGCTCCAAAGGGAATCCTGGCCACCAAGATCCGTTCCGATGGCCGTTACGAAGAGCAGCTTTATGCCCCGGGCGGCGGAACCAAGCTCGGCACGACCCACGAGACCATCGACAAACGAATGCACTTCTTTAAGATGAAAGGCAACGAGCTTTTCAAGGTTGCGGTGCGTTCGATGGCGGACATTTCCGCGGAAATGCTCGAAAAAGCCGGGTACACCGTGGACGACGTGAAGGTGGTCATCCCGCACCAGGCAAATCAGCGGATCACGGACGCCGTCGCTTCGCGGCTCGGCGTGCCGGAAGAAAAGGTCTATTCGAACATCGCCGAACACGGGAACACGTCGTCGGCCTCGATACCGATCGCGTTGGACGAGTGTATTCAATCAGGCCGGATCAAAGAGGGCGACCTGGTTCTGCTAACGGCGTTCGGCGGCGGTGTCACGTGGGGAGCCTCCGTAATTCGGTTCTAGTTTTCAGTTTGCTCCATGGCGAAGGTCGCGTTCATATTTCCCGGACAGGGAAGCCAGGCGGTCGGAATGGGCAAGGACCTGTTCGACAATTTCTCGGCTGCCCGTGAGGTCTTTGAAGAAGCCGACGAGGCACTGGGTTTTTCGCTTTCCGAAATGTGTTTTTCGGGCAGCGAGGAAGAACTTGCGATGACCGCGAACACGCAGCCTGCGATCCTGACAACATCGGTCGCCGCGTTCCGGTCGATGGAAGCGGAAGGTTTTTCGTCTCCGGACTTTGTGGCTGGCCACAGCCTTGGCGAATATTCGGCCCTTGTTGCAGCCGGTGTTTTGGCTTTTGCCGATGCGGTCCGAACCGTTCGGAAACGCGGGACGTATATGCAGGAAGCCGTACCTGTTGGCGTTGGGGCGATGGCAGCGATACTCGGCGCAGACGTCGAAACGGTCGAAATGGCGTGTGCGGACGCCGCTCGAGGCCAGGTCTGCAGCCCGGCAAACATTAACTCGCCTTCGCAGATCGTTATTGCAGGCGATGCAGAAGCGGTTGACCGAGCGTGTGAGTTGCTAAAGGAACGCGGAGCGAAGAGGGCCGTTAAACTGAATGTTTCGGCTCCGTTCCATTGTTCGCTGATGATGCCGGCACAGGAGCGATTGGCGGAGGACCTTCGTTCGTTGGATTACGCGTCGTTCAGGTTTCCGATCGTGCATAACGTTGATGCCGCCGTTAACTCGGATGAAACGCGTGTTTGCGATGCTCTCACACGGCAGGTTTCCGGGCCGGTGAAATGGCTGCAATCGGTGAGGGAACTGAAAGCGCAAGGTGTGGAAACAGTTGTAGAGATTGGAGCGGGCAAGGTGCTTTCGGGCCTTGTCCGGCAGATCGACCGGGACGTTCGATGTTTGAACGTTGAGAATTCTGAGAGTTTAAGAAATACTAAGGAAACGCTATAAAAGGAGAAGATATGTCAGAAGTTCAGGATAAGATCAAACAGATCATTGTTGATGAATTGGGTGTGGATGAAGCGGAGGTCACGGAGAACGCCCGCTTTATCGAAGACCTCGGTGCAGACTCGCTCGACCTGGTCGAACTCGTCATGCGTTTTGAAGAAGAGTTTGACATCGAGATCCCGGATGAAGACGCTGAAAAGATCCAGAGCGTCCGGGATGCTTACGCATACGTCGAACAGCACAAAGGCTAGTTACAGTTGTCGGTGGCCGGTTCTCAGTGCGTTCCGGCGCCGACGCTTTTTTTGTTTTTTGCCATATCTCTTGGCGAGGCCGCTCTCTGGAAAAGTTTTGAGGCCGGCACATGGGTCAATGGATCCGGTAAAAGCGTGGGCATTCACGTCTGAAGACCGAATTCTGACCTCTGACCACTGAAGCATATGAAACGTCGAGTTGTAGTAACCGGAGTCGGGCTCGTCACGCCGATCGGCAACGACGTTCCGACCACCTGGAACGGCTTGATGAACGGTGCCAATGGCGCCGACTATATCAAGAAGTTTGACACCGAGAATTTTTCGGTGAAGTTCGCATGTGAAGTGAAGGACTTCGATCCATTGAGTTTCCTTGATAAGAAGGAAGCCCGCCGGATGGGAGCCTTTACGCATTTTGCTCTTGCCGCCTCGGATGAGGCGATGAAGCACAGCGGGCTGGTGATCGACGACTCGAACGCCGAGATGGTCGGAACCTACATAAGTTCGGGCATCGGCGATTTCTGGGCGATCGAGCGTGAGCATGAGAAGCTCTTGAATTCGGGGCCGGACCGCGTTTCGCCGTTCTTTATCGTTTCGGCGATCGTCAACCTCGCCGCCGGAAACGTGTCGATCCGGCATGGAGCAAAGGGGCCGAACTCTGCAACAGCGACCGCCTGTTCCGCCGGTGCCCATGCCATCGGCGACAGCTTCAGGATCATCGAACGCGGTGATGCGGATGCGATGATCTGCGGCGGTGCGGAAAGTGCGATCACACCGATGTCCGTCGCCGGTTTTGCCTCGATGCGGGCACTTTCGACCCGCAACGACGACCCGAAGCGGGCATCGCGTCCGTTCGATGCGGAACGCGATGGATTCGTCATCGGCGAGGGAGCGGGCATCATGATCCTCGAGGAGCTCGAGTTCGCAAAGGCTCGCGGGGCGAATATCATTGCGGAGATCGTCGGCTACGGAATGAGCGGCGATGCCTTCCACGTAACGATGCCTGACGAGACCGGTTCGGGAGCGATCCGCGTAATGGAAAAGGCGATCAAGGATGCGGGTATTTCTCCCGAACAGATCGGCTATGTAAATGCCCACGGTACTTCGACGCCGTATAACGACAAGTTCGAGTCGCTGGCGATCAAGCAGGTCTTTGGCGATCACGCAAAGAACGGGCTCGCCGTCAGCTCTACGAAGTCGATGACCGGGCATGCCCTTGGCGCCGCCGGCGGGATCGAAGCTGTCTTCTCGGCTCTTGCGGTAAAGGAAGGGAAGCTTCCGCCGACCATCAATTACGAGTTTCCCGACCCGGAATGCGACCTTGACTACATCCCGAACGTCGCTCGCGAAACGCAGGTCGAATACGCTCTTTCGAACAGCTTCGGCTTCGGCGGTACGAATGCGTGTTTGATATTCAAACGATATTCGGAGTAACGACCATGACGACTCTTGAGTATACATATTGGCAAGATGGCGATTTCTTTATTGGCCATTCGATCTCATTTCCTGATTACGAAACACAGGGCACTTCCAAGGAAGAGCTTGTTGAGAATTTGGTAGAACTTCTCAGCGATCTTGAATCAGGTGAGGTGCCATACGTTAGACGGGTTGAGGAACTCGTCATCGCATAGTGAAACGCGAAGACCTGATCAAAAAACTTGAGCAAATAGGTTGCGCGTTGACCCGGCACGGTGGGAAGCATGACTGGTTCACCAACACCGAAACGAAGTGATCTCAACCCGTTCCCAGACACTCGGAAATAAACGAGAATCTTGCCAAGTCGATAATCAAAAATCTTTTGGCCAGTTAGGTCGTCACTGAATGAGTATTCATTCAGTTTGTGATATTTTAATCTTATGAAGATCATAGTCTTAATGAAACAGGTTGCTAACAAGGACGCCGTCCTTCGCATCGGGCCTGACGAAAAATGGATCAACGAGACGGACATCGCGATGCAGACTAACGAGTCCGACGGCTACGCACTCGAAGAGGCTCTTCGGCTGAAAGAGGCCAGGGGTGAAGGCGAGGTCGTCGTCTGCACGCTCGGGCCGCAATCGGCGAAATCGGTCATCAAAGATGCTCTGGCACGCGGAGCGGACCGAGCGATCCACGTTGTCGTTGACGACGCGAACAAGCTTTCGCCGTACCAGATCGCAAAGGCGATAGCCGATGCGATCCGCGAAGAGAACGCCGACCTCGTATTTGCCGGCTTGCAGTCTGACGATGCAAGCTATGGCCAAACGGGCGTCGTGCTCGCCGAGCTCCTCGGCATTCCGCACGGCACGATCGTCATCGAGGTGGACCGCGGCAGCCTTGGCGAAAGCCTTCGCATCAAGCGCGAGCTTGAGAGCGGCTGGTATCAGTGGTTTACCTACAAACTTCCGGCACTGTTCACCATTCAATCCGGCATCTCGCAGATACGCTATGCCTCGCTGAAGGGCATCATGGCGGCGAAGAAGAAAGAGATCCGCGAGGTCACAGCCGCGGTTGAGGCATTCGCCGCCGGGCAAACCATTTCGAAGGTTTACATGCCGCTCAAGACCAAGCAGACCCAGATACTTGGCAATGGCGACGCAAAGGCCGGAGCGGTCGAGCTGGTCGAAAAACTCAAGACGGAGGTGCGGGCAATATGATCCTCGTATTCATCGAACACAAGAATTGCGTATTGAACAAGACCTCGCTCGAGGCGATCGCGGCGGCACAGGCGATCGGTGCTGACCTCGGGATGAAGGCCGCTGCCGTAATTCCATGCACAGGCGAATGTCCGCTGGTGCAGGAGATCGCCGGTTACGATCTTGAGAAGGTGATCGTTGCCAAAAGCGACAAGCTCGGCACATACACGCCGGATGCATACGCAGACGCGTGGGAACAGGTGATCAAGGCGACGAATCCGCAGTACATCGTGATGTCGCATACCTATCAGGTACGCGATTTTGCTCCGAAGGTCGCGACCCGCTTTGGCCGCGAATTGGTCGGCGACGTCATCCGCTATCGGGCCGAGGGCGGAAAGCTCGTGCTTACGCGGCGTATCTTTCTTGGAAAGCTCGATGCCGACCTGACCGTCGGCGGCGATGCTCCATATTTCGTCACGTTCCAGTCCGGTGCTTTCCGCGGCGATAGTGCCGCAAAGGGAAGTGCCGCTGTCGAGACTATCGACGTCAATATCGGCGAGATACGGATGACCGCCGAAGAGCCGTTCCAGGAGGCCAAGGCATCGGTCGATCTGACCAAATCGGAAGTGATCGTCGCGGTCGGCCGCGGCATCAAGTCGCAGGAGAACCTCGCACTCGCACAGCAGCTTGCCGATGCGCTCGGTGCCGATCTCGCCGCGTCGCGGCCGATCTGCGACAACGAATGGCTGCCGATCGACCGCCAGATCGGTTCCTCGGGCCAGACCGTTGCTCCGAAGCTCTACATAGCCCTCGGCATCTCCGGTGCCATTCAGCACATCGTCGGGATGAAGAACTCCGGCACCATCGTCGCTATCAACAAGGACGGCGAGGCTCCCATCTTCGACATTGCCGATTACGGCATCGTCGGCGACCTCTTCGAGGCCGTGCCCGTCCTGATCGAAGAGATCAAAAAGGCCAGGGCCTGATATTCAATTTTCAAAGAACGCAGCGGGGCGACGCCCGGATTCCCGAGAGTCCGGGCGTTCCGCATTTTAGAAGCCCGCCGAGCGCCTAGTTTTGCGGGCAAGTGCGGCGACGGCGACCGAAACAGCGTCGATCTGGTCGTTGTGGTCCGATCCCGGAAATGCAGATGCCTCGTCGAGAAAATCGCCGATCCAGCCGCCGCGAACGAGGACGACCTTGCCCTCCTCGGCGAGCGGCGACCAGGTAAGGGCACGCGTCACCTTGTCGGCCGCGACCGCGATACCACGGAGCAGGTTGCCGCGGATGGAACGTTCGCGGCGAAGGTCCTGGAGGAGAGCACTTCCGTGGAGAGCCTTTTCAACAGCGTGGAGGGTATCCGGTTCGCTTCGGATGCGTTCGATGACGAATCTCCGCTGATCCGGATACTCAATGCGGCAGCGGAAGCCATCGGCGATGTAGAGGTCGCCGTTCGAGTCGAAAGCACAGCGGAGGCTGGCGGTGTAGCTCGCAGCCGTGCTCTGCGAGACGGCGAGGTCGTATCCGCGTGCCCAGCGAAGTCCCGGCGGGGCTTCGGCGACGATCCGGGCAAACCAGTTCCGCTTGAAGATGCCGCCCTCGGCCGGTGTCGGCCGCTGCTGGTAAAGTGCTGAAAACGAATAGGTTCCGAGCTGTCGTCTCAATTTTTCGAGAGCTTCGCCATCGAATCTCTCGGGGCAAAGAGCCTCGCCCTTTTGACGCCAGTCTTGCGTTCTCGTAAAGATCAATGCGGGAGGCAAGTTCCCGGATGCGGCGTACGTCCGGGCGGGATCATCATCCGGCGGTGCGGGTGTGGTCGAAGGCTTTTCCTCGGCGATAGCCGGAAGGGAAATCACGTCCCATTTCTCTTTTTGTTCAAGCATATTTTGCAGCAACCGGCCGGCGAGGTCGTCCTCGTGCCAGCGGGTCTGGATAAGGATCATCGCGGCATCGGGTTCGAGCCGGGTATAAAGGTCGTCGTTGAACCAGTTCCAGATGCGTTCGCGAAACCTGAAGCTTTCGGCCTCGGCACGCGACTTAATCGGGTCATCGATGATGACCAGATCGGCGCCGAAGCCGGTGATGCCGGCCCCGACCCCGACGGCACGAAAGCCGCCGCCGACGGTCGTCTCCCATTCCGAGACGGCATTTTTCCGCCTTGGCCGCGAGAAGGGAAAAGGTGAGACGGCGGCTGGAGCGGCTTCGGGCTCGGCGGGCAGAGCATCGGCGGTCATTTTGTTTCTCGTTCGGGCACCTTCGGGCCGCGGCATTCTGGCGGACGCAGTTTCCGGTGTAACGGAACCCGCGGCGGTGTCGAAACCGGCATCGGCGAGCCGAATCTGTTCGGAATCGACGATCACATTGCGGACCTTGCGCGAAAAGCGGTTGGCGAGCTGCTGGTTATAACTCGCGAGGATGACGTTGAGCTTTGGGTTCGTGGTCATTCGGAAGGCCGAATAGCGAACTGAGACGAGTTCGGATTTTCCGTGACGCGGCGGTACGAAGATCATCAGCCGTTTGCTCTCGCCGCGGGTGACGCGGTCGAGGGCATCGATAATGACCTGCTGATGCTTCCAGTCCCAATGCATTGTCGGTGAGACGCGGCGAAGCCACGAGCGGAAGTCGGCCGTACCCTGAGGCACGCCGGCAGCCGGAGCACCGGCATCATCGGCAGCAGCGGACGGCGATCGCATTTGCGAGAGATCGCGCCAAGCGAAGCGCTCGATCCAGCCGGGCTTTACGACGCCATTTTCGTTGCGCGTATATAGCGAACGACGATTGAAGCAATGGCCGCGGCGGCGAAGTTCGCGTTCGATGGCGACAAGATTGCGGCCCCGGCTGGCTATGAAAAGCTCGAGGCACTCACGATAAACGGCGGTTGAAGTAATATCTTTCCTGCTCATATCTCACAAACGGAGGCAACGGGGCACGCCTCCCGAGGGTGAGCTTAGCGAAACCATGGCCGCGAAAAAATACCGATATGGGCGATATGGATGAAAAGACGTGAATTGAATGATATGGAAGAAAAGCGCCGAAACGGGAGAAAAATAAGATTTGGATGATCTGGATGGCAAAAGACCCATCAATGCCGCAAGGAAAAAGGAAAGGGCCCGTACCTTTCGAGCACGAGCCGCTTATCTTTTCCTTAAACCCTATCTACGATCAAGAGCAAATGTGCCGACAAGATCCTCAAAGGTGTTCTCGATTTCCGTTGGTCCAAATGCTAATTTCCGAGCCGGATTTCACATATTGGCAGTAACCGAGCCGGGAGCCTACCTACAAACTCCCTGATGTACGTAACGCGTTATGTAGGTAAATAATAAGCCGAATAGAGCGAAAAGTCAAGACTTTTTTTTCGGCTGGCACTCAACTTTTTTTAGTGCTAATTTCTTGCCTTTCGGGGGCCCGTTTTCGGAAGACATTAGCCAACTTCCATCGCGGGGTCTTCCACGACCTACGTACCGCTCCAGATATTCAGGATCGTTACGCCGGACGCATCGAAGTCGGATTCATTACGGGTGACGAGCGCTAGATCGTGCTCAAGAGCGGTCGCGGCGATGAGCGAATCGATAATGGGCATTGGCCGGCCGAGCGACTCACGATGGGCCATCAGCTCGGCCCAACGGCGCATCGCCGCCAGGTCAATATCAATAATGTTTGCTGCAAAGCGCAGCTTTAGCTGACTTAGAAACTGTATCAGTTCCGACTTCCGAGCCGAGCCCGGCAACCTCAAAATGCCTTTCTCGAGTTCGCCGATACTCAATACACTGATGTACAGATCTTCGTCGGCCGCAGCCGAAACCCAGTTAAGCACGCGGGTCTCGGGACGCGGCTTTCCATACTCGGAAAACACACAGGTATCGAGGAGGTATTTCATCGGCTAATCTTCCTCGGTCCTTAAGTCCGGCTCACCAAAGTCAATGGTCGGGCGGCCCAGATCTTTGTTTCGCGTCAGGTCGAGCCCGTCGCCGATACCGCGAAGGGGGCTGTTCAGCAAAAAGTCCCCGAGCGTGCCGCCCTGTCCGGTCAGCTTTTTGTATTCGGCGAAAGAGATGACGACGGCGGTCGGTGTTCCGTTCTTTGTAACGATCTGCGGATCGCCTTTGGCTGCATCGGACACCAGTTGGCTGAATTTGTTTTTGCCTTCGAAAATAGAAAACTGCTTCACTTAGCCAGCTTAGCTAGAAAAGTTCAAAATGTCAATAATTCTTCGTTGCGAATCGGTTCCGCTCTGTAAGTTTTGAGCGGACCGAGTCTTAAAGAAAAAAGCCCGATGACGAAATTTCGCCACCGAGCTTGTTAGAATCGAGGCCGAAGCTAAAGTGAAGCAGCGATCGCGGCTTCGAATATCTCGAGGGCAACGTCCGCGTTTTCCTTCGTCAGGATGAGCGGCGGCGACCAGCGGATGGTGCTCGTTCCGCAGCCGAGAATGATCAGGCCGCGTTCGAAGCAGGCCATCTCGATCCGGTCACGGAGAGCGGCGTCGGGCTTACGTGATGCTTTATCGGTCACGAACTCGACGCCGAGCATCAAGCCCATTCCGCGGACATCGCCAATGCACTCAAATTTTTCTTTGAGCTTCTCGAGGCCTGCTTTGAGATGGGCGCCGACCTCTGCCGAGTTTGCGACCAGACCGCCCTCGAGCAGCTCGATGGTCTTAAGTGCCGAGGCGATGGCGACCGGGTTGCCGCCAAAGGTCGAGGCGTGAGCCCCCTTGTGCCAATCCATGATGTCCGCCTTCGCGGTGCAAACGCCTATCGGCATTCCGGAGCCGATGCCCTTTGCCATGCAGACGATATCGGCCTTCACACCTTCGTGATGATCAAGAGCGAACATCTTGCCGGTTCGGCCCATGCCGGACTGGACCTCATCGACGATAAGCATAATGCCGTGCTTATCACAGATCTGCCGGATCGCCTTAACGACCTCGGTCGGTGCGGGGACGTAGCCGCCTTCGCCCTGCACGACCTCAAGCACGATGCCTGCTACCTCTTCGGGGGGCGTGGTCGTGTTGAAGAGCCGGTCCTCGATCCAGCTTATGGTGCCCATGCAGCACGACCCATCGCCGCATTTGCCGAGGTTGAACGGGCACTGGTAGCAATTTGGATAGGGAACGTGAACAACGTCCAGCGCTTGGCGGGCAAAGCCGAGCCGTTGGGCTTTCTTTGACGAAGTAAGCGAAAGAGCACCGAGCGTCCGGCCATGGAACGAGCCGAAGAACGAGATGAATTTCTGCCGCTTGGTGTGATACATCGCGAGCTTGAGGGCCGTTTCGATCGCCTCGGCACCGCTGTTGGCAAAGTGCGACTTGGTCGGGCCGTCGATCGGTACGATCTCGTCGAGCTTACGCCCAAGCTCGGGCATATGCTTGTAGTAATAGTCGGTACCGCAAAGGTGGATGAGCTTTGCCGCCTGGTCGCTGATCGCTTTGACGATGTCCGGGTGGCAGTGGCCGGTCGAGCAAACGGCGACGCCGGCGTTGCAGTCAAGAAAGACGTTTCCGTCCGGGTCCTCGACCCAAACGCCGTAGGCCTTTTCCGCGACGAGCTTGTAATCGGGCCGAGGATAGCTCGGGGTAACGTATTTGGCGTCGGCTTCGACGATGGCACGTGCGTTCGGGCCGGGAAGCTCGGTCTTGATGATCGGCCGCTGCAATTCTGTTGAGGGTGTCATTTTCTTCTCCTATTTCGTTGAGCCAAAAAGGGATAGGCGGCATCGGGCCGCCCGCCGGACGAGACGGGAAGAATTAATCGCCGCCGAAGAGTTCGGCACGCTGGCCCATCGGACGGAACTTTGCGATGCATCGAGGGGTCATAGGGTTACGAGAAAGGAGGATTATATCAGAGGCTTCGGCGGCTGTGAACCCCCTAAATGCCGGGCAAGGCACCAAAACTCGTGGAATAGGCCATCGTTCGGATTGTGCATTTCCGCTCGCTGCTGATCACCACGGAGCGAGGAAGATCTGGCGCGTTAGCTAAGGGAAGTGATCAACCGAGCTTTTGATTCAATCCGCTTAACATCTTACGAACTTCGACGATGCGATCTTCATATTCCTTGTGGATCGCGTCACTTAGCAATTCCAGATCTTTCGCAACCAACGCAAAATACTCAAGCCGATTGTTGAGGCCGATCGCTGTTCTCAACAGCTTTCCGAACTCCTGATCATTGGCTTTCGAGCAGCCTTCGGCGACGAAGGCCGGAATATCCACGCTAGTTTTCCGCAGTGTATTTCTAAGTCCGAAAAGCTCCTCTTTGGGAAAGTCGGCCGTTATCCGATAGGTGAACAGTGCCAACTCATGAGCCTTTTGCCATACAAGTAGATTCTTGAAATCTTGCATATTTTTCGAACAGCTTCCAGCTGTTAGCTTCGAGCTTCCAGCCTGCTGGAGGCTGAAAGCTAAAAGCTGGTAGCTGTACAATAACCGAAACTAAAAAGCTGGTTCCTCATAGATGCCATAGACATCTCGCAAAGCCACACATATTTCTTCAACTGTTGCGTAGGCGGCGACGGCTTCGATGATGGCGGGCATCGTGTTCTCGTTATCGCGGGCGGCGAGTTTTAATTTATCGAGCGATGCGGCGACGGCGCCCTTGTCGCGGGTGGATTTTACGTGGGCAAGGCGTTCGAGTTGATGGTCGCGGACGGCTTCGTCGATCTGGAGGATATTGACCTTCGAGGGCTCTTCATCCATCGCATATTTATTGACGCCGACGATCACCTGTTCGTTGCGTTCGACGGCCTTTTGATATTGATAGGCAGATTCCTGTATCTCGCGTTGCGGGAATCCGGCCTCGACCGCCTCGACCATGCCGCCGAAGCCATCGATCTTGTCGAAATAATCGAAACAGCCTTCGATCATTTTTTCGGTGAGCGATTCGACGTAATAGCTGCCCGCGAGCGGATCGACGGTGTTCACAACGCCCGTCTCCTCGGCGATGATCTGCTGCGTGCGGAGAGCGATGAGGGCCGCTTCGTCGGTCGGCAATGCGAGGGCTTCGTCGTATGAATCGGTGTGCAGCGACTGCGTTCCGCCGAGCACTCCGGCGAGTGCCTGAATGGCGACGCGGGCGATGTTGTTGAGCGGCTGCTGGACGGTCAAAGAGACGCCGGCCGTCTGCGTATGAAAGCGCATCTGCATCGTCCGCGGATTCTTCGCGCCGAAGCGTTCCTTCATCGTCCGTGCCCAGACGACGCGGGCCGCACGGTACTTGGCGATCTCTTCAAAGAAATCGTTGTGAGCGTTGAAAAAGAACGAGATCCGCGGCACGAACTCGTCAACGTCCATTCCGCGATCGACGCCGTACTGGACGTATTCAACGCCGTCGCGAAGCGTGAAGGCGAGTTCCTGAAGTGCGGTCGCTCCGGCTTCGCGGATGTGGTAGCCGCTGACCGAGATCGGGTTATATTTCGGGACGTGCTTGGTCGTGTATTCGAAAGTATCGATGACCAATTTCATCGCCGGTTTGATCGGATAGATCCATTCCTTTTGGGCGATGTATTCCTTGAGGATGTCGTTCTGGAGCGTGCCGGAGATCTTGCTGAAATCGGCCTTTTGCTTTTCGGCGACGACCAGATACATCGCGAGAAAGATCGGTGCCGGAGCGTTGATGGTCTGCGAGACGGTAACTTCGTCGAGCGGAATACCGTCAAAGAGCACTTCGAAATCCGCCAGGCTTGAGACGGCGACGCCGCATTTGCCGACCTCGCCTTCCGAGAGCGGCGAATCGGCATCGAGGCCCATCAAAGCCGGCAGGTCATAGGCGACCGAAAGGCCGGTCTGGCCCTGCGACATCAGATACTTGAAGCGTCGGTTGGTTTCCTCGGGCGAGGAAAATCCGGCAAATTGGCGCATCGTCCAGAGCTTGCCGCGATAGCCCGTCGGGTGAATTCCGCGTTTGTACGGATACTCGCCGGGGAAACCGACGTCGATCCCTTCACTATCTGCCTCGGTATAGAGCCGTTCTACCGGCACCAGCGAAACGCCCTCGAACGAAGCCTTTCGCTCGGGCGATCTCTCAAGCACCTTCGCAAGTGTTTCCTCTTCCCAACGCTGCTTTTCCGCCTCGGCGGCGGTCTTCGCTTCCTTTATCTCAGTTGCCATAGCTTATAGATGTATAAAGGGAGATTTTAGCATAGGGAAGCGGGGAGGGGTGAAGAGTAGTGAATAGTGAATAGTGAATAGTGAATGGTGAATGGTGAGTGATCACTGGGCGTCTTGAAAGCGAGGACCAAATGTCAGAGCGGAGGAGGAAGAGGTTTCGTCAAGGAGGATCTTCATTCAGCGTTGCGGGTTCAAGCAGATTCGCCTCTGCGAGGTGGAGAACTTCACGAGCCTGTTCGCGAGAGACTGACGGGAAATTTTCGAGAAATTCGTCAAGCGTTTCGGTTTCGAGCCAATCGAAGAGCGACCTCACCGGGACTCGCGTCCCGCGGAAGACCGGGGTGCCGCTCATGATCTCGGGGTCACGGACGATCGGGCTTTCGGCAACAGCAATCGGCATAACTCGATTCTACTCCAAAATAAGAAGCGGCGACAATAATCGTTCGATCGGTCAATCGAGTTGCTTTCTTGCTCGGGCGGCGAGGAACATTATTATTGCGAGGGCGATGCAGAGGACGGGGATGATCATCATTGCGGATTGCAGGCCGGCTCCGCGGAAGGGTTCGAGTGCGGCGGCCGTGAGTTCGTTGACGCCGCCGGCTAGGGCAGCGGTTCGGGTAAAGTGGTCGCTCATTGCTCCGACGACGTAAGGGCCGAGGGCACCGCCGAGCAGGTACATCGCCATAAAATAGACCGCCATCGCCGTGCCGCGAAGTTCGCGTGGAGTGATGTCCGCGATGGTCGCGTAGGTGATCGAGTAATAAAAGTACATCAGGGCAAAAGCCGAGCCCATCGCAAGCAGAAAGACGGTCGTGCTGCCGGCCTCGGCCATGATCGCCGTGTAGAAAAGCGGCACCGAGAGCAGCGTTGCGGCGGCGACGACGATCAGCCCGCCGTTCGTTCGCCATCGCTTTGCGAGGTCGCCGGCGATGCCGCCGAGGATCAATCCGGGAAGGGTAAAGATGCCGTTAACGAGCATCGCGATGATGTTCGCGTCGCGGATGTCGAGGTCGTGGAACCGCATCAAGTACGGCGTCATGAAAGAGCTGAGCGCGTAGAGGCTGAAGTTGTGAACGGCTCCCGAAAGGATCAGCCAAAACATCGTTTGCGATGAGAAGACGCGGCGAAACGGCTCCCACGAGAAACTTGTCGTCGAGGCGACGGTCGGTGCATCGCTGCGGAGCGGTTCGCGGATAAAGAGAGCCGCAACGGCGAGCAGCAGCCCCGGAAATCCGGCGACGAAGAACGCCGTCCGCCAGCCGTATTCCTGGGCCACCCAGCCGCTAACGGCAAAGCTTAGTGCGATCCCGACCGGCAGGCCGAGCATAAAAATGCTCATCGCACGGGCGCGTTTGTCCTCGGGGAAAAGGTCGCTGATCAGCGACGTCGCCGCCGGTGCACAAGATGCCTCGCCAACTCCGACGCCGAGCCGGAGCAAGAAGATCTGCGTAAAATTGCGGGCAAATCCGGATGCAAAAGTAAGCAGGCTCCAGACGAAAACGCCCGCCGCGAGGATGCGTTTCCGCGGGACACGATCGGCGAGGCGGCCGAACGGTATCCCGACAAATGCGTACAGCAATGTGAAGGCCGTGCTGAGCAGGCCGAGCGATGTGTCGCTCAGTTCAAACTCCCTGCGGATCGGTTCGCCGACGGCGCCGATGATCAGCCGGTCAAAGAAATTGACCGTGTTGATAAGGAAAAGGATCAGCAATGCGTACCACGCACCGCGGACGGGAAATCGCTTGTCGTTCGTCATTCGCAGGGTCGCCGGCCGTTCTTACTCTTTTGCAAACCGCAGCCGGCGGGAATAGAATCTTTTGCGTGTTAAAGACTTTTTCTTGCAAGATTGTAGCACTAATATCTTTCGCATCAATCGCACTATTCGCGGGCTGCAGCGGCGGCCCCGAAATAGCCAATAACTCCGCTCCGGTCTCGCCGCGGGAGCTAAACGAAAAGAACACGCCGCAGGTGAATGAAAAGCCCGAGGAACTCGGCATGCTGATCAAGGTGCCGTTCGTGCCGGTCGAGGTAGTTTTTATGGAACAGCCCGCGGTTGCCGAGCCCGGCCGCTCGCCGGGGCCGAACGACAAGAAGCTACGTGCTGTCATCCTTTATGAGAAAGCCGATGCCGACATGCTCGCGGCGGAGGCCGCAAAGCTCGCCGAACCGACGGCCGTTGAGATCGATGCCGATACGTGGTTTCCGGCCGAGCTTGTCTCGCAGAGCGAATTGAACGAGGGCCAGAAGCTCAAGGGCAAGGCTTTCCCGGCGGATATGCTTTTTCAGGCGCCGTATCTGGCCGGAACGCTTGTCCGCATCGACGAGACGAATTACTTCGTCGCCGAGATGTACACGCGTTAGCTTTCGTAGCGTTTGAGCTTTCGGTAGAGCGTTGAGAGGTCTATCCCGAGCGCCGCGGCCGCGGCCGATTTATCCTGCCCGAGTGATTCCAGAGTTTGGAGAATATGATCGCGTTCGACCTCGTCGAGCGTTTTGATGCCGCCCGTTTCCGCTCCGCTGAAGCTCTTTGAGACGGCGGGCGGAAGGTCGGCGAGCGTTATCTCGGCGTCGCTTAGGATGAAGGCGCGTTCGATGACGTTCTCGAGCTCGCGGATGTTGCCCGGCCAGTCGTATTCGGCGAGCGCGTTGATGGCTTCGTCGGTCACGGCCTTTCGCGGGCTGTTCTGTTTGGCGGCAGACCTTGCGGCAAAGTGCTTTGCGAGTGCGGCGATGTCCTCGCGGCGTTCGCGGAGCGGCGGGACGACGATCTCGATGACGTTGAGCCGATAGAAAAGATCCTCGCGGAAGCGGCCTTCGCGGACCTCGGCCTCGAGGTCCTTGTGCGTGGCGGCGACGATGCGGGCATCGAAGCCGACGGCCTCTGCGGCGCCGACCGGCGTCACCTCGTGTTCCTGCACGGCCCGCAGCAGCTTTACCTGCAGAGCGGCGGTCGTCTCGCCGACCTCATCGAGAAAAACGGTGCCGCCCTCGGCCGAGCGAAAGAAGCCCTTCTTATCGCCGACCGCACCGGTGAACGCCCCGCGGACGTGGCCGAAGAGCTCGCTTTCGAGCAGGGAATCGGGCAACGCGCCGCAGTTGACGGCGAGAAACGGCCGATCGGAGCGGCGGCTGTTGAAGTGCAACGCGCGGGCGATGAGTTCCTTTCCGGTGCCGCTTTCGCCGCGGATGAGCACGGTCGAATTCGTATCGGCGACCTTCTGCACCATCTCAAGCACGCCGCGGAAGGCCGGCCCGCTGCCGATCATTTCCGCAAAGTTATACTCGCGGTAAAGCTCGCGGCGGAGCGCCCGGTTTTGCCGAAAGAGCTCGTCCTGGGCGAGGGCGTTGCGGATGGTCTTGAGGATGTCGTCGTTGAGAAAGGGCTTGGTGATGTAGTCGTAAGCGCCCTTGCGGAGTGCGGCGATGGCCGAATCGACCGACGAGAAGGCCGTCATCACGACGATGAGCGCGTGTTCGTCGATCGCCTTGATGTGGTCGAGCATCGTCAGGCCGTCCATCCCGGCCATCTTGATGTCCGTCACCGTTACGGCGATCTCGTTCTCGGCAAAAACACGCAGCCCCGCCTCGGCCGAGTCCGCCGTAAAAACGCTATAACCCTCCGCCTCCAAAAGCCGGCGAAGGATATTCCGCATCAATTCTTCATCTTCAACAACAAGTATCGAACGCTTCCCCATCACCCCTAGATTCTGCCCCCAATCCCCCAAATAAACAACGCCGCCGTGTAGGTAAGAATGTTGTATCTATGCTAATTTCGGCGTGAGACCTAAATCGAATATAATCCTGAAACAATGAGCAGATTCTTCAGTGAACTTTCGGACAGCGTTACTTACGAGATCAGAAATTCTGAATCGTTGGCGACCCTAAAGACATTCGAGAACGGAAGATTTGATTTGGTTCTGTCCTCGCCTCCGTACAACGTCGGCAAAGAGTATGAGACGAAAACAAGCATCGAAAGCTACCTTGAAAGCCAAGAGGCGATAATCGAGGAGCTTATTCGGACGCTCTCAGAGCGAGGGAATCTATGCTGGCAGGTTGGAAACTACGTTGATCGCGGCGAAATTTTTCCACTCGATATATTTTACTATCAGCTTTTTAAGAAACACGGAATGAAGCTTCGCAACCGGGTTATTTGGCATTTCGGACACGGTTTGCATGCTTCTAATCGGTTCAGTGGACGCTACGAAACATTGCTTTGGTTCAGCAAATCCGACAATTATATTTTTAACTTGGATGATGTACGGATTCCAGCAAAGTATCCTGGAAAGCTTCATTTCAAAGGACCAAATCGCGGAAAGCCATCAGGCAATCCTCTTGGGAAGAATCCTAGCGATGTTTGGGAAATTGTTGCTCGGGATTGGGAGACGGCGATGTGGAATATCCCGAATGTTAAGAGCAATCATCCCGAGAAAACGCCCCATCCGTGTCAGTTCCCAATCGAGCTTGTGGAACGTTGTGTTTTGGCTCTTACGAATAAGGGTAGTTGGGTCCTCGATCCGTTCGCAGGCGTTTGCTCGACTGTGATTGGAGCAATAATCCACGAGAGGAATGCGATTGGTATTGAGCGTGAATCGGACTATTGTTCGATTGCAGAGGGCAGAATACGTGACCTCAGAGAAGGAAAACTTAAGATTCGACCGATTACGAAGACCATTCATGTACCTTCTGCAAATGACAAAATTGCTAGAATCCCTCAGGAATGGGTGAATAGCAAAGCATTGTTTAAAGTATCGGATCAATGAGAGACCGAAAAGCCAATGAAAATCGCGCAAAAGTATTCGCATCTCAACGGTGAGGAGTATCTCATCGTCCACCACAAAGAGCTTTACAAGGAAATAAAACAAGTCATCGCATCTGTTGACGCTGAGCTTCATAAGACAAAGATCAGTAAGGAAAAGACGAAGGTGGATAAACTCCTTTATTCGCCGACAGCGATAAACGTTGCTTTCAAAGAGGAATTCCGTGCCTGTCAGTGGGAGGAAAGCCGATACAACTACTACATAACGCTTGATCGGGACCTCATGGAGCAAAGTATTCCCATGGCTGCAAAAGAGCAAAAGGAATTTCTAATCGCGAATGGTCAAAACGATCCGATTTACAGCTACAACCAGACTGATTTCGTTAAAAACATGGTCGCGGTTGAAGTTCAATTCGGTAAGTATTCCTTCGTGGCTTACGATCTTTTCGTTAAGCATATGCTGTTTTATTCGGGCGGCAAGATCAATCTCGGAGTCGAGATTTTGCCGACCAAGAAAATGCAACAACAGATGAGTAGCGGTGTCGCCTACTATGAAGGCGAGGTTTACAACGTCATGCGGCAGGGACGGAATAGTCCGCCAGTTCCGCTATTGATTCTTGGAATCGAGCAGTAGGCCGCAAACAGCCTTAACCTTGTCATTTCGGGCGTTGGAACGGTTTTACCACGCGTCGGAACGGTTTGACGGCTTGGCGGAACGGTTTGACGGCTTGGCGGAACGGTTTGACGGCTTGGCGGAACGGTTTGACGGCTTGGCGGAATGGTTTGACGGCTTGGCGGAATGGTTTGACGGCTTGGCGGAATGGTTTGACGGCTTGGCGGAATGGTTTGCGGGCCTCGGAAATCCGTTTTGCGGCGTGAGAAAAAAAATGAGCAAAAGCGCTTGCGCTTCGTCCAAAAATCGATTTATACTTACGCCGAATTTGATGGAGCCCACGTAGATCAAGTTACCTTTTAACTCTCCGATCTTTCCCGCTTCCTCAGTTCAAAATAATACAAAAAAACAGGAGAGGATTTCCCGTATGGCAAGAACATATTGGCTACCGAAGAATCGGGCTGCTAGGGTTACGCTTTTTACTAATTTTCAGGCGAAGATCGAGGGTTATGCGGCGACGTTGGGGTTGACGGTGCCGGAGGTGACGCGGCTTTTGTTGATCTGCGAGACGTTTTTGACGCTGGATACCTACGTTGAGAACACGAAGGCGACGATGGAGTCGCTGATCGAGTGGCGGGACCGGATCTATGAGGACGAGACGGACAAGAACCCGCCGGGGCCGGCGCCGACATTTGGCAGCTATGCGTTGCCGGTCGGGGCGTTTTACGGCATCCTCGACGAGTTTCGGCGGATGGTCGATCAGATCAAAACTCGGAACGGCTATACGCTGGAGATCGGCGAAGATCTGATGATAGTCGGCAACGAAGTGCCGCCGACGCCGGAGAACATCAGCCCGCAATTGACGCTCGAAGCGCGGCCGAACTACGGCGTGCGGGTCGCGGGGCAGATGAAGGGAATGAGCGCCGTCCGCGTGGAATATCGGCGAAAGGGCGGGCCGAGCTGGACGACCGCCGGCGTGCTGACCAACCTGCCGAGCGAGATAACCATCGCCCCGCAAACGCCCGGCGAGCCGGAATCCGGCCACATCCGCGCCATCTACCTAATAAAAAACACCCCCGAAGGCGACTACTCGCCCGAATATCCGATAACGATCGACGAATAAATCGTTCGTCAATCGTGAATCGTGAATCGTTTGGTTGAGCTGACATGGCGATTCACGATTCATCATTTATCAATTATCATCTATCAATTAATTGCGCCCTCCCTCACGGTCGGGCTACTGACACGGCGATTCCGCATTCGGTATTCCGAGTTCCGCATTGGATGAACCGCCCTTACTTACGTGCGGGCTTCTGCATTGGAGCCCTTGCTTACGCGCGGGCTTGTGCATTGGAGCCCTTGCTTACGCGCGGGCTTGTGCATTGGAGCCCTCCCTCACGGTCGGGCTACTGACACGGCGATTCACTATTTACGATTCACGATTCACGATTCACGATTCACGATTCACGATTTACGATTCACGATTCACGCGCTTTCGGCGAATCCTGATATATTTTGTGGATATGAGAAAGAGCTTTCTTTTTGGTCTTTTGGCGGCGGTTTGTGCGGCGGCGGCGTTTGGGCAGCCGGCGAGGAGCGAGGCGAGGCTTGCGGGCCTGCAGAAAGAGGCGACGGTCACGCGGGACGGCCGGTCGATTCCGTATATCGAGGCGGCGAGCGAGGCAGATCTTTACTTTATGCAAGGCTACACGGTGGCGAGCGACCGGCTCTGGCAGATGGACCTGCTGCGGCGGGTGGCCCGGGGCGAGACGGCCGAGATCTTTGGCCGGACGACCATCGAGGAGGACAAGCGTTGGCGGCGGTACGGCTTTGCGGCGATCGCCGAGGCGACTCTGCCGAACCTGCCGGCCGATGCCCGTGCGGCGCTTGAGAACTACGCCCGCGGCGTCAATGCTTACATCGCCACGCTGACCGAAGAGACGACGCCGATGGAGTTCCGCATTCTGCGATACAAACCGCGGGAATGGACGCCGGCGGACACCATCGTCATCGGCAAGATACTCGCCGACGCGCTTAGCAACACGTGGCAGGGCGACCTCCAGAGGCTCGCTCTGCAGGGCATCGATAAGCAGAAATACGCCGACCTCTACGGGAAGACGACGGCGTTTGATGTGATCTTGTTTGGTAAGGACGCGAGGGACGGAGAAGGGGAGAAGGGGAGAAAAGGAGAAGAGGAGAAGGAGAGAAAAGGAGAAAAGGAGACGCGGGGACGCGGGGACGCGGGGAACTCGAGTAGTTCAGTTTCCGACGATTTCTCAAATGACCCTGTGATCTCTTTGGCAAAACTTTCCGTGCCCTCTGTGGCGGATGATGAGGAAATTCGGAGGCGGTCGCTGGAGCGGGTCGGGCTTTATGCCGAGGGCCTGGCGGCGAGCAACAACTGGGTCATTTCCGGCAAGCGGACGGCGGATGGAAAGCCGATCCTGGCGAACGATCCGCACCTGATGCCGGCGGCTCCGGGCATCTGGTATCTGGTTCATCTCGCGGCTCCGGGAATGCGGGTCGCGGGCGTTACGTTCCCGGGGGTGCCGGGCGTCGTGCTCGGTCATAACGAGCATTTTGCCTGGGGAGCGACGAACGTCGGGCCGGATGTGCAGGACCTTTATCTCGTTACGATTCAGGACGGCAAGATCGCGACGCCCGACGGCTGGGCTGAGCCGACCGTCCGCAAAGAGGTGATCAAGTTCCGGGCAAATCCGCTCAATCCCGAGCTTTCGAGCGAAGAGTTGCTCGTTACCGAAACCCGCAACGGCCCGGTCATCGTCGAACGCGGCGGCAAGAGCTACGCCCTCCGCTGGACGGCACTCGACCCGAAGAACGACGACCTAACCGCGTTTCTTGAGATAAACCGGGCAAAGGACTGGAACGGCTTCAAGCAGGCGCTCAGCAAATACGCCGGTGCGATGCAGAACTTCATCTACGCCGATACGAAGGGCAACATCGGCTGGTACGCGGCGAGCAAGATCCCCGTCCGCCGAAAAGGCGACGGCTCGCTGCCATACGATGGAGCGACGACCGAAGGCGACTGGGTCGGCACGGTGCCGTTTGCCGAACTTCCGAATCTTTACAATCCGCCCGAAGGGTTCATAATGACGGCCAATCAGCGGATCGCCGGAACGGACTACAAGCATCAGCAGATCATTCGCGATTTCGCTCCGCCATGGCGTGCCCGCCGGCTCTACGACCTGCTCTCTAAGGACACGAAAGCGACGCTCGAGTCCTCAGAGGCGGCCCAGTTCGATGCTTACAACATCCCGCTTGCGATGCTGGCGAAGGATATCACCGATCTCGGTGCGGTCGGCGAGGCGGACACCAAGGCCCTGAAAGAATGGGACGGCCGAATGATGCCGGATTCCTACCCGGCATTGCTCGTAAATGAGCTTCGCAACTGCGCAGCGAACAAAATGGCGGCTTCCAATCAGCCTGTTTCGGCAGGTGCCATCCGCGAACGCGTGCTTTTCTGGGCGGTCCGCGAACGGACGGCGCGCTGGCTGCCATCGGGCGTTTCGAGCTACGGCGACCTGTTCAAGGCATGCGACGCGGAAGCGAAGGCCCGCTTTGCGAAGGACTACGGTGCCGAATCCTCGAATTGGACATGGGGCCGCGTCGTAACGGCACGCTTTCCGCATCCGCTCGCGGCGGCACCGTTGATCGGGGCGCAGTTCGCAACGCCGAATGTCCCGATCCGCGGCAGCGGCCAGACGCCAAATGTCGCCTCGGCCGTTTCGATGCGGCACATCGTCAGCCCGGGAAACTGGGACACGAAGCGTTTCGTCATTCCGCTCGGACAGAGCGGCGACCCGCGTTCGCCGCATTTTAAGGACCAGTTCGAGGCGTGGAGCGGCGCCAAAGCTCCGGTCTTTGTGTTCAGCAAAGATGCGGTAGCAAAGGCGGCGGCGAGCGTTACGGCCTTTCGGCCCTGAGGCGTTCGAGAACGTCGGATAAGATGATGGCCGCGGCTTCGCTATCAACGAGGCGGCGGCTTTCTTCTACCGAAAGGCCGCGTTCCCAGAGCCTAGCCTTTGCGGCGTAGCTCGTGACGCGTTCGTCCTCCATTGCGACCGGAATATCGAGCGAGAGCGAGAACTTGCGCGCCATGTCGCGTGCTTCGGCGGACATCGGGTTTTCTGTGCCGTCCGATTCCAGCGGCAAACCGATGACCAGCCCGACGGCATCAAACTCCGAGACGATGGCCCGAACCTTTTCAAGCAGTTTTTTCCAGGAAGTCCGCTCGATCCGGCCGAGCGGGCTTGCTACGGTCTGAGTCTCATCGCTTATCGCGACGCCGACACGCTTTGTGCCGGGGTCGAGCGCAAGAAGACGGCCCTGACGCGGGAGATCGGAGATGTCTGCAACGCGGGAAGTATTGGTTGTATATAAATCTTGCGTCAACGGCCTTGATATTCGATAATTGCAGGAATGCGGCTTTGGAAACTTCGGCACCGCCGAAGCGTATTAATCAGAGCCGTTTCCGGGCTTTCGAGGTAATTATATGTCATTTCGCGGAAAAATGTGGACGCTGCTGATCTCATCGGTAGTCGCGGCGTATGTTTTGGTCGGCGGTCTGCCGTTTGTCGGGACAATGCTCCAGACGCAGGCACAGCAGCCGATCAACGACCCCGGAGCACAGCTGCGGATCTTCGAATCGGTGCTCCAGCATATTCAGAACGACTACGTCGATGAGCCGGACCTCGCGAAGGTCCGTGCCGGTGCACTCCGCGGATTGGTCGCCGGGCTCGACCCGTATTCTTCGTATCTGACACCCGAACAGGTCAAGGAATTCGGTTCGCCGCAGAACGGCAGGAAGGTCGGCATCGGTGCCGAGCTTTCTCAGGTCTCGCAGTATCTTTACGTTATATCTGTCGTGAAGGGTTCGAACGCGGAGAAGGCGGGCCTCAAGGCCGGTGACGTTATCGAATACATCGAGAACAAGGCAACGCGCGATATCTCGCTCTACGACGCAAGGCAGATGGTAATGGGCGAGCCGGGAACCGAGGTTTCGATGCGTGTGCTTCGTGCCGGCGAGCGTCCGCAGGTGATCAAGATCACCCGCGGAACCTATCAGGTACCGAAAGCGGAATCGACCATCGCCGAGGGCAGGACGGGCGTCATCAAGGTATTTAGTCTTGAGATAGGCGAAGCGGAGGACATCCGCGGACAGGTCGAATCGCTCAAGAAGCAGGGCGTTGAGAAGATCGTGCTCGACCTTCGCGGCGTGGCTGCCGGCAAACTGCAGGAAGCCGTCGCGGTCGCGAATCTGTTCATCCGCGAGGGTGAGATCGCAAAGGTCATGGGCCGGGATAATAAGGTGATCAGCACGTTCTCGGCCGACCCGGCAAAGCACCTCTTTGACGGAAAACTCGCGGTACTGATCGATTTCAGTTCGGCCGGTGCTGCCGAAGCGGTCGCGGCCGCCGTGCTTGACCGCAAACGCGGCGAGGTCGTCGGCGAGCGGAGCTTTGGAGCCGGTGCCGAGCAGCAGCTCTTTACTCTCCGCGGCGGCGATGGGCTATACCTTACTACGTCGAAGTGGGCGTCGCCGAACGGTGTGCCTTTCCTCGGCGATAGCCGCGACTCGATGGGCGTGAAGCCCTCGGTCGAGGTAAAGCGGCCCGAAACACCTGAGGCGGCCGAGGTCGAGGAATTGATCGAACAACAGGACGAGGACGCACCGCAGCAGCCGCAGCCGACGGCAACTCCTAAGCCAGCCGCCAAACCCGCGGTCGAGGACATACAGCTTAAGCGGGCGATAGAGGTGCTGAATGGCAAGGCTCAGGCGGCAAAGGCCGGCTAAGCCGGACATGGTTTAAGATACAAAGCCGGGCCGGCTGTGCCCGGCTTTTTTATTTTTCGATTGTTGCAAGGACGCAAGACTGGTAGAATCGCTTCGTAATGGACAGCGGACCGATAACTATTCGACCGATCGTCGAGTCTGACCTCGACGAATGGATGCGGCTCCGGATCCGTCTTTGGGACGAGAACTCCGAAGACGACCATCGCAGCGAGATGCTCGAGATACTGGCCGATCCCGAATCGCAGCAGGTCTTTGTCGCCGAGGCCGGGCCGAACAATCTGGTCGGGTTCGTCGAGGCCGGGATTCGGCCGTTCGTCGAGGACTGTATGACGGACCAGGTCGGCTACCTCGAAGGCTGGTATGTGGAGCCGGCGTTCCGCCACGGCGGTGTCGGAGCGGGGTTGGTCAAGGCCGCTGAAGACTGGGCCCGGAGCCTCGGCTGCACAGAAATGGCCTCGGATGCCGAGATCGGTAATGAACTCGGCATTGAGGCGCATGCCAAGGTCGGCTATCAGGAAACCTCGCGGCTCGTCCATTTTCGCAAAGATCTCTAGATGCCTCACCCGATGCGAATGCGTTATCTGAATTCGTTTCTTTACATTGTGATCGCTGCGTCGGCTGCCGGCTTTTTGTCGTTGGAAGCCGACGCGCAATCGAACGACCAGCGGTACCCGACGCCCGTAACCCGCAGCGAGGTCCGCGGGCGGATCGAAGCGAGGCCGGTCGGCGATGCGCGGCTGACCCAGCACTTTTATGTGTTCGACGGCGAACAGGGCGATATCTTCGTTAATATAGTTGCCGAAAACTTCACGGGCGACATCGACATTTTTATTCAGGACGGGCTGCGGCTACTTTCGAAGATAGTCTTCTACGCCGATTACCAGAACAACGAAACCGGCCGGGTGCTTTATCTCAGGAAGCGCGAGCGGCTTCTCCTGCGAGTTCAGGGGCGGACGCCGAACGATGATCCGGCGAGCTACGTGATCAAATTTGCGGGGAGCTTTGTTGCGGTAAATGCGGCCGATTTTCCGGACGCCCCGGAGCTTCCGGTCATAACGCGTTCCGAGCCGGTAAGGACCGAGGGGCCGGCGAGAGAGGAAGCCAGAGCTGAAACACGTCGGACAGAGACCGCTCCGGTCAGGGCCGAGCGGGCCGAAGCGGAAAGCCGTCCGGGAGTTCCGGCCAGGAAAGAGGAAACGGCGGTTGTCCGAAAAGAGGAAGTTCCGGCAAAGGAAGAAGAAGAAACGCCGGCGGCTCCGCGAGGCGAGACTGCAACCCCGCGAGCACCCGAACGCGAGGCGGCAAGATCTGCCGCTCCGCGGGCAAGAATACTCAAGCTTGTGATCGAATTTACGGACGGCTCGCGGATCGAGCGCCCGATGACGGAGATCAGCCGCTTCTCGGTCGAGGGCGACACGCTGGTCGTGCTCCCGAAAGGCGGGCCGGTCCGGCGGTATTCAATGGCGACGGTCAACCGCGTCTCTATTGAGTAGCGGCCTTTCCTTCAAGTATATCCCGCAAACGCTGCTTTAATTGAGGATCGGCGGTCGTGGCGTCGAGTTTTGCTAGGAACTCGAACGCCTTGTCTTTTTGCTCTTTCCGGTGATTTGCAATGGCCGAGTAATACAATGCCGCCGTATGGTTCGGGTCTTTTTCGAGCACTTTTGCAAATTCGGCGAGAGCCTTGTCGAGGTCCGGTTCGGGCCGCTCGACGAACGTTGCGCCGTAATCTGAACGAGCGTTGAGGTCGTCGTCCTTTAGTTCGAGAACCTTTGAGTAATGCTTCGCCGCATTCTCGAACTGCTTTCCGTCGAAATAAGCATTTGCGAGAACGAGGTTCGCCAGATAATCGTTCGGTTTGAGTTCGACGCCCCGCTTGTAATACTCGATCGCCTCGTTGAAGCGGCCGATCTGGGCATAGAGGTCGCCGGTCTTCATCTGGGTGACGAAGTCCTGCGGCTTAGCGGCCGCCTGATCGAGAAGTTCCTGTATGTCGGCCGGGTTTTGTCCGGTAAGGCCGACCGAGGCCGGATCGATGTTCGTACCGACGAGCGGAGCATCCGCCGCAACGTTCTTATTGAGCCGATTGGCTCCCCAGAATCCAAGCCCGAGACCCAGAAGAAGGCCGCAAAGGCCGAAGACTATCGCTTTCTGCATTGCAAAAAATAACGCTCAAACGCCAAGGCTATGCGTAGCTGTGAAGCCCCGGCAGCAAATAACTGACTCCAAGATAAGTAAAGATGACCAAAAGGAAGCCGACGATGGCAAAGTATGCCGAGGAACGGCCCGTCCAGCCCCGCGAGATTCGCGTGTGAAGAAACGCCGCATATGTCAGCCAGGCGACGAGTGCGCCCGTCTCTTTCGAGTCAAATCCCCATGGCCGGCCCCAACTTTCATTTGCCCAGATGGCTCCGGTGATCAGCAGCATCGCGAGCCCGGCAAATGCGAGACAGGCGGTCTTGTACATCAGCACGTCGAGCGATTCGAGGCTCGGCAAACGCTCAATTAGCTTCTCGGTCCGGAAGCCAAAAAGGATGACAAAGAAAGTTCCGGCAAGAGCGGTGATCAGGCCCGAAAGCTCGACCGGGTTCGTATTGAGCGAAGAATATAGCTGCGGCCCGTAAACCTGCAGGTACGAGCGGGCCATCTGCTCCATCTGGAGCGGCGTCAGTGCAGCGTATTCCTTCGCCGTCAGGTCCTGACGCTCGGCAATCGCACGTCCGGCAACGACATACTGGCTCGGGTCTTCCTTGAGCTGCTGTTCGAGCCGCGGAAGCGGATTCTCGACACTGCGAACGCCATTTACCAGGAAGCCGACTGCGACGATGTTGACGAGAAGTGCGGCCTTGAGAAGGGCGTGGCCGACCTTCTTCGCAGGTTCGTTGTTGCCGTAAAGATAGAAGAGAAAAGCGATTATTACCCCGAGATACAAAAGCCCGGCGATCGCAAGAGTTTCGCCAACCCACGGAAGTTCAAGGCGGAACGGGGCAGAGAAAGGCTTGCCGCCGTTCGTATTCGGCATGAACAGGCCGGTACGGTAAACGAACTCTGTAAAGACGGAGAACTTGCTGACGGTTCCGATAACGCCGAGTGCGAAAACGCTCGACCAGATGGCCATTGATTCGACCTTGACGCGATCCTTCAGCAGGTAGATCACGGCGATCGCAAAGCAAACGAGAGCGACGCCGTAGCTCAGCGAAGCGACGCCGACGTGGATCGGCCGCCAGTAGGAATCGAGAACCGGTGGAAGGTCGATAAATTCATCGCCGATGAACCTTGCAAGAACAAGAATTATCGCAGCGAGCGGCAGCGTGAATGCCGTCAGGATCTGATATGAGCTTCGGCGGATCAGAAGCAGCGTTGCGATACCGGCGCCGAAAGCAAACGCGATGCTGAGGTCATAGAGATTCGCGAACGGCACATAACGAAACACCCACGGCATCTCGGTGTAGCCGCTTTGGCGGAGGACGGCGGTCTCGAGTTCGTAGGCCGTGACCCAGCGGACGAGCCAGCTTGAGAGGTTGAAGAACACCCCGAGAGTCGCCGTCCAGAGCGAGATCTTGCGGGCCATTTCTGACGGTGCGTAGAGGTTCGTCAATTGGAACAACCCCGCGAGGATGTAGCAGGCGAGTGCGACCATCATCAATGCGCCGTCGGACATGAACGACTGGCCCATCTGGATCCGCAATCCGAGCATCACCAGCGAGCCGCCCAACGCAAGAATGGCCGGAAGATATGAGGTCCAGCCTGTTCCGATCTCTCTTTCGTAAATTTCCTGTGCCATAACTCCTCTCTATTCTGGTGAGTTTCTAATCTGCTTTTCCTGCCCGAGGCCATGTGCGGCCTCGGCGTCCACTTTGTTGAATATATCCTCGAATGCCTTATGGTTGCGGTTCGTGTGCCCGCCGAGGATGACTTTTACTGAGCCGTCGGCCTGCTCTTCCACATTGGCCCAAATGCGGCGATGCGAGAAAAAGAAAACGTAAACCAGGGCCGCCATCAGTCCGACGCCGCCAAAGTACCAGGCGATGAACGCACCGTTGTACGGGTCGTATTTGATCGATAAGATATGGGCGAACGGAGCCTTCTCAAACTCATTGAGCTGCCACTTATAGCCGGCCTTCGGAGCACTTATCGGGATGTTGTCCGGAACGGTCGAGCCGAATGCGAAAACGCGTTGCCGCTCGCCGCCGGGCGGAGTAACGCTGAGCACCGCCGCCGGATTGTTGTATTCGCCGGAGCGAGTGTCAGGTTCGCCGTTCTGGTTGAAGGTAAAATCCGGAAGGAACTGATCGTATTCGATGACCGTGCCGTCGGCCAGCGTGGTGCTTCCGAGCCGCATGATGTTTACCGTCTGCGGTTCGCCGCCATCGACCGGCACGGCCTGGATCTTGATCTCGCGTGCATTGCCGATCGGGACCGTCTGAGCCTGGAAGAACCGGAACCCGCGGTAGTGGAACGGGTTGTTCATGCTGACATCCGCAATCGTTGTCCCGTATTCGGGGTCGTCGATCCTGATCTGCGTACGCCAATCAAGCGTATTGGTAACGTCGATCGCACCGCTCGGATCGATCAGCTTTTGCTGAACGTCCGTGCAGGTGACCGTGAAGGGAAGCTGGACGGCGAAACGCTCTCGCTTATCGAGTTCGAACCGGATCATCTCGATCTGGTCGCTGGCATCGCCGGGGATCATCCTGACGTCCGCGTCAAATCCGGTCATCAGGGCGAGAGCGTGGCCAAGAAAGAGGGTCAGCAGCGTAACGTGAACAATGTACGCACCGAGGCGGTTGTATTTGCCGCGTTCACCAAAGAGAACCGCCTGTTTACTTTCGATCGTCCGCGAGAAATCTTTCTTGCCGCTTTCATCGATGGCGTAGGATTTCGTCGTCGTTTCTGTCACCTCGGGCGCGAAACCGCGGCGGGCAAAGACGCCCCGCAGTTTATCCACCACGCTCTCAACGTTCGCTCCCGACACAACGTATTCGGAACTGACCTGCTGCTGCTTGAGCCACTCGGCGGTTGCGGTCTTTTTAGGGCTGCGGATGTAGCTCCACGCCGAAGGGAATCGCTCGATGGACGCCAGGACGATATTGAGCGAAAGGACGAGCAGCAGAAGGTTGTAGTACCAGGCGTGGTAGATGTCGAAGAGCCCGAGAGCTCCATAGACCGTCCTTTCGGCCGGCGTCAAAGACGCGTAATAGGAATCGAATCCATCGACGTTCTGCTGAATGATGAGCATCCCGATCATCGAGAGGATGACCAAAATGACGAGCAAGGTCACGCCGAACCTGACCGAGCTCAGGAACTTGAGCACAGTTTCGACATAACCCATTAAGTTCGTTCCGGAAGCAGCCTTTGCAGGGGAGGCCGGCGGGCCGGGTTTAATGCTTTCTTCGTTGACGGACATTTGTCTATCAAGAATATTAGAACAGGGCCGGTAAATTGTCACCTTTCGGCTTATAAGCTCTGCTTCTAAAAATAAGCAGGCTCATCAAGAGGGCTTAGCTTTGAAAAACCGGCAGGGAAGGCTATTCTTTAGCATTGCGGAGCCTGGACCCTATGAGCATGTCAGTCGCAGAGATCGGCGAGGCCGCTGAGCCCCTGAGCCTTCGGGATCGCCTGAACGCATATGTGGTGTTGACCAAACCGCGTATCGCGTTCATGTTGGTGCTGACTGCGGCAGCCGGATATTACGTAGGTTCGGGAAGCCCGATCGACTACGCACTTTTCGGATGGTCGATGACCGGCATTTTGCTTCTTGCTCTCGGCGTCGCGGCGCTGAACCAATGGTTCGAGCGGGCAACCGATTCGCTGATGGAGCGGACGGCGAAAAGGCCGCTGCCGGCGGGGAAGGTCAGTTCGATCGAGGCGTTCGTGTTTGGGTCGGCATTGACAATAGCCGCAGAACTGGTTTTCTTCTTTTTCGTTAATCCGTTAACAGCATTGCTCGGATTGGTCGTCATCGTCGGCTATGTGCTGATGTACACGCCGCTCAAGACCCGAAGCACGATCTGCACGGCGGTCGGGGCCGTGCCCGGAGCGATGCCGCCGCTTATGGGCTGGACATCGGCCGCGAATGAAATTTCACTTGGAGCCTGGGCTCTCTTCGCATTGCTTTTCCTTTGGCAATTCCCGCATTTTCTGGCCATTGCCTGGCTTTACCGCGATCAGTACGAGCGGGCCGGTATAAAAATGCTCCCGGTCGTCGATAAGTCGGGTGTGATCACGGCCCGGCAGATACTTTTGTTCGGCTTTCTGACGTTACCGGTCAGCCTGGCCCCCTTCTTTTTTGGTCACGCGGGTTTTATATACCTTGGGGCGGCACTTTTTGCAGGCATTTGGTTTCTTGTCGAATCCTTCCGGATGTCGCGGGCGAAGAACGATAAAGCGGCCCGACGGCTTCTTCTTGTCTCGGTCCTTTATCTTCCGATAGTCTTCGGGGCGCTTGTTATAAACAGCCGTTGATGATGCGAGAAGGAGTAACAGCAACATCAGACCGGGCACCGGGCACTACTGTCGAGGATATTCTCTCCGGCAGGGGCGGCGGGCCGGGCGGTTACGACCGCGGACCGGGCGGAGGCCCTAACGATTTCTTTGACGACGAGGACGACGAGCGGCCGGATAAGGCCAAAGTGATCACCTGGTTCGTCCTGCTGGTCGTGCTTATGACCTTTGGCGGTCTGCTCGGGGCTTATATCGTTATCGCGACGAACAATGTGCTCGAGTGGAAGCCGTTCGAACTTCCGATCCCGATCTGGATCAGCACCTTCACGATCGTTCTCAGCAGTTTTGCCTATCATGCGGGGAAGCTTGCGGTAGATCGAAGCGACTGGGCGGCCTCGCGGAATTATTTCGTCGCGACCACAGTGCTCGGCGGTATTTTCATTGCATCGCAGCTTCTCGCATGGATAGCACTTTGGCGGACCGGCCTTTACGTTGAAGGAAATCCCTACGCCGGGTTCTTTTATATCCTGACGGCGGCCCATGCGATTCACGTCGTCGGCGGCATCGTGGCACTAGCGGCGGTCGTGCTGCGGAACTGGCAGGGAACCTCGAACTACGACGAGCGGGACTATCGACGGAAACTTGCCCGGTCGGTCGGCTGGTATTGGCACTTCATGGGCGGTCTCTGGCTTGCGATCGTCGTCCTGCTCGCGTTCTGGAAGTGATCTTTCTTTATGGAACAGCTTCTCGGCATCTTTCCCCATTGGAATTCGTTCCTTAACGCGACCTCGGCGGTTTTCCTGGTCATCGGTTTCTATTTCATAAGGCAAAAGGCGATCCCGAAGCATAAAGCGTGTATGCTGACGGCGTTTACGGTATCGACCATATTTTTGGCGAGTTATCTGACCCACCATACCCTGCGAAGCTACTATTTCGGTATCGGGCCGACACGATTTACCGGCGAGGGTCTCGCGAGGCCGATCTATTTCACCATCTTGACCTCGCACACGATCCTCGCGGCGATCGGGGCTCCGTTCATCATCGCGGCCCTTTATCTGGCTCTGAAAGGCCGATTCGATAAGCATAAAAAGCTCGCGAGATTCGTTTTTCCGGTATGGCTTTACGTGTCGGTAACGGGCGTTATCGTCTATATAATGCTCTATCACCTCTATCCGGCACGCTGAGATCGGAAAAAATGTCGGGTTTCTCCGCAGTTTTCTTGCTCTTAGCCGAAACAAAGTGCTAATATCTACACGTTGAAAAGTTGATCACCGAGGTCGGGATGACCCGACGCGGGGGAACCACCGAGAAAGGACGTGTCCGATCTCAGGGGCGAAGCAGGTCTTTAGAGGCTTGCGGGGATAACTTTCGTTCCTAGCCCGTCAGCTAACCTCGTAGGTGTGGCAAAGAAGTTACTGCAGAAGAAAAGACTTAAGGTCGCGAATTTTGTGTGTGCTTCGCGCTCTGCTTTCTCAACGAAACAAGCAGAAATCCGGTCTTCTCAAGGACGTAATACCCGCGGAGCGATTCGCGGGTATTACGTTAGGGGTAGTAACGCTTTTTCAGATAGCCCGCATTCCACGGATCATCGCTAAAATAAAATACCCGACGGCCCGGTTTGAGACCGGCAAGCGGAGCTTCATCCACCGATAACCCGTAACTCGCACGGCAAAGCGGCTCCGTCCAGTCGTTCCCGGCGCGAAGGAAGGCGCGGATGGGTTCGGCATCGGCACCCATCACGAATGCCATCGGAACTGCCTCATCAACATCCAAATCCTGCAGCCAGCGGTCGCCGACACACCACGACGCAAGCGCCGTGATCGTCAGCGGCGTCCCGTCGGGAAGTCCGGAACGAAGTGCAGAGACAAGTTTTCGATAAAAGGGCCGTTCGGAGAGCGTCGCGTCAAAATCGATCTGGATCCCGCGGGCGTTCGGCCGCTCAAGGGCGGACTGTGCGAGTTCGACGATCTCGGCGATCTGGCCGTCGCTCAAGTTAGGCCGCCGTTCGGTCTCCTTGACGGTCTCGATGCGGATCACTGCCGTGAGATAGGTGCCATCGGGAACAGCCAGCGGCTGGCGGCGCGGTTCGCGGCGGATCGAATCACGCTCAAGCGTCAGCGTCATCGCGAGGAATGCGACGCCGGTCGTTCCGGGGTCGATGAAACGCAGGTCTTCATTTCGTTCCCATGCCCAGAGCACGGTCGCCGGTGCCTCCGAAGTACGCGGAAGCCGCACGGCCCGATCGGTACTGCAGGCGGCGACGAGCGAAACTAAAGCAAAGAGGATGAACGAGCGGGACTGCACGGAGAAATTCTACCATTACCGCAGCAAACCGTTTATTACCTTCAAGTTCGATTTGCTATACTTGTGAAAACTGAATCGCTATTCATTTTTTGCCTGAAAGAATCATCGGAGAAAATATGATCGAAAGGGAACAGATCGAGATGGACGTGGTCTTCGTCGGGGCCGGGCCGGCAAACCTTGCGGCGGCTCTGCACCTCAAGGCCGAGATAAGGCGACACGACGAACTGATCGACCGCGGGATAAAGCACGGCAACAAGATCGGCGAGATAGAGATCGCCATCGTCGAAAAAGGCTCGTTCGTCGGAGCACACATCCTTTCGGGAGCCGTAATGGACCCGAAAGCGATCCGCGAGCTGATGCCGGATTTTCTCGAAAAGGGCTGTCCGGTCGATACGGTCGTGACAGAGGACGCCGCGTGGTACCTGACGCCTTCGAAGATGATCAACGCACCGATCGTCCCTCCGCCATTGAAGAACAAAGGCAAGTACATCCTGAGCCTCTCGAAGATGTGCGAATGGCTTGGAGAAAAATGTGAGGAAGCCGGGATCAATATCTTTCCCGAGTTTCCGGCGTCCGAATTGCTCTACGATGAGAACGATCGCGTTATCGGCGTAAGGACCGGCGATAAGGGAATCGACAAGGAAGGCCATCAGAAGGCGAATTTCGAGCCCGGCGTCGAACTACTCGCCAAGGTCACAGTGCTCGGAGAGGGCTCGCGAGGCTCGCTTGCCAAGCAGGCGATGCAGCGGCTTGGGCTGATGGAAGGCAAAGAGCCGCAGGTGTTCTCGATCGGCGTCAAGGAACTTTGGGAAGTCCCGGCCGGAAATTTTCCGGAAGGCAAGGTCGTCCATACGCTCGGGTTTCCCTCGGATACGCAGACCTACGGCGGCGGTTGGATCTATGGAATGAAGAACAATGTCGTCAGCATCGGTTATGTGACCGGGCTTGATTACGTCGATCCGAACATCGATCCGCATGCGGAGTTTCAAAAGTTCAAAACACACCCTGCGGTAGCAGAGATTCTCAGCGGCGGAAAGATGATCAAGTATGGAGCCAAAACGATCAACGCCGGCGGCTATTGGACGATGCCGAAGCTTTACGCCGACGGGCTGCTGATGGTCGGCGACTCCGCGTCCTTCCTGAACGGCCAGCGGATCAAGGGCATCCACACGGCGATGAAGTCGGGAATGCTTGCGGCGGAGACGATAGTCGGTGCTCTCGAGCATGAAGATTTCAGCGAGCGAACGCTTCGCCACTACGATGAGAAGGTCAATCTAAGCTGGATATACGATGAGCTTTACCCGGTACGGAATTTCCACGCGTCGTTCCAGAAGGGACGCTGGTCGGCGCTGATAAATTCGGGACTTCAATATCTGACGAAAGGCCTCGCGTGGGGCTTTATGCCCAAAGAGCACCACGTTGCCGGCCACGAGAGAATGGCAAAGCTAGGTGAACTCAACGGCAGCGCCGACCCCGACCGATATGCAGAGCTGAAGTTTGATAAAGAACTTACCTTTGACAAGGTAACGAACGTATTCCACGCCGGAGTCTCGCACGACGAGGATCAGCCGTCACATCTGCACGTCCTTGATACGGAGATCTGTGCGACGCGATGCGCGGCGGAATACGGCAATCCATGCGAGCGATTCTGTCCGGCGGCGGTTTATGAGATGGAAGAGAATGCAGCGACCGGCAGGCGGGAATTGAAGGTGAACTTCTCAAATTGCGTTCACTGCAAGACCTGCGACATCGCCGATCCGTACCAGATCATAAATTGGGTAACGCCCGAGGGTGGCGGTGGACCGAACTACAAGGGAATGTAACGAAAAAAGTCCGTTTCGAGCGGACTTTTTCATTAAGCTATTTCGTGCATATCAGGAGTTGGGTTTTTCGTTCTGGTCGGTGAAGCTGAAGTTGACCTTACGTTCTTCAAATTCCTTAAGGGCAATGCGCGTCGGCTTGGTCTTGCGCGGATCGACGTCAACCCGCGGCAAGGCTCCACGCTGAAGCTGCTTGCTCCGCTGGGCTGCCAGGATTATCCGCCGATATTTCGAATCGATCTCAGGCGGATCGATCTCATCAAGGTTCACTTCATTCTCAAGAAGCTCTGTTTCTTCGGTCATATCTGGTCAAATTCCGATCGTAGAATGGTTCGCTCCCGCGAAACTTTCAATTATAGTCGCTATCCGATCGGTTTGTCTATCGCAGCGTTGCCTTTCACCGCAGATGACCGAAGCCAGTTGGCGCGAGGCGAGCGACACATCTTCATTGACGATCACGTAATCGAACCGGACATAATTCTGGACCTCGGCAAATGAATTACGGAGGCGAAGGGCCAGGTCGTCCGCATCTTCGGTATTGCGAGCCGTCAGCCGGGCACGAAGCACTTCGAACGACGGCGGGAGGATGAAAATACTGACCGCCGTCGGCACTTTTTCCATGACCGTAAGAGCACCCTGGACGTCTATCTCGAGAATAGCGTCGCGACCCGAGGCTGTTATGTCCTCGATCTGCTCGCGAGAGGTGCCGTACATATTTCCATGCACTTCGGCATATTCGAGAAAGCGGCCTTTGGCAATGCTCTCGTCAAATTGTTCACGAGAGACGAAGTAGTATTCCCGACCGTGCTCCTCGCCGAATCGCGGCTTGCGGGTCGTGTGAGAGATCGAATAACCGAGGTCGGGAACTGAAGGCATTATCTCCCGGATCAGCGTTCCCTTGCCGCCGCCCGAGGGAGAACTAATGATTATCAGGTTTCCTTTTTTCATTTCTCACTCGATGTTCTGTACCTGTTCTCTTATCTTTTCTATCTCGCTCTTGATGGCAAGAGCGTTCTCCTTGACGATCAGATTAGCGGTTTTCGAGGTAATGGTATTTGCCTCGCGGTTAAGTTCCTGCGTTAGGAAATCGAGCCGTTTGCCGACCTCGCTTTCCTCATCCATTATTGCCCGAAAATGCGAGATATGGGCGCGAAGCCGGGTTATCTCCTCGCTTATGTCCGAGCGGTCGGCAAGGTATGCGACCTCCTGGGCAAGCCTGCCTTCGTCAATTTCAATTCGGGCCTCGGCCTTTTCAAGAAGTTCGCCTATCCGCTTCGAAAGCTTTTTGAAATATTCCTCGGAGACGTTCGCACTCTCCGACTCGATCGGCCCGAGGTGCCGCTCTATATTGTCGAGTCTCAGGGCAAGCTCGTCGTAAAGCGAGGCACCTTCGTTCGCCCGCATTTCCTGTAGCCGCTCGATGACATTGCCGACCGCATCGGCCAGGAGGCGTTCGAGCGTTTCGTCGGCGGCAGGCTCCCTGGTAGTCAGAACTCCTGGTAGCTTTGCGATCGTGGAGATATCAACCTCGCCGCCGAGTGAAAATTCCTCGCCGATCTCACGAAATGATGCCAGGTAGCCGGCGACGAGTTCCTTATTTATATGGTAACTGACCTCTGCCGCACGCTCCATTTGGATCGAAACATCGACACGCCCGCGGGTCAGACTGGCCGAAATTTGCTTTTTAAGGGGAGCCTCAAACGCCTGAAGGCTCGAGGGCATGCGCATATGTACGTCGAGAAAGCGGTTGTTGACCGTCTTCATCTCGACCGAGACCGTCGTCCCTGCGGTGCCGGCAGAGCCGCTGCCGTATCCTGTCATTGAACGCATAATTTGCTAATCGGGCGAACTTCCGAACACTAATTATGCAATAGACCGAGCCAGAGATGAAATCGGAGTAGTCTTTCGTTCTCCGGAACCGGCTCTTTACAGTCGGGAAAAGTATTGATATTCTCTTCCTGCTTTACCCAGGAACCCTCACGAATTTTCGAAAATTATGTCAGTTGATGCCCGAGCCGAGATCGTGATCGAACGACCGCGTAAGGATGTTGCCGAGGTGATGCTCGACCCGAAGTATGACAAGCTTTGGATCACCGGGCTGACGAACTGTTTTCCGCAATCGCCGGGATTGATGCGCGAGGGCTTGAAGTTCGAGCGCGTCGGAACCCTTCTTGGACGCCACTATTCCTGTCAGTATTTGGTCGTGCGTTCTGATGGTGAGAGCTTTGCGGAGATAGCCGCCGATGAGCCTTTTCAGATGAAGATCCGCTACGACCTTGCCGATGCCGAAGGCGGCACGACGGCAAAAATACGCATTCAAAGCATTGGTGAGAATGGATATAAACTGCCCGCACCGGCATTGAACAAGGCGATCGCCGAGTGGCTTGCCGGTGACCTCAAGCGGTTGAAACAGCGCGTTGAAGATGGCGTAGATTAGGCCTTTTCGGTGTCCTCTATCGCGAATTGAAGGTTGTAGAGCTTCTTGTAAACACCGGCCTTCGCGAGCAATTCTTCGTGCGTGCCGGTTTCGATTATCTTCCCACGTTCCATAACGACGATCTTGTCCGCACGGCGAATGGTCGAGAGCCGGTGGGCAATGACTATCGACGTCCTGTCACGCATCAGATTGCCCAACGCCTGCTGAACAAGCCTTTCGGATTCGGCATCGAGAGCCGACGTCGCTTCGTCGAGGATCAGCACCGGTGCGTTTGTCAGTACTGCGCGGGCGATGGCGATCCGCTGCCGCTGGCCGCCGGAAAGGAAAGTTCCGCGTTCGCCGACGATGGTGTCGTATTTTTGCGGCAGTTCTTCGATGAAATCGGCAGCGAAGGCGATCTCTGCGGCCCGGCGAATGTCCTCGTCGGTCGCGTCCGGGTCGCCATAGGAAATGTTGTAACGGACCGTGTCGTTGAAGAGCACGGTCTCCTGCGTGACCAGTGCGATCTGGCGTTTGAGATCCGCAAGTTTGAGTTCGCGGAGGTCATCGCCGTCCCACTCGATCGATCCCGAGACAGGATCGTAAAGCCGCTGGACGAGCTTTATGAGCGTCGATTTCCCGCCGCCGCTTTCGCCGACGAGAGCGACGACGCTGCCTTTTTCGACCGTAAGCGAGACGGATTCGAGGATCGGCTTTGAGCTGTCGCCGTAGTTGAACGAGACGTCTTTGAGCTCGATCGCTTTCTCGAGTCCGCTGACGGGTTTTGCATTCTCGCGTTCCGGCAGATGTTCGTGGCTGTCAAGCACGTCCCAAACGTCGCGAGCAGCGGCAAAGGCACGCGAGATCTCGTTATGCTGGCGTGAGATCTTACGCATCGGGTCGTAACTGCGGAAGAGAAAATAAAGGAACGCGAAGAACTCGCCCGCATCCATTGCCGCGGCATTTATCTCACGCAGCCCAAAATACAAAAGGACGACGAGGGCGATCGTGCCGATCATCTCGATGGTCGGCGGCGAGGTCGCGGCGATGCGGCCCGAGCGAAGGTTGGCCTTCGCTATCATCTCGGCGACGCGGCCGAAGCGTTTGCGTTCGCGGTCCTCGGCCCGGTAGGCCGTGACGATGTTGTGGTTGGACAGTGTTTCCTGAGCGGTATCGGTGAGAATCTTGTTGCCCTCGTAGGACATCTCGGCGAGCTTTCTCAAAGTCCGGCTGAATTTGCTGGTCAGGAAAGCGATGATCGGAGCGATGATCAAGGCACCCAGCATCAGCCGCCAGTTGAGATAAAACGCCGTTCCGAGAAAAGCAACGAGCATGAAGCTCTCGCGAAGGACATCGCGAAGATTTGCCGAGACGGCAAGCTCGATGGCCGAGCAGCTTACGACCAGCCGTGAGACGAGGAAATTCGTCCGGTGCTTTTCGAAGAATGACGCCGACTGCGAAAGCAGGTGGTCATAAAGCTGCTTGCGGATATCGAGCACGGCCGATTGGCCGATCTTCGCCATCAGGTATGACGAGAAATACTCGGCGATGCCCTTGCAAAGTGTGAATCCGAGCAGCAGGCCGGAAATGGCAAACCAGGCCGAATACCACGGTTCCTTCGGAATCACTTCGTGGAGATTGAAGGGAAGCCAGCGGGATCCGGTATTCTGAGGAATGAACTGCTCGAAGATCGGCATCAGAAGAAGGCCGATCGCCGTTTCGAAAAGTGCGACAAACAGCATCGCAACGATCGCAACCGCGAAGACTCCCTTGTAGGGGCGGACATACGTAAGCAGCCGGTTTAGGTCAGACATCGGAAACTAAGGTAAAGACTATACGTTAGCGTGATGCGGGTTGTCCAAAAACCGCGAGAAATTTGCAACCCGCAACCACAGTGTGGCATCTTGCTTAAAGATTCTTTTTTTACGGAGATCGGAATATATGAGAAAGCTAAAGCCCTCCGCGTTACTTCTATTATTATTATTCTTTTCGCTAATTTTTAACGTCGAAGTACCGGCTCAGGCCGATATTGGCCGCCGGACGACCGCGATCACCTACCCGCTTAACGAGCGAGTCGATATTCAGTTTCGCGGCACCACGCGATTTCCGCGAATGAGCGGCAGGGCCATCGTCAGACGAACCGCCCGGAACGGTACGGAGATAACAGTTCTTGTATCTAAAATGCCGCGTCCATTTGAACTGGGACGCGGATATGCAACTTACGTTCTGTGGGCTATCTCGCCCGAGGGGCAGGTCGATAATCTCGGAGAGATCAAACGGCGGGGTTTCTTTGAGTTCGATTCGAAGATAGACGTAACGACGCGGCTGCAAACATTTGCGCTCATCATTACTGCCGAGCCGCACTTTCTGGTCAAACGTCCGTCGCAGGAGATAATGCTTGAGAATCTGAATCCGGTCGCGAGGAGCGGACGGCAACTGACGACCGCGGCCTCGGTGCAGTATTTCGGAAACACCAGCGATTACTTCAGGGATGCGCGGACGCCGGAGATAGCCGAGATCGATTACTCACGGACCCCATCGACCGTTTTGCAGGCAAAACAGGCGATCGCACTGGCTCGTTTTGCTGGTGCGGAACGCGATGCTCCGGAACAGCTTAATGAGGCCGAGACGCTTTTGAACAACGCTGAAGAAGCCTGGCGGGCGGGACGCAAAGAGGACGAGGTCGATATCACGGCCCGGCGAGCGATCAGTACGGCAGTCAATGCAGAGCAACTGGCGTACGAACGAGCCGAGGCTCGCCGCCAGCGTAATGAGCAGATCCGAGCCGATGCTGAAATGCAGCGAGTTGAAGATCGGCTTGCACGTGCACAAGATGAGATAGCGGATTTAAAACGGCAACTGGCGGATGAGACGCGATCAAGGGAGCTTTCGCAGCGGGACGTCGAAAATTACCTCAAACAGATACGCGACCTTCGTGCCGAGAATGGAAAATTGCGCGAAGACCTCGGGAGGGTTCAGCTCGAGGCGACGAACGCGAAGGCTCGCCTGGACGCAATCGACCTGCAGCAGCGTGAGGCAGAACAGCAGCGGCAACGCGAAGCCCGCCTGAACGCATTGCAGGCGAACGAGGGAGCACTGATGCAGGCGCTTCGTCGCCACGGCACTGTTTCAAAAAGCGAGCGAGGGATCATCCTCACCCTGCCGGAGAGCTTTTGGTCATCGGCCCGATCCACCGATTTCGCTCCCGGAGCCGATAACCGACTGACGGCCATCGGACAGATCCTTAGCGAAAATCCGGATTACCGGATCGAGATCGAATCGCACACAGATAACCAGGGAACGCCTTCGGAGCTTGAATCGCTGACCGAGCGACGCTCGCGTGCGATTGCCGAAAGGCTCTCGGTCTTCGGTATTCCAAACAACCGAATGGAACCGCGGGGCCTGGGAGCAAGTATTCCGGTCGCCCCTAACAATACGAATGCCAATCGTGCTCGCAATCGAAGAGTGCACGTCATAATGGTGCCTGTTATCTAAACCGGTCCGAGAGGCTAAAAACGCCTGCCTTGAGCCTAAGGGCCGGGCAGGTTTTTTTTGTGTGACTAATTAAGAAAAATTGGTAATATTCAAAAAGGACATTTCTTTGCACCTCACTAATTGGAGAAGAAGATGAACAAATTGTATCGCCGCCCGTTAAGGGCAGCCGCTTTCCTGCTAGGTGTCGCTGCGCTGGTCGCGGTGTATTTTGTATCGGAGACCGTACAGAAGGCACAGTCGAAGGAGCCGGAAGCTCCGCGTGACCTCCGCGCCGAGTTTGCAAAGCCCGATGCCGTCACCGACCTGATCCGGAACGCCTCGGCCGAATTGGTTCGAGTGCCGGTTTCGGCTCCGTCTGACCGCGAGCGTCTCTCCGAGCGAGGGAAGATCATTGCTGATTACGGCAGTTTCGTGATCGCGGCGTCGAATGAGCGAAACGGCCTTGCGGGCGAGGGAAGCCAGCGAATCGAAACCACGCTTCACCTGCCAGGCAGGACCTTTGAGCCGCTTGCTAAACGCGAAGAGCTTGCCATCGAACCGGGAAACGAAGCCGAAAGTGGTAAAGGATATTTCGTCGTTCAGTTCGGTGCGACCGCCTCGGACGAATGGCTTGACAGCATTCGTGAGGTCGGGCTTGAGGTGGTGCAATACGTTCCGCATCAGGCGTTTCTGGTCTATGGCGATCATTCGGCGGCGGTAAAGGCGGCAGGGCATTCGCGGGTGCGCTGGGTCGGCAGATATCTGCCCGAGCATCGGCTTGATAGCTTCGTGCGGTCATTTGCGGCCGCGGAAAGCGATACGGCGGTTTTCGACATCGCTGTCTTTTCGCGTTCCGACCTCAGAGCTTCGGCGTGGGAGTTTCGCTCGAAGGTCGGAGGACGGATCATCGGCGAAAGCGAATTGGCGAATAATTTCTTCAACGTTCTCCGGGTCGAGATGCCGGTCTCGCAGCTCGAAAACGCGGCGGCGATGGACCATGTTTTCCGTATCGATCCTTATATTAAACCGACGACCGAGGATGAGCGTGCGGCACAGATCGTTGCGGGAAATTATGTGAACGTCACCACGCTGAACCCGCCGGGCTACGACCCGCTTACGCAGTTCGGAGCGGACGGCACGAACGTGACCGTGATGGTTTCGGACGACGGGATCAGCATTCCCGGCAACGGCGGTTTTTACGTAACGGCGAACAATACTGTAGATGGGCCGCTTCGGGGGGCGACCGCCGGAGCTGCCGGCGGACACGGCCATATAAATGCCAGCATCATCGCGGGTTACACGCCGTTCGGCCCGCTTGATGGGCAAGGTTACAACTACGGCGTCGGCATCGCACCCCGGGCAAATATAATCAATATCCCCTTCTTGAAAACGGGAAACACGACGACCGATGCACAAGCGGTTGACGATGCATTGAACACGCTCGGGCCGAACGGCGTTCGGGGAACCATCTCGAACAACAGTTGGGGCTCGGGCACGAACGGCAATTCTTACGACTCATATGCCGCCACATACGACGGGCTGGTGAGAGATGCCTCGTTTGCGGCATCGATCGATGCTTTCACGATCGTTTTTTCAGCCGGAAATTCCGGTACGAGCGGACTTACACGTCCTAAGATGTCAAAGAACACGATCGCCGTTGCGAATTCGGAGAACATCAGAACGGAGCTCGGTTCGACCGGGGCGGACAACATGGACGACCTTCGTTCATCTTCGAGCCGAGGGATCGCGTTGGACGGCCGCATCAAGCCGGACATCACAGCTCCCGGAACGGTGATAACGGGAAGCCGTGCCGGATCTTGCAGCAGTGTATCCTCCTGCTTTGACGCGAACCACGCTTTCAGTACCGGTACGTCGCACGCAGCTCCGCAGGTTGCCGGTGCGGCGGCGCTATTTACCCAGTATTGGAAGGACCGCAACGGCGGAGCATATCCGAGCCCGGCGATGATCAAATCGGCGATCGTTTTGAGCGGCCAGGAGATGAATGGAAGCCTTACCGCGGCGTCAACGACACCGAATGGCAACGAGGGCTGGGGCCGGATGAATATGCGGCTGATGATGAACACTGGTGTGCCGATGCTCCACATCGACCAGACCCATGCCTTCTCAAATAACGGAGAGAACGTGGTTTATACCGGCACGGTCGCCGATCCTTCGAAGCCTTTTCGTGTCGCTTTGGTCTGGACCGATCCGCCGGGAGTCTCGAATCCGGCTCTGGTCAATAATCTCGATCTGACCGTACAGGTAGGCGGCAATACTTACCGGGGCAATTTCTTTACCGGCGGCGTATCCATAACCGGCGGAACGCATTCGGTCGTAGATAATGTCGAACAGGTCCGCCTCGCCGAAGGAGTAGCGGCCGGAACGCCGGTGACGATAACGGTCGCGGCTACCGCTTTGAACGGCGACGGCATACTCGGGAATGCCGATCTTACGGACCAGCACTTCGCCCTCGTCGCCTATAATTTTGCGGAGCCTTCGGAGACGGCCGCGGCTCCGTTCGACTTTGACGGCGACGGCAAGACCGACATCTCGATCTTCCGTCAGGCGGCGGGCGAGTGGTGGTATCTCCGCAGTTCGGATGGAGCGAATCGGGCGTTCCAGTTCGGTTCGGCTTCGGACACGATGGTCCCGGCGGATTACACCGGAGATGGCAAGGCCGATCTCGCATTCTGGCGGCCGGCGACGGGCGAATGGTTCGTCCTGAGGAGCGAGGATTCGACCTTTTTCTCGTTCCCGTTCGGAGCCATCGGCGATGTGCCGACACCCGGCGATTTTGACAGCGACGGAAAAGCGGACGCGGCGGTGTTCCGTGCTGCCGTTGGAACATGGTTCATACTTCGCTCCTCCGGTGGGGTCGAGGTTCAGGTTTTTGGCACCAATGGCGACCTTCCGGCCGTTGCGGATTATGACGGCGACGGAAAGGTGGATGTCGGTGTCTTCCGGCCGAATGGAGCTACCGGTTCCGAGTGGTGGATAAACCGCAGCACGGCCGGCCTATTTGCCGTTCAATTCGGATCTCCGACGGACAGGACCGTGCAAGGTGATCATACTGGCGACGGCAAGGCGGACATTGCGTTCTACAGGCCGGCGACGGGCGAGTGGTATGTGCTTAGAAGCGAGGACACGACGTTCTTTGCGTTCCCGTTCGGCGTTGCCGGCGATGTGGCTGTTCCGGGAGATTACGACGGCGACGGTAAGACGGACGCGGCCGTGTTCAGGCCCGGTTCGGCAACGTGGTTCGTCAACCGTTCGACCGGCGGAGTAGGCATCACCGGCTTCGGTCTTTCGACCGACGTGCCGGTGCCTTCGGCCTATGTCCGCTAGGAAAGTACGGTGATGCGGTTCGGCGGGAGGCCGACCATGCATTCTTCGCCGACGTTTAGTCCGATGAGACGCAGGACGAGAGCTTCGAGCTCTAGCCCGCCTGCGTCGAGCCGGACAAGGGTCATCGGGCCGAGGAAAGATACATCGGTGACGATGGCCTTGAGGAGGTTATCTTCCGGAAAAGAAGCTCCGAACGAGAGAGAGATATACTCAGGCCGGATAGCGAGGGGGATGTTCTTATTGATCGGCCCAAGCCGCGTCCGGTCAAGCGGTCCGGTGAAGAGGCGATGACCGCCATCGATGGTGTGAAACTCCGGAAGGTCGTTCTTGCTGGAGGTCAGCCGCCGCGACTCAAAAATATTGCAGCGGCCGGTGATCGCGGCAACGGCGGTCGTCAGCGGTGAGTTGTAAACCTCCGACGCCGGGCCGTACTGCCCTAAATATCCACCGACGAGCACAAGAAGTTCATCGGCAAAGCCGAGTATCTGCTCAAAGCTGTTCGTCGCAAAAAGTATAAGTTTTCCCGAATCCCGAGCCGCTGTTCGGAGCTTTTCCATCGCCTTCCGCCGCTCGCCGGCATCAAAGAAGCGAAACGGGTCATCGAGGCAAAGAAGCTTTGCATCGCTTTTGAGTGCGTCGTCGATCTTAGCCGATTGGATCGCCGCAAGCTCGGCCGTATCCGGCAGAACACCTCGAAGTCTCCTCAACAACGGTATTTCCGGAAACGTCGGCAGAAAGTAGGCCGATGGAGCCTCGATCGTTCCGCTATTTACCTGCTCTACGCCCGCGGCAACCCGCAGGAGCGAGGACTTACCGGCACCATTTAGCCCATAAACCCCGACGACACGGCCGGCCTCGGCCTCGAATGAAACGTCGCGGAGCGCCCATCGGTTCCCGTATCGCTTGGAGATATCCGTAAACTTGAGGCCCATCAGGAAAAAAGGAACAAATCGAAGCTCGAAGCGTGCAAAGAAAAGTATGCTGTTGTCATCTGATTTAGGCAAGTTTAGACTGTGGCTATGTCAGAGCGGAGCATAAAACAAAAGGTTATTCGTGCGGCCGGATGGCAGGTGTTCCGTCGCGGGGCAAAGATGCTGCCCTTTGGCGGAACCTTCGTTGCTATTGCTCTTGTCGGGAGCGATATTCGCCGGAAGGGCGTGGTCAAGGGCGTTATTAACTCGGGCATCGATGCCATTCCGGTAGTCGGACTCTTGAAGAACGGAATCGAACTTGTCAGGGGCGATTTTTTGCCTGATAAGGACGAGGCGGAGAAGAAAAATGGCAAAAAGAAGTGATTTGCTTCGTCGGGCGACGGCGGCTGCAAGCTTTGCGGCGATATTATCGGTCGGAGCGTTGATGGCGGCGGCTCAACGTCCACAGCCAACACGGACGCCGGCACGCCCGGCAGCTTCGCCAACGCCGGCAGGTGCCGAGGTGATCAGCCGTGCCGACGACCTGCCGTGGGTCCGAATTCCGGACAGCGATGAGCCCGCGACCCGCCCGACGACGGAAACCGAGTCCCGCGATCAGCAGACCATCGAGACACTAGAGGCTCGGATCAAGTTGCTCGAGTCCTCGCGAAGCAAAGACCCCGACGCCGTTCAGCGTCGGCTTGCCCTCAACCTCGAAATACTCACACGAGCCGAGCAGCGTTCGGACACGCTCCGCAAGCAGCTTTTTGAAATGCTTGAGAAAGAGGGAGCCGTTCTCGCCAAGCTCGATTCTATCGAGATGGACATGCGGCCCGAGATGATCGACCGCGGCGTGGCGTTTGCCGGTACGCTGCGGCCCGAGGAGCTAAGGGAAGCTCGCCGCCGTCAACTTACTGCCGAAAAAGCGAACCAGCAGAACCTGCTCAACGAGATCCGCCGAAACCGGGCGAATCTCGAAGTAAATCTGCAAAAAGCGGACGACCTTGTCGAGCGGCTGCGGGCTCGCATCGAGCGTGAGATCGACTCTGCACTTGACGAAACGAACCCGGCAAACAAGCCGGACAACGAGAATCCATAACACTCCGGATACTCTGCGTAAAACTTTGCGGCCTCTGCGTTCAAGTAATCTTAACGCAGAGGCCGCTGAGAGTTTTGCAAAGGAAGCCGAGCTTTAGTCGCGGTTCGGCAACGAAAACACTCTCGAGTTACTGCTCATCAGCCACTTCCGGCACTTTCTTTTTCGCGCATTCGCGGGTTACGGCGAGCACTGCTATCGTCCGCAGGAACTTGTCATCGAGCGATCTCGCGTTCGATAGCGACAGCCCGAGGTCACGGGCGGCGAGCTTTGAATAAGTCCGCTCGAGGTCGTAACCGGGCACCGTATAAGCCGAAAAAAAACTGTAACTCTTGCCAATGATCTGCCGATAAACCGCCGTCGAGCCGAGGTCGGGGTCCTGCAGCCGATTGATGACGGCGACCGAGTCCGAAAGCTCCTGCATTGCAAAGCCCGGGTTGAACCGCTCGTATTGATAAGCGAGTCCCATCAGTATCTTCGCCTTGGTCGCCGAATCCGGAAGCGCCCCGGCGATCTTGGCGACCTCGCCGAGAGTCTGGTACGCACCGGCAGCTTCGCTCAGATTTTCCATCTGCTTTTCGGCCAGATCAAATGCGAGCACGGCCCTGTCCTCGGCTTCCGCCACCTTTCCCTGAAAGCGGACGGCATCGGCAAAACGAGTTTCCTCAATTGCGAGTTTCGCCCGGGTGAACCAAAAGTAGTTGGTCGAGTCCTTTCGGGCCTGTTCCTCTTTGATCTTGTCGAGCCAGGGTTCCAAAAGGGCAAATTGCTCTTCCGTCTTTCGCTGTCGGATCACCATTGTTATGATCATGTTGTCCGTCAGCTTGCCCTCGTTGTCCGCGTCTTCGGCCTGTTGTAGAAGCTCTTCAAAGGTCGTACTGGCCGATCTGTTCCATTGTTCCCGCTGGCCCATTCCGGCACGCATCTCGTCTGTGAGCAGCGAATTGGCCTGCGACTTGGCAAGCGTAAATCTTTGGATCAGTCCCGGATGCTCGCTGATGACGATCGGTTCGAGTTCCAGCAACGCCGAATACATATAGACCGCATCGGGCTGGCGGTTGGGCTCGGGCTGCCGAAGTCGTTCATCGGGGTTGGTCGCGGCGGCGGCGATGCGTGCAAAGAATGTTTCAAGAAAGCGGCGTTGAAGCATCGGGTCGGCGGTAGAGTTCGACGGCATCGACGACGAGACCATAAAGCGGTCAATTCCAAACATCCTTTCGCGGCCGAAAGGGTATGCCGAAAGGATAAGCAAACGACGGGCGGATTCATTGCGATAATTTTGAAGCAATTCGGAATAGAGCGTCGCCGAAAGCGAGAGGTTCTTGTCGGCCGTATGGTAAAGTGCCCAGAACCAGTGCTGCTCGAGCGGATAACGCATCAAGCGACGAAAGATCATCAAACTGAACGCCGGATCCTCTTCGACCCGTTCGCCAGCAAGCGCGATCATTTCCTGGATCTCCCGCTCCCGGTTGAATCCGCTCCGCTCGGAAGCCGTCTTATCAAACTCATTTAGTACCTCTTCGCTTAGCTTCTCAGCCCATTTTGCATCGTGCCGGGCGACCGCCTTTATCACCGTCATCCGAAGATCGGGTTTTGGTGCAGTTAGGGCCATTGCTCGATCAGGACGGGCGGCTTCGAAGCCCCTTTCCTTGAAATGAGCAGTGGCGATGCCCCACGACTCGGTGAAGTATTGGCGGGCGATCGGTTCGTCGAAGGGCCATGAGAAATCAGCCAGCCGGACGAGAATATTCACTCGCTTATCAGCCTCTCGGACCGAGCGGCTCTCGGTCGCAAGCTGCCCGACGAGGAACCGCGAGTTCTCGACCGTGCAGATCTCCGAACCTGTCTCGGGGATTTGCCCGAAGGCGGAAGAAAACAAGATTGCCGAAACGAACAGAACTGAGAGATATCGCATCAAAGCCTCCGTAAAACATGGAATGCCCGGAACTTTCGGGGAAGTGTCTTTATCTATATTACATGCTATTGCAAGCAAAAAAGTTGCAAATTTTCCGTGCAAGGTTAGCGTTCCAAGGCGTTCAGTAGATATCGGCTTATGCCTGCTGCTCTCCAAGTCCAACGAAATTGCGGAGAAAAAAATGAAAAAGATCCTTTTGAGTTTGATGTTCGGTCCGGCATTTTTCGGAGCGATCGCTGTGTCCGGGGCGTTTGCCCAGGGCGTTATTTTGCCCATTCCGTGTGATTCGCGGCCATGCCGGCCGAGGCCGATTCCGCAGCCTTTGCCGAACGTCCTGCCGGTCAAATCGATAAAGCTCGATACGAAGATCGAGGGTCAGGTCGCGACGACGCATGTCGAACAGATCTTCCGCAACGACACGCGGTTTACCGTTGAAGGAACGTATTTCTTCCCGATACCCTATGGTGCGTCGGTGGTTGAATTCGCAATTTGGGAGGATGGCAAACGATTGGTCGGCGAGGTTCGAAGCCGCGAGGAGGCACGCCGAATTTATGACGAGATCGTCCGCCGGCAACGCGATCCCGGCCTGCTCGAATATGCCGGCAAGGACCTGCTGCAGGCTTCGATCTTTCCGATCCCGCCGAACTCCGATAAAAAGGTCGAGCTTCGATACACGCAAATTCTGAAAGCCGAGTCGGGAACGGTCGCCTATCGCTATCCGCTCGGGACGGGCCGCAACCTTTGGCGCGGGCGGCCGGGAGCGGAAGGCGGTGTGGCCAATATGCCGCCGCAGTCCTTCGGGACGGTTTCGGGCAAAATAGAGATCGTCGGCCGCGAGCCGCTGCGAAACATTTACTCGCCCTCGCATGCCATCGAGGTCAATCGCCGCGACGACCTGCGGGCGGTCGTATCTTTCGAATCGAGCGACAACGACAAGGACGTTCAACTCTTCTACGGGCTTTCCGAAGCCGACTTCAGTATGTCGCTTCTGACCTATCGAGAACCCGGAAAGGACGGCTACTTTTTACTGACGCTCTCGCCGCGAGATGATCTCGGCGAACGTGAAATAGCGGCGAAGGACATCGTCTTCGTGCTCGACACAAGCGGTTCGATGGCCGATGCCGGCAAGATGGAAAAGGCACGTGCGGCGTTGTTATTCGGTATTAGAACTTTGAGAGACAGCGACCGGTTTAACGTGATCGGCTTTGCCGGTGAAGAGCGGCTGATGGAAAGCGGGCTGATCCGTGCCGACGCCGCCGGCAAGAAGAAGGGCGAGGAATTTGTCGGCAAACTTCAGCCGACCGGAGGCACGAATATCAACGACGCGCTGATCGCGTCGCTCAAGCAGTTCGAGTCCGGCAACCGGCCGAAGATGCTAGTTTTTATGACCGACGGCCTGCCGACGGTCGGCGAGACGAATGCGGCAAAGATACTTTCGAACTTCAAGGCCGCTCGGAAGATCGACGTACGCGTTTTTCCGTTCGGCTTCGGTTATGACGTCAATACGGCGTTGCTCGATAAGCTCGGAACCGAAAATGCGGGTATCTCGGATTACGTCCAGCCGCAGGAAGACCTCGAGGTCAAGGTCTCAAGCTTCTTCGCGAGAGTGAGTTCGCCGGTGCTCTCCGATGTTGAGATTGACCTCGGGCCGATCCAGGCCGAAATGGTCTATCCGCGAAAGCCGGGCGACCTTTTTAAGGGAATGCAGACGACGCTCATCGGCCGCTACCGCAACGAAAGCGACCTGCGGGATGTGGTCGTGACACTCAGCGGCAAGACCGGCAATGCACCGAAGGCATACGAGTTCCGCGGGCTCGATTTCCCACGAAGGGCGACGGACAACGATTTTCTGCCGCGGCTTTGGGCAACGCGGCGGGTCGGTTGGCTGGTTGAGGAAATTCGTGCCAATGGCGAAACGAAAGAGGTCAAGGACGAGATCGTCGAACTCGGAACGAGGTTCGGCATTGTGACGCCCTACACATCTTATCTCGCGACCGACGGCAGCTTTGTCTCGTCTCGCCGTGCGGGCAGCGGGCTGATAGCTCCGCCGTCTGTTATGCCGCGTGCTTTAGAGATGAGCAGCGGCCGCGATGCCGTTGCACAAAGCGTTCAGCAGAACGCACAGAAGTCGAACGTCACTCTCGCCGACCGTAAAGAAATGCGGGCGGAGGATCAGGTGACCGTTAAGCGTTCGGCGGAGAACCAGTTCGTCGCGAACCGGAATTTCTTCCTTGAGAACGAGGTCTGGGTCGATGCGGACATCCGGCCCGAGACCAAGCTGCCCGAGACGAAAGTTCAATTCGGCAGCGAGGAATACTATCGCCTCATCGGCCGGGAACCGATGCTTGCCCAGTATTTCGCGATCGGCGAACAGGTTGCCGTGATCTGGAACGGCCGGGTATATCGCGTCGTGAAGTAACTCGCTTGGCAAAACCGGGCGGCAAAGCGCGTCCAACAAAAGGTGATTTTCATTCGGGGTTCTTGTATTCTTAATGGATATCACCTTTTTCTTTTCGTTTTTTTTGGAGGACAACTGGTGCAAAGCATTTCCCGCAGGGCCGTTTTAATACTCACGCTTTTCGCGTTTGCGGGCTCCGTTGCGGCCCAGCAGGGCTGGCAGCCGCGTGTTTCGGGGACGACCGAAGACCTCGTTTCGGTCTATTTTGCCGAAAACAACAAGGGATGGATCGCGGGCGATAACGGATTTCTTGCTCATACTACCGATCGCGGAGCTACTTGGACGAAGGTCGAGCTCGATACGACCGAGAACATCAACGAGATCTATTTTCGCAACGAGAAGAATGGTTATCTCGTGGCCGGAAAGGAAATGTTCCAGACCGACGATGCCGGCAGTTCGTGGCGAAAGGTCTCGCTCTATCGGGCCGTTGATGCAATGGGCACGCCCGAATTCCTAAGCATACGGTTTGCCGATCGCCGCCGGGGAATCGCCGTCGGCTCCATCCTGAACAACCGCGGTGCGGTCATCGATTCGCTCGTTCTCCGCACTGAGGACGGCGGCGAGAACTGGCAGCGTGTCGTTGTCCCGCCAAAAACGGAACTCTTTCATCTCGATTTCGTCGGGAGTACGCGGGTCTGGATAGTCGGAGACCGCGGAGTGATCCTTTTTTCAGACAACGGCGGCGAGAGCTTTGTTCTTCAGCGATCTGGTGTCGAGCGGGCTCTTTACAACGTCGATTTCCGCGACAGCAGGGAAGGCTATGCCGTCGGCGGCCGGGGAACGATCCTGCGGACCGAGGACGGGGGCAATACCTGGATCAAGGTCGCGACGAGCTTTCCTGGCACCTTTATGCGGGTCGATTTTGCCGACGATAAGAACGGCTGGATAGTTGGCCACGGCGGCCTGATCCTGCGTTCGAACGACCGCGGCAAGACCTGGATAAAGCAGGACAGCGGGACAGAAGAAAAGATCTTCGGCCTCTTCATAAATAAGCGTGTCGGCTGGGCCGTCGGCGCTTCCGGAACGCTGCTCGAATACCTCAGATAACGATTTCTCTACTTTTTTAGGCTTTTCAATTAACACTTTCGTAAAAGCTGTGTTATCTTACATCATAATTTCTTCACATTGGCCTTTTATTCATAAGGAAAGGTTATACAGTTAAAACTAAAAATTGGAGGAGTATGATGGGCAAACTACCTTTGGCGAGAGCATTACTGATTCTCGCTGTAACCTGTTGCTTTAGTTTGCTGGCTTCTGCGCAGGGCACGACGACCCGTTTTACCGGCACGGTAACGGATGCGTCGGGAGCTGCAGTGGCCGGTGCTACCGTGACACTTACCAACGAATCCACAAATATCTCACTTTCGACAACTACGAGTGCAAGTGGAGGTTACGTTTTCGACCTCATCCAGCCGGGAACTTACACTATTTCGGTTGAGCGGGAGGGGTTCAAGCGTTATGTCTCTCGAAATAACTCGGCTTTCATTAACCAGCCGGCATCGGTAAACGTCGCATTAGAGGTCGGCGATGTTTCGGCTGTGGTCTCGGTCGAGGCGACTGCTGAGCAAGTACAGACCTCAACTTCCGGAAACGTCGGTTCGACCATCGAACAACGGACGCTGGAAAGCCTTCCGATCGTCGGACTTCGCGGCCGTAATCCGCTCGACCTGCTGAACTACCAGCCTGGCGTGGTTGTCGGTGCAAACATTGGCGGCGGCGTTCACGTCAATGGCTCCCGCGACCGTGCATTTAACTTTACGCTCGACGGCATCGATATCAATGAATCGACCGCCGGCGGTTCGAACTTCACCCCGCTCCGACCAAATCCGGATTCGGTCCAGGAGTTCCAGATCGTCACCAGCAACGCGACCGCCGAACTCGGCCGGAGCAGCGGAGCGCAGGTGACGTTGGTCACACGGTCCGGAACCAACCGGTATTCAGGCAATTTGTTTGAGTATTATCAGACACCAGGGGTCAATGCGAATGAGTTCGAAAACAACCTTTTGGGTATCGGGCGTCCGCAATTTGTTCAACACATCTACGGCGGCAGCTTTGGCGGGCCGATCATCAATCCGGGATTTGGTGAAGGGACTCCATTTTTCCAACCATTGAAGGACCGTGCTTTCTTTTTTGTCAATCTACAGCGCCTTAGTGCTTCAGAGACGCGGCTTGCCGAACGTACTGTTTATACGTCCGAAGCAAGAAGCGGACTTTACCGCTACATTCGCGGACAGCGGAACGCTCCTGCCGGAACGTCGACGGCCTCGGTAAACGCAGCCGGTCAGCCGATCTATCCTGCATGTAGCGCGACGATCACAACGCTTTGCGTTGAGACCTACAACCTCAACACGCAGCCACTGTTCTCGCCAGATCCGTTCATTGTTGGTCTTTTGAATGATTATCCTTTGCCGAATGATTTTTCTCGAGGGGACGGGTTAAATTTCGCCGGCTTTAACTTCAACGCACCTCAGACCGAGAAACAGTGGGATCTGGTAATGCGTTTTGACGTCAATGTGACGAAAAATAGCAACTTTTATGTCCGCTATGCACAAGGAGCACAGGACACCATCGGCGACAGCGTTAACGGTGGCCTTCCGGCCTTTCCTGGATATCCGAACCTCGTAAATACGATCCGCAGGCCTAAGAACCTCGCGGTCAACTATCGGTGGTCGCCGACGCCGCGTTTTACCAATGAATTCATCTACGGTTACAGCACCTTTTCATTCAGCTTTGCTAACGAGGCACCTCGTGCAGATGTTCCGTTTATCCTGAATACTGTAACCGATGCATTTTCGAACTTTGCCTATAATGCTCGTGAGGCCCGAACGTTTCAGATCGTGGACAACATAACGTTCGATTTTTCTCCTCATCTCTTTAAGGCAGGGATTAATATCCGACTTGGACGGCAGTTCGATGACCGCTCCTCGGCCGGGGGCACGATCGAGCCGACGATCGGTTTCGGAGCAGGACAGAGCAACTTTATTGGCTTTGGCCTCCCCACTGCTGGCGGAACTACCGGTATCAACTCTACCGACCTTACGAATCTTCGTTCGCAGATCAATAACTGGATCGGCCGCATTGGCAGTTTTGCTCAGGGGTTCGTTGTCTCACCAGAGAATCCGAACGTATTTGCTCCGGGCGGTACTCGTTGGAATTGGCGTGCATATTACCCGGAATACGATTTTTATTTTCAGGATACTTGGCGAGTTCGTCCGAATCTGACTCTCGACCTCGGTTTGCGGTATGAGCTTAAGCTCAGTCCGAGATCGAAGGGTCTTCCGATTCTTCGGCCGTCGCAGCCTTTTTCCATTGGTGCGGCGCCTTCAAACACGCTTCGCTGGGAAGAAGGCGAACTTTTTGAGAACGACACAAACAATTTCGCCCCATCGCTCGGTTTCGCTTGGGATCCTTTCGGCAGTGGAAAAACGTCCATAAGAGCCAATTATCGGCTTTCCTATGACCGTTTTCCGTCGCAGGTCTTCGCAAACAGCGTTTACCAAAGCGCACCTGGAAATACGTTTGCGTTTTCCGACACCAGCATCGCTCAGCAGGATCGCCTGATCCGTAACGGTATTCCGAACGCGACGCCTTCGTCCACTCCAAATGCTCTGCGGCAGCCGCCGTCGTTCGGGTTGAGCACGGTCACGCTCGTTGACCCCGACACACGTTATCCCGAAAGTCATCAGTGGTTCGTCGGTTTTCAGCGTGAGATCTGGGACGGAAATGTTTTTGAGGTGAATTATATCGGCCGACGAGGGACTCACCTTTTCGGCGGATATGACTCGAATCAGGTTGATATTTTCGCTCGGCACCCGTCGTGTCCCGAAAACTTCCTTGAAGCGTTCAACACGCTTAGGGGGAGTCCAACTGCAACATCCTGCCTTATCAACCTTCTGTTTACCGGTAACCCGACGAACAATGCCGGAACCACCACGTTCAGAGGTATCGGCACGATCGCAACAACGTTGACGCCTCCAACTAATCCTGATGGATCTGTAAATACCACTGGCGGAGGCGTTGCTACTGCAGCACAGGTCGTTTCGCAGCGGACCGTTAGCGGCCAACAGATGATCGCGAACACGATCAATAACCCGTTCTTCTTCCAACGTTATCCGCAGTTCGGCGTTGTCAATGTTCTCGATAGCAACGACTATTCGCGGTACAGCGGGCTTGATTTCATTTTCAAGCGGCGTCTAAAAGGCGGGCTCGGATTCCAGATCGGCTACACGTGGTCGATCTCGAAGGACACCCGTTCGTTTGACCCGACCTTCACGACCGTCTCGCGTGCGAACAACCAATCAGCTTCAAGTACTCCGTTCGACATCAATGATCGGAATTTGAACTATGCCTGGTCTGACTTCGACCGCCGCCACGTGATCAACGGGACTTACGTTTGGGAGATCCCTATAGGACGTGATCGTGCCTACGGCAAGGATATGTCGCGGGTTCTCGACTTCTTTGTCGGCGGTTGGCAGCTTGCCGGTACGTACAATTGGGGAACGGGACGGCCGTTTACGGTCTATTCCGGGCTCAACACAGTTAGCAACGTCAACCAGTCGTTTGCGAACTGCAATGGCTGCTCACGCGACCTTGGGGAACTCGTTGAAAGGAACGGTACATGGTATTGGTTCTCGCAGGCGGCCGAAGGGCAGTTCTCGCAGCCGGCTCCAGGTGAACTCGGAAATACCGGCCGGAACTACTTCATCGGCCCGAGCCGGTTCCAGACCGATGCGTCGCTTTCGAAGAATCTTCGGTTCTCGGAGCGATATAGCCTGGACCTTCGCGTGGACGCGCGTAACCTGACGAACACCGCTTCGTTCGGGCTTCCGACCGCTACCTTCAATTCGTCCGTATTTGGGCGGATCAGGACCTCGGTCGTTAGTGCCTCACGCCGTATTCAGCTCTCAGCCAAGTTCAATTTCTAGAACTTGTTGAGACATTAAAGAAGCCCCGGCTCGTTAAAACGTGCCGGGGCTTTTATTTTTTGAGATTCGGGCAACCGCGGCGGCGGGGCGTGCATCAAGATTTATGCGAATAAGAAGTGCGGGCCTTTGGCATCTTTTGCCGGCTGTTCTCGTTCTTTCTGATTCCTCCTGTTTCTACCTTAGCCCGCCGGGTATGCGGCCCTGCGGGCTTTTTTCTTTACGGGCAGAGTTCGACCGGAGTTCGGCGGCCCGGGCATAGAGCCTTTCGGCATCGGGAAGCGAGCGAATGGCGGCAGCAACCGCCATGTCCGATTCGATGCGGGCCTTCGCCGCCGAATCGACACCGAATAGAGCCATTGCGAGGTACCAGCGAAATTCGTCTAGAACAGCGGGCGTTATCTCGGCCTTTTCGGTTGAGCTAATCACGTTTGCCAGCACTGTCCGCAGCTCATCTGCACTCAAGATTTCCCGGCCGAATATAAGTGACTGCCGAAGTTCCTCGGGAGAGGGCTGCCCGTCGAGCCGTCCGTTTGCCAGGTCGCGTGTCAGGAGGAAAAGGGCGTCCGAGACGGCGTAGTTGGTGTTTGCAGTTTGGGACGCTGAGACATCCGGCGAAATGCCGTCGCCGCCATGAAGGATTCGGTCCGTGATGGTCCTTACTGCATAAGCGGGGCGATCGGTCAGCTCGGCCTTGCGAATGCCCCGGAAATATTCATAGAGCCCAACGTCCGAGTAATCGCGTTGGATCGAGCGGCCGGTCGGCGTGTAATAGCGGGCAGCGGTCAGAGCAAGTGCAGAGCCGTCCTCAAGCTCAATGATATTCTGGACAAGGCCTTTGCCGAACGTCTTTTCACCGACGATCAGAGCGCGATCATTGTCCTGGAGCGCACCTGCGACGATCTCGGCGGCCGAGGCGGTATCGCCATCAACCAGCACAACAAGCGGGACGGTGACCGGCAGGCGATTGGTTGAACGCCAGATGCGGTCTTCGTTCGGGTTGCGGCCCTGCTGGGTAAGTATCTTCGTACCGTAGGGCAAAAAGCGTTCGGCGACGGCTACCGCCTGATCGACAATGCCGCCGGAGTTTCCACGCAGGTCGAGTACGAGCGACCGCAAACCGCGTGCTCGCAGGCGGAGCAATGCGTCGTCGAGTTCGGTGACGGTGGTATAGCTGAAGCCGCCCGAGTGGTCGATATAGCCGACACCGTCATCGAGCATGAACGTGTGCGGAAGCGTCTTGTGGGCAACGCGGCCGCGTGTGAGCTTCACATCGGCTGCCGAGCCGTCAGCGGCCCTTTCAAGCCGGAGGGTCAAAACGGTTCCGAGTTTGCCTCGCATCATCTCGCGAACCTCATACGAAGAAAGCCCGCCGACATCTTTACTATCGACGCTCGTTATCTTATCACCAAATCGAATACCCGCGCCGTCGGCCGAAGAACCCGCCGCGACCGAAAGCACATAGGTCTCAAATTCACTGCCGTCTCTTACGGAAATGATGGTCGCTCCGGTGCCGTAATACTGGCCCTTGTGTTCGTTCATAAGTTCGGCGAACTCTTCCCGGTCGTAATACTTCGAATGCGGGTCGAGCGAACGGAGAGCCGAACGCAGTGCCGAAGCGGTCAGGCGGTCTGGCCTGTTGGCGTCCGCGGATGCGTGGTTTTGGCCGATGACGTCAAGAGCTTCGGCCAGATCCTGTCTCAACGCATCGAGCGGTTCGAGTTTCTTCGGTTTTGACTTTTGTGCCGAGCTCGTAGCTGAAAAGCTCGAACCCTGATTTATCTTGAAGTCGTCGCTCACTTTCGGGAGCGAGATGGTCTGGGCGGCCGCAGGGGAGATCAGGGAGCCGATCAAGATTACTATTGCCGTCCGCCGCATAGAAATGTTTTCCCTGCGAGGCTTTTTGGCTGGCGGAGATCGTTCTCATCCCGTCCTCCGCCATTCAATTGGCCTGCCGCTAATACCTTCCGAGCTGTGATTTGCGACTAGGATACTCATATTACGTCGATCTTTCCAGAAAAAGTTTTCGAGAAGCCAGGCAATTGGTGCATCGGCACTTATCGAGTAAAATCCCTCTATGCCCGGGAACAAGAATACAGATCTGGACGCGAAACTCCGCCGCGTTATCGAAACAATAGATATTGGAAATCTGCTGGTGGAGCCGCTGACGAGATCTATCGAGCAGCTTCTTTCAGCCTCGGCGGCAACGATGGGTTCGAATGACGCTTCGGTCCTCATCCGAGACGGCGATGAGGGCGATCTGCGCTTTCTCGCCGCTATCGGAGAGGTCGCCGACCAGCTTCGCGATCTGAAGGTGCCTGCCGGGAAGGGGATTGCCGGCTTCGTGCTTTCGTCAGGGCAGCCGATGGTCGTTTCGGACGTTGGCGGCGAGCAGACATTTTATGCGGAAGTAGATAAGGCGACCGGATACTCAACGCAAATGATGCTCGCGACGCCTCTTCGCTATAATGATGAGGTTATCGGAGTGCTCGAATACATCAATCGTTCGGGTCCGCCGCCGTGGGAGCCGTTTACGCCCGCTGAGATGGACAAGGCGGCCCTGTGTGCCGATGCGATCGCCTCACTCGTCAATGCCTATGAATCGGCGAAGTTATTCCGCGACCTCAGCGAGCGGTTAATGTCCGATGGAGACGAAGAACTTGCCGATGCACGAGCATGGCTTCGCGGAGTTCGCGATACGGCCGAGCATAAAGAAATGATGGAGCTGGCCTTGCTTTTGCGAGAATTGGCAAGCCGCGGCGATGCCGAGAGGGCAATGTGCCGCGAGCTTTTGGATGCGGTTCTTCGGTTCTCGGATTCCAGGTCCGAAACCAGCTTTCTCGGTTATTGATCTTGTAACATGACGACGGTCACCGGATTTGAGGACACGCGATTCGGTTCGCAATCGACCTTTTTCCAGCTCGACGACCAGTGGCGTTCGGCGACGGGCAAAGGGGTATCTGTAGCCGTGATTGACAGCGGTATCGATACTTCTCATCCGGAGATCGATGGTCGTGTTCGGGCGTCGTTCGAAGCTCGTGTGGACAACAAGAAAGTGGTGTTCGATCCATCCGAAGCAGGCGATTCGGCCGGCCATGGAACGGCATGTGCCGGTATTATTTCCCGGATCGCCCCGGATGCCGAGCTTTACAGCATCAAGGTGCTCGGGGCCGGCGGGCTTGGCGATGGGCACGCGTTCCTCGCCGGGCTCGAATGGGCGGTAAAGAACCGGTATCGTGTGATCAACCTCAGCCTCGGCACTACAAAGCCGCAGTTCTTTGCCCCGCTCCACGATCTGCTTGACCGAGCCTACCAGGCCGGGTGCATCGTTGTGGCCGCGGCAAACAATCTCCCGCAGCCAAGCTTCCCGAGTGTTTTCTCTTCGTCTCTAATTTCAGTGATCAAGAGTGAGGATACGGACCCGATGAAATTCGGTTTCCATTATGGGCAGGTGATCGAACTAACGGCTCCGGGTGTCAATGTCCGGACCGCATGGCCGGGCGGCGGTTATCGTAACCTTACGGGAAATAGCTTTGCCTGCCCGCATATTGCGGCCATCATCGCACTACTGCTTGAAATGCATCCGGGACTGACGCCGTTCCAGGTCAAATCCGCACTTTACGCGATCGCACAGGAAAATCAGGAAGGGAAGTCCACGAACTAGAAGCTGGAACAGGATGATTTAAAAAGCGAGAAGGGCCGCGATTACGTCTCCCACACCGCAACCTCAACCCTTCTCTGATCCGCAACGAACGGTTTTGGGGCCGCCCATATACGAACCGTTCTTGAAATTACCGCAATCTGAACAAAAATGCAAACAGGTCAATTACCAAAATGGGGTATGTTTTAACTTTTTTTTTAACTTCTTTTCCTGATAGAAGTCTCGGATCGGAAAACCCATGAGTTCACCAAGATCCCGATTATTGCGTCTTGTTCGCATGAGAATTGGAGAAAAAGCCGCTCAGGCTGATAAACTTAACGTATGTCGATGAGATTTGAATTGCCGTCATTAGATATCGAAGAATACAAACTTGATAATGGCCTTCGTGTCGTATTAAATCGAGACGATTCGGTGCCCGTGGTCGCCGTTGCGGTTTACTATGATGTCGGCTCGCGGAACGAGCGCGAGGGCCGAACGGGATTTGCCCATTTGTTCGAGCATATGATGTTCCAGGGCTCGGCAAATGTGCCGAAGGCCGGGCACTTTCAATATATTATGAAAGCCGGCGGCACGATGAACGGCACAACCTCCAGCGAGCGGACAAATTACTACGAAACGATGCCGGCGAGCCAGCTTCCTCTCGCGCTTTGGCTTGAGTCCGACCGGATGCGGTCGCTCGCCGTTACGCAGGAGAACCTCGACAATCAACGCGAAGCGGTCAAGGAAGAGAAGCGGCTTCGCTACGACAATCAACCCTATGGGCAGATCTTCGACATCATCACCTCGATGATCTATAAAAACTTTGCCAACGCCCATTCGACCATCGGCTCGATGGAAGACCTTGACGATGCGACGGTCGAGGACGTGCAGGAATTTTTCCGCGTTTACTACGCTCCGAACAATGCGGTGCTGACCCTTTCCGGAGCTTTCGATCCGGCGACCGCTAAGGAATTGATCGAGAAGTACTTTGGCGACATTCCGGCCCAACCGACACCGCCCGCGATCGACGTCAGCGAACCGGCCGAGGTGGCGGACGACTATCGCGAATGGCACGACCCGCACGCACCGCTTCCGGCGTTCCTGATGGGTTGGAAGATACCGCCGCGAAATACGCACGAATTCAAAGCTCTTTATCTTGGCGGCAAGCTGCTTTACGATGGCGACAGCTCGCGGCTCTACCAAAAGCTCGTAAAAGGCGACGAGTCGGTCATTCAGCTATTCGGTTTTACCGACGAACGACGCGGCCCATCGAGCATATACATCGGTGCCATACCGAAACCCGAAGAAGACCTGAGCAAGATCCGGACCGTGATAATGTCCGAGATTGAGAACATTGCCGCCCACGGCCCGACCGCCGACGAGATGCAGAAGCTGCACAACCAACTCCTAAATGACTCGGTCCGCTTGCGGCAGAGCTCGATGGCCCGTGCACAGCAGATCGCCGAATATGCTCTTTACGACGGTGATCCGAATCTCATCAACCGCGAGCTTGAAGAACTTCTTGCCATACGGCCGGACGAGATCAGAAAGGTCGTCTCCGAGTTCCTCAATACGGATAACCGTTCGCTGCTCGATGTTGTTCCCGCGGGCCGGGGTTAGGCTTTCCGCCCTTCGGTTATAAATGAATTTACCTATGACGCTTGACAGAACCAGACCACCCGAACCGCTTGAGCCGGTTCCTTTCGGAGTGCCCGCCGCTTTTCGAACGACCATGCCGAATGGCCTCCGCGTAGTGATAGTTGACGACGAACGCATTCCGCTCTGTAATTATCGGCTTGTTTTCCTTACGGGCGATGCGAATGAACCACGCAATGAGATCGGCATCAATTCGGCTCTTGCATCGATGCTTACCGAGGGCACAGAAAACTATTCAAGCAGGGAACTTGCCGAAAAGATCGAGCGTCTTGGGGCAAGCCTTTCCGCAAGCTCCAACGACGACTTCACCGTCATCTCCGCCTCGGCACTTTCGATGTATTCGGCTGACATCATCGAATTGATGTCTGAGGTCGTTTTCGCCCCGACCTTTCCGGAGAATGAACTCGACCTTTACCGACGGAATACCATCGAGGGTCTCAAGTTCCAAAGATCGCAGCCGCCGTTTCTTGCGAACGAGCAGGTCGCAAGGCTGCTCTACGGCGAGCATCCGTATTCAACGGTCTCGCCGAAACCGGCCGATATAGAGCGGCTGAACCGTGAGGCACTAGCTGCCGCACGCCGGCGGGAGTTTCTGCCGAATAACGCGGTATTTATCGCGGTCGGAGATGTGCGAAAGGATGAACTCATGCTTCAGCTCGAGGATCACCTCGGTGATTGGGAAGCGGGCGACCGCCATGTTCACGATTTTCCATCTGCTCCTGTAAGGACGGCAAAGACGCTAACGATAGTTGACCGGCCCGGTTCAGCCCAGGCAAATATCGTCATTGCAAACCGGACGATACCGCGGAATCACAAAGACTATTTTCCGCTTTTGGTGATGAACCAGGTACTTGGTGCCGGAGCATCTTCGCGGGTCTTTATGAATCTCCGCGAAGAAAAGGGCTACACATATGGAGCCTATACGCGGCTCGATACAAAACGCTTTGACGGCTCGATCGAGGCGACCGCCGAGGTTCGGACGGCTGTAACCGGCGATTCGCTAAAGGAGTTCTTCTATGAGCTAAACCGAATCCGCGATGAACGTGTTCTGGAAGAAGAGATCGACGACGCGAAGAATTACCTCACCGGCGTTTTCCCGATCCGGGCCGAAACGCAGGAGGGCCTGACGAGCCTGATCGTCAGCCAGGAGATCTACGGACTGCCGCACGATTATCTTGAGACCTATCGAGAGAATATCGAGGCGGTAACCGCCGACGAGATCCAAAGGGTCGCGAATGAATACATTCGGCCCTCGGAAATGGCGATCGTGACCGTTGGCGATGCTGCCGAAATACTCCCGCAGGCACGCGAATGGGCCGATTCGGTCGAGATCTTCGATAAGGACGGCAATGAGCGTCCGGTAACCGAGTATGAGATAAGTGCCGATGCGGACGTCGCCGATGTTGCGGGCGAATGGACGCTCGCTCTGAATTTCATGGGCAGCGATGTCGAGATCAAGATGCACCTTGAGCAGGACGGCAGCAGCGTCAACGGAAAGTTGGTAACGATGCTTGGTGAGGGAACGATCAGCGGCGGCCGTGTTCAGGGAAGCAAGGTCACGGCAACTGCCGTAACCGAACTTCAAGGCCAGGAGGTCGAGTTCGCCATCACGGGAACTGCGGACGGCGGTTCGATTGCGGGAGCCATCACCTCGGCGATGCTGCCGGGCGATCTTGAATTCAAAGGAACGCGTGCTGCTTAAGCCGGGGCGGCGAATTGGATCACGGCGAAATGTGCCCCGCATGGGTCTGAGCAAAGGACGATGCGGCCGACTCCGGGAGCATCGAAAGGCCCATGATTCACGATTCCGCCATTTGCCCTGATCGCTTCAGCCGTCGTATCAGCATTATCGACCGCGATGTAGGCGGTCCAATTCGATGGCGGCGGCTCCGGCCCCCAGCTCGCATCTATCGCCATCATCCCGCCGACCGCACGACCGCCTATATGGATCTCGTCATACGCCACCGGCGAGACCTTGCTCTTCGCAAGCTCCCATCCGAACATCTCTGTGTAAAAAGCCTTGGCCGCTTCAAGATCCCGCGAGGCAAGCTCGTGCCAGCAAATCGTGCCGTGCGTTGGCACTGAAAATTCCGTCATTTCAATTCTCCTATGATGAATTTCTACTCCATTAGCAAAGAATTCACTCTGCCAATTCGAAATTGTTAAAGTCCGCAAACACCCAATTGTTGGTGAGTGTGCTGTAGATTATTTTCAAATACTTTCGGGCCAATGCGATTTTGGCTTTTCCGTGGCCGCGTCTCATCTTTATCTGTTCGTAATACCGTTTGAGATAATCGTTTTTCCTGATCGCGGCAAGAGAGCATTGGACCAATGTTGTCCGCCCCGTCTTGTTTCCGTGTTTTGTTATCCGCCCGTGGTTGACGGTTTCGTTCGAATTCGACACTCGCGGCACGATTCCGAAATAGCTCGCCAGTTTGTCTGCCGATCCGAAGTCTTTTACCTCGCCGATGACCGACAGCAGAATGCCCGCCGATAAGCTCCCGATCCCCGAGATCGAAACCAGGTTGCGGTAACCTGTCAACTTTTCGCTCTCTGTCGCGATCGCTGTGTCGAGCTTCTTGATTCCCGCTTTCAAAGACCTGATCTGCTCGATTATTATGTCCAGCTCGATCCGTTCGATTTGTGTCCATTCTTCTTCGAGAACTTTTTCCAATCCCTTTTCCGATGCCAGGCTCGTTTTCCTCAACTTTCGTCCGTTTGATACCGACAGTGCGTGTATCTTGTTTATAAGACTCGTTTTCAATCTCACCAGTTTCGTCCTTGTACCCACCAAAGACTGCACCTTATCCGCCTCTTCCTTCTTTGCTCTGACTTCCGGCAGCATGTCCGCCTTCAAAAAGAGCGCCAGATTTATCGCGTCGTTCCGATCCGTTTTCTTGACCGAGTTCTTCACCACGTCAAACTGTCTCGGATTGACCAAAACCACCCGGCCGCATGCCGCTCTGACCTGCTCGACAAACCATCTCGTGTTGCCTGTCGCCTCAACCGCTATCTCATCCGATAGCGACAAGCCCGCGACAAAACGCTCGATCTCGCAGAGCTGATACTTCGCGATTGTCGGCCCCTCTTCTTCTGTCAAATAACAAACCGTGATCTGTGTCGTGTGCAGATCCACTCCGATATATCTCATCCCGTTTTCCCTCCAAATCTCTTGTTGTCGTCCGGCTTTGGAGTAGATTAACGGTGGCAAATGTGCCATTCTCCTATTCGAGGTCAACTCTTTCGAGCTGCCTCATGGTGGCGGTGCGGGCGAGAAGCGGGATCGGAGTTAGTCTCCTTAACGCGGTCATTAAGCCGCATGAAAAAATTCAGCTTCAAGCCTCTCTACTCCAACGTCTTTCAACATCAGAGTACATCGCCACCGTTTAATTCATCATGCCATCTCCTTTAGGTTCGTTCGAAAACGGTTTCGACCGCCCAGTCCTCTTCGCCCTCGGGCGAGACGTTGAACATCAAATATTTGAACGAATCTTTTCCCGGAACGATCTCAGTTCGCCAGCCCCATTCAGGATGGCCCGGAACCGAGTAATGTCCCATCAGGTTGAGAACACCCTCGTCAGAGATGTCACCCTTGCATTCCATCAGGACGTATTTCGAGTGCCACGAATCGGTCCAAAATGCCGAAACCGAATTGTCCTTTCCGCTTCCGGTGATCAGGATCACGCCTTCATGCTGCTCGCCCTCGTAAACCCATGTATAGGCGATCTCGAGGCACTGGCCGTTCATTCGCTTCACCGCCTTTGCAGTTGAGGGCGATTCGAATATCGGATCGGGCAGGAATGAAAGATTAAGCCGGTTCGTTCCTTTCCATTCGCTTTCGAGCGACGAGAAAACTTCTTGGATCGTCATTATTTTGCTCCTTGCTGGCCGAGAGCGATCATTGCGAACATCGCTCCGCTCGGGTCGTTGAGAAAGGCCATCCGTCCGACATTCGGAATATCCTCAGGGCCTTTGAGGATGGTTGCTCCAAGACCTGCGGCCTTCGCGGCTGCGGCGTCGCAGTCATCGACCGCGATGTAATGAGCGATGTGTGCGGGCGGCATCGGTTCGCCGCCGAACATTTCGGGCGTCATCGCGTAAAGTGCACCATCGGGCTGTCCCGAGCCGCAGGACGAGAACTCGAGATATGGAAAGTCCTCACCGGCCGCCTGGCTCCGGTTGAACTCCCAACCGAAGACGTTGCTATAGAACGACCGGCATTTTTCAAGATCGGTCGAGGCGATCTCGACCCAGCAAAACTCGCCGTGGGCGGGCATCGGGCCGTAGCCCTCTGAAGCATCAGACATAAAGGTCCTCCGAAAATTGATAAGGCCGATAAAATAACACCGGCCGGGTTAAAAGTAAAACTGATACAGCGAGGAGGAGTTTTGAGTTGCGTTAAATGAGAGACGGCCGTTCCACGATGCAGGGCGGCCGGCCGCAACCCAAAACTTTTGGCGGCGGGAGAGCAAATCTATCAACCGGCCATTCGCATCTGTTCCACAGGGGTCATCGACTGAAGTTTATCGATGAAACGTGACGCAGCCCGACGGGAAAGCTCTGTGACGCCGCAATTGAACTCCGCCAAGCACTCGGCCTCGGCGTCGACGTTCAACTGACGAGCAAGCCCGCGGATCATTCCGAGCTGTTTCGAAGTGACCATGTCGGACAAACTGACCGCAACGGGTGAGATCTCGGCACTTTCGTCCTTGGCGGGCACTTCGCGGCCATTTGGCTCGTTCTTGTAAAGATCACGGGCGATCCCGAATTTGACGGCCGCGCGCTTAAGAGCATCGTGCTCGGCCTTTTTGATACCGATCTCGCTTTTTGCCGAGCCCGTTCCGATTCCCTCGCGGGTGATCCCACCGATGGTAATTGCGACCGTCACGATCGCGATCTCACCGATGGTGCGTATATCCTTAATACTATGGCTCCAGTCGGGTGCGGTCGTATCGAGGATGTCGGCAACCGTGTGCCATTCAACGTACTCGATCGTCCGCGGGGAGCCGTCCTTCGAACGCCAACCGGTCCGCTGGCGGAGCATCGCCGGTTCGAGGTTTTCGCGTAGTTCGCGAAGCGTGGTTGAAAAGCTGTAAACATTGTCCGATGCGGCACTAGCTGCAGTCGGCCTCATGTTCGCGATGTTCATGGTCGTAGCTTCGGTGTTCATATTCCTCCTTTCATAGGCGGCAAGCGTGCCATCTGTGAAACATCGTATCACAGCAAAAGAATCGTTGCAAGTATGAAACCAGGTGTTGCATTTAAAAATTGTTCATGCTATGTTTTATTTGTGAAATAAAAAGTGCATTTGTGACACTTCAAAATCACGGAGGAAAAATATGGCGTTCAGCAACGAAAAATTTCTGGATACTGCGGAACTCGGGCGTGCCGTAAAGCGGCGCAGGGAAGAATTGAAACTCAGCCTTCGGGACGTAGCGGACGAGACGGGCGTTTCGGCCTCGACCCTTTCACGGATCGAGAACGGGACCGGAAAGCCGGACTCGGACAACATTGCAAGGCTTTCGGCCTGGCTCGATATGCCGATCGACCGGCTTATGACGAAGAAGTCCGAAGAGGTCGAACCGGTGATCTATTATCCGCACGAAGCGACGCCCGAGATCGTCGAGGCTCACCTGAGAGCGGACAAGAACCTTAACGCGGAAACGGCCCAGGCTCTTTCGGAGCTTTTCCGGGTTGCCTATAAGCAGTTCAGCACTCCCCAGAAGACGAAGAAATAAACGGACTTAACCCGACCAAAGAGGTAAGCGAAAATGATGGAGCAAGCACTTGTAAGGGCAGAGGCCGCGGAAGAGGCAGGCAGTTTTCATTCGGTCGATACGTCGATAGTCCTGTTCTTTCTGGCTATGGAACTCGCGGCATCGGCAGGCGGCAACGGTTTGGATCTGGGGCTTTCGCTGCTGGCGATAGCTGCATTTGCCGTCCTGCCGTACTTTTTACCGGGCCGGCATGAATCGATGCAGTTCACGCATTGGCTCGTCGGACGAACCGCGATCGCCCTCGTCGGGGCCTTTGCAGGCCTCGGATTCGCCTTCGCGGTAGCTCCCGCAGCCGCACCGGCTTACGCCTCGCTGCCGATGACGCTTCTGATCTTCGCGGCGTTCGTCAGTTGCCTCGTTCAGCTATATGTTATGATGAAAGTTAGTTTGGCCCGATAGGCAAAAGGCGTCAAACAACACAAAATTCCGCATACCGCTCGGGAATGGTATGCGGAATTTTATTTTCTGGTGACCATGCTTCTAAATAGCTCAGCGAGGTCCTGCTTGTCCTTCTCACGGTTAGCGACGGCTATCATTGCGTGGTAGAGCGTGAGGTCATCTTCGTCGCCAAACTCCCAGCCGTTAAGCTCGAGAAACACCATCGCCGAAGCAAGAGCGGTTCGCTTATTGCCGTCGAGGAACGGTTGATTCTCCGCGATATGAAAAGCATATGCCGCGGCCATTTCAAATAGATCGGTGTGGAGATACTCGCCGCCGAAGGATGACTGCGGCATCATCACGGCCGATTCCAGGAGGTTGCGGTCGCGTACCCCGTCAAGACCGCCATAAGCAATAAGCGACTCCTCGTGGATAACAAAGACCTCCTCCAGAGTCAAAAATCTGGGTTCCGTCATTCAGCTAGTTTTCGAAAGGTCTTTGAGTGGGTCTTGAGGACTTTCTTCGAAAGCTTTCGCACCTCGACAGTAGCGCCAGTCTCTTCAGCCGGCTCGATGATCAAGCGACGACCGTCCGTCGTGATCTCGACCTCTGATTCTCGACTGATTCCAAGCAGGTCAAGAATTGGCTTGTCGATGATGATACCCATGCTGTTTCCGATCATTGTAAGCGACTTTCGCATACTAACAATGTTATAACAGCCGCCGGGTATTTTCAAGCAATTTGTTCGAGCGACTGATGCAATACTTCCGTATCATTTTGGGCAGCAATAACTGAGTGGACCTGCCGCACCTTCGAATACAATTTCGAAAACTGATCGGTCGTCAGGGCCTGGGCGCCGTCGCAGAGGGCTTCCTCGGGACAGGGATGTACCTCGATGATCAATCCGTCCGCACCGACGGCGGTTCCTGCAAGAGCGAGCGGCTCGACCATGTAGTTGTGACCGGTCCCGTGCGAGGGGTCGATGATGATCGGCAGGTGCGAGAGCCTTCGGACGGCCGGGACGATCGAGAGGTCCATCGTGTTCCGGGCGTGGTCGGCGAAGGTGCGGATGCCGCGTTCGCAGAGGATCACGTTGTAATTTCCCTCGGCCATGATGTACTCGGCGGCAAGCAAGAACTCGTCAAGCGTGGCCGAAAGCCCGCGCTTTAAGAGCACCGGCTTCGAAGCCTTTCCGGCATATTTCAGTAGCGAGAAATTCTGCATATTGCGGGCGCCGATCTGGATGCAATCGCCGTATTTCTCGACCAGGTCGATTCCGTGCTCGTCCATAGCTTCGGTTACGATGTTGAGTCCGAAGCGGTCGCGGACCTCGGCAAGGATCTTCAATCCGTCCTCGCCTTTGCCCTGAAACGCATAAGGAGATGTCCGCGGTTTGAACGCGCCGCCGCGAAAGAACTTCGCTCCGCTCGCGGCAACGGCCTCGGCTGCGGCGAAGACCTGCTCCGCCGTTTCAACCGCACACGGGCCGGCGATCATTGCGAGGCTGCCGCCGCCGATCGACGCGGTGCCGACCTTGACGACCGAACGTCCCGGCTTAAGATCGCTTGAGATCAGCTTATAAGGCTTCGTGACACGGATCGCCTCGGCGACCCCGGGCAGATTTTCGAAATGCGTCGGATCGACCGAGCCGCGATTTCCCGTAATGCCGATCGCAGTGCGGCTTTCGCCCGGCATCGGGTGGCCCTTGAAACCGAGCCTTTCAATTACCTGAACAACCCTTTCGATATCCGACTGTGAGGCGTCGGGCTTCATTACGATGAGCATATATAGCGTCCCTTATACAAACTTATGACTTTAGTTTTCCGTGCCCGTATTTGCAACCGCGGGCAGCAAACTGCCGACAAAGGCGCGGACGCGTTCAGGCACATTTCCAAGCGAGATCGCACGTTCGATCTCCGCAACTATTGCCGAGCCGACCACGGCCGCATCGGCATATTCCCAAACCTCTTCGATCTGGCCGCTGGTCGAAATACCAAAACCGACCGCAACCGGAAGATCCGTTACCGCTCTCGCACGACGGACGAGTTCCTCTGCCGCCGAACTCGTCTCCGAACGCGCACCGGTCACACCGGCGCGTGAGACGGCGTAAAGAAACCCGTTGGCATTCGCCGCGATCTTTGCCAGTCGCTCGTCGCTTGTCGTCGGTGCGATCAGCGAGATGAGGTCGAGGCCGTTCGAACGAAATATCGCTCCAATTTCGGCCGCTTCTTCATCTACGGCGTCGGTGACGAGAATGCCATCGATCCCGGAACCTGCAGCGTCGTGTGCGAGCCGTTCGAGACCGTATTGATAAAGCGGGTTCAGGTAGCTAAAAAGAACGATCGGAACTTCAGAACTTTCGCGAATTTGGCGGCTGAGCTCGATGACATCTTCAAGCCGAACGCCATTCGCCAAAGCTCGCATAGACGATGCCTGGATCGTCGGGCCGTCGGCCATCGGGTCCGAGAAGGGAACACCGAGTTCGATGATGTCGGCACCGAGATCGGCCAAGGCGAGAACGATCCTGAAAGAGGTTTCAAGATCAGGATCGCCCGCAGAAACGAACGGGATAAAGCCTTTGCGCCCTGCCGAACGCAACTCTTCAAATCTTGAAGCGATCCTGCTCATTGTTCCGCCCTCCCATTTTCGTATTCGGCTACCGACATCAGGTCCTTATCGCCGCGGCCTGAAAGATTGACGATCATCGCCGCCTCGGGCGAAAGCTTCGGGGCGAGTTTGATCGCGTGGGCTATTCCGTGGGCGGTCTCGAGTGCCGGAATGATGCCTTCGGTAGAAGAAAGCTCTGTGAACGCCGCTAGAGCTTCATCATCGGTCGCCGAGGCGTATTCGACCCGGCCGATCGCCCGCAGATACGCGTGTTCCGGGCCGATCGAGGCGTAGTCAAGCCCGGCGGAGATCGAATGCGTCGCCGCGACCTGTCCGGCGGCATCTTGAAGCACGTAGCTTTTTGTGCCCTGCAAAATGCCGACATGGCCGCCCGCGGCGAAGCGAGCTGCATGCATCCCGAGCTTATCGCCGCTTCCGCCGGCCTCAACGCCGATCATTCTGACGTCATCTTCAAGAAAGGCGTGAAAAAGCCCGATCGCATTCGAACCGCCGCCGACACAGGCGACGAGAGCGTCCGGGAGCGAGCCCTCGCGTTCAAGGAATTGCTCGCGGGCCTCGCGCCCTATTACGCTCTGAAAATCTCTGACCATAAGCGGATACGGGTGCGGTCCAAGTGCGGACCCGAGCAAGTAATAAGTATCTCTTACATTCGTGACCCAGTCTCGTAAAGATTCGTTAATAGCATCTTTGAGTGTACGCGAGCCGGAATCGACGCCGTGGACCTCTGCCCCGAGCATCCGCATCCTGAATACATTGAGCTCCTGCCGTCGTATATCCTCGGTGCCCATGTAGATGACGCACTCAAGCCCGAACCGTGCGCAGACGGTCGCGGTGGCAACGCCGTGCTGGCCGGCACCGGTTTCGGCGATGATCCGGGTCTTGCCCATCCGGCGGGCAAGAAGTATTTGTCCGATAGCATTGTTTATCTTGTGTGCCCCGGTGTGCGTCAGATCCTCGCGTTTCAGAAAGATGCGGGCACCGCCGAGCTTTTCCGTCAGCCTTTCGGCGAGGTAAAGTGGCGTCGGGCGGCCCGCGAAATCGCGGAGATAGTAAAGAAATTCGCGGCTAAACTCGGCGTCGTCCCGCAAGGCAAGATAATTCTCGGTCAACTCATCGAGCGGAGCGACGAGCGTCTCCGGGACAAAACGCCCGCCAAATTCGCCCCAATATCCGCGTTCATCTGGTTCGTATCTGCTCATGTTCCTCTTGCGTTTCGGATGAACGCCTCCATCTTGATCGGGTCTTTTTTTCCCGGTGCGGATTCAACGCCGCTCGCCACATCAACGGCATATGGCCTCACGAGTTCGACCGCCTCGGCGACGTTATCGGGCGTCAAGCCCCCGGCGAGAAAGAGCCGATCGCTGAATTGTTTCGCAGCAACCGCGATGTTCCAATCGAACCGCTCGCCCGTGCCGCCGAAAGCTGCCGTAGAATAGACATCCAGCAAGATCGAATCCGCCGGGAAATCACGAATAACTTCAACGCTGAAATCCGGCGTAACACGCAAAGCCTTTATGACGGGCACACCGCAGGTTTTCGCAACCGTCGCAACGAACTCCGGTTCTTCGTCGCCATGTAGCTGAATAGCGGCGAGTCCGGTTTTTTCAACTGTCGTTTGGATAGTATCGATTTCGGCATTGACAAACACTCCGACAGGATCCACCCGGTCATCTAGGCCACGAATTATCGTGGCTGCTGTATATCGTTCGACGTATCTTTTACTCCCTTCAAAGAAATTGAACCCGAGCATATCCGCACCGAGATCGGCCGCTGCCTGAGCGTCCACAAAATTGGTGATACCGCAGATCTTGACCTTCACCATCCTTACGCTCCCGCCGTCTCCGTCGCGTTGAGTAGTCGTTTCAGTTCGTCCGTTGGATCACCGCTCCGCATTAGCATTTCGCCGATCAGAAATGCCTCGAAGCCTAGAGCGTGGAGTTCGGCGATCTCGTCGGCGTTCGAAATGCCGCTTTCGGCGATCATCAAAACGCCTTCCGGCCGAAGCCCGATCAGCGAACGCGACACATCGAGCGAGACCTCGAACGTCTTCAGGTTGCGGTTGTTCACTCCGATGATCGATGCTCCCGAGTCGATCGCAGTCTCCATCTCCTTGCGGTCGTGAACTTCCACAATTGCATCGAGCCCAAGGCTTTCTGCGGCCGTTCTGAAATCGCGAAGCTGCGCCTTGTCGAGTGCCGCTACGATCAACAAGATCGCTGAGGCACCGGCGGCGGATGATTCGACGATCTGAAATTCATCGATCGTAAAATCTTTTCGAAGAACCGGGATCGAGACGGTCTCTCTGATCGCTGTGAGGTCTGCCAGCGAACCAGCAAAGAAGTCTTCCTCGGTCAGTACGGAGACAGCCGAAGCACCGCCTTCGGCATAAGCACTTGCGGCCGCGACCGGATCGAGCCGAAAGTTGATCACACCCTTCGAAGGCGACGCACGCTTGAACTCGGCGATGATCGTCGGGCCCGGTTTGCCGAGAGCTTCGGCCAGCCTGCCCGGCCGTTTGGCGTTCTCGTGGGCACGCGCTTCCAGATCGGGCATATTCGCGGTTCTTTTCGCGTCGGCGATCCGGTTCCGCTTTGCAGCGACTATTATGTCGAGAAAGGTGCTCATTTGATCGGTGCCGCAGCGGCAAGCTCCTCCAATTTGTTGTGGGCCGAGCCCGAAGCAAGGCTTTCGCGTGCCTTTTCCATCGAGCTTGTAAAACTGTACGCCGTGTTCGTGATGTGAATTGCAGCGGCGGCATTCACAAGCACGAGGTCTTCGGCACTCCGCGAATGCGGCCGGCCGAGCAGAACGCCGCGGATCATCTCGCCGCTGTGTGCCGAATCCCGCGAACGAAGCCCGCTCGGTGTTTTGACATCAAGGCCAAAGTCGCCCGCAGATAATTCGAACCGGCTTACATTGGTGCCCTCGACCACGGCGACCAGCGTTCGACCGGTCAGCGCGATCTCATCAAGCCCCTCCTCACCATGCACGATCCACGAACGCTTTGTCCCAAGCCGGGCCAGAGCCTCCGCCATCTTCGCCAGCAGATCTTTGTCCCAGACCCCGATAAGTTGGTGCGGGGCCAATGCCGGATTGCATAGCGGTCCGACGCAATTGAAGATGGTCGGGAAGCCAAGTCCGCGGCGAACCTTTGCCAACGTTGGCGAGAGCCGATGGAAATTAGGGGCAAACATAAAGCAGATGCCGACGGTGTTAAGACAAGCCTCGGCGGTTTCCGGCGAGACCGCCGGGTCAATGCCGAGCACCGATAGAACATCCGCACTGCCCGAGTTACTTGTCGCGGCCTTGTTGCCGTGTTTCGCGACCGGCACGCCGGCACCGGCGACGACGAATGATGCCGCGGTCGAAACGTTGAACGTCTTCGCCGTGCTTCCACCCGTGCCGACGATATCGACGTACGTGTCATGAGCTGCGTTGACTCGCTTCATCCGTGACCGCAGGATGCGGGCAAATTCATAGATCTCATCGGCAGCGATGCCCTTTGTGTTCCAGGCGGTGAGCACTTCGGCGATCGGCTGCTCGTCGGTCTCGGTTATTATCGCATCGAGCAGGCTCTCGGCATCGGCCGCCTCAAATGAACGGCCGGCCGCGAATTCGTCACGATATTTCTTGAGGTGCAGGGTCATAGTTCGTTCTCGGCGATCTCTATCGCCCGCAGCAATGCCGCGGCTTTGTTAACCGTTTCCTCATATTCCGCCTCCGGGTTCGAATCGGCGACGATGCCGGCACCGGCCTGGACCTCGGCAATTCCGTTCTCGAGAACGATCGTCCGGATTGCGATGCAGGTGTCCATGTTCCCTGCGTGGTCAAAATGGCCGACAGCACCCGAATAGATCGAGCGTTCGTCGGGCTCAAGTTCGCGAATGATCTCGATCGCCCGGACCTTCGGGGCACCGGAAACCGTTCCCGCCGGGAAACAGGATGCGAGTGCGTCAAAGCGGTCGAGCCCCGGGCGAAGCCGGCCCGTTACGTCGCTGACAAGGTGCTGAACGTGCGAGTACTTCTCCACCGTCATCAGCCGTTCGACCCGGACAGAACCGTATTCGGACACTCGGCCGACATCGTTTCGCCCGAGGTCAACAAGCATCTGATGCTCTGCAACCTCCTTTGGATCTGCGGCCATCTCGTCCGCCAGCCGCCGGTCCTCGGCTTCGTCGCTCCCACGCGGCCGCGTGCCGGCGATCGGCCGGTAGTGGATCTCCGAGTCACGAAGCCGTACCAGCATCTCAGGCGAAGCCCCGACAACGGACCGCTCCAAAGTTTTGATCAGAAACATATACGGCGAAGGATTGAGCGAACGGATCGCCCGGTAGAGCGAGACCGGGCCGGCGGCAGTCGGGCGAGAGAATCGCTGCGATATCACGACCTGATAGCAATCGCCCGCGGCGATGTATTCCTTTGCCCTGCCAACCGCGTCAATGAATTCTTCTCGAGTGAAGTTTGACGAGACCGATGCATCCGATCCGGCGGCGATTTGCGAGCGAGGGACACTCAAAGCAGATCTCTCTATTCGTTCGCGGAGCCTGGCGTTCGTCTCAGCAGCAGCGGCAAGCGATCCCTCATCGCCCGCTTCGGCGTTGGTGATGATCAATATCTGCTGCCGGGCGTGGTCGAAGGCGACGACCGAGCGAAAGTACATAATCATCCCAAACTCGCGGTCGAGCCCCTTTGGCCGAGCGAGCGATGGCTCGAACCACTCCGCACAAGGGAAGCCGAGATAGCCTATCGCTCCGCCGGTGAAAGAGGGAAGTCCGGCCTCGGGCTCGACGCTGTACTTGCCGAGTTCCTCGCGTAGAAATGCGATAAGGTCGATCGCGAGTGTTTCGATATGCCCGCCGCGGTCCAGTAATACCGAACTTCTCTTTCCTGTGGCCACCAACTCCGGCCCGGCCCCAATGAAGGAATATCGGGCGAGCGTTGCGCCGCCTTCGACCGATTCGAGCAGAAACGAGTGCTCCTCATTGGCAGCGATCTTCAGGTAAACCGAAAGCGGCGTGTGAAGGTCGGCGGGTATCCGCTCGACCACCGGCTTTAATGTTTTCGTAGCTTCGATATTCACAAATAAAAAATGCCGCCCTTCAAAAGGCGGCATCGGGTTCTATCTTTTTGGACATTTAGCTTAGCTACACTTTGGCTAAACGGATTGACCTCCCAATACCGCAAACGACGAATGCCACCATCCCCAATGGCGGTTTGCTGTCGTGAGATTTGCGGTATCAGGTTTCATTTCCTTGACGATAGAGATAGCAAACCAAGTCCACGGCTGTCAACTACATTTTTTCCGGTACCTCGATACCCATCGTTGCGAGTGCAGCGGTGAGCGTATCGCGGGCGCATTCGGCCACAGTCAAAAGCACGGCCCGTTTTGTTTCATCCGGCTCAGGCAGGATCTTATGGTTGTGGTAGAAAAGGTTGAAAGCCTTCGCGAGGTTGAATGTATATTTGGCTAAAATCGCGGGCTCATTGGCGTTCGCTGCCTGCTGAAGCGTCTCTTCAAGCCTTGAGGCAAGCGTGAGCATTGCCCAAATGTCATTCGCTTCAGTAGAGGATAGCGTTTCGCCAAGCTTGTCCAAGCCCTTGATCCCGGCCTTTATCGTCGCGATGTCCTCGCTGCGTTCGGCAAGTTTTCGGAAGATAGAATTCGCCCGGACGGCAGAGTATTGGCAGAAGCAGCCTGTTTCCCCATCGAACGAAAGAGCTTCCTTAAAATCAAAGACGATGACGGTCGTCCGTGTAAATTTGAGCAGAAAGTACCGCAACGCACCGACGGCGATCTGGTGCGCAATATGCTTCTTTTCTTCTTCGGAGATATCCGGATGCCGCGATTCGACCTCGGCGAAAGCGTTCGCTTCGAGCCGGTCGATAAGGTCGTCGGCCTTTACGCCGAGCCCTTTCCGGCCGCTCATTTCGATGAACGTCCGCTTCTTGTCCTCGTCAGAGAGCTCAAAGCCGAGCTCTTCAGCTGCGGCGGGCGAAAGCGCGACCATTTCGTATGAGAGATGAACGCTCGCCTTTTCACCGCGTTCGGGATAGATAGCGGCAACGCCCTTCTTCACGATCTCCTGCGGATACGACTGCCGCGAGTCGATGACGTTGTAAACCGTCTCGCCGTGGCCAAATTCGGGAAACTCCGCTGCGGCCTGCGAGGAATCGGCCGTGGTTATCCAGACCTCTTTACCATTTGAGTAGGTGTAAAAAGGCCGGTAATGGAAATCGAGCCCGAGAATGCCGAGCTTCCACATCTGATATGCAATGTCCTTGCCGGTGTAGGTCACGGTTCCGTTCGAGCGAACGAGGATCTTGTCCGAGTCGTGCTCGTCGGTGCCGGCGTGTTCCTCGAACGGCATCACCCAGCAGCCCGCATTCTTTCCTTCGCTCTCAAAATGGACAACGCCGAGCTGCTTCATCTGCTCGAACGCCTTGTCCCAGAAATGAAGGTGCAATATTTCAGACTCGCGAGGCAGCAGGTCATATCGGATGCCGAACCGCTCCATCGTTTTGAGGATGCACTCGACATTCCGGGTCGCAACGTAGTCGGCGAGTTCGGCCGTCGGGTTATCACCGGCCTCGATCAGGTGAAGCACCTCGGCCCGCTTTGCCTTGAGTTCTTCATCCGACTGATAGGCCTGACCGACCCTCGCGTAAAGGTCCCAGCAGTAATAATCGAACGACACTCCTCTATCGCTAAGTTGTTTATCAAGAGCCTTTATCCCATCTAAGTTAATGTTCTCAATGAACATAAAACCGACGACGACATCGGCCACCTGCACACCGGTATTATCGATGTAATTCTGAACCTCGACCGCCTTGCCGTTGGCCTTCAAAATGCGGACGAATGTATCTCCAAGCACCGAGTTTCTAACGTGCCCGATGTGGGCGGCCTTATTCGGGTTGACCGAAGTGTGCTCGACGCAGACCTTCGCGGCTGCCCCGCTCGGAGCCACGATCGGGGTCGAATCGAGATTCTCGACCAGAAATCGTGCGCGATCGTAGAAAACATTCAAATATCCCGGTCCGGCGATCTCGACGCGGTCGATGAACTCAAACTTTTCTATTCGAGCCTTCAGTTTTTCGGCAATTGCACGCGGATTTTGTTTCTCGCCGGTTGCTTGTTTTACGAGCTTTGCGAGTTCAAATGCGGCCGGAAAGGCAAGGTCGCCAAGTTCGGTTTTCGGCGGTATTTCGGCAGCGATGTTATCTAGCGAAATGCCAAATTCCTCGGCTGCGGCGTCGCGGATCGCGTTACGAAGGGCTGATTGAAGTTCGAGCAGTGTCATTCGGTTTCCTTTCCCAATACAGGGATAAAACCGAGATTATACGTTTTGCCCGAAGCGCTTAGCAAAAACGCTGTGTCAGAGTATCGAGACCGTCAATGAAAACGAGGTCGCCCGGTTGAGGTTATCAACGCAGATGCTCTGGTCGCCGGGGTATTCGACCTCAAGCGTATAGCTTGTTTCCCCGCTTTCGAAGATATTCACCTTCCCTGAGCGTGAACTCACCGTTGCCGTCAAGGTTTGGCCGCGGCGGGCATTGGCGAAATAGCAGACTCGGCCGCCGGCCGAGAGCGCTCCGGCGACGGTCGCGGATGTTCGCCCCTTAGCAAAACGGATCTTTTTGTAGGGCTGAGCAATGGCCGAATTTGCACCGAACAACATCGTGGCGATGATAAGAATGGTTCCGAGCGTTCGCATAGTGACCTCAAAGCAGTTGTCTTTCCATCTTAAGAACGCGTCAGGAATCGCCAAAACCTATCATCCGGCATTTCATCGCGTCCAGAGTAAACGCTAAGATTTAGTGGTAATGCGCACTTTATATTTTGACTGCTTTGCCGGAGCAAGCGGCAATATGATCCTCGGAGCTTTGCTCGACCTTGGGATTGATCGCGGCGAACTTGAACGCCGTCTTTCCGGGCTGCGGATCGAAGGCTTCAAGCTGAAAGCCGAAACTGTTGATCGCTCGGGAATTTCGTCGTGCCACGTTGATGTGATCGTGCCTGAGGTCGATTCGCACCGGCATTTGCACCACATCGAGAAGATAATCCACGAGGCCGAGCTTTCAGATGGCGTTAAAGAGCGGGCGATCAAGATCTTCACTCTTTTGGCCGAAGCCGAGGCACGGGTTCACGGAACTGACGTTGCAAAGGTGCATTTTCACGAGGTCGGGGCTCTCGATGCGATAATCGACATCGTCGGGGCGTGTATTGGGTTTGAGATGCTCGGTATCGAGCAATTTGCGGCATCGAAACTGCACGTCGGGAGCGGTTTTGTCTCGATGGCCCATGGAAAGTTTCCGGTGCCGCCGCCAGCCGTTGCCGAACTCCTGAAAGGGAAGCCGATCTATTCGACCGAGATCGAAGGCGAGCTGATCACACCGACCGGTGCGGCGATCATTGACGCGGTCTGCGAGAGCTTCGGCACGATCCCGGAAATGTCGGTCGAGGCAACAGGATACGGAGCAGGAACTCGTGAATACAACGACTTTCCGAATGTGCTGCGGCTGATGGTCGGCGAGGCGGCGGAACTCGGAACAACGCAGTCGATAGATCACGACGAACTCGTGCTCCTCGAAACAAATATCGACGATTCAACGCCGCAGGCGATCGGGTTTGTGATGGAGCGGGCGTTTGAGCTTGGTGCTCTAGATTGTTGGCTCACGCCGGTGCAAATGAAGAAGAACCGCCCGGGGGTTGTCGTCTCGGTGCTTGCCTCGCCGGGAGCGAAGGATGCTTTGCTCGAAATGCTCTTTTCAGAGACGACAACGATCGGCATCAGAACTTCGCCGGTTGCCAGGGTAAGTCTTGACCGCCGGTTCGAGACGGTCAAGACTCAGTTCGGCGAGTGTCGAATAAAGCTTGCGATGAAGGGCGGCCGTGTGGTCAAAGCAATGCCGGAATATGAGGACGTCCGGCGTTTGGCTTTGGAGAATCGACTGCCATTTCGTATCGTATGGGAATCGGCAGCAGAGGCGGGAAGGGAACGAGCGAGTGTCGCTTCGGCCTAAAATTGATTAAATGGCGAGATCAAAGAAACGGACGGTAGATACGGCTAAGATAGCCGCGGGCGTAAGGCTTATGCTCGAGGGAATGGGCGAGGACCCGGACCGCGACGGGCTCAAGAAAACACCCGAGCGGGTCGCTGATTTTTATGCCGAGCTGACCGAAGGTATGTGGCAGAATGCTAAGGAGCATATCGTGCCTTTGCCGGGCGATTCGCACGACGAGATGGTGCTGGTAAAGGACATCTCGATCGCTTCGGTCTGCGAGCACCATCTGGCGCCATTCGTCGGAAAGTGCCATATTGCTTATATTCCCAAGGGCGGGCGAATAGTCGGGCTTTCAAAGCTCGCACGCATCGCTGAGATATTCTCGCGTCGCCTGCAGGTGCAGGAACGCTTGACGCAGGAGATCGCCAATACACTTTTCGAGGGGCTTAGGCCGCTCGGCGTAATGGTCGTTATCGAGGCCGAGCATACCTGCATGACGCTCCGCGGCGTTAAGAAACCGGGGGCGATAACTATCACATCGGCGGTTCTCGGCGGCTTCCGACGTGATCCGAGAACCCGGGCCGAAGCGATGGCCCTGATTAAGGGTTAACTTTAACCTCAGAAACTTGTTTAGCTGTCGGCTTCCGACACTTCAGACACAACTTTAGCTATGAAAAAGATACTTTTGTTCGTTGTTGCAATGTCCGTCCTCGCGTCCGGACTTCCGGCGCAGACAATGGAGGCCAGTTTCGATGCCGCGAAAATGCGGGAACGCGTCAAGCGGCTTTCGGCCGACGATTTCGAAGGCCGCGGGCCGGGAAATGCCGGCAGCAAGAAGGCAGCCGACTACATCGCCGCACAAATGAAGGCCGCCGGCATCAAACCCGGCAACGGCAAGAGCTATTTTCAGAATGTCAAGCTGGTCGGGATCAAGGTCGATCCGGCAACCCGGCTCACCGTTAGCCGCGGCAGCGATACAAAGAACTTCAAGTTTGGTGATGACTTCGTCGCAACGACCGGAGCACAGCGAAGCAACGTTTCTGTCGATGCCGATGTGGTCTTTATGGGCTACGGCATCGACGCCCCGCTTTATAACTGGAACGACTACAGCGGCCCGGCTGAAGATTATCGCGGCAAGGTTTTGATGATCATGGTCAATGATCCGCCGGCGACGGTCGAGGAGCCAAACCTTTTCGGCGGCAAGGCACTGACCTACTACGGCCGCTGGACCTACAAATATGAGGAGGCTGCCCGCCGCGGTGCCGCTGGCGTAATTCTCATTCACACAAACGAATCCGCCGGATATGGCTGGAACGTCGTCCGGACGTCCTTCGGCGGGCCTCGATCGGAGATCTTCCGTGCTCCCGGCGACAAGACCCCGTATCTCGACCTGATGTCATGGGTGACCAACGACACCGCCGCGGCGATGATGGAGCAGGCGGGAGTTGACTTTGAAGGGCTGCGTAACAAGGCCGCGACCCGCGACTTCCGCCCGGTGAAGACCGGGCTTCGGGTCAAGATCGACCTAAAAGCGGAAACGAGCACGTTCGACTCACCAAATATCGTCGGCAAGATCGAAGGAAGCGACAAGGCCCTTCGCGATCAATACGTGCTCTACACGGCACACTGGGACCACCTGGGCATCGGCGAGCCGGACGCGACAGGTGACCGCATTTACAATGGAGCATATGACAATGCATCCGGAGTTGCCGCGGTGATCGGCATCGGGAGGTGATCGTCAAAATGAAAAAGGCCGAGCGGCCTAAGCGTTCTATTTATATCCTTTTCCCGACGGCCGAGGAGCAAGGACTGCTCGGAGCTGAGTACTTTGCCCGGAATCCGCTGATCCCGCTCAACAAGATCGCCGGTAACGTCAATATCGACGGCGTCAACTTCTTCGGTAGGACGAAGGACTTCTCAGCACTCGGAGCGGAGCGGTCAACGCTCGGGCCATTGGTCGAGGAAGTCGCCCGCGAACGCACGATGACGCTTGAAGGCGATATGCGCCCCGAACAGGGCTTCTTTTTCCGTTCAGATCATTTTCCCTTCGCAAAGGTCGGCGTTCCGGCCGTTTCGCTTCGCCACGGTGACGACTTCGTAAAGCCGCTAGAGGGAACGGCCCTCGAATTTTTCAGTAACTATACGGCGAAGTACTATCACCAGCCTTCTGACCAGTATTACGGCTGGTGGGACGCTGCGGCGATGGTCCAGAATGCCGAGCTCGGCCTCGCAATCGGGCTTAAGATCGCAAATGCCGCCGCGATGCCGCGATACCTTGAAACCGATGAGTTCGCGGACGCCGACAAGAAGCGAATGGCGAAGTAGTTAGCTAATGCCTTGCACCAACTTAGCTAAGGATGAGATAATCGTTTTGTCGGAGGCTGAATTATGACCAAGGTAAACATGCACGAGGCTAAGTCGCGGTTAAGCCAGTTGGTGGAGTTGGCGAAGGCCGGCGAGGAAGTCGTTATTGCTAAGAACGGCGAACCGCAAGCTCGTCTAACTGCCATTGAACCGGAAGGCAAAGATTGGTTTGGAATGGACGAGGGGAAAATCTGGATGTCGGATGACTTCAATGAACTTCCAGACGACATTCTCGATCTGATGAGCGACCCCAAGATATTTCCGGAAGAATCCGAGGATGAGAAATGCGGTATTTGATCGATACCCAAATATTTCTCTGGTTTCTATCCGATAAAAGTCGGTTTTCGCCAAATGCCCGCCACTTTCTCGAAGATACAGACTCGAAGCAGTTTGTTTTGTCGGATGTTTCGGCTTGGGAAGTGGCAATCAAGTATGGATTAGGTAAGTTAAAACTGCCGGAGATTCCCGAGCTTTTTTTTGCGGACCGGGTGAGACGGGCGGGCTACAAACATCTTCGTATAGACCTGCGGCATGTGACAAGAGTGCATTCGTTACCACCTAAGCACCGTGATCCCTTTGACAGATTGTTGATCACACAAGCCATGTTGGAGGAGATGACGATCATCTCTGATGACCGCATATTTCGCGATTATAAGGTTGACGTGCTGACAATAAAGGACATTTCTTAATGGCCCAAACGTTTTACATCACGACCCCGATCTACTACGCCAACAGCCTGCCGCATCTCGGGCATCTTTACACGACCATCGTCGCGGATGTCCTGCATCGCTATAAGAAACAGCGTGGGTTCGAGGTCTTTTTTCTCACCGGCACCGACGAACACGGCATTAACATCCAGCGGGCGGCCGAGAAAGCGGGGAAAACTCCACAGGAACAGGTCGATTTTGTCTCCGGCGAGCTTAAGAGGATGTTTGCCGACTTCGGCCTCGGACCCGAGAGCGGCGGTTACGACATCTTCATGCGTACGACCGAGCCGTTTCATTACGAAGGCGTCCGGCATCTTTGGGAGCAGATCGCGGATGGGATAACGCCGAAAGGTAACAACAATATCTACAAAGGCCATTACGAGGGCTGGTTCTGCGCCCCATGTGCTGCGTTCAAGCAGGAAGATGAGTACGTAACTCCGGAAGGTTCAGACATTCCAAATTGCCTGATCCACGAGCGTCCGCTCGACCGCGTTTCGGAAGAAAGCTATTTTTTCCGGCTCTCGGACTACAACGAATTCCTGCTTGAGACCATCGAGGACGACAGAGAAATACTTAAACCGGATTCTAGGCGGAACGAGGTCATCTCATTCATAAAAGGCGGGTTACAGGATCTCTCGATAAGCCGGGAAAAGCGGTCGGTCTCGTGGGGTGTGCCGGTTCCGGGCGACGACGAGCATGTGATGTACGTTTGGCTCGACGCCCTTTCGAACTACATCACGGCCCTCGGATACGGGAACGACCGCGAAAATGCGCCGGGATTTGAGAAATTTTGGCAAAATGCCGTACATCTTGTCGGGAAGGATATTCTTCGGTTTCACACGGTCTATTGGTTCTCGTTCCTCAAGGCCGCCGGGCTTCCGCTCCCGAAGACCGTTTATGCCCACGGGATGTGGCTCGATGCCGACGGAAGAAAGATGGGCAAGACGCTCGGCAATGTCATCGACGTCGATCTGCTTCACAAGTATTTTCAGGTCGATGCCGTCCGCTATTTTTGCCTGCGGGAGATGGTCTTCGGGCAGGACGGCAAATTTGGCTATGAGAACCTGATCGACCGGGCAAATGCCGACCTAGCGAGCGGGCTTGGCAATTTGCTGAGTCGAACCATCTCGATGCTTCATAAATATCGAGATGGCCGTGTGCCGAATGGCAAGATCACCGAAGAGAATTATATCCACGCAAGGCGTGCGGGGCTCGACCCCGATGGCGGCGAAATAGTTCACGTGCTCGAACATGCACGCGATGAGTTTCTCCGCCGGTTCGATAATTTTGAGTTCAGTCAGGGGCTTGAGGGTGTCTGGGCTGTCATCGCTCGGATCGACAAGATGATCTCGGACGCAAAGCCGTGGGAGCTGGTCAAGGACGAACGGCAGGCCGAGACCCTGAATGCAGTGCTTTACCGTGCTGCCGAGACGCTCCGCTGGATCGGGGCGATGGTCTATCCGGTGATGCCTTCATCGGCGACGAGGATATATGCCCAACTGGGACTCGGCGATGATCTATCGCGGCTCGACCCGGCAACACTGAAATGGGGCGGGCTCGAAGCCGGAGCGGCGATCGGAGCGGCCGAAGGGATATTTCCAAGGATCGATAAAAGTAAAATAATGAGTGAAATAAAGGAAAGCATTCCGTTAGAAACGCCGGCTCCCCTCCTGCATGAGGAGGGGCGGCCGAAGGCCGGGGTGGTGGGAGCAGCGGGCGGCCAATCAGAACCGCCTGTGTCGGCGGACGCTCAGGCTGAAACGGACAAATTCATCACCATCGACGATTTCATCAAGGTCGATCTGCGGGTCGGCGAGATAAAGGTCGCCGAACGCGTGCCGAACGCCGACAAACTCCTGCGGTTCGAGGTTGATCTCGGCGAAGAAAAACCCCGGCAGATCCTCGCCGGCCTCGCGGAATACTACGACCCCGAAGCGCTCGTCGGCCGGAAGGTCGTCGTGGTCGCAAACCTCAAGCCGAGAAAAATGCGCGGCCTCGAATCGCAGGGAATGATCTGCGCCGCCTCGCTCGAAGACGGCACCGGCGAAAAACCGGCGATTGCAACATTCATAGAGAAAGTAGATATCGGAGCCAGACTAAAGTAGCAGAGCCATTCCGGCTTTCAACAATTTTCTTCCCAAAATTGCAGATCGAGGTTAGAATTGTCAAAAATTGACGGTCTCTGATGGCGCGTCATTGCTTCGGTCGGCGATCGTTCTTTATAAGGGGTTTAGATTGTAATGAAAAGATTTGCTCCTGCAGTTGCACTCTTTGTCTTTCTCGGCCTAACATCCTTCGCCCAAAAAGCGCCGCCGCCGCCGCCACCACAAAGGCCGGCCCCGCCGCCGCCCGTGGCGATTCCGACTCCGGCGGAAACCGTCGAGAAAACGGACGAGGAGTTCGCCGCTGAGATCCTTCGCACTGCCGAACAACCGATCGAGTGGAAACTTCGGGAGTTTGATGGGTTTTCTGTCAAGGCCCTGATGCCAAGAGAGCCGATCCGACAGACCGAAACGAGTTTCCAGGTTGGGCTTGGACGGATGACTTCGATCATTTACCTATCGGTTGGGGATGATGCGGTCTATGTCATAGGCAAAACATCCTTGCCCTATCGGGTTAGGGATCCGAAGTTGCTTCGAGATTATTACCGCGAGTTTGCCAATGGAATGTCAGAAGAAGGGCCATCCCGCTTTCAGCACATCCGGGATCTTGAGATCGCCGGAAATCTTGCGGTCGAATTGCGTTCGCTGCCAAGTGATGTCCGTTTTCAATCGACGTTAAGCCGGGCATTTATAGTTGGGCGTGACGTGTTCATAATGATCGCAATGCCCGTCGAGGATGAAGAAGATGACGAGCCGCCATCGGAAGAATTGATAAAAGCCCGCACCGCCGAGTTCGAGCGATTTTTCAATTCTATCGTCATCGACGAGCAGAGCTCTCCGCCTCCGGCACCTGAACCGCCGATCTTCGTATCTTCATTCGAGAGCCAGCTTTTTCGTAGCAATTTCTTCAGATTCAAGCTAAGCGTTCCCGAGGGCTGGATCCGAATTACACAGGAAGATGTCGCAGACATTCAAAACTGGGGCCGCTCAACCATCCGAGAAGAGACCGGTGGGCGAACGCTGCCGGCGCCTCAAAGAAGGACGAACCTTGCGGCGTTTCTGTCCGGACCGATCGGAATGGATGGTCTTGGAATGATCAACATCACTGTTGCGAATGAAGCGAACTCGTTCGCGGAGGTCAAACGATTGTCCGGTGTGACCGCAACGCTGCTTTCAGGAATTTCATCATATAAGGTCGTTGAGCCTCCGAAACAGGTGACGCTTGGAAACATTCCGGCGATGCGGATGAAAAATCGGATTACCTTAGCTGGAGCTTCACAGGATCAGTACATCTTTTTTCTGTTGAGACGCGGCCGTGTGCTTGGCATCACGGTCACATGCACGGAGGCGGCTGACTGTACGACCGCGCTCGAGGCGGTCTCTAAGATCGAATTCGAAAAGTGACGCTGATCGATTCGCATTGCCATATTGACGGGCCGCAGTTCGATGAGGATCGCGATGCGGTCGTCGCTCGGGCGCGTGAGGCGGGCGTGGCGGCGATGCTCAATGTCGGCACGGGCGATCCGAATTCGGATGATTTCCGGCGTGCGGTCCGTGTTGCTGAGAGTTACGAGAATGTCTGGGCGGGCGTCGGGGTTCATCCGCACGATGCGAAGCTTTACGACGACCGGGCGGAAGAACACTTGCTCGAACTCGCCCGCGGATCTGAAAAGATCGTCGCCTGGGGCGAGATCGGGCTGGATTATTACTACGACCACAGCCCGCGGGACGTGCAACGCGAGGTCTTCCGCCGCCAGATCCGGCTCGCGAAAGAGCTTGAATTGCCGATCATCGTCCACAGCCGCGACGCCAACGACGACACGGTCGAGATACTAACCGAAGAATTCGGACGGAGAGCGGACACTCTTGTCCGCATGAGCGTCGTTCCGACGCGAAAGAGCGCGGTTGAATCCGAAGGTGTTGGTGTTAACGGCGTTGTCGCCGGGGGAACCGGCGATGCGGACAAGAGTGTCCGCGCTCCGGGCGTAATGCATTGCTTTGGCGGCACTCCGGAAATGGCGTTGGCATTGATGGAGGTTGGTTTCCTCATCTCGTTCGCCGGAAACGTTACGTTCAAAAAGGCCGAAGAACTCCGCGAGGCGGCTCGGGTTGTCCCGCTAGAGCGTTTGCTGGTCGAGACAGATTGTCCGTTCCTAACGCCGGTTCCGCATCGCGGCAAGCGGAACGAACCGGCGATGGTCGTGCATACCGCGAAGTTTTTGGCGGAGCTTAAGGGCGTTGAGTTCGAGGTACTGGCCAGGCAGACCTCGGAGAATTTCTCGCGTCTTTTCGGCGTCGATCTATCTATCTTGGCAGGCTAGTTCTGCCGAATACCTTCTCTCTCCGCTCTGTGGCAGAATACTCATATGGCAAAGGAAAATTCATTCGACATTGTTTCGAAGACCGATTACGCCGAGGTGACGAACGCGATAAATCAGACGACCAAAGAGGTCTCGCAGCGGTTCGACTTTAAGGGCAGCAAGGCGACGGTCGAGCTTCAGGGCAAGGACCTGATGCTTGCGGCCGAGGATGAGACGAAGCTCCGCAATATGAACGACATCCTGCAGGGCAAACTGGTCAAGCGTGGCATCTCGCTCAAGGCTCTCGACTATCAGAAGATCGAACCCGCCGCGGGCGGCACCGTGCGGCAGTCCGTCAAGATACAGCAGGGAATTCCCGGCGACAAGGCAAAAGAGATCGTCAAGTTCATCAAAGACGGAAAGTTCAAGGTCCAGGCCTCGATCCAGGGTGAGACCGTCCGCGTCTCCGGCAAAGACCGCGACACGCTCCAGGACGTTATTGCAAAGCTCAAGGCGACCGACTTTGGCATCGATATGAAGTTTGATAATTACAGGAGCAATTGAGAGATGACTCGTGAATTCAATGTGCTGATCGAAGAAGACGAGGACGGGATTCTGGTCGGTTCTGTTCCGGAACTTCCGGGATGTCACACACAGGCGAGGTCAATGGACGAGCTTCTCGTTCGAATACGAGAGGCGATCGAACTCTGTTTGGAGGTTCAGTCGGAAGCAGTCGCGGTTCCAAGGTTTGTCGGCTTCCAGAGGATAAGCCTCGAGGTATGAGTCGAGAACCCGTGTTGAGCGGAAAGCGGTTGATACGGCTGCTTTCAGAATTTGGTTTTGAGGTCGTGCGCATTCGCGGCAGTCACCATTTTTTGCGTAATAGCGACGGAAGGACCACGGTCGTACCCGTTCACAGAAACGAAGACATCGGGAAGGGCCTGCTTAGGAAGATCCTGAAAGATTGTGAAGTCGAGTTAGGCGACCTCTTAGACAAGTTTAACTGAATGCAGACCTTTGCCACTGCCAAAAAAGAGCTGTTTCCCGATGCGACCGCACGGCGTATCTTCGGGCTGATCAAGCGCGAGATGGCGTTGGTCGAGGACGAGTTCGAGCGGCAGGCGGCGTCGAACATTCAGGTCATCAATTATCTTGGCGACTACCTGCGATCCTCGGGCGGGAAGCGGGTGCGTCCGGCGCTTCTCATATTGACGAATCACGCCGTTGGCGGCCGCGGTTCGGCGGAAAACGTCATTCGGCTGGCGACCGTGATGGAAATGCTCCACACCGCCACGCTCGTTCACGACGACATCATCGACAATGCGGACCTCCGCCGTAACCGGCCCTCGGTCAACGCCCGCTTTGGCAATCAGACGGCAGTCTTGATGGGCGATTGGCTCTATATGTCGGCCTTCGAGACCTCGCTTCTTGAACGTTCGCTTGAGATCCTCGACATCCTAACGCGGCTGACGCGAAAAATGACGGAGGGCGAACTGATCCAGCTCACGATGATCGGCAACGTCGAGATCAGCGAGGATGAATACTACGACATTCTCAGGCGGAAGACCGCGTATCTTTTCTCGGGCTGCTGCGAGATCGGGGCGATCCTCGGCAATGCGCGGCCGGAAGTGCAGGTTGCGATGCGGGAATATGGAATGAATCTCGGCATCGCATTCCAGCTTGCCGACGACCTTCTCGACCTTACTTCCGACGACGCTTCGCTCGGCAAGGCTGCCGGATCGGATCTTTTGGAAGGCAAGGTAACGCTACCGCTCATCTTCCTGATGCGCGAACGGCCGAGCCTGCGGGCCGAACTCGAAGCGATAATGTACTCCGGCCGCTATCCGGAGGGCGTTCGCGAAAAACTCTCCGGCGAAATGCGGTCGCTGCAAATCCTTGACAAGATAAGGGATATCGCGGCGGAGCACGCAGCGGCCGCGAGAAAAAATCTTGAAATTCTGCCAAAAAACGAGTATCGTGAGTCTTTGATCTCGATACTTGACTACGTAATCGAGCGAAATCGCTAAGAACTCGATGCCGGAAAAAGCCGGCCGCAGTCCCTCGATAGTCAATTTCCGATGCTAGACGAATCCCTAATTTCTACGCTGGAGCAAAGCTTGCGCCAAACGCGCAACGCACAGCATCGGCTTATGGCCCGGCTCAACGAGGTCGAAGGCGAGGCCGAAAAGCTCCGCCGCGAGATCCGCGAACTTGAAAATCTGGCGTCGCAGACGGAGGGATCGATTGACCGCCTTCTGGTGGCGATGGGCTCCTCGGCGGCTCCGAAAGGGCTCGGAACTACCATTCAGATCGAAGACGATGTTTCGGAATTTGAGGCAAAACTGCCGAGGTCCGGCTATTCGAGCAAAAGCTTTACCGAAGAGAATCGCGAGCGGCACGGTTCTGTCGCTTATCTTGACCAGCATCGTTCGGTTCCGTCGCGTTCGGCAAATGTAGAAGCACTAAGCCAGCGGTTCGCCGACCGGACAATAACGCAGGCCTGCACGCTTTTGCTTCGCGAGGCCGGCCGTCCGCTCCACGTTAATGAGCTTTATAACCTTTTGGTCTCGGGCGGAATGCAGTTCAAGGGCAACAACCCGACCATCTCGGTCGCCGTTTCGCTAAACCGCAACCGGCGGTTCCGCAAGGTCGGACCGGGAACGTTCGACCTCGTGATGCGCGAGGCGTTGCAGGTAGCGTCCTGAAAAGCAGCCAACGAATGGAAACAATGGTTTTGCGGCTACTGTTTTTGAGCTGGGTGGCTACAGTTTACAAATTATTAGTTGATGGATCAACCGCTTGGCAAGTGTCTTTTGAAAAGCATGAGGGAACATGAAAGACAACAAAAAATATCGGTTCAGTTTTTTCGTAGTGTCGGTCATAAATGTTGGGTTAGCTGTTTTCCTGTTGAATGCTTCATTCGGGCAAATTTCGGGCAACAACGCTATGAATCAGCGGCCGCTTAAAGTCGAAGTGACATTGCAAAGTGACAGCCCGCTGAGCATCATGTTAATTAATGTGGATGATTCAACTTTGTCTTCTCAAACCGTAAATTTTGCTGTTCAAAACATCGGGAGCAAGTCTATACGGGCGTATACCATTTTGGGCAAAACCAAAGCCAGCGGAAAATTGCTTACTAATTCTTTTGCCACAAGATTATTTAAGACAGGGGAGATTGAGCAAAATGGATTATCTTTTGAAAGTGAAATTATCAAAGAGAATGAAGTTTTGTTCCTGTCAGTTGATTATGTGGAATTTGAAGACGGTAGTTTTTGGGGAGAAGATAGTCAGGGACATTCAAAACTTATTGCGGGAGAACGCGCAGGACGGTTAGCCGCAATTAACAGGTTGAAGAAATTGGTAAAGAACAATGATTTTGCGACTCTGACAGATCTCCTTGGGCAAAAGATAGCAGAAATTTCTGTCTCTGTGCCTACTTCAAGTCAACCTGGCGAATGGCAAAGAGGCTACCAGAGAGGTTATAAGGCTGTAATCTCCATTCTACAACGATCTAAAGAACAAGAAATAGATTTCTTGTCCACAAAATTAGATGAGATGGAACAACTTGCGAATGAGGAACAAAAACGATGATTTATCGACTGTTATTGATATTTTCCACTTTTGTTTTTGTTTTCCTTTCAATTGCGGGCATTCGTCAAGGTTTTTCTTCAGGAACAATGCAAGTTGGAACGCCTAGATGCGAGATTTACACTGAACAATCCGGAGTTCGGTGTGCAAGAGTTAGGTGTGATGCAACAGGCGTAACGCTTTCTAGTTCTGACACATGCAATCCAACTCGTCCTGCGGACCAATATGATTTGATTTGCGAAAATCATGGTAGTTGTAGTTTGACCGATCCACTATATTGTAACTCAGATCAAAGAAGCGCCGAGTTTGGTATGGAATGCAACGGCACAATTACAACAGTTTCCTCAAAACAAATTACTTGTCCCGTTTCGTGCTCTTGTAATTTGCCTCAAGGTCAGAAACCTTGTCGAAGGGCTACTTGGAATACGTCAACATGCCGATGGAATGATGAAGTTTGCTATACCGGGGGTGGAGGCGGCTGCTTAAGCGGAATCACTGTTTCGGGAGAAAAATCTGATGAAAGTACTTCGGCCGACCTTTGCAGTCCTTGTAACCCGACTCAACAAGAACTTGATGATTGCTGGTTGTCCGGCGGAACTTATGATTGGACAAGTTGTTTCTGCGGAGCTTCTCCAATTGTGATTGACATGTCAGGCGACGGATTTAATCTGACTAATTCCGCAGGTGGAGTCCGCTTTGACATTAATGGCGACAATTTTCAAGAACAAGTCGCTTGGACTTCCGCTAATTCCGACGATGTTTGGCTTGCTCTTGACCGAAACGGCAACGGTTTGATTGACGACGGCACAGAACTTTTCGGTAACAATACCCCGCAACCTACGCCGCCATCAAACGAACAGAAAAACGGTTTCCTGGCTTTGGCTGTGCATGATAAAACTACAAACGGCGGAAACAATGACGGACAAATTGACAGTCGAGATAGTATCTTTTCGCAACTGAAGCTGTGGCAAGATACAAATAAAAACGGTATTTCAGAAACAATTGAACTGCGAAATCTGTCGGCATCGCCAATTCGGACAATTGAACTTGATTATCATGAATCTCGTCGGACAGACGAGCATGGGAATCGTTTTCGTTATCGGGCAAAGGTGAAAGACGCGCATGGTTCGCAAGTCGGAGTTTGGGCTTGGGATGTGTTTCTTGTAACAACTCGTTGACCTAAGCCGTGCAAATAACAAAAAGGCTCTCGGGGTAGGTTCAGAGAAAACATTAAACCTTGTCCATACAGATCAATGAACGTGAAAGCGATACACATTTTTCGGACGCCATTTTTAGCTTGTGTGGCTTTGGTTTTGCCCAAGGTCCTCTCAACCGTTATCTTCGTAGATGCTCGCAATTTAACCTTTGGTTCGTTTGGGCATTTCTTCACAGGAATCGTAATTTGATGAACATTCTCCATTTTCGCCTGTCTTGGATTCTGGTCGGGGCGTTTTGCGTCTCGATCCTCGTTCCAGCTGTTTCATTCGCTCAGAAGGTCAAGCTCCGGTCGCAGACCGTTCCGGCCTGTGCAACCGCGTCGTCGCTGAAATATGCCGACCTCCACGCGGACGGGAACATTGCCGTGCTTGGCAGTTTCAATTGCCGCGGCGTTTTCATTTTTGATATTTCCGATCCGGATAATCCGACCCTCGCAAGTTGGTATAATCCCGGTGCGAACCTTCAGTTCCTCGAAGCTATTGTCATCGGCAACCGCGGTTACTTTGGAACCGGGAACAGCAGCGGTGTTCATATTGTCGATCTGACAAATCCTGCTAACCCGCAGCTTCTTGGCATCGTTAACGCTTCAAATGGAGGCGGCTATCCGACGATCCATGAAATGATGGTGTTCGATCAGGGAAATGCTCGGTATCTGCTCGAGAACTCGAATTCGACGTCGCTCAGGCCGCTGAGGATCATTGACGTAACGAACCCGGCAGCGGCCGTGCTGAAATGGGAATTCAGCCATAGCGACAACGGCTGGGTCCACGCGATGCACATCCGCGGCAACCGGCTTTACCTTTCCGGATTTTCAAATTCAACGCGGACCGATATCATAGATATTTCGAACCTCGCAACTCAAGCACCATCTTTTCTCGGAACGGTCGCCGTCGGTCTCGGCTCGAACCACAGTTCTTGGACAAGCGAGGACGGCAATTATCTTTACAGTGCCCGCGAGACGATCGGAAGTAATGGCCCGAGCCCCGGCGATATTCGCGTTTACAACGTTTCCAATCCGGCCAGCCCGACGCTCGTCAACCGCATTACGATGACCGATCTCGGCATCAACGCCGTTACGCCGCATAATCCGGTCGTGATGGGCAATAAGCTCTATGTTTCGTGGTATCAGGCGGGTTTGCAGGTGTTCGATATCACCAATCCGGCCAATCCGGTCTGGATCGGGCAATACGATACCTACACGCCGGCTTTCGTTCCGGAGGAGTCGGCGCTTGATACATCGATAGAGCCGTGGGACATCTTTTGCGGACGCGACAGTTTTGGAATGACGCTGCCGACGACCTACGCCGGTCTTTGGGCGGTCTATCCATTCCTCGGCGAGGACAAGGTGATCATCGGCGATCTTTCCTCGGGCCTCATCTTTGTTGACGTAACGGGTCTCAATGTTCCGGCCAAGAACCGGGTTGCCGATTTCGACGGCGACCGCAAGACCGACCTTTCGGTTTACACTCCGGCAGCCGGACTTTGGCAGGTCGAAACAAGCTCGAACCAGCAAATGACCTCTGCCTATTTCGGCATTGCCGAAGATCGGCTCGTAGCAGGTGATTACGACGGCGATGGGAAGTCGGACATCGCAGTTTGGCGGCCTTCGACCGGAACCTGGTACATCCTTCCGAGCACGGGCGGCTTCCGGGCGGTGCAGTTTGGGCAGAACGGCGATATTCCGGTTCCCGGCGATTACGACGCCGACGGGCGAACGGACCTTGCGGTCTGGCGGCCTTCGAACGGCGTTTGGTATATAAACCAGAGCACGCTCGGCCTTCGGTTCGTTCAATGGGGCGTTTCGTCGGACATCCCGCTGGTCGGCGACTTCGAAGGCGACGGCAAAACGGATTTCGCCGTCTGGCGGCCCTCGAACGGCGTTTGGTATGTGATGCAAAGCTCATCGAGCCTGCCGATCTACACGCAGTTCGGAGTCACAGGCGACAAGCCGCTCTTTGGCGATTTTGACGGCGACGGCCGTGCCGACTACACGGTTTACCGGCCTTCGACGGGCGTCTGGTACACGCTCCGCAGCACGAACGGCAGCTTTACTGCTTATCAGTTCGGTATTGAAGAAGATATTCCGGTTCCCGGAGATTACGATGGCGACGGCAAAGCGGACATTTCGGTTTACCGGCCGAGCACTAACGTTTGGTATCGCGTCAACAGCCTTGATCAGTCGCTAAATATCCGCGTTTTCGGTTCGCCGGCGGACAGGCCGGCACCGACCTCGGTCCAGCCGCAGTAGCTTTCGGCCGATCGCCGAAAAACAACCGGCCCGGTGTCAGGCGATCTGCTTGACATCGGGCATTTTATTTCTATCATTGCCCTATGCATCTCAAACTGACGATCACGAGCGGTGCGCTTTCGGGCCAATCGTTCGACCTCGATACGGGCTTTATGACCATCGGCCGCGGGCCGACATGCACGGTCCGCTTCGACCCGAACAATGAGCGCATCGCGTCAAAACAGCACGCGATCATCGAGGCCCGGCCCGATGGTTTCTATATCGTCGATAACAACAGCACCAACGGGACGATCGTCAATGGAACACGTGTTCAGCGTGAGCTTTTGAAGCACGGAGATACGATCCAGTTCGGCCGCAACGGCGTGACCGCGACGGTGCAGATCGACGCTTTCGATTCTGTCCCGACCGCGACCGCTCAAGTCGATTTCCGCGAGATGCAGCTTCGCGAATTCGAGCAGGCCGCGGCCCATAGGCCCGAGAGCGTCCAAACCTCGCTGGCCAATATCGGCCTTGGCCACATCGAGATAAAGCCGCCCGAGGCGCCCAAGAGCAATGCGCTGAAGATGCTCGGCATCGGCATTACGCTCTTTGCCGTCATCTTTCTTTCGCTGATCGTCATCGGGCTGATGTTCCTCAGCGTCGGGCCGATACCGGCGGTCATCGCGGCGGTCGTCGCATTTACGCCCGCCATGTTCTATCTGCTGCCGCTGATCTGGCTTGACCGCTACGACCCCGAGCCGCTTTGGCTTTTAGCCTTAGCATTTGCGTGGGGCGGACTGGTTGCGGTGATCGTCTCGTTCATCGTAAATACGGGCGTCGGCATCGGCATCGCGCTCGGCGTCGGCGGACAGGAAGGAATGATCCTCGGCGATATCGTCGGTGCAGTAATTTCGGCGCCGATCGTCGAGGAGGCTTCGAAGGGAGCCGGGCTTCTCGTGCTGCTGATATTTTTCCGCCGTTACTTTGACGACATTCTCGACGGCATCGTCTTCGCGGGCGTGATCGCTCTCGGCTTTGCGACGGTCGAGAATGTGCTTTACTATGGCCGTGCGCTTGGCCAGGCGGGTTTCGGCGGGCTTTTCCTCCTCTTCGTACTTCGCGGCATTCTTTCACCTTTCGCCCACGTGACCTTTACGGCGATGATGGGCATCGGCTGCGGTATTGCCCGCGAATCGCACAACACGTTCGTGAAGATCCTGATGCCGTTCCTCGGCTATCTTGGAGCTGTCTTTCTCCACGCTCTCTGGAACGGAATGGCGACCTTCCTTGGGCTCGAGGGCTTCCTGATCGGCTATTTCATCCTCGAGATCCCTTTCTTCCTCATCTTCGTCGGGTTCGCGTTCTATGTGATGTACAGGCAGGGCAAAATACTCAAAGATATGCTTGCCATCGACGTCGCCCGCGGGCTTATCCCCGAGGAACACGCGAAATACGCGACCTCGGCATTTAAGAGCACTGGCTGGCTTCTCGGCGGGCTTTTCTCGGGTAAATATCTCGCCCGGAGCCGATATTTACGGGCGATGGGCAGCCTCGGCTTGAGCTATTGGCACATCCAACGGGCGACCGCCGCCCAGGGCCAAACCGGCAGCTTTCAACAAAATCCGCTGCTCCGCGAAGAGGTCCTGAAATGGCGGGACAAAGTGTGAAAGGTGAAAGGTGAAAGGTGAATGGTAAATCGCCCTGTACGGGACTGCATTTGATCTAGGTCGGTTGTTCCGATGCTTAATTTTAGTGGTGAATAATTTCAAAAGAATACGAAAAGTTGTCTCACCGAGCCGATAATTTCTCTCACCGAGCCGATAGTTTCTCTCACCGAGCCGGTAATTTCAGTCATTTTCCCGATAATTTGCTTGAAGATCGTGGGTTTTACTCCGAATTTTGCCGAGTTTACGGCTTCGTGGCGGGTTATTGAAACAAAAAGGGCGTGACCGAGCATTTCGATCACGCCGTTTTTGCTGCACATTCGGTTTGTGCGGTTCCTGAAACTGGTAGGCCGAGCAGGGATCGAACCTGCGACCCGCGGATTAAGAGTCCGCTGCTCTACCGACTGAGCTATCGACCCAAAGGTTGAAGTATAGCAACTCGAATTTCTTTGTGTAAAGCCGCCAGTTAACTGAAACGAAACAAGTTGCATCGACCGGGCGGCCGGCGGTTTTTTTAATTCACGCCGTTCTGACGTAGAATAAACGCCAGTTGACACTTAAACGAGTAAAGTATGGAAGAAATTCTAAAATATACATCTGTGATAGCCCTTGCTGGAGCGGCAATCTCTTTCATGATTGGCTTGATAAAGTGGATAGATCAACGGAACAGGGAGCAGTTGCAAAAGGAGTATGAGGCATTCCACAGTATGGTCTGTATTGCATCTGGTGTTGATGAATGTGGGAGGGTCGTAAAGATGGCTCAACAAGTTGCAGCAATCTATCAGCTACAAGTCTATAAGCAATATGCATTTGCTTCTTTGCCAGTACTTGAACTAATGCGCTTTGAGTATGAACAAATGGCCCAAGATGAGCGTTCAAAGCATTTGTTTAAGGCATTTGATACAACCATTGGTGTGCTTAAACAGTAACAAGTCGTTCAAGGCGATTGTGCTATTCGCAGCAGCTTAACTCAAGCGTTGTCGTTCTACCACCTCATCGTCCGCCACGCGCGAAACCGCCGAATGAAAGAGTGCCCAAAATGTGAACAGTGTTACCCGGATGCCGTCGCCGTTTGTCCGCAGGACGAGACGCCGACGAAGCACAGCCTTCCGGGAACGCAGCTCCTTGCCGAGCGATATTTGCTGACCAAGCGGCTTGGCCGCGGAGCGATGGGGCAGGTCTATCTGGCCAATGACAACAAGTTCGCGGCCCGCAAGGTCGCCGTCAAGACCGTCCGGCAGGACATTCTCAGCAGCGAAGACCTGCAGGAAGGCGAGGCGATCGCCCGCTTCGAACGCGAGGCACAGGCCGCGGCTTCGATCCAGCATCCGAACACGGTCAGCGTCACCGACTTCGGCGAATCGAGCGAAGGCATTTTCTATCTCGTGATGGAATACGTCGAGGGCGAAACGCTACATCGCCTGCTCCGCCGCGAGGGCACGCTGCCGGTAAAGCGGAGCGTAAAGATCTTGCGGCAGATCGCCGACGGCGTCGAGGCGGCACACGAGATCGGCATTCTCCACCGCGACCTCAAGCCGGCGAACATCTTCATAATGCAGCGGGGCAAGGGCGACGGCTTCATCAAGGTCGGCGACTTTGGCCTCGCGAAGATCGTCAACCAAACTGTCACCGACCTCAGCTCGAACGCAACGCCCTCATCGCGGGGAATTATCGGCACGCCGGAATTCATGGCTCCCGAGCAGATGCAGCCGGAGACCGGCGTTGACGTCCGGGCAGATATCTACGCGCTTTCGACCATCGCCTATCTGATGCTCGGCGGGCGGACGCCCTTCACCGGCGACATGATGCAGCTTGTGATGCAAAAGATAATGCACAAGCCGCCTGCACTTTCAACGCTTCGCACCGATCTGCCCGGTTCGGTCGAAGCGGTGATAATGCGCTCGTTGGCGATAGAGGCCGCCGAACGGCACGCGACGGTCGGCGAATGGATAGAAGACCTTGAGAGTGCCGCACTCGCGGTCGGCGAAAGCAAGGCCGATGGAGGCAGCCGCGTTATCGTGATGGCTCCCGCCGGTGCCGAGGTCTATATCGACGACGAGCGGAAGGGAAGCGTCGGGCGTTCGGGCCGCGTGATACTTTCGGGCGTTCCGCCGGGGCAGCACATCCTCCGCGTCTCAAAGCCGGGCGAACGCGATGACGAACGCGTCATCGAGGTCCGCGAGGGCGGCGATGAGCAGGTCATCCAGGCTCAGCTTCGGACTCCGCGCGAGGCCGGCAGCCAGCCTTCGCCCTCGCAGGGAGCAAGCAGCAGCGGCGAGCGGTCGAGCCTGATGCCGGGCATTGTCGCCTGTACGCAGTGTCAGTCCCGCTTTGCCGAGGGCGTCAAGTTTTGCGGCCGGTGCGGGAATCGTTCTTTTGTACTCGTTTCGCCGGGCGATGCCCCGAGCGGTTTCCCGTGTCCGCGGTGTTCCAATATGCTCGCCGCCGGGGCCCGATTTTGCGGCCGCTGCGGACTGAGCATCAGCCAGACCACGGCGACCTCACCGCTCCGGGCCGTTGGCTTTGCGGCGATGCCGCAGCCGAGTCTCCGTGCCTGCCGTAACTGTGGAGCGACATTCCCGCCGGAGATCCGCTTCTGTGGAAAGTGCGGCGGAAGCATGGCCTGAACCCGCCTTTTCGGTTCTGTCCTTTCGCCGAACTTTTCGGCCGTTATGTCGTAAATTCTGTTTCCGGGGGAAATTGCGTATAATTACCCAACTTCGGAGGCTTTGCCTCCATTCAGGAAGAAAAGAATGAAGAGCTGCCCGACTTGCCGACGAACATACCCGGACCACGGCCTCAATTTCTGTCTTGAGGATGGAACACCGCTCGTAACCACGGCCGATGAGCCGCCCGCGACATTGGTGATGAACACGCCGCCGACCAATCCCGGCGGGCAGATGGCCGCCCCGCCGACGATGCAGACGAGCTGGGACGCAAAGCCGAACTACTCGCTTCAGCCGAAGAAGTCACGTGCGTGGCTTTGGGTCGTCGGCGTGCTGGGGATCGGACTGCTGCTTTGCGGCGGCGGTATCGCAGGATTGTTTGTCATCGGCATAATGAGCGAGCCGCAGGGGAATACGGTTGTTTCGACCGACCCGACGCCCGCCCCGACCGGTTCGCCCGCCCGGAATGACCGGGCAAATGTTGAAAAGCTCGATCTTTCAAAATGGGTCAGGGAATCCTCTTCTTTCGGCACAACGGAGTTTACCGGCGGCGAATTCTTGATGGCGGCCCGGCAGCGTGGTTATTACTACGTTCTGGTCGCCCCGGCGGAGAGCACTTCGGAGAATGCAAGGGCCTCGGTCACGCTCCGCAATATGAACGATGCTCCTTCGTCACTCGGCTACGGTTTGATCTTCCTTAGCAATCCGACCCCGCTGGTGAAGGGCTATGCTTTTCTGATCGATACAAAGACGCGGCGGTACAGGATCGTCCGGCACGAGCCGAGCAAGGAACTGCCGGTCGTGAATTGGGTAAAGTCCGACCTCATCCGCCCCGGCACAGCCGAGAATACGCTCGAGGCCGACCACCGCGGCGACAACATCGACCTTTACATCAACGGCCAGAAGGTCACCTCGATACGTAATGTTCATGGATATCAGGGCGGCGTCGTCGGGCTTTACTCGGGCGACGGTGTCCGGATAGCTTTCAAAGACCTTGAGATCAGGCGATAACCGAAACTACAGCGAATGAAGACCTGCCCGCGTTGCGGCAAACAATACTCAGAGCCCGGCATCAATTTCTGTCTTGAGGACGGCGAACTGCTATCGCACCTTCAGGAAAGCCGCGACCCGTCGCTCTTTGCCGATGATCAGCCGCCGACGGTGATAATGGATTCGCCGCGGGCGACCCGCGAAACGAACTGGCCGACAATGGACCCGATAATGCCGTACAGTTCGCCGGTCGTTCAGTTTCCGAACCAGTACGCAATTTCCCCCGTTTCACAAAATAAGGATCAAACGCTTCCGATAGTTTCGATGGCTCTCGGTATCGCCTCACTCGTTTTTGTTTGCTGCTACGGCGGTATTTGGCTTGGTGCCCCAGCAGCGGTCGTCGGCTTTCTGGCGATGCGAAATGCCGACCGCGACCCTTCGCGTTACGCCGGCCGTGGGCTAGCGATTGCCGGCCTGGTGCTCGGCATCGTCACCTTTGTCCTTTCGATCCTTTTCATCTTTCTCGGTCTAGTGGCACAGGTATCGTAAATTACTTATACTCTAAGCGATGCGGGTTACTCTGAATGTCGTGGCCGGGCCACAGACCGGAAGAAAATTCACTTTCGACCAGCACGATACCTTTATGATCGGGCGGAGCGAGGACGCGCATTTTTGCCTTCCGCAAGACCGGTTTTTCTCGCGACATCACTGTATCATCGAGATCGCTCCGCCGCAGTGTTTCCTTCGTGACCTCGGCTCGACCAACGGCACATTCGTCAACGGCCTAAGGGTCGAAACCGCTTATCTGAAACACGGCGACCGCATTCAGGGCGGCGAGACGGTCCTTGAGGTCTCGGTCTCAGCCGATTCTGCAAGCGCGCCGACTCCTGCTTATCAGGCGAAAAGCACCGAACCCTCGATCATCACCGTAGCTTGCCTGAATTGCGGCAAAATGGCCAAGGCGGAAAGCTCGAGGCCGGATGCAAAGTATTCTTATGTTTGCGAGGAGTGCCGCGAGGTGCTCCGCAATAATCCGCAGCCGATCCCCGGCTATCAGATGATAAGGGTCCTCGGCCAGGGTGGTATGGGCAGCGTTATGCTTGCCCGCTCGACCAAGGACGGCCGTGCGGTTGCGATCAAGACCCTTTTGCCCGAGGTAGCGGTCAGCGATCAATCGCTCAAACGCTTTATGCGCGAGATCGAGGTCGCGGCGTCGCTTCAACACCCGAACGTAGTCAGCTACATCGACCACGGCACACACAACGGTATCGTCTATCTTGTCTCTGAATACGTCGGCGGGCCCGATGCGGCGAAACTCGCAAAGGTTCGCGGAGGCAAGCTGAACTACAAAGAGGTCGTAAAGATCATCGAACAAACGCTCGCGGCTCTCGACTTTGCCCACGGCAAGGGGTTCGTTCACCGCGACATCAAGGAACAGAACATTCTGGTCGATGGAGCGTTTCCGAACTACGTCGCAAAGCTGACCGACTTTGGCCTTTCGAAGAGCTACAAACAGACAGGCATGAGCGGCGTTACGATGGTGGGCGACGTTGCCGGGACGATCGCTTATATGCCGCCTGAGCAGGTGAAGGATTTCAAAGAAGTGCGGCCGCCCTCGGACATTTATGCACTCGGGATGACAGCATATAGCTTGTTGACCGGTGCCCACGCGCTCGATATCAGTCCGAAGGCCGGAATTTCGGAGACGGTCAAGGCCATCTTCGAAAAGCCGATAATTCCGATCGCGAACCGGGTGCCCGATGTGCCGCTTCGGATATCGGCGGTCTTCGAAACCGCACTTGCAAAACAGGTCGAGCTGCGATGGCGATCGGCGGGCGAGATGCGCGAAGCCTTGCTCCGGGCGGCCTCCGAATTCTCCTGATTCTTAAAATATTCAATAAAAATAGCCGTGACCATTTCGATCACGGCTATTTTTGTCTATAACCCGGCGCTATTTCACGAACGCATTTGCAGCGGGCCGGTCTCCGGAGATACCGAACGAGCGATAGCTGATACTCGAATTGCTGCTGTTGTAGATGTACCACGTTCCGCCGCGATAGACCACCAGATCGGCCTTGCCGTCGCCGTCGTAATCTGCCGCTGCTGGAACATCGCCCGCAACTCCCCATTGAAAAACGGTAACGCCGCCGGTGGACTTAAGGACATACCACACACCATCGCGGAAGATCGCCGAGTCGGCCTTGCCGTCCCCATCGAAATCCGCAACCAGAGCGGTATCGGAAGCGATACCGAACTGATACGCGGTGTAGCCGTTCGCAGAGCCCTTGATGTGCCAAACGCCCTCGCGGAAGACCGCCGCGTCCGCAATGCCATCGCCATCAAAGTCTGATGAGATCGGTTCATCGCCTTGCTGGCCGAACTGGAAGATCGAGTTTCCGCCGTTGCTGTTCAGCACGTACCAAACGCCGTTCGACGGCCGGAAAACAGCAATGTCGGCCTTGCCGTCGTCATCGAAATCCTGCGGCTGCGGAATGTCACCGGCAACGCCCCATTGAATCGCCGAATAACCGCTCTGGCTCCGAAGCATGTGCCACGTTCCGTCGCGATAAACAGCGAGATCGGTCTTTCCGTCGCCGTCATAGTCAGCCGGGACGATCGTGTCGCTTGCGATACCGAACTGAGAAGCCGAATATCCTCCGGTCGATCCATCGATGTGCCATACGCCATCTGCCGGCCGAAAGACCGAGACGTCCGCTCGGCCGTCAGCATCGAAGTCGAAGGGCGTACGGTTCGGGGCAGGTTGAGCAATGTTGCCTTTGGCAAGTTCGCCGACGTAGGAGATCGCGAGTTTGGTGAACTTCAATGCGTGATTGGCGTTGCCGTTGCTCCGCGTAAGCGTATCGTTCGCCGTGTGAAGTGCGGTGTTGTATTGGGCTCCGATGCCGTCGAGCGATGTGCCGCTGAACTTTGCCTCAAAGGGCATTGATGCAGGGTAGTTTTGATCGAACCATGATTTGTGGTCCGAGCAGCCGTAGCCGCACTGGTCGTTCTTGACGACGAGCGTCGGTTGATATTCGGTGACAAGGTCGCGGAGAAACTGGTTCTGTCCGGCGTTGGTGTTGTCCGTGATGATGACAATGTCGGCCCAGTTGCCGCCGTAGTTCGTCATATCGAGTTGAAGAGATCCGATCACGTTCTTGTTCTGTGCCCGATAGTTCTGGGCGATATTTTTTGAGCCAACGAGGCCGACCTCTTCCGCGGCATAGGCCATGAACTGCAACGTGCGCTTCGGCCGAAAGCCTTTGGCAAGAAGGACACGGATCGTTTCGGTTATGCTTGCGATGCCCGAGGCGTCATCGTCGGCACCAGGAGCGGCACCGGTCGTCTGGCCCGAGCGGATCGAATCCTGATGGCCGCCAACGACGATGATCTCATCCGGAAATTCCGTCCCGGTTATGGTCAAGATGATCGAAGGCTGAGGCGTCAGAAACGTGTCCGGGTTGGTCGGCGAAAGGTGAGCATAAGGCACCACGGAAACATCCGTACGGCCCGAGGCGAGGGCAATCTGCCGCCATTTCGTCAGGATCATGTTCGCGCCGTCGAGCCCGCCTTGCTGGTCATGGCGGCGGGTGTGGAGCGATGAAAGATCGGTGATCGTCTGCCGGATATTCGGTTCGGCCGCTTCGGCGAGCATCGGCACAACGGATGATTGGTTGTTGATCGTATAAGTAACGAATTCTGCCGTTGCTGCACTTGAGGTTAGCGATGCGTCGATCGAACGCTGGGCTTCCTCATAGGTCTCGTGCCGGAGGAAGCCGGCACACTTGTGATACTCCTCGTGCATCCGCCCGCTCAGGTATTGCGAGTCAAGTTCGTCGAGCTTGATGATCGCGAGGCCGCCGCGGCTCTCGACGACCTCGAACTTCGAGGTGCCGGAAAGCGAAAGGTCTTTCTCGATCAAGTGGCCGATCTCAGATTCGTCCACCGTGATCCAATATATCGGTTTATCTGCAATTGCCCCGCCGTTCGGGGCGATGGTTAAATATGCGATCCCGGCCGCGGTGAATACACACACCGCTATTAGAAGAAAACGTAAATAGCTCTTCAACGGCTACCTCCAAACTTAGTTAAAAAAAATCGTAATCTAGGCAGGACCCCAGAAGTATAACAGCTTTCAGCAGAAATTAAACCTCCGCGGCGTCATCCGCGAGCTTCGCTGCGGCGATCAAAAGCCCGATCAAGACCCATAGATGCCGTGCATTTTCAAATGAACCGACGAAGCCCTGAGCGACGAAAGCAGCGATGAATGCGATCCCAAACATCGTCCGCAAAGATGCCGCACCCGTTGGCCGGAAAGGAAGGCTGCGTCCGATAAGCGCGATGGTCAGAGTTATCGATGCGAGAAACCCGGGAATGCCCGCTTGCCCGCCGATGTTGAGCCAGGTGTTGTGAGCATCGGTAAGCATCTGCTTTTGTCCTGATGGGGCATCGAAATAAACGCGCGCGACATCGATCCCAAGGCCGCGGCCGGTAAGCGGATATTCGAGCATCGTTTGCCACGAACCTAGCCATGTAAGCAGCCGCTGCGTCGGGTCGATGCGAAAACCGAACGGCTCGAACCAAAAAGGCGAGCTTGGAATAGGGCGTGTCGTGACTGCCGAAACAAGGACGGAGCCAACAACCGCCAGAATGCCGATCGCCAGAGCAGCAGATGCCCGCCGCGGCGAACTCGCCGAATCTCGAAATACCCAAACGAAAAGGCCGATCCCGAGAATAAGCCCGCCGAGTCCGGGCGTTACCGTAAATCCCGCGGCCGCAAGATGAAGAATAAACAGAGGCCAGAACGAACGACGGAGCCATTCCTTTACCTTCCCGAACAGCAGGAAAACGACCGAGACGGTCAGGTAATTCGCCAGCATCGACGGGTACACGAATGTACTATTGACCCGAGGATAATTACCCGGCGGAAGCGAACCGTAATGATGGAGTGTGAAGTTAAGCAATACGTTATCGCGGTCGATGTAGAACAAGGCCGCGGTCAGGACGGCGATAAGGCAGACGAGGGAACTCGCCGCGATCCATGCAAAGACCGCTAAGCGAAAATCCTTTTCTGACCGGACGATGAACGCCGCGGAGAGTGCGAGAAGAATGAGAAAAAGCTCACCCGCAAGACGGGGAAAACTCGCGGACGGACGAACCGAAAATACCGCCGCCGACGCAAGTGTTAGAAAATAGACTGTGATGAGAACGAATGTGCGATCAGGCCGGATCGGGATCGCCCGTCTTAATGCAACGGCGATCACGCCAATGAAGAACAGCGGGAAGATCAGATCGGTTGCCTGCAGCCTCATCCCCGAGAATCGGATATTCGGCTGCATGAACCCCAGAGAAAAAATGAGCAGGAGAAACAAAGCGAAAACGACGGTCTCAAGCCCCGAGCGGGCGGCCGGAGCCTGGTCGCTTTCACCTGTTTTGTTCATCAGATTGTTTGCGTCACCTTTTTAAGCGACCTTGGAGCGTCGGCATCCAAACCCTTCGCCGCCGATAGATAAGCCGCGAAAAGCTGTCCCGGCACAACGAACGGTATCGGCGAGAGAAACTCGTCGATCGACTCGTCAAGCATCACCGCCCGCGAGGAAAGCTCGGCGATACGGTGGCTGTTCGTGATCGAGAGGGAATCAGCACGAAGCTCGCCGAGGCGTTCAAGCAGATCGATGTTGCCTTGTGCAACAGCTCCCTCGGGTGCGAACATAAGCACGGGGAACCGGCGTTCGACGATGGCCAGCGGCCCGTGGAAAAAATCTGCCGACGAGAACCGCTCGGCAACGACGTAGCAGGTTTCCATCAACTTTAGGGCAAGCTCATAGGCATTGCCGTAGTTGAGGCCGCGGCCGACAACCACACACTGCTCCATAAAGGCGTAACGCTCGACGTAGCCCTGAATGGTCTCGGCCGTCTCAAGGCTCTTGAAAGTAAGCTCCGGAATGGCCTCGATGCCGAGTTGACGGCCGCCGAGGCACTCCGCCAGCAGGTAAAAGAGAAGCATCTGCCCGGTGTAGGTTTTGGTCGCGGCAACAGAGCGTTCGCGTCCAGCTCGGATGAGCAGCGTTTCATCTGCCAGCGATGCCATCGTCGAACCTGCCTCGTTCGTGACCGCCAGCGTAAACGCTCCCGAGGCCTTCGCCTTTTCCAAAACAAGGTTGATGTCCGTACCTTCGCCCGACTGCGAGACGCCGACGACAAGTGCACGCGAGAGGTCGAGCTTTGCGTCGTATAATGTGAAGACCGAAGGGGCCGAAAGCGAGACGGGAATTCCGGTCGTTACCTCCAGCAGGTAACGGCCGAAAAGGGCTGCGTTGTCCGAGCTGCCGCGGGCGACAAGAACAATAAGGTCGATGTCGCGTTCCTTGAGCCGGCGGCCAAGAGCTTCGGTCTTCGGCATTTCTTCTTTGAGGGTTTGTTCGAGAACTTGAGGCTGCTCAAAGATCTCTTCGATCATAATCGACATAGATATCAGTGCGGTTCCGCCGGAGGCGAGGGCTCCTGTGGGCGTGTTCTTCGGTGGTGCATGAACTCCGCATTGATCACGCCGCCCAGCATCAACGCAAGGGCAGCGATGTAAAGCCAAAACATCAGGATCATTACCGCCCCTAGTGAACCGTAGGCTCGATTGTAAGTGTTAAAATTCTGAATATAAAGCCGGAAGATGAAGGTCAGGACAAGCCAGATGATGACGGCCGCGGCCGAGCCGGGCAAGGTCCACTTCAGCGAATGGTCGTCAAGGTCAGGCAGCAGCCGATAGATAATAATGCACTGCAAATAGACGACCGCGATGATGGAAAGCCATCGTAACGCGATCAGCGAAATCCCGGAGCCGCTTTCATCCGAATGCGAACCGCCGGTATAGCCCCAGATAACGTAAACCAGATATGACGAGACCAGCGTAAGCGATATCAAAAGTATCGTGACGCCTATCGAGAGGCCGCGGGTCGTCCATATCTGCCGCCGCTCTCGGATTCCATAGGCCGCATTCAGAGCGGAGCGAAGACCGTCAATGCCGGCAGATGCCGACCAAAGCGTCACGCCTAGGCCGAGAACCAACTTGCTCGGGCTGCTGCTTTCGATGATCTCTGAAACCGTGATCCGTACAAGCTCAAATGCCGTGTCCGGCATGATTCGAGAAAGGTAGTTGAACAACTCCGCTTTCATCTCCGTCGTTGAACCTAAAAGAAGACCGGCAATATTGACGAGACAGTACAGAAGCGGGAAGAAGGAGAAGGCAAAATAGAAGGCCACCTGAGCCGCTCGTTCGAACGCCCCGGTGGAAATTAACCTATTATAATACCTTAAAAGTGATTTATACACTTACTTCTAACACCAATTATTGCAATAAATATGAGGCGAGATCATTAAATAACATAAAGTTACTTAATGTGAATTCTAGGCACTCGTTGTCCGATTCCGCATGTGATCTCGTACGAGATAGAGCCGGAAATCCCGGCAAGATCTGCGGCCTTTATCGCCTCATCGCCCGAAGTGCCAATCAAAACAACATCCTCGCCCGGTGATATATCGGGAATCTTGCTTGCATCTACAGTGATCCAGTCCATCGAGATACGACCGAGGACCGGACACCGCACACCGCGGATCAGCACATCGGCCCGGCCCGAGAGGCTTCGGCTGTAACCGTCATTGTAGCCAAGCGGCAAAACGGCAGCAGTTAGCTCATGTGTTGCCTTAAATGCACGGCCATAACCGATTGATTCACCTGCCTTTATTTGCTTGACCATTGCGACCTTTGTTACTAGCGAAAGAACTGGCTTAAGATCGGGGCCGGGTACCTCACGAGGAAGAACATCATCGCCGAGTCCGAACATAATGCCGCCGATTCGGACCATATTTCCTCTTGATTCCGGAAAAACAACCGCTCCCGGCGAGTTTGCCATGTCAACGATCTCCGGCTCGATGCCGGCCTTGGATAAAAGCTCAAGTGCTTCATTAAAGCGGGCTATCTGAAGCCTTGTAAAATCGGCCTGCGAGAGGTCGTCTGCCGCTGCGAAATGGGTCATCAATCCGATGATCCGTAGATTGCGGAGGCCGTTGATCTCCGACAGGAACTGCTCGACCTCGTCAAAACGCAGCCCGACGCGGCCCATTCCGGTGTCCAACTTTAAGTGAACGCGTGCCTCGACGCCGCATTTTCCGGCAGCTTCGTCCAGCCGGATGGCCGTCTCGGAAGAGAAGATCGCCGGTGTAATAAAATGCTCGAAAAAATCCCTCTCCTGTCCCGGCCAAACCGAGCCAAAACAGAGGATCGGACTCGAGATGCCGTTCTCGCGAAGTTCAAGTGCTTCTTCAAGAGTAGCTACGCCAAACCACTCAACTCCCGCCTTTTCAAGTGTTTGCGAGCACTCGATCGCTCCGTGGCCGTAGGCGTTTGCCTTCACGACGGCCATGAATTGCGGCTCCGGGCCGATAAACTCTCGGATAGACCGGACGTTAAAGGCGAGAGCAGCGTGGTCAATAAGTGCCGCGGTGGGCCGTTTTGGGAATGATCCTGTCATTAATGTAATAGATCAAGTAATGCGTAACACGCTATGGTTCAACAATTAGGAGGTAAATCTGAAACATCCGCTCAAGTGTCGTATCCCGACACTTAATGCTTTTTCTAAAGCGGAATGTTGCCGTGCTTCTTCGGCGGATTGCTGTCCCGCTTGTTTCTGGTGAGTTCGAGAGCCCGAATTAGCTTCGGCCGCGTGTATGCCGGTTCGATCACCTCGTCAACAAAGCCCCGTTCGGCCGCCACGTAAGGATTCGCGAGCTTATTTTGGAACTCGGCGATCTTCTCCTGCCTTGCGGCCTCGGCGTTTTCAGCTTCTGCCAGCTCCTTTCGATAGAGAATTCCGACAGCCCCTTCCGCTCCCATAACGGCTATTTCGGCGGTCGGATAGGCAAAGTTGACGTCCGTCCGAATATGCTTTGAGGCCATAACGCAATATGCACCGCCATAGGCCTTTCGAGTGATGACCGTTATCTTCGGCACGGTCGCTTCGGCGAATGCATAAAGCAGCTTTGCCCCGTGGCGGATGATGCCGTGGTGTTCCTGATCAACGCCCGGAAGAAAGCCGGGCACGTCCTCAAAGGTGATCAAGGGAATATTAAAGCAATCGCAAAAGCGGACAAATCGTGCCGCCTTTACCGAAGCATCGATATCCAAAACGCCCGCCAGAAAAGCCGGTTGATTTGCCACGATCCCGACCGAGTGACCGCCTAGCCGTGCAAAACCGACGACGATGTTCTGTGCAAAAAGCTCCTGGACCTCAAAGAAATAGCCGTCGTCAACGATCCGTGTAATGATATCGCGAATGTCGTACGGCATATTCGCGTTCTCTGGAACGAGCGAATTCAACTCCTTGTCGATCCGCGTCGCCGGATCCTCGGTTGCCGCAAAGGGCGGGTCCTCCATGTTGTTTGAGGGAATGAACGAGATCAATTCGCGGGTGATGCGGAGTGCATGCTCGTCCGAATCGGCGGCGAAATGGGCAACGCCGGACTTCGAGTTATGCGTCAGAGCTCCGCCGAGTTCGTCCTTTGTCACCTCCTCGTGCGTTACGGTCTTGATCACGTCCGGCCCGGTAATGAACATATAGGACGTATCCTTGACCATCACGTTAAAGTCCGTGATCGCCGGCGAATAGACCGCTCCCCCGGCACATGGGCCAAGAATGCAGCTGATCTGCGGGACAACGCCGCTTGCCAGCGTGTTCCGCAGGAAGATGTCGGCATAGCCGCCGAGCGAGACAACGCCTTCCTGTATCCGTGCTCCGCCGCTGTCGTTGAGCCCGATGACGGGCGCTCCGGTCTTCATCGCCAGGTCCATTATCTTGCAGATCTTTTGGGCATGTGTTTCCGAAAGCGAGCCGCCAAAGACGGTGAAGTCCTGCGCGAAGACAAACACCTGCCTTCCGTCTATCTTTCCGTGGCCGGTTACGACGCCGTCGCCCGGGAAACGCTGTTTATCAAGCCCAAAGTCGTTCGAGCGGTGAACGACGAATTTATCGAACTCTTCAAAGGTGCCCTCGTCAAGCAGAAATTCGATCCGTTCGCGTGCGGTCATTTTTCCCGCGGCACGCTGTTTCTCAAGGCGAGCCTCGCCGCCGCCGAGTTCGGCACGCTCATTCCGTTCGCGGAGGTCATCCAGTTTGTTAATCGCCCGGGTTTCTGGTTTCATAGCTTTATAATTTCGAGAAAAGATATCCAGATTCTAACGTAAAACAGCACGCAACATATACCCGCCCGGCATATGCAGAGGATAACAAGCCGCGATAACGAAAAGATCAAGCACGCTCTTCGCGTCCGCGGCGGCAAGGAGCCAGGCGAGATATTCATCGAAGGGAAGCGGTTGGCGATGGAGGCCCTCGACTCTGGTGTCAAGCTTGAGCAGGCGTTCGTCTCAAACGATTTCCTTGCTCGCGAAGGCGAGGACGAACTGAAGCTGGCGCTTGAGGGTTCCGGAATTCCGATCTTTGAGCTTCCGAATAAGCTTCTGGAATCAATTTCCGATACCGAGTCGCCGCAGGGCGTGATCCTCATCGGGAAGCGGCCAACTGCAGAACTGAGCAAAGCCTTCGTAGCGGAGATCTCCGACGGGCTTCCGGTCGTGCTGCTCCTGAGCCGTGTGAACAATCCTGCAAATCTCGGTGCGATACTTCGAACCGCTGAGGCTTCGGGCGTTCGAACCGTCATCACTTCGGCCGGGTCGGCAGATGCGTTCTCGCCCAAGGCTCTGCGGGCATCGATGGGCTCGGCCTTTCGGCTCCGGGTTGTCGAAAAGGCCGATGAGCATGAGGTGATCACCGATGCAAGGCGGGCAGGCTTTCTAGTTTCCGGCACAAAAGCCGATGGAGCTACGGCTCATACAGCGATCGATTGGACGCAGAAGCGGCTCCTGATCTTTGGTTCAGAGGCGTCCGGCCTCTCGCCCGAACTCGAAGCGGCGCTCGACGAACACATCGCGATCGAAATGGAAAAGCCGGTCGAGAGCCTCAATCTGGCGGTCTCGGCCGGCGTTATCCTGTTCGAAGCGAGAAGGCAGGTTTACGGTTGAGCGTTGGTGTTTGCCGCGTTCACATTCGAGGCAGCCGGTGCAGGCCGTGATTCCTCCAGCTCCTTTTTCAGAGCTTCGGTTGCCGGACCGCTTGAGATTATCGCACTTGCGAGTGCCACTTCCGCTGCAATTGTTGCCCGATCCTTTTCGTCTGCCTCGCCGAGTTTATCCTTTGCCATTCGGAACTGTCGTTGAGCTTCGAAATACTTTCCGTCCAAAAGCAATGCCCGACCCAACAGATAATGGTCCGCGGCATCCTGCGGAGTGGCGGAGTTCTTTTCCAAATAGCCTTTCGGATCGGCATCAACAAGCCTTCGGGCTTCCTCGAGTGACGAAACCTGCACATCGGCCGAGGGCTGAACGAGCGGCGGCGGAGCCTGCTGGACGATCGGGTTATTTACGTTCCAGAAATAATAGCCCGCGATGCCGATTATCGCGCCGAGCACGAGCCATACGAAGGTTGAGAGCATCCGCGAGACGATCCCGTGACCGGACCGCGGCGATTCTACCTCGGCGTCGCCGTTGGCTCCAAACATTTTGAATTCGTCTCTCGCCGGCTCCTGCTTCGCGGGTTCGGCCGGAACAACGAAACCTGAGGAAGTATATTCAGAGCTCGTGGTCTCGATCGTTCTGCCCTCATCATCGAGTGCTCCCAGAAATTCGTCGTCGTTCGCCTTGACGGCGATTTCTTCTTCTTCGATCTCGCGGCGAAGATCGTCGAGCCCATCGCTTCGCGGATCGGCAAGAGCGCCGGAGGCCGTTTCTTCAGCTACGGGGGCGTCAAAGGGCGAGCGGGCGGTAGCGATCGTTTCCTCTTCGGCCAGGTCCTGGGCGGCAGGGAATTCAGGCGGGCTTGCAACCGACGTTGCCGCTAGCTGATCGCTTAGGTTCGACGCGACCGTCGGGAGTATTTTCACAACAACGGCGGTCAGGTTATCCTCAGCGCCCCGATCGTAGCAGATCTCCTTCATCTGCGTGACGAGCATCTCCGGGGCCATACCCGTCGTCATCAGGTGTTCGATTTCCGGGTCTTCGATGTGCCGTGTGATGCCGTCCGAACAAAGCAGGAAGCTCGTTCCGGGATCGACCATTATCGTCTTAAGCTCAACGGCCACGGTAGCTTCCGCCCCGAGTGCGCGGCTGATTACGTTCTTGCTCGGGTGATTTGCGGCCTGTTCGGGCGTCATCCGGCCCGCTCGGACCTCTTCTTCGACTAGAGAATGGTCGTTCGTCTCGCGGTGCAGCACTCCTTCGGGATCGACGCGGTAAACGCGCGAATCGCCGACGTGAGCGATGGTAACAATATTGCCGGATATGTGTATCGCGGCGATGGTCGTTGCCATCGTTGAAAGCTGCGGGAGTTCGGTGGACATCCGGTAGATCGCCTCATTTGCTCGCTCGAGTGCGACCTGCATTATGTCCTCGGGATCGACCGAATCACCGTAGTGGGTAAAGGCCTCGCCGAGTATTTCGACCGCCATCTGCGAGGCGACATCGCCCGCCTGAGCTCCTCCAACGCCGTCGGCTACGGCATAAAGCCCGGCTGTGTCGATCGCGATGAACGAATCTTCGTTCTCGGGCCGCTTTTCGCTCAATCCCCGATCACTCACCGTTGCTGAGATCACCGCAAAATTGTTGTCCATAGTCATTGTCCCGGCTGGCAGCCAGTAAAGCGAAGAGAATGTATATCAACAGTTTAGCTGCTATTTCCTAAGGCAGCAGTTTAATGTCGTCCGGCCTTCGGTCAAGAGCATTTCGGTGCGAGAACGCCATCAGCATTCCGAGCATAACAAAGCTGGTTATCAACGAAAAACCGCCGTGGCTGACGAAGGGCAACGTAATGCCGGTCATTGGCAGGGCACGTGTGATGCCGCCGATATTGACCAATGCCTGAAACCCGATAAAGGCGGTCAGCCCGATCGAGCACAGCTTGCTGAACATATCTCTTGAATCTAAAGCAGTTCTGACCCCGGCGCTGACCAGAACAAGTAACGCCAAGGTTAACAACAAACCCCCGAAAAGTCCAAGTTCTTCTGCTAGTGCGGCAAAGATATAATCCGAGTCGGCGACCGGTATCAATTCGGGATATCCGAGGCCCAGCCCGCGGCCGGTCGTGCCGCCCGAAGCGAGGCCAAATGTGGCCTGAGCCGGCTGGAATGCAAGCACGTCAAACCACGCGTCAACGTTGATCGAACGCTGCAGGTCCGGGTCCTGTTCGAGCAACTGCGGAAGGTTCGGGTCCTTTTCCACCAGCTTCTTGTAGTAGGTGTCGTAGTCCGACTTCCACCACGAGGTCTCCGGGGTCGGCGGATTGAAGCCATCGAGCCAAAGATGAAACCGTTGCTGAATGCGGTCCGGAAGCACGGATTTCACCGGGGCCGCAACCGTCGGCAGGAGCGGAATTCGCTCCTGGGTCGAAAGCGGCAGTGCTCCGACGATCAGAATACTGACGACCAGAAGCACCGTGCCGACAAATACCGAACGCTGTGTGAACCTTCGGACGGCGATCAGGTAAAGCGTTGCATAGACGGCCGAAAAGACCATCATCTGCCCAAAATCCTTAAGCAAAAAGAACGGCACAAAGGGAAGTGCCGCCATAAAGACAAGCGGGACTACGTCCTTAGCCCGCGGCAGTCCCCAGTAGGTTCGGGCAAGATTCTTGTAAAGCACAGCGAGTATGGCCGCAAAGCCGATCAGGAACGGTATCTTTGCCGGTTCCCATGGCGTCATGTTGCCGATCGATTTGCCTGCGCGCGAGGTGACCGCGGCAACGATCAAAGGCCCGAGCGTAAGCAGTACGATTAGAAAGCCGTTGTTTTGAAGGAATTCGAGCACCTTCTCGTTTCTAAGCAAAAGTATTGCCGCGATCAGTCCAAATAACCCCAGCAGCGGGTTGATCGTCTTTCCAGAGAAAAGCACGGCGGTCAGAGTTTCTTCCGAGGGCCGCGGAGTCTCCGTTGAGAGGTCAACGGGCGAGGGCGGCGTCGCCGGAAGTCCCATTATCTGCTTCTTTTCGGCACTGTAGTTCTCTTGAATATAGTGCATTTGCAGCGTCCGGATCTTCGCCTCGCGGGCCGCCGCACGGTCCTGCCGCGAGATGTACTCGGGGTCGCTGAAAAGCCGGTACTGGACGGTAAGGCCGATCGAGAAAAGCAGTACGGCCGAGGTGTATATCGTCCAGTTTCCGCTGAATTTGAAGGCGTGCTTCAGAACGATCGGAAGCAAAGCAAGTATGGCCAGAAGCCCGATGTTGCGGACTCCGGAGTAAAACGAGGTCTCGTAGCCGCGGATCAGCCCGCCGTAGTAGATCGAGTAATGCGATATGACCGTGATCGCGACGATCAGCAGCAAAATGAAAACGTGTGACGATGTCCTGTTCTTCATTGCTGCCTCCTTCGCGTGGCCGGTGTTCTTGCGGGCGGTTTTGCCGGAGCCTTTGGCTTGTATTGGTCGCCGAGCTTTCCGCGGTCGCGAGCTTTGAGGATCACGTTTGCTGCGATCGGGGCAGCGGTCCGCGAGCCGTACCCGCCGCCTTCAACAACGACCGCGATCGCAAGCGTCGGACGTTCGAGCGGGGCGATGCTGATGAACCAGCTATCCGAACGTGTGTAAGTTGCCGGCACCTCATATTCCTCAAGCTCGCCGGCAGCGTTGCGACGCTGCTTCTTTATCGTCCGCAGCTTCCCCGTCTTTTCGTCGTAGAGCGGTGTTTCTTTTTCAGCGGTGCCGGTCTTTCCGCCGGTACGAATGCCAGTCCCGGCGAGCTTTGAGGAAATGACCGTTCCGGTACCGCCCGGCTCTTCCGTCACGGTCGCCATTATCTGGCGGAGTGCGGCAGCTTGCTGCGGGGAAACGACCTGCGAAAAAGCTTCGGGCTGGCGGTCGTATTCGATCCGCGGCTTCATCAGCTTGCCTTCCATGTTTCCGGCAACGGCTGCGATCATTGCCATCTGGAGCGGCGTCATCTGGCCCGCGTAGCCTTGTCCGATGCCCTCAAGCCCGATATCGAATGCCGATATCTCTTTGCCGGTAACGATGGTCGAGCGAATCGGTGCGATGGCGTTCGCGATCGCAGAATTGCTCGTGTTGAAGACCGCAGGGAAGAACTTCGGAACGAGCGCTTGCTGCGGTGTTTCGACCGGTTCGATGCCGACAGCCCGGGCCGTCTCGGCTATCTGTTCGCGGCCGAGCGAGATGGCAAGCTGGGCGAAGTATTGGTTGCTTGAGACCTTGAATGCCGTGACGATGTCCTTTTCCTGGCAGCCGCCCGCACAGGCACCACTGACGTTCATTCCACTACGGCTTTGGCTCGCATCAACGATCGGAAGCGAGCCGCGGGTCGGCCGAAAGCCGTCTGCATAGCTGGTAAAGATCGAATTCTGCTTTCCGGCACGGAACGCCGAGATCACGGTAAACAACTTAAAGGTCGAACCCGGAACGTAGAATTCGCGGGTTGCACGGTTGAGCAGCGGCTTGTTGCGCTTGTCGCCTTCGAGCTTTAGAAATGTCTCGAGGTCTTGCGTTTCCGCGAGGCTGTATGAAGGATTCGAATACATCGCGAGGATGTCGCCATTCTGCGGATTCAGCACGACGATCGCGCCGTTGCGTCCGTCAAGCTGGCGGGCGATGAACTCCTGCAGCTCGCGGTCGATCGTCAGCCGGACGTCCTTGTTCTCGTCCTCTTTGACCTTGATCTTAGTGAAGACCTCGAACGATTCAGGCATCGGGTCAACGGTTCGCTGATAGATCGTGCGTTCAAGCCCAGGAGTGCCGCGCTCTGTGCCGAGCAAATGGGCCATTTCGCGTTCGAGCGAAAACGCGCGGCGGATCTCGCCATTCGGTCCGGTCTTGTAATAGGCGAGAGCGTTCGAGAGTTCGCCGGTGCGGTCGAACATCCAGCCGCGGAGGTTCGCTGCCGACGTGCGGCGATTTCGAAGATCTTTGTAGGCGAGAGCCTGATATTGCTCGTTTGCATCGCCCGCAAAATAGGTCCAATAGACCTGGAAGCCAAAGACCGAAAAGGCGAGAACAACAAAGACCACCTGCCAAACACGGATGCTCCGGTTCGCGATCGTCGTCGTCAACCGGCGGACGACCTCACGCGGCAATCCGATCTCAAAGGGAAGCTCGCGGCTGCGGAAATGATCAATGAACGTCAGGACAAGAAAGCCGATCAAAACGCCGACGCCGACGATGTAGAGAAGTGTCAGCCCCGCGGGCGTGCGCTCGATAACCTGCGAGCCGAAGAGCGACTCCCACGAGAGAGAACCGAGGTCGAATTGGAGAAGGAATAGCACGAACATCTTAAGCCAAATTCAGGTTCTTAGGTTTTCTGTTCAACGCCTGTATCGAGACTGAAAGCTTCGGTAACGGCCGGTGCTTCGCTTGCGGACGGCTTGATCTCCGCCGGCCGTTCGAGCAGGGAAACCGCAGCTTTTACCGAACCAAAACCAAGTTCATCGCCTGGTTTTAAGGGCGTTGCCTTTCCGTACGAAATACGCGTGCCGTTGACGAAAGTTCCGTTGGTCGAGCCCGTATCGGCGATCGAGAGATTCATCTCGCCGTCACAAACGAGCGATGCGTGAAACTTCGAAACGCTCGTGTGTCCGAGAGCGATGTCGTTCTCGCCGGTGCGGCCGATCGAGAGACGCGATCCTGGCGAAACGGTGGCCCGCTTTGTTGACGTCACACCTTCGATCGCGAAGGTCATTACGAGCGTCGCTGCCCGTGGCGGGCCTTCGGGAAGTTCGCTATCGACTTTTACCGAAGCAGCCGAGTCGGCTGCGACTATCGTCGCTGCACGCTCCTCGTCGTTGGCATCGTGCTCTTCAAAACTTACGACCAACCGGACGCCCGATGTGAAATAATCCGGCCGGACCTTGACCGATAGTGGAGCAGTTGTGCAATAGTGTCGGTCGTTTATATGGTCAACGGCGGCGATCATCAGCTCATCTGTAAGTTTTTTGATTGATTCCTCCGAATCGGTAGAGAACTTGTCCCACTGCATTCTAAGCTCGATAAAATGCGGAACAAGCCGCCGGCTGCCAGTGCCTTCGGTTGCATTTTCGTCAAGCAGGCTACGAAGCCGGTCGGCCAATTCGCTCGTTGCCAGCGAACTCGAGGGTCGCCAGCCTCGCCCTGTCAATTTATCGACAATGCTTCCGGAGCGAATCAATACGCCTTGTATAAGCGCCTCAATTCCTTTTGTTTTGGCCGATTCTGGCATTGAATCAGTTACGAAATTGGCTTCTTACGAGTTCCGGATCACCAGTGTCTTCAGCGAAGACACTTATAATCGAAAAAAGGGATTGCCTAACAGTGTTTATCTGTGTAAAATAATGTTGGAATGTTCTTCACATTCTTCCTTTCCTACTACTGGGCGTAAACTTCGTTTTCTTGCAAAAAGATAACCTCGCTTTTCCGGTTCCGGAGCCTTATGGAAACAAAAAATAAAAAAATATCGAGTGAAAGCGGATTTTCGATGATAGAACTATTGACGGTTCTTGCCATCATTCTCATCCTCTCCGGCGTTTCGCTCTTTTATCTTACGGCACATCAGACCCTGTACAAACCGGACGAACAGGCTCTTCTTATAACCGACCTCTTTCAAGAGGCACGGCAGAAGTCCCTTACGCAGAGAGAAACTCATCGGCTTGAGATCAATCGTACCCGTAAGACCGTTAGGCTGATCGATGAGAACACTCCGGCAACTGTTGACGACGATACCGTTATCCGTGAGATCAATCTGCTTGAGGATTCGGTCGTCACGGTTGGTGTCAAGCCCGGAAACATTGATATGAACCCGCCGGAACCTCTCCCGGTTCCGGACGCGGCCTTTCTTCCAAGCAATTACCCGACCAGCGTGGGCGACTCCGTAGCCACATTCAGGTTCATGGCAAACGGAACCGTAACCAACGGCGGTAATACTGCAACGGGCAATGGCGCCGTGGTGACGGGAGGAACCTTGCATATCTGGTCGCCGAACAAGGATGAACAGGCAAATGCCGACATTGCCCGCTCGATCACTGTTATCGGCTCGTCGGGTTCGGTCAGACTCTGGGAATACGATCGCAGCCTTTCGACGACAAACAAGTGGAAAGATTCAAGGCGCTCGGGCACCTATGGCGGCTTTACCGGAAACTAGACACCGGCGCGGATGAAACGCGGAGGAAAAATGAAAGAACTAAAGACGCAAAAGGGTTTCTCTTACATCGATGTGATGATCGCCATTGTCATATTGATGGTTGGAATTCTCGCCATGCTTTCTGCCTTGACGGCCAATCTGGCACGTGCGATGGAGTCGGAAAAGCGGGTTGTCGCAAAACAGATCGCCCTCTCAACCATTGAATCGATAATCTCGGCAAAGGAGATCCGCCGTACGGGCGTATTCGATGGCTGGGATTCGATACGAAACAGCGATGCTTTGCCGCCGGGCGGAGTCTTTCTGCCGGGTGCCAGGCCGATCCGTGAAGAACTCGGATGGGATGGTGTGGCCGGCACGGTCGATGACGCATGTGATGGCGCCGGCCCTTGTGCGGTCGATGGCCGTCCGACGAATTCCAGCCCGGTCATCAACGGATATTCTCGCACCATCGTCATCACCGATGTTGAAGATCCCGAGCGGCCTTCGCCAACCTATCCTATTACACGTCGGCGGATCGACGTTCATGTTGACTATTTCGTCAATCAGGCAACCCGACGAGAGACGGTTTCGACGATCCTTACGCGATACGAGGTCACAGAATAATGAGACGAATACATAGTTCAGTTAATAATCTCGATCTCGCGGCGATGCGGAAACAGGAAGGCTTCAGCCTTCTTGAGCTTCTTATCGCCATGGTCATCTTTCTGATCATTACCGGGGCGATCTACGGTTTGATGGAGGTCGGGCGAATCGATAGGAACCGATCAAGTCGTCGGGCTGACATTCAAAAGAACGCACGTGTGGCGATCCACCTGATCGGACGAGACGCTCTGAATGCTGGGCTCAGCTTTCACCGGGCCGGAGCAGTAACTCCGGATGATTTCGTTTCTACGCTTCTTGAGGTGCCGCCTGACCTCGATGACGAACGCGATCTCCTGACCTCGATCGTCGCCGGAAACAATATTTACCCAAACAATATCAATCCCGACAGCTCGGTAAGGACAGATTCGATCTCATTCGCATTCAGGGACATGGACTTCAATCCGGATACCGCTCTTCCTGCTGATCAGCAGGTCGGTCGCCTGGTGATGCTTCAGAACGTCACAAATCCATCGGGAAGCCCTGCCACCCCGAGAGTCCGGACGCTCGCTGCCAATGGTGCGGCCGTTGCCCGTCCATTCCATCTCTATCTGGTCGAATCCGATACGACGCAGGTGGCGATAATGGCCACGAACATACAGGGAACGAATCAGATCGATGCCGCTCCCGGCGACCCGCTCGGGCTTAATCAGCCACTCAACGGAGCGGGAACTGACGGCAGCGTGCTCCGCCAGTGCGTTGACCAGAACGATGAGAACTGCACGACATACGTCGCTTCGATGAAGCGGTTCTTTCTCGTTCAGTATCGTGTAAATCCGGACGGAACGCTTGTCCGAAGAGTGTTTGGAAACAATGTCGGTGCAGCCGCAGCGGATCAGATCCAGGAGCAGCCATTGGCATATAACGTTCAGGATATGCAGATCGATTATGTGCTGAAAGATGGGACCGTTACCGCAACTCCGAATGCCGGTCCGGACGGGGTCGTTGGAACCGCGGATGACTTTACCGAAGGCTTCAATATGATACGTCAGATCACTGTACGTATCTCCGTTCAGTCATCGGAAAACGATGAAAGAACGGGTCTCCCGGAAGTGCTGACGCTTTCGGCGACATTTGCCACCCGAAACATGGAATACGACGCCGGTTAGTTGCCGGCCCTGATCGCGAATAGAGGTAACTATGAGAATTTTCGTGTCAAAGAAATTTACAGCGTTGCGGGCCTTCACGGGTCGCGAGGACGGTTCGGCGATCGTCATCGCACTACTGGTGATGGTTTTATTGATGGGCTTTGTGGTACTCGCTATCTCCCGAACTAACAGCGAGACGATCTCCGCGGCGAATGACGCTGCGGAAACAAAGGCTTTTGACGCGAGCCATGCCAGCCTCGAGGTAATGACCCGAAACTTCAACAAGATCTTTGAGGTCAAGCTCAATCCCGACCCGGCCGACCTGGCGCACGTAGAGTCTCAAGCGCCTCCGGGGTTTGACGATTACGACTTCAGCGGCCAACGGATCGTCCGCACTGACGCGACTCAGTCCGTGGTTATGACGGAAGGTCAGTTTCAGGGCCTTACGGCTCTTCGCGACGGCTGGCGGCTTGACGCACCGGCAATTCACGAGGCAACCGGCGTACAGGTCACGCTCAGCCGACGCTTCTTCAACAACCGTATCCCTATCTTTCAGTTCGGTATCTTTTACGAAGACGACCTTGAATTCCATCCGGGTCCGCGTTTCGATTTCGGCGGCCGTGTCCATTCAAATGGCAGCATCTTCGTGGCCGCAAACACACTGCTCAACTTCTCTTCAAAAGTTACGGCACACGAACATATTTTCACTGATGTTCAGAAGAACGGTTTTCCGTGGAGCAACTGGGGCGACCAGGTCTATATCAAGGACGCTTCGGGTGTTTTTCGTCGATTGTTTTCAAGCGAGGGTTCGGTGCTGCAATCAGTTCCGAACGGCACGCCCGTAACGAACAGCCCGCTTCCGACCACATACCGCAATGCAAACTGGGAAACTGTTCAGGCCCGCTTTCAGGGCAACCTTTTGGCATATCAGAAAACCCTTGAACTTCCGATCAAGCTCAATGCAAATATCAACGGGAACACGGTATCGCTCCGCGAGATCGTAAAGCGAACGAAATCTATTGGTGACGTTTGGAACGACGGAACCGGGACGGATACATCTCCAAATATCGTCGCCGTCAACAACTCGACCAAGGACGACCTCGTAACCGCGAGCGAACGCTATGCAAACAAGACCGGCATCAGGATCCACCTGGCAGACAGCAAAGAAAAGCTTCCGGGCTGTGCCACAAGCAGCGGAGCGGCAGTTACGACACCGTGCGGGGTAAGGCTCGATGGCTCCGCCCTTGGGGACGGCTCGAACCCGGCTGTCGGCCAGGCTCGCGGATATCAACCGCTTCCAATGACAGGGCCGACTTATTCGACAACCCGACTTAACGGCGAGCGGTTTCACATACCCGGCCGCGAGGTTTGGATCAAGATCGACACCGTGGCCTATGACCCCACAACGCAGACCCACGGAACAAATGACATCACTGCGGACATACTCGCCCTCGGCGTCACCGAACAGGCTCCCGCTGGACTTCTGCGCGACGGTTATACAACCGGCAGCGACGGTACCGATGGACGAGCGATCGTGAAACTCCAACGGTTCGTACTGGACGGAGTAGCTATCAACAATTCGCACGGTCTTTCAGCACCGAACAACTACATCTACGTTTCGGGTTCGAATAACTATGTCCTAGCGGCCCGGGTTTCGAATTTACCCGCCGCCAATACATGTGCGACAGCAACTCGAACGCTTCGCAATGGCGGGCTTTTTACGACAAATGGGCATGGTTTCGATGCGACCGCCCGAACGAATGAAGCTGCTCATATGAAGACCGCGAACGTTTCGGATGGAACAGGAACTTACGGCTGTATGGTTCCGTTCCCGATCAAGATGTTCGATACACGTGAGGGGCTTTTCAATGATACCAATTCGGTTTTCAACCCCACCGCGGCCGGAAACTATGGTTCTGCAAAGGTGCCCTGGGCCGGCGTTATGAGCATCGTTGATATCGATGTGAACAATCTGCGCCGATTCCTGAGAGGCGATTTCGACGGCGGTGTAGGCGTACCGGGGCTGCCGGCTACATCTCCTTTCGCAGTCGCAAACGGTCGCCCGCTTCGCTCGACCGACATACCGAATGCGAACGGCTGGGTTCTCTACTTCTCTGACCGCCGAGGCGACTTTGACTTCGACGGCGAATACGACATGGAAGATATCTTCGGAAACACCGATGGTATCTTGCAGCCAGGCGAGGATGTGAACTTCAACGGGGTTCTTGATCGGGCAGGCCTGACAACCGGCGAGGCGATCGGTTACACCGGATCATCTGCTTCCGAATCGGCCGACATTGCGGCGGTTTTTGACCATAAATTCTACCGACGCGGCCTTCGACTGATCAACGGTACCCAATTGCCGGGAATTTACGACAGCGCGTCTCCGAACAACACCCGAGGCTTTACCGTTGCTTCGGAGAACGCTGTGTATGTGAAGGGTAATTACAACGCGACCGGTGTCGCGTCTTACGGGACGCCGACACCTGCAAGCGACTACCTGCCGCAGAATACCTCGCTGCATATACCCGCATCGATCGCCGCAGACGCGGTGATGATACTCTCAAACGCATGGTCCGACGCGCGGAGCTTCAGATATCCGTTTTCAAGGGGGAACCGTAGCGCGAGCGAGACGACCGTTCGTTTTGCAATGCTGACCGGAGATGCACTTTCGAGCCTGAACGGCACACCGAACCAAGGCGGCGGCGACCCACGGATGAGCGGCGGCGTCCACAACTTCAAGCGGTTTCTTGAGGATTGGGGCGGTACTCGTCTCAACTATAGCGGTTCGTTGATCAACTTGTTCAATGCCGCTAACAATAATGGCGCATTCAAGTGCTGCGATAAGGTGTATGGCCCGCCGAATCGTAACTGGGTCTTCGACACGACGTTCCTTAATGCGGATCGAATTCCGCCGGGAACACCATTCTTCCAGTCGATCCAGATAACCGGATTCGAACGGAGAAACTAGGCACGAGTGCCTGGGCCACCAGTCGAAGAACGGCGGTTCCGCAAGGGAGCCGCCGTTTTTCGTTCTAGATTGGAAGCGAACTTTGAGCTTATAATATCGTAATTTTATTACAGCCGGGGTATTCGTCTTTCACATCTAAGCGGCTTGGCCCCGGAGAAGATGTCGGAACTCAGACTTGTAAATTCAAGGCTCGATAAACGCTACGAGATCACCGAACGGCTCGGCCGCGGCAGCTATGCCGAGATCTTTCTGGCTACGGATACGATCGCAGCCCCGAATTCTCCGCACCGGCAAGTGGTCATCAAGGTACTCAACGTCTTTCTTCAAGACGACGTAGATGACGACCTTGAGCGGACATTGGTCGAAAATTTTCAGAACGAAGCGATTGCTCTGGACCGAGTGCGACACCCGAACATCATCAGCCGCCTTGGGCACGGCACCGCCCGCGACCTCGACGGTCGTATGTTTCACTATCTGGTGCTCGAATATATGCCCGGCGGCGATCTGCATAAGGTTTGCCGCGAGCGGACGCTCGGGCTCGAAGAAGCGATCGGCTACCTCGAACAGGTCTCGGCGGGCCTGCGGCATGCCCATTCGAAGGGCGTCATACATCGCGATATCAAGCCGCAAAACTTGCTGCTGAGCGGCGATCGCAAGGTGGTCAAGATCGCAGATTTCGGCGTCGCCCGCGTCCATGCGACCGATGCCCCGATAACCCGCGTCGGGACGAATATTTACGCGCCGCCCGAGCACAGCCCCTTCTTTGCAGGCAAGGAAGGTAACCGGCCGGCGTCAAGCCTGACTCCCGCGGCGGACGTTTATTCGCTGGCTAAGACCTTTTACACGCTCGTGACCGGCGAGGCCCCGCGGTTTTATGCGAACGAGCCGATAACCGATCTGCCGATGCAGGTCAGGAACGAACCGTGGGCCGCAGAGCTGAAACGAGTGCTTCGCCGTGCGACAGATGACGACCTCGAGCTTCGGCATCAGAGCGTAGATGAACTTTGGTCCGATCTTGAGCCGGTTAGGCGTTTGGTTGCGGGCGGCGAGACCGAGACCCGTGTCCGACCGAAGCTGCACACGATACCGCAGCCGCAGATCGCCCTCGGATATTCTCCGAATGCCCCGACGAAGCCCGATTTTGATACCACTCGTGACCTCCGCAAGCGAATGCCGCTGATGCCCGAACGCAGGGCAACGGCGGCCGTCGCCGAGCAGCCGCTGATCGAAGAGCCAATCGCGAACGGCAACGGCGGCCCGCTAAACGTATCCAGCGACCGGTTTTCCGTCGATCTCGATGCTCCGCCGCCGCTCGGTGAATTTTCAGCGAAAAGGCGGGCACGAAGCCTCCGCAAGGGCGTGCTGATCACGGTGGTTTTGCTGCTCTTCGGCGGCGGGCTTTACGGAACGAGCGTTTACTTGCAAGGGCTTGGGCTGATACCCTCGTTCCAGAATCCGTTGACCTCGGTTCCGGTAGGCGTTACGAATACGGACGTAAATCTTCGTCAAGGGCCGAGTGCGAACACGCCGATCATCGGACTTGTGACCCGAGGTTCCGAGGTTCGCGTTTTGAAACGAGAGAACAATTGGTATCAGGTCGAGATCGTTAAACAAGGCAGGGAAAGGCAGGGCGAACTTGCTGCCGGTAAGGGTTGGATGAACGGCCGGTTCGTGGACGTAAAATAAAGGAAAACGAGGTAAGAGCTTGGGAGTACTCGAAAAAGTCAGACGTTGGATCGACGGCGAAACCGCCGAACTCGTGCTCGAAGAAGCGGCCCGCAACGCGCAGGTAAAGCCGCGGAGCGAGGCCGAGGAATTTGTCGTTACGATCGCCCGCGAGATCGAGGCGATCATTCAGCGTGAAATGCTGCCGCTGCCGCAGGGAACGACGATAATCCCGACCGAATATAACGTCTTCCTCAGCGAAGCCGACGACAAGGAGTGGCACGGCATCAAGCGCCGCGGGCTTGAGCAAGGCCTCTATCACATTCTCGCTGAACGTGCCCGCGAGATCGCCGGAAAGAAAAAGCTCGAGACCCGTTCGTTCGTTATCCAACTGCGGGTTGATGGCACGCTTGAAAAGGGAAAGGTCCGCGTAATGCATAGCTGGGAAGATTCCGAATCTTCCAAGACCGGCGTGCTTAAACGCCCGCAGGCTCTAAATACTAACCCGTCGCTTGGCCAGATGCCGGCACGGCCTTCCGCTCCGCCGCAGCAACCGCCCGCACCGGCCTATGTCCCGCCAAAGCCGGTAGGAGCTCCGCCGCCTTCGCCTGCGAAAATGCCGCCAATCGTTCGCTCAGAAGAGGGCGAGGTGATGACCAGCGTCCGCCCGCGTGCGACCGAGCTTTATAAGCTTGAGATCTGGCGTGGCGGCGTTCGGCAAAGTGTTCTGCCGATCTTCAGTCCGGAGGTGACCGTCGGGCGCGGTTCGCGGTCGCGGCCGGTCGATGTGGCTTTGCCAGGCGATGTCGAGATCAGCCGCCAGCATCTTAAGATCGCGACCGACGGTCAGGGTAAGTATTGGGCTGTCAATCTTGGAAAGAATCCGGCGTCGATCGGCGGGTTCGAATTGCCCGAGGGCCAGCGTGTCCCGCTGACGCCCGGAACCAACCTCGTCGTTTGCAGTTATGTTTTGCGAGTTCAACCGAAAGATTAAAGTAAAACCTGAGATGTGCTAAACGGATATTCTCTCAACTCTATATGTGACAGCAGTTTAGCAAGCCCTTCCTCGGCAATTACTTTCATATTTCCATTGGGTAGATGCTGTCGCGCACTAGCCTCGAGTTCGTCGCAATCAAGGATGACCGGGGCCTCACTCGGCCAGATCAAGACATCCAATTCAAGATCGACAAAACTTAAAGTGTTTCCTGAGAGTTCGGGGGGTAAAGAGACGTTGCAGTACCAGTTGCGGAACCTTCCGTTCGGCTCGGTAAAGGCAAAGATGTTGTACGGACGGTCAAGCCAGAAATACTCTACCGAGACGGTGCCTTTCTCGACCAGACCGAGAGTTTTGTGCTCGACATCTCGCTCGAATATGCCTTTAAGTTCGATGAGTTCGCCCTCGGCTTTGATAAGTTCACAAAACCACTTTCGCCTGATGCTTCGATCCCATTCCAGGGAGACGACCTCGATCGTATCTCCCGGCTTCATTTTTTTGAGGGCGGGCGAACGACCATCACCGAGCACGGGGCATGATGAACGACCGACTGTGAAACTGAGCCTAGGAGCAGCCGCTCCCAGCGGCTGTATCCGTGTGAGCCGACGACGATCAGGTCCGAGCCCCATTCTTCCGCCGTTTCAACTATTCGGCTTTCCGGCGAACCGAAGAGAACATCGCTCGTGACGGTCAGGTTCTTGCAGATGCCCTCAAGCCGTTCGCAGGTCTCCGAAAGCACCTTTTCAGCGTGTTCGCGGGCGGTCTTTTCCATCTCGGTCGTATCGGGAAGGTAACCGCCGTAGATGTCGATGGCCATCGGCACTGCCATATCGACGACGCTGACGATCTTCATCTCATCGCCTGACTTGAACGAAAAATTCTTGAGCATGTCGATCGCCGCTTCGCTTTGTGCGGAACCGTCGGTCGCTAAAAGTATCTTCATCGCTTTTCCTCCGTGGGTCGCGGATCCTGCAGGTCTAGGGGAATTCTATACCGAATCGCCGCGGCAATCCAGACCTACTCGCCCGTCTGGTCCGGATCGATGCCAAAATAGTAATTGCGGACCTTGGTCAAGAGGTCAAAAAGGATGTACCGCTCCGTTTCAGTAAACTCGGAAAGAAGCTCTTCCTCGACCTCAAGCCATACCTCTTCGACCCGTCCACGGATCGCGTGGCCTTCGTCCGTAAGGTAGATCCGCGTCGCCCTAGCATCATCTTCGAGACGCGTCCGGTCCACCAGTCCGACCTCGATCATTCCGTTAAGTATCTTGTTGACCGTCGGCGTTGCCAGGCCGATCTCACGGGCAAGGTCCACCTGCCGCCGGCCGTCTCGCCGCCAGAGTTCGAAAAGGACGGAAAGCTGCCCGCCGTGGAGCCCGACGCCGGCGAGCCGCTTTTCGAGGTGAGCCTTGTGGGCGGTCGCCACCCTCGAGAGCAGGTGGCTTACGGTTTCTTCAAATTTCATTTAGCCCTCTTAAACACAATGATTTGCGGCCTAACTATCTTCGGTTTGCGGGCTAACCAATGATAGTTAGCGTGCTAATAATAACTGATTAGTATGCTAATTATCAAACGTTAGCCGGCTACGAGAAGATAATTGAATCGTGTACGATAGTTTAGTGAACAACTTAGAAAAGCTTAAAGCCGCGCGGCAGTCTTTACTGCGTCTCCACAAATTGCTGATAGATCGGGAAAGGGAACTCGAAGAGGGCATTAAGGGCCCGCTTTCGCATGGCTCTTTTCTCGGGATGCTGCTTAACGACCCTGATTTCCAGTGGCTCAGGCGCTTCTCGTCGGCTATTGCAGAAGTCGATGAGTTCTTTGCCGCAAAAGACGGTGTGACCGAAGAGATGGTCAAGACTCAGCTCGCGAAGCTCAAAGCGGTCGTCGAGATGGGATCGGACGACTATTTTGCTGCTAAGTATCAGTCGGCCCTGCAGCAAAACTCCGAGATCGCGGGTCATCATAGCGAGTTCATCGCTCTCATCGGAAGCACAGGAGGAGAGAACTAGCCTTTCGAGATCACAGGGTTGCTTAGTCTCCCGATCCCTTCGATAACGACCTCACAGACGTCGCCAGGCTCGAGCTTCGATACGCCGGCCGGAGTTCCGGTCGCGATAAGGTCGCCCGGCATCAGCGTCATTTGGCGGGAGATGTAGCGGACCAGAAATTCGACAGGGAATACCATCTGTGAAGTTCGGCCGGTCTGCCGAATTTCGCCGTTGACGCGGCATTGTACCTCGATGTCTGCAACGTCAAGATCGCTCTCGATATGCGGGCCGATCGGGCAAAACGTGTCGAAGGATTTTCCTCGGGTAAATTGAACATCGGTACGCTGGATATCTCGTGCCGTCACATCATTTAAGCAAGTAAACCCGAGGATGTACTTGAAGACATCGTCGCCGTCCTTCAGATCTTTTGCTCGTTCCTTGATCACGATCGCTAGCTCGGCTTCGTGCTCCACCCGCTCGGATTGCGGCGGAATAACGATCGACTCGCCGTCGCGGATAAGCGAAGACGGGGCTTTGAGGAAAAGCAGCGGAGCTTTCGGCACCTCGTTGCCGAGTTCTGCAGCATGGTCGGCATAGTTCCGGCCGACGCAGACGATCTTCGAGGGTAAATAGTCCTTTTCGATCTCAAGTCTCATATACAAAAGTGCTTAAAAAGCGAGTTGCGTCTGATAACGCAAATGGCAAGCGCATTAAACCTCTTAAAAATCACGGTGCTTAAGGTACACGCTCGCTTACCGGTTCGCTCGGCCGGCTGACATTCTTGAACCGATCCGTCGCGGTAACGTAGTAATAGTAGGTCTTTCCGCTTTCGACCCGCATGTCTTCAAACGTCGTCCGGTCAAGCAGTTCCGGCGAGATCCGCGTCCAACGGTCAAGAGGTACGTCCGGATCCTCAGAGCGATAGATCGTATAGCCGATGACGTCGTTTTCAGGATTTGCCGGAAAGAAGATCGAGATCGACGTCGGCGAGGCCGCAATGGTGATCGACTGCGGAGCACTCGGCGGGAAGGTGTCCTTCGGGTTGATCTCTACAATGCTCGACTCCGAACTCTCGACCGATTCGCCGCCCGTGCCTAGCGAAACCGTCCGTACAAAATAGAAATAGCGCTTCTCGAATTCGAACGTCGTGTCGCGAAAGTCAGTATCGGCGATCGGGCGTTGATTGAGCAGCTTTGCCGCCGCCTCTCGCGACTCGGAACGATAAACGTTGTAGCCGATGATGTTCGGCGGTGTTGTCTCGTCGATATTGGCAGTCGGAGCTTCCCAGGTCAGCCGCACATCCTGCTGAGATAGTTCGGTTTGTAAAGCCGTCGGAGCCTTTGCGACCTTTGATGCAGGCTCGAGCAAAAAGAAGTTAGAGAACGCGGCCTTTTGCCCGCTGGCGTTGACGTATCGGACGGCATACCGCAGCCGGACCGGCTGGCCCGCGAACTGGAGCGCATCACGATAGGTGAACTGCTTTAAGCCAAAATCGCTGTCTTCGACCTTAAGAGCGGCGACGATTATCGCCCGCGAAGCAAACTCTTCTTCCCCGATCGATTGCGGTGCCGTAAGCGGCTCGGCAAGCCGGTAAACGTCGATACGGCTGATATTTAGCACGCTTGAGGGTGATTCGTTCCGGGCCGGCATCTGCCATGAAAGTATCACCTCGTTCCCACGCTGAAAGCCGCCGATCTCGGCTCGCTGAACGACGCGCTCCTTCGGCGGGAGCGGCGGCGTCCGCTTTCCGCAGCCCGCGGCGAAAACACCTGCAAACGCGATCAGCAATCCGGCCGCGGCTAATGAGCGTCGCCGGCCGAATCCGGCAATAAGCGTTGATCGTTCAGCGTTTCGATCTTTCATTTAGAGAATGTAGTTCTGAATGTCTTCGTTCGCGACCAGCCCGCTCAAGCGTCCTTCGACATAGGCTGCATCTATCGTCTGGATCTTTTCTTCAAGTTCGCTGCCCTCAAAGCTTATATCCTCAAGCAGTTTCTCGACTAGCGTATGCAGCCGCCGAGCTCCGATATTTTCCGTAACCTTGTTGATCTCCGCCGTCATCTCCGCAAGCCGGCGGACGGCATCATCGGTAAAACTCAGTTCGATTCCCTCGGTGCTCAAGAGCGCCTGATACTGCTTGATAAGCGAATTCTTCGGCTGCGTCAGCACGCGTTCAAGGTCATCGACCGTCAGCGATTCCAGCTCAACACGGATCGGAAATCGACCCTGGAGTTCCGGGATCAGGTCCGAGGGCTTTGAAACATGGAACGCACCCGCCGCGATGAAGAGGATATGCTCGGTGCTGATCATGCCGTAGCGGGTGTTCACATTCGTGCCCTCAACGATCGGCAACAGGTCTCGCTGAACGCCCTCGCGGGAAACGTCCGGCCCGCTGGCGGCTTCTCGCCCGGCTATCTTATCTATCTCGTCGAGAAACACGATGCCCGAGCTTTGAGCCTTCTCGAGTGCCGAGCGGGTTACCTGTTCGTTGTCGATCAACAGTTCCTGTTGCTCGCGGAGCACGTACTTTTTGGCCTCGGCGACCTTCATTTTCCGGCGGACGGTCTTGGTTGGGAAGAGGTTGCCGAACATGTCCTTTATGTTGACGCCCATCTCCTCCATTCCCTGGCCGCCGATGAAATCGATGGTCGTGTTCGGCCGCTCCTGCGTATCGATCTCGATCAAACGGTCGTCAAGGTCGCTGCGGCGAAGTTGTTCGCGGAGCTTCTCTCGCGTCCGAGCATGCCGGGCCTCGGCCTCCGTGGCATCGGGCGACGAGGAATAGCCGAGGTCGGTCCGCGGCAAAAGCACATCGAGCAAGACCTCTTCAGTATTTTCCTCAGCTCGCGGCAGAACGGAGTCGTAAGCGGCCTGCTTCGCCATTTCGACCGCCGCATCGGCGAGGTCGCGGATCATGCTCTCGACATCGCGGCCGACATACCCGACCTCTGTAAATTTCGAAGCCTCGATCTTTACGAAAGGCGAGTCGGCAATGCGGGCAAGCCGGCGGGCGATCTCCGTCTTGCCGACGCCTGTCGAACCTATCATCAGAATGTTTTTCGGCAGCACGTCGCGAGCGATCTCGGCCGGGAGTTTCTGACGCCGGATGCGGTTACGCAAGGCAACCGCAACTGCACGCTTCGCCGCCCCTTGCCCGACGACGTATTTATCCAGCTCGGCAACTATCTGCCGCGGCGTCATATCATCGAGCCTCGGTGTCGCTTCTTTCAGGTCTGTTTCTCCGCTTAAATATATCGGCATCTCAAAAAAATATTGCGGATCAAAGCTCCTCAACTATCACGCTCGAATTCGTATAAATGCAGATATCACCGGCGATCTGCAGCGATTCCTCGGCTATCTCCCGTGCCGAAAGTGTCGTGTGCTTTATCAAGGCCCGTGCGGCGGCGAGCGCATAGCTGCTGCCGGAGCCGACCGCAAGCAAGCCATCATCCGAAGCGATAACGTCGCCCTTTCCTGAGATCAAAAACGCCGTCCGCTTATCGGCAACGATCATCAGAGCCTCAAGGTGACGCAGATATCGATCCGTCCGCCATTCCTTTGTTAGCTCGATCGCGGCTCGTTCAAGCTGGCCCTGAAACTCGTTCAGCTTCGCCTCAAACCGCGTCAGCAGCGTGAAAGCATCGGCCGTCGCACCGGCAAATCCGGCGAGTATCGTGCCTTCGTGGAGCCGCCGGACTTTGCGTGCAGACGATTTGATCACCGTCTCGCCAAGAGTTACCTGTCCGTCACCGGCCATTGCGACGGCACCTTCGCGTTGGACGAGCAATATAGTTGTGGAGCGGATGTGCTCTTCGCGTCGCTGAACCATACTTTGAATCATAAGAGTTGAAACCTAAATGCTCAAATTGACACGGTTTAGGTTTTATCTGAACATTAAAGTTTATATGGCATCACGGCCAAGGATCGGAATAACAACTCGCATCGAGCTTGAGACCGGGCGGTTCTATCTCGGACGGCATTATTCCGAAGCCGTCTGGGCCGCTGGTGGCGTGCCGGTGATGCTGCCGCTGATAGCGGAGAAAGATTATATCGACGCGGCCGTTTCGACGCTTGACGGACTGCTGTTGCCCGGCAGCGATACTGATCCCGACCCGGCACTCTACGGTGAAGAGCCGGCCATCGGGCTAAAGAAAGTGATATTTGAGAAGGACGAAACGGACCGACTTGCGATACTTGCCGCCGACGAACTCGGCCTGCCGATCTTCGGGATCTGTTTTGGAATGCAGATCCTCAACGTCGTCCGCGGCGGTTCGCTCGTCCAGGACATCCCAAGCGATGTACCGAAAGCGCTAAAGCACGAGCAGGGAATGCCGCTAGAACGGCTCTCGCACCGGATAGATATTGAGGATGGAAGCGTGCTTGCCGAGATCGCTTCGTCAGAGCCGGGCGAAAGGCAGGTTAATTCACATCATCATCAGTCGGTCAAGGGCGTCGGCGTGGGATTGCAGGTTTCTGCAAGGGCTGCGGACGGCGTTATTGAGGCGGTCGAGGGAACTGACCGGGCAAGATTTCAGGTTGGTGTGCAATGGCATCCGGAATTGTGCTGGGCCTTCGACGGTTTTTCGCGTCGGCTATTTCAAAGATTTGTCGAAGAATGTGCGAGTCGTATGGTTTTGTCGGGCGAAAAACCTAAAGTAATGTCTCAGCTATCTTAAGTAGTACTTTAGATTCGCCGCAACGCATTTACGCACAATAGTTTAGATGTCTCGCTCGTGTATCGGTTTAACTGTCGGGTTCTGACTCTTAAGGTATTAGCTCAGCTAAAAAATGGATAATTCAATCGTCATCGGCATCGCTTCCTGGCTGTTTCCCGGGGCGGGCCACTTCATTCAGAAAAAGAATCGTCGCGGCCTGATAATCTCGGCCTCGATCTGGATAATGTTCATCATCGCGATAGCGACCGGCGGGGCGTATTATCCGGGTTTTGAGTACCGCGACGGCCAGTTGCTTTACCTTCTGAACGCATTCGCCAAGATCGGCAACGGGCTTGGGGCGTTTGTTTCATTTCTGTTATCAGTGTCGCCTTCGCCGGATGCCGCCGCGAGCGCGACCTTCGAATACGGCGGCCGCCTGCTTGAGGCCGCCGGTTTGCTCAACTACCTTGCGGTTGTTGACGCTCTGGATATTCACTATGGGAGGAAGAAATGACGCACTTTCTTTTCTTGCTCATCTTCGCTTTTTTTATCTCGGTACTCTTCGCCGTTTTCTCCGAAGGGACCGCCCGCGAGCGCGTGATCTACGGTTTAAAGTCGTTCCTCCAGTTCGTCGTTATCAGCCTTGCTATCGCCTGGCTGCTCTATTTCATTCCTTGGTAAGCCGCGACTTGAGGAGGGCGATGCCGGATGCCTTTGCACGAATCTGAAAGCATTGTCCTCAAGACCTATAACCTTGCCGAAGCGGACCGCATCGCGCTTTTCCTGACGCGAGAGTTCGGCCTCGTCCGCGGTGTTGCCAAAGGTGCGAGGCGCTTGCACAGCAAGTTCGGCAGTTCGCTCGAGCCGTTTTCGATCGTTCAGCTCGAATATTTTCAAAAAGACGACCGCGAACTTGTGTCGATCCAGAAGGCGGACCTGGTCATCTCATCCTTCGAACCAGCTAGCGACCCGCGTTTTCTAAAGGTGTTTTCAAGATTCGCCGACCTTATCACCGTTTTTGCCCAGCCGAGTCTCCCCTCGCCGCTGCTTTACCGGATGCTGCGTGCGCTTATCCTTATCGCAGCCGAAAAGGACACTGACCTTGCCGCGATCGAGCTTTACTTCGAAGTTTGGCTTTTGCGGATCGAAGGCTTTCTGCCCGATTGGTCCGTTTGCGCTCGCTGCGACAGGGAGTTTGACCCAGCCGAGGCCTCCGAGCTTGACGCCGAAGACCGACTGCAGTGCACACGCTGCTCGGTGAAGGGAAGGCGGCCGATCGCACCGGGCGTAAGGAACTCGCTGCTGCGTATCTTGCGCGTCTCGCCGGCGGAGTTTTTGCATGAAGCCGAAAGCCATCGCGAGATACTCCGCGAGCTTTCTGCTATCGTATTCAAGTTGCTATTGCAGGCTGCAGGCCCGAACCAGGCGAAGGCGACCGCACGAGCGAATATCTGAGAAAGGGGATGTCATTCGGACCAAAGATCGCACGATATATCTTAGGGGCAATCGGCCCTTACATCCTTCTTTCTTGGCTGCTACTTAGCGTCGTGCTTTTTATCCAGCAGGCAGGGAAGTTTGCCGAGATCTTCTTCAGCGTCAACCTGCCTTCCGGCCTCGTCTGGCAACTTGCCTCGGCACTTTTGCCGAGTGTGATCGCATTCACCTGCCCGATGGCCGTACTCGTCGGCACGATCATCGGCCTCTCGCGAATGCAGGGCGACAGCGAACTCGTTGCCATCCGGGCCGCGGGCATCGGAAATTTGCAGATCGTCGCGCCGATCGCCCTACTCGGGCTCGGGCTTTCGATCTTCGCTCTTATCGTAAATATCTACGGCGTCCCGGCGGCGGCCGGAGCGGTGCGAAATATCGCCATCCGGGCAGCTATCCTCAAGCTTGAGTCGCCGATCGAGCCCGGGACGTTCAATACAGAGCTCGCGGGCTTTACGATCTATGCCGGCCGCGGCGATACGGCAACGGGCGAATGGCGTGACCTCTTGATCTACGCCGAGGATCCGAAGACGAAAGACGTGCGTCTGATAACGAGCAGCGGAGGCCGCATCGATTCTACCGACGAATCATCCGAACTTGTGCTCGAGCAGGCCCGGGCGATCACGCTTGGAAAGGGAACCGAGGGCGAAAAGATCACGGCCGAAAATCTCGGCGATATACGCATCGCAATTCGAACGCGGCGGTCGGAGCTGATCGAGCGGCTCAAGAGTGCCGAACTCTCGCCGCAGGAACTCGGCATCGGGGAGTTGGTCGATTACGCCAACGCTAAAGATGGAGCCGAACGCCGTGAAGCCGAGGTCCTCGTCCAAAGGCGATTGTTGCTTTCGTTCGCACCGTTGATATTCGCATTTCTCGGGGCGGGAATGGTGCTTCGCTTCAACCGCGGCGGCCGCGGCGTCGGTATTTTTCTGGCTCTCGTAACTCTTCTCGGGTTCTATTTGCTCTCGATGGTCTCGGAGCAATTTGCCCGGGCGGGAACGCTTCCGGTGATCAGCGCATCGCTGCTGCCGCTTCTGGGAAGCATTGCAGTTATCGCCTGGCTTTTCATCAGTCAACGGATCGCAGGCTCGGGCCTGCGGTTCGACCGGCTCGGCGAGCTTCTGCCGAAGGGTCTTTTCGAACGCAAAGGCGTTCAGCGGTCGAGTATCTTAATGGACCTGACGACCGGGCTTCGCGACTTCGACATCTTCACCAATCTGCTTAAGTATTTTGGGCTTACGCTGGCGTTTCTAAGTGTACTGTTTTTCGTGTTTACGGCATTCGAGCTGTGGCGATTTGCTGCAGGGAAGCAGGGTGGTTTTGCCTTGTTGGTGCAGTATCTCTTCTTCCTCGGTCCCTTCGTTTTTCTTCAGATCGCACCCTCGGCCGCGATGCTCGCGATCCTTTCGACCTATGTGATCAAGTCGCGGCAGAACGAGATCGTCGCCTGGATAGGATCGGGGCAAAGTATTTACCGTCTATTACTTCCGGCGGTTATCTTCACGTTGTTTCTAGGTGTCCTGCTGCTGATCTTGTCCGACAGCGTCACGCCGCGGGCGAACAAGCTCCAGGAAGGCCTCCGCCGGCAGCTCCGCGAAACGACTACACGCGTTGTCACCGGCGGCCGTGTTTGGCTGGTCGATCAAGGCAAGGTGCTGTCTTTTAGTAATAATAGTAGTGCGTCTGATAACGTTCTGCGGGGAATTCCCGGACGAGCTCAAACTCGCACCCTCTCGGATGCATTTCTTCTCGTTCGTGGTGAGGAAGGCACAGCGCAAACCCTGTACCGTTCGGAAAAAGCACTTTGGGATGGAGCGGAGCTTTCGGCGGAGGGCGAGTGGCGGTCGGTTGCGGTTACGGGGAATGGCGAGATCAGACAGGGGAGTTCGGCTGAAAAGTTCTCGTTAAGCATCGATCCGGTACTCGGCACGGTCCGCAAACCGAGCGAGATGACCTTGTCGGAGATCTCGCAGCAGTACGAGGTCTCTCGAGCCGAATCAGAAAAGCGGAGCCTCGCTGTGGCGTATCACAAGCGCATCGGCCTGCTTTTTCTCCCGGTCGTTGTTGCCTTCTTTACCGCGCCATTCGCCATATCGCTCGGCCGAAAGGGAAAGGTCGTCTCGGTCGGTTATGCCGTCGCTGTCTGGCTGGTGTTTATGGGCATTTCGGCCGCCTTCGAGCAGCTCGGGCTCAACGGCTCAATACCCGCGTGGTTTGCCATCTGGGCGCCGATGCTTATCTTCTCCGCCGCCGGCCTCCTGCTCCTCTCCCGCGTCAGAACATGAAAGAGTTGCAGAGTTGCAGAGTTCGGCGTCTGCATTCACCATTCACCATTCACCATTCCGCCTACTGACTTTTGCCTTCTGACTTCTGAATTCTGACTACTGACTACTGACTACTGACTACTGACTACTGACTACTGACTACTGACTACTGACTACTGACTACTGACATCTGCCTTCTCACCTCCTGCACTGTGAATGTGCCTTCGGCGAGATGCGGATGGTGCTTAGCGGCAGGATCAGGCGGGATTCGTCGTCGATCCGCGGCTTCATAAATTCGATCGTATCGGTCGGCTGTATGCCAAACTCGGTCAGCAGCCGATACGCCCGGACGATCTTTGCACCGCGGCGGCCGTAGTTGCGGAGCGGATATGCATTTCTATCTCCCGGTTTCGCCGGTTGGAGCGCGAGCAGCGAATGCATCGCGTCGTACATTATCAGCACCGCCTCGGGAGTTCCGAATCGTTCGTGCGTGACGCGGCTCATCGCTATCGCCCCGCGGGCGGTCATCGTCACATAAAGCCCCGACCAATGCGGCGCCACATCTCCCCTCGGCAATATCTTCCACTCAAGTTCCATAAAACACTCGTTCCACCTCCAGCTACAAACGTAGCATACATGCAACACCGTTGCAACCACTCGACATACGCATTTCCCGGTTGAGTCCCGCGTTCGGAGTCCCCGCTCCAGCCGGTCCGTCCTATCGCCGAGCGGAAAAGCTCGGCTTTTCCGGAAGGGGAACCTCCGATCTGAGGCACAGCCTCGATCTTCAATAGAGTAGCCAATGGCGAAACCGAGCTTCGCCGCTCTGCGATGCGGCAAGCCGTTGGGCATGTATGGTCAATTGGGTCTCGATCGATTCGAGTCGTCGAAGACGACGCGATTGATGTAGCCCACATAGCAAGATGTGGGTCACGGCCGATACGCATTGGAACCGTCGAAGACAGTGCATTAAAAGAGAGCTCATACCGTCGTCTCTGACGACTCACCCCATCGAAAACACGCTTTTCCCATAACTCACGTTATCGGCTACATTAATGCCGCAGGCTCCGCCCGCTCTACTTATCAACTCATCGGCCCGACTATCAGATGACCGTTTGGAGGGAAGGAATTGTTTCGTGCGGTCCCATCGTGCCGAATCTCCTGAGTTGAAAAATGTCTGAGGTTGCGTCGGCGGTTTTTGCGGTGGTTGTCGGTGATTGTGTCGGGCGGCTGCGGTACGCGGGTTGAGAAGACATCAGGCAAGCGGGAAGTGGCCGGTTTGATACAGTTTTATTGCCGACCCTTGACCGAAGGTCTCCCATTTTTGTCACGAGCCCTGATCGAAGAATGCCTTTCGGTCACAGCCGCCGACGACCGATCACCCGCCGGGCTGCGATCATTCCGCCCAGAAAATAACCCGTCACCCGGGCGTAAAAACGCGTCGCCAGGACTGATAAAGGCCGCAACCGGAGAGAATCCAAAGCGTGCGGAGCACGCGGCCATAACTTTAGCTACACATGGAGCGAAGCGAAATGTGTAGAGGGCCCAATCCGAACACCAAGCGTGTGAAACACGCGATAGCTCTCAATCCCACAAATATTTCTCATCAAAAGCGATCTTGTGATTCCTCAGCAGCCCCGTATATTCCTCCTCAAACGTCCGCTTTGCGTGTCGCTGTTTCTGTTCGCGAATGTACTTTCGAACGGATTCTGCGGCCGATTCGCTTACCGTAAAAGCACCGTATCGCCGCTGCCACGCGAACTTCGGGTTATGTCTTTTTGCCCATTTCGACGAACTCGCTTTCAACTCGCGCATAAACGCGGGGAAGTCGCATGGCTGGAGGCGAGCGAAAACGTGCACGTGTTCAGGCATGCCGTTTATCTCAATGGCCTCTCCGCCTTGCCCTTTGATAATGCCAGCGAGATAGCGGTAAAGTTCGTTTTCCCATGACACGTCTATCATCGGTAAACGGTCCTTCGTTCCGAAAACGATGTGATAAAGAAAATGTGTATGTGACATCGATGTCGCGTGTTTCACACGCTGTGAAATATTGGTTGGCAACATTCTACACGTTCCGCCTCGCGGCTCCACGTGTAGCTAAAGTTAAAGCCGTGTGCTCCGCACACTTTCGGATGGCAAATGTGTATGTGATATCTGTGTCGCGTGTTTCACACGCTCTGTTTCCATCTTGTATTTCGCCTACACATTTCGCTTCGCTCCATGTGTAGCTAAAGCTATTGCCGTGTGCTCCGCACACTTTTGGACAAAATTATCTCACCTTTCTCCTTGCGGTCCCATCGGTAACTAGAGTTTTTCTCGCGTGCTCCGTACACTGTGGAATCACCTTGGAGCACAAAAAAAGGCCCGGCAAAATGCCGAGCCTCTTTTCTATTTACGATTCACGATTTACGATTTACGAACTAGGTCCCTGTCTCCCAGCTATTCATATACTCAAGCATTTCCGGCGTGAGTTCGTCGATCGAGACGCCCATCGCGCGGAGCTTGAGGGAAGCGATCTCCTGATCGACCTCGGCCGGGAGGACGTGGACGCCCGCTCCGAGCTTTCCTTTCTGCTTGACAAGATATTCAGCCGAAAGAGCCTGGTTGGCGAACGACATATCCATAACCGAAGCCGGATGGCCCTCGGCGGCGGCGAGGTTGATCAAGCGGCCTTCGCCAAGTACGATAACGCTCTTCTTGTCGTCCTTCGAGCGATATTCTTCAACGAACGGACGACGCGTGACCGCTGGCTGCGACATATCGCGAAGTGCATCGAGGTTGAGCTCGAGGTCAAAGTGGCCCGAGTTACAAACGATCGCTCCGTCCTTCATCACCTCGAAGTGTTCCTTGTCGATAACGTGGCGGTTGCCGGTGACGGTAATGAAGAAATCGCCGATCTTGGCGGCCTCCTTCATCGGGAGAACACGCATTCCGTCCATTACCGCTTCGATCGCCTTGATCGGGTCGATCTCGCAGACGACGACGTTGCCGCCCATTCCGCGGGCACGCATCGCGACGCCCTTGCCGCACCAGCCGTAGCCGACAACGACGATCGTCTTACCGGCGAGCAGTATGTTGGTCGCACGGATAACGCCGTCGAGCGTTGATTGGCCAGTGCCGTAGCGGTTATCGAAGAAATGCTTGGTCTGCGCGTCGTTAACGGCGATAGAAGGGAAGGTGAGCACGCCGGCCTTGACCATCGCGTTCAAGCGAACGATGCCGGTCGTGGTCTCTTCGGTGGTGCCGATCAGGTTGCCGATAAGCTCCGGCTTTTCCTTGATCATCGTCGCCACAACGTCCGAACCGTCATCGATGATCAGGTTCGGATTTGTTTCAAGTGCAGCCTTAACGTGGCTGACGTAAGTCTCTGTCGATTCGCCTTTTATCGCCATCACAGGAATGCCCCAATCGGCAACCAGCGAAGCGGCGACGTCATCCTGGGTCGAGAGCGGGTTCGAGGCGATCAAAAGAGCCTCGGCACCGCCAGCCTGCAGCGTGCGGGCGAGGTTTGCCGTTTCGGTCGTGATGTGTGCACAGGCAACGAGCCGGACGCCGGTCAACGGCTTCTCCTGCTCAAAACGCTCGCGGATGAGGCGAAGGACCGGCATCTCGCGGTCGGCCCATTCGATGCGCTGTTTGCCCTGCGGGGCGAGATTGATGTCTTTGATGTCGTATTGCATTGAGGTTCCGGGGTTAGCCATTTGTTGCAGCTCCTTTTTCCGCCGCAAGCCGGAGAGCTTCCGCCTTGTCGGTCTTTTCCCAGGTGAATTCGTCATTCGCACGCCCGAAGTGGCCGAAGCGAGCAGTTGCCTTATAAATAGGCCGGCGAAGATCGAGCGTTTCGATGATAGCTTTCGGCGTCAGCGTGAAATTCTCACGGACGACATCGGCGATCCGCTCGTCATCAATGGTGCCGGTGCCGTGTGTGTCGATCAGGACGGAAACCGGTTCGGCAACGCCGATCGCATAGGCAAGCTGAACCGTGCAGCGGCTCGCGAGGCCGGCGGCGACGACGTTCTTCGCGATGTAGCGGGCCATATAAGCAGCCGAGCGGTCAACCTTCGTCGGATCCTTGCCCGAGAATGCCCCGCCGCCGTGCGGTGCATAACCGCCGTAAGTGTCAACTATGATCTTACGGCCGGTCAAACCGGCATCGCCCATCGGGCCGCCGATGACGAACTTGCCCGTCGGGTTGATGTGGTACTTGGTGTTGTCGTCAAGAAGCTCGGCCGGGATAACCGGCTTGATCACGTGCTCCATGATATCTCGACGAATGTCTTCGATATCGAGGTCGGCAGTTTGGGTCGAGATGACGACAGCCTCTACTCGGAACGGCCGGCCGTCGCGATACTCGATAGAGACCTGCGATTTTCCATCCGGCCGAAGGTAGGGAATCGTACCGTCGCGCCTGACCTGCGAAAGTCTGCGGGTGAGGTTGTGTGCCATCTGGATCGGCATCGGCATCAGTTCAGGTGTTTCGTCGCAGGCAAAGCCGAACATCAAACCCTGATCGCCGGCACCGCCTGTGTCAACGCCCTGAGCGATGTCAGGTGATTGCTTGCCGATCGCGTCGATGACCGCGCAAGTGTTCGAGTCGAAGCCAAACTCGGCATCGTTATATCCGATCTCATGGACCGTATCGCGAATGATCTTCTTGTAATCAACTTCAGCAGATGTCGTAATTTCTCCGGCAACGACTGCCATGCCGGTCGTGACCAACGTCTCACAAGCCACGCGGGCCGTCGGATCCTGTTCCAGGATCGAATCTAGAATGGCATCCGATATATTGTCTGCTATCTTATCCGGGTGACCCTCGGTAACTGATTCCGAAGTAAATAAAAAGTTTCCGTTCCTCAAAATTTAAGCTCCTTAACGCTTAGCGATGTGTTTATCTGTCGTTACAACAAACTAGAAAGTGTAGTCTTTCTCCACAAAAGTGTCAAAGAAAGATTCAGTCAGTGTCAGCGAAAAAGTTAATGGAGCTTGAATGGCATTCGCTTTTGCGGATCGCGCCAGGAACTTCCAGAGAGACCGGCTATCAAGGATGCAGTCAGGGAAGAGGCGAGTTCGGGGCTTTCGGGTGACAGGCAGGACGCGAGGTTATCAAGGCCAACGGCAAATATTGCGTCTGATAATAAGGATTATGTAAAATGCGACCATTCGCTTTGTAGGCTAGATCTCTGAGGCCTTTACTGCGTCGAAAGCGGCCTTGAGCGCCTTAAGCACTTCGGTTCGTTTGATCTTTACGCCATTCGAGAACGAAACCGATACCGTGAATGATCCGTCCTTGGCAGCAAATGTGTACGCTGGGGTGTCTCCGAACCTTACTGCCGAAGTAACTGAATCGCTCGGCAACGGAGTCGCGATCGGTCTCGGGACGCCTTTTTCGCGTTTTAAGCGCTTAGATTCGGTGGAAGGTGCAGTTGAACGTTCGTCGGCAGCAATTGAATCAAGGTAAGAGTCCATTGCGGCCTCATCGAACTGGCGAGCGACCTCAAGAAGCGCCGACTTGGTGGTGACGTTAAGCGCTTTACAACGCTTGCGAATATCAGAGGGTAGCCCGGCAATAGTTAATAGCTCGGTAACGGTCGTGCGGCTCTTGCTGATCTTCCTGGAGATCTCTTCTTGAGTGTAGCCGTATCGTTGCTGCAGGGCCGCGAGTCCATCGGCTTCTTCCCACAAGTTTAGATCTTTTCTCTGGAGATTCTCGATAAGAGCGATCTCCGCAACACCTTGTTCGTCGAGATCCATCTCGATGCAAGGGACTTCGGTCAGTCCGGCAATCTTGGCCGAACGCCAGCGGCGCTCGCCGGCGATGATCATCCAGCGGCCGGTTTTTGTGATCGGCTTAACGAGAAGCGGCTCTAACACGCCTTTTTCCCTGATCGACGCGGAGAGCTCAGATAGGTCGCCGATATCGGTCCGCGGCTGCTCAGGATTTGGTTCGATCAAGTCGATAGCGATCTTTCGACCGATGGTAGATACCGGTGAACCTAACGAATCCACATAATGTGAGTCATGCCGCATTTGCACGCCGGTTGGCAGTCCTCTTTTCAACACGTTTAAGCACCTCCTTTGCCAGTTCTTTGTATTCCGTCGCTCCGGACGAACGCGGAGCATAATCGAAGATCGAAAGCTTATGCGCCGGCGATTCCTCAAGCCTAACGCTTCGCCCGATAAGCGTTTTGAACGTCTTAGGCCCAAAAACATTTCGAATATGGGCCTCGACGTCCCGGGAAAGCGTTGTTCGGCGGTCGAACATCGTCACGAGGACACCAAGTAGATCTAACTCCGGATTCGGCCGCGAGCGGACCTTTTCGATCGTCTCGAGCAGGTCGTCGGTTCCCTCCAATGCGAAATACGACGCTTGTATCGGAACTAAAACATAATTTGCAGCCACCAAAGCGTTGACCGTAATGATCCCAAGTGTTGGCGGCGTATCTATGAGGATCATATCGTAAGAAGAAGCCAACGGTGCGAGACGATCCCGCAGCTTGAATGCAGCATCAAAATCACCAATGAGCTTCGCCTCAAGCTTTGCTAAATTTATTCGGGCCGGAATTAAATATAGCCTATTAACCGATGTTTCGTAAATAAAGTCATCAGGCGACTTATCAGTCTCAGTAAAAAACTCGTAGGCACCAGAAGAGACCCTTGCGGGATCGATAAATGAAAGGGATGTGTTACTTTGCGGGTCGAGGTCGATCAGAAGAACACGTTTTCCCTTTTCAGCACAGGCCGCTGCCAGATTTATTGCGGTGGTCGTCTTTCCGACACCGCCTTTTTGGTTGGTGATCGCGATAATCATGTGAGTGGAACAATACTCCTAGCCGATAACTTCAGGCCATTCCTCGATCGGCTGTTCACCTTCCTCGTCTCCGATCGAGCCATCGTCGCTCTTCGATGAAGTAGCGGAGAGTTCGAGGACCCGGCTCTCTACGAATATGGGACAATCGAGCCGAAGAGCAAGAGCGATCGCGTCCGAGGGGCGAGCATCAAAAACGACCGGCTGTCCGTCTTCATCCGCGAGTTCTATCCGAGCAAAGAACGTGTTGTCAACAAGGTCGGTCACAACTACCTTGCCGGCGGTCAAGCCGCAGGCGATGACGAGATGTTTGAGCAGATCGTGGGTCATGGGCCTCTGTGGGACGATCTTCTCTATTTCAAGAGCGATCGCGTTGGCCTCGAACGCTCCGACCCAGATCGGCAAAACGGTCTCGCTTTCGATTCCTTTTAGTACTACGATCGGCGAGTTCGTATTTGGGTCCATTATCAGGGCCCCGATCCGCATTTCGATAAGTTCGGAATTTTCGTTCACGATAGATTAAACCACTTCTCCGTAGAGCGAATTTGCCTTTGCCTGGGTGATTCGGACATCGACGATGCTCCCTAGCATACCATCGCTACCGGGAAAATTCACAACCCGATGGCAAGTCGAATGTCCTGAGAGATCGGAGGGGGATTTTGCCGAGCGTTTTTCAGCAAGAACGGACACCGTACGGCCAATATAACCCTCGAGATGCTTTGCCTGAAGATGCTTCTGAACGCGTTCAAGCTCAAGGAATCTTCGTGTTTTTTCCTCCGGCGAGACATCGTCGCGCATTGCGTATGCCGGTGTGTCCGGCCTCGGCGAGTACTTAAAGATATAGGCCGTGGCGTATTCGCTGTATTCGAAAAGCCCCATGGTCTGCTCAAAATCTTCAATGGTCTCGCCCGGAAAGCCAACGATGATATCGGTCGTTAACGCGATGTTCCGCGGCGATGCTTTAATTCGGTCGATCTTTTTCTTGTAGCTTTCAACGGTGTGCAAACGCCGCATGTCTTTTAGTACTTTGTTGCTTCCCGATTGAACGGGAAGATGCACCCAATTGCAGAGATTCTCATTCTCTTCGATGGCTTCAACAATGTCGGCATTAAAATCACGCGGGAACGAGGTGTTGAACTTGATCCGTTCGATACCGGTAGCGGCCACCGCCCGTAAGAGACGCGAGAACGGCGAACTTCCTTTAAAGCCCTCAAGGCCTGATTCCGTTGACGGGCGATAGCTGTTCACGTTTTGCCCGATCAAATGAACTTCCTTCACTCCGTTTCGCTTTAGCTCCAATACCTGACGGATGATCTCGGAGGCGGGAAGGCTCGTTTCCCTTCCCCGCGAGAAAGGAACGATACAGTAAGTACAAAATTTATTGCAGCCTTCAATTATCGGAACGAACGCGACCGAGCGCGAGTGTCGCTGGGCGTCGGCGACCGACCAATCATAGTCCGCTTCCCTTTCACCAAGGTCTGCGTATCCCGGCCCATCGGAAAGTACCTTTCTGATCGCCTCGTTCACACGCCCGACGGCACGGGTGCCGAGAACGAAGTCGATCCCGTTGATCTTTTTGAAAAGCGTCTCGCCTTCGAGTTGAGCGACACAACCCATCACGCCGATCACCGGTTTAGTACCTTCACGAAGTTTGACCTCACCGACTCGGGTGTAAAGTTTCTGCTCCGCCTTCTCACGAACCGAGCAAGTATTTATCAAAACAAGGTCGGCCGAAAGCTCATCTTCTACCAGCTCAAGGCCTTCCGCGGCGAGCGACGTTGCGACCCGCTCGGAATCCGAAACATTCATTTGACAGCCGAAAGTTTCAAGGTAGACTTTCTTCATACATTACCGCAGAAATGGAATACCAACCCCTCGAAAAGAACGATTTTGTCCACCTCCATCTGCACACGGATTATAGCCTTTTGCAGAGTACAATCCAACTAAAACGCCTCTCAGCACGGCTTAAGGCTTTGGGGATGAAGGCGTGTGCGATCACGGACAAGGCAAACATGTTCGGGGCCGCGTCGTTCTATCGGGAAATGCGTACTGCGGGTATCAAACCGATACTCGGGTATGAGGCTTCATTAGTTCCGGGAAGCCGCTTTGACCGTTCACGAGCAGTGGAGGCAGGCGAACTTGCCTACTACGAATTGGTGCTTTTGGCCAAGAACTACGACGGTTATTTGAATCTTTCGTATATCGCTTCTAAAGCTTACACGGACAGAGACGGGGAAGGCGGGGCTAGGGTCGATCTTGATCTACTCAGTGAAAGAAGCGGCGATCTTTTCGTACTAACCGGAGCACGCGGTTCGGCACTTTGGCACTACATTTCAAACGGGAACAGCGAAAAGGCACAGCGTCATCTTGCTGCTCTGGTAGATATCTATGGAACGGAGAACATTTTCATTCAGATCGAGGACCACGGGATCAGCGAGGATAATGATCTAACGCAACTGGTCATCGACACTGCGACGACCGCGGGTCTTGAACTGGTCGCTACGAACAATGTCTTCTATCTCGAACAAGAAGACTCAAAGGCCCAGGAGGTTCTTCTCTGCATTGGCGCCGGAACGACACTCAACGATCCGAGCCATCCTTCGCTTCCAAACGACAGCTTCTACCTCAAGAGCACCGAAGAGATGCGGGATCTCTTTTCTGAGAACTATCCGCAGGCACTTGAGAACACGGTCAAGATCGCTGAGCAGTGCGACATTAAGCTCCCCGTAGGCGGATCATTGACACTGCCCACGTTCCCGATTCCGGCTGATTCCGGTTGTGCAACGCTCGACGAGTATTTTGAAAAAGTCGTTCGCGAAGGGCTTGAGCGCAGAAAGAACGAGTTTCTAATTCCCGCACTTGAAGCCGGTGAATTGAAGTATCCGCTGAAAAATTATGACGAACGGCTGCAGTTGGAGATCGAGACCATCGAGCGAATGGGATATCCGGGTTACTTCCTGATCGTTTGGGATTTTATTCGATATGCAAAGGAACGGATGATCTCGGTCGGGCCCGGAAGGGGTTCTGCGGCTGGTTCCCTGGTAGCTTACGCACTGGACATCACTGATGTTGATCCCCTTCAGTACGATCTTTTCTTCGAACGCTTCCTTAACCCGGAACGCGTTTCGATGCCCGACATCGACATCGATTTTTGCATTAGAGGACGCGCCGAAGTGATCGACCATGTGGTTCAGCTTTACGGCCGTGATTCCGTTTGCCAGATCATTACGTTCGGGACGATGGCTTCGAAGGCAGCGATCAAAGATGTAGGCCGAGCACTTAGCATGCCTTTAGGAGATGTCGAACGGGTAGCGAAGATGATCCCGCCGCCTTTTAGGGGCCGCATAACGAGTATTTCCAAAGCGCTCGAGGACGTGCCTGAATTAAGGGCCGCAAAGCAGTCAGACCCGAAAGTAGCGGAACTGCTCGATCTCGCGCTTAAGATCGAAGGTTGTTCGCGGCACACTTCGGTTCATGCGGCGGGCGTTGTCATTTCACCAAAACCATTGCACGAAATGGTGCCGATCGCCGTTTCGGCAAAGAACGAATTGACCAGCCAATACCCAATGGGTGATCTCGAGAAGCTCGGGATGCTCAAGATGGACTTTCTGGGCCTCACGACCTTGACCATCATCGACGACTGCCTCGCCAGCCTTCGTGAGCGGACCGGGCAGGAGATCGACTGGCGAAAAGTCTCGCTGAAAGACGAAAAGACAATGAAGATCTTCGGCGACGGAAAAACCGAAGCCGTCTTTCAATTCGAATCGTCGGGAATGCAGGAGATCTGCCGCCGGCTCAAGCCAAAGGAGCTCGAAGATCTGGCTGCGCTTAATGCTCTCTACCGGCCGGGTCCGCTGGACGGCGGCATGGTCGAGGATTTCATCAAAAGGCATCGCGGCGAAAAAGCGGTCGAATACATCGTGCCGGAAATGGAGGACATCCTCAAGAATACCTTTGGTGTTCTCGTTTACCAGGAACAGATCATGCAGATCGCCCAACGCCTTGCGGGCTATTCGCTTGGCGAAGCCGACATGATGCGTCGGGCGATGGGTAAGAAGAAGCCTGAGGAGATGGCTCCACATGAGGTCAAATTCATCGGCGGTGCCGTTGAGCGAGGGATCAAGGAAAAAACGGCTCGTGAGATCTTTGACCTGATGGCAAAGTTTGCGGACTACGGATTTAACCGCAGCCACAGTATCGCCTATGCGATCTTGGCTTTCCAAACAGCCTATCTGAAAGCACATTATCCGGCATATTTTTATGCTGCCGTGCTCTCGCACGAATCCGACAACAGCTCAAAGGTCTATAAATACTCCGGCGAACTTAGATCGATGGGGCTTCAACTCCTTCCGCCGGACGTGAACGAAAGCGACGAGGGGTTTACACCGACAGACGATTCAGTGAGATTTGGCCTAAGCGCGATCAAGGGACTCGGAGCATCATCAGCGAAAGCTATAATTGCCGCGCGTGGTCAGGGCAAATTTAGATCCGTCTTCGATTTCGTAAGCCGTGTCGAGCAGAACGGCGTCAACCGCAAAATGCTCGAAAGCCTGATCGCCGGCGGAGCCTTCGACTCGATGATGCTTGTCGGCATCGAACCTAACGAATGGAGGGCTCGTTTGTTTGCATCGATAAATGACATTCTTGCTTACGGACAGAGCGCATGGAACGATAAGGTTCAGGGGCAGACGGGGCTTTTTGCCGCTTCCGATGATTCAAACGCGCTTGTGACCGAACTCGTCGAGGCAACTCCATGGACTCGCGAAGAAATGTCTGCCCGGGAAAAGGCGGCTCTGGGATTTTACCTCTCTGTGCACCCGCTGGATGCGTACGACTCTCGAATTAGCGGCATTGGTGTTTCTTCGATGGAGGAGATATCCGCCGCCGGAATTGGCGGGATGGTCTCCGCAGCAGGGATCGTCTCGGGCTTACTTGTTCGCTGGAGCAAGTCCGGGAACCGTTATGCACAATTCAGGCTCGAAGATCGTACCGGTAGTGCCAAGGTATTGGTTTGGAGCGAAACTTATACAAAGATCACGAACCTGCTTGCTGATGACGCACTCCTCATTATTGACGGCAAGCTCGAAAACAATGACGGTGGAGAGATTACCATCGTTGCCTCTGATGCTCGTTCCCTCCCGGACGTTATCTCGAGACAGGCTCGTAATCTCATCGTCACGCTGCCGCGGCGTGCGTTCGATGAAGGGACATTGAACGATCTTTACGCGATCCTTGCTTCAGATCGCGGCAGGTGTGATGTTACGCTCATAGTACCCATTGAAGGATTCGAACTGACGCTAAAATCGCCGCCGCTTCAGGTGCAGGGATCGAGAAGGCTAGAAGAACAATTGCGATCGCTCGGTTGTTCGGTTCGGTGGGACCATTAGGATGAATTCTCTATGACCGAAGTTAGCAACTCTTCAACTGCATTTGTCCGCGTGCTCAACGCTAGAGATGCGGATCGGCCGTACGCTCTGGACATCTTTAACGGTGTATTCACCGATTTTATTGAGATACACGGCGACCGGCGGTATGCGGATGATAAAGCTCTTGTTTGCGGGTTTGCTCGGCTTGACGGCACCGAGGTGGCCGTTATCGGGCAGCAGAAAGGACGCGATACCAAGCAGCGGCAGGTGCGAAATTTCGGAATGCCAAAGCCAGAAGGCTACCGAAAAGCATTGCGGGTGATGAGGCTGGCTGAAAAGTTTCGGCGGCCGATCATCACCTTTATCGACACACCCGGTGCCTATCCCGGCATTGACGCCGAGGAGCGCGGACAAGCCGAAGCGATCGCCTTTAACCTTCGCGAAATGGCCGGGCTTCGAGTTCCGATCATCGTGGTCGTGGTCGGCGAGGGTGGTTCCGGCGGTGCTTTGGCGATCGGCGTAGGCGACCGTGTTTTGATGATGGAGAATGCGGTCTATTCGGTCATTTCGCCAGAAGGCTGCGCCGCGATCCTTTGGAAAGATGCTGCAATGGCCGACCGCGCCGCGGAGAGCCTTAAGCTGACCGCAAAGGATCTGCTTGGCTTCGGTTTGATAGATGACATCGTCGCGGAGAAAACGGCATGGAAGATCGACCGCGTGGACGCCGAGCAGCCGAATTTTGACGAGGTTGGCCGCTCGCTCAAAGAGGTTCTCGGCAAGCACCTCAAAGAAGTTCGGTCGCTCAGCCCCGATGAGCTTATCCTGAAGCGATTTCAGAAGTTTAGAGAGATGGGTGTGTGGCTAGGAAAAAAAACGAGGGTGTCTGAAAAGCATTAAGACGGCGAGCGTATTCGACCACTACAAGCGCTCTCAGTTCAACGATCTCCGCATAAATCTCAGCGAAGTCTGCGGTTAGAGGACCGCTACGCAGAGGCCGCCGAGGGTTTCGCAGAGATCGCAGAGGGTTTCCATCTACTTTTCAGACATCCTTTTTTCCTCACTCATCCCACGAAATTAAAAAGGGATATCGTCGTCGGTTGACGCGGCCCGGGCTGGTGCAGCAGATGACGAGGAGGAAGCAGGTTCGGACGGCCCTGCGAATTCCGGCTCCGATCCGCTGCGATCGCCCGATGAATCGCCCCGCGAACCGATGAAACGCATATCGGTGCCGTTTACCTGAAGCGTTTGCCGCGTTGCCCCTTCGCGATCCGTCCATTCTTCGAGGCTCAAGCGGCCTTCGATATAAACCTGGCTTCCCTTTTTCAGGTATTTCGCCGCGTTTTCGGCCTGATTTCGCCATAGCGTAACGCGGAACCAGGTCGGAACATCCTGCCATTCGCCGGATTTATCGCGTTTGCGGTCATTGGTTGCGATCGAAAAGTCGCAGACGGCGTCGCCCTGCGGCGTATAGCGAAGTTCCGGGTCGCGGCCCAGATACCCGACTAGGATTATTTTGTTAAAAGACATTTTGCTGTAGGGTTCCTCCTTGGGAAACTTACGTAAATTTGTTGGAAACTTTCGGGATATTACATTCATCATTCTATCGCGGTCAAGCTGCACGTGTTAAAATTCTCGTTTTCGCAGAACCGCGGTCGCATGTCGTCAGATAAAAGCTCATTTCAGGATCCTCACATTTTGCATTCGTTCCGACTTCTCATTTCATTGGCACTACTACTTTTGCTTGCAGGCGGCGTTTTGGGTCAACAGCCAAGCGGTCCGTCGCCTTATTCCCTTTGTTCGACGTACGTCCCGGAAATCGGCGGGATCATCACTGCAGCTGCCAGTTCCACAGGAATTGCCGTTGCCGAAAACAAAGGTCGTGTCCGGCTGCTCGGCAACGGAACACTGGAGACCGTTTGGTCGGCGGAGCTTGGCGGGGACATCGTGTCGAATTTATTGATTTCAGGCGATTCGCTATATGTTGTGACAAATACATCCTCCGAGGAGCCCAGCTCAAGGCTTCGGGTAATCAACATCGAAACGGGATTGATACGCAATTCTCTTGAGGTAATTCTCGACCGTTCATTTCTGCTTAAAAGAGCTGGGGACGCTATCTTGATAGTCCCTTCAAGCTCGGCTCCGGCGGTTCTGCGAACGACGCAGTTGACCTATTCCGGGAATTTCACAGCCTGGACACCGGGCGATGTGTTTTTGTTTACCGACGGCGAACGGGCACTTTTTGCCTCCGCTGACGGTCGCCTTAAGGTCGCCTCAATACTTACCGGAGAACCCATTTCTGAGATATCCGGCTCGAGTGGAAAGATCGAGGGCGCGGTCTTGAGCACCGCAGGGCGCGTAATTCAGGGAAAGAATGGCGGAGAGATACGCGCGGAGGCGATCAATTCGAACGGCCGAGATTGGTCATTCAAGACCGGGGGCACTGTAGTATTCCTCAAGAGCCTTAACGGAAAGATCCTTTCCGCTTCGAATGACAATTTCCTCTATTTGCTGAGCGAAGAAAGTGGGAAGGTCGTTTGGCGTGGCCGGCTTCCCGGCAGGCCGCTGACAGGTGCACTGCTGAAAGATGGCTCGATTGCCGTAGCTGTGCTTGGCGAAGAAAGGCTTCTCTTGTTCGATAGCACGAACGGGAAACCTCGAAACACGATCGAGCTTGAGGCGAACGAAGAGGTCCAACCCGGCGGGATAATCGAAACCGAGGAGGGTGGAATTGCGGCGCTGACCTCACGCGGGCTCCGCCTTTACGCGGCCTCCGGCGGCTGCACGCGGTAAAGAAGAAGGGCGAGGAAGTTCCCCGCCCTGGTCATAGATTCTGTTTTAATGAGAGGTCGCGTACTCGTTCATGATCGCGTGGATCTCATCCTTGATCATTAGCTTCTTCTTTTTCAGGGTTGATTCTTCAAATTGTTCATCGTCGCTGGGAAAGGTGATCGCTGCAAGCTCGTTGAGGCGTTTTTCGTAGTTCTGGTGTTGGTGGACAAGATCGCGGAAGGTTGCGTTCGATTTTAGAAGTTCGTCACGCACCGGATCAGGTGTTGAAAGGTCCATGGCACTTTTCCTCACTTATCAAAAGATTTACACGTCTGGTGTGTTCGAAATATTTTTCACCGTCGGTGTAAACAGAATCTTAACCTACAAAGGGCAAGATTTACAAGACGAAGATCGAAAGGCAGATCTTATTTGAACCGAGGGCGGACGCCATCTTCCGCGAGTCTATTACCCGCCCTAGATGGCGTCTTCCTTAGCCCCGAGACTGATGTTCAAGATCAGGTCTCCAGCTCTCGCGCCGAAAAGTATCGAGTCCTCCACCGGCTCTCGGTAATAGGCCGGGCGAATCGATTGCTCTTTGAACCCGAGCCGGCGATAAAACCCAATTGCAGAATAATTGGATGCCCTGACTTCAAGTAGTACCTGAGATTCCGGATTGGTGTTTCCTTGTTCAAGAGCCGACCGGATCAAGGAAGTTCCAATACCGCGTTGTTTGTGGTCTGGTTCGACGGCAATGTTCAAAACTTCGATGTCGCATGTTCCCGTTCCCGAAGCGAGAAGCCTGACCAAAATAAAACCCAAAAGACCCTCGGAGGCACTTCTTGCGACGAGAAGAAGTTGGTTTTGTGAAACAGCGGCCCCGGCGTAATCTTCGCGGCTCCAGAATGCCAGTCCCGAACGTGCAGATAGATCGGCAATCTGATCAAGGTCCGACTCGGTTGCTCTGTCGATCTCAGGCATCTAATAAAGTCCACGGGAGCGAACAGGATTCTGCAAGTAGATCGGTGTCAGATCGCTTTTTGCCAGATCCGAGTTGACGCTTTCCCCAATGATGAAAGCTAAATTTCGCCCCGTATCGATTCTCTTGATTGAAGCGCCTGCAAGCTCGGGGAGAAGCTCAATCGGGCCGATGACCGCCTTTGCGTTTGAAAGGGTCTCGGTCAGCCTCTCTGCATCGACGATGGCCGGAGATTCTTCAAGCTCGAAAAGAAACGCTCGGTCTGCCCTGCCAATGGGGATAACGACCGCTCGTCCTTCGATCTCGCTCAAAGAAAGCATCGCCGGAAGCAGCGGAATCCCAACGATCTCACAACCAATTGCCCGCGAAAGCCCGAGTGCAGTTGCAATGCCGATACGAAGTCCGGTAAAGCTGCCGGGGCCAAGCGATACGGCAATTCGGCCGATATCGGATGCGGTCGTATTCGCTTCGGACAGCAGAGCCTCGACCGCGGATAAAAGGTCCTCGGAACGCGATGTACTTCCCTCGCCGATATCCCCCGCAACAAAGCCATTACCACTGAACAAAGCGACACTTCCGCCGGCAATGCCGGTTTCAAGACACAGGGTGAGCGAATGTATTTTTGAACTAGACATTCAGCGGCGGAGGCGAGCCCTTGCAAGATCAACGAAACGCATAATGCTCGGCGGGATCCGCTTGGCAATGCTGCCAAGCTGATACCGGATGCGCGGGCTGTCGTCAAACTCGCCTTCCATATCGATTGTCGCCGTGATGGGGTTTGGGGGCAAGCGCTTGCGGATCTGCTCGATGAGCATCCGCGGCTTGCGGTAAGCAATACGAAGCGGGATGAGGCGAACCTCACGCGCCCATTCCAGCTCAAGTGTGTCAGTAATCCATTTTGGGATCTGCTTTGCCTCATCGGCAAACGGCAGGTCGTCGATCTCAAGCCCGAGATATTTATGGGCAAGCCCGATGGTCGTTATCACCCATTTGCGGCGGGTCGGGCTGACAACGTCAAGACACTTGTTCCAATCGAAATCCGCCGGCCGATTCGCCACCGCGTAATATATATCCCAAAGCCGCTCCTTATACTCCCCACCATCCGTCAGCCAATGAACGGCCATGATACGAAGATGGTCTTCCGCAGACGGAAATGTAATAAGGTTGCCGTCAATAAGCACTTCTCTCCGCTTGTCGTACAAAGTCTCGAAGGGAAGCGTGTCCAAATGGCGTAACCCGATATGCAAATCTACGGTTGCGCCTGTGGAGTTCAAATCGAGGTTGCGAAGCGAGGGAGTAACTGACAGAACGACCACGTCAATGTCCGAAAAAATGCGAAAACTGTCGGATGGGTAAGGAAGTTCGGAAACCCACCCCTTAATTATAAGAAAAGGGACGGACGCTCGATTCATCAGGTCGCTGAGTTGCGAAACCTGGACTTCGTGTAATCGCCGAATCAGCAAAGCATACTTTTCTGCGTCATACGTGTTCTCCATAACATAAAGACAGAGCCGCATGGCTCTGTCTCTTTACATAAAAAACTGTATTCTCGCTATCAGTTCGGCGTCGACGAACAAATACCCGCAAGATTACAATGAGGCGGACAACCAACGGGATTAGTGGTACAAACAAGTGAATTGTTTGTTCCCGCATCACCCTGGCAATTGCACGATGCGCTCGCCATTGCGCTCTTCGGGGCTACCAGCGACGCGACGATGGGCAGGGCGATCATCGAAGCGATACCGATCTTGCGGATGGCTTCGCGGCGGCTTTGGCCCTGAAACTTTGGTTCTACCTGAACCTCTAAAAGCGAACTTTCGTTAAGCTGGTCGATCGCGAGCCAAACAAGGTCGGAATCGACATTTGTCCCCGATTCGGAGGAAAGAAACTGTGCGATCTCCGGAACGGACGTCTTTCCGTCGCAGAAACGCCAAACGGCTGCAGCCGTCTTGTTAAGACAGTGGGCCTTATTTGTATCAAGGTCATAGACCAAAACCTCATCGGGCACTTCCTGTACCACCAGGCCTGCCTTCCGAGCAGTGGGATATTGCGGGTTGTTCATTATCTCCTCCAAGATTTAATCCGAACAAATCGGCAAATAGATTAGTTCAGGTTCTTTAAAATTCTCTATTACAAAATGAGAAAAGTAATTCGGCAAAGTCCGAGGCCTCGCCTCGCACACCTCTAAGGATTATTGCACGGCTAAGTGCCGATTTCAATACCTTAAGCGAAAATTCTGCATCGATCGTCATCGGGATAGTATGGCTTATCACCTCGATGATACCATTTCCCGGCGTTAGCCTTTCGGGCTGCCATTCGGCCCCAGGCTCGTAACTTGTCAAAACGACGGCACCTACCTCCACCGGCTCTGTCGCTGCCCTGCCGCCGAGCTTTTCGACCGGGATACCGTCCTCGCTCCATTTCCTGCCGCCGTTCGTGATCGAAAGTGCCCTTGCAAAGGGATGAACAAGGCCATCCGGAGCAAGCACGGCGTACTCATCGGAAAAATAGAGTGCACCTCGTTTGACGCACTCGGCGACCAGTGTTGTCTTTCCCGAACCGCTATTCCCCGGGATCATTATCGCCTTGCCACCCCAGGAAATGACGCCGGAATGTACAAAAACCCGACCCTTTGCAAACTGCGATATCTTTATCCGCAGAATCCGAACAAAAAGCTCAAGCGTCTGGCGAAGATCGCCCGAAGCGGTCGTGTATTCGCCAACAGACGTTAACTCATAGTTGCCACTGCCACTCTCTGTAATGACGAACTCGTGTTCTGCTATTGCCGAACCGGCGTCCAATAACCGGCACTGCCCGAGCATCGCTCTGTCGGCAACTTCAAAGAGCCTTTCGCTCAGTACGAGGCTGTCAGCGGCCACCGAGACCGAAACGCCATATACCTCAATTGCAAATTTGATATGATCTCCCTCGACAAAATAGAATTCACCAAAGGGTTGAGATTCGTTGCTTCCGAGTTCCAACATCAAATAATTCGTAAACCTAGCATTTTTGGATAGTTACGTCAATGTTTTTTCGTTGCCATCCAAAGCAGGAATGCCGAAACCATTGAAACAGACGAAACAGCCAATACCTCTGCTATCTCTGATCGCACGATCAAGGTAATCGCCGCGACCGTCGTGATCGCGGCCAGGAATCCATAAAGGAGCGTAACACTTGTATGCGTTGCTCCATTGATCACCATTCGCTGATAGATATGGCTGCGATGCGCCTTCCAAACCTTTTCCTGATTAAACAGACGCCGGAATAATGTAAAGATCGTATCGAAAAGAAATGGAAAAACAACAAGGGCGGCAAACATTGGAACGATCCCAGCCGGAGTGGATGGGCTATTTAAGGCGATCAATGGGAAAGCTGCGAATACAAAGCCAAGGAAAGCGCTTCCGACGTCGCCCATAAAGATCCGCGCCGGACTCCTGTTAAGAAAGAGAAATCCGATCGATGCTCCGCCCACAGCGATCGAGAGCCATTTGACGTCATCGGTTCCGGTAATAAGAGCAAAAACAAACCACCCTGCGGCGGCAACAACGGCTTGAAGTCCGGCGATGCCGTCGATTCCGTCCATGAAATTGTAGGCATTGATCACCCAAAGGATCGCGCCGAACGTAATCGGGATAGAGAAAAAGCCGAGAGTGATCGATCCTTTCCCAAGCAGGTAGCTAATCTCGATTATTGGTCCGCTATCAGAGATCACAAGTGCGGCAGCGATAGAGTGAGCAAAAAGCCGTATATAAAAAGGAAGGCCACGAAGGTCGTCAACGAAACTGACGCCCGCCACAAGTAGCCCGCCGAGCAAAAAGCCCCATGAGATCGCGTACCCACTAATTACCGAACCGACGATGTATCCGATCATCACGGTCGCAACTATTCCGATGCCGCCGGCCCGCGGTACAGGTGAGGTATGCGAGCTCCTTTCATTCGGTATGTCGAGAACTTGCCGACGAAGCCCCCAACGCCGAACCAGTTCGACGGAAAGAAAGCCGACTGCCGCGCTGATAATGAGAATCAATACCTCGGTCATTTTTGATCGATCCGAGCCCTTACATCGCGTTTGATCGCCTCGACAAGCGGCATTGGATCAAGATGCGTAAACGCCTTTGCCAGGGCAGTAGTAGAATAAACATCCTCTGAGAACCAGGTCTCAAGCGAACGACCAATGCGTCCAAACGGGCCGCCGAGCAGCTTTCCTCCAACTGAAACAAACCGGGCAAACGATTCCGGTATATGAATTCGCGGAATTTTGCGCCCGAGTTCGCCGGATATCGCACATACGATCTCGGCCATTGTCCCGGGCGGCGAAGCGATGTTCAGGATCTGTGCTCGATCCGTGCCTGATTCCGTCAAAAACGACCGGCAGGCCGCCGCAATATCGCCCACATAGGTCAGGCTTTTCCGGTTCTCACCGCGCCCGAGCCAAACAAATCGCCCGCGGTCAATCGCCTTCACAAGCCTCGCGAAATTGCCTTTGCTACCCTCGCCGATCACGGGCGCCGGCCTGAAGATACAGAGCGACACCTTGCTGGCACCGAATGCCTCGATCGCAGCCGTTTCGGAATCGAGCTTGCTTTGAGCATAGGCATCGCGCGGCAGCTTCCGATCCGTTTCCTTCCGCGGTTCTGCGGCGGTTCCGCCCCCGCCGTAAACCAGGACCGAACTCATCAGCACGAACTTCTTAACTCCAGCACGGCGGGCGGCCAACGCCATATTTTTTGTTCCCTCAACGTTCACCTCCCTGTAAACACGATCGCGTATTTTGCCAAATCGGTGGGCGATTCCCGCACAGTGGATAACTGCATCGAAAGGCTGATCGGCAAAAAGCCGGTCCACTGCATAATGATCCGATACATCCAGAGCAACCATGTTTCGACCTGGCTCTGATGAGTTTCGGCACGTGCCGACTACATCCAGTCCGGCGACTTCGAGTTCTTCAAAGATCCGCCCGCCAATAAAGCCTGTGGCACCTGTTACGAGGACCTTCATCATCCTAGGAAAGCTCCCGCAAATACGATCCGATCGCGACTTCGGGGGTATATTTCTCGATTGCCGCCGCACGTGCACGTTTTCGCATTTCGTCAAGGTCACCACGGCGGGCACTGATCTCACGAATGATTTCCACCAGAGCTTCCGGTTGCCCTGGAGGAATATGCCACCCGACATCTTCTTCGTCGATCACACGTGCAAGCTCTGAGCCGTTTTCGGTCAAGGCAAGTATAGGCATCCCGGTGGCGAGCGTGTTGTAGGTCCGGCTCGGCATCGCGGTGCCCCACATTCCTTTGACCAGAGAGATGATCGCAACGTCGCCTGCATTTAGGAATATCCGCTGTTGTTCGCGAGGTAACTGGCCGAGTATCGAAATATTCTCAAGCCCCAGCGACGTGACCTCATTCCTTAGCCACGGCAATTTCGCACCGGAACCAACGAAGATGAAATGGATCGGTTCTTTTTTCAGCATTTTGGCTGCGGAAACGATCGATTCGATATCGGTCGGATGACCAATATTTCCGGCGTAAAGGAATACGAACTTTTCCTTTATCCCAAGTTCGTCGAGCAATTCGTTCTCATCTCTCGGACGCGGTTCGATGTTGGCCATGTCGGCCCAGTTCGGGATCACCGCGATCGGAACGTCCAAACCGGATGTTTTAGCCTGAAGAAGTTCCTTCATATCGCGGCCGACCGCGATTATCTTCGCTGTATGCTTGTACAACCAACGATTTGCAACTTCAATCGCGCGGACCAGAAGCGAACTACGCTTTGCCCCCGAAACTGCTACCAGTATGTCCGGATAAAGGTCGTGCAAAAGTAGATAGTAGCCTGCTCCTTTCATCAATGCGGCGAAGCCCGTTTGGTAAGGAAGGCTAGGCGGGGCGGTGACAGCAAGCACCTTGTCGCCCCGACGAAACTTGATGAAAGACCTAACGAACATAGTCATCCCCAGAGTGAGCATATTGATCAGCCGAAAAGCGAGCACATTCTTGTCTAAGCGCGTTCCCCAGCAGCGGAATATTTCGACTCCGTTCCTGATCTCATGGCTCGGTCCCTTTTTCCCCTTGGAAGCGTAATTGGGCTGCCCGCAAATGAACTTCACGTCGAAGTGTGGAGCAAGGCCCTCGGCAGTTTGGGTCATATAATGTCCAGTTGCGTTCTCTTCCGGATAGTAAAGCTCACAGACGATCCAAAGCCGCTGTTTCGCCTTGTCGGATGCCTTAATGTCGTTCGAGTCACCGTTCATTTTTCGCGATTACATAGTCGAGAGCATTCAACATCGCAACTTCATGTTCGGGCTTTGCGAGCCACTCCTCTGCTAACAGCCGGGCCGAACGAGACATTGAATTGTATGTATCCTGGTCCATTCCAGCGGCTTTGGCTATTGTGTCCCGCCAGCCGGTTTCGTCTTTTAGAGCGACAACAAAACCCGCGTTTCTGTCTGCAACCTCCGACCAGATGGTATTTTCGCTAATGATCAATGGGCATCCCGCAGCAAGAGCCTCGAGAAATACATACCCAAAGTTCTCATTGAGTGTTGGGAGTACGAAAAAATGTGCCTGTTTCATCAGTTCCAAAAGTTCGTCATTTGAGACGCCGCCAAGTACTTGAATATCAACCTTTCCTGAAAGCGACTCGATCAGATTCTTACAAGCATGCCAATAGTCCCGATCTTCAACCGGTCCAACAACCGATAAAGTTATGCTGTTCAACGAAATATGTCCGAGTTGTTCAAGCAGAAACTTAAGATTCTTTTTCGGCGCTATCCTTGAAGCAAAAATCAATCGAACACTTCCAACCGGCTTTTTCGGCTTAATACTGAGCGCGAAATCGGGAAGGATCTGGGCAGGTGGGAGGTCAGGAGCGACCTGTATGTCCGAACTTCCCCCGATCGCATTCTTGATATCAGGAACCTCAGTCTCAGTCGTTGCCCGCCAGACAACACCATCGAATAGGCCAAAAACTCGTGCCATTGCCAAGTATGATCGCTTCTTTCCGGTCTTGTGGCTCAAAGCACCCGCTGAAAGCTCTCCGCACGGCGAAAGCAATGTCGGGACTGACCTGATCGATCGTCGCCGCCGAGCCGTCAGATATTTTCGAGTGAGACCCGCAAAAACGCTATTCAAATAAACAGCGTCCGGATCGGCCTCTTCGATCAAAGTATGGAGCGTTCTGGTCGAGATAAAGCCTCGGCTCGCGTAATAGACCCGCGCCGGCCCGAGCGTCGTCCACGAATCGCGGACGACAGATTTGGGCAGTCTTCTCGCCGGCCCGTCCAGATCAGAGGTAAGCACAAAAAAATCAAAGCGATCTGAAAGACGTTCGATCATGTTTCGTATCGTCCACATTCCGCCTCCGCCACCGAAGCCCGGCAGATAATACTGGCAGATCACGAGGACACGCGGTTTCGACATCGGGGATTCTATGAGGAATAGGCCCTGACGTTGGTGTAGCCGAGCACGATCTTGCTAACAACATTTGCAACGTTGGTGGCGAGATATTCTTTAGGCGGCGTCCAATTGGCCGGTTGGGAGAGGGCAAGATCGACACAACGGAGTATTGCTTCGGGGGCTCCGCCGCTGAGAATATTGCTCCCGCACTCGATCGTTTCCGGGCGCTCGGTCACATCACGAACCGTCACGTTGGGAATGCCGAAGATACAGCACTCTTCCTGCACGGTGCCGCTGTCAGTAAGAACAGCAAGTGCATTCTTTTCGAGCTTTACAAAGTCAAAGAAACCCATTGCATCGACGAGGCGGATCTGGGAGGTATCGATATCAGTACCAAACTCTCTGATCTTGCTTGCGGTTCGCGGATGAACACTAACGAAGATCGGTTTTCCGTATTTCGAGCCGACAGCAGAAAGTCCCTTGAAGATCCCTTGCATTCTTTCGGGAAGGTCAACGTTCTCGGAGCGGTGAAGCGTGACAAGGAAGTATTCAAAGCGTTCAGTGCCGAGCCGGGCAAGGGCATCGCTCTCTTCTATCTTTGTTGAATACGATTCAAGCACTTCATTGATCGGGTTGCCGGTAACATAGATCCGCTCTCGTTCGATTCCCTCTCGCACCAAATTATCCTTGCTCCGGCCCGTATAAGGCATCAGTATGGTGCTTGAATGGTCTATCAATCGCCGGTTTATCTCTTCGGGAACACGATCATCGTAACAGCGATTTCCGGCCTCCATATGAAACACCGGAATACGCCGGCGGGCGGCCACGATTGCACTCAGAGCACTGTTCGTATCGCCAAGGATAAGGATCTTTTCCGGCCGCTTTTCTTCTAGTACCTGATCGATTCCTGCGAGAATCTGCGAAACCTGTTCACCGAAACTCGCCGAACGAATACCGAGATGGACGTCCGGTTGTCGTACCTCAAGGTCACGGATAAAGATATCGCTCAGGCTCTCGTCATAATTCTGGCCCGTGTGAACCGTGATATGCTCGCAATGCTGGTCTAGTACCTTCATCACAAGCGAAAGCCGGATAATCTCCGGCCTTGTTCCAAAGATCGTCATTACTCGCATATCACTTTATCCTGCGGCTGAGAGAAAGCGTTCGATCTCGCCACCAGCACTCCTCAAAAGCTCTCTTAGTTCACCGCCTGAAATGTTGTTGTCCTTCGATGAATACTCAGCATCGAGAGCGGGCGTGAGTTCGTCCGTTCCGCGAACTTCCGGCAGAACCGGGAGTATCGCATAGTAATCTCCTCTCTCGACCGTTCGATAGCATTCCTCCTCAGAGACCATGATCTCGTGGATCTTCTCTCCCGGCCTGATCCCCGTGAAAACTATCGGCAACTCTTCGTCATTCATGAGTGCCTTAGCGACATCTACTATCTTCGCAGCCGCCACTTTCGGCACATAGGTCTCACCCGGTCGTCCGGTCCTCAACGCGGCAAAGACGGTATCGACAGCACGGTCGAGACTCAGCAAGAATCTGGTCATTTCGGGAAGTGTAACTGTTAGCGGTTGTTTGTTCCTGACCTGTTCGACGAAGAGCGGGACGATCGAGCCCCGCGATGCGATCACGTTTCCATAACGGACACACATTATTCTACACCCCGGAAGATCACGGTTCGCTTCGAGAAGAACACGTTCCTGTAAGGCCTTCGTCATTCCCATCACGTTAATGGGTTTGCATGCCTTGTCGGTAGAAATACCGACAACGGTCTCGACCGGCAGCCGAAGTTCCCTTATTGCCCGGACGATATTCGCTGCACCATTGATGTTGGTCAGGACGGCTTCGTAAGGAAAATATTCGCAGCTAGGAACCTGTTTTAGGGCCGCTGCGTGAAAGACAACATCCGTATCCGCCAGAGCCCCGGCGACCGCTGCCGAGTCGCGAACGTCGCCGATCCGAAATTGGAGCACATTTCGCGAATTCTGGTAGATCACCTCATCGGTCGCAGCCGTGCGGTGCAGATACTCCAGCCTCATGAAGTGCTGCTTGGCCTCGTCGCGAGAGAAGACTGTAATGCGCTCGGGCATGCCCATTTCGCCCAAAAGGATCCGGCGGACCAGGGTCTTGCCAAGCGAGCCGGTGCCGCCGGTCACAAGTATCTTTTTGCCCTTCAAGGGCTTTGCTACTTCCATGATTTATAAGGCGTTGGATCGTTGGCCATCGTTCGGATCATTTCGGGCCAGGTCGGCGGCGAAAATCCTGTTAATGATCGAAACCTTGCGGAATCCAGGCTACGATCTATCGCTAAATCGTCATCCGGCTCGAGCGTAATGTTGCTCGAATAAGCCTCGCGAACAAGTTCAAGCAGATCGAACTTGTTGATCGGCTCGCTCGAAACGTGAAAAAGGCCTGTAAGATCCGGAAAATCTACGATCAAACGCCTAATTATATCGGCAAACACTATAGTTGGAAAGCCAGAGTAGATCGCCCTTCGGAATCCCTTTACGCTTCCGCTCTCGTTCCCAAGAAACCATTCTATTAAACTATGGCCTGATGTAAGTTCGCGGCCGATGATCGAAGTCCGGATGGTCAGGCAATTCTCTCCTGCAACTTCGCCCCAATGCTTGCTTTGCCCATAAAGGTCGAGGGCGTCCGGAACGTCATGCTCGCTGTACATTCCTCTTGATCCGGAGAACACACAATCCGTTGAGATCGTGAGCAAACGGAACCCGAACTCAGAGGTAAGTGAAGCGAGACGCTGCGGAAAGATCGAGTTTGTCTCAAGCGTAGTAATAACATCATTCGCAGAAGGTTTCTGCTTGACCACACCGACGGCATTGATGACTACATCGGGCCGGAGGTCTTCAATAACTACCCGAATCACGTTATAGGATGTTACATCGACATTCTCGATACATTTTTCCTTCGGCAGGATTCCAAAGCGCTCGACTGGGCCAAAAAGACCCCGTAATGTGTAGTGAACATCGAAATGCTCACCTAACACTTGAACCAGCTTGTGGCCGAGCATACCCGCCCCGCCAAATATAAGTATCTTCATAAGAAACTTTAGCTGTCGGAAACCAACACCTGACAAACTACTTCAACTTTCCGATCTGGAAAAAATCCCTTCATAAATCTTTAGGTATTCGTCGGCAATGCTCTCGACTCTGTATCCGGCGGCATTCTTTGTCCCGATCCGTCGGAGTTCGTCGGCCCGTTTCGGATCCGAAAGAAGATCTTCGATTCCTTTTCGGATAGCTTCAACATTCTCCGGATCGACCAATATCGCGCCGCCGCCGGCAACATCTCGCATTGGGCTGCGGTCGCTTGTAATGACCGGTCGCCCGATTGCCTGGGCCTCGATAATCGGCATTCCGAAGCCCTCGAAAAGCGAGCAAAAGACGACAAGATCTGCAGCCTGGTATTCGGCGATCATTGTCTGGTCGTCAACGAGACCAACACTAGAAAAGTCCAGTTTAAGCTGTTCTAAGAGCGACCGTTGAGTTTCGTTGAGTTTCCCGATGATCCGAAAATGAACATTAAATCCGCATAATGCTTCCGCTGTTCTTTCAAGGTTCTTGTGCGGTGCGGTGCCGATTTGCAGTACTCGGGGCACTTCCGCGAACGGTTTGGGCTGCTCAACATACCCGGGCGGAACCGGATTAGGGATAATTGCGATCCTATCCGGATCAACTCCTGAGATCGCAATAAGAGCCTCTTGGGTAGCTTTCGAGATCGCGATCGTCGCTTTGACCCGGCGGGTCGGTGTTCGGAAGAAAAGCTGGGCGAGGACCGATCTGCGAAGCCCTGTCCGACTATCGAGAATGCCGAGGTCGTGTACGGTTTGAATTGTCCTTTCGGCAGGTAACCTAAGAGCAACGTAGTTGATGTGCCCCGCAATATGATAGACGTCTGCCGGCTCCGGCTTGAAAAATAGCAAATTGCGAAAGACATCGGCTACCCGGTTCCCATATGGAAGTTTCTGCCTTGAGCACTCAACACCTCGCGACCGGAGTTCGCCTATAAGCGTATCGAACACACGTTCGATACTGGGCGTATCGGCATCACGGCGTTCGATAAAACAGATCTTCATTGTAGGGCTAACCGTCGTGCCGAGCATCTGCGGCTGCCAGTAAACGGTCTATCGTTATTGCAGAGGTGCCGACCTTCTGGACAACTATTCCGCCCGCAATATTTGCAAGCTTTGCTGCTTCCGTTAGAGGAAGCCCCGCACCAACACCGACCGCAGCCGTTGCCACTACAGTGTCGCCGGCGCCCGTTACGTCATAGGTCTGCACAGGCACAGCTTCGATGTGCACTCGGGAGCCATCCTCTGAAAACAACGTCATGCCGCGGTCGCCTTGCGTTATCAGGACATTTCGGATGCCGACGCGGTCGCGAAGTATCGATCCTGCCTTGTTGATCAGCTCCGGATCCTCTTCACCCATCGCTGTCGCTTCGGCAGCTTCCTTACGATTGGGTGTTATCAGCGTCGCTCCCTTGTATTTTCTATAGTCTTTACCCTTCGGATCAACAAGAACCGGCAGGCCCGTTTCCTCGCCTCGCTCGATCAGAAACCGAATAATGCCCTCCGTTAGAAACCCCTTCCCGTAATCAGAGATGACGACCGAACCAGCCTTAGGCAAGAGAGCTTCGAGTGCCGCAATACTCCTGTCCTCATGGCCCGTCCCAAGCCCCTCGAAAGGCTCTTTATCTACCCTGACCACTTGCTGAGAATGAGCGATGATCCGGGTCTTTACTGCGGTCGGATACTCCGGCCCGGATATCAGGTTATCGATCGGGATGCCAGAACCGATGAAGGCCTCTCGAAGCAGTTCCGATTCCGCATCTTCGCCGACATATCCGACTATAAAAGCCTTTGCTCCGAGTCCGACAACATTTGCCGCGACATTCGCCGCGCCGCCCGGGGCATAAGTATCTCTCTTCAGACGTACGACCGGGACCGGGGCTTCGGGTGAAATGCGCGTCACATCTCCCCACCAAAAACGGTCGAGCATCAGGTCACCGACGACCAATACACTGGTTTCAGCAAACTTTTTCGCGAGTGAGATCATTGTTCAGATGCGGCAAAAGCATCAACATATTCGCACCAAATATGGGCGATGGTGATGTGGATTTCCTGTATCCGGGCGGTTCGTGAGGATGGAACAAGAACGCATTCATCGCAGAGCGATGCCAGCTTTTTACCGCTTTCGCCCGTTAATCCGACGACCGTGCAGCCGATCTCGCGCGCCGCCATGACCGCGGCTATCACATTAGGCGAATTACCGCTTGTCGAGATCGCGATGAGACAATCTCCGGGTCGAGCAAGTGCCTCAACTTGTCTTGCAAATACGCGCTCGAAGCCGTAATCATTCGCGATCGCGGTCAGGGCCGATGTGTCGGTCGTCAAGGCAACTGCAGGCAGTGCCCGGCGTTCCTTTTCGTACCGGCCGCTGAACTCTGCTGCGAGATGTTGGGCATCCGCGGCACTACCGCCGTTTCCGCAAATCAGTATCTTCCCTCCGTTCTCGAGCGTAGAAACAAAAAGTCTGGCTGAGCTTTCGATCGTATCAAAAAGTACTTTGTCAGTTCGGGCAAAAACGTTTTGGTGCTCCTCGAACGAGGCCTCAACAATACTGTTGCCTGCTTTCTCGCTCGCATCGAGACGCTCAGGTGCTTCCGTGTTCATCGAGTCGATCAATTTCGAGGACGAAAACCCGGGCTCGAGAGGAAGAGAAAATACCTTGCCGCCTCGGGCTTTCACGAAATCGGCCCCGATGATCTCGTCTTCCTTCCAATCACCGCCCTTGACGAGAATTTCCGGCTTAAGGTCATGGATTAACCGTTCTGGCGTAAGTTCCTCAAAAATAATGACTTCATCTACCGCCTTCAAAGCAAGTAAAACCGATTTCCGTGACTCCTGATCGACGACCGGACGCCCCGGGCCTTTTATCTTTCGGACAGATTCATCGCTATTGATCCCGACAACGAGCCGGTCGCCCAGGGCTCGAGCCCTTTCTAAAAGACTCACATGCCCCGGATGGAGGATGTCGAAACAGCCATTTGTAAATACGGTCGTTGTCATTAGTGGTCTATCGTTTGATTGCCGCGATGAGTCGCTGCGAGGCTAATTCTCCATCGCTTCTTCCGAATAGTACCTCCATTTCTTTGATCTCGATGATATCGAAGCCCTTCTCCGAGAGCATTTCACGAAATGTCTCTTCCGTTCTGCCAAAGCAATGCAGGCCGTACTTGAACTTGAGTTTACCTTTTGCAGAATTGTCTCTACGCCATTCAGTTTCGGTCTTCCATGTTTCGTCCGGAAGTTGCACATGCAGGATCAATCTGCCGCCGGGAGCCAGATATTTCCCACAGTTTTGCAGCATCGACCGAAACACATTGTCGGTCATATGCTGTAGGACAGCATAGCTATAGACCGCATCTATACCGCCGGTGGGGATCGAGTCATCGGCGTCGCGGGCGTTCACAAACTCGACGTTGTCTCTGTCATTCAATATTTTACCGCAAGCTAGGGCTCCGTCGGAGATATCCAGAGCAAATATCTTCTTGACAAACGGTGAAACCGCCGCGGCAACAAATCCGGGGCCGCAACCGTAATCGATAACAGTATCGCTTTCATTCAAATATGGCGATAGTGCTTTTTCGTAGATCTCATCTCGGGTTCCAACGATCACGTTGAAGACCCTCAGTAGAAATTCGTCCGTAGTTTCGTTCGGGAGCTTCGTCGAGGTTCCGTCGATAAAATAATGCGGGCTCATCGAAAGAAGCCGTAAGGCCCACTTTTTCTGGTTCTCTCCTTTAAGCCGGCCAAGAAATCCAGGGACCCACTTCGCCCCAAGAAAGTTCTGGTCGCCGCTGCCGACAGCAAGGGTCCATTTAAGCAGGTCAAACGTTCGTGACATTTCTTCGCATCAACAGGAAATTGGCAAGTATGAGTGCCAAAGCGACGATGAACACTGTCCTTATCACTGAAGGAAATATGATCGCAAAAAAGGCCTCGTAAGAGACGACCGTAAGCAGCATGAAATATGCAACCTTGCGCCACATCGTCGAATATGGTGTCTCGATCAGAGCGGCGTAGATGAATCGCAAATAGAAACCGAGGAACATCATACCTATAGGTATTCCGATCGGACCAAAGTTGCGCAGCAGATCGGCAAACGGTGAAATTGCGAAAGAATTGTCGCCATAACTAAAGTAGAGGTCGCTGTAAGCCCGCGGGTCAGATGTTTTCGGTTTCTCCGGCCAAAGGAACCGGGGTACGAACGATGTATAAAGATCGTTGAGGATGTTATTTTCAAGTCCATACGCCGCTTCGTAAGGCGCCAGCTTTTCGTAATTTGATACGACGATCGCGACCGATGTGAGGTTTTCGATACGATTTGCTAGTGCCTGAATGGTATCACCAAACACGATCGTCGGGTCTTCGTCAAGCAGGTAATCGATTGTGGCTGCCGCCTGGCCCATGTAATCGCCGGCAGTAACTCGAGCTTCGGAACCTTTTATATTGCGGAATGTGGTTCCATAAGCAACACCGATGAACAAGGCGAGGGCAGCAACGATGCCGAAGACGGTAGTGTGTTGCCATTTCAGCTTTCTGCCGGAATGATAAAAGGCGAATGCGATCGGCAAAAGCCCGATGATCATGCTGCTCCGGCTCCCCAGTAATGCCATTCGAAGAGGGATTAAGGCAAGGAGTATCCCGATGGTCAAATAGAAGATGCCCGAACGTTGTTTCGTTGTGAAAACGGCTAGCCAAAGTATCAGGCCGCCGACGGTCAGGACGATGACTAAGAACGATATCAGGCCGTCAAATGCTTCGATCTGAATATTTCTCTGAAAACCGATCAAACCTTGCAGGAAACCAAAAATGTTAAGGCCGGAACCGATTATGATAAGCGCATATCCGGCGATCCATACTTGATCAGAATTCCATTCTTTTTTTGGCATGAAAGGCTCGATCCGGTCCGCAAACCAACGCCCGACCGGTAGAAAATAACCGGCGGTGAGGCCAAGGAAACCGATCGAAATATAAACAAGTGTGAGCGGTATGTTGTACTGAGGATCCTCGATGAACGAAATGAAGAACCACTCGACCCAATCGAATGCGACGATGATCCCCCCGACGACAAATGCGGGGAAAATATAGGACCAGGTTGCGAAAACAAGCGGGTGAAACGGGTCTAACTTCCCTTTCCAAAAAAGATAAATGCTTGGTAAAAGGACTACTATCGCCGTCAGTAAAACCCAGGGCAAGACATAAAAGTTTCTGTAACTAGTTCCGATCTCGTTCGAATACCAGATAAAACCTAAGGCGGTCAGAAATACAATCCCCCATAGCACGAGTACCGGCCCAAGCATACTACCGCCGAGTCCTATACGCTGTGGTCTTTGGATTCCCGAAAATGCCATTTGCTAAGTAATTTTAAGTCTTCGACGTTCTCTTACGGCAAACCGCTACGATGCCGTCGCTCAACTGCGGAAAGAGAGTCACCGCAACATCGTTAATTGTTCGATAATACCATTTCAAGGTGCCGCGATGCTCGACTCCGAGGTCATAAAAGAAGAACTCTTCAACCTCTAGTCCATTGTTTTCGACCAGTTTCTTTAGTGTGCGATAGGAGTAGTACGCAATGTGATCAGGATGAACCGGTTCTATCTCGCCCCCGCGTCCCCGAAGGGCATAGATAGCAAAACGAAATGCACAATAAGCGTTTACTGTTGTAATAACGAGCTTCGTCTCTTCAGCCATATAACGCTGAATGCCATTAAGAAATAGCCCTTGATTATTCAAATGCTCGATCATCTCGCCGGCAATGATAACGTCAAACTCGCGTTTGAGCTGTACCTCTTCGAGCCTCTCAAGGTCTGCACGATAAAGTTCGCTGAAGCCCTGTTTTTCCAGCAGGTCAATTCCCTCCTGGTCAAAGTCAAATCCGGTAAGTTCGGCAGCGATCTCAGAGAGATCCGCATGGAGGAGGGATCCTGAACTGATAGAATCGAGAGTGTAGGGAAAATTGGTACAACCGAGGTGAAGAACGCGCTTCCCCCGGGCGATATTCTTGAGAAACTCCACTCTTTGAACGGCTTTGAATCCCACGGTCAGGCGGTTCGAGCACGGATCGCTGTAAAGATCGCGTTCCGTTCGGAAGGATCAGCGTATCCTGAAAACCAGAGGATACCACAATAGACAATTCCGCTGCAGGCAACCGCAACAATATAGGCAGGCCAGCCCAACGGAAGGACTTGCAACAGAATGAAAATAAGCAAAGACGCCGGAACCGCCGCCCCCAGAAGCCGGAGCGAATTATGCAGCCAAAAGGTGAGATCGACCCTCCCAAACAGCCAGCGTTCAAATTCAAAGATCGAAAGGAACATCACGGAAAAGCCCACAAGGCGCGAAATGGCCATTCCGAGGTTTCCAAACTGAGTTGTTGAAAGCATTAAGCTCATCGTGACGACAAAACAGATCGCGGAAACGATCAAATTGTGCTTTGGGACACCGAGTCCTTCTCGCATGAACCAGGCAACGCCAGCGACCGACAGCAGCGAGAAGGTAATGGTGTGGAACTTTAAGATCAAAGTCGCTTCTTGAGCGAACTCCGGTCCCATCCAAAGGGTCAGGAACTTGCCGCCGGAAACGAGAAGAACCGCGGTGACGAAAACCACGATGAGTCCGATGAGCTTTGTTGACCGAACGTATAGCTTTTTCAGACGTTCGGTATCGCGTGTTTGCTCGCTTGCAACCGGGGCGATCGCGAGCAGAAGACTTGTTGAAAATCCGTGCAGATAGAGTCCGATCGCCATTGCTACCACGTAGTACGTCAACTGGTCGCTGCCGAGTGCTCGTGTAATATAGCCGCGTTCGAATAGAAGCAGGACATTGCCAAGAAGCTGATAACCGACAACGCCGCTCGTATAGTAAAGCACCTTTTTGAGCGAGAACCGGTCGAGCCCCGAGAACATGGAAACGTCCGAAAGCAGCCGCTTGGATGCGATCCCGTTCAAAACAACCGAAACCGCCAGAACGCCTAGATTCCAGGCAAGCAGTGCGGTAAGTCCAAACCCTGCAAGTGCGAGAGCCAGACTACCGATGACTACCGCGAAATTCGTAAGATTAAATAACTTCGAGTAAACATCGAACCGGTGAAGGCCCTGCAAGATTGAGCCGAATAGCTGATTCAGAAGCGTAACGACGATAACGCCCGCCGCAATGTAAAGAGCCGTTGTTGCCGTTTCCTGAAACTTCGGTCCGATCCCGAGAACGCTGATCACAAGCCAGGGTGCAAGCAGGCCGATCACCAGGATCGCGAAAACGCCCAATCCGAGGCTCACGACAAGGCTGCTTGAAATGATCGGACCGATCTTCGCTCTGTCTTCCGTTCCCTGATATTCCGCAACATATTTGGTCGCGGCCCGACCGACCCCAAAATTGAATGAATAGCTAATGATCCCTAGAACCAAAGCGTAGATGCCGTATCCTTCAAGTCCGAGAGCTCTGACGATGAACGGGGTTGCGATCAGGCTGAGCACCATCGGGCCGACCCACGTCAGCGCGCCGAAGGCTATATTTCTGATCACATTCGTTCCAGTTTGCATTAATTCGCAGTCGGCGTTCAGCCGGTTGTGTTGCCGAGAGCGGCCAGGTATGATGCAAGGACCTTGCATGCCACAACACGCTCGTCGAAGTGTTCAATGACGTGAAGTTTGCCTGCCTGGGCAAGCTGACTTGCCAGCTTCTTGTCATCGGCGAGCCGAAGCAATGCCTTAGCGAGAGCTTCTGCGTCGCCCGGTTGGACCAACAGGCCGGTCTCTTCGTGCATCACCGCTTCGGGAATAGCATTCACGTTGGTCGAGATCGCCGGAAGACCTAATGCCATTGCCTCAAGCAGTGCAACCGGAAGCCCCTCGATAAAGCTCGGCAGTACAAATACATCGGCGAGCGTGAAGAACCCGAGCACGTCTTTGCGTTCCTTACCGATCTCATCCGAAAGAACGAGACGAAATCGGTCCCCGAGCCTATAACTCGCGATCCGCTCGGCCGCGGCTTCATCGGCAGCGAGCGGCGAGAGCCAAACGAATCTCAGAGAAACATTTTCCCTGGCCGCGAGACGGGCCGCCTCAAGGAAAACCCATCTTCCCTTCCGATCTATGAAATTACCGACGCACAGGAATGCCTTTTCCTCTGCCCTGAGTCCGACAAGGTTCCGATACCGCTGTCGGATCGATCTGTCCTCTGCTATCGGAGCGATCTCGTCCGGATTCATGCTCGTGTAGGTGACCTGTATATCATCAGCCGTTCTTTTCGAGTATTGACGTGCGAAGTAGCTTCTAGCGTCCTCGTTCGAACAAAAAACGTGGAAGTTTCGGAACCGTGAGATGACCGAACATTTGAATTTCCAGACAGCCTCACGCAGCCATCCGACCTCCGGCATTCGGTTATGCGACGTAATAAAGACCTCTGCATACAAACACGCCCACATCAAAGGCAGCAACGAGTAATGAGGCAAAAGGTCGAGGTGAATGACGCCATCGGGCCGAAGCTCGGCGATCTTTCGCATCATCCTGTATTCCGTGCGAAGTTTTTTGACTCTGGATCGAATGATCCCCCTGATCCCGACCTGCGGTTTAGTTTCGATAGCTCCATCGAAAAAATGACGCTCGACGCCGAGATCATCGATGAACTTGAGAACCTTTGGGTCAGAACCGGTCGGCAGAACGACCGAAACACGGAAATGCTTTTTTACCTCACGAATAATGGCAAAGAGGTGAATTTGAGCTCCACCCCATTCGAGGTAGTCCCAAGCATAGATCGCTTGTCGCATAAGGGCAAAATGTGTATTTTAAGGTCAGCATGGGAAAAATCCTAGTGACCGGCGGCTCGGGACTCGTGGGCCGCCATCTTAGTAAGTACCTACCGGACGCGGTGTACCTGTCGTCGAAGGACGCCGACCTCCGACGCGAAGATGAGGTTCGCAGGCTGTTCTCGACCAAATGGGACCGCGTGATTCATCTCGCGGCTCGTGTAGCCGGAATTCTGGATAACCGAACGCGCCCGGCTGAGTTCCTGGAGGATAATCTGCTGATGAACACTCTGGTGCTCAAATATGCAAGGGAAAGCGGCGTTCCGAGGTTTACGGCGGTGCTCTCAACATGCATTTTCCCCGATGTGGCGTCGAGTTATCCGATGACAGAAGAGATGATGCAAGATGGCCCGCCGCAGGCAACAAACTTCGGTTATGCTATCAGCAAACGCGCCCTGGCAGCTCACATCGACGCAAGCAATACACAATACGGCACTTCGTACAACTATTTGATCCCATGTAACCTTTACGGCGAGTTTGATAAGACCGATCCGGCCAAGAGCCATTTTGTGACCGCACTGATAACAAAGATCATTAAAGCGGAACGGGACGGATCGGACCACATTACATTGCTTGGAACCGGCAAGCCGCTCCGCCAATTCATGCACGCGGATGACCTGGCTCGTGTTATCGGCCAATGCACGGAACGTGATGTGACGCAAAGTTTTAACGTAGCCGTACCGGAAAATCTGTCGATCCGCGAGATCGCTGAGGTCGCACTTGCGGCCACGGGTAATGAGGGTCTCTCGATAGAATTTGATGCAGACGGTCCCGATGGCCAGTTTAGAAAGGACGTTTCGAACGCGAAGATGATGGAGGTCTTTCCTGATTTCCAGTTCACCGGTTTAGCCGAGGGCATTCGTCGCGTGTATTCTTATTACAAGGCTAAAGATCAATAATGAAGACGGCATTGATAACGGGAATAAACGGACAGGACGGAAGCTATCTTTCGGAACTGTTGCTGGAAAAAGGTTATGAGGTCCACGGAATTCTGAAGCGTAATTCCGTGGCCGAGACCCAGACGACTCGGATCGAGCATATTCGGACCGACCTGAATCTCCACTACGCAGACATCACCGACCTCTCGTCGTTAGTTTACGTCATTAAAGAAACACAGCCGGATGAGATCTATCATCTGGCGGCACAATCGCATGTTCGCATATCTTTCGACCAGCCGATCTACACAGCAAACGCGACCGGGCTTGGCACCCTGAATCTTCTTGAGGCGATCCGGCTGACGAAGCCCGACGTGAAGATGTACCAGGCATCGTCATCGGAGATGTTCGGGAACACCATCGATCCGGATGGCTTTCAGCGAGAGACGACGCCGATGAATCCGGTTTCACCTTACGGGTGCTCCAAGGTCTTTTCTTATCATTTAGCCAAGAACTACCGAAACGCTTATAAGTTATTTGTCAGCAACGGGATACTCTTCAACCACGAGAGCCCGCGTCGGGGGACGAACTTCGTTACCAACAAAGTGTGCAAGGAAGCCGTTCGCATCAAGTATGGGCTGACCGATAGGCTCGAACTCGGGAACCTGGATGCGACGCGTGACTGGGGGCACGCCAGGGATTACGTTCAGGCAATGTGGTTGATGCTTCAGCTCGACGAGTCGGGCGACTACGTATGTGCGACCGGTATCTCGCACAGCGTTCGCGATCTTGTTGATTACGTCTTCTCAAAGCTTGAACTCGACGCCGACCGATACGTCCGGGTTAGCGAGCGGTTTCTCCGTCCGGAAGAGCTTCATAACCTCAAGGGCGATTCATCCAAGCTACGTCAAGCGACGGGCTGGAAGCCCGAATATACGTTTGAAACAATGCTCGACGAGATGATCGACTACTGGCTGGAAGAGCTGCGGCCGGCTCATTCATCCGGTGCAACGACGTCATTTGCGTAAAGCTCCTTGAGCATAGGCTCGGGAACTCGCTCGGCGTAAGAAGATTCATAATTCTTGCCGATCAGATATCTGAAGTAAAAGACCGGCGTGGCGACGAGGCCCGAGAGCTTGTTTGGCGCTCCATAGAGATTCGCGTAGGTTCGACGCCACAAGCTATTTGCATTGCCTTTATCCAGGAAAAGCGTTCGGAGCTTTTTGCAAAGCGGCATCTTGCCGACCGACGGCGGCGGCGTGTTTGGCTGACAAAATGCCCGAGCTCGCGGATCGATCAGCAGCTCCCAACCTGCCCGTCGCATCCGTGGTGTATATTCCGCGTCACCGTAATGCGGGAACCGCTTTTCATCCATAAACCCGCATTCGAGGATCGCCTCAACCGGAAAAAGAACGCAGTTTCCGACAATGATCTCAACCTTCCACGATCGATCAGGGACTGTCCAAACTGTCTGCTGCTGCCAATGGCGAAATCCGCCCCAAAAGGCACTCCACTTTGGGGCGACCTGAAAGACGCGATGCGGTTGATCCCAAAGCAACAATAGCGCTCCAACAACAGACCGCCGATTCCTTTCGGCCGTCTCAATCAAATACTGAAGCAGCTTCCGATCGAAGACCGTGTCGTTGTTGATCGAGAGAACAAAGTCGGGGTCTCTTTTAAGAGCGGCCTCGAAACCGCGGTTCATCCCGCCGGTGAACCAAAGGTTTCCGTCGCCGCTGACGATCTCTACGTCCGGATAAGCTGCTTTGACCATTTCTGCTGTACCGTCGGTAGAGCCGTCGTCAACTATCACCGTAAAGATCTCAAGCCCGTCGGCGTCAAGCCGATCGATGCTTCGAAGGCACTGGAGTGTCAGATCACAACGGTTGTGAACCGGAGTGACGATCGCGACACGCTTTATTCGTTCGGTTCGGGACATCAAAGGACAGAATTCACGACCTGTGCAACGTACTCTACTTCCGCCGGCGTCATTTCGTGGTTATTCGGGATATACATACCGTTGTCATGCACGATATCGGCAAACGGAAGCTCGGCACGCCCAAAGCGCTCGTACCAGAATGGATGCCGGGCTATCGACCCGCAAACCAGCGGACGTGAGTCCACGCCGGCACGGGCGAGTGCGGCAACAAGTTCATCGCGCTTTTCCGTGATCAACGGATAACAGAAATTCGAGACCATTGTTCCTGCCGCTTGCCGAACCTTGTATTGAAAGTCCTTGATGGTCGAATCATAGGCCAGAAAATTCCTGTTCCGGTTCGTGACCACTGTGTCTGCCTTTTTCAGTTGTTCGATGCCGAGAAATGCCTGCAGGTCAGTGGACCGGACATTAAACCCGGGATGATAAAAAGTGTACAGGGCCCGAAATTCGTCGATGCCGTAACGCGTGCGCAGTTCGGCCTGTTTCGTCTGTGGAAGATCGCGGTCCCATCCGTGGCTTCGGAGTGAAATGAGCAGGCTCCTTAGCTCTTCATCGTCGGTGCAGATCATTCCGCCTTCGATGGTCGAAAGGTGATGGCCGAAATAAAGCGAGAAGCTGCTCATCGAACCGAAATTGCCGGTCTTGACTTCCTTGTAAAGTGAGCCAAAACTTTCGCAGGAATCTTCAAGAAGTATGATCTCACGATCATTGCAGATCGCCATTATCTCATCCATCCTGTTCGGAAAACCGAGAACGTGCACGAGGATGACCGCCGCAGGCTCGTGATCCTCAACGAGGCGGCCCAGATGCTCAACATCCAACCCTAGCGTTTCGGGGTCGCAGTCACAGACGATCGGCTCGAACCCGAACTGGATAGCGGGTGCGACGGTCGTGACCCAGGAAACGGCCGGAACAATGACCTTTTTGTTCTTCAGACGGCCGGAAAGCAGCAACGCGTAGAACATCAGCAGGTTTGCTGATGAACCCGAATTAACGAAGAGCGAATATTTGCAGCCCTGCCACTCGGACCACTTTTCTTCGAATTCCAGCGTAAGCTCGCCTTTGGTCAAACGCGGAAACGACCGCAACCAGTCGGAAAGAGCAATCAGCTCTTCCCGACTGATCGTGTCCTTAACCAATGGAATCTTTACCGGAGATGTGGCTGCCACTATTCTTCGTCCTGCCTGTAGTGGCCCTGATTGTAATAGCTCTGATAATAATAGTAATGATCCTGAGACCGAAGATCGACGTTGTTCAGCACAACACCGAAGATCCGTGCGCCAACGTCAATTAAAAGCTGCTTGGCACGGCGAACGATCTGCCGCGAGCTCTTGCCGGAATGAACCACAAGAATGACGCCATCGACCATCGACGCGATAAGAACGCCGTCCGTGAATGAGGTGATCGGCGGCGAGTCTATCACTACGTGTGTGAAATTCTTCTGCAGTGTTACGAGCAACTCTGCCATTGGCTGCGACCCGATAAGTTCGGCCGGGTTCGGCGGGATCGGTCCCGAAGTCAAAAGACTGAGCTTGGTGCTCGGTTCCTGTTGGATCACACCGAGGATCTCGTTTTCCGACATCTCGCTCGACAAGATCGTGCTGAGCCCTTCGCCGTTGGGAACTCCGAACACCGAATGGAGACGCGGCCTCCGCATATCGGCATCGATGATCAGGACCTTCGCTCCGGTTTGTGCCAGGCTGATGGCGGTATTCGTCGCGGTCGTCGTCTTACCCTCGGACGGAAGGCTCGATGTCACCAGTAGCGACTTCGGAGCGTGCCCGGCGGTTGATAGAAGGATCGACGTACGAAGCTGACGATATGCTTCGGCAAGTGAAGACCGCGGGTCTGCATTTATCAACAGCTCCGAATTCAACGGCTCCATTTCCTCTTCGGGCTTCTCCGAGCCTCCGACGAGCAGCAGCTTACGCTTCGGCATCGAATCTATCGAAGGGATCGCGGCCAGCGCAGGGAGCTGCAGATAGCTTTCGATCTCTTCCGTCGTTCCGATCGTATCGTCAAGATACTCAAGGAAGAGTGCCAGGCCCATTCCGAAAAGCGTCGAGAGCAGTAGCGCCGCAAGAACCGTCGTTGTCCTCGCAGGAGAAACGGGGTTTTTTGGCGGAATCGCATATTGCGCGACACGGATGTTGTTGTCCGAGCCCTGTGATGCGATGTCGTTTGAGCTCTGCTGCTTCCGCAGATTATCGAGAAATCCCTTGTTGGTTTCGATGTTTTGCTGCAGGAGCTTGATCATAACGGCCCCGGCGTTCTGACCTTGTGCTTCCTGGAACTGAACGTTGAAGGCGGCCCGTATCTTGTCTTCCTTTTCCTGTGCCCGGCGATATTTGGTCTCAAGCACGCGCAGAAGATTTTCAGAAGTGCGGTCGCGAAACGTCTTGATATCGGCCTGTGCTTTTTCGGTAGCCTTCGCCAGCGAGTCTTCAAGGCTCTTTATCTGGGAGTCGATCTCTCTAACTTCAGGGGCGGTTTCGAGAAATTCTTCGAGGAGCTTGGCTCTGTTAGCTGTAAGGCCGGCGATGGTCTTCTGCGTCTCATTACGGTAGTTGAGAAGAAAATTCTCACGTTCCGTGATGTATCTGGCACTTTCCGCTTCGGCCAGTGCACTGACCCGTTCGGGATTATTGCGAACCGAAAGATACTCAGCTTCTGCCGTCTTTCGTTCATTCTCAGCAGTGAGAAGGTCCTTGTTAAGGCCCGCCAACCGCTCGAGAACGATAGTCTGATCTCCTGGCGTCTTGAGAATTCCTTCCGTCCTTTCGAGTTCGACCAGCTTTAACTCGTCGCGGCGAATATCCGATTGCAGGTCCGCGATCCTTTGCTGAAGAAAGTCGCTGGTCTTTCGCGAAGTTCCCGATCGCTGTTCCTGGTTAGAGGCAGCAAAGGTCTCTCCGATGCCGTTTACTACAAATGCGGCCAACTGGGGATCTGTATTCCTAAATGCGACCTCGATCAGGCGTGTGTCCTTCACCGTTACGCGGGACTCGCGCACCGGTTCGATCGAAAGGTTCTGTTTGATGATCTCAACGTAAGGAGCCAGGCGGATCGCTTCAGCGATCTCATCGGCTGACATCAGGCCCGAGTTCGGCGACGAAGCGAATTCACTCAACGAAGCTTCGCTCTGTGCGTCAGGAGAACTTGCGAGTCCGATCGCTCTGAGGAAACCGCGAACAGCTCCACCTGATTTCTCTGCCCTGGCCGCCTGAAACTCCTTGTTCGTATCAAGGTTATGCTCCTTGATAACGCGGCGAAGAATAGTATCGCTGCCAACCAACTGAAGCTGTGTATTGAAATATGACGGATCGAGATTGATGCTCGGCCGCTGGCGGTCGCTTGTGATCAGATCCGGGTTCGTTTGTTCCAGATCGACCTGGATCGTCGATGAGGCCTGATAGATATTCGGCTTCCGCGCCATATAGATAGCCGTCAGCGTTGTTACGAGAACGGCGATACCGATGACCAGCCAAAGCCGTTTTCTGATGGCCTTCCAATAGTCCATCAGGCTGAAGCCGTCCGCCGCATACATCTCGCGGTATGCCGGATAGCGGCCCGAACCCGGGACTAACTGCGGATCGAACGGCCGCTCGATATCGGTCACCGGATCGACCGGGCTCTTGATTATATCTCTCGTTTCTCGCATGTTTTAGCCGTTCGATTAAGGAACGCGATAGAAAATACTCGGAATGCCGTTGGTCAGCGACCGGCCAATGGAATTAAAAATGCTCTTCACTCGGTCTTCATTGACCGCAACAATGTCGTTCGGTTCCAGATACGGGTCGGCGATCTTCCGCTTCTCGATATCGCCAAGGCTGAAGACCAGTTCCTCACGCTCCGCACTTCCCTGCTTTTGCCGGAAGATCCGAATGTCGTCCTTCCTCGACGCGGGCCTGAGGCCCTCGGCCGAGGCGATGGCCTGCGTCAGCGTCAAAGGCTCTTTCATCACAACCTGGCCCTGCTTTATCACATTGCCATAGACATAAACAACGTCTGCTTCGAGAACCGAGACGATGTCGCCCGGCAGCATCGGTATGTTCTGCTTTGCCTCGAGTACATCCTTTAGACTCAGATGAAGAATTTCGAAATCGTCTTCCTCTGCCGAACGCTGCGGGGTCAGGCGGCAATTTGACCGGCTGCCGGTTCGAGCTACTATCAGCCGCGAACCTGCTTTATCCGTCGGGCCGCCGGCCTGAGCAAGCAGCTCGAGCAGCCTTATCGGGCGATTAATGAAGTAATTTGCCGGCTTTTCAACGGCACCCATTACCGCAAATGCCTGCGAACGCTGCTCGACGGCGATCACGTTGACCTCCGGGTTGCGTAAATAATTTTTCGCATAGGCTGCGGCGATCTCGTTTGCAAGTTCCCGCTCGCTCTTGCAAACCGCAACTATCGGCTGATCCAAACGAAAAAGCGTGATCGTCCCGTTCGGATTGACGTTCACCCGCTGGTTCAGCTCGGGGTGGCGAAAGATCTGTATTTCAAGAGTGTCCTGAAATCCGATTCGATACCGCTCCTCCGAGGTCTGAAACGCTGCCGGAACGGACCCCGCAGCGGGCGGATCATTCTGAGCGAAAGCTACAAAGCTGCCGAAGACCAATAGAATAAAAAGACTAAATAAAGATCGCATGGAAAACTTCTCCAAGTGGGCCTAACCGCGCATAAACAGCACTGAAAAAACGCTTACATCACTCATTGTGACGGAAAGCAGATCGGGGAAACGGATCAAACCGTAAGTTTAACAAAAGACAATCACTTTGGAAACCGCGATTTTGAAACCGAATTGGTTTTGGCTAAACTCTCGAAAGCACGCGTTTCGTCATGGAAAATGCCACCCCAATGCTTCGGCAGTACCTTGAGATCAAGAAGCAGTATCCGGGTACGATTCTTTTCTTCCGTTTGGGCGATTTTTACGAAATGTTCAATGAGGATGCTCTGATCGGCTCGCGTGAGCTTCAGATCACCTTAACAGCCCGTCAAAAAGACTCGCCAAACCCGATCCCGATGTGTGGAGTTCCCTATCATGCAGCCTCGGGATACATTTCGAAGCTGGTTTCAAAGGGCTATCGGGTAGCGATCTGTGACCAAACCGAACAGCCGACCAAGGGTACGAAGCTCGTTCGACGAGAGGTCGTCCGGATAATCACGCCGGGCACGGCGGTCGATGAACAGTTGCAGGATGAACGCGAACCCCTTTTCCTTGCATCTGCGGTCGAACTAAATGACTTGGTCGGCGTTGCTTTTCTGGACGTTTCGACGGGCGAGTTTTTTGTGTCTGAGTTCGATGGAGCCGACCGCTGGGTAAAGGCACGCGAAAGGATCGATCGATACTGCCCGAAGGAACTTGTGCTCCCGAATACTCATTCACAGAGATGGGCCGCAGACCTCGGTTTCGCCTCTCGCGAGAGCATTCTCTATCCTGAGGTATCTACGACGAGTGGATCGCCTAATGAGATAACCATCACGCCTGTAAATGACGAATCTTCGGAATTGAACCTCGCAGCGGCTCGGCTTCAAAAACAATTTGGCGTTAAGACGCTGGCCGGATTTGGGATCGAGGACCGTAGCGCCGCGATAGCCGCGGCCGGCTCGTGCCTCGCCTATGCACTCGAGACTCGACGGGATGCAGCAGAGCATATCCTTGGGCTTACCTTTCAGGTGGCAAATGAGTTCCTCAATCTCGATGCGATAACCATCGCGAACCTTGAGCTTATTGTCGGCCGCAACGGTTCGTCAAAAACAAGCCTTTTGGGGACCATCGATAGTACCGTCACTGGAATGGGATCTCGGCTTTTGCGGGCTTGGCTTATGCGGCCATCGGTCAAGCGAAGCGAAATTGAGACCCGGCTCAATGCGGTCGATGAGCTTGGCGATTCGATCCTTCGGGACAAAGTGCGCTTTCTTCTGAAGAGCGTTTATGACATCGAGCGGCTTGTCGGCAAACTGGGCATGCCATCATTTAACGCCCGTGATCTGCTTGCCATCTCACGCTCGCTCGGACAAACTCCGGAACTAAATGCCTCGATCCGAGATGCCCGATCGCTTCTTCTACAGGTTCTTGCCGAGAATATTCACGAACTGCCTGAGATCCGCGAGCTAATAGCCAAAGCGATCGATGACGAACCTCCCGTGAATCTAACTGAAGGTGGAACGATCCGGACGGGGTTCAATACTGAGATCGATGAGATCCGCAGCGTTGCAGATTCCGTAAAGCAAGCCATCGCGGCTTTTGAAACTCAAGAGCGAGAGCGGAGCGGGATCCCGACACTAAAGGTGCGGTTCAACAATGTATTCGGCTATTACATCGAGGTCTCGAAAGCGAATATCGCAAAGGCGCCGGACGACTACGAACGGAAGCAAACACTTGCCAATGCGGAACGGTTCACGACACCGCAACTGAAAGAATGGGAATCTTCCGTACTCGGAGCCGAGGAACGCATCATTCGACTTGAGACCGAGATCTTCGCCGAGGTAGTTGGAGCCGTCCGAAACGAGATCAAGAAGCTGCAATCTACGGCGCGTGCCATTGCAACGCTCGATGCTCTAGCGGCACTAGCCGAAACGGCGGCAAAGAGAAACTACATTCGGCCGGTTCTTCATGACGGGGACGAGATCGAGATCAAAAATGGCCGGCATCCGGTCGTCGAGGCTTTTCTTGAGAGATCATTCGTTCCTAATGACGTGTACCTCAACAATTCGACCGATCGGCTTCTAGTGATAACGGGAGCGAATATGGGCGGAAAGTCCACGCTATTACGTCAGGTCGCCTTGATCCAGGTCCTTGCACAGATCGGGTCATTCGTTCCGGCAACCTCGGCACGCCTCCCGATCGTTGACAGGATCTGGACGCGGGTCGGGGCATCCGATGACCTCGCCTCCGGCCGTTCGACGTTCATGGTCGAGATGACCGAGACGGCGACCATTCTTAACAATGCAACGCCGCGAAGCCTGGTCATTCTTGATGAGATCGGCCGAGGCACTTCGACATTTGACGGGCTCGCCATCGCGTGGTCAGTTGCCGAGTATCTGCACAACTCGCCGGACCACGCCGCAAAAACCCTCTTCGCAACGCATTATCACGAACTTGCGGAGTTGGCTGAGCACCTGCCCGGTGCTAAGAATTATCAGATATCGGCGATAGAACGGGACGGCGAAGTAGTTTTCCTGCATAAGCTGACGCCCGGACAGGCATCAAAGTCGTACGGTATCGCCGTGGCCCGGCTTGCGGGGCTTCCCTCAGCGGTGATCGACAGGGCCAATGAAGTTCTGCAGAAACTTGAGAAATATGAGCTCGCTGTATTTTCCGACGAACCCGCTTCGGGACTTCGGCGGGCCGCAGGCCGATCGGTCGCGGCTCAGATGTCCTTATTTGGCGGACAGGCGGAAAGCGAAGGCGGTGAGAACTAGGAGAATTTATTGGTTAGTTCACTTGGCAAATTATTTTTTATAGGGATTCCGGGTCCGGAGATCGATTCAAATACGAGAGAACTGCTCGATCATGTGAGGCCGGGCGGGGTTTGCCTGTTTGCCCGGAACATAAAGTCGGCCGAGCAGGTGAACGCACTACTCCTGGGGATTCGTGATGTCCTTGGCCCGCAGGTTATGCTCAGTGTCGATCAGGAAGGCGGGTCGGTCGATCGCCTGCGGCGGATCATTGAGCCGTTCCCTGCCGCGGAAAAGATAAGTACCGCCGAAGAAGCCGCCGAACACGGCTCCCTCATCGGACGAACGCTTCGGCTGCTCGGTTTCAACTTAAACTTCGCTCCGGTCGTCGATGTCGCAACCGAAAGTCGCCGTCTGAACAACAACGGTTTGCGGGGTCGTTCTTTTGGTCGTTCGGTTGACGAGGTCGTCGAACTCGCCGGGAGCTTTCTCGACGCTATGGAGGCCGAGGGGATCGCAGGATGCCTAAAGCACTTTCCCGGGCTCGCCGGTGCCAACGTCGATTCGCACGAGGAACTGCCGCAGATCGCTGTCGATGAAAGCGAATTTGCATCTCTCGATCTGCCGCCGTTTCGGAGCCTGATCGAAAAGAACAAGGCCCGTTTCGTCATGGTCGCACATGCCGTTTACCCAAACCTTGCCTTGCAGGAGCGGGACCGAAATGGCAGACTCGTACCTTCTTCCTTGAGCGGTTGCGTACTAGACGATCTCCTTAGAGGGCAGTGCGGCTTTGAGGGAGTTGCCGTAACGGATGATCTTTTAATGGGAGCAATAACACGCGAATACGGCCTTCCGGATGCGTGCGTCATGGCGGTCGCGGCCGGCGAGGATATGCTCGCGATCTGCTCCGAGTCTGAGCTGATAAAACGCAGTTTCGAAAGAGTAGCTGAGGCGGCAGCATCGGGTGAATTGAGTGAAGCGAGGATCGTATCCGCAATAGCCAGGATCGATCAGGCAGCATCGACACTCGCCGATCCGATCGGACTCGACATGGCCGAGCTCGAATCGATCTCCGCAAGAGTTGCAGAATTCAAATCACATCTTCGGTAATTTCAGTTTATAGTTTGTAATGATGATCTTTCAGAAATTTATCGTTTTTCTCGTTGTTTTCGTAATGGCCTTTTCGGTTTCGTGCCGCCGCGGCGGTTCGGAGTACGTCACCGTCGCCCTTTCGGAATCTTTTTCCGGGTTCGACACGCTGACCTCGGACAAGTCCGATGCCGCCGCCGAACGCGTCCGCAATCTGATGTTCAACGCCCTGGTCAAAAAGACCGAGAGCTTTGATTACACCGGGGAAATGGCGGAAAGCATCGAGACCTCAGAAGACGGGAAAGCGATCACATTCAAGCTCCGGCAGAAAATAAAGTTCCATAATGGTGCGGGTTTCACCTCGAAAGACGTTAAGTACACCTTCGACGAACTCTTCAAGAGCACCGGCTATAAGCGGCTCGCGTTCTTTGATTCCGTTGACAAAAAACTCGTGCCGCACATCGATGGCATAGAAACCCCCGACGAATATACTGTAGTCTTCCGCATCGCGCGTCCGGCCCTAAAAAACCAACTTCTTTCGAATCTCGTTGCCATTCCCATCATTCCCGACGGAACCGTCGCGACGCAGCGGTCGCAGCCTGTCGGTTCGGGCCCTTTCAAGTTCGTTAATTTCGACCAATCGCAGAGCACGGTCGAACTTGTGGCTTTTGCGGAGTATTGGGACGGGGCTCCGAAGGTAACCAAGTTGCGCGTTAAGACGATCCCGGACGCGAGTGCCCTGCAGGCCGAACTGCAAACCGGAGCCGTCGATATTGCTCCGGTTCCCTCAAACCTGACACCCGATTCACTCAAGACACTTGCCAGACAGCCGAATTTGGACGTCCAACAGTTCGATGGGTCAAACATCCAATATCTCGGGCTCAATACGCAGTCTGCCCCTTTGATCAACGTAAAGATCCGGCAGGCGATCGGGTATGCGATCGACCGCGAAAAGATCATCCGCGAACTGCTTTCCGGTCAGGCAAAGATCGCTAATTCGATTCTTCCTGAAGCCTCATGGGCATATTCGCCCGGTACTCAATATGGCTATGACCCGGAGCGGGCGAGGAAGCTGATCGCCGAGGCGGGCTATAAGAACGAACCGATAAAGTTCAAATTTGCCGCCGGTAATGCCGCCTACAGCAGCTATGCACAGGCGATCCAGAATATGCTGGTAGAGGTCGGTTTGAATGTCCAGATCGAGACACTTGATCCGAATACGATTCGTGAACAACTTACACAGGGCAATTTCCAGATGAACACCGGCGTTTGGGTCGGCGGCAATCAGGACCCGATCTTCATGAAGGACCTTTTTACGACCGCTCGTATTCCGGGCCCGAATGTTAGCTGCTGCAACCGCAGCCGCTACAGCAATGCAGAGGTCGATAAATTGGTTGAGAAGGCCGTGAACGAAACCGATCGTGAAAAGGCCAAGCAGCTTTATGTCGATGCCTGGGCGATCATCAGCAATGAACTTCCGCTCTTCCCGCTTTGGTATCCGGCAAATATGGTGATCACAAGCAAGCGGATCGGCAATGTGAAGATCAGCCCGAGCGGCGACTGGAGCTTTATTAAGGACATAACCGTTCAGAATTAGCTCCGGGCGGCCTCCGGAACGGTTTAGGCTTGACAAACCCTTTTCTAAAAGTAAAATAAGGGTTTGCTGTGCGGGAGTAGCTCAGTGGTAGAGCGCAACCTTGCCAAGGTTGAAGTCGCGAGTTCGACCCTCGTCTCCCGCTCCACGTTTTCCAAGGAGAAATGATAACGGAGAAACGGTGAAGAAATTGGCTTTGCCTTTATCCCTTATCCTTTCTCCTTTATACTTTTCTCGATGGCGGCGTAGCCAAGTGGTAAGGCAGAGGTCTGCAAAACCTTTATTCATCGGTTCGATTCCGATCGCCGCCTCCAATTTAACGTCAACGACCTAGACAATTTAAGAATGCAAAGGAGCGGCCCGATGACCGCTCTTTTTTGCAATCTGTGCCTATTGTGCGCCATTAGTGTAGAATGCTTCAGTATGACAAATCGGCTACCACCTGAGATTAAGTGCGCAAAAGCTGTCGAAATTGACTCTGGTGTTACACGTGCCCTGACGGTAAGGGCCGACAGTAGCTGTCATTTTTTCGAGCCGTTTCCTGCCGGTGATTACGTCGTTCAGCTTCGCTTAGATTGGAGCGATATAGACAACACGACGGGTAATCCTACTCTAGATGCAGATTTTTGTATACCGGGAACGACGAAATTTGACAAAACAATGAAGCGACATCCGGCTCATCAAACTAAGAAAGAGAAAGATAATTCGATCAATATGTATCTTTACGAGTTTGAATACGAGGATATAAAGTTACGTTTGATCGTTGAGTTAACCATAGCTCGTGAAATTGCTGGTCGAGCCCGAATCGCACACGAGAATGAGTATTAAATGTAATGGACCCGTTTCGCTTGTCAACGAGAATGAAGACTCCCCGAACACAGAACTTGCCGTCGATAAATGAGACCTCTTCCAGAAATTGAGTCCAAGAATACCACCCGGCTTTAACAATCGCGGGTCTTATGAACTTCCTAGAATGTCTCTTTCTGAAAGGGATTTCTTATCGAGCATTTAGCTTTAGTTCGTATCTGGCGAACCAAATTGCGTTGAGTATAATTGAAATTTAGAGCACTTTCGAGACTCTTGAACAGTTTCTTCGCAGAGTTTACGAAATTCAGACTGCAAATGCCTTCTTCCTATGACGAGTTCGAAAGCGTATCCGGGCAGGACGCAAGGGATCTCTTCTCTGACGCGTTGGGGGGAGATGTTCTGGCCGGGATGTGGGTAACAGTAGTTCTCGGCAGTATCGGGGCTTCTCTAGACGCTGCACGGGTGCAAATGGACCGTATGCAGAAAGGACTCTCAGACTGGCGACTGGGCTTGCATGGTGCGAGTAGCCAGATGCATTCCGACACCCACTTTTACTTTATTTGTTGGCATTCAATTCACGAGAAGATCAGGTTTCTCAAAGATAAATTCCCTTTTACTGCACCTCGATGTAGTTATAAGAAATACAGGGTAGTTCTTGAACGCTATTCCGGTGCTCGTGATCATTTAGAGCACTCATATGATAGATTCCAAGGGAAAAAACGGAACAAAGTCATGGAAGGCGGTACGAGCGATTACATCAGTGGTGAGACATACTATTACGGGGATGATTGTTTCGATATTGGACCTAATTCACTTAACCTTCTCGTAGAAATTGTCGAATCCGTGTACGAAGAGCTTTTCTGCGACGCAAAGGAATTGCAAAAGCCGGTGAAAGAAAAAGTAAGACAATACCTTAACGCGTTGGAATTTGTCCGCGATGATGGACGGCCGCTAGATTCGTTTGCACTGACAACAATCGTACAAACATCAGCACGCTTTTTCGATCGTGACGGAAATTGTCTGGATGTGCACCCCAACTTTCAGGCCTTGCTAAGCAATGTCTCCATATCAAGTAAGGGTCTGAAGGGTCAGGCAAAAGACCGATGAGTGAAACGAAATATACAATTACCACCGGCCACACGCCTCGCTTGGGGACTCACCCCCAGGCAAATTCCTAGCTCGCCATCTGAACCGGACCACTCTACTTTAGCTTGGTACTAATCCGGAGAGGTTAACACCTACATCGCATTTCCTTTCCAAAGCATCATAAAGAGTAAGAAAACCTCTCTGCCGGGGGGAGTTGTGTCCGAAGGGCAGAACTTTGCTTGCTCCGTTCTCGTTGAAGAGAATTTGAAGAGTGTTCTCCCGAGGCTTCTCACCACTCTTCGCTTTTGACTTACTTTTTGTTAGCTTTGGGAAAAATGAGAATTTCAAGTGCTTTTTCGTTCGCCGGAAGAACCGAGTGGTTGAAATACTGCCTTTTGTTGACGGCGGTCCTGGCTTCGCTTTCGTTCAGCATCATTGGCCAAACGACGGAGGTTCAAAAGCCCCGCGTTGTTCAGCCCGGTGCTCCGGGCCAGCCGACACGCCAGCTTTCGAGCGATACAAGAGCAACCCTTTTGGCCGTTTCGCCGAAAGATGTCGAGTTCATGCAGGGCATGATCATGCACCACGCACAGGCGGTTGAGATGACGGCGTTGATCGAAGACAGAACGACGAACCGGGACGTTCAGCTACTCGGCGAACGCATCAGCAAGTCCCAAGAGGACGAGATCGCGTTCATGATGCGATGGCTCGAATTAAGAAATCAACCAACTGAAACCAAAGCCCACGGCGGCTCATCACACGGCGGCGTTGGCTCGCATCGAATGCCGGGAATGCTCTCTGCCGCTCAGATGAACGAACTCCGAAACGCGAAAGGACGCGAATTCGACCGGCTCTTCCTAGAGGGGATGATCCAACATCACGAGGGTGCTCTCGTTATGGTCAAGGACCTTTTTGATACCGCCGGTGCCGGGCAAGATGCCGAACTTTTCAATTTTGCTACCGATGTAGATAGCGGCCAGCGTGCCGAGATAAAATCAATGGAAACTTTGTTATCAAGAATCCCGTAATTGCTAAATCATGAGTAAAGTGCAATCGCTAAAGTCGCTTATAGTTTTCGCCTGCATGATGCTGGTTTTTTCCGGCCCACAGGCGATCTTTGCCCAAAATAATGGCCCGAAGCCGCTGCCTCCGGGAATGAAGGGAGCAAACGTCAATGACCCTCGTGCAAAGCTTTCGCCCGGGCTTTTTGACGCCGGCGAGGCTGCCTTAGGAATAAAGCATGTTTCGTTGCTGAAAAAGCCTGCGGCATTCGATCTCGGTATCGACCCCGAAGGCCCGAAGATCGGAACGGCCCTGAATGCTCTAGGCATTCCCGACCCGAGAATGGTGCCTGTTCAGATGCGGCTGTCATTCGCCGGGCTCGCCTTTGCCAATTCGGACATAGCATTCCAAGGCAATCGGCTTTTCCTCGGAAATTTCTACGGCGTCAATATTTACGACATCTCGAACCCGACGGACACCAAACTCTTGACTTCAATGGTTTGTCCCGGCGGGCAAGGCGACGTCTCGGTCCATAAAAACCTGATGTTCATGTCGGTCGAAATGCCGAATGGCCGACTCGATTGCGGAGAGCAAGGCTTCCCCGCCACCGGTGCCCCGGGCGGAGATGGCCCGCCGGCGGCAAACAAGGACCGCTTCCGCGGCGTTCGAATTTTCGACATTAGCGATATCTCAAGCCCGAAACAGGTTGGTGCGGTCCAAACGTGCCGCGGTTCGCATACACACACTCTGGTCGTCGATCCCAAGGACAAGGAGAACGTTTACATTTACGTCTCGGGAACGTCGTTCGTCCGCCCCGGCGAGGAACTCGAAGGCTGTTCAGGCGGCCCGCCCGATAAGGACCCGAACACTGCACTTTTCCGGATCGAGGTGATCAAGGTGCCGCTCAAGGCTCCACAGGATTCAAAGGTCGTAAACGCACCGCGCATTTTCGGCGACCCGAAGACCGGAGCGATCAATGCACTAAACGATGGCGGTTCGCACGAGTCGCAGGGCCGTCCGCAGGAAACGAATCAGTGCCACGACATTACGGTCTATTCCGAGATCGGCCTTGCCGCCGGAGCTTGTGCCGGCAACGGAATTCTCCTTGATATCAAGGACCCGGCAAACCCGAAGCGTGTCGAAGCGGTCAATGATCCGAATTATGCTTATTGGCATTCGGCCTCTTTCTCTAACGACGGCAAAAAGGTCGTCTTTACCGACGAATGGGGCGGCGGTATGGGCCCGCGTTGCCGTGAAAACGATCCGGACAAATGGGGTGCCAACGCCATTTTCCACCTAAACGGCACAAAACTCGAGTTCAAGAACTACTACAAGCTGCCAGCGGCGCAAAGTTCGACCGAGAATTGTGTTGCGCATAACGGCTCGCTCGTACCTGTTCCCGGCCGCGACATCAAGGTCCAGGCCTGGTATCAAGGCGGCATTTCCTTGATGGACTTCACGGACGCAGCGAATCCGGTCGAGATCGGCTACTTCGATCGCGGGCCGATCGACAGCAAGATGCTCGTCATGGGCGGATCGTGGTCGGCATATTGGTACAATGGCCGAATCTACTCATCTGAGATCGCTCGTGGGCTCGATATATTTGAGTTAACGCCGACCGACCACCTGACACAGAACGAGATCGATGCCGCTAATCTTGTTCGGTTTGACGTGCTGAACGTCCAGAACCAGGAGCGTTATGATTGGCCGCGGAAGCTGGTCGTAGCGAAGGCCTACGTCGATCAGCTCGAGCGTTCAAAGGCGATAAGTACTGCTCAGATCGCAGAACTTCGGGAAGCAATCGAAACCGCAGAGAATTCGAAACTCGATAAGAAGTCAAAGTCCCGATTGAAGAACCTGGCTTCATCGTTACAAAAGGTGCAGGGTGCTGATGAAGCGAACTCGGGCCGCATCCGCGCACTTGCGGACATCCTGAAAAATCCCTCGGTCTAATGATATAAGTCGTGGTTGGTGTAAAGGGCTGTCGTCATCGGCGGCCCTTTCGCTTTTGGGATGACGCCGGTTCGAGCAAATCTTAGTCTTTTGTTCTTTGAAGATCGGCGATCACCGCATGTGCGGCCCGTTTACCTGAGACCATCGCCCCTTGGATCGATGCATTGTAAATATGGTCGCCGCAAACGTATAGGCCGGGCCTCACCCTAACTTCCCTTTGCGGCGGCGTGAGAGCAGGCGGCACTTGGGACGGAAGTGCGTATTCGATCTTGTAGGTTGCCAGATGCTTCCAGCCCTTCACCTCTTCGCCAAACCAATCGGTAAGCTGTGAAACTACTCTATCCATTAGCGCTGACCCATCGTGGCCGGTCCCGATGACGGTGATCGAAGCGAGGTCGGTGCCTTCGGGGCCGTAGCTTGAGGCAATACGAGTTGGGAAACACAAGTTGTTGATCGGGCCGGAGCCGTCTCCATTCAAAATGAGGACAGCGTCGGTCAGCGGTGCAAGCGGCACCGAAAAATAAATGCAGGTAACGCCGACGCCTTTCGGAGCTTCCGGCTTCCCCAGAAGCTTTGCTGCGGCCGGTGCATCCGTTGCGATAACGGTTGCGGACGCTTCGATCACTTCGCCGCTTTCGAGAGTTACAATGCCGTCGCCAACGCTCGCCACTTTTGTGTTCAATCGCAGGCTCGAGCCCGGAAGCTTTTCGGCCAGAGCCCGCGGGATGGCCTCCATTCCTTCCGCGGGCAGGCAAGCACTTCCCATCGAGAACATCCAGAAAACAAAATCGAACATCCGGCTTGAGGTCTTCAGTTCCCTTTCGAGAAATATGCCGCCGAGAAAAGGCCGGAAGAACCGCTCGATCAGCGAATCGGTAAAACCCGCCGCCTTGAGCCGTTCGAGCGTTGTGATCTCCTCTCGTTCAAAGAGTTTTTCGGCCGCGTCTTTCAAAACATCTGCGCGGATCAGGCTGACCCGGAGCTTATCAAAGAGGGTGCCGATCGGCGTGAAGACCGTTGGGATCGCCGCAAGCGGCCGTCGAAAGGGATCCGTTACGGAATGGAACTCGCCCTTGTAACGAACAAGTGCACCCGGCTCGAACTTTTGAAGCTTGAGTTTGTCCAGGTCGATCCGCCGTTTCACTTCCGGATAGCTGTCAAGAAGTACCTGGAAACCGCGGTCGAGCTTAAAGCCGTCAACAACATCCGTCTTTACCCGTCCGCCAACTCGGTCAGACGATTCAAGAATGAGTAATTCGCGTCCGGCTTCCTGCAGATCCAAAGCACAGCACAGTCCGGCTAGCCCGGCCCCGATGATAACGATAGGTTTCGTCATAGCAGAACTAAATCACTGTCCAAAAACCGTGCGCTTTCCGCGACAATGAACCGGCCATCACGTCTTTCGCATTCAAAGCCCAAAGTGTTTCATTTCGTGCAACTTTTCTTTTTTGGACGACTCGCTTACGATTATCCTACTCGCCGTCGCGGGAAGCTAACTATCTAAACCATTTTTTCCTGGACCATCCAATGCAACCTCTCCAGCAACTCTTTCCGCTGCTCATTGAGCCGATCTGGCTCCCGGCCATTGTGATCTTTGTATTCGGCGCCGCAGTTGGCAGCTTTTTGAACGTCGTTATCCATCGTGTTCCGAACGAGCAATCGATCGTCTTCCCGAATTCGGCGTGTCCCAAGTGTTCCACCGCGATCAGGCCTTACGACAATATACCTATTCTCAGTTGGCTGATCCTTGGGGGAAAATGCCGAAGCTGCAAAGCTCCGATCTCGGTGCGTTATCCGGCGGTGGAACTTCTGAATGCTCTTCTCTGGCTCGGCACTTTTTTTTACTTTGGGCTAAATGCATTTCTCCCGGTCGCATTGGTTTTCGTAACGGTCACGGTCGTATTGGTGTTCATCGACGCCGAGCACATGATCCTGCCGAACGTGATCACCTATCCCTTCCTTGTATTCGCGGTTCTCGTTCGCATCGCTTTTCCTCTGATGGCTGGCAATAGCTTTTTTCCCGATACCTTGGCCTATCCGCTAACAGGCCTCGCGGGACAGCATCCGGTGCTCGTTTCGCTAGCCGGGGCAGTTCTCGGAGCGCTTGCGGGCGGCGGCATTCTTTGGGGGATCGGCGAGGCATGGAAGCGTCTTCGCGGTGTTGAGGCGATGGGGCTCGGCGATGTGAAGATGATGCTTGGCTATGGTGCCTTGCTTGGTTGGCGGCTTGCGTTCCTTTCGATCTTTATTGCGGCATTCGCAGGGGCGGTTGCCGGGATCGGGATGATGCTTATCAAACGTGATCGGAACTTTCAGGCACAAATTCCGTTCGGTATATTTCTTGGGATCGGTTCTATCGCTGCACTTTTTTTCGGCGAAACGATCGTCTCTTGGTATCTCGGCCAGTTCGCGTACTAGTTTGCTTTAGGCAGGCCGCTTTGCTGCTTGTTCGAAGCACTCGGCCGAACAGAACATTGGGCCGTTCCCGACCTTTCGCATCTTCGATTCCGGCTGCCAGTTGCCGCACGTCATACATCTCGCAAGTTTGCCGCCGGCTTGATCCTCGACCTTCCCGAGATGCTGGTCCGGAAACTTGCCCGCGCGAAGCTCTTTTACCGCTTTCCAAACACCATATGCGGTTCGGAGTTGTTTACGATATCGGAATGCGGACAGCGCGAAGAGTATCGCGATGACGCCGAGAATAATTAGGGCCTCTCTCATTTTGGGGTCGTCGGCGGCTGCAGGAGAAGTTCTTCAAGCTCTTTGATGACCGGGCTGGCGGGATTCACCGAACGCAAACGTTTCAGCGTCTCAATGGCAAGATCTCCCTGCCCCGCTTGCCAATATGCCCGCGTCAGGAACTGTAGGGCTTTTTCCTGTTTTGGATTGTCCTTCAATGCGGCCTCAAACTCCTTGATAGCATTTCTATTGTCCGGCGGTGTTTGAAGAAAGTATGTCAAAGCATAATCGGTCCGCACATCTACATCATTCGGCCGGGCATCGAGCGCCATCTTGTAATACCTGCGGGCACTCTCGAAGGGCTCGTTCTTCTTCTCAAAATAACCGATGTCGAAATTTGCGTTCCCCAATGCGACCTTGATCTGGTAGTCACCGGGATTCAACTTCAACGCGCGTTCAAGCAAGCGAGCCGATTCCCGCAGAAGAGCCGTGTCCTGCTGCATCGCGGAGTACCTATAGAGAGCAAGGCCAAGATCCCGTTGAAAAGCAAAATTCTCCGGGCTCGCGTCCGCTTCGGCGATCTTGGCTCGAATTTCTTCATTCGATAGGGTTTGCGCGTTCGAATTACTGTTTGCGGCAGCGGGATCGGAACCGATCTTTTCGACCTGATTTCGCAGCGATGCCACCTCGGACCTATTCAGCGCATTCGCTACCAGGAATCCTCCGATGAAACTGAGGATCACTGAAAATACGGATATGGCAATATACGCTTTCGGCATTATTTTCAATCGTATCAAACCTTTCAGGACAAAATAAAAGCGGCTGCCCGATTCCGACAGCCGCCGCAAAACAAAAACTCTACTTCTCATCAGGATCCGGTGGAATGTACGGCAGGTCACCGGCGCGCCGCCGGATCGGCGGATCGGTAGCCCTGCGTCGCGGAACCGTCTCTCCAGCCCGCCGATCGACACTGCCGGCCGGAAGTCCCTTTCCATGAACCGCTTCGACCAGGATACGGGTTATTTCCTGGGAAAGCGTTCTGTGCTCTGCTGCGGCACGCCGCCGAAGCGATTCCTTGAGTTCATTCGGAACATAGGCTCCGATAAAAACCCCTTTGCGATTAGCCATAGATTTCTTCGATTCTCCGGTAGTTAGAAAAGGCCTATTGGCGGAACAGCCTGTAAGCCGAATTCTGTATCCGCTAAGCGGATGACGGCCATTCATCTAGGCCGACGGTCACCCGCCGGCTCCAGCAACCTACCCGGAAACGTCCGCTTTTGGCGATGCGGGCGGGCCGCCCGTAAACGTTTCCCTATTTGGTCTTGCACCGCGAGGAGTTTGCCTGGCCATACCTGTTACCAGATATGCCGGTGGGCTCTTACCCCACCGTTTCACCCATAACCTCGAAAGGCTGGTCTGTTCTCTGTTGCACTTGTCGTCACCCGCAATAACGGGTGCCCGGACGTTATCCGGCTCGCTGCCCTTCGGTGTTCGGACTTTCCTCCCTAACAAAACTGTTACGGCGGCCGTCCGGCTGTTCCGCCTCAGGCATTCTGAAGTATAGCAAAAATGTTCAACAGTTGTAATCCTGCTTTATCTTAAAAAAGCCGGAATCTACTTCCAACCGGCCCCCTGGAGCAGATGTTCCCATTTTACCTGGATCTCCTCCCGTATCCGGCTTTCGATCAAACCGGGCGTCGGAAGATTTAAAGACTCTAGGGCAAGGGCTTCGGCCTCTTCGAAAGCGATGGATTCGATGACTTGTCGGACCACCTGCAGCGAGTTAGCGTTCATGCTTAGCTCTTCAGCGCCCATTCCGATCAGGAGAGGGACATAAAACGGCGACCCTGCCATCTCACCGCAAACGGAAACGGGCCGATCTGCTTCCCTTCCAGCGATGATGACATCCCGTACTGTCCGCAAAACCGCAGGATGAAGAGACTGGTACCAATTCGCCACATTTTCATTATCGCGGTCCGCAGCAAGCAGATACTGGATAAGGTCATTTGTGCCAAGGCAGAAGAAATCTGCTTCCGAGCTTAGTTCATTCGCCATAATGGCGGCCGCAGGAACCTCTATCATTATCCCGATCTTCGGTTCACCGATCTCGATGCCGCGTGACCGGAGCGTTCCGCCAACCTCTTGAACGATCCCGCGAACGTCCCGAACCTCGCCCGGATCCGAGACCATCGGTAAGACAATATTCAAAGGCCCCTGCGCCGAAGCTCGAAGAAGAGCTTGAAGCTGCCTGACAAATTCCTTCCGGTAACTCAAACTAAGACGGATACCCCGTAGCCCGAGGGCCGGGTTTCGTTCGCGATCATCGCTCCTGCCCGAAACCTGCCCGATGCCGATATCGAACGTCCGAATATTGACACTGTGGCCCGCCGCAGAACGCAAAAGGGTTGTGTAAGCCTCGTATTGCTGCGCTTCGGTCGGATATCTTCCGAAGCGGCCGATCAGGGATTCCGATCTGAAAAGACCAATGCCGTTAGCACCTGAACGCTTTGCTGCCGCAAACTGGTTAACAGAATCAAGATTTGCACTGAGCCTGATGACGCGTCCGTCGAGCGTTCGCGCCGGAACGGTCATGTCCTTAGTGAATTTATTCGTGACAGGCTGTCTTCTTTCACGTTCCCTGTAGCTTTTTTCGGTTTCCGGGTTTGGGTTGAGGACAACTTCACCGCGATAGCCATCGACAATGATACGGTCCCCATTATGCAAGTGCCGAAGAATCTTTCGCAGTCCGGTTACTGCCGGAATCGAGAACTCACGGGCTAAAATGTATGAGTGAGATGTCCATCCGCCATGTTCTGTGACGATCGCGGCGGGCCTGTAGTCTCCGAGTTCGATCAGGGTCGAAGGCCGGATCTCCTTCGCAGCCAGAACGGAACCGACCGGTAACCTCATCGGCGTTCTGCGCCTTTGGCCGAGGGCGGCTTGTATCCGATCGGCTATATCCTGAATATCTGCCGCCTTTTCACGAATGTTCGGATCTTCGAGAGAACGGTACCGGATCAAATAGGAATCGGTTATCGTCTTAACCGCCCATTCTGCGTTAACCTGATCGATCTCAATAGCTTCCTCAAGGGCTGATAGAAAGCTACGATCTTCAAGCACGAGAATATGTGTGTCCAGGATGCTTTCTGCAATCGGATTCAGAGTTCCCTCGGAACGGATCAAACTGCGAATCTGGTTTTTAGCGACCGATAATGCTACGCGCAGCCGCCGAATCTCTTTGGACACGGAGTCCTTATCGATAGAAACACGGAAGAACTGACGCTTATCGCCGTAGAGTGACACGATCTGCCCGATGGCAATGCCACGTGAAACGGCCCTGCCGGTATATCTGATCTGGTTTTTTCGTCCGGGTCTGTCGTTCACACTACTTCCAACGAAAGCGGATTCCGGAAACTAATCCCCAAAACCGAAACCGCCACCCGATTGCGACGGGAAGAAAGGCTTCAACATTCCGGCAAATGCAGCAAGATTTCTTGTCTGGATCAGGATTTCACCCGGACCGGAAAACTCTGCTACAAGGCCTTCGCCGCTTGCCAAGCTCCGAAAAAATCCTGCTTTAGAGGCTTTTCGGAGGTTATACTGCATATGGCCTTCCCATGCGACAAGATGTCCGGTATCAACAACATAGCCCTCTCCGGGTGCAAGGACCTTTCGATAGATAGCTCCAAAGGATGAGATGAGCAGCAAGCCGCTGCCGGAGATCTCAAGGAGAAAAAGTCCCTCGCCACCGAAGAAAGACTTTGCACCCCCAAATTTAGTTTCAACCGTCAAACTTGTGTCGCCTGCAAGATAAGAGCTTGACTGGACCTTGAACTGCTGGTTCCGCATTTCGATCCCGACAATATCTCCGGGAGTTCCTGGCGCAAGCGAGACCTCGCCGCGACCGCCTTGTGCGGTAAATGTCGAGACGAAAGCGGATTCCCCGCCGACGGCCCGCTTAAGCGCGCCAAAAACTCCGCCCTTCATTTGCGATTGAAGGTCAACGTTAGACGACATCGAGACCATTGCCCCGGCCTCGGCATTGATTGACTGGCCGGCGTCGAGCTTCACAACGGCCAGAGCGAATGAACCGGCGTGGGCGATCTCCCACGTATAGCCACGCCCCTGGCCGCGGCCGTCCTGATCAAAGTGGAATGTTTCGTTGGCTCTCGGCGGCGGGGACCCGACCGCACTCGGCGGTTCCGCCGTAACAAGGGTGAATCCGCACGACCCGCAAAATCGCGCATTGGGAGCGATGTCAGCTGTGCATTTAGGACAATTCATCTATACCGTCACTCCTGAACGTTGAAGGATAATAGAACTTGCTTCATCGGCATTCGCTGCAAAATCCAATAGTCCGACATCATTTGCAGATACGACAAGTTCCTGTTCCCAGTTCGCAACTACGTTTCGCCAGCATTCGCCAACAAGCACGAGCGGCCTCGGCGAAAGCACATTTGTTTGCAGTTTATTCCAAACGAGCGAGACCTCAGTCACCGTTCCCATGCCTCCTCGAAATGCCGCAAACCCGATGGATCGAGTTATAAGGTTTTGCAAGCGGTCGTAAAAATGATCCGTGGCGACCTTGTCGGTAAGAAATCGGTTCGGTTCTGACCGGAATTGGTTCATTACGATCCCAAATACTCTACCGCCCGCTTCGCGTGCTCCAGCAGAAGCTGCTTCCATTACACCGAGGTAGCCGCCTGTGCAGATCGCAAAACCTGCTTCCGCCAATCGTTTGCCAAGCGCATAGGCTTGCTGATACTCGGCCGATTCCGCGGTGCATTTGGAACCGCCAAAGATGGTTACCATTTTCTCGGGGGCTGTGTCTGGCACTTGAATCTTCCTCCAGTGACGCTTGATATTAGCCAAATTATAGCTGATAGCGAAAAAGCATCAAATCAGTTTGGCGGATTCGAAAGCTCGGCTTCCTCCGGCGTTAGGTTTCCGGCCTGATGGATCGCCTTCACAGTGTTTGTCAGCACCAGCAGGACGAGGCCGATCAGGAAAAAAGCGATCAGGGCCAGTATCGCTTGCCGATACGAGCCCGTTACGCCGATCACAATGGCAAAGACCGCGTTTCCGAGCCAGGACGTCCCTTTCTCGGATATTTCATAAATGCCGAAAAAGGCCGATTCGCGCTCTCGCGGGATCATTTGCGAATAGAGTGACCTCGAGAGTGCCTGAGTGCTGCCGAGAACGAGGCCGATAAATACCGCCATCACGATGGCCTGGAAGACCGTTTCCAAAAAGCCATAGGCAAATATCACGATTCCGCACCAGATGATCAGGCAAACAATGATCGTTCGCTTCGCCCCGATGAAACGCGAAAGATATTCAAAGCCGATCGCTCCGATCAAGGCCGAGATCTGTGCGACAACGAATATCCCAAGAAGAAAAGTCTGGTCGGTTTCGAGGCCCCGCGATACGAAAAGCTCCTGCGAAAGGAAAACCGATGAGTTGAGGATCACGGTCTGAATGCCGTCGTTGTAAAAAAGGTAAGCTATCAGGAAAAGGAGTGTGTATCGCAATCCTGATAGCTCCTTTACTGTGCTGCCAAGCTCCATAAATCCGGCGGTGATGAGATTCTGGCCATCCTTACGTTCTCGCTTTTGATTTCGGCTTTTAAGAAGGCGAAATGTAACGATCGCAAAGAGCCCCCACCAAAGCGACGCAGCGAGCATGGAAATGCGTACCGCTGTGCCTTCGGTAATCCCGATAGCCGGAGCGAATTGGATCAACGCGATATTCAAAAATAACATAATGATCCCGCCAAGGTAGCCTGCGGCATAGCCATGGCTCGAGACACGGTCGCGGCGGTCCTCGGTGGTAATGTCAATAAGATAAGCGTTGTAGAAAACGTTGGTCGCCGCGAATGATATGTTTGCGGTGACAAGTAAGAGGCAGCCCCAAAGATAGTCATCTCCGGTGATAAAGAAGAGCAGCGAGCTCGCAATAACGCCGGTATAACAAAAGCCGGCCATCATTCGTTTCTTCAGGTTCGTGTAGTCGGCGATAGAACCAAGGATCGGCAGTAGAAATACCTGTGCAAAGACCGAAACGCCCAGAGTCGAGGTGAAGAGATTATCAGAGGTGATCGAGGCATAACCGCCGAGTGAGAGAACAGTTCCGCCGCGGCCTACGTCACTTTGGGCAAGCGCCGTGAGGTATGGGCCAAGAAGCACGCTTACTACCGTCGTATAAAAGGCAGAATTCGCCCAGTCGTAGGTGATCCATCCGAAGATCTCCCGCTTATCGTTCTTTTCTGACATCGCTTTGAACTCGGAGATGTTAGCAGATTCGGAAACGAGAGGCACACTTTCTTTTGACCAGGTGACTTAAAAGTTAACAAAAACGGGCACTTTCGAATCCGCTACGTATCTATGTCCTCTTGACATGAAACTTGAAACAATGTAATTTTAGGTCACTTTTCGTTTCTAAAGTCTTGAAAATTTGGTATTCCGGTACACGTTCGCTTGCGTTTTCCCGCGCTTTGTTCGTGTAACGGGTAATCTGAGGAGGGAGATTTCTAGTATGTCTTGGACACAAAAGGTTTTGTCCTCACGAAGCCTTGCAGCCGTTGCCGCCGTTGGCGTCTTCGGAGCAACGGCCTTTTATCTTGGTTCGCTCGACACTGAGGTCGAAGCGAGCAATACACTTGAAGTCGCGGCATCCGCACCTTCAGCGACTTTCCCCGCAAACGCCGGCACGCTCGGAGCTATTCCCGATGGCGGCCCCGGATGCGGAGCGCCCGCGGCAACCAATCGCGATGTTACTTTCACCGTGAGCGGACTTTCAGGTGCTCCGTCGAATGTAGAGGTCAGTATGACCTTTGGCGGTCCGATCCACACTTGGGGTGGCGATATCACTGCTACTCTGATAGCCCCGAATGGTACCCAGTTCGCCATTTTCGGACGTCGTGGTTCAACCACTGCTGCGGGTTGCGGTTCGGGAAATGACCTTGCAGGACCTTACAATTTTAAGGATACGGCTGCAGCGACGAATTGGTTTTCGGTCGCAGGGAATCCGACTCCCTCCGGTGATTATCGTTCTACGACAGTCGGTGGGACCGCAACGAGTGGAGCCGTTACATCGATAACGCCGGCTTTTGCAGGCGTAGCGAATCCGAATGGTACATGGACGCTCCGTGTAAATGATTCTGGTGCCGGAGATACCGGAGCCGTTTCCGCTGCATCTCTAACGGTTGATACCGCTGCGGCACCGGGCGGCTCTCCTGTTGCAGACTTTGACGGGGACGGCAAGACCGATTTTGCGGTCGTTCGTCAGACGAATCAGCCGATCGCCGGACAAACTCGTTGGTTCATCAATCCAAGCTCGACCGGAACCGTGGTTGGCTACGACTGGGGTATCGGAACTACCGACTTCTTCACACCGGCCGACTTCGACGGAGACGGTAAGGCTGACATCGTTACCTGGCGCCCCGGTGCCGCTAACGAGGCTGCGTTCTACATCCTTCGCAGTTCGGATTTTGGCTTACAGATCGAGACCTTCGGCATCACTGGTGACAATCCGACCGTTGTAGGCGACTACGATGGCGATGGAAAGGCAGACCCTGCCGTGTTCCGCTCCCCGGCCGGAGCCGGTGACCAGGCGTTCTTCTTCTATCGCGGAAGCTTGAACAACCCTGGCGGTAATATCACATTCGTTCCGTGGGGGACGGGCGGAGGAACATCCTTCCCTGCCGTTGGAGATTTTGACGGTGACGGAAAGAACGACTTCGTCCTCCAGCGTTCAGCCGGCGGCGGTCAGGGAGCCTTCTGGCACCTGCTCTCCGGTGGCGGCACTCAGATCGTCCCGTTCGGTCTGGATACGGACCTCATAGTTCCGGCCGATTATGACGGTGATGGTAAAACAGATATTGCCGTTAGCCGCACTACCAGCGGCGCACGCGTCTGGTTCGTTCGTCCTAGTGCCACTCCGGGAGCACCGTATCAGGTATCATGGGGAACGAGTGCAACGGCTGACGTCCGTGTTCTTGGTGACTATGACGGCGACGGAAAGGCAGACTTCGGAATCTGGCGACCGGCTACCGGAACCTTCTGGATCCTGAACGGAGCCAACAACGCGGTTACAACCTCTCAGCTCGGAGCAACCGGTGATTATCCGGTCGCGAACTTCCAGCAGAACTAGGCTAATCGCATTCTTTTGCTTTCAGAGGCTGCATTTGCAGCCTCTGATCGTTTTTGGGTATCCTCTTCATTCGCATTCCTGCGTACTTGTTAAATGAGAGCAATGATACTCGCAGCGGGATTCGGAACTCGCTTGTTCCCGCTTACCATTGATAGAACTAAGCCGGCGATTCCGTTCCTTGGAAAACCGCTGGTTGGCTATGTCGCTGAGTATCTGGCCGAATACGGATTCAGAGAGATAGTTGTAAATCTTCATCATCAACCGGACTCGGTTATCGCCGCCCTGGGCAATGGCGAGCAGTTCGGCGTTAAGATCGACTACTCGATAGAGCGGCCTGACATTCTCGGCACCGCCGGGGCTCTCGACCACGCCCGCGAATTGCTCGGTGATTCGACCTTCCTCACCATCAACGGAAAGCTGATAACCGATATCGATCTTGCTGCTGCCATCGAGACCCATCGGAGAACAAACGCTATAGCGACGATGGTGCTTAAGCCAAACGTCCATCGTGAACGGTTTACGGAAGTCCATGTCGAAAATGGCCGCATCACGGGCTTTGGAGGGATGCCCGAGAGCATTCCGCCACAGTTCGACGCTGCCCCGCCTTACATGTTCACCGGGATCCAGATACTCGAACCCCGTGTCTTCGATTACATCCCTCACGGTGTCTATTCTGACATCGTACCGACCTTCTATCGCCCGGCGATCGAGTCCGGCGAGATAATAGCGGCACATGTTGCAAATGGCCGTTGGTTCGAGCTATCGACAATGAAGCGATACCTCGACATTTCCATGACAATGATCGGCGGCGGCGGAACCGTGGCGGGAATTCGCACCGAGATCGCGGAACCAAATTCCGTAAATGATTCCGTGCTTTGGGACAACGTTACCGTCGAACCCGGAGCAAAGCTCAGGCGTACGATAGTTGGCGACGACGTCGTCATTCGTTCGGGAATGAAGTTCTACGATGCGGCGATCGTCCGGGCCGAAATGGTCCGGAGCTGCAAAGAAATACCGGAGAAGGCTGACCCCGGCGAGTTCATCGGCGATCTATACGTAGTGCCGCTAAGGTAGAAAAAGAGCATTGTCCAGAGACACAAAAGAACGACTTACGGCGTTTCTTCGGAACGCGGAACTTGGAGAGATAATCGCTGAACTCACTCCGGATGCCTCCACGCGCGACTTTTTTCGTCTTCAGGGCAACGGCAAAACTCTGATCGCATGCGTTTACGCTAACGGCGACGAGGAAGGGTCCCGTCAGCTTGTTGACGTTACCAACCTTTTCCTTCGGGCCGGCATTCCGGTCGCAGGCATTGTCAATGCTTCTCTCGAACAGGGCATCGTCATTATCGAGGACCTCGGTGACCGGATACTCAGAGACGAGCTGCAAACCACATCGCCGGGTGAACGAGATCGGCTTCTGGATTCGGCGATCGATCTAATTGCGTCGATCCAGGCCGCGACCGAACTGGCGATATCGTCCGGTTCCATTGCAGGCAAGCTGCGTTTCGATTCTGAAAAGCTTTTGTGGGAACTAAATTTTTTCCGCGAGCATTATTTCTCCTCACTCCGAGGTCTGCAACTTGAAGCTACGATCGACAAGAAATTGACCAACGAGTTCACGGAGCTTTCCGGCTGGCTCGAAGAGCGGGCTTCGGTCCTCTGCCACCGCGACTTTCACGCGGCAAATCTAATGATCCGCAGCGACGGTTCCCTCGCGATCATCGATCATCAAGATGCCCGAATTGGTTCGACTGCGTACGACCTCGTATCTCTGCTTCTCGATAGGATCACCGAACCGCCGACCGATGAATGGCTCGCCGAAATGATCGCCCATTTCATGCGGGCACGTAAAGAGCATGGGCTTCCGACTCTTTACAGCACGGAGTTCATGATCGAGTTCGACCATCAGACGGTCCAGCGATGCTTGAAAGCCGTTGGCACATTTTCGTATCAGTCGGCATTTCGTGACAAGAAGCATTTCGAAGCCTATATCAAGCCGATGTTTAATGTCGTCGTAAGGTCGATCGACCGGCTCGGCGAGTATCCGAACCTGCGCCGGGTTCTCGAGGCTGAGATCGCCTAAACGCGGAAATGGTCGGCCTTCCAATCCTTGATCGCCATTTTGATCTCTTTCTGCGAACTAAGCCGGCCGGCAAGCACTTCTTCGACCAGATGAGGAAGCTCCGCATCCGACGCGAACCGAAGAGCGACCATCTGCCCTACACGAAGACCCGCCGCTCGGTTGGCGAGTTCCGGAGATAGGACTTTTTCATAACGCAGACGTTCTTCGAGCCGGATCAGCCGGTCCTGAGCCCTAAGGGCCTGGGCCCGGGCCGCGAGGTTGACCAGGATAACGATAACGGCCAAAAGAAGGAACTTAAATGATCCTGAATCAAAAAACCGCCAGGCATCGACGATCGCCCAAACGAGCAGGATCAGCGAAAGCGGAAAGATCACGAAGTGGACCAATGGAAACCAACGAGTGTGATTCGAATAGTTCTGAGGTTGTTTGTTTTCGGTGCTCATAAAGTTGTCTTGAAATCAAAGCTTCGAACCCGCCGATGCACTCTCTCCGCCTGCGGTGAAGTCTTCACCCGGATTTACGAAAAGGTTCTGCTCAAAGCGGTACTGCTTGTCGTATAGCTGTTTGTAACGGCCGTCCATCGCGATAAGTTCTTCGTGGGTGCCGCGTTCGAGAATCTGGCCGGCTTCAACCACCAATATTTGATCTGCGCTTCGGATGGTCGAAAGCCGATGGGCGATCACAAAGGTCGTCCGGCCGCGGCGGAGGTTGTTCAAGCCTTCCTGGATGAGTGCTTCGGATTCGCTGTCGAGACTTGAGGTCGCCTCATCGAGGATCAAAATACGCGGATCGGCAAGGAGTGCTCTGGCGATAGCGATCCGCTGCCGCTGACCGCCCGAAAGCTTTACGCCGCGTTCGCCGACAACGGTCTCATAGCCGTCCAGGAACTTTTCGATGAACTCGTCCGCGTTCGCGACCCGGCACATCTCTCGAATCGTCTCGAATGAGGCTTCGGGATTGGCGAATCGAATGTTATCGAGGATCGTCCCGTCGAAGAGGAAGTTATCCTGCAAAACGACGCCGAGATGTTTCCGATAGTCCCGCAACCGTATCGCCTGTAGGTCGATGCCGTCCACAAGTACGGTTCCAGACGTCGGACGAATAAAATTGAGCACGAGGCTCAGAATTGTCGATTTTCCCGAACCGCTCGACCCGACAAGTGCGGTCGTTGTTCCCGCATTGGATTTGAACGATACACCTTTCAAAACCGGAACGTTCTTGTCGTATTCGAACTCGACATCGCGAAACTCGATCCCGCCATCGATCTTTGTCAGCGGACGCCGCTCTTTATCCTGTTCGTCCTCAGTTGACATCGCCATCACCTCGCGAATTCGGTCTAGCCCGGCGAGGGCCTCGGTGATCTGCGTCCCGATAGAAGTAAGCTCGATGACCGGCATCGCAAGCAGGAAGGTAAAGGAGATATACATCAGAAAATCGCCAAGCGTCATCGTTTCGGCCTCGACTGCATTGCCGCCGATGACGATCATCACGACGGCGATCGCTCCGATGATCACGGACGAGAACGAACCGATAGCGGAGACGCCCGTGACCGTCTTTGCGACGTTTCGAAACAGCCGGTGAGCGCCGCGGGCGAAGCTCAGGTCCTCGCGGCGTTCGGCGGTGTACGCCTTGACGACCCGAATTCCGCCGAGGCTCTCGCCGAGCCTTCCCGTCACCTCGGCCGTGATCTGCCCGCGTTCGCGAAAGACCGGACGCAGCACCTTGAATGCATAAAGAAGCACTCCGCCAAATGCCAGCAGCACGACCAGAGTGGCGACCGTCAACAGCCAGTTGATCCAGAAAAGCACGCCGATCGCGATGCTCGCCGTTACGATGCTGCCGATGATCTGCCCAAGGCCCGTACCGACGAGATTCCGGATGCCCTCGGCATCGTTCATTATCCGGGAAATAAGCTGGCCGCTTTGGGTCGAATCAAAATATGAGATCGGCAGCCGCTCGATGTGGGCCTGAACGCGTTTGCGCATCTCGGTGATCGCCCGCTGGGCCGCTACGCCCAGGATCTGTGAAAGAGCGAATGATGTCGAGGCCTGAACGAGCGTCGAAATACCGATGGCCAATGCGATCCATTTGATAAGCTCGTAACGCTGGTTTACGAAAACCTCGTCTCCGATGAACTTTGTCGATGCGGGCAAGACCATTCCCGCAAGCCGCGAGATCAGCAAAAGCACGCTTCCCAGAAGCAGCCGCCACCTCGCCTGCCAGACTATCCTTCTCGCCTCCGCCCACGCCCCGGAGTAATTGACCTTCTTCTTCTTTTCTTCGCCCACGCGTTCAGTCTCCCGATTGTCGCCCGCCCTGTCAATCGCCGGACATTGCCTCCGCGTTTTACCGTCCGACCTGATTTGATTAAACTAGAGCTTTTATGCGTCAGACATATATCGAAGAGCTCAAAGGGCATATCGGAAGCGAAGTCACGCTCAAGGGCTGGCTTTATAATTCACGTTCGAGCGGCAAGCTCGTATTTCTTCAGCTCCGCGACGGCACGGGCATTGTGCAGTGCGTCGTGTTCAAAGGCAATAACGAAGAGGTGTTTGAGACCGCCAAGGGCCTCGGGCAGGAGTCGTCGATAATCGTGACGGGAACGGTGAAAGAGGACGCTCGTTCGCCGATCGGCGTTGAGATCGACGTAACCGGACTTGAAGTGCTTCAGAACGTCCACGATTATCCGATCACCCCGAAAGAACACGGCACCGAATTCCTGATGGACCATCGGCATCTTTGGATCCGCTCGAAGCGGCAGCACGCTGTCCTTCGAGTTCGCCATACGGTGATAAAGGCCGTCCGAGATTATTTTGACAGTAACGGATTCACGCTTGCCGATACGCCGATCTTTACGCCCGCCGCATGCGAAGGCACGACGACGCTCTTCGAAGTAGATTACTTTGGCGATGACAAGGCGTATCTGACGCAGTCCGGACAACTTTACAACGAGGCAACGGCTGCGGCCTTCGGAAAGTCTTACGCCTTCGGGCCGACGTTCCGTGCCGAAAAGTCGAAGACCCGCCGCCACTTGACCGAGTTTTGGATGGTCGAACCCGAGGTCGCCTACGCGGGCTACGAGGACATGATGGACCTCGGCGAGGGCCTGATCCTGCATATCGTCGACCGCGTGCTGAACGAGCGGCAACAGGAGCTTGCGGCACTCGAACGCGATACTTCCGTGCTCGAGGCGATCAAAGGCCCGTTTCCGCGTCTGCATTACGACGATGCGGTGAAATTGCTGCAGGAAGGCCACGAAAAGGGCGAGCTTGAGAACCGCTTCGAATGGGGCGGCGACTTCGGAGCTCCGGATGAAACGTATCTTTCGAAGCAGTTCGGCCTTCCGGTCTTTGTCCACCACTTCCCGACCGCGATCAAGGGCTTTTATTTCGAGGTCGATAAGGACCGTCCCGAATGCGCACTCGGCATCGACCTTCTCGCACCTGAAGGCTATGGCGAGATCATCGGCGGCGGCGAACGAGCGGCCTCGCTTCCCTATCTCGAAGAGCAGCTAAAAAACCACGGACTTCCGCAGGATATTTTTGAGTGGTATCTCGATCTTCGCCGCTACGGCAGCGTCCCGCACGCCGGCTTCGGCATGGGCATCGAACGCACCGTCGCCTGGATGTGCGGCATCGAACACGTCCGCGAGACAATACCGTTTCCGCGAATGCTTTATCGGCTTCGGCCATAAAACAACATGGAGGGCAGAATGACCACGTACCTGCAACGTTCGATATCAGCATTGCATTTCGCATTGCTGCTTGTTTCTTTCACTTCTGCACAGCAGCTTCTTAGCCATGAAGCTAACGGCACGATGTCGGCCGCTGCTCTGAACGAGCGGATGGCGAAGGTTTACGGCAAGTATGCCGTACCGGAAACCGCGACGGCGGTCGAGCTTCATAAGATCACTTACAGATCGCTTGACGCGAATGGAAAGCCTGCGGAACTTACAGGACTCGTGGCCTGGCCCGCGGGCGGTGCTCCGAAGGGCCTTGTCGTTTATTGTCACGGTACCACCGTTGACCGCGACCGTTCTCCTTCGCGATTCAAGGGCGAGGGCGAAGCGCCGGAGACCATCGAGGCTATCACAGGCTTTGCCACCGGCGGTTATGCCGTCGTTCTTCCGGACTATATCGGCCTCGGCGACCACAAGGCCGCTCATCCCTACCCGCTCAGCATAGTGAACGCCCGATCCGGTGTGGACATCATTCCCGCCGCTCGTGAATTGGCTCGCCAAAAGAATTACAAAATCGGAAACAGCCTCTTCATCACCGGCTATTCCGAAGGCGGAGGCGTTGCAATGGCCCTTACGCAGGCACTGCAGGCGTTTACCGGCCCGGATTATGCAGTAACTGCCTCGGCTCCGGCCGCGGGACCATACGATCTATCAGGAACAACGCGGAAGTTCATGCTCGAGGATACTGGCGAGCAAGTCGGGTTCATTCTTCGCATCTATCTAACGTCCTACGCGGTGAATTATCTTGTAAAAGAAAAGAAGCTCCGTTGGCGAGATTTCTACAAGCCGACCCTCGCTAACGCTCTCGCCGTCAACTACAACCTCAACCCGACTGACGACGGCGTTATCCGCAATATCGGTGTTACCACGGCCCTGATGCGTTCGAAGAACCGCCTTGCAAGTGTGCTCCAGCCCGGATTTCTGCGAGCATTGCAGCGTAATGACAAGCGGAACGCTTTTGTCCGAATGCTGCACGAAAACGATGTCTATGATTGGTCGCCGCGTGTCCCGATGATCCTCATCGCCATTGACGGAGATACCGTCGTTAGCCAACAAAATACTGAGGTTGCCTATAGTGCAATGCGGAGGCGGGGCGTTCCGGCTGAAAGGCTCCGCCGGATGATCATTAAGGATACCGAGCTGAATCACCTGAACGGCATTGCCCCCGCAATGTCAAAGGCACGAGCCTTTTTTGATGGCGGGTTTGCCGCAGTGCCTGCGGAACAGTAGCCGTTCTTACTTCCCGTCTTTTTTGTCAGCGGCGGCGGCCTTTTCAACCAGGTTGCCGCCGTTGTCCGTTACCCGAGGCCGCTTCCCGTTCGGAAATTTCGTATAGGTTGCTTTGTTGCCGGAACCGTTGAAGACGAATTCCATCGTCCCCTCTGCCGCGATCTCATTTCCATCTCCGTTGACCATTATCTGGCTGCAGGCTCCCCTGATGGTCACCTTCTTGTTCGAAACGTTGATCATCACACGGTTATAGCGAATGCAGTTATACGGCTTTGTCACCTCTGGGCCGTTAACGCTGATCAGCGGGCCCTGTTGGCTTATATCCACGTTCACAATGTCGGCCGGGTCGATCGGTTCCTCAGGCGGAGTCGGCACAACGGTCGGCGTAGGCGTCGGCATATATTTCTCGACGCTCTTTTTCGCAATTCCGCTCTGAATGTCACAACCCGTAACGAAGGCTAGTACGAAAATAATTGCGATCTTCTTCATAATGATTTCCTTCTCTTAATTGTAATCGAAATTACGCCGACCGAAGAACGACATTTCCTTGAGGTCTTTGATTCTTCAACTTTACCGTACGCTGCTGACAAAAGTGCAGAACGAACCGATTCGAACGCACGCAACGAAGTGTAACTACTTAGTTATCTCTAGTGCGTTTTAGAAAAATCTCCTAGGGCAACCCCGTTATTTTCGACAGCATCCGAAGAGCAACCCCCCAGTACAAAGTGCCCGCATTCAAGAAATTTCGATTTTTTCTCGGAGGTCTTTCTATGAAGAACATCGTACTCGGATTTGCAACGGCTATTATTCTGGCGGTTTCGGTATTTGCTCAGCAAGGCTCAGTATCATCGGCTGCGACGGCGACCACTGAAGGTTCCGTGAAGGCGGCTGAGAATACGCTCGGCCTCAATTCTGCAACGACCATTACGGGCAAGCTGCAGGGGTCGCTCAATGCCGACAAGGCTAAGGTAGGCGACGAAGTTGTCCTAAAGGTGACCGAGAAAGTAAAGAGCGACGGCCGCGTGGTCATCGAAAAGGGTTCGAAACTCGTAGGCAAAGTTACCGAGGTAAAGCGGGACGCAAAAGGCTCTGCCGGCTCGACGATCGGCGTTGCGTTCGACACACTAATTCAGAATGGGCGTTCGATCCCAGTTGCGGTCGATATCCTCGCCGTTAATAGCGTAACAAGTACAGTTTCGGCAGGTGATACTTTTGGTTCTTCTGTATCGGGATCGAGCCGTACTCAGGCGTCGGGCCGAGCCACTGGCGGCGGTTTGCTTGGGGGAGTCGGAAATACGGTCGGCGGTCTTGCTGGCGGAGCTACGTCAACTGTCGGAGGTGTCGTAGATACAACAGCAGGCGTCGCGGGGAATGCGGTAGGAGCGGCAACACAGACGGCCGCTGCGGCAACCGGTTCGCTTGGCACGAACATCAGCGGTCTTTCGATCGGAAAGTCGGCTAATGCCTCGGCCGGCAACTCGACGACCCTTTCGAAGGAAAAGGGGAACGTCAAACTTGATTCCGGAACGCAGTTTACCGTCGCTGTCTCCGGTTCCACTGAGGTCAAAAAGAACGAATAGCTTTTGAACTTTGGTTCGGTCAAAAAAGCGAAAAAATGCGTCCGGTACGATAATAAGTGCCCGGTGCCGGACGCATCTTAACCTATTTTCGCTTTGCGATCTCGGTACCGACCGATGTTGATCCCGGGCTTCCCCATCGTCCGTCGAGCGTTCCGTCCGGGCCGATCCTGTAGCTGACGAACGCGCACTGCGAGCCGCCGATGCCGACCGCGACCGTGTTGCCATCGCGAACACCAAAGCCTTTCGAGACCGTTCCCGCATCCCAAGCGAAGGAGTAGCCGCTGGCTTGCTTGCTTACTGAAAGTTTTCCCTTGTACGACGAGCCGTTCGGGTTTGACCCCGTGATGTCATAGCTTCCCTCGAGGCCGGAACCTGAGGTCCGCTTGGCCGTCTCCGTTGCGGCTTCATTAACGCCCCAATAACCGACCTTGCCGTCCAGAGAGCCGTCGCCGGCGATCGAATAGAGCACGACACCGCAGCCCTTTCCGTTGTTCCCTTCCGTGAACGAAACGGCGACTTTGTCTCCCGAACGAACCCCGATGCCGTCATAGGTATTTGGCCCGCTGACCCAGGTAAACTGATAAACGCCTTCACGCTTTGCGATTCGCAGGTCGCCGGAATATTGCCCTCCACCGCCCTCATTCGTACCCGTAACGGAGTAGTCACCCGCGATATCTTGCTCTGGAACGCGTGTTTCCGCAGTCGGGCTCGGAGCAGTTGGCGTATTCGTCTGCACCTCGGTCTTATCTGTCCCGCTGCAGGCAACACCCAGAAAAATAAGGGCAAGGGCACATAGTCCCAGTGTTGTTATTGGATTGTTTTTCTTCAAGTAAGGATTTCCCCCGGATTGAATTTGTTGGCTTTGTTAACGCCGATATAATAGAGGAGAACTATTATCAACTCAACCCTCACGGGAAACACAAAAAATATGTTCGCTCTTCGACGTCTGTGCTGGCCAGCCACGCTCCTGATCATTCTTGGGGTATCTCTAGCCGCTTTTGCCCAACAACGGATCGACGACCTCCGGCCAACGGTTATCCTTGTCTCGATAGATGGCTTTCGGGCCGACTATTTTGAGCTTCACAAGCCGCCGACGCTTAACGCCCTCGCGAATAAAGGTGTCCGTGCCCGATGGATGAAGCCGGTCTATCCGACCAAAACCTTTCCCGCCCATTATTCGATCGTTACAGGCCTCTATCCGGACAACCACGGACTCATTGAAAACAATATGTTCGACACCGAACGCGGACTATCCTTTGGCCTCGCGAATCGTCAGGCAGTACAGGATCCGCGGTGGTGGGGCGGCGAGCCGATTTGGAACACTGCCCAGAAACAAGGTCAGATCGCTGCCGCGTACTTTTGGCCGGGGACCGAAACAGCGATCGGCGGCATGCAGCCGAAGTTCTGGAAGGACTACGACGGCAAAGTTCCCAACGACACCCGCGTTGACACCGTGCTCGGATGGCTCGATCTTCCCGTTGCCCAGCGGCCGACGATGATCACGATGTATTTTTCGGACGTTGACGATGCGGGCCACAACCACGGCCCCGAATCGCCCGAGAACCGTGAAGCCGTTCTTCGAGTTGACGCGAACATAAAACGGCTTGTCGATGGGCTTGCTGCTCGCGGGATCCTTGAGCAGGTAAATCTCATCTTTACGTCGGATCACGGAATGGCACCCTACAAAATGCGTAATGCCGTTGTCCTTGATGAGATGTTCGATACCGGCGACGCCGAACGTGTGTTTTGGGTTGGCGAGTTCACACAGATCTTTCCAAAACCGGGCAAAGAGGACGCGATCTACGACGCCATAAAAGCAAAACTTCCGAAAACTGCGAATATCTATCGGCGAAGTGAATTTCCAAAGCGGTTCAAGTTTGGCAAGAATAAGCGCATCGCACCGCTGGTCGTCATTCCCAAAGCGGGAACCGTCATCACGACCCGAGAGCGAATGAACCGTGCCGAGAAGGATGGCCGGCTCGACGCCGTTCGCGGAGCGCACGGCTACGACAACGATATTATCGAGATGCGGTCGATGTTCGTCGGCCACGGCGGGCAATTCAAGCGGGGATATGTCGCGAAACCATTCGAAGCGGTCGATGTTTACGAGCTTATCTGCAAGATCCTCGGAATCGAGCCCGCAAAAAACGACGGCAATCTAAAACGTATCAAATCAGTTTTGCGATAGATCTTGCCACAGAGTGCACTGAGATTTTTGAGATAGTTGTTGGATTTCCGACGAGCGTTAAAAAGAACCAAAACGATTCAGACACAAACGATTTCCTCAAAATTCTTTGTGCCCTCTGTGGCTATTTACTTCTGAGTGTCAGCACAGCGATCTCAGGCGGGACGAGAAAGCGAAAGGGCAGCAAGCTTGTGCCGATGCCGGTCGTTACAAAAAGATCCTTTCCATCCTCCCGAACGTGGCCGGCGGCGTATTTCTGGCCGAAGGCGGAAGGCACGATCGGCGTTCCTAGAACCGGAAACCGGACCTGACCGCCGTGGGTGTGGCCGGCGATCATCAGCTTGAAATCGTCGCCAAAGGTCTTGAACGCGTTGACGACCGGAAAGACGTCCGGGCTGTGCTGCAGAACGATTATGTCACCCGTCCGTTCATATGACGCAACGGCCCGCCGCATGTCGTTGTCAAAGGTCGCCCAAGTTCCCATATGCAGATGGTCGCGCATCCCAAACAGCCGAAGTTTCCGACCGCCGCGTTCGATAAACGCGACCTCATTTTCCAACACGCGAATTCCCGCCCGCCGAAGTGCCTCGGCGACCGAAGCATTGTCATACCAGCCGTCATGATTGCCGAGCACGGCAAAAACGCCGTATTTTGCCCTAATTCCCGTGAGGCCTTCGGTCAGTCTTTCGACCGGCATTTTGAGCGGCCTTTCCCGGATCGGTTTGCCGTCATTTAATTGAGAAACGTAGTCGCCGAGCATCACGACAACATCGGCATCTTGGGCATTTATCTCATCAACCACTTCCCTCATCCGTGCGGCGTCGACGCCGTGCGAGCCTGCGTGGATATCGGCAACGGCAACGATCCGGAGCCCGTCAAACACCGGATCAAGGCCCTTTATCTCAAGCTTAGTTTCATTGACGACGAGCCGGTGCGGCTCAATAAAATAGCCGTACGCCAATGCCATTAGGCTGAGTGCGATGCCGGATAGAATGTATGGGATGAATCGCCGCATTGGCTAAGGGATCTCGGGCATTGTCGCCGTGTTTGATGAAAGCGTAACGACATTTATCTCCGGCGGAACGCGGAAACGTATCGGTATCACGCTCGTCCCAACGCCGCTTGAGACATAAACATACTTGCCGTCAACGACCGCAAGTCCGTCCATAAAACGCGGGTCGTTAAAAACGGCCTTAGGGCCGAAGATCGGCCAATTGAGCTGGCCGCCGTGCGTGTGCCCGGCAAACAAGATCGAAAAGCCCTCGGGCGCCGAGAGAAGCGAGTCGGGATTGTGCGTTATCGCGATGATATTCTGTTTCTCGGCAAGGGCGTTGAACGCCTCGGTCGGAACCTCGCGGTTCTTCCACAAATCCTCGATGCCCCAGATCCGGAGCGTTGTGCCGTTTGCTTCGACCTCGTGGATCTCGTTGTTCAGGACGTTGATCCCGGAAATTTCCTCGAGCATTCGATGAATCTTCTGCTCGTTGTGATACCAATCGTGATTGCCGATGACGGCATAAACGCCGTACTTAGCCCTGAGGCCCTTAAGGCTTTCAGCGACCGCCTCAAAAGGCACTTTAAGCTCTGTACGATCTGTACCGTCCGGAGCGATCCGCATCCGCTCGCGGTCAAAACGCGACTCGCTGACGTAATCGCCGAGAAGGACGATGACGTCCGGGTTCTGCGCATTCGCCTGCTCGACGACAAAGCGGATCCGCTCCGGCGGAGCAAAGTTCGATCCGGTATGGATATCGGCGATCGTCACGACCCTGAGGCCGTTCAGCCGGCCGTCCCAATGCGGCACTGCGATAGCGTCATTAACGACGACGAATTGCCGCGGCTCAATGAAGTACGAATACGAAAGAAAAAGCCCGAGCAAAACCGCAAGGACACCGATGAGAAGACCGATCCGCTTTAGCCACTTTTTCATTTAGACCTATTTCGAGAGCTTTCCGGGAAAGTATTCACCCCAACGCTCGTCAACGCGCTTCTTGATATCTTCGCGAACCTCAACGACCTTCGGATACCATGGCTTCATCCGGGCGTCGATTACGATCGGAGCTTCATAGCCGATGTGGTTGTTCTTGACGGTCGTTGTACGCGCATAAATGTCCGTCGCCGGATTGAACCGTGTCCATGTCGCCCAAAGAAATTTCTCCGGCGAGATGGCGTAATTTATGTCGTCGTGGATCACGATCACTTGCCAATCTCTGAAGGCCTCGACCGCAGGCAACCGTTCGCCGAGATCCTTGTCGTTCTCATACGCCGTGCCTTTGACAACAAGACAGCCGCCGCAGAAAGTTGCAGTCGCCGTAACGCCGAGCGGGAGCTCGCCCTTGAACTCGCGTGCAAGTTCCCGCTTCGCTTCGCCGGTGCCCATCAAGATCGCCTTGCTGCCGTGGTTGATCTTACCGCTTGCATAATCGAGCGTATCGAACGCGGTCTGCGAGAAGATGAACAGATCCCGATGCCACTCCACCCGAGCCAAAATGTGTTCGAATAGCGAACGAAAATCCCGTAAGTCTTGCGGCTTATCGGTCAGCAGCAGGAACTTCGTCAGGGCAAGCTGCCCTTCGCCCAGAATGCGAAAACCGGCGGAAAGTGCTTCCCTGCCGTATCTTTCCCGGACGACCGCAGCGGCCAGCGAATGGAAGCCCGTCTCGCCGTAGCTCCAAAGGTCGCGGACCGCCGGCATCACAAGCGGAAAGAGCGGCGATAGCAGCTCCTGCAAGTAATCGCCGATGAAGAAATCCTCCTGCCGCGGCTTGCCCACGACGGTCGCCGGATAGATCGCATCCTTCCGGTGAAAGACCGCGTCCGCGTGGAAGACCGGATAATCATGCGTCAGCGAGTAATAGCCGTAGTGGTCGCCGAAGGGGCCTTCCGGCCGGCGCTCGTGCGGCGGAACGTGGCCGCAAATTGCGAATTCTGATTCGGCTATCAGCCGATGATGTCCCGCAACCGGATTATCGGCCATGCCGATCTTGGCATCAGCCAGCAGCGACGCCAGCATCAGCTCCGGCACATCCTCGGGCAGCGGAGCGATCGCCGCAAGTATCATCGCCGGCGGGCCGCCGATAAAGATGGTCGCCTTAAGCGGTTCGTTTCGCTGTTCCGCTTCGTAGTAATGAAACCCGCCGCCTTTGCCTATCTGCCAATGGATGCCGGTCGTCCGCTTATCGTATCGCTGGATGCGATACATTCCGAGGTTCGGCTTTCCCGATGTCGGGCTTTCGGTATAAACGAGCGGGAGCGTCACGAAATGCCCGCCGTCCTCGTGCCAGAGCTGCAAAAGCGGCATCGCCTCAAGGTCAACCTCCGCCTGCCGCACCTCGAGGACCGGTGCTCGCCGCGACTTCTTGGTACCGAGTTTCAGGGCCGTCAGCCCCATATCGCGATAACCCCAGAGCTTGCCGATCTTTGGCGGCACAAGAATATCGACCATCTCGACCGCCCGCCGGACGAACTCCTGCGGCCGCTTCCCGAAGGCAAGCTCGATGCGTTTTATCGTCCCAAAAAGATTCGACACGACCGGAAACGACGACCCTTTGACGCGGGTGAACATCAAAGCCTTGCCCTGAGCCTCTATCACCCGCCGATGGATCTCGGCTATCTCGAGATAAGGATCGACCTCGGCCGAGACCTCAACGATCTCGCCCTCTTTCCGTAAAACATCAATGAATGAACGAAGATTCTGATGCATAAAAGGGGAAGGTACGCCAAACCTCGCCCGCGTACCGTTTCACGCTAGAGAATACTTCTTCGCGAGTCGCGCAGCCCGTACAGAACTGATCAGAAGGGCTTCACACCGAAATTACACCCGCGGCCCTAGCACGCCTGTTACGCCGAATAATCGTAAAAGCCCTTGCCGGATTTGCGCCCGAGCCAGCCGGCGTCAACGTACTTCTTAAGCAGCGGACAGGGCCGGTATTTCGGGTCGCCTAGCCCTTCATGGAGCACGTTGAGGATGGCGAGGCAGACGTCGAGCCCGATGAAATCCGCAAGCGTCAGCGGCCCCATCGGGTGATTCATCCCGAGCTTCATTATCTCGTCGATCGCCTCGCGGGTCGCGACACCTTCGTGGAGTGCGAAGACCGCTTCGTTGATCATCGGCATCAGCACTCGGTTCGAGACAAATCCCGGATAATCGTTACACTCGACCGGCACCTTCCCAAACTTTTCCGATAGCTCCTTCACCTTCGCGTAAGTCGCGTCCGACGTTGCGATGCCGCGGATCACCTCGACCAGCTTCATCAGCGGAACCGGATTGAAAAAGTGCATCCCGATGACCTTCTCCGGCCGCTTGGTTACCGCCGCTATCTTCGTGATCGAGATCGACGAGGTGTTTGATGAAAGAATCGCCTCCGGCCCGCAGATCGCATCGAGCTTCTCGAATATGGTCTTCTTGATGTCAAAGTTCTCCGTCGCCGCCTCAACGACCAACGTGCAGTCCTTCAGGTCCTCGAGCGCGGTCGTCGTCCTGATGCGGCCGAGCACTTCTGCCTTCTGCTCCTCGGTCATCGTCTCTTTCTTGACGAAACGGTCGAGGCTCTTGCTGATATTTGCGACGCCGCGGTCAACGAATTCCTGGCTGATGTCGCACATCACGACATCAAATCCCGAAGCGGCCGCCGTTTGAGCAATGCCGTTCCCCATCGTCCCGGCACCGATAACTCCAATGATCTCACTCATTTCGATATTGTTCCTGTTATAAAATGGTTTGGTATTCGAAAAGTAAAGAATATCGAAACGCCCCTGCCAAAACAAACAAGCGGCAGGGTTTAGGCCCTTGCCGCTCACGGTCTGCGTGTCCAGATACTCCTATTGCCAACTGTTCGGCGGCGGAGGTGGCGAGTGGAACTGCCCGCCGGCACCATCCACGTTGTAAAGTGCCTTGCCCATATCGCCGAAAAAGAACCAAAGGGCATAAACACCTAAGGCCGTCCCGATCGGGAAACTAAGAAGCGAAAGAATGGCGACAACGATCCCGAGCGTCCGGCCGATCGGCTGTACCTTCCCAACCTTGTAACCGGCATAAAAATCGAGCGCCGCAAAAAGAAACACAAGTACCGCGACAACGATGGCCAAAACGACGAAAATGCCGCCCATCACCTTTTGTTCCTCGCGTCCGCCGGCAGCGATAAAAAACCCGCCGATCCCAACATAAATAAGCACGGTCAAAACCCCGCCGAGCACCTGCAGCCCGCCCTGCACATGAAAGAAAATACTGATCAACCGATTGTGTTCCTGTGGTGTCATAATTGTATGTCTCGTTCCGTCTGAACATTTTACCGTTCAATGCAATTTCATGCTCACCGCTCAGGCCGCGATTTGCGGTGATCTGGAACCCTTTGCATCAAATTTCTAGCCGATGAATTCGTTATCGATTCAAACGCCGATAGTCAACCATACCTCGAGAGGATCAGAAACGGCATTTGATCCTTCGGGTTCGACTTCGACGTAAATGTGAGTTGGATTCCAACTCTTCCCTTTGCTAAGCCGTAATTCATACTTGCCTTTCGGTATATCCTTGAAACAAAACACCCCGTCGCTAGCGGTCTTGCAAACCGCGATTCTATTCTGATCGCCGCGAGTTCTCAGACTCTTCTGTTTTATCCACTCTGGATTATCAAATACTTCAACCAGGACCTCGCCCAATGGGACTCCATTTGAATCGACGACTTTCCCATTAAGGTGACGGTACTTCCTTTCTTCGACATACGCTTCGACCATGTTCCCGCCCTCGTAGGTCGTTTCCGAAGCATCTACTGGCAGGCACTTGCACCCGCACGAGCCGAACCCGGATAAGAGAAAGGCTGCAGAGATAAGCATTTCCAACATAGTTATGTTCCTCTACGATCAGCTTGAAACCAACGGGGTCTGGCCAGCGATATTGCGATTTCCGTCGGCGCCGGCGGGCTTCAAACGGTTCCCCTTTAAGAGAGCGTGAATGCGGCCGAATGCTCATTTGAGACGAATACTTCGCCGCAAGTTGCCCGAGGGCATTATAGCCCGCCCGCCCGGGAAATGCGTCACCAAATTGGTGTAGTGCAGAAGGAACCGCAGGCAGAGATCAGATTGGCCGCCCGCTCTCGCGGCTTGCCGCCCGATTACCGATTTTCTTCATTTCTTCTTCCGTGGTTAAGACATTCAACGACCAATGCCACCGTCTTCGACGGTTCGGGTTCAGATCGGGAGGCGACCCACGTCTTGCGACGTGGGCTACATCAATCCCGTAGTCTTCGACTACTCAAGCAGGCCGGCTAAAGCCGGAATCAGATAAATGCGGAACTCGGAATGATGAATGCGGAACCTGGACCTCACCCCTCCGCAACTTTGAAACTTTGAAACTCTCTAACTCTGTAACTCTGAAACTCTGTAACTTCGCAACTCTCGCAACTTCGAAACTATCCAGAACTTCCATTTCATCCATATCTTCCATATCTCACGGATCGCCGTTCACTTTCGATAAACGGTTAAAGAAAATGGACAGCGGGAGGTTCGTCAATCGTGAATCGTCAATCGTGAATCGTCAATAGTTCGTGAAGAAGAACTTTTTGCAGGGCCTTTTGCAGCTTTATGACTCTGCAGGAAAGCGTCCTTTAACGCGGAGTCCGCAAGGATCGCAGAGGCGGATATTTTTAGCGATCAGCTCTAAGCCATTAGCCATTAGCCAGTAGCCAGTAGCCAGTAGCCAGTAGCCAGTAGTCAGTAGTCAGTAGTCAGTAGTCAGAATGCGAAAGGATGCCAAAGACCAAAGACCAAAAACCAAAGACCGAAGCCCAATGTCCTCTCTTAACCAATTTACGATGGTCCAATTAACAATTGACAATGCGGAAGAATGCCAAATCCCAAATCCCAAATCCCAAATCCCAAATCCCACATCACAAATCGCCAGACCCGGCCGCGTGTCCCAGTTGTCCCAGATGTCCCATCTGTCCCATTCGTTCCAAGCGTTTCAGGCGTTTCAAGTGCTTCAAGTGTTTCAGGCATTTCATTTCTTTCATTCGTTTCAACTGGTTCAGAAGCATATGCTCACATTAAAAAATGAAACACTACCTAGGGCGAGAACCGAAAAATGGAATGACCGAGGCACCTTTTCGGACAAACAGGCGTTTCCGCGTATAATCGGCATTTACCCAAAAGGAGCTTACCGTTTGCAGCACGAACTCATAGTTATCCTCGATTTTGGCTCGCAGTACACGCAGCTTATCGCCCGCCGCGTCCGCGAGCAGGGCGTTTATTGCGAGATACACCCCTTTCATTTGGCGGCCGAGGCGATCGCCGCAAAGCAGCCGAAGGGCGTGATACTTTCGGGCGGGCCATCGAGCGTGACCGACGAGGACGCGCCGCGGATCGAGCCCGGGTTCTACGACAAGATCAAGGCGCCGATACTCGGCATCTGCTATGGGATGCAGCTTGCCGCCATCGACCTCGGCGGGCGGAGCGAACCGGCCGCTCGGCGCGAATATGGCCACGCAAAGCTCAAGGTGTTGAGCGGCTCAACTCGGCTCTTCAACGAGCTGCCGTTCGAACTCGACGTTTGGATGAGCCACGGCGACCACGTAACCGAGATCCCGCCCGGCTTTCACAAAACGGCGACGACCGGCGACGTCATCACAGCAATGGAATCGGACGAGCGGGGCATTTATTGCGTCCAATTTCACCCGGAGGTCTCGCATACGCCGCTTGGCAAGGAAGTGCTTCGCAATTTCCTTTTCGGCATCTGCGGCTGCAAGGGCGACTGGACGCCGGCGAGCTTTATCAAGGAAGAGATCGAGCGGATACGCGAAACGGTCGGCCCGGACGACCGCGTCGTTTGCGGGCTCTCGGGCGGTGTCGATTCGACCGTCGCTGCGGCACTTGTCCACGAAGCGATCGGCGACCGGCAGACCTGCATCTTCGTTAACAACGGCCTGCTCCGCTACCGCGAATTTAAGGACACGCTCAAGGTTTACGAGGACAATCTGCACCTCAACGTCATCGGCGTTAACGCCTCAGCGGAATTCTACGCGGTGCTCGCCGGCATCAGCGACCCCGAGCAGAAGCGCAAGGCGATCGGGGGCAAATTCATCGACGTTTTCGACGCCGAAGCGCATAAGATCGGCGATGTGAAATGGCTCGTCCAGGGCACGCTTTACCCGGACGTGATCGAATCCGTAAGCCTCCGCGGAGCTTCGGTCACGATCAAAACGCACCACAACGTCGGCGGCCTGCCGGAGAAGATGAACCTTAAGCTGATCGAGCCGCTGCGGGAGCTTTTTAAGGACGAGGTCCGCAACATCGGCCGCGACCTCGGCATCCCGGAGATGATCCTCGAACGCCATCCGTTTCCCGGCCCCGGCCTCGGCGTCCGCATCCTCGGGGACATCACGCCCGAAAAGGTCGAGATGCTGCAAAGGGCGGACAAGATCTTTATCGAAGAGCTCCACAACTTCGGGCTCTATCGCGAGGTCTGGCAGGCGTTCGCGGTGCTGCTGCCGATCCAGTCGGTCGGCGTGATGGGCGACTTCCGCACCTATGAGAAGACCGTTGCACTCCGGGCCGTTACCTCGACCGACGGGATGACGGCCGATTGGGCACGGCTCCCGCACGACTTTCTCGCCGCCGTCTCATCGCGAATAACCAGCGAGGTCCGCGGCATCAACCGCGTCGTTTACGACATCTCGTCAAAACCGCCAAGCACGATAGAATGGGAGTAGGCGGTCGATGGAAAGTCCCGGCAAGTTCAGGGAAATAGATAGTGAGTGAAAGTCGAACCATCGTCAGTTTTCGGGACGTTGCTTTTGAAGTAGCAGGTGTTCGCATTCTTGAGGGCGTAAATCTCTCCGTCGCCCGCGGCGAGACGCTTGTCCTGCTCGGCGAATCTGGCTGCGGCAAGACCACCACGCTGAAGCTGATCAATCGGCTGATCGAACCGACCGAGGGCGAGGTTTTGGTAAACGGCGGCTCGACCATGGCGGTTGATGCGGTCGAGCTTCGTCGCGGCATCGGCTATGTGCTCCAAGAGGGCGGCTTATTTCCGCATATGACCGCCGCGGAGAATGTCGGCCTCCCCTTGCGGCTTGCCGGCCGCGATCGTGCACTTATCGAAGGCCGTGTTGCCGAAATGCTTGAGCTCGTCGGACTTGACCCGGAGCGTTTCGCCGCCCGCTTTCCGCATGAACTTTCCGGCGGCCAACGGCAGCGTCTCGGCGTTGCACGAGCGCTTGTTGCTGATCCCGATCTGCTGCTGCTTGATGAACCCTTTGGAGCGCTTGATGCCTTGACCCGTGCCGCACTTCAGCAGGAATTTGCCCGCATCGTCCGCGAGCTTGGCAAGACCGTCGTTTTCGTTACGCACGACCTCCACGAAGCAATGCTTCTCGGTTCGCGGATCGCATTGATGGACAAGGGCCGTGTCGTTTTTCTCGGAACGCCGGAGGAGTTTGCAGCCTCTCCGCTGCCGCTTGCGAGGGCATATCTTGAGACCGTTGCGTTATGAGCTTTCTCGATTTCATCACAGCAAACTGGCGGGAACTGATAATGCTGACCCGCGAACACATCGCGATCGTGATGCTCTCGACCGCGTTCGCCGTCGTGCTCGGGCTGCCGCTCGGCGTTTTGCTGACACGCGTTCGCGCACTTCAGGCTCCGGTTCTCGGCTTTGCCAATGTGATGCAAACGGTTCCGAGCCTCGCACTTTTCGGGCTGCTGATCCCGATACCCTTCATCGGCGGCATCGGTGCACGGACGGCCGTAATAGCTCTCGCTCTTTACGCGCTTCTGCCGGTCATCCGCAACACGGTCACGGGGATTCTCGGCATCGACCCCAAGATCCGCGAGGCGGCGGATGCGATGGGAATGACCGGTGCGGAGAGGCTTCGGCTGGTCGAGCTTCCGCTCGCGGCTCCCGTGATCCTGACCGGGATCCGGGTCGCCGTCGTCATCTCGGTCGGTGTCGCCACCGTCGCCGCCGCGGTGGGGGCGGGCGGCTTGGGTACTTACATTTTTCGGGGGCTCCGGCAAAACGATAACAATCTGCTGATCGCCGGTGCGGTCGCTTCGGCATTGCTCGCATTGCTTTTCGACCTAGCACTCGGCCAGATCGAGCGGTCCTTTACTATTGGTGAAAGAACCAAGCGGACGAGCCGACGCATTATCGGGCTTGGCATCGCCGGAGCCTTGGCCGCAGTTGCGGTCGTGGGCGGTCTCTTGGTCTCACAGGCGAACCTTGGCCGGGCAGGCGAACTTCCGGCTTCCGGTGAGAGGATCGTTGTCGGCTCGAAGGACTTCACGGAATCGATCATCCTCGCCGAGATACTTACGCAGTTGCTTGAGGGTGAGGGTTTTGCCGTCGAGCGGCAGTTCGAGCTCGGTGGGAACCTCCCGCATGATTCGCTCCTCGCAGGCAAGATTGACGTCTATCCTGAATATACCGGTACGGCCTTCACGGCGATCCTGAAGCGCGATCCCATAACCGATCCCGAAGTGGTCTATCGCGAAACGGCCGGATCATATGAAAGGGAGTTCGGGCTCGTGCTCAGCCCGCCGCTCGGCTTTGCCAATGACTTTGCGATCCTCATTCGCGGCGACGTCGCCCGATTGCAGAGACTGCGGACGATCTCGGACACCGTTCCCGTTTCGCGCGATTGGCAGGCCGGCTTTGGCCAGGACTTTATGTCGCGGGCCGATGGCTATCCGGGCTTTGTCCGGGCTTACGGATTTGCCTTCGCACGCCAGCCCCGTGAAATGGATCTTTCGCTAACGTACAGAGCTCTCGCGGCCGGCGAACTCGACATCATCGCCGGCAATTCGACCGACGGGCTTATCTCGGCGCTCGACCTTTTTCAGCTTCAGGACGACCGGCGGTACTTCCCGCCCTACGAAGCAGTTTTTGTCGCCCGCCGGGATAAGGCCGAGTTGCTGCGTCCGGCCTTTGAACGGCTTCGGAATGCGATCTCGACAGAGGAAATGCGTAAGATGAACCTTGAGGTTGATGGTAATAAGCGGCAGCCTCGCGAAGTTGCAGCCGAATGGCTTCGGGAAAATTAGCTTGCTAACGAGGCTAATCTATTGTAATCTATTGGTTTGATAATTCCTTCTCTCTTTTGTCGACGGTAAGCAGGCCTTCGCTGTGAAGGCAGGCATGGATATTGCGGGAGTTGGTTCGTTAGATAGAGTCAGAAGTTGTGCGGTGCGCCCGCACGCTCTCGCGTTGGTCATTCGCTGCAACCGTTACACCGAAAGTCTCAACCCACCGTAAGAAAGCTTCTTTGCCCAACTTGGATCATTTGCCCTGACGGCAACAGTATATTTTCGCCTTGGGGCCGAAGGGACCACATCAAAGCGGTCCGGCGAACATTGTAGTTTCGCACGCTTTGGTCCAGGTTACCGATAGAGAGAGAAAAATTTAATGAGTTTTAGTGAACTAGGCTTGCGCGCCGACATTGCGGCAAAGTGCGAGCAAATGGGCTTTACCGAGCCTACACCCATCCAAAAACAGGCAATCCCGATCGTACTTCGGGGCGGCGACGTCATCGGAACGGCACAAACGGGAACGGGCAAAACTGCCGCGTTCCTGCTGCCGATACTCCAGAAATTCGAGAAAAAGCCGGGCCGCGGACTACGCGTGCTGGTTCTCGCTCCGACCCGCGAACTTGCCAATCAGATCGAGGTAGAATGCCGTAAATTTGCCCCGAAGGGCATCACCTGTGCCGCCATCATCGGCGGTTCCGGCTACGGCAAGCAGATTCAGTCGCTCGAACGCGGCGTCAACATACTTATCGCCACACCCGGCCGCCTGATCGATTTCATGGAGCAGGGCATGGTCAATTTCAACGGGCTTACAACGCTCGTGCTTGACGAAGCCGACCGAATGCTCGATATGGGCTTCCTTCCTGCTATCAAGCGGATCGTCAAGGCAGTTCCAAAAGAACGACAGACGCTTTTCTTCTCGGCAACGATGTCGCCCGAGATGGAAGCCATCGCGATGCAGATCGTCCGCGACCCCGAGTTCGTCTCGGTCGGCTCGCGGGGCAAGGCCGCTCACACAATCGAGCAATTTGCGTATCCGGTTGCACAACAGCACAAGATGCCGCTCTTGCTCGAACTGCTAAAGATCGAACCCTTCGAACGCGTGCTTGTCTTCACCCGCACGAAGCGCGGAGCAGACCGCCTCGCGACCGTGCTCGAAAGATGGGATCACCGCTCGAACCGTATCCACGGCGACCGCTCGCAGTCGCAGCGGGAGGCGGCACTTCGTTCCTTCAAGACCGGCCGTACCAATATCCTTGTCGCAACTGATGTTGCCGCACGCGGGATCGACATCGACTCGGTCTCGCACGTGATAAACTACGACATACCTGAGGTTCCGGAGGACTACGTTCACCGCATCGGCCGCACAGGGCGAGCCGGTAACGCCGGCCGGGCGATCACGCTTGTAACCGCCGCGGATGAACTTTCGATGCGTGCCATCGAGCGGCTAACGGGACAGGAGGTCGAACGCGTTCACCTACCGAATTTCGGCGGTGAAGTGGCACGGCCGGCCGTCCCGGTCAAGAGCTACCGTTCATTCGGCAGAGGACGACGGCGGAGGTAACAAAAAGTTTGGAGAGAGATATGAAAGCAGAAAAATACGAAGTCGGACAGGAAACGGAAATGCTTTGCTCGGATTGCGACCGCGACACACAGCACGAAGTGCTGAGCGTTACAAAGCTCGGGAAGATAACCAAAGCCTCTTGCACCGGATGCGGAACAGAGAGTACCTTCGTCCGCGGCGTGAAAACGGCCGTCTCGGGCGGGCGAAAGACCTCGGCTGCACCGTATGACCGTAACCGAAAGTATCGTAAGGGTCAGGCAATGATCCACGACACCTTCGGCCGCGGTGAGGTCACTGCGGTGCACGAGAGTCAAAAGATCGACGTACTTTTCGGCGACACGACCCGAAAGCTGATCCATAGCCAACAATAGGAAAAGAGGCCGCCCGGATCACATCCGCGCGGCCTCTTTCTTTTTTAAACCCGAGATATTTTTCGGCTTACCTCCGCTTCAACAGCCAGCCGACGACCAAGCCGACCGCACCGGCGATCAACAATGCCTGGCCCGGCTTTTGGCGGGCGAATTCCTTGGCGTCCTCGACAAGTTCCTTCGGATCCTTGTTCTGCAATTCCTTGAACTTTTCTCCCGCGTACTGAAAACTTTCGGTCGCATAATCCTTCGCTCGCGAGGCTGCGTCCTGAAACTTTTGTCCGTATTCCTGTGCCTGCATTTTTAATTCTCCCAAATACTCATCCTCTCCGGCGGCCGCCGTGCCGTCCGTGCCTACATGAACGAGCCCCTGCTCGAGTTCCTTTTCCGCTTTCTTAACTTCGGCCTCAAATTCCGTCATTTCTCGTCATCCTCCTTGATGTTCTTTGAATCCCGTTGCTTCGGCCGCACGAAATCCACATTTACCGAACGGCGATTGTGATGAACCGTCCGACCTTTTGGTTGTTACGATTTTATTGTGGGGTTTGTTCCGTAATGATGACCTGAAAGTGATACGTAATGCAGTCGAAGTTCGCGTTTGTACTTAGTAAGTGGTTACTTTAGCCGTTCGGCGACCGGGACCGGGAACCAGGCGTTGAGAAATCTCATTCAGTTTCCTTGACATGAATATCCGAAAATTGAGATTCTACGTTTTCCCGTAAGTAAGTAAGTAAGCACTTACTTAAATTTATGTTAACGGAGAAGGATTGCAGAATATACTCGAAAATTGTGACCACAGGAGCCGCATGAGCGGCGACGAGCGTCGTGACCAGATACTTCACACCGCGATGGAGCTTTTCTCGCGGCATGGCTTTAAGGGCACGACGACGAAGATGATCGCCGAGGCCTCGGGCGTTTCGGAGGCGATGGTCTTTCGACACTTTGCGACGAAGGACGAGCTTTACGGAGCGATCATCCACCATCAGGCTTGCGGTGCGGGCGAAGGCGAAGGCTTCCCGTGGGAGCAATGCCCTGAATTGATGGAGGCTTGGAAGAACGGCGATGACTTCGCGTTCTTTTTCAACATGGCCCGGATGGCAATGACCAAGCACCGCGAGGATATAGCCTTCATGCGGCTGCTTATGTACTCGGCGCTTGAAGAGCACGAACTTGCGGATCGATTTTTCCGCGAGTTCGTCTCATCCGGCTATGACTTCATCGGCGGCTACATCGAGCGGCGGCAAAAGGAAGGAGCGTTCCGCGAAGTTAACCCCCGGATCGTGGTTCGGGCGTTTATGGGAATGCTGATCCACCATTCGCTAAACGACATTTTGTGGGATAGAAAGCGGACGCTTTTGGATGCCGACAATGAGGAAGTGGCCCGCGAGTTTGCAAATATTTTGATCGACGGTATCAGAAACTAGATATTTTGTGGCAGGAGCATTAGCTGATCCTGCAAGAGGCTATATGCAAAGAAATGGTTCTATCATTGCGACGGTTCTCGCCGCCGCGATCGGGTTGACGGCAAGCGGATGTGGATCGAGTTCCGATGCCGCAGCCGCAAATAACGGCAACACGCAACCGGAATCGGTCGAGGTCACAACAGCAAAGGCCGTCATCCAACCGATCCCTTCTTACATCGAGGCGACCGGCAATCTTACCAGCGATGCTAGCTCGGACGTTGCTGCGGTGATCCCAGGCAAGGTCGTTCAAGTCAACTTCGACATCGGAAGCTATGTAAATCAAGGCGATGTTTTGATCCGGCTCGATGCCCGCGACGCGCAGATACGGCTTGACCAGGCCCGTTCACAGCTCGAGCAGCAGCAGCGAGCCGTCCAGCAGGCCGAGGCTAATGTCGAGCAAGCGATCGCCAATCTTCGTCAAACACAGGCCCGGCTCGGAGTTTCCGATGGCGAGACATTTCAGATCAAAGATTTTTCGCAGGTAAAGTCTGTTACGGCAAACCTTCAACTCGCCGAGACCGAGCTCCGCCGGGCAGAACGTCTGCTCGAAACGGGCGATATCTCGCGTGCCACCTACGACCAGCGAAAGGCTCAGCGTGACGCCTTGCTCGGCCAGCTTGACGAGGCCCGCTCGAATGCGGCCGTCGCTATCCGTGCGATCAATACGGCGCAGTCGGCGGTCGAGGCCGCAAGGGCAGCCGCAAACAGTGCTCGTTCGGCGGTCGGCTTCGCCGAAGCCCAGGTTCGTCAGGCGGAAAAGGCCGTAGCCGACAACACCGTCCTCGCACCGATCAGCGGCTTCATTTCCGAAAAATCCATTGAGGTCGGTGAATACATCTCGCCTAACGTGCCCAACTCCAAGATCGCGACCATAATGCGCACCTCGACACTGCGGCTTCGCATCGACATTCCCGAACAAAACGTCGGCCGTGTTGCGACCGGGCAGGGCGTTTCGCTCCAGACCTCGGCCTATCCGGATCGCAGTTTCGCGGGAAGGATCGTCCGCATCTCACCGGGTCTCAACCAGCAGGCAAGGACACTGACGGTCGAGGCCGAAGTGCAGAACGTTGACGGACTGCTTAAGCCCGGCCAGTTCGCGACCGTCCGCATCACACAGGCGACCCCGGAATTGGCGGTGATGATCCCTGCCGCGGCCGTTCGTGCCGATGGCGACATCAACCGCGTTTACGTTATTCGCGACGGCGCCGCCCGTGAACAAATAGTCCAGCTCGGATTGCTTGAGGGAAACATGATCCAGATCAAGAGCGGCGTCGTCGAAGGCGAGACAGTTGCGACCAGCAACCTGAATCTTCTTAACGACGGAGTTTTCGTAAAGCAATAGCTTTAAGACTGACGACCCCGGCCGAACGAAGCCGGGCAAACGAACAGGGATTCTTATGCAGTGGTTAGCAGAAGTTTGTGTTAAGCGGCCGGTTTTCGCGACAATGCTTATTCTTTCGCTCGTCGTGGTCGGAATGTTCTCGTTCTTCAGCCTGGGCGTTGACCTTTTTCCGAAGATAGACTTTCCGACCATAACGGTCACGGTCGTCAACCCCGGAGCATCGCCCGAGGAGATCGAGACCGAGATCACCGAACTCGTTGAGGAATCCGTAAACACCATCAGCGGCATCGATGAACTTCGTTCATCCTCGATCGAGGGCATCTCACGTGTCTTCGTCCAGTTCGTGCTCGAAAAGGACGTTGAGGTCGCCTTTAACGAGGTCCAGCAAAAGGTCCAGAACGTAATTCCACGGCTCCCGACAACTGCCGAACAGCCGACGGTGCTCAAGCTCGATACCGATGCGGCTCCGGTTCTTCGCATTACGCTGAGCGGCACGGATTCGGTTCGCAATGTGACCGAGGTAGCTAAGAAGAGCATCAAGGAACGGATCGAATCGATCAGCGGCGTCGGGCAGATAACACTTGTCGGCGGGCAGGAACGCCAGATCAATGTCTGGGTCGATCCCGACAAGATGCGGTCCTACAACATCACGCCGCCGGAAGTGACTAACGCTCTTCGCATCCAGAACATCGAGTTCCCGAGCGGCCGGCTCGATGAGGGGGCAAAGGAGACAAGCGTCCGAACGCTCGGCAAGGTCCAGCAGGCACAGGATTTCAACGAGCTCGTCGTCGCAACCCGCGGCGAATACCCCGTCAAGGTAAAGGACATTGGCTATGTTGAGGACGGTGCCGAGGAACTTCGCTCGGAATCGCGGCTCAATGGCAAGCCAGCAGTGACGCTCATCGTTGCAAAGCAATCCGGCCAGAATACGGTCGCGGTCGCACGCGAGATAAAGGTGCGGCTTGCCGAGATCACGCAGGGGCTTCCGCCGGGCTACGAAATGCGGATCATCGCCGATAACTCGATCTTTATCGAGAACGCCGTCGCCTCGCTTAACGAACACCTGATCCTCGGTTCTATCTTCGCCTGTATCGTCATTTTCTTTTTCCTCTGGAGTTTCCGCTCGACCTTTATCGCGTCGCTGGCAATTCCGACATCGATCATCGCGACCTTTGGGTTGATGCTGGCGATGGGCTATACGCTCAACTCGATCACGATGCTCGCCCTGACGCTGATGGTCGGCATCGTTGTTGACGACGCCATCATCGTGCTCGAGAACATCTATCGCTTTGTCGAAGAAAAGGGAATGGACCCGTATCAGGCGGCGATCGAAGGCACCCGAGACATCGGCCTTGCCGTGCTCGCGACCACGCTTTCGTTGATGGCTGTGTTCGTCCCGATCGGTTTTATGCAGGGCATCGTCGGTCGCTTTATGTCGAGCTTTGGCTTGACGGCGTCGTTCGCTGTCGCCGTTTCGCTGATCGTCTCGTTCTCTCTGACGCCGATGCTTGCAGCACGTCTTATCAAGCAGAAGCACCTTAAGAAAAAGCAGGACGAGGCATTTATTTCCGATGTGAATCTCGACGGCGGGCTCGGCAAAAACACCGAGCAGAAGGAAGATCTCGGCTCGAAAGAATCACGCTGGTTTGCCTGGCTGCTTGACCGCTACACCGGCCTGCTCCGCTTCTCAATGGGCCATCGATGGCTGATCGTAACGCTTTGTGTGCTCGTATTTTTCTCGATCTTTCCGCTCTTTTATTTCGTTGGTAAGAACTTTCTTCCGGTCGATGATCAGTCGCAGTACGAGGTCTCGTTCCGTGCTCCAGAGGGTTACAGCCTCGGGGCGACATCGCTTGCGATGGAGCGGATCGCATCGGAGATAAGGCAAATGCCGGGCGTTACCGATACACTGACGACCGCGGGCGGCGGCCAGGACCAGGTAGTCAATAGCGGTACGATCTACGTTAAGCTGAGCGATATCGCCGATCGAGCCAGATCGCAAGAAGACCTGATGAGTGCGACTCGTGACCTGCTCTCGAATTATCCTGATTTCCGCACCGGCGTACAACAGGTGCAGGCGTTCTCCGGCGGCGGATTCCGCAACGCAAACGTCCAGTTCCTGATCGCGGGGCCGGACTTGAAAAAGCTCGAGGAATACTCCGCACTGATCCTTGAGCGAATGCGGAGTGTCCCCGACGCAGTTGACGTTGATTCAACGCTTATCTCAGGCAAACCCGAGGTTCAGCTCGCGATCAACCGACAGCTTGCTGCAGATCTCGGTGTCCGAATCGGCGATATATCGCAGGCGCTGAACACTCTGGTCGCTGGCCAGGACGCTACGACCTTCAACATCGGTACAGACCAGTATGACGTCGTCGTCCGTGCGGTCCAGAAATACCGGACCGATTACGAAGGCCTCTCTCGGATGGTCGTGCCTTCCTCTAAGGTCGGTTGGGTCACACTCGACCGGTTGGTCACGCCGCGAGAGGGCACCGGCCCGAGCTCTATCGAACGCACGAACCGCCAGCGGCAGGTGACGTTGCTCGCCAACACACGGCCGGGCGGCTCCGCGACCAGCATTACTTCCGCGATCGACCAATACGTCCGCGATCTTAAGCTGCCGGCCGGCTATACAACAGGTTACGTCGGCCAATCAAAGGAAATGGGCAAGGCCGGATTTTACTTCCTCCTCGCCTTCGCACTTTCGTTCATCTTTATGTACATCGTGCTCGCCTCCCAGTTCGAGTCGTTCATCCACCCGGTGACCATCCTGCTGACGCTTCCGCTGGCGGTGCCTTTCGGTATCCTAAGTCTTCTGATAGCAGGCCAGACCGTGAACATTTTCTCCGGCCTCGGGCTTCTGCTGCTCTTCGGTATCGTCAAGAAGAATGCGATCTTGCAGATCGACCATACAAACAACCTGCGGGCCGAGGGAATGAGCCGCTACGATGCGATCATTCAGGCGAACCGTGACCGGTTGCGGCCGATCCTGATGACGACACTTGCTCTCGTTGCGGGCATGATCCCGCTAGTGCTTTCGACCGGTGCGGGTTCCGGAACTAACCGCTCGATCGGTGTGCTCGTTGTCGGCGGGCAGTCGCTCTGTTTGCTGCTAACGCTGCTTGCCGTCCCGGTCTTCTATTCGATATTTGACGATCTCTCCGAACTGCGGATATTCCAACGCATCGGGCGGTTCTCTGAGTGGCTTTTCGGCGGATTTCGCCGACGGCTGGCCGGAGCGACAAGTTCTTTAGTGGGCAAACAGTAATGGCCCTGCATTTATATTTGCGGCAATTGCCGTGGAGATTCGATATGAGATCTCGTGTAATACCTGCGATCATAGTTACACTTGCCGTTGCTTTCGGCTCGGCCTTCGGACAGGACCCGACGCCGTCGCCGACGCCGTTCGCCACGGACAAGCAAGGCGTTGCACCGGACAAGATCGCTCCGGTCCCGCCGATCGCTCCTGGCTTTGAGGCCGCTGGACGCGACCTGCCCGACCTCGGACGGGTCGGCGTCGAGATGACCTCGCAGCGGCCGATGTCCGTCCGCGAGGCGATCGCTCTTGCTCTTGAGAACAACCGCGACATAGAGGTTACCCGAAAGAACGTGCAGATCGCCGAGTTCGACCTCAAAGCCGCCCGAGGTTACTACGAGCCGCGGTTCGTCGCACAGACATTCTACGAACGGGCGACGACGCCGAATGTCAGCATCTTCAGCAACAACCGCGAAACGACCCAGGGTGCGCTCGTCGGGAATGCCGATGTTCGTATCCCGCTACCGAATTACGGAACCATCTTTGCCGCGACGCTGAACAACCAGAGGGTGACGACAAACAACCCGATCTCTATCCTCAGCCCGCAGGCAAACGCAAGCTTTGGCATCACGCTGACGCAACCGCTACTTCGCGGACGCTCGATGGACCAGCCGCGGCGGACGATCGAGATCGCAAAGCGGAACCTTTCGCTCAGCGACGCCCAGTTTCGGCAGCGGTCGATCGAGATCATCACGAACGTCCAGCGCGCTTATTGGGACCTTACCTTTGCTCTGCGAAACCTGCAGGTCCAGCGTGACGCGGTTCGTGACGCAAAGGACCAGCTCGAACACAATCGCCGCCTGGTAGAGGAAGGTCAGCTTGCACCGATCGATATCGTAGCCGCCGAAACGCAGGTCGCGAACTTTGAACAGGCAGTTTACGACGCCCTAAACGTTGTGACACAGGCCGAGAATGCTCTCAAGAACCTGATCTCACCGAACCGCTACAACGCCGTCTGGAACGAGGCAATAGTCCCGACAGATTCCGTCGAACTTCGCGTCCCCGCAACGACGCTCAGCGACGCTATAACCGCCGCGATGGAGAACCGGCCCGAACTTGAGCTCAACAACGCCCAGAAAGCGATCAACGAAATAGATCGGCGTTACTATCGCGACCAGAGCCGTCCGCAGATCGACCTCGTTGCCGGCTACACCTCAAGCGGGATCGGCGGCACGCAGAACCCGAACTTTAGCAGCCCGTTCGATGTTCCCTGCGATCCGAATGATCCCGGCTATGACGCTTGCCTTGCCCGCCAGGCACAGCAGCGGGCACAGCTCGAATCGCTTCTCGGCTCGCTCGGAAGCTCCGGCTCGGCGTATTCGGACATCTTCGCGAACCGCTACCCGACATATCGCGTTGGCGTGACGATCAACCTGCCTCTGTTCGGCGACCGGACCGCTCGTGCCCAATATGGCCGCTCGCTGGTCGAGGGCGAAAAGATCTCGGCTCAACGCGAGCAGATCGAACAGGTCATTCAGGTCGAGGTTCGAAATGCGCTTCAGGCCGTTCGCACCGCCGAGGCCAGGCTTCGCTCGGCCGCGATCGCCCGCGAAAACTCGGTCCGGCAGTACGAATCGGAACAGAGAAAACTCGACGCCGGCCAGTCGGATATCTACAACGTGCTTGAACGCCAAACGGCTCTGACGAACGCCCGAAGCGCCGAGCTTCGTGCCCAGACCGAACTCAACAAAGCCCTCGCCGACCTCCAGCGTGCGACCGGCAACGCGCTCAAGGATAACGACGTCGTGACGATGCTGAGAAAGTAGAAATGCGGGCAGTTTACATCAACGAATTCGGCGGGCCGGAGAGCCTTGAGGTCCGCGAGATTCCCGAACCTTCGGTTGCTCCGGGAAAGATCAAGGTCCGTGTTTCGCATGCCGGAGTCAACCGAGCAGATATTCTTCAGCGTCGCGGGCTTTATCCCGGGCCTGAGGGCTACGATCCGCATCGGCCGGGGCTTGAGTTTGCCGGCGTCGTCGTGGAATGCGGCGAGGGCGTGTCGCGTTTCAATACCGGCGATCGTATTTTCGGCATAACCTCCGGCGAGGCACAGGCCGAGTTCGTCGTCGTTGATCAGCGGCTTGTCGCTGCCATTCCCGAAGTCATCTCGCTCGAAGCCTCGGCGGCGGTTCCCGAAGCATATGTCACCGCCCACGATGCGCTTGTAACGCAGGCAGATTTAAGAAAGGGCGAGAGCGTTCTGATCCACGCGGCGGCATCGGGGGTCGGGATCGCGGCCTGCCAGATCGCGAAAGCTCGCGGGGCAAAGGTCATCGCAACCTCGCGAACCGCGGAAAAGCTGGATGAGCTCAGTGCCTTCTACGACCACGCGATCATCCCGGAATCTGGTCCCGTTTTTACCGAACGCGTGATGGAATTGACCGAAGGCAGAGGGGTTGATATCGTGCTCGACCTCGTCGGTGGTGCATATTTTCCCGAGAATCTGAAAAGCCTTGCTTCGAAAGGGCGGATGATCCTAGTCGGGCTGACCGCAGGCCGCAAAGCGGAGTTTGATCTGGGAATGGCCCTGGCCAAGCGGTTGACGATCAAAGGAACGGTTCTCCGTTCGCGAAGCGTTGAGGAGAAGGGCGATGCGATGGCGGCTTTCGCCCGCGACGTGGTTCCTCGACTCGGCCGCGAGTACGCGCCGATCATCGACGCGGTCTTTCCTGTCGAGTCGGTTCGCGAGGCTCACGAACGAGTCGAATCGAACAAAAATATCGGTAAGGTTATACTAAGCTTTTGACACGGCTTCCGACGTCGTCTGTCACGACACAAAGTCCGGCGACGCCTTCGCTGTCGAGGCGATTGAGCAGTTCTGCCGCCGCGGCGTAGGTTAGGGCCGAGCCCTCAAGCCGGTCAAATGAGATGACCGACCAAATGGGCGACAGAAGCTCTGACTCTGGCGTGTGGCCATTATTTACGGGTTCCGGTGCGTTCATCGGATATAAGGCAAATTTAGCACACGTTTTCCACATGTGGAAAACTTTTCGACGAGACTTGGATGGCTTTTTCGCGGACGATCTTCGTCACTGGCTTCCCCGGCTTCATCGCCGGTCGCTTGGTCTCTGCCCTCGCTCGGCCCGATGTCCAGTTTTTCCTGCTCGTTCAACCTCAATTTATTGAGACAGCCGCCCAACTCGCCGAGCAGATCGCGTCCGATATGGCCGTGCCGGCGGAGAACTTTGCCTTGATCGAAGGCGATATCACGAAGTCGGATCTCGGAATGTCCGCTGACGACCTCGAAGCTGTGCGCCGAGAAACGACGGACCTCCATCACCTTGCCGCCATTTACGACCTAGCGGTCGAGCGCGAGCCGGCATTTGCCGTTAATGTCGATGGCACCCGAAACGTGAACGAGCTTTGTCGGACCCTGCCGAACCTGCGGCGGTACAACTATGTCTCGACCTGTTACGTCTCCGGCAAACGCGAAGGACGAATTCTCGAGACCGAGCTTGAGCACGATGCGGGCTTTCGCAATTTTTACGAGGAGACGAAGTATCTTGCTGAGATGGAGGTCGAGCGGCTCAAGGCCGAACTTCCGGTCACGATCTACCGGCCTTCGGTCGTTGTCGGCGATTCCGAAACGGGCGAGACGGTGAAGTACGACGGCATCTACTACCTGATCAAGTATTTGCTTCGGGCGCCGACCGTGCTGCGGCTGGTAAACGTCGGCAACAATGACGTAACGCTTAACCTGGTCCCGGTCGATTTTGTTGTTGACGGCATCGCGGCTCTTTGCTACGACGAAACCGCAGTTGGCCGGACCATCGCTCTTGCCGACCCGCGGCCGCTGACGACCGCCGGGCTCTTCGATGCGATCGCCCGTTCGTTGACCGGGAAGGCGTCGATTTGGACACCACCTAAATCCCTGAGCGAGTGGAGCTTATATCTGCCGATAACGCCGACGCTTACCGGGTTGCCGCATGCCGGTGTTCCTTATTTTTTTGTCACCCAGGAATACGACACGTCAGTCGCGGATGAACTGCTCTCACCGCACGGTGTCCGCTGCCCGGGTTTTGCCGAGTATGTGGGCCGCCTGATCGAGTTCGTCCGCCGGAATCCGAGGCTTTAGTTCCTGGCGTGCAAAGTTTTGCCCGTGCAAGGCATCTCACCCTTTTATGTTTGCCGGAACATCCAAGTTGCTTTTGCTTGTCGCCGCGGTTCTATTGCTCTCCGATAGCGGCTCTGCCCAGAGCGGCCGCGTAAAGCCAACGCCTACGCCCGAGGAAGAGCCGGTGCGGGTCGTGACCGAAGAGGTCAAGGTAAGCTTTCTTGCCCGCGATGAGGCAGGCCGTTTCGTCCCGGACGTAAAGCCCGAAGATCTGGTCATCCTTGAGAACGACCTTCTTCATCAGGCAACCAGCGTCCGGAGGCTTCCTGCATATGTCCTCATTGTTTTGGACACCGGTGGGGAACTACGGGCGGTGAAGACCCTTGACCAGACCCGCAAAACTGCCGCTGCCGTCATCTCGTCGCTCCGGCCCGAGGACCAAGTCGCCATTATGCAATACAGCGACAAGGCGGAGATCGTCTCCGAGTGGACAGACAAGAAGGACGAGAGCCTTGCCGCCGTCGGACGGACAAAGTTTGGCCGGCGTTCGTCCTTTACCGGAGCCCTCGACCTCGCCCGCGAATTCATGATGCAGGAGGGCATCGAGAATCGGCACCTTGTGCTGATAACCGACGGCACCGATAGCTTTGCCCGCGGCGATAAGATCCGCGCGACGATGCGGAAGATACTCGGCACTGACATCAGCGTCCACATCATCAGCTACACGCGAATGGAGACGATGGACATTGCACCGAGGGCAAGCGGCATTTCTAAGTCGCCGCCGCCGAAAGCTCTGCCCGACGAGATCGCCGCACAGCTTCCGCCAGGTGCCCGCGACGTCGCGCAGGCGCCGAAGATCGGCCCGACCATCATCGTTGACCGCAAACATCTTCGGTTGATGCGCGAGCGCAAAAAGGAACTCGAAGCCGCTGAGGACGACCTGCTGACGCTGGCCGAAGATACCAACGGGACGATCATCATCCCCGATTCGCTAGACGAGATGCTCGAAAAGGCAAGGCTCATCGGCCAGACCATCGGCTCAAGCTATTTGCTCACCTACACACCGCGAGTTCCCTTTGCCGAACGCACAGGAACGCGGACCGTCAGCATTACATCAAAGCGAGTGGGGCTGATCGTCGAGGCCCGCCGAAAGCTGATTCCGGGTGCCGCCAAGTAGCCGCCTGCATTGCTTGACCCCGCCGAGGTCGGCACGTATATTTAATGTTTCCACTGCCGGAGTGGCGAAATTGGTATACGCACCAGACTCAAAATCTGGCGGGAGCAATCCCATGTCGGTTCGAGTCCGACCTCCGGCACCAGAATCAAAAAAGAGCGACGCCCGATTTGGACGCCGCTCTTTTTGTTTGCTTTCAACTATCCGTTATCGGCGATAGTTGATGACTTCGCCCGTATCGTTGCGGCGGGTGCTGATGCCGTTTCGGATTCTTGAGACCGAAGCGACGGCACCATCGATGTTGATCATATCGCCGCTCATCCAGTAACCGTAAAAGATCCCGCCACCGATGTTGACAGTGATCGAGCCATTATTCTGGATCGAAAGCGTGATCCGCTCACCGCCCGGGCCGGTTCCGTAGAAGGTGCCACGGGCCCAAGAAGGAGGATTCGCCTGGTTGCCGCCGCCCCAACCGCCGCCGCCGCCGGTTCGGGTATAAGCAATGCGCTCATTCGTATCGGTACGCGTGGTCAGGATGCCGTTGCCCTGGCGGGTAACGCGTGCGACAGCACCGTTGATGTTAAGGAAGTTGCCGCTCGTGTAACGTCCATAAGACATACTACCGCCGATATTTGCCGTAATGCTGCCGTTCGGGCTGATAGTGAGCGTTATCTGCTCGCCGCCCGGGCCGGTTCCGTAAAAGGTTCCCTGTGCCCAGTTCGGCGGGTTGACCGTCTGGCCACCGCCCCAGCCACCGCCGCCACCTCCGCCGCCATTCCAGCCGCCGCCGGCGATGCCGGGCAGGTCGTATGTATCGGCAACCGTGTTGATCTCACGCCGGAGTCGGTTCCACTGCCGCTCGATATTTCGGCGAAAGCGGATCGAGTTCATTGTATTGTTGAGCGGGGCCGCCGCCGCGACCATGTTCTGGACCTGGTTGCGGCTCCGCCACCAATCGTTGTTGCTGTCAAAGTTACTGCGAAGCCGGTCAGTTGACCGCTCAAAGTTATCGACCTGGTTGCGGTAGGTCCGCTTTTGGCTGCTGCTCAAGTTGCTACGGTCAAGCTCATTACGGAAATCACGGCGAAATTCATCTGCCGCGTTCTCCATTTCGCGAATGATCTGATCGACCCTTGCTCGCGAATATTGCCCGACGTAGCGTCCCTGGCCATTCGCATCAATGGCCGAAAAGACGGTGAAAAGACCGGCAACAAGGCCGATCACAAAAATTGAGACTAAGTTTCGTTTCATCTTTAGTTTCCCCCTAAGTTCGTAAAGCGAGCCGGAGCTGCTTACCATTTATGTGTTCCGGGCACGGGCATTCGCTCCAAGCTCAAACACGTTTCGCCAAAACTACCGGCGGGTGAAATTAGTTGTTACTTCGCCTGCGATTATATTTCATATGGAATTTCAATACAATTGAATTCTTGATGAAGAATCTTTCGGAATACGACTTCGTTCTACCCGAAGATCAGATTGCAGAGCGGCCAACGGAAGTGCGTTCGGCGTCGCGGATGATGGCAGTTGACCGTCACGCACTGAGTTTTGATGACAGCCGCTTTGAAAGGTTGCCGGATTTCTTGCGACCGGGCGACCTGCTTGTGGTCAATAACACACGCGTTTTCCCTGCCCGCCTGATCGGACGCACCGAAACCGGTGCCGCGGTCGAGATCTTGCTGGAACGCGACCTCGGGAACCAGGAATGGCGTGCGCTCGCCCGACCTGCCCGGAAACTAAAGCCCGGGAAATGGATCATTTTCGACCCGGAACTCTACGCGGAGTTGATCGAGCGCGGTGAGGGCGGGATGGTAAGGGTCCGTTTTAATGCCGATGGAGACCTCTTTGAGCACTTTGACCGCGTCGGCCGAACACCCCTGCCACCTTACATCAAACGCGACCTCGCCTCGCCGGATGAGGACCGCGAGCGATACCAGACCGTCTATGCCGAGAAACGCGGAGCCATTGCCGCACCGACCGCCGGGCTTCATTTCACCGACGAAGTGCTCGATCGGCTTCGGGCCGCAGGCGTCCTCACCTGTGAGATCACACTCCACGTTGGCTACGGCACGTTCGAACCGGTCCGGAGCGAAGACCTGTTGGGTCATGCTGTCTTGCCGGAACGTTATGAGGTCAACGAGCGATCGGCCGAGATGTTGTCCGCTGCGAAACGTGAAGGACGGAGGATCATCGCGGTTGGGACAACAACGACCCGTACGCTTGAGAATATGATCGCCGAGTTCGGCGAGTTTCGGCCGGCGAACGGCGAGGCGAGGCTTACAATCCTTCCCGGCCACGAATTTAAAGCCATTGACGGACTTTTGACGAATTTCCATTTGCCGAAGAGTTCGCTTCTGGTGCTCGTTTCCGCATTCGGCGGGCACGAACTTATAATGAAAGCCTATCGGCATGCGGTCTCGGCGGGTTACCGTTTCTATAGTTACGGCGATTGTATGCTGATCCTTTAGCGTTTCAGGGTATGGCAGTTCTTCAATCTTTGCGTGACTTTTTTATCGCATCGGCTCCACGGCGTACGGAGATCGTGCCTGCTCCTCCGACCGTTTACGAGATCCGGCCGCTGACGAAAAGGCAGCTCCGCGAGGTAGCAAAGCTCAACCTTCGGTGCTTTGCCCGCGGAGAGAACTACAGCCGGCACACGTTCACCTACCTGCTCGACAATCCCGAAACACTCAGCTACAGCTCTGTTACGTCCACGGGCGAAATGACGGGCTTTATCTTCGCGATGATGAACCAGGACGGAGCCGCGCATATTACGACCATCGGAGTCGCTCCCGAGCATCGTCGCCGCGACCTCGCTTCCCGGCTACTTGCCCATTTGGAGGATGCTCTTCGGGCAAAGGGCGTCTCGACCGTGGTGCTTGAGGTCCGCGTGAGCAATCTCGTCGCCCAGGAACTCTACAAACGGCGCGGCTATGCGTCCGTCCAGCTGCTCAAAAACTATTACAGCAACGGCGAGGACGGCTACCTGATGACCAAATCTCTGATCTGATCCCCGATGCATTCTCGCCTTGAATTACCGCCGATCTATCCCATAACGGACCGCAAACTCTCCGGTCTTTCTCATTCCGAGCAAGTCCGAAGGCTTGCCGCTGCGGGAGCAACCTTCATCCAGCTTCGCGAAAAGCTCTTGCCTGCGGGCGAGTTCTATGAGGAGGCTGTGAATGCCGTTACCGCGGCTCGCGAGGCCGGTGTCATTCTGCTGATCAATGACCGTGTCGATATCGCAAAGATGACCGGTGCCGACGGCGTCCATCTTGGCCAGGACGACGTGCCGTCGGCTGCCGCTCGTGAATTGCTCGGCCCGAACGCGATCATCGGCTTTTCAACGCACAGTCTTGCCGAAGCAACAGCGGCCGCAAGCGAACCGGTCGATTACATCGCGTTCGGGCCGATCTTCCTGACCGATACAAAACCGGATACGGAGCCCGTCGTCGGGCTGGAATGCCTTGCCGAGATCCGGAACGCCCTCCCGAATATCCCGCTCGTCGCAATCGGCGGGATCAACGCGGAGAACATCGCCGCCGTGATAGAAGCCGGTGCGGACGCCGCCGCGGTCATCAGTTCTGCGGTTGCCGGGGGCGAAAATATCGCCAAAAATCTTGCTTTGCTAACCACTTCTGCGATGGTGACCAAACATCCCGGAGCAAAATAATGTTCAACAACATTAAATAATGCTTGCACCCGGACGCCGAATCGAGTAATAATGTTTGTGGCGTTTCGCGGTCCGCAAACGACCCGTACGATCTTCCCGGCACATCCCCTGCCTTTCCCGGATCTCTTCAGGAGTAACCCTTTCAAATGAGTTTGCTGGATATAGCACCCATTATCGAGCAGATGCTGCTCGTTTCAGAGAATGTAAGCGACCTCAATTTCTCGTGCGGCCAGAAGCCGCAGATCGAGATAAACGGCACGCTTTATTCCGCAACGCCGATGGGCCTTGGGCGGCTTTCCGCCTTCCAGACCGAGCAGATCGCTCTCGCCCTTCTTCGCGACAACCCCGAGGCGGCCGCGAACCTCGCCCGCTTTCGGACAGCCGACCTGAGCTATGCCCTGCCGGGTAAGTGCCGGTTTCGCGTCAATATCTTCCAGCAGCGAAACTCATATTCGATCGTGATGCGTGTCATCCCGCACGACATTCCGAGCTTTGAACAGCTCAACCTTCCGCCGCAACTGGCTGAGATATGTGAGCTTCGCAACGGCGTCGTCCTGCTGACCGGGCCGACCGGTTCGGGTAAGAGCTCGACCCTCGCTGCCATCATTGACCAGATCAACGAGACAAAAAGCTATCACATCGTCACCATCGAAGACCCGATCGAGTTTCTTCATAACCACAAGAAATCGACCATCAACCAACGCGAGGTCGGCCACGACACGAAAGACTTTGCATCGGCTCTCCGTGCCGCACTTCGCCAGGCACCGAAGGTCATCCTCGTCGGTGAGATGCGCGACCTTGAAACGACCGAGATCGCCCTCGAGGCCGCCGAAACAGGCCACCTGGTACTTTCGACGCTGCACACCATTGATGCCTCGAAGACCATCGACCGCATCATCGGGCTTTATCCGAAGAACGAAGAACGCGTCATCCGCACACGGCTTGCCCAGACGTTCAGATACATCGTCTCACAGCGGCTGATACCGCGGGCGGACGGCAAGGGCCGGATCGCTGCCGTCGAAGTAATGCGGTCGAATCCACGGACACGCGAATACATTGAAAAGGGCGAGAGCGAGGGAAAGACGCTGCTCGACGCCATCCGCGACGGCGAGATCGACGGAATGCAGGATTTCGATTCGGTCATCCGCAAGATGATCGAGGACAAGATCATCACGCTCGAGGATGGCCTCTCGTACGCGACCAACCAGAACAACCTGCTTCTCCAGCTCAAGGGACTATCCTCTACTGAGGATTACCTCTCGCAGACCGGTCTCGGCGGAGGACTCAAAAGCGGCATGAACGGTAAACCACCCGTCGTTGACCCGATCTCTCCACCGCCCGCGGCAAAAACTCCGGCCTCGGTTCTCGACATGCTCGAATAGCCTTCGCGACCGCCAAAGCCATAACTCGCGAATCTTTAACGATATGATCATCCGCTGCGACAATTGCTCCGTTTCACTCCAGGTGGACGAATCGAAGATCCCGACAACGATATTCACCGTTCGCTGCCCGCGGTGCCAGAATATGCTCCGGGCCAATAAGGAATCGGCCGCTGCCGCTTCGCCGGCAAGCCAGCTTGAGGCGAGCAAGCCTGCTCCGCCGGTGCCGAACGGGCCTGCCGAATTTGAGGAAAAGGAATCCGAGCAGGAGATAAATCAGGCTCTGCGATCGCTGCTTGCCGCGCTTCAGCACGGCGGAGCGGCGCTCGACAAAGACGATGAGATCGGCAAAAAGCCTCGCCGCGTACTTCTTTGTCTCGGGGAAAAGCGTGACGAGGTCGCCGGGGTGCTCACCGGAGCAGGCTACAAGGTTTACATTGCCGAAACACCCGCACAGGCAAATGAAAGGCTACGCGAGGGCAAGACCGGCGTGATGATCTTCTCTCCGGATTTCGCCGCCGAGCTTGGCGGTGCTGCGATAATCCAACAGAAGGCCAACGCGATGTATTCATCCGAACGCCGCAAGCTTTTCCTAGTCTCGCTTGAGGATGCAGGCACGACGATGAACGCCCATGAGGCATTCCTCCGGAACATGAATCTGATAGTCAACACGCGCGACATCAAACAGTTGCCGCTTATTCTCAACCGCGCATTGATCGACTACAACGACCTTTACCACTACTTCAACGAAGCTTTGGGCAATCAGCCTATCTGAGCGATATCCTGGGCCGCGAGCGATATTGCGGCCCGCCCAACCTTGTAGGGGCAGGGCTTGTCCCGGTCCGTTCTCCTTTCCCAGGTGACGTCCCCTATGGTCAGCCGAAATGCTGCCCCTACAACCCTTTTTCCTGAATCATAACTCGGCGAGTTCACAGACGAGCATTTCGATCTGCATCTCAGATCCCGCCTTTCCGCCGCCGACCGAGGTCTTTATGGCCAGGTCAGCCGCGGCCATTTTATTGATGGCAGCGGTGAGCCGGGTACGGTCAGTTCGCCGGGCGGCGGCAAAGACGTCATCGGCTCCCGGCCCGAAGATCTTCGCCCGCTTTGCGACAGTTCTCCTATCGACACCGTGGTCCATTAGTTCCTTTGCCATCAGAAGCGTCCGGTACCGCGAAGCGATCAATCCAAGAAGCATCAGTGGTTCGGCCTCGTCGTCAAAGAGTTTGCGGAGAACCTTCAAAGCCCTGTCTTTGCGGCCGGCGATCAGGTGATCGGTCAAGTCAAAGTTCGATAGTTCGCGCGAGTGTGGGACAACCGCCTCGATCATTTCCACTGTCACCAGGCCTTCGGGCATAGCGGCGGCGGCGAGTTTCTTGATCTCGTTCGAAAGCCGCTGGAGTTCTGATCCCGCGGTCGCGATCAGAAACCGGATAGCTCCGTCAGCGGGCTCGGCCCCGTAGTCCTGAAACTGCCGGCGAACCCAGTCCTCTAGCTCGCGGCCCTCTAGCTGGGCGAACTCGACGACCGCCGCGTGCTGTTTCAAAAGCTTTGTCGCTTTGCGGTTACCGTTGAGTTCATCGGCTGTAAGGATGAGCACCGTGCTTGGGCAGGGGTCGGCAAGATACTTCTCAAGCCTGGGCAGGGCGTCTTCTTTGAGCGTGTCGCGATTTGCAGCCGCCGCAACCCGGACATCGGAAACGCGTATCACGCGCCGCGATGCCATCATCGGGAGCTGTTCGGCCGCAGCGAGAGCACGAACCATATCGTCAGGGTCTGAAAGGCTGAAACGGTCGTCGTTGAACTCCCTCAGTTCGTCCTCTGCGAACGCCCGGTCCGCGATCGTTCGTGCAGCAATGTCGCGAAGGTACGCCTCGCCTCCATGAAGCAGATAGACCGGAGCAAAGCTGCCGGTCTTGATATGGTTGCGAAGCTGTTCCTTTGATATCTCGGGCATCTGCAATGCGGGCTATTTCTTCTCTTGCCGGACGCCTATGCCGTTGACGAATGCCGAAACGGCGGCCTCGGCAAACGCTCGGGCGATGCGGTCAACGGCCGGGTCTTCTTCATTGAAGAACGACCGCGGGTCTTCGGAAAACTCGAACGAATCGCGGAATACGAAGTTCTGATTGTCGTAAAGTATCTTCTCTTCCTTTAGGTCACGGATGGTGACAGCGGCAACTATCGTTACCTCATAAACACGTGCCCGCCCTTCGCGGTCTAGCAGAACGCCGGTAAAGGTAAAATCGCGAATGGTGCCTTCGATGACGGCATCGGCCCCTTTCAGCGATCCCTGGACCTTCAGACCGTTGCCGCGGCGAATGATCTCCCGGCTAACGGCCTCGGTGAACCGCGATTCGACCCGGTAGCGGAGCCCTTTCGCCTCGGCCTGGAACGCCGGCACCGCGACGGTCTTAATGTGCTTCGGAAGGCCCGAATTTGTCACCGGCTTGTAGCACTCGGTGAAACCGGAAGCCACAATGGTAAGTGTGAGAAAAGCTGCGAGGCGTAGAAACTTCATCGTTGCTCCAAGATCGCTGCCGCAAGACGGACGGCCTGCACCGTTTCGCGGACATCGTGGGCCCTGACGATGCGTGCACCATTCACGACCGCGACCGCTGCGGCGGCAAGGCTTGCCGGAAGCCGCTCTTCGGGAGGCATATCGCCGAGCGTCTTTGCGATAAAAGACTTTCGCGAAACGCCGACCAAGAGCGGAAATCCCCCAAGCGAGGTCGATAGTTTATCAAGTTTGGCAAGCAACTCTAAGTTCTGTTCAGGCGTCTTGCCGAAACCGATGCCGATATCGAGCACTATCTGTTCGTTCCGGATACCGCGTTGGCGAGCTTCCGCAACCGAGTGTCTGAGGCCGCTTGTCACCTCTTCGATCACATCTTCGACCGGCGGCTGAGTATGCATCGTCGCAAATTCACCACGCGAATGCATCAGCACTAGTCCGGCGGAGCTCGCGGCGGCCGCGTTCGCGATCTCCGGATCCCAGCGAAGCCCGGCGATGTCGTTGATGATCTCGGCACCCGCCTCGACCGCCGCCCGGGCGACCTCGGCTTTGCTTGTATCAATGGAGACCAGCACGTCAAACCGCTCTTTGATAGCAGCGATGACCGGCAATACTCGCTCGCATTCTTCATCAGCGGTCACCCTTCGGCTGCCCGGCCGCGTCGATTCGCCGCCGATGTCGATGATGTCCGCCCCTTCGGCGATGACCTCCTCGACCCGCCTAAGTGCGGCATCGGGTGTAACGTACCGTCCGCCATCGGAAAAGCTGTCAGGCGTAACGTTAAGTATCGCCATCACCAAAGGCCGGTCAAGCGAGATCTTCCTTCGTGCGGTTTTCCAGATCATAAGCGGCTAAAATGCCCAAAATAAAGGAAAAGGGGAAAAGCGTTTTAACTTTTCCCCCTTTTTCACTTTCTCACTTTTCCACGTCTTACGCCGTCGCCGGATTGTTTGGCGTTATCGGCGGAAGTATCGGGGCCTTGAACCTTCCGGTCGATTCGGCCGGCTCGGGTGAGCCGTCGTCATCGCTACCGGTCTCCGGCTCCGTACCGTCGAGCGGCAGTCCTGCGACGACCCGCCGAATCTGCACGCTGTCAAGCGTTTCGTTCTCGAGCAATGCTTCCGAGAGCCGGACCATCGCGTCAGCGTTATCGATCAAGATCGTTCTAGCGTACTCATACTGCTGAGTGACAATCTTCTTGACCTCCTGGTCGATCTTGATCGCCGTGTCCTCGGAGTAATCGCGGTGCTGGGCGATCTCACGGCCCAGGAAGATCTGTTCTTCCTTCTTGCCGAAGGTCAACGGCCCAAGCTCGGACATACCGTATTCGCAGACCATCGCCCGGGCAAGCTCGGTTGCCCGTTCGATGTCGTTAGAGGCTCCGGTCGTGACCTTGTCCGCACCGAAATATATCTCTTCCGCAAGGCGTCCGCCCATAAGGATCGCGATCTGGCTCATCATGTACTCGCGGGTATAGCTATGGCGGTCAGCTTCAGGGAGCTGCTGAGTCACACCAAGGGCCATTCCACGCGGAATGATCGTAACCTTATGTACGGGATCGGCTGCGGGAACCTTGAGCCCGACAAGCGTATGACCGGCTTCGTGATAGGCGGTCAAACGCTTTTCGGCATCCGAGAGCACCATGCTCCGGCGTTCGGCTCCCATTATCACCTTGTCCTTGGCGATCTCGAAATCGCTCATCGTCACGACCTTCTTATTGAACCGTGCGGCATTGAGTGCCGCTTCGTTGACGATGTTGGCGAGGTCGGCACCGGTAAAGCCGGGCGTTCCGCGAGCGATAACGTTGATGTTAACGCCTTCGTCGAGCGGGATCTTCCGCGTGTGAACCTTGAGAATGCCTTCGCGTCCGCGAACGTCCGGCCGGCCGACAACAACGCGGCGGTCAAAACGGCCGGGCCGAAGAAGCGCCGGGTCAAGCACGTCAGGGCGGTTGGTCGAGGCCATCAGAATGACGCCATCGTTCGATTCGAACCCGTCCATTTCGACCAGCAGTTGGTTGAGCGTCTGTTCACGCTCATCGTGGCCGCCGCCGAGTCCCGCACCGCGATGACGCCCGACGGCGTCGATCTCATCGATGAAGATGATGCACGGTGCGTTCTTCTTGCCCTGTTCGAAAAGATCGCGGACTCGGCTTGCACCGACACCGACGAACATCTCAACGAAGTCCGAGCCGGAGATCGAGAAGAACGGAACGTTCGCCTCGCCGGCAACTGCCTTGGCGAGCAGCGTCTTGCCCGTTCCCGGAGGGCCGACCATCAGGACGCCCTTCGGTATCTTGCCGCCGAGCTTTTGAAACTTTTGCGGGTCCTTAAGAAATTCGATGATCTCCTGAAGCTCTTCCTTGGCCTCTTCAACACCGGCAACGTCCTTAAACGTAACTCGTTTCTGCTGGTTATTGAGAAGCTTTGCCTTTGATTTGCCAAAGCTCAGGGCCTTATTTCCGCCCGCCTGCATTTGCCGCAGAGTAAAGGCAAGAAAGCCAACGAGAAGAAGGAACGGAAGCAGGTTGATCAGAAGAAGCCAGCCGATACCGCTCGAGGATTGCTCGAGAAGGACCTTCGTGTCCGTACCGTTGACGGCCGCATAGATCTGGTCGCGGGTCGCGTCGCTGGCATCGAGTTTCGCGCTCAGCTTTTCGTCGCTCATGTTGACGAGTTCGAGCGTATCGGACTTGATCGTCACCTCTTTGACGTCTTTGTTCCTGATCTGCGTCAGGGCGGCATCAAAAGAGAGTTCCTGTGCGGGCTTTGTCTGCTTGCCCTGGAGATACCAGACAAACAGCAACGCACTGGAAATTATCATCAACCAAAGAAATACTTGTCTTGCCTTTGAGTTCAATTTACTGCCTCCTGATCCTGCCAATCGGGCCCGGATCATCTTTAACCTGTGTTAGATGTAACAGCCTGCCGCCTCGTTGTCATCGAAGCGACAGGCCAACATTACAAGCCAACCTTTGATTGTAGGCGCCGGATGCCCTTTTTTCAACCTATTTCAGTTCAAAGAAGAGCTTGCCTGAACCCTTACGGACGTGTGCCCCTGCCGGCAGTTCTGCCATTTTTCCGCTCTTCTCGCTCCTGACCAGCCGCTCAACGCCCTCGATATGTTTGTGCGTTATGCCGCGAAGGCTCCCGCGGTTGGCCTTTATCCATTGCCTTAGTGTATTCCGAAGCCCGGGCCCGTCCATTTTCCTTAGCAGGGCTAGTCTTAGCTCCGAAGCATCGTTTTCGCCCGCTGCGGCGTATGCGGATTCGCCTTCAGCCGCCGGCATCAGGCTCGCGGTCCTGGCGATCTGCTCGACGATCTTCGGGTTAAAGGTCTTCAAGATCGGCAGCAGTTCCGTCCTGATCCGGACTCGCGTAAACCGCGGGTCACGGTTCATCGCGTCGGTTCTGAAATTAATGCCACGGGAAAAGCAAAATTCCTCGGTTTCGTCACGTTTCGCCCAACGAAGCATTGGCCGAACAAGCTTTGCCTTGGTGCCCTCGAGCGGGCGGATCGGCCGCATTGCCACCAGGCCCTCGGGCCCGCTCCCGCGGATCAGGTTCAGCAGAAATGTCTCCGCCTGGTCATTAAGCGTATGTGCCGTCAGAACTGCAAAGGCCTTGTGCCGCTCGGCGGTTTTGGCAAGAAACGCGTAACGGGCAAGGCGGGCGTTCTGCTCGAGGTTGCCTTTCTTCGCGATCCGTCCGTGGCCGAGCTCAAATTCGTACCCTAACGAGCCGGCGAGCTCGCGGACGAACTCCGCATCCGCGAGGCTCTCTTCGCCTCGGAGGCCGTGATCGAAATGGGCGACGACAAGCTCATTCGTGATCTTCCGCCGCCGGGCGAGCTCACTGAGCACAAGCAGGAGCGAGACCGAATCCGCGCCGCCCGAGACGGCAACGACGGCCCGCTCGCCCTTGAAGGGCAGCTCGAGCTTTCGCCATTCGGTCACGAACTCTCGCGGGAATCTGTCCATTTCGGCTATCCGGGAAATGCCGGTCGCTTTTGCAGCAAAACCGAACAGCGACCGGTAAAAACGTGCTTGCCCTTCTCGTTGGTGATGTCTATCTGCCAGATGCTCATCGTCCGCCCGGGAAAGATCGGCCGTGCCTCGATCGTCAACTCGCCCTTGCTTACCGCCCGCAGATGGTTGCCGTTTATCTCAACGCCGACCGGCGTTACCTTGGTCAGATCGGCATTGGCAACGACACCGATCGACGCCGCCGTTTCGGCAAGGTAAAGCGAAACGCCGCCATTCATTATCCCGACGTACTGATGCACCCGCGGCGTGACTTCCATCGTCATCACGACCCGCTCGGGCTCCGCCGAGACGATCTTCACGCCGAGAAACTGCATCAGTTCGTTCTCGGCAGTTCGCTTGATCAGTTCTGCCTTATCCATTCAAATATTCCCTCGCCGCCGCCAATGCCTCGGCGACCCGAGCCGGTGACGTTCCGCCCGCGGCGGATTTGTTCGCAAGCGTACTCTCGAGCGTCAGCTTATCGAAGACGCTCTCATCTAGCTCAGGGACAATGGTTCGCATTTCCTCTAGGCTCAATTCATTCAGCTCGCGGTTCTCCTTGAGCCCCAGCAGAACAAGGCGGCCGACCGCCTCATGCGCCGTCCGAAAGGGCATCCCGGCCTTGACCAGATGATCGGCAAGCTCGGTCGCGTTCAGGTAGCCGGAGGTTGCAGCCTCGCGGCCGCGTTCTTCATCAACTACAGTGTTCTCAACCACAATTGCCGCGACACGAAGCGTGATCTTGACCGTATCGACCGTATCAAAGACCGCCTCCTTGTCCTCCTGCATATCCTTGTTATAGGTAAGAGGTAGTCCTTTGATCAGCGAAAGCAATGCGGCATGATGGCCGAAGACGCGTGCTGCCTTTCCGCGGATAAGCTCAAGCGCGTCGGGGTTCTTCTTTTGCGGCATCAGGCTCGAGCCCGATGAGACGTTATCGCCAAGCTTCAAGAACCCGAACTCGCCTGTGCAATAGATGATCATGTCCTCGGCGAGCCGCGAGAGATGCGCCATCAGAAGCGCCGCAGCACCGACGAACTCGATAGCAAAGTCGCGATCCGAAACAGCGTCAAGGCTATTTGCCGATATGGAGTCAAAACCGAGATCCGCGGCAACGGCCTCGCGGTCGATCTCGAAAGAAGTACCGGCAAGTGCAGCCGAACCGAGCGGCAAAACATTTATTCTCCTCCTAACATCGGCCAGCCGTTCACGGTCGCGGCAAAGCATCTCAAAATAAGCCATGCACCAATGGGCAAAGAGCACCGGCTGCGCACGTTGAAGGTGCGTATAGCCCGGAATGACGGCTTCGTGAAACCCTTCGGCAATATCCACCAGAGCCGCCTGCAGGTCACGGGCAAGTGCGTCGATCTCATCCGCCTGTTCGCGGAGCCAAAGCCGAAATGCGGTCGCGACTTGGTCATTTCGGCTGCGGCCAGTGTGGAGCTTTCGGCCCGTATCGCCGATGGCTTCGATCAGCTTTGCCTCAATGAACGAATGGACATCCTCAGCGGCTGAACTCTCGAAATAATCCGAGTGGAGTGCGGCATCGGCCGCAAGCTGCGTCAGCCCACCAACGATCGCATCAGCTTCTTCACGAGTTATGATTCGCGCACGCTCAAGCCCAAGAGCGTGTGCGATGCTCCCGCGGACATCTGCCGCAAAAAGCCGCCGGTCGAACCGAAACGAATCGTTGAACTCGGTAAAGACCTCGTGCGGCTTTTCCGTAAATCGACCGCCCCACAGATTTTCCGATTTGCTCATATTTCCGTGTGTGTAAGAATGATTGTAATTCGAGCGATGTGTTTTGCGGAAACCAGCTTACGGCTAAGAGCTAATAGCTTAGAGCTTTACCCAAACCGAAAGTAATGAGAGACAAGATCAATAAAGTCGTGCTCGCCTATTCGGGCGGGCTTGATACCTCGGCGATGCTGCTGTGGATAAAGGAGACCTACGGCTGCGAGGTCATCTGCTATTGCGCCGATGTTGGCCAAGGCGAGGAGCTTAACGGGCTCGAGGAAAAGGCCAAAGCCACGGGTGCCTCGAAGCTTTACGTCGAGGACCTTCGCGAGGAGTTCGTCAAAGATTTCGTCTGGACGGCCGTTAAGGCAAACGCACTTTATGAGGGCGTTTACCTGCTTGGGACGTCGCTCGCCCGGCCCGTTATCGCCAAGCGGCAGATCGAGATCGCCCAAAAGGAAGGAGCCGACGCCGTCGCCCACGGCGCGACCGGCAAGGGCAACGATCAGGTGCGGTTCGAGCTGACCTATTACGCACTTCAGCCTGATATCAAAGTGATCGCTCCGTGGCGGCACTGGGACTTCAAGGGCCGTGCGGACCTTATGGCCTATTGCGAAAAGCATGGCATTCCCGTGACGGCTTCGGCCGAGAAGCCGTACTCAACGGACCGCAACCTGATGCACATCAGCTACGAAGGCGGAATACTCGAAGACCCATGGGCCGCTCCGCCCGAGGACATTTTTCTGCTGACCAAGTCGCCCGAGAACGCCGCCGACAAACCGCAAGAAATAACGCTTACGTTTGAAAAAGGCGAGCCGGTCGCGATCGACGGCGAAAGATATGGGCCGGTCGATATGCTCTCAAAGCTCAACCACCTTGGCGGCGAGCACGGCATCGGCCGCGTCGATCTGGTCGAGAACCGCTTTGTCGGGATGAAGTCTCGCGGTGTTTATGAGACGCCGGGCGTGACGATACTGATGGCCGCCCACCGGGCGCTCGAATCCATTACGATGGACCGCGAGGTGATGCGCCTCCGCGACAGCCTCGGGACCAAGTTTGCCGAATCGGTCTATTACGGATTCTGGTTCGCACCTGAGTTCGAGATCCTCCGCTCGATGATCGACCAAACGCAGGAAACCGTTAACGGCGACGTCCGCCTAAAGCTCTACAAGGGCAACGTCATCGTCACGGGCCGCAAGTCGCCAAACTCGCTTTACCGCGAACGCGTAGTAACCTTCGAAGACGACGCCGGCGCCTACGACCAACACGACGCCGAAGGCTTCATCAAACTCCAGGCACTGAGACTGCGGTTGAGAAATACGGAGTAGACTCAAACACCCAACGAACGAGATGAGGCCGAGCCATGGCAAATATTGACAATGTTTGCCAGTTTGTTTATTGTTTTGACATGGCGACTACAACGATGAATATCTCGCTCCCGGATTCGATGAAATCCTTCGTGGACGAAAGGCTTGCCAATGAATGCTATGGCTCGGCAAGCGAGTATGTACGTGAACTTATCCGCTCTGACCAGAGACGGATCGAGCAGGAAAAGCTGGAACGGCTTTTATTGGAACGTCTTCACAGCGAGAACACGAAGGAGTGGAATGTTGAAAAACTTCGCGCGGAACTGACGCGTCGTAAAAAGAAGAAATGAAGATCAGCTACGAGGACAATGTCTTTGAAGACTTCTCGCAATTTCTTCTTATTTCTTCGATCTTCAGGAAGACCTCGCTCAGCGGTTCCTGGATTCTTGCGACGAAACATTTAAGTTGATCGCATCACACCCACAGCTTGGGGCGCCAAACAAATTTAGTGTCCAGAAACTCTCGTCGGTACGTATGGTTCGGGTCAGGGGCTTCGAGAAATATCTGATCTTCTACATTCCGACAGATAATGAGATCCGGATCTTGCATGTATTCCACAGTGCGAAGGATTATAACCGGGTATTTGATGAGGATATCGCTTGATGCAATCTAGTCCTGTTCGAGGGTATGAAGACGAGCGCGAATTATGCTACGGAAAATCGAAGGCGAGCAAACCGGCATACTGGAAAGAATAAATTTGGAGCCGGAGAAGTTGGAGGAGTAGGCGAAGTGTTCCGATTTCGGAAGACGAATCCCGATATTGCGAAACTCCTTGAGGTAACAGAAAAAGCTCAAGGCCTGATAGAGGAACTGCATAGAACGGATCCTTTAAATCCGACGTTTGACCAGGTCGGAATCTTGGACGGTCGCGAGAACATTACTGAGTATCTCGAGCATAATGAATGGGGTGTTGCTTTCGAACATCTGCTGTATATGATTCACGAGTCAGGCATTGCCTTTCCAGAGAATGAGCTGCTGGAACTTCACTCGATCGCGAAACTAAACGGCCCTCACAACCGGTCCGAGGAAAGCTAAACATCAGTGCGAGATCAACTTGAACCAACAAGCAAATTCCTAAGCTATGTGCTCAGGCATCAGCCCGATGCGATCGGATTGCAGCTCGATACAGAAGGCTGGGCAGACTTGTCCGAACTTATCCATCTTGCAAATGCAGACGGTCGTAATCTCACATTGGAGTTGGTCAAAGAAGTTGTCGCGACAAACAACAAGAAGCGGTTTGTCTTCAGCGAGGACGGGAAGAGGATAAGGGCGAGTCAAGGACATTCCGTCGAGATCGAGCTTGGACTTGAACCGGTTACGCCTCCCGATTTTCTCTATCACGGCACAGCAACTCGATTTCTCGACTCCATTCTTGAGAAAGGGCTCATCCCGGCATCACGTCGTCATGTTCATCTTTCGGCCGAGCAGACAACTGCCCTCGAGGTCGGTCGCCGGCATGGGAAACCGACAGTGATCAAGATACGGTCGTCGGAGATGCATAGCTCAGGACACGAGTTTTTTCTTTCCGACAACGGCGTATGGCTGACCACATTTGTCCCGGTCGGGTTTCTAATTTTCGAGGAAGTATGATCAAGACTGCAATAACTCAGTGCCATTAGATCGTCAGTTAGGCTTGTAGTTTCGAACTAGATGAACACATGGGAAAATTTATTCACCTCAGGTCAGACAAGTTTGTCATTCTTCCCGGCGAAGACGACGAGATAGTAAACGAAGGGATGTATGGAAAGGCCCTTGCCGAGTATTTGCAACGCGAACTTACGGAGCTTGGGTACAACGTTCCCTTTATCTGCGCGGAAGACTGGGGTTGGTGGGTTGAGCTATAACTTGATCCGATGCGGTCTGGAGTCTTGATTCATGCGGTTCCGGAAACGAGCGACCCTATCGAGTACCTCTGTACAGATGGATTCAAAGGCGACAGAAAGTGGAGCTGGTCAAAGCTTCGATTTATTGACACGCGTCCTTTAGCGGATACGTTGCTTAATGATCTGCTTGCGATCTTTGAGCGGGATAGTGAAGTAGAGATCCTAGGAGTATTGGACGACGTGCCTTATTAGTATGGGAGATGGTGTGGGAAGAAAGGCTGTTGACGAATGGCACGCCATCGTCCGCACGCGGAATGCGAGTGGGCTTGGCGAACTGCTAGCTGACGATGTTGTTTTCTATTCGCCGGTGTTGCATACGCCGCAGGTTGGGAAGGCGATAACGGCGATGTACCTGACGGCCGCGATGCATGTTTTCGGGAACGAGAGTTTCCGTTATGTTCGCGAGGTCGTGGGTGAAAGCGATGCCGTTCTCGAATTTGAAACGGAGATCGATGGCATCACAATCAACGGCGTCGATATGATTCGCTGGAACGCCGACGACAAGATCACCGAATTCAAAGTAATGGTCCGCCCGCTCAAGGCCATTAACCTTATCCACGATCGCATGGCCGCGATGCTCGGGCCGAAATAAGCCCCGCTGTGATATTGTTGACCGATCGTGAACGATGAATTCTCATACGACCGGCTTCCTTATCCGAGTAAATTTTTTGTCCAGACCTTTCCCGGAAGGCTGGCGACGCAGGCCTTGCTTTTTGGAATGGAGTCCGCGGCCGCGGAGACGAGCACGGTGCTCGAGCTCGGTTGTGGCAACGGCAGCAACCTGATCGCTCAAGCTTACCTGATGCCGCAGGCCCGCTTCACCGGCATAGATCTTTCGAAGGTACATATCGATGAAGCCAAAGCCGCCACTGCGGAACTCGGGCTTGGCAATGTCGAGTTTCACCAGGCGGATGTTATGGAGATGTCGGCAGCGACCTTCGGCCGGTTCGACTACATCGTCGCCCACGGGCTTTTCTCATGGGTGCCCGAGGCCGTACGAACCCGCGTTCTTGAGCTTTTCCGCGAATTGCTCAACCCGAACGGCGTCGGCTATATCAGCTACAGCGCGTTCCCGGGCGCGCATGAGCGGCAGATAACGCAGCATGCGATGCGGTTCGCGAGCCGCGGCATCGAAGACCCGGCCGAAAAGGTCGAGCGTGCTCTCGGCTTCCTCAAGTTCGCTGCCGAGCAAAGCTCGAACCGCGGCACGTATGGCCAGATACTTGTTCGCGAATTTCGCCGCCACGGCACCCGCGACCTCGCCGATGTTTTTCACGATGACCTCGCCGAGCTGAACACGCCATTCTACTTTCATGAGTTTGCCGAGTTGCTTGCCGCGAACGGCCTGCAGTTCCTTGCCGAGGCGGAGCTCCATGCAATGGGTACGGCAGACATGACACCCGCCGCCCGCGACTTCATTTCTGGCATCGACGATGTGATCGAACGCGAACAGTATCTCGATATCTTCCGCGGCCGGGCCTTCCGTCAAAGCCTTGTTGTCCGCTCCGAAGTGAATCTCGACCGCGATATGAAGCCCAATGTGCTAGATCGGCTTCTCGTCAGCTCTTCCCTGCGGCCCGCCGGGAGCTCACCTGATCTTGTCGGGAACGGGCGAGTTAAGTTCGCCGGAAACAGCGGGCAGCAGATCGAGATCGATCTGCCGCTTGCCAAGACAGCCCTCGCTCGGCTTAGCTCGCTATGGCCGCGAGCTGTTGCACTCAAGGAACTTGTGGGCGAAGCTCGCGAACGCGCCGCCGGCCTCAGCGATGATGAGGCCAAGCAGCAGGCTGAGGCTTTCCGCCAGATGCTCTTCCAGATAGCGACGGCGACCGACCTTGTTGAGCTTCACACGTTTCAGCCGTCGGCAGCCGCAGAGTTGTTGGAGAAACCGAAACTCAGCCGGCTTGCCCGATGGCAGATGGCTTCGGCCCGCAATGTCATATCGGGATTCGGGATCGATATGGAAATCGCCGATCCGGTGTCACGCCGTCTGCTCGAATTGCTTGACGGCAAGCGAAGCCGGTCTTCCGTGCTCGATGAACTCGGGAAGTTTATCCGCTCGTCGCATGAGATCGAAGGCAAAAAGGAGTTGCTCGCGACGCTTGCGGAATGGCTCGATGAAAGCCTCGCCCACCTCGCCCGACTCGGTATGTACGAAGGCTAGCCGCACTCAAGGACAAGCCTGAAAGGAAAGCTTCGTTTGACGTTCCGTGTCCCGGCGATCTTCGCCAATTCCTCCGGCCTGAATCCGCGAAGCACCGAGAGCGAACCGTCTTCCCTGACCAAGGGTGAGATAAAAAAGGCCCGGCAAAAGAGTCGATAGAGCCGGTATGCGACCGGGTGGCGATGCAGGTCAATTACGAAAACGCCGTTTCGGGCGACCCGACGCATTTCCTGCAGGGCCTGCGGGATCTGTTCAACGGTCAGGTGATGGAAAAAGAGGGATGAGATAGCGTAGTCAAATTCACCATCGGCAAAGGGCAATTGAAACGCATCGCCTTGTGTGATCGAGATCACGGGAAAGTCGTTTGTATTTTTTGCCGAAACGCTCGCCGAGATCGGATTGAGATCAAGCCCGGTTAACCGCCCCTTGATGCCTTTCGTTCTTGCAAACTCCGCCGTGTATCGAAGCAATTCGCCCGAGCCGCAACCGACATCGAGCAGGCTGAACTCGGTTAGCTCTCGCCTCTCGACCTCCGCTAAAAGCGACCGCCTAAGTGCCCGCCGGTCGCCGAGAAAGCGGTTGATGAACGCTATCTCTTTGAGAAAGCGGTCGTACTCGGCCGCCGTATAGTCGCCGGTGTCGATCCGTTCAAGCTGTTTTGATCGGCGATCAAGATCTGGCATTCTGCTTGTCCAAGAATTTGTGCTCCTTACGCATTGTATGGTAGTAAAGAGCTCACTCGAACAAAAACGAAGGAGACCGCTTAAATGGAAGATCAAGGAAAAAAGCACTTAGCACCATCTGCATCGAAGGTCGGTAAGACCGACGGAGCACCGCTTCCCGCCCCGCTGAAGCACGAATTTGAGGCGTCTTTTGGCTCTGACCTTTCTCAGGTAAGGGTCCACGAAAGCCACGCCCCGACACACTTAGGGGCAAAGGCTTTCGCCCACGGCAGCGATATTTTCTTTGCACCGGGCGAATACCAGCCGCATACGGATGTGGGTAGAAAGCTGCTGGCCCATGAGCTGACGCATGTTGTCCAACAGGGCGGCGGTACAAGCCCGGTGGATTCGCCGAGCAACGACCCCGAACACTAGCGGTTACGTGACAAAAAGCAGCCGCCCCTACAATGGAGCGGCTGCTTCTTTTTCAACGACTCATTTGGCCCGCAGGTTTAGCTTAGAAAGCCCAACGCCCCGGCGGCCCTGGGATCGAACTTCGGGAACAAGGCCTCGGACCGGTCGCTTCCCAAATGCTTCGTTGCCACTTCTGTGAAGATCGTCCGAAAGTCGGTCGTTATCGCAAGGTCGCGGCCCTCGTTTAGTTGATCGTTCTTCAGGCCTTTCCACTCGCCAAAAACCTTCCCGCCTTTCACGGAATTGCCGAGCACGAGCATCGCATTGCCATGGCCGTGGTCGGTGCCGAGCGAGCCGTTCTCGCGGGCCGTCCGGCCAAATTCGGACATTGTCAGCACCACGACATCGTCCATCCGCTTGCCGAGGTCGGTGGCAAAGGCCGCGATCGAATTCGCAAAGTCCCTTAGCAAATTCGCGAGTTGCCCGCGTGCACCGCCCTGCCGCACGTGCGTATCCCAGCCGCCCGATTCAGCGAACGCAACCTCGAGCCCGACGCCCGCCTTGATGAGCTGAGCGATCTGTTGCAACGAACGTCCAAGCTGGCTGTTCGGGTATTGAGCTCCATTCTCGGGGCGAAACTGCGAGGGATTTGCGGTCTTTAGAAAGTTGACCGCCTCGAAGGTCTCTTTGCCCGTCTCGCCGAGCGTGTCCTTCACATTTTGCTGGTAAACACCCTCAAAGCCGCCCTTTAGGTCCGCCGTGTAAAGCCCCGCCTTGATCGAGAAATCCGAAAGGCTGGTCATTGCGATCGAGGGCGAGCGGCCATAGAGCGAACGCGGAAGCTGCTGCGTCATCGCAACGGCACGGAAGGGCGAATCGGCCTTCCCGGCGGTAGCCTGCAGCGCCCGGTTTAGCCAGCCGTCGCGGGTAGATTTCACACCCGGCGTGCCCGATTCCATATAGTCCTGAGCGTCAAAATGCGAACGCGTGTTGTCCGGCGAGCCGCAGGAATTGATAACGGCAAGCTGCCTTGCGCTCCAAAATGGCTGGAGCGACGCCATCGCCGGATGAAGCCCGAAAAAGCCGTCAAGGTCGAGCGCTCCGTCGGTCTGCCGCGGCCGGGCGATTGCGGTCCCGCGGCGGAGATTGTAATATTCGCCCTCGCCGTGCGGGACGATCATGCTTAGCCCATCGACCGCTCCACGCTGAAAGATCGTGACCAGCACCTTTCGCTTTCCGCCGCTGCCCTTCGCCTGTGCTGCTGCAAACTGATGGAGAAAATCCGGGGCCGCCGCCATCAGCCCAAAGCTCACCAGTCCGATCCCGCTTGTCTTAAGAAAATAACGCCTGTCCATAAAAACTCCGCGAACGAGAATTATCGTCCTAAAGTTAGACGCAGGTTCAAACAAAATGGTCAGCCTTTTTTCCTCAGCATGGACGGTCGTCTGAATGGCAAGTCTCTGCCGCGTCGCCGCATTGCGACGTAAACCTACCTTTTGTTTCTTCGAGAGCTCGTGGAGTACGGTAGAACAAAATCGACGATTTTGGATATTCTGTATCGATTTGTTGCATTTTCCGTCTTTGACTTGGGCATTCGACTTTCGGTCTCCGCGAGCCTTCCGCATTGTCAGTTGGCAATTGGCCGATCGTATATTGGTTAAAGAAAATGGATACCGGATTCTGACCACCTGCAAACGCAGACGCATCTAATCAACTGCCACGGCCTACTGGCAACTGATAGCCGGCAGCTGAAAGCTGTTTTGGTCATATCTAACAACAGAGCATTAACGAAATGACGCAAGGGAGCAAAGACCGCAAAAGATCTCGGATCATAATATACGGATCTTCAAATTTCCATTCACTATTCACTTTACCCTTACAGAATTCACTATTTTCCGCGATCCGCTGTCCAATTCCAGCATTCACTCTGTTTCATTCCAAGGGGGATCGCTTTCGGCCGTTTATGCTAAAATTTAGTTATGGCTTTGTTTGGTGAAAAGTTCAAATGTGCCCGATGCGGGCAGAAGGGCGAGCCGCTCGGCTATGCGCCGATCCCGACCGAGCTCGGGCAAAAGATCGGTGCGGAGACCTGCGGCGATTGCTGGAAAGAGTGGCTTCAGAAGCAGAACCAGCTTATCAACCACTTCGGTATTGACGTCTCGAACCCCGATTCGCACGAGTTCCTCTTTGACCAGATGAAGATCTTCTTCTTCAATGAGGGCGTCGAGCTGGCTCAGATCGATACGTCAAAAGAAGGCAGCGTCAGTTGGTAGCCCGGCGGCTCTCGCGGCGGCAGCGTTCGGAGCAATACTTGACCGCTTCCCAGTTGCGTTTCCAGCGTGCCCGCCAAGCCATCGGCCTTCCGCATTGGCGGCACTGCTTCTCGGGCAGGTTCGATTTTTTGTAACGGACTTGAGTTCCCATGCTGCTTGACGAGACCGGCCTGATCAATGAACGCTTCCACTCCGAATTCGCCCCGGCGGAGGCAATGGATGCTCTTTGGGCCGCGGGCTGGCGGCACTTTGGGCAACACTTTTTCCGCTACAACTTCGGCATCCACGCCGGCCGGGTGATGCGTGTTCTCCCGCTTCGGATCGACCTCGCACGTTTCACATTCTCGAAAAGCCAGCGACGCAACCTGCGGCGGAACTCCGGACTCGAACTAACGATCGGCCGGCTCGGAGCGACTGAGGAATCAAGGAGACTGTTCGAACGCCACCGGCTTCGCTTTGCCGAAGGCAAGCCCGAAAGGCTCGAAGATTTTGTCCCGGCGACCGCTTTGGCATCACCATGCGAAGCTTTTCAGCTCAGCGTTCGTGAAGGCGGCCGGCTCGTCGCCGAGAGCTACTTCGACCTCGGCAAGCGTTCTGCTTCGAGCGTCTTCGCGATGTTCGACCCTGCGATCACCGCCGCCGGCCTCGGGATCTTCACCTTGCTGAAAGAGATCGAGCACTCGCTCGATCTTGGCCTTGACCACTTTTATCTCGGCTATGCCTATGACGGGGAATCTTTCTACGACTACAAAAAGCGTTTTCGGGCGAGCGAGTATTTCGACTGGAAAGACAATTGGCGGGAGTTTCGAAATGGATGAACTGGAAGAGATCAACAAGTCGGCCGGGCTGATCAGCGAATCAGTATCTCGGCTTTCTTGTCGATCTCGCTCCGGTTCAATCCGCTTAACCGATAAGGCTCAACTCGCTTGGCAAAACCCGATTGGTCGCCGGATGATGCTGCTGAAGTGTGTCGGCGAAAGCGGCCTCCATGAACTTAGGGTGGGTGATCTCGATGTATCGCTCGGTCTGCTCGGGCGTCATAACCTCAAGCATCAGCGTGTTCTCGACCCAAACCTCAACTAGCTGAAAAAGCCCGCCGCCGCGGTTGCAGACGAGCACCCGCCAGCCCTCGCGTTTGGCCAGCTCGCGGATCTCCTCGATGCTCTTTTGGGTATTGATGTTGATGTGCGTGGCCACATATCTGGGCACGAATTCGCTGCGGACGAACTGAGCTTCGTGCTCTTCGGTGACGGCGTTCAGATCGTTTTCGTCCGGCAGTCCTTCTCCGGGGACGAGCACGGTCCCGGCCGGAGTTATCTCAATGGCGGAGCCTTTGCCGTCATTGGCAAGGACGAAAAAGGAATTCGGGGCCGGCGGGAAAGGATAGACATAGCCATCCCAAAGCTCAGCGATGAAATTAGCGACCCGCCCGGGTTCATTTACTGCGATAGAAATATGATTGATCATTGCGACAAACCTCCTGCGTTTAAGGATGGAGAAATTTACTTGCTCCACCATTCAAACGCGAAGGTCGGCTGCAATGTGTATCAGGCTAACCGAGCATCTTTGTCCACTGAATGTACTTCTTTGAATCGAATTTCCGTCCTGTGCTTCCGCTCGTCATATATCGGATCTGGCCGAAAACAGGCCGCTCCATCCACGGGCGATCGTGTTTACCAAAGCACCACAGGATACCCGCGTAGGAATTCGGATTGCGGCCGTCGAGACAATATTTGTTGTTCAGGTGGACGAGCGTTTCGAACGCTTCTTCGTAGCTCCGCGACCACGCGATCACGTTCTTGCCCCAGAGCATCCGGACGTAGTTATGCATCTCACCGGTCAATACCATCTCACGCTGGCAGGCATTCCAAAGCTCGTCGTGAGTTTGGCTGGCTTCGAGTTCTTCCAAAGTGTAGGTCACTTCACGTTCGTCATCGGCATGAGCACGCATGGTCTTATGAACCCAATCAGGCAGGGCCGCGAGCGATTCGTACTTCGGATTGTGCCGCGTCATGTTATAGGAGAGTTCGCGGCGAACGATCAATTCCTCAAGGTACGCGTCCTTCGACTCCTGCGGAGCGTCCGCGTCTTGGACTGCCAAGGCAATCTCCAGCGGCGAGAGGAACCCGAAATGCAGATATGCCGAAAGCCGCGAGGAACCGTCGCGGTCAGGTTTGTTTCGGGCGTTATCGTAATCCGGAAGGATCTCTTCGACAAATTTCATAAGTCGCTCTCGGCCGTTCGCCGTTCCGCCGTGATAGACAGGCGACGGCTTGACGGAATGATCGATGTCACTCTGGGAGACGAGTTCGGCGATACCATCCGCGGTCACGACCGTCTCAAAGCTTGCATCGATATCTATGTTCGTACTGTCTTTTTCTACCGTCTCCTCGGCGAACGGTTTGAGATAACTCGGGAGCAGCTTTTTGATCTTTGGACGGATGGTGTATGCCGCGTACTCTTCCTTCTCGAACTTAGACATCGGAATAATGCCGTTCGAGTCAACCGCATGAACGGCGATCTCGGCACGCTTCGCAATGCGGCGATTGTGGCCGGGAATGATGAAGCACGGAAAGTCGTCTGTTACGATCAGGGCGGCATCTCTTGCAAGCTTTGCAACCGTGTTCTTGGGAGAGCTTTCGTCCTTTTGCAGATAGAAGATGTATCTGATGCCGAGTCGTTCAAACTCTCTCCTTTTCTCTTCGACTCCCTCAAGAATGAACGTATGCAGACGGTCGCTCGCCCACGGATAGTAGTATTTCAGCCCCTCGTATACGACCAGTGGCAGCTTCAGCTCATTCGCCTTTCGGATCGCCCAGATCAAGGCGTGGTTGTGCGACGTTCGCTTGAACATCTGCATCCAATAAAGAACGTAACGCCCATTCCGGTTCGTTTCTTTCTCGTTCAATTGGACTACTCTTTCGTTGATGAGCATTGAACAGTATTATAAAGATGGTTCACCACCGAAACACAGAGGCCGCGAAATTTTATGAGGTCAGCATCTAAACTTAAGGAAGCTATCATTTTCGTTCATCCTTTGATCTTGGTTTCCGTCTTCTGCGTTCTCTGTGCCTCTGTGGTGAAACTTGCCGCACAGGATTGGAAAGCAGTCCACGATGGCGTCGAGTATGCCCAGGTCGAGCACAAGATCGGTAAAGACCCTGTGAAGATCAATCTTCTGCGGCTAGATCTGACTAAGGTCCGGCTTGATGTCCATAAGGCTTTAGACAAAGCGATCGGCCTCGAAACAACTTCTTCCATCGCCAACCGCAAAGGCGCGGTTGCCGCGATCAACGCCGGATTCTTTCGGTTGGACAAGAGTGAGTTTGCTGGCGACTCGGCTGGCGTATTGATGATCGATGGCAAATTGTTGAGCGAGAGCACAGATAATCGAGTCGGAGCAATCATTGGTACATTCAGGAAGTCAGGATTTGTCTTTTTCGGCCATCTAAATGCATATACCCAACTATATTTTGGTGAGCGTTCAGTTACTCATTCATTTCAGCTTTCAGGTACCAACCGCCAATTAAATAAGGATGAGGCTGTCGTTTACGACTCGTTCTTCGGACCGTTTACTCCGCCAAATAAGGATGGCGTCAATATTTCTCTTGGGCGTTGCAAACGCGGAAAACGTGTAAATACATTCTCGACGTTCACGTGCAGCCGTTACTCAATCGTCACGAAATCTTCGGGAACTTCAATTCCACGCGGCGGATTTGTTTTATCGGTAGGCCCGGACTTTTTCAATCAAGTAGATCCTTCGATCACCAAGTTACACAAAGTTCTGGTGTCAGGGCGGAATTTGGCATTTCAAATCAAAGAAACTATAGACAGTCGGGGTAGCTATAATATCGACAAGAACTTTGACGTAGTTAATGGAGTTCCGCAGCTTATCAAGGACGGCAAGATAGATATCACTTGGGAAGAAGAAAAAGCGTCGCGGGCGTTTGTTTTCAATCGGCATCCCCGGACGGCAGTCGCAAAGCTAAAGGACGGCAAGTTTTTGATGGTTACGGTTGATGGACGTCAGCCGGGCGTGAGCGTTGGGATGACGCTACAGGAGCTTGCCGAGTATCTGTTGAGCCTCGGTGCGGTTGATGCAATGAACCTTGACGGCGGCGGTTCGACCACGATGGTGCTTGACGGCAAGGTAGTCAACAAACCGTCCGACCCGACCGGCGAACGAAAGATCGGCGATGCCATCGTTGTTACCCTACGGAAACCCGCCCGGCAGGCGAGTCGCAAAAACTAACCGGCCAGGCAATAAAGATCTTTGAAGATCAGCTTTTTTTGGAATAGTTGCGATAGATCGTCTCGATCCACGCGTTCGTGTTGATGAAGCCAGAGCCCGCTTCTTTATATTTTTCCGGAAGACCGGAGGCCTTCAGTTCGTCGAGAGTTTTCCCGGCTGCCATCCCCTGGCGGATGATCAGCGAGGTATCGATTATCATCTGGTGATAATCGCGAAGATCGTACAGCGTCGCCAGCGGCCCGTGGCCCGGAATTATCTTCGCATCGGCCGGGATCATTTGGATCATATCGCCGATATTCCGGATAAGCCCATCGACCGTTCCGCCGCTTTCAAGATCTACGAATGGAAACCGTCCGACAAAGAAATCATCGCCAAGGTGAACTACGTTCGACATCTCGAAGAACAGCACCGTATCGCCGTCCGTATGTCCTTTCGGGAAGTGGATCGCCTTGACCTTTTCACCGTTGAAGTGGACGTTAATGCCCGCGCCGTAGGTGAAGATCGGGAGAGCGATCTTCGGCGAGGGCGTCCGTGCCTGTCCGCGGAACATCGTCACTTCCTCCATCCGCTTTCGGACATTCTCGTGTGCAATGATCATCGAATCGGAGCCGAATATCTCATTTCCGCCGGTGTGGTCGCCGTGCCAGTGGGTATTGAAAATGAACCGCGGCTTGTCCGAGCCAAGTTTCGCGAGCTCAGCCTTAATGCGGTCTGCCACGTTCGCAAATTGCGTATCGATCATCAATATGCCGTCCGGCCCGACCGAAAGGCCGATGTTGCCGCCCTGGCCAAAAAGCACGTAAACATTACCGGCGACCTTTTCGGTCCGGAAGTTCGCCTGTTCTACGATCTTCGCATGACCATCGATCAGGCTGGCGTGGCCAAATGCAGGGCCGCTGCACAAGAATACTGCAATAGCTAACGTCAAAAGCTGTTTCATAAATTTCCTCCGGGTGGAATTTGGATACAGTCTATCATTCGTCTCTCGCTTTAATACGGATTATCTAACTTGCAGCATCATATGTATCTTCCGCTGCCGAGCGAGTATGTCCCGTTAAGGAAAGGGTTGGAACGCCGCTCATCACCGATGGTGGTCTCTGGGCCGTGGCCTGAATAAACCACAAATTCGTCACCGAGCGACATGATGTTTTCGTTGATCGAGTCCATTAGTTGATCGTAGTCGCCGCCGGGCAGGTCGGTACGCCCGATGGATCCGGCAAAAAGGCAATCGCCGACGAAGACCTTTTTCTCACTTTGTTCGGCGAGTACGACATGGCCGCGGGTATGTCCCGGACAGTGGAGAACGTCAAAAACCAACTCGCCGAGCTCATACCGCTCGCCGTGTTCCCAGTTTCGGGTGAGCCTTGGCGGTTCTGCGTAGTCGAGCCCGAGCGCGGAAAGTTGCATCTGGGGAAGCCCCATCATAAGCGGTTGCTGCGGCAACCCGTAGTAAAGATCCTCATCATCCTTGTGGAGAATGACCTCGGCTTCGGGAAAAGCGTTCTTCAGGAATGTGGTTCCTCCGACGTGGTCCAGATGGCCATGTGTCAGTGTGACGGCCTGTAGGTGCCAGCCCTTATCCTTTATGAGGCCAACCATTTCTGATGAATCTGCTCCCGGGTCGATCGCCATAGCGCGGCCGGTCCGCTCACATGCGACCACCCGTGAATTTTGTTGAAAAATTGATAGAACAAACTTGGCAATGATCATTTACTTTAAAAGCGAGTCGATAAGCTCGGCCGGATCGGCTTCTCCCTCATAACGGCCGCGGAGCACGAATAGCATTGCCTCGCGATAGGCATTTGCATCCGGCCGGCCGGGAAAACACGGAGTTTCACTCTCCGAAACACTTAAATACGACAAAAGGCACCCGAACAGCATCCACAAAAGCGTCTCGTCTTCGGACCCGATCGGATTATGCTTGATGATCGTATCGCGATCTTCGCGGATACCTTCGATGATCCGTCTAAGCTCGGCTTCGCTGATATTTGACATAAGTTCTTTTTTTACAGCGTAACGAACCGCTACAAACGAATCAAAACCGAACGCTTTTTCTGGCCCGCTTTCGATCTTTGTACGGTTAGGATACATCCGCCGGATGCTACGCTCGCTCGCCGCTTCCGCAAACCCCGCAAAATCGGGCCTTTCGCCCGGAGCGATTGTTTGGCACGGTCGTTGCTCTAACGTAGAGTGCATCGGAAGGAAAAAATATCTCCGGAAGGACAACTGAAGGCCGGGAGGCGACATAGAGTTTAAGTTTGGGGAGTGCCAAATTGCTTGGGGGAAATCTTCGAGTGTGGGCACGAAGACTAGCAGGCACTCCCCATTTTTATTTCGCGGTATTTGGCATCCATTGTTCAGAGGCCTCCTTCTCTGTTCGTAAAGGGTGAACGTTACTTGAATTCTCAATTCATATCCAACCATCGGGTCTCCGATCAGTGGATGCCAAATCAGGGCCAGAGGCGTTTTACTACGCTTCTGGCCTTTTAACTTCTTCTTCATACATAAGATAGTGCGACTCCGCCATGCCGAGTTTTTCATAAACCCGGCGAGCATGTTCGTTTTCACGTTCGACATAGAGTCGAAATCCGCAGACGTTGCCAGCCTCGGCTGCCTTTTCTTTTACATATGAGTACAGATCCGAGTAGAGCCGGCGTCCGCGATACTCCGGCCGGATGTAAACGCTCTGTATCCACCAGAACCAGCCGTTTCGCCAATCGCTCCATTCATACGTGACCATCAGCCCACCGGCGACCTCGCCGTTCTCTTCGGCGACGACATAAAAACCCTTCGCCGGATCGCCAAAGACAGCCGCGACTCCGGCTGAGATCACCTCGGGCTCGAGCCTCTTGCCCTCGGTCTCCATCGCCATTAGCTGGTTAAACTCGGTCATCGCCGCTGCGTCCGCGGCCGCTGCAAGCCTTATCTTCATATCTCCCGCCTTGACGAAGCTACCCTCGCCCTCTAACCTGAAATGTTTTGCTTTGCGCTCGGCGCATTTCCTATGAAGCTTCGGATAATTTACCACGGAAACTGCTTTGACGGCGTTTCGTCCGCCGCCATCTTTACCAAGTTTTACAGGTCGGTCGTCGCTGCCGACGCCGAGATCGGCTACACGCCCGCGATGCACAGGGCGAACAACGCTTTTGACCGCGATCAACTCGACGGCGATGAAAACGCAATCCTCGACTTCAAATATTGCCCCGACGAGCGGCTGACCTGGTGGTTCGATCATCACCAATCGGCGTTTCTTTCCGAAGCGGATGAAGCTCACTTCCGAGCCGATACCTCGGGCAAGAAGTTCCTCGATACTACCTGTGCCTCGAACGCCAAGTTCCTCGCCCGCGTGGCGAAGGAAAAGTTCGGCTTCGAGGACCCGTTTCTCGCCGAGCTTGTCGAATGGGCGCATACGATCGATGGAGCCTTCTACGAATCGCCGGCCCAATGCGTCGAGCTTCGTTCCTCGGCGCTGAAGCTGATGCAGCTCATCGAGGGCGAAAAAGACACGGCGTTCGTGGAGAAGATCATCATCGGCCTCACCGAGTTCACGCTTGACGAAATGATCGAGCGGCCTGAGATCAAAGAGCGGCTCGACCCGATCCTTGAGGAGCACTGGCGGACGGTCGAGGCGATCCGTGAGCGGGCAACGTACGACCGCGGCGTCGTGAGCTTTGATCTCATCGGCACCGGCATCGAAGGCTACAACAAGTTCATTCCCTATTACTTCTTCCCCGAAACAACCTACAACATCTCGATCTCCGAAAGCTCGTTCCGGACGAAGATCTCGATCGGCTCGAACCCTTGGGCACCGCGGCCGCGGGCCCATAACATCGCCGAGATCTGCGAACGCTACGGCGGCGGCGGCCACGCCGTTGTCGGCGCCATCTCGCTCCCGCCCGGCGAGGCCGACCTCGCCCGCCGCTACATGGCCGAGATAACCAAAGAACTCCGCTTTGCGGATTAATCCTTCCGGCGTCGGTGTTTCATTTTTTAATGTGAGCATATGCTTCTGAAACAGTTGAAACGAATGAAAGAAATGAAATGCCTGAAACACTTGAAACGCCTGAAACGCCGTGGAGTTTTAAGTCCCGAGTTTCGAGAATTCCGGATTCCAGATTCCAAATTCCCAAAACTCCCCTCCTTGAATAGGAGGGGTGTACGCCGCTTCGGCGGACGGGGTGGTAAAAGGCTGCGAATACCGGCTTTGTCCAGCTGTTTGTAATTCCAGATTCCAGATTCGGAATTCCGAGTGCTCCCCTCCTTGAATAGGAGGGGTGGACGCCGCTTCGGCGGACGGGGTGGTAGAAGGCAGCGAATACCGGCTTTGTCCGGCTGTTTGTAA
>JAHBSL010000010.1 GCA_019639135.1 Acidobacteriota bacterium
TCGTTCATCATTCCGCATTCATCATTCCAAGAGACACCCTCCCTACCGGTCGGGTTTCCGCCTGTGCGGTTAAGGGACGGATGAGAATTAAGTCGGATGAACCGCCCTTACTTACGTGCGGGCTTGTGCAGGGTGCGCCCTTGCTGACGCGCGGGCCTCTGACGCGGGCATTCACCACTCACCATTCATCGTTCATCATTCATCATTCGAAGATACGCCCTTACTTACGTGCGGGCTTCTGCACTGAGCCTTTGCTTACGCGCGGGCCTCTGACACGACCACTCACCACTCACCACTCATCGTTCATCATTCATCATTCAGTTAAGCCCTTACTTACGTGCGGGCTTCTGCATTGGAGACCTTGCTGATGTGCGGATCATTGCATTGCGATCATTGTTTTGTAAAGACAAGGGTCGAGGTGTTTGTGCCCATCGGGCCCTCGAGTGAGCGTTTAACGGTCAGGGTTTTGCCATCGGCGGAGAGCGACCACTCCTCTTTGGAGGTCGCGGTGATCTCGCCCATCTGGCCGGAGAAGGTGCGTTTCTGGGTGAGTTTGAGCGTCGCTCCGTCGAGCTTTGCGCTGAGCGTTACGGGCACGGGGCCGCGGGGCGTAGCCTGTTCGGTGGTGGTCTCGCGTTCCTTGAGACTGTAAGTGAACTTGCCGTCGGCGCCGCTAAAGCGTCCGCCGCCCATCCCGCCGCGTCCGCCGGCCTCTGGAGCCATCCGCTTGGTCTCGGTCGCGATCTCGAGCGTGTCGGCGGTCTGCCCGACGGTCATTGTCATCGCTTCGATCCGCGACCGGTCGTTGATCTCGGAACGCTCTTTATCAAGCGTCCAGGTGCCGGAAAAATTCGGTGTTTTCTGGGCGAAGGCGGCCGCCGATGCAAGAGCGATGGCCGCGAGGATGAATGCTGCTTTTCTCATGGTAAATGTTCTCCTTATGCGGAAAACATTATGATGCGAAAGAGCCGTAAAAAGTCGGCGGCGAGTGTAAAGAATTGTACGGCTTGACGTGCCGCACGGCTCGGCTAGACTGATTGCATGGACCTCAAGATCTTCGGCACCGCCTTTCTTACGCTTTTCCTCGCCGAGCTTGGCGATAAAACGCAGCTCGCGATAATCGTCCTAACGGCAAAAACGGAGTCGAAGCTCGCCGTTTTTCTCGGGGCGAGCCTCGCTCTCGTTCTTGTTTCGCTTCTTGGTGTGCTGGTCGGCGGCGTACTGAGCCAGTATGTGCCGACCGAATGGCTTCAGCGGATAGTCGCCGTCGCGTTCATCATCATCGGCATCCTGATGCTCTTCGGAAAGCTCTAGGTCACCGCCGGCGGTCATTCGGACGCAATGAATTCGACGACGTTCAATTTTTCGTTCGTTGTGATCGTCTGAACCGGCTGCTTGAAAACGTGGCCGCGCGCCCGGACCGAAACGAAGACCGTCTCGCCCGCCGGTATGCCTTCGATATTGAAGTAACCGAAGCTGCCCGTGAGCACACTCCAGGTGTTTCCTTCCGCATCAAAGATCACGACCGAAGCATTTGGAATTCCGAAACCCATTGCCGTCATCACACGGCCCTCGACCGATACGTTTGACGAAGACGGGGCCAGCGAGGCAAAGCCGATATCGAAGCGGTGGTCGTTCTCGCCAGGCCCGCCGGTAACGAAGCTCACGACCGGGAAGGTGCCGAGCGGCGAACCGGGCATGTTCGTTGCAAAAGTGGCATCCGAATCGCTCGCTTCGTCGTCGCCGGCCTGCGACGTTTGATTCGCGGTCGTGATCCAGCGGCCGAAGAGCGGCCCGCCGATCAAAAAGTTCGACAGATTGTCGAGCCGTATCTGATAGGACGTACCAAAAGCGAGGCCGCCGTTCACGATCCCAACGTGGTCCGTCGGGTTTGGGTCAACCGTGGTTCCCGCGACAAAATAATACTCGCCGTTCGCATCAGTTACTGCCGTCCCGACAAGCGTTGAACCCTGATACAGATTGACCGTAACTCCGGCGATAGGACTCTCGCCCGGGTCCTGAACGCCGTTCGAATTCGCATCGAACCAAACTCGGTTGCCGACCTCGATCGGGGCCGCCTCGCATAGAGGGACGACATTGCCGATGCCGTTTGCCTTGCCGAAATCGCTGAACGAGTAAGCGAGATAGCCGCGATTCTGGGCTCCGGTGTTGTTCACGAACCAGCGAAATCCGCCGGCATCATAGATATTGTCGTTCGGGATATATACCGGGTCGAAGATGGTCGCAACAAGTACGGAATGGCCCGGTATCTGCGATGCCCCGCCGAGTGCGACCTCGTCGTGCGGATTGCCGTTCGGGTGGTAATTGTCCTGGTAATAATACTCGCCGCCGCCGGGGCCTTCGTTCGTGGCCTGCGGCGCATTCCCGATCCCGCCGCAGCGGCCGTTCAGCTCAAGCGTCCAACCGGAAGTCGGGTTGCCGCAAAGCCGAAGCATATCTCCCGCAGTGATGCCCTTGAAGAGCTGTGCCGGATTGTTCGGGTTGCTCGCGCTGTTGTAGCCCGACTGGTCGCCGTTGCGGTCTCGAAGCGAAAGCACCATATTGCCCCGGTCGAAATCGATATCAGTCAGCATCGGCTGCGGATAGATGAAGTGCGAGGTGCTGATGGTCTGGTACGTTGCTCGCCAGTTGCGCCAAGCGGCACCGTAACCGGGGTCGGTCTCAGCACGCGGATAGTTGAGCTGAATGTTGACGCTTGGCGTTCCGGCAAAGGTGTTCGTCGCCGGATCAAAGCGGTAAACATAAGCCCCCAGATTTGTGGAGATAGTTCCGCCCGATGTTTCACGCGAGCAGACGGCGCCAACATATAGAGTGCCTTCATACCAGGTCACCGCGAAGGGCCGCACCTCGGATGCAACCGTGCAGCTCGGCATCGCGGCCGGGAACGGATAGCTTGTAATGGTCGTCGAATTCAGCGGGCCCGAAGTAGGAATGCGATAGAGGCGGCGGTCGTTGAGATTCATTGCGTAGAGAAATGACTCATCCGCATTTAGGGCGATACCGCCGAACGATATCTTCCCAACAGCGTTCCAGGTGGTCTGGCCGTTATCGGTATTGTAGTCGAGCGGATTGTGCGGGTCTGTACCCGCTGTTCCGGGGCCGAAGACGGTATTCAGGTTGACGAATTCACTGACGGCATTCGTGTTTCGGTCGTACTGATATATCGCGCCAGGGCCGCCGGGGCCGAACTTGGCATGCTTTTTCATGTAGGCAGCCGCAAAGATGCGCCGCGTAGCTCGATGATAAGCCAGCCCAAAGGTCGTACCGACGTCGTCGGTCGTAGCAAGCGACGTATTGCCCGGCGAGGTGAAATCGGTGACCGGGTTGCCGCCGGTGGTACGTGTGCTGCCGCCGGTGTAGGGAATCGTGAAAAGAGCTTCAGGCTGTGTGGCACCGCCGAAGCCGTAAAGCTGCGAGCAGATCTCCGGGTTGTTGGAACAAAAATCGCCGGGACGATTGAGGGCAAGATTTACGTTCGATGTGTTGCCATCCTCGACGAAATGCACAGTAGAACCGGCCGTCGTTGACGTATTACCATTGACCGATTCGGCGCTTCTGGCGGACGGAAGAAAGCCGAGAGGCAGCCCCGTGAATTCGATGCGATAGGGCCCGGTGCCGGCTGCATTAAGCGTATAGGTGCCGTTGGCTGCGGTTGTCGCGGAGCCCCGCAACACACCGGCTGCGTCGTAAGCAGAAACGGTAATTCCTGCGACGCCGGCATCTATTGCGGTAGGCGCAGCCGCAGTTCCGCCTGAGCTTTCGAACAAACCGTTGCCATTGAAATCCTGAAAAACACGGCCCGAAATGGCCCCGGCTAAGTCATCGGCGGGAAGAGAAAGCTGATCGGTCTCCTTATCGAAACGGACCTCTTGGGCCTGTGAATCATCGGCGATATAAAGCAGGCTTATGGATAGCAGAAGACCGGCTACGAGGAAGAAGAGACTAAATTGCGAGGTTAGGTTTTTGCTTTGCGGCATCGGAGTAAATGGCGGAGAAAGAACTCGGGTAGAGCATGGATATGACTAGCTCGTTACGGAGAAAATGAAGCAGGGTAGGATGAGTTGGGAGGATAGGAAGAGAGTATCAGCAACTGCTTAACATTGTCAAACAATTATTCTCACCGTTTTTTCCGACCTTTACCGCTCATTTTTTGAGGCGGGCGGCGAATTTCTGCCGAAACTTCAAGACCTTTGGCGCGACGACGGCGGCACAGTATGGCTGATTTGGGTTATTGGCAAAGTATTCCTGATGGTAATCCTCGGCCGGCCAGAATCTGTCAAAGGCGGTCACTTCGGTAACGATCTTGCCATCGTAAATGCCCTCGCGGGCGACCTCGTCGATGATCTCGTGGGCGGTTTGTTTTTGCTCTTCCGAATGATAGAAAATGGCCGAGCGATACGAGGTGCCGATGTCATTTCCCTGGCGGTTAAGCTGTGTCGGGTCGTGGACGGAAAAGAAGACGCGAAGCAGATCTGAATACGATAGCTCCGCGGGATCGAACGTGATCTGCACGACCTCGGCATGGCCGGTGGTTTCGGAGCAGACCTCCTGATAGGTCGGGTTTTCCTTATGCCCGCCGGAATATCCGGAGACGACGTCGTGAACGCCCTTGAGGTCGTCAAAGACCGCCTCGACACACCAAAAACACCCCGCCGCGAGAGTTGCCGTTTCAAGCCCGTTATCTGCCATAAATGAAGTATCCCTTTCGGTTCGTACTTTATTTCATACTATCTTAATCAAGAGAGGAGATGAAAGGCGTGCGGCTGGTACACGGTAAAGAGGTTTTTGGCGTTGAGGTCGATGCCGAAACGCGGTGCGGGCATTGGCACAGCCCGTGGGACATCATCGCGATCAAATTCAAGTGCTGCGGCCGATGGTATCCGTGCTTTGACTGCCATGCCGAGGTCGCGGGGCACAAGCCGGCCGTTTGGCCGCGAACGGAACGCGGCGAAAAAGCGATACTCTGCGGCGGCTGCGGTACGGAGCTTTCGATCGAAGATTACCTTGCCTGCGAGAATCTTTGCCCGGCCTGCGAACGCGAGTTTAACCCCGGCTGTGCGAAGCACTACCACCTTTATTTTGAATAAGTTATGCGGCGACGCGGTCGAATGAATCGATCCTCTCAAAATTGCTTTCCGCAGCGGGAGAATTGCCCGGACGGACGGAAAGCAGAACCTGCATTCCCGCATCCGCGGCGGCGGAAAGTTCTTGGGCGACATCGGAAATAAAAAGAATTTCGTCGGGCGGGAGTTCGAGTTCCCCGGCGATGCCTCGGTAACTTTCCGCCTCGCGTTTATGGCCGATGTTGGTATCGAAATAGCGGTCGATGTGCCGCGAGAGGTCGCCCTCGGCGGTGTGGCTGAAGATCAGCTTCTGCGCGAGCACGCTGCCCGAAGAATAAATGGCGATGAGCTTGCCGGCGGCTTTCCAGCGTTCAAATGCGGGCGGCACATCGGGGAAGACCTCGCCGACGAGCTCGCCCGCCGCATATCCGCGTTCCCAGATCAAGCCCTGAATGAACTTGAGCGGAGTCGATTTCCGGTCGGCGTCAATGAGATGTTTTAGGTATTCGATGACCGAATTCTCGGAGGCATTGTCGAACGGCTTCGTGTAGCTGTCGTCCTGCTCGGCCTCGGCCGCAAGCTCGGCGATCTCTTTCCTCAGCGATGCAAAATTCTCCGAAACGTAACCGGCGACGCGGGCCCGGGCGTAAGGGAAAAGCGTCCGATGGACGAAGTCGATCGGCGTGGTCGTGCCTTCAATGTCGAGAAGAATTGCTTTCGTCATTTCACTACAAAGACACGAGAGACGCCGAGAAAAACCTGTCCAAGCTCTGCGTCTCGGCGACTCGGCGGTTCAAATTCGTGGCGGAATGTGGCTGACACCGAAGCAGAGCGGCTCGAAGCCGGCATCGACGCCGGAGTTGGTATAGTGCGGCGTCCAGCCGGACATGTCCTGAAAGAGGCGGATCGCCCGGACGGTCCGGTCGCCGCAGAGATTGAACCAGTGACGCGTGCCTCGCGGAACGCGGATCAGGTCGCCGGCCTCCATCTCGATCGAGACGACATCGCCGCCCTCGGGTGCGATGTGGAAAAGCCCGTGGCCCTTCACGATGAACCGTACCTCATCTTCATCATGCCAATGCTCTTTGTTGAATTTATTGAGCATTTCATCCAGCCCCGGCGTTTCGGGCGTTACGTTGATCACGTCCGCAGTGACGTAGCCGCCCTTCGCTTTTAACGCCTCGACCTCATCGGAATAAAAGGCAAGGACCTCCTCATCACTCGCGTCGGGCCCAAGCTCGGCGATGTTGTCCCAGCGTTCGTAGTCGATGCCGATCTGTGCCAATTCCTTTTCAATTAGGTGTGATTGTCGATATTCGGTTTTCTTTACCGGATTTGTAAGTATTGCCATTTTATACGTCAACAAACTTAGTGTAGATGAACGCGGTCAAAAGCGTCGTTGCGATCAAACCCGAGATCGCAGCCTTTTTGATCTTCAGTTTGGCTTCTGCATGAAGCTCGTCGGGATACTGAATCTCGCTATACAATCGATTCCACCGCACGAATTTCCACCAAAACATTATCAAAGCAACGGCTGACGCAAACAGTGGTGTAACCCCAAACTCAGGAACAAACCTCGACAAAACATACGAGACAGCCAGCAACGAAAATGGAGCGGCGGAATAAAGGAGCAGATCGTCGGCCGCTGAGTTCGCCACGAAGTTACGATCATCAATTACGGCGAGTTCATGAACACCCTCCTCGCTTGCCATCAAACCACATTTCGAACATACCGGGACGCTTGACTTAATGATATTCGAGCAATTCGGACATTTGATATATCTATCCTTTACAAAAATGCTGTTCATCCGAGTTTCTCTATCCTCGTAAACACGATCCTAACGATCAGGCTTCTGCCTGCCTAACACCTCGAACAAAAACTCGAAGATCTCCACGTGCCGTTTTGCGTCGGCGACCGTTTCGCCCCAGGTATAAAGGCCATGGCGGCGGAGGTAGATGCCGTGGCATTCCGGGTTTTCGCGGAGCACATTTTCGATGACGTGCGAGAGCGCGACGTAATCCTGCGAGTTATCGACGATCGGCACGCGTTCGCGGTGCTCGTGCGTTGTAACGCCCGAAAGGCCCTTGAGCATCTCGTAGCCTTCGATCTCAATGAAACCCGATTCATAAAAATGGTCCGAAAGGATCGTGCCCCAGACCGAATGCGTGTGCAGTATCGAGCGCGCCCGCGGCACGTGGCGGTAAATGCACAGGTGGAGCAGCGTCTCGGCCGAGGGCTTCCCGAAGCCCTGCAGGATCTCGGCGTCGTCATCAAGTTCGAGAAAGTTCGTTTCGTCGAGGTTGCCTTTTTCGATGCCGCTGGCCGTTACCGAAATGCGGAGCGGCCGCCGGGCTAGCAGCATACTGAAGTTCCCGCTTGTGCCCAGGACCCAGCCGCGGCGATAGAACTCGCGGCCCGCCTCGGCAAGTTCGCCTGCTAATTTGTCTTTTGCATTGTCGGCCATTGTTCGCCCTGCGAAAGATATTATCGCAAATCGGAGTCGGCTGGGGTAGGCTTATCGCTATTCCAATTTACAGGGATTTTAAACACAGAGCACACAGAGATAGGGCACAGAGTTCACGAAGTTAGGTGTTTCAGTTCCGCGATTGACGGTTAGTATCCTCTGTGGGCTTTGTGCAAAACTTTGAGTCCTTTGTGTTTAAGTCCAACTGAAACACGGAGCCATCGGATTTTCACTCTTCATCTTCCCTGAGTTTCTCAAGTACCGAGAGATCTTCGAGCGTTGTTACGTCGCCGGCGACGGTTCCGCCGGAGGCGATCTCGCGGAGCAGGCGGCGCATTATTTTGCCTGAGCGCGTTTTCGGGAGCGCGTCCGTGAAGCGGATGTCGTCCGGCTTTGCGAGTGCGCCGATCTCTTTTGCGACGTGGGCGCGGAGGGCTTCCTTCAGCTCCTCGCCGCCGGTCCGCCCGCCTTCGAGAGTTACAAACGCTGCGATTGCCTGACCTTTCAATTCATCCGGCCTGCCGACGACCGCCGCTTCGGCGACCGTTTCGTGCGAGACGAGAGCGGATTCGATCTCGGCGGTCCCGAGCCGGTGGCCGCTGACGTTTATCACGTCATCGACGCGGCCCATTATCCAGTAGTAACCGTGCTCATCGCGGCGGGCGCCGTCGCCGGCAAAATAGCGGTTCGGTATCTCAGACCAATACGTCTTTTTGTAGCGTTCGTCGTCGCCCCAGAGCGTCCTTAGCATCGAGGGCCACGGGTGCTTGATCACCAAATAGCCGCCCTCGCCGGGCCCGACCGGCACGCCCGCTTTCGTAACGATATCCACCAAAATTCCGGGGAGCGGCCGGGTCGCGGTTCCGGGCACGGTCGGCGTGGCTCCGGGCAGCGGGCTGATCATGATCGCACCGGTCTCGGTCTGCCACCATGTATCGACGATCGGGCAGCGGCCCTTGCCGATGACCTGGTGATACCACATCCACGCTTCGGGGTTGATCGGTTCGCCCACCGTGCCGAGCAGGCGCAGCGACGAGAGGTCGTGCTTGAGCGGATACTGCTCGCCCCATTTGATGAAGGCCCGGATCGCGGTCGGAGCGGTGTAGAGTATCGTCACCTTGTGCCGCTCGATGATATCCCAAAAGCGGTCAAAATCCGGGTAGTTGGGCGCGCCTTCGAACATTACGACCGTCGCACCGTTCGCCATCGGGCCATAAACGACGTAGCTGTGGCCGGTAACCCAGCCGATGTCGGCCGTGCACCAGTAAACGTCTTCGTCCTTGAGGTCGAAGACCATCTTCGCCGTATATGCGGCCTGCGTCAGGTAACCTCCGGTCGTGTGCAAGATGCCTTTCGGCTTGCCGGTCGTGCCCGAGGTATAGAGGATATAGAGCGGATGCTCGGAGTCAAGTTCCTCGGCCGGGCAATCGGAGTTGACCGTCTGCATCAGCTCGTGCCACCAGTGGTCGCGGCCGGGCCGCATTTCGATCTTCGAGCCCGTCCGCCGATAGACGACGACATTCTCGACCGAAGACGTTTGGGCGACAGCCTCATCGACCGTCTTCTTGAGCGTGACCTCAGAGCCGCGGCGGTAACCTCCATCGGCCGTAACGATAAGCTTACACTCGCCGTCGTTTACGCGGTCGCGGATGGCATCGGCAGAGAAGCCGCCGAAGATGACCGTGTGCGTCGCTCCGATGCGTGTACAGGCGAGCATCGCGATGGCAAGCTCCGGGACGAGCGGCATATAAAGAGCGACGCGGTCGCCGGTCTTGACGCCGAGCTTTTTCAGGACATTAGCAAAGCGGCAGACCTCGGAGTGAAGCTGAAGGTAGGTCAGTGTCCGCTGCTCGCCGGGCTCGCCTTCCCAGATGATGGCGGCCTTGTTCTTTCGCCAGGTGGCGAGGTGGCGGTCGAGGCAGTTATACGAGATATTCAGCCGCCCGCCGACGAACCACTTGGCAAAAGGCTTTTCCCACTCAAGCACCTTATCCCAACGGCGAAACCAATGAAGCGCCTCGGCCTGCTTTTCCCAAAAAGCCGGCGGGTCGGCCTCGGCCTCGGCATAAAGCCTTTCGTATTCCTCAAAGCTTTTCAGGTGTGCCGCAGCGGCAAACTCGGCCGGCGGCGGAAAAACGCGGGACTCGCTAAGGATCGATTCAATGGCAACTGGTTCGGACATAGCAACCAAGTATAAGGCATCGCCCGAACGGCGGTAAAACCCTGGGGCCACGGCTTAAGTTCAGGCTTTGGAAACATCGCGGCGGGCGTGTAAAATCCTATCGTTCCCGTCCGCATTTTCCAAAGCTTTGCGCTGACCGATTCGTTCATTATGCCGCTTCTCGAGATGAGAGAGATCGTCAAGGAGTTTCCGGGCGTCCGGGCACTTGACGGCGTGAGCCTGTCGCTTGATGCGGGCGAATTTCACGCCCTGGTCGGCGAGAACGGTGCCGGAAAATCGACGCTGATGAAGGTGCTCTCGGGCGTTTATCCAGCCGGGAGCTACGAGGGCGAGATCCTGATCGAGGGCAGCCCGGCACGCTTTCGCGGCATTCGCGACTCGGAGGCCGCCGGAATCGCGATCATCTTTCAGGAGCTTTCACTCGTCAAGGAGCTTTCGGTCGGCGAGAACATCTTCCTCGGCCGCGAGCCCGCCTCGCTTGGCATCATCAATTGGTCAGAGCTTTACCACAAAGCGACGAAGCTGCTCACCGACCTCGGGCTCGATATCGACCCGCGGTCGGCGGTCGGCAATTTGGGGATCGGGCAGCAGCAGCTCGTCGAGATCGCAAAGGCACTCTCGCAGAACGCCCGCATCGTCGTGCTCGATGAACCGACGGCGGCGCTGACGGAAGCGGAGGTCGAGACGCTTTTCGGCATTCTTGACGGCCTCAAGAAACGCGGCGTCGGGATGATCTATATCTCGCATAAGCTTGACGAGGTTTTGCGGCTGAGCGATCGCGTCACGGTGCTCCGCGATGGGCGGACGGTCGCGACGCACGCCGCCGCCGGGCTGACCAAAGACACCATCATCTCCGAGATGGTCGGCCGCGAGGTCGGTGACATCTTTCCGCAATCGGCCCACGAATTTGGCGAAACGGCCCTTGAGGTTCGCGGCATCACGGCCTTTTCGACCGACCGGCCGGACAAGAAACTGGTCGATGGAGTTTCGTTCAGCGTCCGCCGCGGCGAGGTGCTCGGGATCGCGGGCCTGATGGGTTCGGGCCGCTCGGAACTGCTGATGTCGATCTTTGGGTCGTACCCGGGAAAGACGTCCGGCAGCATTTTCATCGAAGGCCGCGAGGCCAAGATCTGCGAACCGATGGACGCGATCAGCCGCGGCATCGGGTTCGTTACCGAGGACCGAAAGCGCTACGGCCTGCTGCTCGAGCAAACGATCCTCGACAATTTGACGCTCGCGGCTCTTGAGCGCATCTCGGGCCGCTTCATCACGCACCGGGCACGCGAAACGGCGGCCGCGGCCTCGCCGATGGCAAAGCTGCGGATAAAGGCCAACTCGCCGATGACCGTGGCCGGAACACTCTCCGGCGGCAATCAGCAGAAGGTCGTGCTCGGGAAATGGCTGTTGACCGAGCCGAAGGTGCTATTTCTCGACGAACCGACACGCGGCATCGACGTCGGGGCAAAGCAGGAGATCTATGCCGAGATAAACGCCCTCGCGAAAGAGGGCCTGGCGATCGTGCTCGTCTCATCTGAACTGCCGGAGGTGCTCGGGCTCGCGGACCGCGTGATCGTCCTGCACGAAGGCACCGTCCGCGGCGAATTCACGCGGGATGAGGCAACGCCGGAAAAAGTAATGGCGGCGGCAACGGGCATATAGAGACAATGTCTGGGTTCGAGGCTATTGAGCATGTGGTTGTAACGGCATTCGGATCGCCGGTAAGGGCGAATATTTAACGCATTTTCAACGCAGAGAACACGGAGTTTTTCGCAGAGTTTCGCGGAGAACAATGTTAGAAATTGAGAGGAGAGAAGGAGTTTATGTTGAGCGACGCGGCTCGGCTAAATCGGATCACGGAATCGGTAATTGGGGCGGCGATAGAGGTGCATCGGAAACTAGGCCCGGGTTTGCTCGAGAGTGCTTACCGCGAGTGCCTTGCCCACGAGATGGTGCTTCGCAATATCTCATTCGAGCGCGAGAAACCACTACCGATCGTTTACAAAGACGTTCATCTCGAATGTGGCTACCGCATCGATTTTCTAATCGCCGGCGAGGTGGTGCTCGAGTTGAAGGCGATGGAAGCGATAGCTCCGATTCACGAAGCGCAGCTTTTGACCTACCTCAGTCTGGGAGGGTGGTCACTTGGGCTCCTGATAAATTTCAACGTACTGCGTTTGGTCGATGGGGTTCGGCGGAGAGTTTTGAACTTTCGGGAATGATCCCAAAGATATCAACGTAACTCTGCGGAACTCTGCGAAAAGCTCGGCGACACTCTGCGTTGAAATTGTTTTGTATTCTGGTGGTTGATTGGTTTTTAGATGATGAAATCGATTGCAAGATTGTTTGATGGGTCGTCGCTGCGGGCGTTTGCTATGATCGCGGTTTTGGCGGTCATTTGGGGTTATTTCCATTGGGCGACGGGGCAAACCTTTTTGAAGCCTCAGAACCTCTCGAACCTGATGACGCAAATGTCGGTGACCGGCATCATCGCGGTCGGGATGCTGATGCTCATCGTCTCGGCAAACATCGACCTTTCGGTCGGTTCCGTGCTCGGGCTCGCCGGCGGCATCGCGGCCTACACACTGACCAACCTCGGCTACCCGATCCCGGTTGCGATCGCGCTCGCCCTTTTGGCCGGCATCGCCATCGGTGTTTTTCAGGGCGTTTTGACAGCCAAGGCGGGCATTCCGGCGTTCATCGTAACGCTCGGCGGGCTGCTTGCCTGGCGCGGTGCGGTCAAGTGGCAGCTTGGCGGCAATACGGTTCCGATAGCTGACGATACTTTTAAGATGATCGGGCAGGGCAACATTCCGGCGTGGTTCGGCTGGGTGCTCGCCGGCTTTGCGGTCGCCTTTGTTATCGCGATGGCCATCCGTTCGCAGCGGGCGATAAAGGAATACGGGCTCGGCGAAGGCAGCATCGTCGCCGCTCTTCTCAAATCACTTATCCCGATCGTGGCGATTCTCATCTTCATCTGGGTGATGAATTCGTATCAGGGCGTGCCGATCCCGGTCCTGATCTTCGTCGGCGTTGCCCTCATCGGCTCTTTCCTGATGAGTTCGACCACCTTTGGCCGCTACCTTTACGCCATTGGCGGCAATGCCGAAGCGGCACGTCTCTCGGGCATCAATAACTCACGAAATGTGATCGTGGTTTACGGCATTCTGGGAGCGCTGACCGGCATTGCGGCGTTGATCTACACGGCCCGCGTCGGGAGCGCGGCACCAAGTGCGGGAACGCTCAAGGAGCTTGACGCCATCGCGGCCTGCGTTATCGGCGGAGCCTCGCTGATGGGCGGCCGCGGCACGGTCTTCGGCGCCTGCCTGGGCGCGCTGTTAATGGCCAGCCTTGATAACGGAATGTCGCTGCTGAACGTCCGCGACTTTATGCAGGACATCATCAAAGGCTCCATCCTCGTCGCCGCCGTCGGGCTGGATATGATGGGCAAGAAACAGGGGTAAGGTTGTTGTATAATTGGAATCATGTCTGCGATCAAAGACGAAGTGAGCTCCTTGTTGGAACGTTTGCCTGACAATACGACCATTGAGGATATCCAATACCATCTCTACGTAATGGAGAAGGTCCGAAACGGGCTAGAGTCCATCGAGCGCGACGGCGGCCTGACCCATGAGCAGGTTGAAGAGAGGCTCGCTAAATGGCTCGATTGATCATCTGGTCTGAGCGTGCTACGGAGGATCTTGAAGATATCGCAACGTATATTGCGCGTGATTCCGAACGCTACGCGAAATCTGTTGTCCGAACGATCCTAAAGAAGGTTCACATCTTATCGGATCATCCTCATCTCGGCCGTGTCGTCCCCGAATTCGACAATGACTCGATACGTGAGTTATTCGCATATAGCTATCGAATAATTTACGAAGTAAAGGATGATGAGATCAATATCGCCGCTATAGTGCACGGCAGGCGGTTGTTGGAACTCGCTCTCAATCCCTGAACTACCCACCAATAAAACTCATTGTCCGGTCGGGTTGGATGAAGCCGGGGTCGTTGATGTAATGGCGTGGTTCTTTTTTTAGAGCGGCGGCCTTGATCACCTCGGCGATGTCATCGTCGCCAATGCCGGAGCGGAGCGGCCCGAGCAGGTCGTGTTCCTTGGTTGAGAAAAGGCAGGTGCGGAGCTGCCCATCGGCGGTCAGGCGAATCCGGGAACATTGGCCACAGAACATCTCCGTTACGGGAGCGATGATGCCGACCTCGCCCGGCGAGCCATCAGCAAAGCGGAACTTCCACGCCGTCTCGCTTCCCCGCGAAGCGTCTTTAAGCTCAAGCGGAAATTCACTTTCGATCCGCTCGCGGATCTCGCGGCCCGAGACGACCAGCGAGCGGTCCCATTCGCGGCCCGAGTCGAGCGGCATATATTCGATGAAGCGCATTGAGACCGCATTCTCGCGGGCAAAGCCTGCAAGTTCGGCCACCTCATCCTCATTGCTGTCGCGGACGATGACGGCGTTGATCTTAACCGGATGAAAGCCGAGCCGCTTAGCCGCCGCAATGGACGAAAGAACGCGGCCGAGCGAATCCGAGCCCGTTATCTCGTGAAAGCGTTCGGGCCGAAGGCTGTCGAGGCTAAAGGTAACGCGGTCGAGGCCTGCGGCTTTTAGCGCCGCGGCGTGGCGTTCGAAATCGTAGCCGTTCGTTGTAAGAGCGAGGTCGCGAAGGCCGGGCCTCAAGCCCGAGAGCATTTTGACGAGCACCGGGACGTCGCGGCGGATGAGCGGTTCGCCGCCCGTCAGCCGTATCTTCTCGATGCCGAGCGAAACAAAGATGGCAGAAAGCCGCGTGATCTCTTCAAAGGTGAGCAGCGTCTCGCGTTTTGCCCAGGCCGGCTCGCCGTGCGGAAGGCAATAGAAGCAACGGAAGTTACACCGATCGGTCAGCGAGATCCGAAGATCGCGAATCGTTCGATGATATGCATCCGTCAGGCTCACAGCTTTATGATAGTCTTCCCGGCGGCGGTGTGAAAGGAACGGCCGCTCGGAAGGCTATCGATGTTCAGACTAAGCCTTTACAGGAGGCGCAAGTATGATCGCGATCATGATCTCGCGAAAAATGCGTCACTTGTACCTTTCGGCGATCGTTTTGATGTAGCCGCGAACCTCTGCCGCACCCGTCGCGGGCACCTTTTCAAGCACGGCATCGATCTCTTTCAGCATCTTCTGAAGCTCGGCACGGTCCGTAGCATCCTCAGGCGGAGTGTAAGAGGTATCCGCTTGCGAAACATCGGCATAAGACGAGAACATCGATCGCAGTTCGTCCAGAGCTGCCTTGCTGTGTTTGCCTGCGGGATAATAGCCGAGGTACTTGACGGCGGTTATCTGGCCGAGGTAAACGCCGCAGTTCATATATCCTTCGCACTCGCCGGGTATCGGATTTTGTGCGGCTTCCCAGGCGATATCGTCCGCGACCTTCAGGCGAGAGTACTTCTCGCGAAGCTCCCAAAACATCTCTGACCGGACTATCCAACGCCCCGCGGGCTCATTGTACGTGATCTTTTTATCGTTCTGCTTTATGAAGCTCTTGTGCGGTTCTTTGTCTTCGCCGTTGAAAGGTATCTGCTCGAGCCTTGCTCGAAGGTCGAGGAGTTTCTTCAGCTCGGCCTTGGCTTTCGCCTCGTCGGCCTTTGCGGGCGTTTGGGCGTAAGTTCCGGCGGCGAACGCCGAGACAAGAATCGCAGCGATCAAAAAGCTGCGGCGGAGATCTGGGATAAGGTCACTTTTCGAGTTCATCTTTCTCTTTGTCCTTAATAAGCTGCATCGCATTTCTCTTGAGGCCCGGGAGCTTTGCACGCTTGATCGCGCTTCCGCGAAAGCGAGCCGAATAACTCTCGGGCGTCATCGCCAATATTTCACTGAACGGTAAAGCGGTCTCATTTTTGCGGGGCTCGAACCGTTTTTCCTCGGTCGGCTGTTCGAAACGGTTCCAGGGGCAGACGTCCTGGCAGATATCGCAGCCATAGAGCCAGCCCTCGAGCCGGCCGGCGACCGCCTCGGGAAGCTCTTCGCTGCGGTGCTCGATGGTCGCGTAGGAGATGCACCGGTTCGAATCGACGACATAAGGCTCGGTGATCGCACCTGTCGGGCAGGCGCTAATGCAGGCGGTGCACGTCCCGCAGTGGTCCTCGGCCGGTTCGTCGTAACTATCAGCTTCAATATTAAGTATCAGCTCGCCGAGAAAGACCCATGAGCCGCGTTCGCGGGTTATCAGGTTCGTGTGTTTGCCGATCCAGCCGAGTCCCGCGGCCGCCGCCCACGCCTTTTCGAGGATCGGTGCCGTATCGACGCACGCCTTTCCGTCTGCTCCAGGAAACTCGGCCTTGATCCGGTCGAGCAGCGTGATCAGCCTTTCCTTCAAAACCTCGTGGTAGTCATCGCCCCAAGCATAGCGTGAGATCTTGCCGGCATCGGGTGACGCGGAGTGCTCATACGGCGTGTAATAGTTGAGCGCAACGGAAAGTACAGTTTTTGCTCCGGGAAAAAGCAGACGCGGGTCGGCGCGTTTCTCGGGCTCGCGGGCCATCCAGAGCATCTCGCCGTGGTAGCCGCGGCCGAGCCATTCGAACAGCCGCTCGTGTGGATTTTCAAGCGCATCGGCACGGGCAACGCCCGCGAGGTCGAATCCCGCCTCGTGTGCCAACCTTTTCAGCCTTTCACGCCCTGCCCGCATCCGATGATTATAAGATAGAACACCGCACCGAAAAGAAAAGAGGCCGCCGCAATTTGCGACAGCCTCTCTCGATGTTCTAAACCCTTTCGCGATTTAGAAGTTTAACCGCAGGCCGATCTGGAACTGCCGCGGGTCGAATGCCGAGGTCGAAGCACTGCCGTACTTGCTTCCGCGGCGGATGCCCGTTGCGTTGACGACCTGATAGAACGGATTGGCTGCTGCCTCGTTGAATCGGTTGAACATATTGAATACCTCGCCGATCACGTCAAGGCTGAACCGTTCGCCAAAGCCGATCCGGCGCGTTACGCGGGCATCGACCGAGAAGAAATTGTCGGTCAGGCCCATATTGCGGCCGAGATTGCCGTTGGCCGGGAAGATGCCGGTCTGGCAGTTGGGGTCAACACCCGTCTGGCAGAGCGAGCCGTCCGGGCGGACGGTCGGCCTCTCGTTGGTGCTCTGGAAGTCGCCGTTCGCATCGCCGACGGCGAGGATGTTGAACGGACGGCCCGAACCAAACTCGACGATCGGGGCAAACTGGAAGCCGTGGAGGAACTTCTGGAACCCGTTGCCGCTCTTCCAGTTATCCGGCACGCCGAAGAGTCCGCTAAAGACGAACCGGTGACGCTGGTCAAAGAGCGAATCCGATTTCTCTGCACGGAAGTTCAGGTTGTCCTGCGGCTTGAGGAGCGTCTGAAGGTCGGACGAGAAGTCGATGGCCTTCGACCACGTGTAAGTCGCATAGAACTGAACGTTGTTCGAGAAGCGCTTTTTAAGCTCGACGTTCATCGCGTTGTAGAACGAATTGGCGTCCGAAAGCTGAGCGTTGACGTCCGCATAGGCATTGATCGGGCCCGGAGTGCGGACCGTCCCGGCGAGAAGCGAGTCGAACGTCGCTTTGTTTATCGCGCCGCCCGTGACCGACGAGACGAAGAAGTAGTTCGGGCCGAGCCGACGGAAGTAGTTTGCCGCAACCGGGCTTACGAACCGCTGGCCGGTCGTGTTGTTGACGGCGACAAGGCCCGGGACAATAACAGTGAATAGCGGATTGCTCGTTGTCGGCATCGGGAAGAATGCTGCCGTCGAAAGGTTTGGCGGGAAGCAGCCCGGTGCGTTCGGCGTTGCGGTCGTACAGGTCGGGAATGCCGGATTGTTGATAGCAAAGCGGCGGAAGTTCTCACGCATCGCATTGGTATCGACCGGGTTCACATCCTGCGGGTGAGCAAGGTGGCGGGCATTGACGGTGATGTAATTGACCGAAAGAACCATGTCCTTGCCGATCATCTGCTCAATGCCGAGATTGCCCTGGAAGGCGTAAGGATATTCGAAGTCCTTGCCGACGTGGAGCGTAAAGGGAAGCACCGGCCCGAAGCCCGTGAAGGTGCTCGAATCGAACCGCTGGAAGCCGAACTGATAGCGGGCCGAGGAGGCAACGTTCGGAGTTACCGCCGCACCGCAGATCGCCGGGACCGAACCCTGAACGCCGCAAACCGTTCCGTGGAACACCTGCCATGCGTTAAAGAGCCCGGTCGGCGAAGGGCCGCCGATCGGAAGCAGGGTCGCCTGCTGCTGCTGCGAGCCATCGGCGATATTCGAGTTAAATGCAACGGCGAGCAGCGGGTGGTCGTAGAACATACCGCCCGCACCGCGGAGAACGGTCTTTCCGTTGCTGAAAACGTCCCAGGCAAAGCCGAGCCGCGGAGCCCAGTTATTCGTATCACGCGGGAAGCCCTGCGTTACATTGAGCGCATCCTGTGCCGTCTGCACGTCAGCCGCCGTCAGCGTAATGCCGGTAAGCGGATCGGTGAATGGCACCGGCTCATACTCATCGGTCAGCTCGATGTCGTAGCGGATGCCGTAGTTGAGCGTGAAATTGCGAAAGATCTTCCAGGTATCCTGAGCAAAGAAGGCGATCGGCTTGTTACCGAGTTCGCTGTTCGGGTCGCCGAAGCCTTGAATGAAAACGCTCGGGAACCCGAGGCCATAGGCCTGGACGGCCGTGAACGCCGGGCAGCGAAGTGCGGCCGGAACGGTCGGGCCGTCGCAGCCGGTGACGAGCGAGCCGCCCGCCTGCTGGCTGAAATTGAAAAGGGCCGGGAAGTTGAGGTCGAACCTCGCCTGGCCGTCGATCCAGTTGAAATCCGCACCGAACTTGAAGATGTGGCTGCCGGTCGCCCAGGTCAGGTTGTTGCGAAGCTGGAAACGGGTTTCCGTGCGGTCCACCGGAGAGAACGGATTCGAGCCGATGAAGCCCGTACCGGCTATCTGGTGAGCGACGCTCGGTACCTGTGAATCAAATTTTGCCTTGCGGCGGCCGAAGTTGAAATAGGCCTCGTTGACCAGATTGCCCGGAAGTACGCTCGAGAGCGATGCCGAGAACGACGTGTCCTTTACTTCCTGAATACCCGTTCGCGAATAATCGTTCTGGCCGAGCGTCTGGTTCTGCGATTCGTCCTGAATGCCGGTGATCGTGCCGGGGTTGTAGCCAAACCGGATCGAAAGCTGATGGCCTTCCTCTATCAGGTGGTCGAGCCTTACGGACGAGAATGTCGTTGCCTCCGAGATCGGGAAGATCCGGCGAAGCTGATTCAGCGGGCGGAAGGCGACGAATTCGCCCTCTGCGTTACGCGTCAGCGGAACCGGTGTTCCCGAAAGAAGGAAGCGGCCGCCGACCTGCTGTCCCTGCGGAACGCCGATGCCCGGCAAGAAGTTGATCAGCGAACTGCCGCCGTTCAGCGCCGTTTGGCCGCCTATAGAGGCAAAGTGTGCGTAGGCAACACCGGCGCTCGGGCTGACCGTCAGGATGTTCTGAATATAGGCGACCTGAGCAGGCGTCAGGTTCGTAAAGGTCTGCGAGACCGGCAGGAACGGTGCACCGATGGTGATGCTTGCGGTTGCCGGGCCCGAGCCGTCGCGGCCGATGATATCGCCGGTGAAGAAGCCCGATTCCTGCCTGCGACGCTGTTCGAAAGAACCGAAGAAGAACGTCCGCTCCTTGAGCAGCGGGCCGCCGAAGGTGAAGCCGTATTGAGCACGCGTGTAGGGCGGCTTCTTGCTTGGGTCGTTGTCGATGACGGGAGCGAAGGCGTTGCGTGCCTGAATCGTCTTGTGACGCAGATAGCCGAAAACGTTCCCGCGGAAGTCGTTCGTTCCGCCCTTGGTTACGACGTTGACGATACCGCCCGTCGCACGGCCGAACTCCGGCAGGTACGAGTTGGTCGTTACCTGATATTCCTGAACCGCTTCCTGCGAAACGGTCGAGCGGGCGGCGTTGATCGAGTTGTCCGTGAAGTCGGCTCCGTCAACCTGGACGAGCGTCGAGCGGCCGCGTTGACCGCCGATATTGAGTCCCGAGGTCGGGGCCGGGCCGACCGGGCGGCCATTGTCGCGGCCGACGGTCGAGATGGTCAGAGCAAAGCCGGTCGCGCTTCTTTCATTGATCGGAAGGTTCTCGATGCGGGTTTGGTCGATGGTGGTCGAAACGGTCGATTTCGTCGTTTCGATCAGCTCGACCGATTCGCCGGTGACTGTGACAGTTACGTCGGCTGCACCGACCTCCATGCTTACTCTCAATTCGGCGCTTTGCCCGACGGTCAGCCGGACCGGCGAGATGGTCACGCGCTTGAACGTCGATGCCTCGGATGAGATCTCATAATCTCCCGGCGGCAAGGCAATGAAGCGGTACGAGCCGTCGCTTCCGGACGTGGTCGAACGCGTAATGCCCGTGCTGAGGTTACGGGCCGTTACCGTTGCGCCAGGAATGACCGCACCGTTCGGGTCAACTACGACGCCCGCGAGGTCGGCTGCATTCGCCTGCGCCTGGCCCATTGCGAGGCCGACGCTGAAAAGCGCAACTATTGCCGTCAACAGGGCTTTGGTAAATAACCCCGGACACCTTGAAAAAGCTGCTTTCATCGAGATCTTCTCCTTGTCTTGAACTTCAAAATTTATGTCTGCGAACTCTTCTACGCGTGTGCCGGCCAATAGGTTTTCGGGCAACTGTCGAGCGGGAAGATGGTGCCCGAATGCGAAAGCAGGTTCTTAAAACATTCGCTGAGACCGGCAGGTTGCAGAAAAGTTAAGAATTGCTTTGTTGTTTTTACCGTAAATTGGTGATTAAGGCAAGCAAAATCGTTCTTTTTTGCCTAGTTTAGCGGGCGGGCGAGGCCTGCGGACGGGTTAGCCGGGCGAGGGCTTCGGCCGCGAAAGGAAGCCCGCCGAGTGCCGCAGAGACAAAAGTGGCAGTCCGCGTTCGAAAGGCGGCGTTTCGGAGCAGTGAGCAAACGAACAGCCGGCGGCGAAACCTACGCGAATAGAGTGAGGCATAAACGTTAGAATGATCATCGGCCGAGGCTAAAGCTTCGGCGAGCACGGCCGTGCTTTCGAGCGCAATGAGCATACCGCTGCCGGTGAAAGGATCGATGAACGAAGCCGCATCGCCGACGGTGAACAGCCGATTGCCGTAGCTCAACTCCGCTCGCCCAAAGCCTTCGAACGAAACGGCCATCCAGTCCATCTCGGGGTGTGACCCTTCAAGAGCTTTGCGGGCACTCTCGTTCTTAAAAACAAGCCGTTCGAGCACGTTATCGACACCGCCGCCGACGTCCCTGACCGCTTCGCTCCTCACTAAAAAGCAATGGTTGACCGCACCGCCCTCGACGCGATTGATGCCGCCATAACCGTCCGGGAAGAAATGTATCTCGCAGCGGCCTGCCGCGAGATTCGCCCCGCGGAGATGGGCCTTGAAGGCGACAAAGCCGTTCGAGCGCCGTGCCGGCCTTTCATTGCCCGTTCCCGCCGCTCGCTGAAACGCCTTGACCAACGCCTTGCCTCGACCTGTAGCATCAATGAAAACATCCGCCGCTATGTTCCGAGTCCCATCCGCCGTACGGACATCGACCGCACGCAGCTTACCCTGCTCTACAGCAGCCGAAGCGAGCGCCGCTCCTTCGATGACCTCGACGCCGACGGCCTTCGCTCTATCTAATAAGATCGCGTCCATCGCCGAGCGGCTCAGCCCGAGTGCCGGTTCGCCAAAGGCGCGGCCCGGGATTCGTACAGTAAGCCCGCTGAGCGGAAAGAAAAGCGTCTCGGTTATCCGCTCGCCGCCGGCCGAGAGCATCGACTCGAGCACGCCGAGCTCGGCAAAGTGGCCGAAGCACTCCGGCGAGATGAATTCGCCGCAGAGCTTGTGCCGCGGAAAGCGGTCGCGCTCGATAAGCACCACGTCGCGTCCCGCCGAGGCCAGCCGAATGGCCAGGCTCGCACCCGAAGGGCCGCCGCCCGCGATCAGCACTTTCCCTTCGCGTTTGTTCATATCGCCGCTGCCCGTTTATTATAACCCTTCGGCAACGCACCGCCTTATGAAGATCACGTCGCTATCGGTCCCAACGCCTTTCTACGTCGGCGACGTCAATGTCTATCTCATCCGCGAGGACCCCGTAACGCTCATCGACGTCGGCCCAAAGACCCGAGAGGCGGCCGAGGTTCTCCGCCGCAAACTCGCGGCCGAGGGCGTGCTTTTCTCTGACGTCCGGCGGATCGTCCTGACGCATGCCCACGAAGACCACTGCGGCCTTGCCCGTTCGATCCGCGATGAAGCGAAGGACGCCGAGATACTCGTCCACGATTGGGAGACCGGCCATCTTTTCGGCCGGCTTGCCCGAGAGGAGCACCGGCGGCTGCTGATGCGGTCGGGCGTGCCGGAGAGCGTATTTGACGAGATGCAGGCGATGTATGAGGAGATCAGCCTGCTGACCGATTCGCTTGAGGACGGCGGCTTCCGCCCGCTCGAGGACGAGATGGAGCTTGAGTTCGAAACGGGCTCGCTCCGCGTGCTCCATACGCCGGGCCATACGCCGGGTTCGTGCTCTTTTTTCCGCGAGGCGGACCGGACGCTCGTCTGCGGCGATTGCGTGCTGAAACGCATAACGCCCAATCCCGTGCTCTCGCCCGATCCGCTCGAACCTGAACGCCGCTTTCGCTCGCTGCAGGAATATCTCGTCAGCCTCGCCCGGCTCCGCGAGCTAAAGCCGACGCTGACCTACGGCGGCCACGGCGAGCCCGTTACCGATTACGAAGAGATCTTTAATCGCTACGTCCGTGCGATCAATGAACGCCAGGCTCGAACGATTTCCCTTGTAGGCCGAGGCGGCGCGAATGCCTTTGAGGTCGCGCAAAAGCTTTTCCCAAACTCCATCGGCCACGACGTACACCGCTTTCTCGCTATTTCCGAAGCCGTGGCACACCTCGACATGGCCCACGCCGAAGGTAAACTCGCACACGAGCTCAAAGACGGCATCGAGCACTACCGCATCCGCTAGCCCGTGATCGCGAAACTAGAGTTGTGCCGGGAAGACCTCTGCGTGTTTACGGCAGAGGTCAGCGATCGTTCTTGTAACTGAATTCATCTCGCGAAAACCCGGAAGGCTGTCGACCCTTTCGGTGACCGTCCTGTTCAAGTTTTCTATCGCCGCTGGATCATTGCCGAAAAGCCCGACGACCGAGTACCGGCAGCGGGCTCTTCCGAGCGAGCTCTGGCCAACGGGGTAATAGAAGTTCTCGAGCACGAAACGGGCAAGTCGTTGTGCGGTTCGGTTCTTCCGCAGTTCTAAACGAGCAACGCTCCAGTAGAAGTTCGTGTGTGCCGATTCCTCTATGATTATTGCTTTCAAGATCCGCTTGAGAATCGGATGCCCGCTGATCTCGATCATTCGCCTATAGCTTTGAGCGGTCGTCATCTCATGCACGGCGCCGAATGTCATGTGCGTAGCAGTGAACCGGCGGCCTGCCAAGTTGGTAAGCGCGGTGATGAGAGCGGTGTTGATGTGATAGAAAAGCGGGACCTTCTTTCTAACTTCCGATTTCCAGGCAGTGTCGGTTCTGATGCCGAGCTCGTTGAGGAACATATTGATCACCTCGCCGTGCGTGACCTCTTCGACACCCCAGCGTTCCATGAACTTGCTGATCACCGGGTCACGACCGGTCGGTGTTCCACGAAGCTCCTTATGATACATGTCGGTGAGTATTTCCACATCGCGCATGTATTCAAGCACCGGGATCAGGCGCCGGTCGAAAGGATATCTCCGCACCTCACCCCATGGAATAGAATCGATGAAATCGTCGGTCAGTGTTCGCGGCCGGCTTTCATACCACCGGAGCACTTCTTCTTTTGAATCAAACGGCATTACGGGTCCTGGTTTCGCCTCGGGCTAAAACATTGCAAATAATAGGCGGCCGATTTTTTCGGCACAACATAATTCGCTATACTTTCCCTTAAAGATTCAGTCCTGTTCGGGATCGATCAAACACATTATGCCGAAAATTGCTTTTATCTTTCTAGTCCTGGTTTCATTTACGTCCTTCGCCTCCGCTCAGGGAACTGACCTCTCGATGCCTGGAGAGAAACGGCTGAGGAACATTAAACAACTTACTTTTGCGGGTGAGAACGCCGAGGCGTATTTCTCTTACGACAGCAAGAAACTGATCTTTCAGTCAAAACGCGACGGCCGCCAATGCGACCAGATCTATACGATGAACATTGACGGCACGGACCTCCGAATGGTCTCGACCGGCAAGGGGCGGACGACCTGTTCTTTTTTTCATAAGAGCGGTAAAAAGATAATTTATTCATCAACGCATCTTGGCGGAGCCGAATGTCCGCCGTCTCCGGATTTCTCGCAAGGATATGTTTGGGCGATCTACCCGACCTACGACATCTTTACGGCCAATGCCGACGGCACCGGCCTGAAACAACTTACGAACTCGAGCAGCTACGATGCCGAGGCGACCATCTCGCCGGACGGCAAGAAGATCGTCTTCACCTCGACCCGCGACGGCGACCTTGATATTTACACTATGGACATCAACGGCAAGAACGTGAAGCGGTTGACGACCGAGCTCGGTTACGACGGCGGTCCGTTCTTCTCGCCGGATGGAAAGCAGATCGTATATCGAGCCTACCACCCGAAGACCGAGGCCGAGATCGCCCGCTACAAGGACAGGCTCAAGAACGACCTGATCGAGCCCAACAACTTTGAGATCTGGGTAATGAATGCCGATGGCACCAACAAGCGGCAGGTAACGAAGCTAGGTGCGGCGTCATTTGCTCCGTTCTTTACGCCGGATGGAAGGTCGATCATCTTCTCGACCAACTATTTTGCCAAGGACCCGCGGAAGCGGAACTTTGACCTGGCCCTGATCAATGTTGACGGTACGGGGCTGGAGCAGGTGACCTTTAATGAGACCTTTGACGGCTTCCCGATGTTCTCGCCGGACGGCAAAAAGCTCGTTTTTGCCTCGAACCGCAACGCAGCGAAAGAGGGAGATACGAATGTATTTATTGCTGATTGGGTGAAGTAGCGGGCAGTAAATAGTAAATCGTGAATCGTAAATAGAAAGGGAAGCCCGAGCGATGCCGGACTTCCTTTTTTCGTGCCTTGCCGAGCTATTTTTCAATAATGCGGACGGTCGAGATCTTATCGCCCTGGACGATCCGGTCGACCACCGCCATATCGCGTTCGCCGACTTGCCCGAAGACCGTGTAGCCGCCATCAAGGTGCGGCTGCGGTGCGTGAGTAACGAACCACTGCGAGCCGCCGGTGTCCTTTCCGGCGAGAGCCATTCCGACCGTGCCGCGGCCGTAGGGAACCATGTTCACCTCGCAGCGGATGGTCCAGCCCGGGCCGCCCGTGCCGTCGCCGCGAGGGTCGCCATCCTGCATCACAAAATTCGGGACGACGCGATGAACCTCGAGCCCATCGAAGTATTTTGAGTTCGCGAGCCGAACAAAGTTATCGACCGTCAGCGGAGCATCGTCTGGCAAAAGGTCGATGGTGAACGTGCCTTTTTTCGTCGTAAGAACCGCTTTCACCGAACCGTTTCGCCTAGCCGCCGCACGCCGATAGTCGGCCTCGTTATTGAGCACCTGACCGAGCCGCGTGCCCTTGCCGGAGTATCGACGGACGCGGACGAGGTCCGTGCGGTCGATGTTCTTCAGGATCGGCGAAAGCTCGCGGCCCTTGAAGGCTTCGTCATTGAGCATCTGATCAACCCGCCGGCGGATCAGGTTATCCGGAGAAACCGCCGCAACATCGAGCACCGAAAGAGCCTCATTCTTATTCAGCTTGAAGAGAGCGTTCATCGCGGCAAGTGCGGCGTCGTTCTCGTTCGGGTCGTTCATTATCGCGTATTCGGCGGCGTTCTTGAGGGCATCGAGATTTGCCTCCGCGGCGGGCCGATCGCCAAGCAGCGATGCCGCCGTCGCCCGGATCTGCACATCGTGATTGCGAAGGGCGAGCCGCAAGATCTCATCAAGACTTTCGGTGCCGAACCGGGCAAATGCCGAAAGCGTTGCCGGAGCGGCCATTATCGCGCCAGCATCTTCCTTCGGGTCGGCAGTTGCCATTGCCCGGGCAAGCGGTTCGAGGATCGCTGCGGCCTCGCTCTTCAGCTTCTTGCCTTCTTCGGTCTTCGGTTCGATGACGGCAAATTCACCGACGATCATCGCCAGCGTCCGGTACTGCTTCCAGCTTGTCAGCTCGGGCGCATTGCCTTCGCCGCGGGCGGGCGCAACGCGAACGCGGGCGACGTAAACCTCCGAGGTCGCACCTTTGTCGAGCGTTGCAAACTCCTTGAAGAGCTTTAGCACCGCCTCATTGAAGCTTCCCGGAACGATCTGCCCGAGCGCTACGGCGACCTCAACGAACTCACTATGCTCAGCCGGAATGATGCCGTCGGCCATCGAACGTTTATAGTCTGCGAGAAGCTTCGTGCCGTGTGCGGTCAGTGCCTCGGCTGCCTTTGCATCTTTCAATTGGGCGAGCGAACGGACAGCCGAAACGCGGACGCGGCTGTCGGCATCTGATGTGGCAACTTTGATCAAAAGGTCAACCGCCGTCTTGTCATCGGCGGCGCCGAGCAACCGGGCGGCATTTGCCCGAACGATCGGATCGGCGGCCTTTGAGAGAAGTTCGCGGGCCTTTTCGCTCGCGATCTTGCTGCGAAGCCGGGCAAGCGCGTTGAGCGAATCGGCAGCGAGCCTCGCATCTGAATAGCCGACAAATGGCACAACGGCTTCCGCTCCGCCCTCGGGGCGTGCTCGCAAAACTGCGGTCACGCCGGCAAGGATCAGATCTATGTGCGGGCCCGAACGCTTCCGGTTCTCATGGGCAAGCGTGCTCACGACCGCGGCACCGAGCTTCTTCGAGCGTTCATCGGCCGCATTTGCGGCGGCGATCTTGCCGGCTGCTTCGGCGGCACGCGCCCGTATCTCGGGCCGGCCTTGAAAGTCGCCCAATACCTTTATGATCGCATCCGCCGCCTCGATCGATTCGATCTCACCGAGAGCAAACGCGGCCATTACGCGGACCTCGATCACTGTGTCTTTTGCTAAAAGCTCGGCGAGCGGGCCGACGGCCACCGCATCGCCGATCCGCCCGGCGGCAAGCGTCGCACGACGCCGAATGGCCGGATCTTTATGCCTCAAAAGCTCCGTTAGCTCGGCGTCAAAACGAAGTTCGTCCTCGGCACGAAGTATCTTGACCTCGATATCGAGCGGAACCTGAGCCGCGGCCGCAATGGCAACGAAAGCGATCAAGAGGAGCGTTTTGCCTAAGTGTTTCACGATCTATCCTCCTTCTTCCGTACCGGCCTCGATGATCTCAAAGCTGGTGGTTATCTCCGCCGTCGGGCGAACGGTGGCGGAAACCGAGCAATATTTCGTGTCCGAGAGCTCGATCGCCCGGGCGACAGCAGCCTCCGAAACGCCGCGTCCATGCACGATATGGTGGACGTGGAACGTCTCGTACTTTCGCGGGTGGTCCTCGGCTCGCGTCCCGGTGACCTTTACCCGATATTCGGACACGTCCTGCCGCTTTTTCTGGAGGATCGAGATTACGTCCGCGGCCGTGCAGGCGGCGACCGAAACGAGCAGCAACTCCATCGGGGTTGGTGCCGATTTCCTATCTCCTTTAGTATCAATGGCAAACGAGTGTCCGCTCGGGCTCGTGCCGATGAACATATCGTCTCCGGCAAATTGAATGACGGCCTCGACGGGCAATGATGACATAATGTTTCTGCTCCCCTTGATTGGTTGATCTGCATAAAAATCTTAGCACAGCCGGGCATTGATATGCGGGGCAGGATAATTTGAACAACTTCTGGTATAAGAAATGCTTCAAAGGCGGTGAGGGATGCGTGTGTCTTTTGCGGCACACGGCATACACGGTGAGAGTATGAAACGGTTTTATCAGGGAACGGGCGTCGCGGCACTCTTGGCCGCATTGGTTTTTGGGTTTGCCTCGAGCGTCGCGGCTCAGAGCATCAACGAACGCGAGGTGCGCGATACGGTCCGCAGCCTGCGGTCGAAGATCGATGACCTCGATATGACGCTCAACTTTCAGCTCAGGAGCAATTCGGCCTCGCGGACGGTTCGCGAAGATGCCCGTTCGGGCATCGACGCTCTGAAGAACGCAGTGAAAACGTTCGATGAGAACGTCGGGCTCCGCCGGGAGAACCGTAGCGATATCGAGCAGATCGTCGCCGCGGGCCGCGACATGGCCGGCTTTTTCACGGCGAATCCGCAGAACCGAAGGATCGAAAGCACCTGGACGGACGTCCGCGACCTGATCGACCGGCTTGCGGCAAATTACGGTGTTCGGCCTGACTGGAACGGTCGCGTTTCGAATGTCTCCGGCGGTGTTGATGACGACGATTATGGCTATCAGCCGGTTGGCGGGCCCGTTTCGCCGGGGCTGACGGGCACCTATAGGCTCGACACCAGCCGCAGCGAAAAGGCCGCCGACATCGTTGCCGACATCAACATTAGCGGGAGCAACCGGACGGACCTTGAATCAAAGCTCGACGCTCCTGACTCGATCGCTCTGCTCGTCCGCGGCAGCGAGGTTACACTCGCAACAACGAATGCCGATCCGGTCACGTTTGTGGCCGATGGCCGCGAGAGAACGGAAAACAGCGGAGGCCGGACGGTTCGCCTGCGAGCCTCGATTCGCGGTGACGAGATCACCATCTCAAGCCTCGGCGGCGAAACGGATTACACGATCATAATTACCTCTATCGATAACGGCCGCGGGCTTAAGGTAACCCGCCGGATCACGACCGAATACCTTTCGGAGACGATCTTTGCCGACAGCTATTACACAAAGTCCGAACAGACGGCGGGGCTCGGCATCGACCCCGCGGTGCAGCGAGACATTCCGACCGATTCGGACGCGAGCTACAGCGACAATGACACGGGATATTCGACGAATGACCCGAATGACCGCGTTGGTGCAAATAGTCCGAACCCGACGCTGAGCAAGCCGCGGATCGGCCAGTTCATCGTCCCGAACGGAACGGTCATCACCGGCACGCTTGAGAATGAGATCAACACCAAGGCCTCGCAGAACAACGATCGGTTCAAGATGACGGTGCAGGGTCCGATGGAGTTTCGCGGTGCGGTGATCGAGGGCTACATTACCGGCGTTGGGCGTTCGGGACAGGTCTCGGGCCGCTCGAACGTGACCTTCAATTTTGAGCGGATAACGCTCCGCGACGGGCGTGCCTATGACTTTGCCGGTTCGCTTTCGGGTATCCGCGACGAACGCGGCAAAGAGGTCAAGGTCGATACCGAGGGCACGGCCCAGGGCGACAGCCAAACGAAAGAAACGGCAAAACGCGGCGGCATCGGTGCCGGTATTGGCGCAGTGATCGGTGCGATCGCAGGCGGCGGTAAGGGTGCTGTTCTAGGGGCGATCATTGGCGGCGGTGCAGGAGCAGGCTCCGTTATCGCAACCGGCCGCGACGACGTAAGGCTTATGCCGGGTTCGACCATTACGGTCGTCTCATCGTCACCGGTCCGCGGCAATAGTGATCCGCAGAACAACTAAGCACCGGCTGAATCGATAAGCGGGCGGTGACATGCGTTGCCGCCCGTTTTTTTGCGCCCAAAGTTATGCTTTAATCGGCGTGTGAAGCATCTGCCGGAAGAGATCGAAGAGTACCGCGACCGCAAGTGGCGGCGCGAGGATGGTTTGAAGATCGATACGGCGGAGGAAGCCGAATCGATGATAGAGGAACTCGGGTTTTGCCTTGGACTGACCGATGTTCGGAAAGCGATGCCCTCTATTTATATCGCCGTCTGCGGCCGGCGGGATGCCCACATGCCGCGGAATGTGCAGAAAGATGCCGAAGCGAGCAGGGCATGGGTACTGAAGGACGAGCTAATGGCTCGCGGAAAGGTCTACTACGGTAAGCTCATCAAAGGAAAGTCTTGGTTCGTTGCACGCCGGATGATCCCCGTTTTCAACGCGATCTTGGGTTGTTCGAGGACGGGTGAGAGCGGAGTGCTCTCAAAAGATGCACAGGCCGTCCTGAAAGTGCTGCGGAAGGAATGGGAAATGGCGACGGGCGACCTTCGCGACGCGTGTGGATTTAAGGACAAAAAGGACCTCACCAAAGCGCTCGACGAACTGCAGCTTCGAATGAAGGTCGTACCGCAGGAAGCTCTTTACGTGCCGAAGTTCACATACATCTGGACCCTGGCCGAGGCCCGATTCCCTTCGGAGATCAAGATCAAAATGAAGCGCGAAGATGCCGTTCGCGAACTGGCCCGAACCTATCTGCAAATGTGCGGGATGACACTGCTTGGCGAACTCTCGGGCAAATTCGGTCTTAACCGCAAGGAAGCCGGCAAAGCAAACCATGAATTGGTCGATGAAGGGTTCGCTGAACGAATCGAAAAGGGCGTTTACAATCTTTCTGGGATTTGAATGATCCGTTCAGTGGCAAAAATCGACCGCTTCCGAATGCAGAAACGCAGTTCATTGAATTCTCTACGCGGAACGGTCTTTATCGGTTAAATTAGGTTTGTTCGATGCAAATCGGACTCTACCTTATAGCTACGTCAAAGGGCGGAAGGCACATCCGGGAAATGGGCCTTCCGCCTCTCCTTTTGCTGCGAACGAAAAATGCCCGCCGGCCGCTTTCCGAGCGTCCGCGGACATTTTCGGTTATTGAAGGCAGGACCTATTTAAAGATGCCCTTGAAGAACTCTTCTATCTGATGGAAAAGGCATCCGCACGAGTTAACATCGCAGTCCTTTCTTTGAGGCTCAAATTTTCCGTCCGGCGTGTAGCATGTTGAGTGCCGCTTCTCATCAAAAATACTGGCGTGAACGACGCCGACTACGCCAACCGAAACGAACATCACTAGAGCGACGATCCTTGCAATTTTCTTCATTTGATCTCTCCTAGCTCGGCTAAAAAGGTGGAGCAGGCCCGATAGGCCCGCAAAACAGGTTTTGGAATTCTATACCTGATAGCCAAAAAAATCAATACCTTTGTGCCGATCGTTCGCCTGAGCGTCTGCATTCAGCGATCAGGTAGTTCTATAGATCAGTCTAAGCGGCCCGGAGTTTTCGCGCACGGAAAATGCGGTCTCGTATTTCGCCGACCAGTTGCTTGGTTTCAGCGGGGAACTGTTGTAGAAGTAGGTTCAATTCTGATGGGAACTCAACTCCAAAAAGGCCCTTTTGATCCACAATTTTTGCGTCATAGACCTTCCTGTCGCCATTCAGCCGAACGGCGAGGCTGACACCGTCCGCTGACGCTTTCAGGATGCTTAATTTGATCGTTAAGGAAACCATCGCAATATCACTTGACCTCCCCTATGGGCTAGGAAATCCGCACGTGCCATTTTATATGATGTTTGATCGAGCGGATCTTTGATCTTCACCAAACCAGTTGAGGTTCTACCACCGACAATGACCGCGTGCCCCATCGTCAACGGTTCGCAGAGAATTACGGCCCAATTCTTTTGGCGAAAGAGCGTATCCAAGCTCTGATCGTCGGTCGTTAATCCTCGCCATGACCGCCCATCGTCCGTCGCCTTGTCAAACTCGTTAAGAGCCCTGGCCAAGCTGCCAAACTCGGCCGGTTCGCCTATGATATCACGTATTTTGGCTTGCGGAACGACAAGACCGCGATTGAAAAGAAGCATCTCACCGACAGCCGAAACGCACGAGAGCCCGCTCGTTTGTTTGACGATCGAGGCGTCAAATTTCTCGTCAATTCGTCGCCAATTGCCGCCTGCTCCCCCGATCATCGCTTACTAATACTTGATCAACTCCTGCACCGCTTTCTCTACATCTTCGCTCTGGGGCAGGATGAAATCTTCGACCTGCGGAGCGTACGCGACGAAGGTGTCGGCGAAGCTGACACGGAATCAATACACATTCAAGAGGCCAGTTCGATCTTGACCTTGAGTCCCAGCGCCTTAGCGACCTTTGAAACGGTGGCAAAACTCGGATTGCCATCAGGTGAAAGTGCTTTATATAGTCCGGCTCTTGTCATTCCGGCCGAGCGTGCCAACTCGGTCATGTTTCGGGCGCGGGCGATGTCGCCGAGTGCGGCTGCGATGAGAGCCGGGTCGCCATCCTCTTGACATGCTTCAAGATAAAGGCGGATGTCCTCTTCCGTTTCGAGGTAATCCGCCGTATCGTACCGACTAAATTTTTCAGCCATTATCAATCCTCCCACGCCGCCGCGATCTCGTGAGCTTTTGCTATGTCCTTCTGCTGGGTGCTCTTATCTCCGCCGCAAAGCAAGATCACCAGGAAATTGCCTCGCTCCATGAAGTAAACGCGATATCCGGGTCCGTAGTCGATCCGCATCTCGCTTAGCCCTTCTCCTATCGGCTTTACGTCACCCGGATTACCGAGGCCTAGCCTTCGGATCCGCATTTCAATACGAGCCTTTGCCCGAGAATCGCGAAGATTGCTCAACCAACGGTCGAAAGTATCACTTTTAATAATTTCGACCAATTGTATACTACAGTTGACGCTGTAAAATGTCAACTATAGTTGACAAGCGAATTCTAATACTTCATTAGTTCTTGGATCGCCGCCTCGACATCCTCGCTCTGGGGCAGGATGAAATCTTCGACCTGCGGGGCATAGGCTACGAAGGTGTCGGTCGCGCCGACGCGGCGGACCGGAGCGTCGAGGTACTCGAAGAGTTCGTTCGAGATGCGGGCGGCGATCTCGGCGCCGTAGCCGTACGAGATCGGGTCCTCGTGGGCGACCAGAACACGCGAGGTCTTCTTGACCGATTCGGCAATGGCTTCCCAGTCGTAGGGGACAAGCGTCCGCAGATCGATCAGATCGACCGTTATTCCCTGTTGTTCGAGCCGCTTGGCGGCTTGGTTTGACCGTTCGACCAAAGCGCCGAAGGTGACGATCGTTACGTCATTGCCCTCGCGGACCTTTTTGGCCTTGCCGAAAGGGATCAGGAAATCCTTGCTCGGGTATTCCGACTTGTTATATATCTGCCGATAAAGATGCTTGTGTTCGAGGAAAAGCACAGGGTCATCGCAGCGGATCGCCGTTCGCAGCAGGCCGTTCGCGTCAAGCGCGGTCGAGGGATAGGCGATCATCAAGCCCGGCGTGTGGGCGAAGAGCGTCGTTCCCGATTGCGAGTGGTAAACGGCGCCGCCTTTCAGGTATCCGCCGACCGGGACGCGCATCACCATCGGGCAGGTCGTGTCGCCGTCCGAACGCCAGCGGGTCAGAGCGACCTCGTTGCGGATCTGCATCATCGCCGGGAAGATATAGTCGAAGAACTGTATCTCAACGACCGGCTTAAGCCCACGGATCGCCATCCCGACCGCACGGCCGACGATGTTCGCTTCGGCCAGCGGCGAATTGAAAACGCGTGCCGAGCCGAACTTCCGCTGAAGATTCGCGGTCACCTTAAAGACGCCGCCCTTGCCCTTTACGCGTTCCAGATACTCCTCGCGAGAGCAATCCGCCACGTCCTCGCCGAAAACGACGATCCGCGGGTCGCGTTCCATCTCTTCGTGCATGCAGCGGTTGATCAGATCGACCATCGTGCCCGGATTGCCGGAGAGTTCCGCACCTTCTTCGGTATCGAAAAGCGAACGGTCGGTCGGATCTACATCCGGCGAAAAGACGTTGCGAAGCGCGGACTCGGGTGCCGGCTGCGGCGTCTCGATCGCAATGTCGGCAGCCTTGTTTACCTCGTCATCGACCTCTTTGCGAAGAGCTTCTAGCTTTTCTGAAGTAATGATGCCCTCGGTCATCAAAAACTCGGCAAAGGTTGTGATCGGGTCGATCTCGGCATCGGCCTGGCGTTCTTCATCCGGCCGATAGAGCTTTTCGTCGTCCGAAAGCGAGTGCGAGTAAGGGCGAATTACCTTGCCGTGAACAAATGCAGGGCCTTTGCGTTCGCGGCAATATTCGACCGCCCGTTTGAAGGTCGCATAGCTCTCGATCGGGTCCGTGCCGTCGCATTTTTGCATGTAAAGGTTCGGGAAGCCCGAGACAAGGGCAGAGATGTCGCCGCCGGCCGTGTTCACTTCGACCGGGACCGATATCGCGTAACCATTGTCCTCAACAACAAAGATGACCGGAAGCTTGAGGTTGCAGGCCGTATTGAGAGCTTCCCACCATTCGCCCTCGCTCGTCGTGCCATCGCCGACCGACATATAGACAACCTCGTCGCCCTTGAAGCCTTTGACCTTATCCTGAAGCTCCGGCACCAGCGAAGCGCGATACGAAGCCTCGGCCGCACCGACCGAATGGAGCGCCTGCGTCCCCGTACACGAAGACTGCGACGGTACGTTGAGGTCCTTGTGGCCCCAGTGCGAAGGCATCTGACGGCCATGTGAATTCGGGTCAAGCTCTGCACCGACCGCTGAATAAAGCATCTCTTGTGCGGTCATACCGAGGCCGAGCATCAAAGCCCGGTCGCGGTAATACGGAAAGAACCAATCATAAGCCGGCTTCATCGCCTGGGCGGCTCCGACAAGAAGAGCTTCGTGGCCTGCCCCGGAGATCTGGAAAAAGATCTTGTTCTGCCCCTTTAGCTGGATCTCCTTATCATCGATCCGGCGGGACATATACATCGTCCGGTACATCGCAACGAGCGTCTCAGGCGAAAGGCCGTGATACTTATCGGCCGCTGCCGCCGCTCCGCCGCCGCCGTTCGCTTCCCTTTTATCTGCCTTCGAATTGGTCTTTTTTGCAGAGATTGCCATCAATAAATAAGTCCTTTCAATAAGATTTTTTGATAGTTGAGTAACTAAAAAGAATAGCAAATAGTGAAGTTTCGAGCAATTTGGATATAGGGCCGAGCGTTCGTTAACACGGTTGTTTCCTGTGGAGGGTCGGTTACGATATCATCCTTAAATGCTTACACATATCGTTTGCTGGAAGTACAAACCGGAGACCGGCGAGGTCGCCCGCGAGGAACACATCACGAAGCTTCGTACTTTGAAGGATGTGATCCCTGAGATCATCAGTATTTCGGTCGGGAAGGACATCCTTGGGATCGAACGCTCGTTTGACACGGGTTTGGTCGCGACCTTTGCCGATGCTGCAGGGCTCGCAGCTTATACCGATCACCCGCAGCATCAGGAAGTAGCGGCGATGGGCAAAGTGATAGCCGAGCGCGTCGTTTCGGTCGATTTTGTCGAATAAACTATTTTCGGTATTAGGCCGCGGGGGCAAACGATTCCCGCGGGCCGAACATCTTAAGACCCAGCAAATTAAACCGATGTTTCTGCAAAATTTTTCCAAGAAGCGGCATTTTTTAGCTCTCCTTGCGGCCATTGCCTTCACTGCGGCCGCTGTGGAGCTTACGGCACAGCAAAACCGGCGTGCGGCGACATTCGACGTGAAAGGCTACGTTATCGACGCCAAGCTTTTGCCCGATGAGAACAAGCTCGATGCCACGGTCGATGTTACCTTCGTGCTGCTCGAGGACCTTCGCTCGGTCGCATTCGAGCTGAACGGCTCGCTCAAGATCGATTCGATCGTTCGTGTGAACTCCGCCGCACCCGCAAGCCCGGCACCGACGCCGACCCGCGGACGGCAGCCGCGTCCGACCCCGACGCCTCGCGGGCCGGAGGTGACGTTTGTGCAGGATCAGGTCGGAGTTTCGGAACTTGGCCCGAGCGTTCGCATCGACCTCGGCGAACAGGTCGCGAAGGACACGCCCGTCACGCTTCGCTTCAAGTACAGCGGAGTTTTGAATACGCCCTCGGGCGGCCCGCTTCTCAATAAGCGGCTGGCCTACGTTGGCGAGGTGAATGGCTATCTTTTCTACGCGGCTCGCTGGTTCCCGTTTCACGATTATGCGGCCGACCGGGCGACGGCGGACATTACAGTAACGCTTCCTGGAAACTTTCAGGTCGTCGGCCACAGCGATACCGATGTGCCGGCAACACCGACCGGAAAGTATCGGTTCATCCAATCGCGGCCGGGCCTTGTCGGCAACATCGCTTACGGGCGGTACACGAACCGCAATCTGCAGATAGGCGGCTACGAACTGAAATTTTATACGCGGCCGGGCAGCACCGAGAACGTTGAGGCATATGCCGAAACGATCGGAAAGGCACTCGAATACTACACAAAGCAATTTGGCGAGCCCGAAATGGGCCGCGACCTCGCGATCGTTCAGATCGACGACGAGAGCCTGGACTTCTATTCCGGCCCCGGGATCACTTTCGTCTCCGACCGGCAGTTTACCGAGCCGCGAAACGTCACCGAAGAGCGGCTCCAACGCGAGGCTGCATATCAATGGTGGGGGCTGACCGTCGGGCTTAAGTCGTTCGACGACGCCTGGCTTTCGCAGGGCCTTGCCGAGTACAGTGCTTTCGCATTTCGCGAAGCGAACGCGACGGGAGCACAGCTCGACGGGCTCCGCCGCGAGTTGGTCGAAAAATCGCTGACCTTCGAACAGACGGCCTCGCTGCTCCGCGCACCGGCAAACCTCGACGATCAATCGACCGCTTACAAGTACATTATGTACGGCAAAGGGGCGATGGTCTTTCGGCTGCTGCGGGAAACGATGGGCATGCAGAAGTTCGATCAGCTTCTCAAAGCCTACCTCGAAGAATTTCGCGGCAAGAACGCCTCGATCGACGAATTCGAGCGGCTGACCTCACGGGTTGCCGGCCAGAATATGCGTTACTTTTTTGCCCGCTGGGTGGAGAGCACCGGTGTGCCGGAATTTACGGCGGACTATGTGATCCTGCGAAACCGGGCTGGCAAGTTCATTGCCCGCGGCACTGTGAAGCAGAACTACGACAACCTTCGGCTGCCGGTCGAGATTCAGCTCAAGTTCGAAGGCGAGAACGGCTTTAAGACCGAGCGGCTGCAGATAGACGACGCTAGCGCCGACTTCAATATGGAAGTGGACGGCAAACCGCTCGAGGTGATCATCGATCCCGGCTTTAAGCTGCTTTGGATCTCGCCCGAGTTGCGCGTTACCTCTATCGCGAGGCGGGGCATCGAGCTTTTCAAGGAAGGCAACTACAGCGAGGCTCAAACCCAGCTTGAGAACGCACTGAAGCTCGACCGTTCAAATTCGTGGATCTATTACCACCTCGGCCTGCTTTTCCTCGAACAGCGCAATTACGAACTGGCGAAGGAGAATTTCCAGGCAGCTCTCCGCGGAAATCTCAATCCGCCATGGCTCGAGGCCTGGGCAGAGATAAAGCTCGGCAATGCCTACGACGCGCAGGGCGACCGGACACGGGCCATCGCCGCCTACGATCGTGCTGAAAAGACCGGCATCGAATACGACAACGCACTCGATGCCATCGCCCGATTCAAAGCAACGCCGTATGACCCGCGTGCCGGAGATGTCAATTGATTCAGTTTAATTAGAATTCGAAGACGGCCATTCGAAAACTCTGAGCACTCGGCGTAACCTCAGCGGCCTCTGCGTTTAGTTAGATCTAACGCCGAGGCCGCTGTGTTTTTCGCAGAGTACGCTGAGACTGAAACCCAACCCCAACCCCAACCCCAACCGTACAGCCTTATTTCAACAAGCTTTCAGCGGCGGCTTCGCCGGTTTCGATGGCGCCTTCCATAAAGCCCTGCCAATCGGCGATGTGCTCGCCGGCAAAGAGAACTTTGAGGTGCGGGCGGGCGAGGACCGGGCGGACGCCGAACCACTGGCCCGGCCGGTAGAGAGCGTATGCACCCTCGGTATATTCATCGCGCTGCCAGGCGTAAGAGGCAATGCCCCGGGCAAGCCGCGGGGCGTCGTCATTAAAGTCATGTAGGTCGCGGGTGATTATATTCATCCGGCGTGTGTCGTCCTGCGAGGCAAGGACGTCGGCCTTTTCGCCGATGGCGTAGGCCGTCAGGATTCCCTCGCGGCCGGGCTGGTTTTGCGTTGAATGGAAATAATAATGCGAGGTCATGTCCGTTACCATCGAGAAATTTTCTTCTTTCCAGAAGCGGTTCTCGTAAAGCACGGAGTTCTTGATGATGCGGGCATAGATCAGGCGTTCGGCAGCCTGCTGCTGAGCAGCCGGAAGCGGCGGATTGAACTTTATTTTTCGAAGTGCAGCGATGGGAGCGGTGCAGATGCAGGCATCGGCGGTGAAGGTCTCGTCGCCGGCCTTTACGGTGACGATGCCGCGACGCTGGCTGATCTCGGCGACCTTCATCCCGGTCCGGATATTCGATTCGCCGATCCGTTTTGCAAGCTCATTGACAAGCCGTGAGTTGCCGCCCGTCATTTTGTAGTCCATCTGATTCTGCGTTTTGCCTTTGACCTCCGGCTCTTCGTTTGCGGCATATTCGGCAAGTGCCCCGAATGCCGAAACGTGGCGGATCGATTCGCCAAAATCGGTGCTGTCCGCAAGCTCGCGAAGGATCAGGTCGGGTTGCGTAAAGCCGGCGTCCGAGAGATGCGTCCACCAATCCTTGCGGTCGAGCATCCGCTGCTGAGCGTCGGTGAGCTTCTCGAAACCTTCGAGCATTTTGTCGAACGCAGAATTTGCCTGTGCCGAAAAATTCCATTCGCCGGGCCGGGAGACGCGGCCGTTCTGCATCAGAAAATCACTGAACTGATGCTTCTGCAGCGGGATGTTGAAGTCGCGGCAGAGTGCCTTAACACGTTCGTGGCTCTCGCCGACCCACTCGGCACCGAGTTCGCAGATCAGGCCGCCGCTGTCGGGCATCATGTGCGAAAAAACGCGGCCGCCGACACGGCTGCGGGCCTCGAGTATCGTAACCTCCCAGCCGGCATTCTTGAGCCGAAACCCGGCCGCAAGACCCGCCAGGCCCGAGCCGACAATGACGCAGCGTTTTTGTCGGCGAACTTGCCCTAAGACCGTTTGTGACCCGATCGCGAGACCGGCCGCTGCCGTACCGAGAACTTTGAGGAAATCTCTTCGGTTGGTCATAAGTTTGGAGTAACGCCCTTCGGCGGCAAAAAAGCGACCGTCAACGGCCACCGCGAAGCCGGCACACAGGTGCTCGACATCTTCAGAGAATGGAAAACACTCTACGTCGATTACAGCGGCAAAGTCCAGAAAGCCAGGATCGACGAAGTGGAGATCGGATAGTAAATCGTCAATCGTTAATAGAAAGAAGGCAGGAACGGTCATCCCGAATCCTGCCTTTCTTTAATTCATTATTCACGAAAGCTCCCCTCCTTGTTTAGGAGGGGCGGCAGTCGCTTCGACTGACGGGGTGGTAGCCCATCGCCCGTTTCTTTTCAACTTCCTTTCTAACTTTTCACAATTCACGATTTACGATTCACGAACTTCACACCTATCACTTCTTACTTACACCGAAAAAAAGAAGAACCGATGCCCCAAGCCTACTTGTTCTTTTCCTCGTCCTTAGAATTTATCCTTTAGCCTTTATCCTTTTGAATTGAAGGCCCACCCGCCGTCATCGCCGGCTGCTGTTGTTTCATCTAGAAACTAAACCCAAATAGAAACTAAACCCAAAAAGAAAAAATTCGCCACGACATAATACTCCAATTCCCGGAATACAAAAACACACCCCGCAGGCAGTGTGCCCCGAGCTACGACAGGAGCGTTATATTTATAGATACGATCCGCGGTGAGACTCCAACTCCGCAGTAGCTTCATATTGTTTCTCAACGGTTCATCCCGCCCCTAATGGGGCTTGGAATCGTTCATCGGCATCGCATCTATAAATTTTCGGCTCCTAACGGAGCCCACAGATCTGCGAGACATCTAACCTCTTAGACCTTTATCGTTCGGCGTTTTACGGGGGAGGAGAGGACGATGGCGGTGGTTGTTATGCCGTAGGGGGTGAGTTTGTCGATGATCTCCTGGAGGTGTTCGACGGAGGCGACGGCGACCTTCATTATGAAGCTGTCGCCGCCGGTGCCGCGGTGGCATTCGAGCACTTCGCTTGTACATTGGGCAACCTCGATGATGTGGCTGTAATCGACGCCCGTTATGCTCATCCGGACGAACGCCGTGATCGGCAGCCCGACCTTTGCCGTGTCGATCTCGGCCCGATAGCCGGTGATTATCCCGGCATCTTCCAGCTTGCGGACGCGTTCGATAACGGCCGGCGTCGTCAGCCCGACCCGTCGCCCGAGCTCGGCAAAGCTCGTCCGAGCATCTTCCTGCAGCTCCGTCAGTATCTTCCTGTCAATTTCGTCGATCATAAGCTCCCGAAGGCCATTCCGCGGCCCGTGCTTTAGTTTATAAGGTTTCGCCTCGGAAATAAATCACAAAATAAAGCTGCGACCCCCGATTTCCGAATATTCGCTATTCAGATTTCTTTTCGCTTCCATTACAATTATTTATTCAAGGATAACCCGAGACCTTCCCACGGCATCGTAATTTTCGAGGAGCTGACCATGCTTACTGAGACCGCCATTGCCGCCGAAACCGATTTTCCGCTCGATAATTTTCACATCACGGACGCCGATCTGCCGACCTTTCGCGATATGCCGTTCGAGGACATCGAAGAACTCGACCTCGACCATCCCGGCGCCAACGACCCCGAATACCGCAAGCGGCGGGACTACATCGCGAGCCTCGCGAAGAAGTTTCGCGAGACGGGCGTCATCACGGACGTTGACTACAACGACGAAGAGCAGGCTATCTGGCGGCACGTCGCCGAACGGCTCGAGGAGCTGCACCAGCGGCACGCCTCGCCGTTCTATTTGAGGGCAAAGCGCGACCTCGGCATCTCGAACGAACGCATTCCGCAGCTAACCGAAATGAACCGCCGGCTTAAGGAGCTTACGAACTTTCGGCTGGCGCCGATCGAGGGACTCGTCGATACGCGTGCTTTTCTTAGTTGGCTCTCGTGGCGGACGATGCTTTCAACGCAGTACATCCGCCACCACTCGCGGCCCGAATACACGCCCGAGCCCGATATCGTCCATGAGGCGATCGGCCACATCCCGATGTTTACCAACCCGAACTTTGCCGATTTCTCGCAGTTCATCGGCCACGGTGCCCGCATCGCGACCGATAAACAGATCGAGGAACTCGGCCGGCTCTATTGGTTCACGGTCGAATTTGGCCTGGTCGAACACGAAGGCGACATCAAGGCATACGGCGCCGGGCTGCTTTCGAGCTACGGCGAGCTCGAGCACGCTTTTTCGGATAAGGTCGAGCGGCGGCCGTTCGTGCTCGAAGAAGTGATCAACCACGAATATACATACAGCGACATGCAGCCGGTGCTCTACGTTATTCCGTCCTATGCGGAGCTGAAAGAGGTGACGCGCAGATACATCTCTACTTTTGGAAGCTGACCGATGATGGAATTTAAGATCAACGGAGAAGCGACCGCCGCCGAGGTCGTCGAGCTTTATCGCGACTCGGGCCTGCCGCGGCCCGTGGATGACGTGGACCGCATCGGGCGGATGCTCGCGGGCTCGAATTTGATCGTAACGGCACGCGAAAACGGCCGGCTGATCGGCATTGCGCGGTCTATAACCGACGGTGCCTGGAGCTGCTATCTCGCCGACCTCGCCGTCGCCAGCTCGCATCAGAAGGCAGGCATCGGCCGCCGCCTCGTCGAAATGACCAAACAGGCCGCCGGCCGGGAATCAATGGTCCTGCTGCTCTCCGTCCCGGCCGCTATGGAGTACTACCCAAAGATCGGCATGGAACGCCTCGACAACGCATTCATAATCTGGCGGGAGGTCTGAAAGGAGTGCTATTCGTTTCGAAATAAGTTGTCTTATTGGACAACACGCGCTACAATCATGGTTGAAAAGTATAGGACAGTAGAAGCTTTTCGTGATCACTTTGCTAACTTTTTATCCAAGCAAACGCAGGCCGTTCGGGACAAGGTCTATTGGACAATAAAGTTGATCGAAGAAGTTCCCCGTGTCTCCGAGAAGTATTTGGAGAAATTGGAAGGAACCGATGGACTTTACGAGATCAGGGTTCAGTTTGGTGGAAACATCTTCAGGATCTTTTGTTTCTTTGATGAGGGAAAACTGATCGTTCTACTTAATGGCTTTGGAAAGAAGACCCAGAAGACGCCGCGTCGAGAGATAGAGTTTGCCGTGCGACTGAAAGAAGAATACTATGCCGAAAAAGAATAACCTCACGCCGCTTTCTGAATTGATTGAGAAAGAATACGGAGGGCGAGGCACAAAAAAAAGGGAAGCTTTCGAACTGGGATATCAAGAGTTCAAACTCGGTGTGATGATCCAGGAGGCTCGGAAAAAGAAAGGCCTGACACAACAGCAGCTCGCTGACAAGATCGGCGTCAATAAAGCGTACATTTCGCGGGTCGAAAACGACATAAAGGATGTTCGTTACTCCACCTTGCGCAAGATCGTAACGGGCCTTGGCGGCGAGCTGGAACTAGCGATCAAGCTCTAGTTGCTTGTGCAAGTATGTTTGGAGCAGCAGATTACGACCAATTGGTAACAATGCTCGACGAGTTGATCGATCAGGTCGGCGAGGACGAATCGCATCCGCTTGCTTCGATGATGGATGTTTTGTCGGCTCTGATCGAGAACTATGAGAACGCAAATGTTCCGGAGTTAGCTTTGAAAGGCTGAGGCGATAAAAATGGGCGAAAGAAAGATAGAGCGGAAGATGGTAAATACTGCCGAAGATGAACTCACCAGCTTGTTACGACAATCTCGTCGCGCAAGAGGGGTGAAGCAAAAGGAACTCGCAAACAGGGCTGGTATAAGTCAAGCAAGTATTTCGAAGGTTGAAAACGATCCAACGGACGCCAGTTATTCGACTTTGCGAAAGATCGTCGAAACCGGGCTCGGTGGTGAGTTGGAATTGGCCATCAAATTATGAGCGATGAAGAGTTCTACGAGGATTTTAGCGGCTGGTCGATCTCAGATGAAGACCTTGAACGCCGATTGGAAGTCGCTCGGAGAACATCCGATGTGGAGTTGAGAAGAATTATAAAGCAGAGCCAGTACTTTAGATTCCTTGTTCGCAACTTGCTGGCCTTGCATGATCGGGAAGAGGATACGCGAGAAATTATCGAGCTTATGCGAAGGGCTGCAAAGTGACAGTTATGACAGACACGAAAAATCCATTAGGACTAAAGAAGATACACCACGTTGAGTTTTGCGTTGGGAATGCGAAGCAGGCGGAGTTTAATTATCGCAAGGTGTTCTGGCTCTGATGACCTGAAACAGATGGAGAATTCGCTGCCATCAACTAAAATTGGTGAGATCCTGTCAGTTTTAGACGAAATGAGGCAGGCCGGGATCGTCGATAAGTATGCGATCGGCGGGGCATTTGCCGCAGTCCTTCACAACGAACCAATATCGACTATAGATCTCGATATTTTCTTTCTCTTCAAAGAAAAGCATTCTTCGTTGGTTCTCTCGTTGGACTCGATATATGAGTTTGCCCGTAGTCGCGGGTTTTCGTTCGATCATGAGTTTGTAAATATCCACGGCTGGTTGGTCCAATTCGTTGAGGCTAGCCACAGCAAACTTTGGAGCGAAGCAATTGAAAATGCTGTAGTTCTTTCTATCGATAGCCGCGAGGCGTTTGTGATCGACAAGGAACATCTCGTCGCTATGTGGCTTTTCGCCGGGCGGGCAAAGGACTATCAGAAGATTGCGATGTTCGTGGATGCAGGCATTCTCGATGACGAGAGACTTACAAATATTCTGGCGAGACATGAATTGCTGGTAAAATGGGAATCAGAGAAGTGGAGGTTTACAAATGGATAGCGATAGCGAGATCGCAGAACTGACCAAACGCAAAGAGATATCGCGATCCTTTCTGAGGTCCCTATCACCAGAGGCCAAGATCGTCCGGCTTATGAATTTGCAGGAACAGTATTACGAAATGCTGGCAGTTCGAGAGGCGAACGGTGGTAAGCCGATTCCAGCAAAATGGAAGAAATGGCATGCGGCACGGCATCCTTAATTGAAAGGCTTTTATGACAGATACAAAAAATCCACTTGGATTAAAGAAAATACATCACGTTGAGTTTTACGTTGGGAATGCGAAGCAGGCGGAGTTTTATTATCGCAAGGCGTTCGGGTTTTCGCGGGCGGCCTATCGCGGGCTTGAGACGGGCGACCGCGAGGTGACGAGCTATGTGCTCAGGCAGAACCGCGTCAATTTTGTGCTGACGACTCCGCTCGTGCCCGAGCATCCGGCCGCCGAGCACATCAAGCAGCACGGCGACGGCGTCCGCGATATTGCCTTCCAGGTCGAAGATGCCGACCACGCCTATAACGAAGCCGTAAAACGCGGGGCGAAGGGCGTCACCGAACCCCGCGACCTGACCGATGCGAACGGCACGGTCCGCCACGCGGCGATCGCGACCTATGGCGACACGATCCATTCGTTTTATTCGTATCAGGCATCTACCACCCCGTCAGCCGAAACGGCTGCCACCCCTCCTATTCAAGGAGGGGAGTCTGGTGCCGCGACCGCCGCACAGCAAGAGCGCGTTTATGCTTATTCAGGTGCGTTTCTGCCGGGCTTTACCGAGCAGCTCGTCCCCGGCGAAGAGGTCGGCATTCAGCTCGTTGATCACATCGTCGGCAATGTCGAGCTCGGTAAGATGAACTACTGGTGCGATTTTTACCGCGACGTGATGGGCTTTGAGCGCTACATAACCTTTGACGACAAGGACATTTCGACCGAGTATTCGGCGCTGATGTCGATCGTGATGAGCGACGGCGGCCACAACATCAAGTTCCCGATAAACGAGCCGGCCGAGGGCAAGGGCGGCAAATCGCAGATACAGGAGTACATCGATTTTTATCGCTCGGCCGGTGCCCAGCACATCGCCCTGCTCTGCAAGGACATTTTGCACACCGTTGCCAAGCTGCAGGAGAACGGAATAGAGTTTCTTCGCGTGCCCGACACCTATTACGAGGAAGTGCTAGACCGCGTCGGTCCGATCGATGAGGACATCAAGGACCTGCATCGCCTCGGCATCCTAGTTGACCGCGACGACGAAGGCTATCTGCTCCAAATCTTCACCAAGCCGGTCGAGGACCGCCCGACCGTCTTCTACGAGATACTCCAGCGAAAAGGCTGCAAAGGCTTCGGCAAGGGAAACTTTAAGGCACTATTCGTCTCGATCGAGGAAGAGCAGAGAAGGCGGGGAAATCTTTAACAGAACGCATAGATGGCGGAATATTTGAACTGTGCTCTTTGACTGGGACAAAAATAAAGCGGTCACTAATCTCAAGAAACACAAAGTTTCATTTGAGGAGGCGGCCACGTTTTTGGTGATCCGCTTTCAGACACTTATGACGACCCTGACAATTCGTTAGACGAGGTTCGTTTTCTTATTATTGGGCACTCGGAGAAAGGACGGCTTCTGTTTGTTTCGCACACTGATGACGGGGAGACGATTCGGATCATCAGTGCCAGAGAACCGACACGCGTGGAACGTGAATCGTATGAAAAAGAACAAAGGTAAAAATAATGGCGATGAGATGCGGCCCGAATACGATCTTTCGCAGCTAAAGGCCGAGTTCGCGGAAAATATGTCGAACGGTATAATTCGGGCACAAATTTGGTCAAGCTTGAATCTGACGTACAGGCGGCATTCCCGGATTCGGGGTCGGTTAACGATGCGTTGCGGATGTTGCTGAAAGTCGCCCGCCGGCAAACACAAGGGCAGCTTTAATTTTCGACTCTATGATTTGGCGAAGGTGTCAGTAGCCCGACCGTTAGGGAGGGCGCAACTTAATAGTGAAGCGCGATCATACTGATTATCAGGACCGTTCCACGCCGCTTGCGTATCTGATCACCATTCGAACCTACGGCACTTGGCTTCACGAGGACGACCGTGGCTCGATGGACCGCCGGGAATATAACATTTTCGGCGCCGCTAGGGTCGATCCAAGACTTGGGTGAAGCCACCTTGTAGCCCTATTTGTTTTTTTCGAGAATGAATGGCAAAGATTTGGGAACTTTTGATCATTGTAAAATAGAGAGTTTGTTACACCCTTTTCAATGACCGTAAAGATCGCGCTATTGATAGTCTTCTCGTTGTTCGGTCTTTTACTTGTCAATCGATATGTGTTTAGTTGGATAGGACTCTTTCTGAATTTAGTCCCCAACCCCACAGAGCCGATTCTTGAAATAAAGACGATCAGCGTTCGTCAACCAAACGGAGGTGCCAAAAGGCTAAGTTTTGTTGTCAACCTACCCGAACTCCGAACCGCTTTCGGGGCACGATCGGAATACGAGATCATATACCACAGTGGGCACGTAACGGTGTATGACGGAGTGCTCACTCTTTACCGTAAGTTTGGAAGAGTATGGTATTTCGTCAGTTTTGATACGCGTTCAAAGTACGACCTAGCCGCTAAGGAAACCAAATTGGTTACCGAGATGAAGGTAGGTACCGGAACACCGTTGCATTTGTGGAGAAGGGGAGAGTTATCGGTAAAAGGTGAACGTCCTTTCGTGCCCAGCTTTATAATCATGCGAAGGATCAATCGCATGATTCAAGACATGCCGCTCACAAGAGGACAAAAGTCAGAAATTAGGTCGTGCATAAAAATGGGCTACGAAACCGGCATTAATCTGACATTTTTTTGATCAGAAGTATCTTTTGATTGAATCGACCAATACAAGTATCGAATGATTTATTACGAACGAAGTACCTTAGCAACCTTGAAGGAACTTCTAGCGGTGTTTGCCGGGGCGTTTGAGGACCATGAGTCTTATCAATCGGCGATACCTTCGGATGGGTACTTGAGCAAGCTACTCGCCCGGGAGGATTTTATTCCACTGGTGGCGGTCGCTGATGGAAAAGTGGTCGGCGGATTGGCGGCGTATGTGCTGCACAAGTTTGAGCAGGAGCGGTCGGAGATCTACATTTACGACCTCGCGGTTCTCGAAGAGTATCGACGCCAACACATCGCGACCAGGCTGATAAACAAGCTCCGCGAGATCGCCCGCGAGCGTGGTGCATGGGTCATCTATGTTCAGGCCGACCACGGCGACGACCCGGCGATCAATCTTTACGAATCGCTCGGCACCCGCGAGGACGTGCTCCACTTCGACATCGAACCGTGAATACCAGCGACCTGACATTCCGTGATTTTCAGCCGGCCGATATCGAAAAGGTCACCGCACTTCTGCGCTCGAACATCCCGAAATATTTCGTCCCTGCCGAGGAGCAGGAACTTCGCGACTATTTGGCCGAGCACCCCGAGGACTATTGGCTGCTCGAACACGAAGGCGAAACTGTCGCGGCCGGCGGCGTTGCACTTAATGGCGATGGCTCGGTCGGGCTCTGTTGGGGAATGGTCCGCAACGACCTGATCGGCACTGGGCTTGGCAAGCGGTTGACGCTTTTTCGCATCGAAAAGGCCCGCGAGAAATGGGGCGACCGGCCCTTCATGATCAGCACTTCGCACCACACCGAGGGCTTCTACCGGAAATTCGGCTTCGAAACCATCGAACGCATCCCCGACGGCTTCGGCTTGGGCATCGACAAATGTAAAATGATGCTTACAGCAGATTAGATTTTATGATTCAACACTTTCGTCCTTCCAGACTCATCTTGATAACGTTCTGTCTTGGCGGGGTGTTTTCATCCATTTACGGTCAAGAGATTCGTGATCAAAAGGAGGCGGAGCGAATCTATCGGGAGTCGTTGGAACAAAGCAAATACAACAAGCTGTACTTCGACGAGGCGGATCGATGTCGGCAACTCAATCGCGAACAGAAGCATCAAGAAGCGATTCTCTCTTGCCGGCGATCGATCGCTTACGCTGAGAAGTTACCAGCAGGTCAGGTCTTGGAACGACAGGCCGGATATATTCAGGTAGGGATAGCTTTTCTTAGACAAAGGCGGCCCAAAGAAGCATTAAACTATTTCGAGAAGGGAATAGTGATCGGCAGATCAGTCCTTGGTGAGAGTGATGTTGAGACCGGAGAGATCTATTTTCTGATCGGCCAGGCCCACCATATAGATGGAAATACGGCAAAGGCAAGCGATTTCTATGATAGGGCTGAGAGGACAATCCGAGCTGCATATGACGAGATGGGTGAGGATGGGGAAGAGTTGCGGGAACGATATCCCCGTATCATCTGGCACATTCTTCAAGCCCATTTGATACTGCTGGAAGAAGCCGACGAGGAAGAGAAGATGACTGCCTTAAGAAAGCGACTTCATGAGTTTGAACTAGCATTTCAAAAATACTTGAAAAAGTAGGAATCAAATGGGAATGAATTATCAAACAGGCTTCGGGAATGAGTTTGCGACCGAAGCGGTTGCCGGAGCATTGCCGGTCGGGCGAAATTCGCCGCAGAAGGCTCCGCTTGGGCTCTATGCCGAGCAGCTTTCGGGCACGGCTTTCACCGTTCCGCGGAGCGGCAACAAACGGACGTGGACCTACCGCATTCGCCCTTCGGTGATACATAAGCCGTTCGTGCCTTTCGCACCTGCAGGCAAGCCGGCCGGTGAGTTGTTCCGGTCCTCGCCCTTTGATGAGGTGATCACCGCCCCGAACCAGCTCCGCTGGAACCCGCTGCCCGTCCCGGAGGAACCGACCGACTTTGTCGAGGGCATCACGACCATCGCGGGCAATGGCGATCTTTACTCGCAGGCCGGCATCGCCGTCCATATCTACCGCTGTAACCGCGGAATGGGCAACCGATATTTCTACAACGCCGATGGCGAAATGCTGATCGTCCCCGAACTCGGCCGCATCGGCATCTTGACCGAACTCGGTGCGATCCAGATCGGTCCCGGCGAGGTCGCGGTAATTCCTCGTGGTGTAAGATTCAAGGTCGAACTCGCGGATGGCCAGGCTCGCGGCTACATTTGCGAGAATTATGGAGCACAGTTTCGCCTTCCGGACCTCGGCCCGATCGGGGCAAATGGCCTCGCCAACCCGCGCGACTTTGAAACGCCCGTCGCGTGGTATGAAGACAAGGACGAGCCCTGCGAGATCGTTCAAAAATTCGGTGGAAATCTGTGGTCGTGTGAGACGGATCATTCACCGCTCGATGTAGTCGCCTGGCACGGCAACTATGCACCCTACAGATACGACCTCCGCCGTTTCAATACTATCGGCTCGATCTCGTTCGATCACCCCGACCCGTCGATCTTTACGGTCCTCACAAGCCCGAGCGGAGAAGCGGGCGTAGCGAACTGCGACTTCGTGATCTTCCCGGACCGCTGGCTGGTCGGCGAGGACACGTTCCGTCCGCCCTGGTACCACCGCAACACGATGAGCGAATATATGGGACTCATCTATGGCCAATACGACGCCAAGGAAGAGGGCTTCGTCCCCGGCGGCGGCTCGCTTCACAACCAGATGTCCGCACACGGGCCCGACCTCGAGGCCTTCGAAAAGGCCTCGAACGCCGAGCTCAAGCCGCAGAAGCTCGCCGGCACCATGGCCTTTATGTTCGAGTCGCGCTACATCATCCGTCCGACCCGCTTCGCCATGGAATGCCCCGAGCTTCAGCCGGACTACTACGCCGTCTGGCAGGGGCTGAAGAAGAATTTCTCAGGAAAATAATGCCGCCGAAGATAAAGATCAGCAGTTCATCCGTCATCCGTTCGATCCCGACCGAGGTTGGTGTTAAGGCCGCGAAAATAGCGTCCCAGGTGTTGTCGAAACAATAAAACAATTCGCTGATGGAAGGGTTGAATCAACGGTTGTTCCCGTGTCGGTTCAGAAAATGATGAAAGAATACGATACACATTTTTACACTATGAGATCGTCGGAGATATCATATTAAATGCCGTGACGGAATAATATTTGGGCCGGTTTAATATTCGGAAAGATTCAGGCATTGCGAACCCGGCCACAGTTAAAATCGCCGGAAATCTCCTAAGAAATACCGAGAAACACGCCGATGACGTCGCCGCGGGCGATCACCACTAACGTAGTTTCTCGTTTCGGAAAATATCAGGACTTAAGCGGCGGAAAATTAGAATGACTTTTTACGAGCAACAGATCGGTAAGATACGTGAGCAGTGCTACTCAAACGTGGGACAGATCGCCACCGTCATTCAGGTTCGGCGGTTCATAGACGATAACTTCGATAGGGAACTGACCCTTGATGATCTTACGTCTGTTCGCCTTACTTCTAAATTCTATTTGTTGAGACTCTTTAGACGTTATTATGGTCAAACACCTCGGCAGTACCTGATCGAAAAGCGTATTGAGAAGGCCAAGGAACTTTTGCGAAACGGTCGAAGCGTTACCGAAGCATGTTTTGCGGTAGGTTACGAAACTCCGAGTTCGTTCGCGACGTTGTTTCGCCGGAGATCCGGGGTAACGCCTTCGGAATTTCGACGAAGAGCAATTTTCGCAAAGCTCGGCTAAATCCTTTTTTGATAGGCTTTGTTTCGTTGTACGAAGCTTAAAATAAAAAAGGAGAAATCATGAAAGTTCGAGTGATCAGCATACCGGTTCTGAACCAGGAAACAGCGCTTCAGTTCTATACCGAGAAACTACGGTTCGTTAAGAAGATCGACGTCCCATTGGGTGGCGAGAATCGTTGGCTGACCGTTGTAAGCGAAGAAGATCAGGACGGGCCGGAGGTTTTGTTGGAGCCTTCGCCGTTACATTTTGAACCCGCAAAGGTTTACCAAAAGGCTTTGTTTGAGGCCGGCATTCCCTATACACAATTCGATTGCGAAAATGTTCAGGAAGAGTACGAACGGCTTCAGAGTTTGGGTGTCGAGTTCAGTGTAGCTCCAACCGAGATGGGAACCGTCAGGATCGCGGTCTTCAATGACACTTGCGGCAATAATATCCAGATCGTGGAAATGCTTTAGTTCGAATGGTCTGTACACAGAGCTAGATCTTTTGCGACAAATGGCAGGTTTGCTTCGAGGTGACAAATCGGACTGATGTTTGTGATCATCCGGTTCGAATGATCCGCCATCCATCTCGAAGAAACGGACACTCAGAAACGGCTGAGCATTGACTCACGGCCAAAGTTAATTATAATCCCTAACCAAACTTTTCTTGGTTAGGGGTTTTTTATTTTTAAGGAGGAGGATATAAATGCGCTACCTTTGCCGAACCGTTTTCTGCCTGCTGGCAGTCATCGCTTTCATTTCCACCGGGACCTCTTTTGCTCAGGATGAGGTTATCCGAGAACGGCCTGAGAAAACGGGCAAGTTTGTAGAGCCCGCCAAGGCTCCGGCCGAGCTTGCTCCGCTCCGAACCTTTGTCGTCAATAGCAATGGCGACGGCGTTGACGCCACGCCCGGCGACGGAGTTTGTGAAACTGCCTCCGGAAACGGCATCTGCACATTGCGGGCCGCGGTCGGCGAAGCGAACGCTCTTGCCGGAGACGATGCGATCACATTCGAGCCCGGAATTTCCGAGATACAGGTCAACGGCCAGATACAGATCTCCTCGAACCTGATTATCATCGGCCCTGGCGCCAATCTGCTTACCATAGCTAGCGTCGCTGCCCAGAGCACGACGAGCCGTGTTTTTAACGTCGGCAACTTTGCCGTCAGCATCCATGGATTAAAGATCACTGGCGGATTCGTTACCGGTTCCGGCGGCGGAATACTCAATGCCGGGTCGCTTTCTCTGACGAACGTCGCGGTCGATCAAAATCGGTCCACATCTTTTGGCGGAGGTATCAGGAGCACGAATACGCTTCTTATCCGCAACTCCACGATCACCGCAAACACGTCTACGGCGAGTACCAGCGGCGGGATCAGCTTTGCGGGGTCGAATCTGCTCATCAGCCGCTCGGCGATCCGCGGGAATAGTTCCTCCGGCAACGGCGGAGGAGCAAATATCTCCGCGAGCGCTTCGGCCACGATCGAGAATTCGACCATCAGCGGCAATACGGCAGGTGCGGCCTCGGGCGGGATATTTCTTAATCGCGGAACGATAAACAACAGCACCATCAGCGGAAATACTGCGAACGGTGCCGGAGCAAACGACGGCGGCGGAGGAATTCGCATACAAGCCGGGACAAATTCCGTGAGCATTTCATCCACGACCATCACCAACAATTCGGCACCGAACGCCGAAAGCGGCTCGCGGAGCGGCATTTGGCATGAAACGGGAACGCTGACGCTTCAAAACACTATCGTTGCCGCAAATACAACGCAGGATATTCAGCTCAGCGGCGGAACGCTGACCGATGGCGGCCATAACCTGATCGGCCGCAACACGAGTGTAGAAACTCAGTATCCCGCCGGGCTTCCGAGCGGTACGAACTGGGTCGGCACAGGTGCGGCACCGCTTGCTCCGCTTCTCGCACCGCTTGCTCTTTATGGCGGTCCGACCGAAACACACGCGCTTTTTCCCGCGAGCGTTGCGATAGACAACGGCAACGATACCGGAAACACGCTCGACCAGCGAGGATACATTCGCCCGTGGGATGTTGTCGGCGTACCGAACTCGCCCTCGGGAAATGCCGCCGATATCGGTTCCTTTGAGGCCGATAGCTTTCCTTTCACCGCCGGATTTCCGATCAGCGGCCGCGTTTTCGAAATAGACGGCACCCCGATCAGAAATACGTATCTCGTTATGACCGACGGGATGGGCAATAAGTACGTCGCGCTCACAAATTCCTTCGGCCACTATGCTTTTGTAGGTGTCGAGGCCGGAAGTTCCGTCTCTATAACGGCCGCGGCAAAGGGCTTTGCCTTTACGCCAAAGATCGTCGTCGTCAACGCTCCGGTCGAGAACGTGGACTTCACACCGGAGCCGTAAGAAAGCCCGGCCGTTTGCCCGGGGATTTGGCTTCGGCTTAAACTCCCAACGTGGCGACGGATGAAAAACAGATCGCGGCCGAGGTATCTGATCCGCAGCACTCGGCCGCCGGAATGACGACCCGCGTCGTGAAGGGTTCGCTCTGGACCCTTCTCGGCCAGGTCTCTCCGCTTGCCGTTTCGCTTGCGGCAACTCCCTTCACCATCCGCCTGCTCGGAGCCGAGGGCTACGGCGTCCTTATCCTCGTCGGGTTGATCCCCGCTTATCTCGCATTTGCAGATTTCGGGATGTCGCTTGCCTCTACGCGATTCGCGAGCGAAGCTTTCGGCCGCGGCGACCGGAAAGAAGAGGCCGCGGTCATCCGCACGGCCGTTGCAATAGCACTTTCCATCAGCGTTCCCGTTGCGCTTGGCCTCTTCATCTTTGCTCCGCAGATCATTTCGCTCTTTGCCGTTCCCGGAAATCTTTTCGCCGAGGCCGCGGCCGCACTTCGCATCACCGCGGTAACGTTCGTCGTTAACATTCTCTGCGGCATTCTCAACACTCCGCAGCTCGCCCGGCTCCGGATGGACCTCAACACGCTGATAAATGCCGGCACGCGGATCGCAGGGCTTATCGCGACACCTATTGCAATCTATCTCGGCTTCGGGATCGTTGGTGCGGCCGCGGTTCTGCTCTCGGCGATGCTGCTCAACCTTGCCGGCCATATTTTCTTTTCCGGGCGTCTCTTGCCCGAGCTTTTCGGGCTCGGGATAAGCCGCGAGCGGCTCCGGCCGCTTTTGAAGTTTGGCGGCGGGCTGGTCGCGAGCTCGATCGCGGCGGTCGGGCTCGTCAATGCCGAAAAAGGCATACTCGCCGCGGCGGTTTCGGCCTCCGCACTTGCCCATTACACGGTCGCATTTACGGCCGCAACGATGATGACGCTTTTCGCCGGGGCGATGATCCAATCGCTGATACCGGCATTTTCGCAATTGCAGGGTGAGGCGGCCCGCGAGCGGCTCAACGGGCTTTTTGAGCGTGGCGTAAGGCTTTCAATGATCTGGGCAGTTCCGGCGATGGTCTTCTTGGCCGTTACGGCAAAGCCATTTTTCACCATCTGGGCCGGGGAAGAATTTGGCCGCGAGAGCACCTTGCCGCTTTATCTTCTATTGGGCGGATTGCTTTTTAACATAATCGCTTATTTGCCGCACGCCGCAATTCTTGCCGCCGGCCGGAGCGATGCGCTCGCCAAGCTTTATTGGATAGAGCTTGTGCCCTATGCCGCCGCCGTCTGGCTTCTTGCCTCGCGATACGGGGCCGCCGGTGCGGCCGCCGCCTGGAGCCTTCGGGTTATCATGGACACTTTCTTGCAGTTCTATCTCGCCATCCGCCTTGGCGGCATCACTTTCCGGCCGCGATTTCCGCTCGGCTACCTCGCCGGAGTCGCCGCCGCCGCTCTGCCCGCGGTTTTCATGCTTTATACAGATTCACACACGCTCTTTTCCATCCTCGCCGTCCTCGCCGGCCTGATAATCTACGCCGCGATGACCCTCCGAACCCTCGTAACCCCCGAAGAACGCACATACCTCAACGCCCGCATCTCCCGCCTGCGTGATAAGGCCACATAACTAGTTTTCGGCAAGAATTATTCACCACAGAGCCCCCAGAGATCACTGAGAGTATTAACGATCAAAAATCTTGGCCCCAAAATTCCACCTCAACAACCTCGGTGTTCTCTGTGGCAATTCTCCGTGCCCTCTGTGGCAAACTATTTCTGTTTCCCGGGCCCGTAGGAATGACTTATCACCTTGCGCGAATGAATTATTGGTCTCAATATTTCATTCCTACAAGCTCAGAAATGAATTCTAGCTTTGTAGAAATGAAATATAGCTTTCCATAAATCATTTCTAGCTTTGTAGAATTCATTTCTAGCTCTCAATAATTCATTCCTGAACGTTCAGAAATGATTTCTAGCTTTGTAGAATTCATTCCTAGCTCTCAATAATTCATTCCCAGCTCGCAATATTTCACTCCAAAGTCCCAAATTTCCCCAATTTCTGCCATTTTGACCGCTTCACCCCAAAAACAACTTGCCCCGCCCGCCCCGAACCGCTTAAACTTCTCAACGTGACGCCCGAAGACGCGAGCGAACCCGCCGAAAAGCCCAAAACTCCGCCATCAACAGCCGGAATGACGACCAAGGTCGTCAAGGGCTCGCTCTGGACGCTCGCCGGCCAGGTCGCACCGCTTGCGGTCTCGCTGGTGGCGACGCCCTTTGTGATTCGGCTGCTCGGGGCGGAAAGTTATGGCGTTCTGATCCTGATCGGGCTGATACCAACGTACCTAGGGTTCGCAGATTTTGGGATGTCGATGGCATCGACCAAATTCGGCAGCGAGGCTTACGCCGAGGGCGACGAGGAAAAAGAAGCGCGGATCGTAAGAACGGCCGCACTTATTGCCCTTATGACCTCAGTGCCGGTGGCCGCGGCCCTGATCATATTTGCCTCGCCGGTGATCGCGCTTTTTAATGTCCCGGAAGCTTTGCAGGCCGAGGCCGCCACGGCACTAAGGATCGCGGCCTTAACTTTCGTCATCAACTTTCTCTGCGGGATATTTAACACGCCGCAGCTCGCCCGGCTCCGCATGGACCTCAATACGTTCATCAACGCCGGCTCCCGCATCCTCGGCCTGATCGCCACCCCCATAGTTCTCTACCTAGGCTACGGAATAATCGGCGCTGTAACCGTCCTCCTCGCCGCCAGCCTCCTAAACCTCCTCGGGCATCTGATGATTTCTCGAACGCTGGTGAAGACATTAATCGGAGAGACAATTGAGAGCCCTGCCGTTCGGCCTTTACTTAAGTTTGGTGGTCCGCTGGTCGTAAGCCTCATTGCTGGTTTTGCTCTTGTGCACGGTGAGAAAGGCGTTCTTGCCGCCACGGTTTCGTCAACTGCTCTTGCTCATTATAGTGTTGCCTTTACTCTCGCTTCGATGACGACATTGTTTTCCGGGGCAATGATCCAGTCTCTTATTCCGGCGTTTTCGCAGATGCAGGCTCCGGAGAAACGCGAGGAACTACAACAGCTTTATTCGAGATTGGTTCGGCTATTGATAATTTTCTCGCCCCTGATGATGGGCACCTTAGCCCTTATTGCAGAAGATTTTTTCAGGCTTTGGGCAGGCGAGGAATTTGGTCGGGAAAGTACCGGCCCCTTGCTGACTTTGTTGGTCGGTCTCGCATTCAACTTAGTCGCTTATATGCCTCACGCGCTGTTGCTCTCTGCGGGCAAAACGGACGTTTTGGCAAAGGTGTATTGGATTCAGCTCCCACCTTTCCTAGTTTCTGTTTGGTTTCTCTCAGCTTGGTACGGTGCAGTTGGTGCGGCACTTGCGTGGAGCTTGAGGGTTGGGATTGATGCATTGGTCCAATTCATACTTGCCCGTAGGTTTACGGGGTTGTGGTTCGCGATCCCTAACTGGTGGGCACTTCTAATCGCAATAGTTGTGATTTTTCTTCCAGCTGTCCTCAAGTACATCAGTCTAATTGAAACGACATATCTTTTCTTGATTGCAGTGCTCAGTTTTGGAACGTATGCTTTGATTGTTAAGAGTTTTCTTGTTCATGACGATGAGTATTCGTGGCTCGTAATGCAGATAAGAAAGCGCTTGGCGTAAACCGCGTTTCTGAGAGACGCTGCGTTTGGGTTCGACATTTGGTCAAGAGAACTGTTTATTAACGGCATGGCGTCACAGGGAAAAACGAAGAGCAGCATCAATCTATCTCTCATTATTTGCACAATAAATCGGGCAGAGCAGATGAAGCAATGCGTGTGTAGAATGCTTGAGCAGATTTCACTTATTGACTCTGCTGAGATAATCATCGTGGATAACGGTTCGACCGACAATACCAAAGAAGTTGCCCTCGGTTTAGTTCGCGAAGGCGATGGAAAAATAAAATATATTCACGAGAATCACCCTGGCGCCTGTCGCGCGCGAAACCGTGGGCGAATGGAAGCAAAAGGAAACTGGCTTGCTTTTATTGATGATGACGCACTGCCGCATGAGGATTGGGTAAAGTCGATTTTAACTGCATCAAGTTTGCCAGAAGTTGACTTGGTTACTGGACGAATTTTTGCTAAGCCGGTTGGTGGAATCCCCGAATGGTTTCCGAATAACTTGCTTTGGGTTTTGGCGGAATATAACCATGGTGACAATTTAGTTGAGCTTACATATCCAGAAAGTGGGTTTCCCGCTGGGAACTTTGCGATAAAGACCTCTGTCTACGATCATGTTGGAGGCTTCAACGAAGAATTAAAGATCTATGGAGAAGAAGTCCTTTTTTTTAAGATGTTTGCGGAAGGTGGGCATAAGGCATTCTATTTTCCTGAAATGGCAATCGATCACATGCCGGACTTGAGCCGAATGACTAAGCGCTCGCTTCTTACAAAAGCGCTTCACATGGGGCGTGGAGTTGGTGGTTTGAGGTGGATTGACCAACGTCAATCACATTCAAAACTGATAGGCTTAGCATTTGGTCTAATTGTTAAGGGAAGTTCTTTGATGCTTGTTTCCGCATTAAGCCAAGGCAGGTTTGATCGTATGTTTACTGGCGTTATGAATCTCGGTTCCGCATTAGAGACGTTCGACAGAGCATGGAGATCAGGCAATCAGAAAGGACGGTTTTGAATGAGCTTCCGATTTCTAAACAAAGACTCTTTAACACATATTCTCTTCCCAAAGTTGCGTTCAAAGCTTCATAAATCTATCGACGCAGGGCTTGAAACGCTTTTGGATTATCGAAGGTTGGCAATGCTATGTTCAGCAATAAGGGCGACACGGGATATCAAAGGTGACGCGATCGAGTTCGGAACATTTCGCGGCGGAAGTGCGGGGGTTATTCTTCAGAACCTTTCCAAGGAAAAGTTTTTGCATATCTGTGATTCCTTCGCGGGGATGCCAGAAGTAGCCTCGCAAGATAACTATCATCAAAAAGGCGATTTTGCCGAGACTGACGAGGAAAGGGTTTTCAGAGGCCTATCAAATCTGGGTAAAAATTTTCGAATGCATGTTGGCTTTTTCGAGGAGACTTTGCCGCTTCTTGCATCAGATGCGAACCAGCGTTATTCGTTCGTACATGTAGATGCCGATTTATATGAAAGTATCTTAACTGCACTGAACCATTGCGTCCCTCGAATGGATGATGGTTCTGTGATCATCTTTGACGATTACGGGTCGCCTACTTGCATTGGGGCAAAAATGGCGGTCGATGAATTTTTTTCGGAGAGGCCAGAGACGGTAGTTGGATTAACCGGTCCACAGTATGCGACGGTAATCGGAGGCGGTAACGCGCGGGAACTTCTTTTCTCACATCTGCCACTAGGATTTCGCATCAGCGCGTTAAGTAATTCGCTTTTTCGCCCAGACAGCGTAGTTGAAATCGATGGGTAGAATCCGGGACCTTGTTTATTCTGGGCAGTATAAAATGCGACAGCTCATTGCCGCCAGACTCTTTTTTTCGGGCGGATCGAGTTCCCATGAAGGGCATCCATCAGCAGTCTTGTTTGTTCTTTCTGGATTGCTTGGGGATTCTGTGATGAGTTTGCCGGCGATCGTGGCGGCGAGGGAGCTTTGGCCGGAGGCGAGGATAACGGTATTGGGAAAGACCCATAACCGGGAATTGTTGAAGGCCGATCCGAATATTGACGAGTTTTATGTTTGTGATGCCGATCCTTTCTCCCTGCGGCGTTCGGCGGAGATCGGAGAGTTGAAAACTTGGCTTGCCGGGCAGGGGTTTGACGCAGCGATAATTTTGCTCGGCGATCAATTTGCCCATTTGCTGGCCCGGGCAGGAATTCCGGTGCGGGCCGGTGTGAAGGGCACGATACTCGAACCTTGCCTTACGCATGCCTATGAGATCGGGAGCCCACGGGAATGGGGGACAAGGGAAAGACTCAATTGCCTTCGTGTGCTCGGGGCAGAAGTTACCGACCGCGTGCCAAAGCTTTATGTTGATGCGGAAGCGGCGGAGACCGCAGCAAGTAAGTTAAGCGAGCTCGGGCTTTCGCCCGGCGAGCGATATGCGGCCTTTCACCCTTTCGGGAGCACCAGCCGCCAATGGTGGCCCATGGAGAACGTGCCCGAATTTCTCCGACTGGCCGAAAGCCAAACGGGAATGCGGGTAGTGCTTCTCGGCGGCAAAGAAACTCAGGCCGCTGATACGGGAACTGACGGGATTATAGATACCCGCGGGCGGCTGACAATCCCCGAACTCCTCGCGGTGATAGATGGCTCGGAGGTTGTAGTAACGACCGATAGCGGGCCTTTTCACATCGCCGGGGCACTCGGGAAACATATAATCGGGCTTTTCCGTAATCGCCGGCCCGAACATGCAACCGCATATCCGACGGCAAGGGCGGTTCTCGGTATGAACGAGAAATGCAATACAGAATGCGACTGGGATAAATGCGCCGCCGACCCGTGCAGGCAGATGAGGGCGATTCCTGTGGCGTCTGTATTTTCATCGGAACAGTAGAATGAAAGAAACGATCAAATCCGTAGTTTATGGAGCGGCCGATATCATTACCCGCGGTCGCGGAATCAAGCGCCGGATCGGCGGCTATGATATTCGTTTCCCAAGTCGATATTCGCGATATTATCCGGCTGGCTATGAGCCGGGTCTTTTCAAGTTCATCGAGAGAAACTGCCCGCCGGGCTCTACATTTCTGGATTGCGGGGCCCATTTCGGCCTTTTCTCGGTTGTCGCATCAAGGGTCGTCAGCGAAAGTGGAAAAGTGATCGCCTTCGAACCGATGCCAGATGTCAGGGCGACTCTTGAGTCGGTCGTTTCGTTGAACAACTGCGTGAATGTAAAGGTCAGGGCTGAGGCAGTGTCGCTTGAACGCGGGAAGGCGACCTTCTATCAAACCGGCAACGATGCATCAAATGCAAATAGCCTGGTGAAACAGGATAAGCACGGCGGTGGCTTCGAAGTTGACCTGATCTCAATAGATGAGATTCGTGACGAAGAGCGATTGACTATCACTTGCGTAAAGATAGACGTTGAGGGAGCGGAATACGAACTACTGCGTGGAGCATCAGAAACGCTTCGCAAGGATCGTCCGGTGTTGTTCCTAAGTCTCCATCCGACGGCCCTCGATAATGCGAACGTTTCTCTTTCAGAAATATGGACTTTTCTAATCGGCCACGGCTATTCTTTGGAGCTTGAGGGCGAACCGGTAAACGAGGCTTGGTTCTCGGAGCAAACTGATCTCTTCGATGTAGAGTGCATTCCCCTCCCGAATAAAAATTCACCCGATGATCCGAGTGCTTGAATTTGCCGATGTAATTAATCGGCATGATTTCATCGATACTATTGTTCATTATGCGGACCGGGAGCGGTTCGAGGTCTCGGTGTGTGTCCGCTCGGAGGAAAACAATATTGCAATGCCGGAGTATCCGGCGGGGACGAAGTACAAATACCTCCCCGGCAATTCGCGTCGCGATGCGGTCGCAACCGCATGGAAGCTTTCGCGGCTGCTTCGTGTGTGGAAAATAGATATTCTCCACGCTCATCATTTCGAGCAGGCAATTGTTGGGTGGCTTGCCACCCGATTTTATCGCGGGACCAAGTTGGTGATCGGTCGGCATTATTCGGATTCGATCTACAGAAACCCGAGCCCGATAAAACGAAAAGCATTGCTTGCTATTGAGCAGAGAATAAACCGTGACGCGGCGAGGATTATCGTTCCCTCGCAGATGATCTTTGAGATATTGACCGAGCGGCAGGGCATTCCGGCCGAGAAGATAGACATCGTATATTACGGGTTCGTCCCGGAAAAATACCTTCGGCCCGGTCAGGCCGAGATAGAGGCGGTCCGCGAGGAGTTTGGACTCGCGGGCCGGTTTACCATAGCCAACTTTAGCCGTTACCATGAAGAAAAGGGACATCGCTACCTTTTGGATGCTATTGCCGAACTTCGGAAAGATGTTCCGGACGTCGTTGCCCTGTTGGTCGGCGAAGGGCCCGAAAGAAAAGAGCTGGAACGGCAGATTGCAAAACTCAGTATTGCCGAGAACGTTATCCTCACCGGCTGGCGCAAAGATGCGCTGACGATCATGGCCGCCGCAGATGCAGTAGTGCAATCCACGCTGCAGGAAGCATTCAGCCAGGTAATGTGCGAGGCGATGTGGATGGAAAAGCCGCTGGTGATGACGGACGTAAGCGGAGCTGCGGACATTATTGAAAACGGAAAGAACGGCCTTTTGGTGCCGAAAGGCGACAGCGGAAAGCTAGCCGGTGCGGTTAAAGAGCTTCACGCCGATCCGGAAAAGCGCAAGCGGATCACAGAGGAAGCCCGGCGACGGGTAGAGGGCAAATTCACAATCGATAAGATGATAAAGCGGTACGAAGAATCATTTGAAAAGGCGCTGGGTTAAATTATGAGGGAAGAGACGGTCACGGCCAGTTTTTCGGAGCATCTGGAGCTTGCAGGGCAGGTCGCGGGAATGAGCGGAGTTATCGCCGGTGCAGCGGAGATGATGATCGGGGCAATTGCGGCCGGGAACAAGGTCCTGATCTGCGGGAATGGCGGGAGTGCGGCAGATGCTCAGCACTTTGCGGCGGAATTGACAGGCAGATTTGAGAAAGAGCGGCGAGGCCTTCCAGGGATAGCACTGACAACAGATACCTCGGCGCTGACCGCCATCGGGAACGATTACGGATTCGACCGCGTGTTCGCCCGGCAGGTCGAAGCTCTTGGCCGCGAGGGTGATCTGCTGATAGCAATAAGTACGAGCGGGAACTCTCCAAACGTATTGGCTGCGATCGAAAGTGCAAAAGCTGCGGGAATGTCTGTGATTGGGCTTACCGGCGGCGATGGCGGAAAGATGAATGACGTTTGTGATCAGCTTGTCACGATCCCGAGCCGCCGGACTGCAAGAATACAAGAAATGCACATCACCGTTATTCACATCTGGTGCGAATTGCTCGACAAAGAACTCGGAAGTAGTTAAATGGCTAGTTCCGTATCGGTCATTATTCCGAGCTACAACTATGGGCGGTTCATCGCGGAGGCGATAGGTTCGGCCCTGGGGCAAAGTTTGGCTCCGGCGGAGATAATTGTTGTTGATGATGGTTCCGTGGATGATACGGCGGAGGTTGTTGCGGCGTTTGGCGATGCGGTGAGATATATCGGGCAGGAGAATGCGGGTGTGTGTGTGGCGCGGAACCGCGGGGTAGCGGAAAGCTCGGGCGAACTGATCGCTTTTCTGGATGCAGACGATATCTGGGAGCCGACAAAGCTGGAGAAGCAGGCGGAGCTTTTTGAGCGGGACGGGCGGATCGGGCTTGTCCACTGCGGTATGCGGGAGTTTGATACCGATACGGGAGAGACCATTGCCCTCCACACAGATGGAATGGAGGGCGAGGTCGCCGTTGAACTTCTTCTCTGGGAACGGCCGGTCATTATTGGCCCCGGCGGAACTATAATGGTCAGCCGCGAGGCCTTTGAAGCGGCCGGCGGCTTCGATCCGCGGCAGAAATGTGGCGAGGATTGGGATCTGTGTTACAGAATTGCCCGGCAGTATCGTGTCGGGTTTGTTCGGGAGCCGCTGGTCAATTATCGGAACCACGGAGCCGCCGCACACAGGAACGTAAGGGAAATGGAACGCGGCATGGGGCTTTTCTATGAAAAGGCTTTTGCCGAAGGCGGACCGGAGGTCGCCGCTCTCCGCCGCAGGGCAATTGGGAACTACAATCGGGTGCTTGCGGGGTCTTATTTTCGGGCGGGGCAGTATGGGGATTTTTTGCGGACGGCGGCGAAGAGTGTTTGGTATCGTCCGGCGGGGATCGGGTATTTTGCGGCGTTTCCGTTGAGGAGATTGGGGAAGACGAGCTAAAGCTCGCACTCTGAACATGCCGAGGACGCTTTATATTTGTTACTTCGGGGTGCGGGAGCCGCTGGTTCAGACGCAGGTTTTGCCGTATTTGCGAGAAATCCTCAAAGGTGAAAAAGGGGAAAAGTTTAAAGGTGAAAAAGAGGGGGAGACGCGGGGACGCGGGGACGCGGGGATTGGAGAAGATGTAAAAGCTACCACCCCGTCAGCGGAGGCCGCTGCCACCCCTCCTAAACAAGGAGGGGAGCCGGACGCGGGGAATAGGGAAAATGTAAAAGCTACCACCCCGTCAGCGGAAGCCGCTGCCACCCCTCCTAAACAAGGAGGGGAGCCGGACGCGGGGAATAGGGAAAATGTGATAGCTACCACCCCGTCAGCGGAAGCCGCTGCCACCCCTCCTAAACAAGGAGGGGAGCTTAAGGTCTCACTATTGACGTTTGAGCCGGAGCGGGCGGCGGGGGATATTGGGGAATTTGAAAGGATAAAGGCGGAGTTTTTGGCGGAGGGGATCGAGTGGGATTGGCTGCCTTATCATAAGCGGCCCTCGGCGGCGGCGACGGCCTGGGATATCTTTCGCGGGGCTTTTTATATTTGGCGAAGGATCGGACGGTTCGATGTTTTGCATGGCCGCGTACATGTGCCGACTCTGATGGGAGCATTGGCGAGGAAGTTTTCGCTACGGAAACCTAAATTGCTCTTTGATATCCGAGGATTTTTCCCGGAAGAATATACCGATGCGGGCATCTGGCCCGAAGGCGGGCTGCTTTATCGCGGCGCGAAGCGTGTGGAGCGGTGGCTGATGAAAGAATCGGACGCCTTTGTCGTCCTGACCGAAAAAGCGAGAGAGCAACTCTTTCCCGAGTCAAAAGAAGCCGGGTACGACAAGCTCGGTCGCCCGGTGGAGGTAATACCGTGTTGCGTCGATCTGGAGAGATTTGCATCCGCAACACCGGAAACGCGGGAAAGAAAACGCGAAGAGCTCGGCATTACCGGCAAGCGGGTGATGGTCTATGTAGGCTCGTTCGGAGGGTGGTATCTTACAAAGGAGACGGCCGATATCTTTGGGGCCTTCCGCGAAAGGTATCCGAATGCTTTTGCGATGATATTGACGCAGAGCAGGCCTAAAGTGATCGAGCCGCTGCTTCGCGAGGCAGGTTACTTGGATGGCGAATATCTTATAAATCAGGTTCCTTCAGCCGAGATACCTGAATATTTGGTCGCGGCCGATGTGGCCGTTTCGTTCATTAAGCCATGCTATTCCAAGCAGGCGTCCTCGCCGACCAAGAACGCTGAATACCTCGCCTGCGGGCTGCCGATAATCGCAAATTCGGGCGTCGGTGATGTGGATCTATTGGTCGAGGGGCATGGCGTAGGGGCGTTGATCGCGAATTTCGACCGCGAGTCCTATTTCCGGGCATTTGATAGAATCGAATCGCTCGGAGATATAGCCGGCCGTTGCCGCACAGTCGCCAGCGATGAATTCGATCTGAAAACCGTCGGCGGCCGGCGATACGGTCGTATCTACAGTAGTCTCTTTTCCGCATGAACGCTATGGAAGTGCAGCAAGGATCTGACGAATATGTTTGGACTGCTCAGGACTGCCCGATATGCGGAGCCACTCCGGATACGTTTGTCGGAAAGCGCGGAGGCAAGTCTCATCGCGAAGGCCTCGGCGTGGAATGCGAGGTTTGGAAGTGCTCTAGCTGTTCTTTGGTGTTTCCTAATCCAATGCCGTTTCCGAAAGGCGGGCTAGGGCAGCACTATGACGTTGACGCCGATGACTACTTTAAAGAACACGATGTGGAGGGGCGTCTTGGCGGGGCGAGATCACTTCTTGAGGCGGCGGAACGAATACTTGGTCACAAAGGCAAGTTACTGGATGTCGGCGTTGGGCGAGGCGAAACACTTTTAGCGGCACAGGAACTTGGGTGGGATGCCGAGGGCGTAGAACCTTCAAAAACCTTCGCTGATTATGCCGAAAAACGAACCGGCTTGAAGATCTGGCGAGAGCCGATCGAGGATTCCTCGGTGCCGGACGACACCTATGATGTAGTTGTCTTGGCGGCGGTGCTTGAGCATCTTTACAATCCTGATGAGATCATCCGCCGAATTAGCAAAGCATTGAAGCCTGGCGGTATTCTTTATCTCGATGTGCCAAATGAGGCCGGCCTGTATTTTCGAGTCGGTAACGCATATCAACGGCTGCGGGGACGCGATTGGTGCGTGAATCTTGCTCCTACCTTCTCACCGTTTCATGTTTTCGGGTTCAGCCCGAAGGCATTACGAAAACTGCTAAGCAAATACGGGCTTTCACCGGTTTACTGGAATGTTTATCCGGGAACTAGCCTTGTGCCAAGTCGCGGGGGCGTTATTGGTCTAGTTGAAAGTGCTGCTTCAAAGTTCGTCACCGGAATAAGTAGCTACGGAGAAATGGGAACCTATATCGAAACCTGGGCCAGAAAGACCCAATGAAACCAGACATCCAGATCCGGGTAAAAGCTCTTGCCTCTTATCCTAAACAGGCGGCGGCGACGCGGTTTCGGGTCGAGCAGTTCGTTGGGCCGCTTCGGGAGCGGGGAATCGAGCTTGAGCTGAGTCCGTTCCTTTCTGCGGAGCAATTTGCCGAAATGTATAAGCCGGGCGGTTCGCTGAAAAAGGCAGCGCGGATCGCCCGAAGTTTTTTGCGCAGAATTGCGGAGGCAACGAGGGTCGGAAAATATGATCTTCTGTTCGTCCAGCGGGAGGCGATGTTCTTCGGGCCGGAGATATTTGAATGGCTTTTTCAGATTGCCGGCCGGGTTCCGATGGTCCTCGACCTTGATGATGCGACCTACGTTCCATATGCGAGCCCTACGTATGGAAAACTCGGAAGTGCATTGAAGTTTTTCGGCAAAACGGACAGGCTTATCCGCCGCTCGGCCGCGGTAACCTGCGGAAACAGGTTCATTGCCGAGTATGTTTCCAAGTTGGGAACCCGGGCCGAAGTTGTTCCCACCGTTGTCGATACTGGAGTTTTTCGCCCGGTTGAGAAAGATAACAAGATCCCTGTCGTCGGCTGGGTGGGCACACACTCCACATTTCCTTCGCTTGAGTCTCTGTTACCTGTTCTTGAAAAACTTGCGGCGAAGCATGAGTTTGTCTTAAGGGTCGTCGGCTCGGGCCGCGATGCGATAGAGATCCCGGGCGTTCGGGCCGAGGTCCTGAAATGGTCGCTTGAACGCGAGGTCGCGGATTTTTGCACGCTGGACGTCGGGCTTTATCCGATAGTCGTCAGCAGCTCGGCAAACGAGGAATGGCTGAAAGGCAAGTCCGGGTTCAAGGCTATTCAATATCTTGCCGCCGGTGTGCCGTTCGTTATGTCTCCGGTCGGCGTCTGTGCCGAGATCGGACGGCCCGGCGAAACGCACTTCAATGCCGAATCGGCGGAAGATTGGTATAATTCGCTTGATAAGTTGCTCGGCGACGCAGGTCTCCGCCAAAAAATGGGAGAAAGCGGCCGGGCGCACTCGCTGGAGAACTATACGGTCGAAAAACAGGCAGATAGGCTTGCCGAGGTGTTCAGAGCGGCGAGGAACAGTTAACAACGGATCTGCGCAGATTTTCGCGGATTATTTTTTGATTGTTTTGGTTGCGGGAAGCTGAGTGGAATCTGGTTTGGGGGCAAAAGATCCAGCGGTTGTTAATGAAATGGCCGCCTAATTAATCCGTGGAATCCGCTGCAGAAATGGTTAACAACGGATTTACGCAGATTTTCGAGGATTATTTTGGGTTTATAGGTTGGTTTCGAATGCTTTTTGGATCGCGAAGAAAGGCTATTGAACCAATCTTTTGAACTTGGTCAAGTCTTTTGGATAACTGATCTGCGTGAATCGGGGTTAATCCGTTGTAAAAATATATGAGTGAGGGATTGCTTCACGGTGATCTTACGTACAAGATCATCGGGATAGGGATGCAGGTTCATAGCACTCTGGGTCACGGATTCCTTGAGAAGGTCTATGAAAATTCGATGATGGTCGCTCTGCGATCGGCGGGCATCTTTTCAGAACAGCAAGTGCCGATCAAGGTCGTGTTTGAGGGAGTGATAGTCGGCGATTATTTTGCAGATATTCTTGTCGAAAAGACGGTCATCCTTGAGCTAAAAGCATGTGAGCGGATCACGGACATTCACAAGGCTCAGGCGTTGAACTATCTGAAAGCGACGGGAATCGATCTTGCTTTGATCCTGAATTTTGGCGCAAAGAGCTTTGAACATCACCGACTGATAAATCGGTTAAGGTAAGTAACAACGGATAAGCACGGATTTTCGCGGATTATTATATTTAGGCAGGGCATTTCTGAACCGGTAGTTGTCTTTCCTACACCTTTGGCGCTCAGGCGTTGTGACAAGAGCGTCTTGGGAAGCTCAGGTTCGCTATTCAAACAATATCAATCCGCGTAAATCTGCGATAATCTGTTGTTTTAGATTCCTATGTATATTTTGGGGCTTACAACTCTTGGCGATTCTGCGGCGGCGATCATTAGGGACGGGCAATTGATCGCTTCGGTCGAGGAAGAGCGTTTCTCGCGGCGGAAGCACCACAGCGGGTTTCCGTACAAGGCGATCGAATTTTGTTTGAAAGAGGCGGGGATCACGCTTGCCGAGGTCGAGCACGTCGGGCATTATTGGAAGCCCTGGATACTTCGCCACAAAGCGATGCAGGCGGCAAAGGCCGCTTTTATTTCGCCGGCGATGTTCAAGGCCCGGGCCGACCGGGGAGTTGCACAGGTCAGCGATAGTTATCTGGGGATGTTCAAGCATCCAAAGCGGCTCCGCGAGCATTTCGGCGAGAGCAATTTTAAGTTCCATTTTCTTGAGCACCATCAAACCCACGCGGCAAGCGCATTCTTCGTTTCGCCTTTTGAATCGGCCGCGATCCTTACCTGGGACGGCACGGGCGAAGATACGACCACGCTTTTTTGTCGGGGAATGGGAAACAAGCTCGAGGTCCTGAAACGCATCAAGCTGCCGCATAGCCTGGGGCAGTTCTATTCGGCAGTGACGAACTTTATCGGGTTCGATATGTTCGCGGGCGATGAATGGAAGGTGATGGGCCTTGCGGCCTACGGAAAGCCTAAGTATTACGACTTTTTCCGCGAGAAAGTGCTGACGACGAACGGCAGCGGCGACTTCCGTTTCAATATCAAGGTGCTCGACCACCATCTTGCAAAGCACTACCAGTTTCCGGACGCGATAGTTAAAGAACTCGGCCCTGGGAGAAAGCCCGGCGAGGAGCTTACCGAGCATCACTGGGACATTGCATGTTCGGCACAGAAGGCGCTCGAAGATACGGCCATCTATCTCGTCAAAAAGCTCCACGAGATGACCGGCGAAGAGAATCTCTGTCTGGCCGGCGGCGTGGCCTTCAATTCGGTAATGAACGGAAGGATCTTTCACGAGACGCCGTTCAAGCGGTTCTTTGTCCAGCCCGCCGCGGGCGATGCCGGGTGTTCGCTCGGTGCGGCGTATTACGTCTGGAACCAGAAGCTTGGTCGGCCTCGTGATTTTGTAATGCGGCATGCATATTGGGGGCCGGGTTTCTCTAATGAGGAATGCCGGGCGGCTCTCGATGCGGCCGGTTTGGTCTATGAGACTTTGCCCGATGAGGAACTGCTCCCGCGGCTTGCAAAGATGCTCAGCGAAGGGGCGATCGTCGGCTGGTTCAATGGCCGGATGGAGCTCGGGCCACGGGCACTTGGGGCAAGAAGTTTTCTTGCCGATCCGCGGCGAGCGGATATGCGCGAGATACTGAACCACAAGGTGAAGCTCCGTGAATGGTTCCGGCCGCTCGCGCCTTCAATGCATGAAGAGCACGGTCGCGAGGTCTTTGGCGTAGAGCATCATGATCCGTTCATGATCACCGTTATCGAGGTCGCCGAAGAATATAAGTCGAAAATACCGGCCGTGGTCCACGTTGACGGGACAGCCCGGCCGCAGATGGTCAGCCGCGAGACGAATCCGCGTTACTGGAACCTGATCAACGAGTTCAAGAAGCTGACCGGTATTCCGATGCTTCTCAATACATCGTTCAATGTTCAGGAGCCGATAGTCTGCACGCCGGAGAACGCGATAAATACTTTCCGCAACGCGAACTTTGACGCCCTTGTCCTTGAGAATAACCTCGTCGTCCGCCAGTAGTATTATTAGATGATAGCCGCGGGAAAGATCGTCTTCTTGATCACATTCTTTGCACTTGTCGTGCAGGGGCTGATCTTTTTCATTGACGATCCCGATGAGCTTACGTTTCTCCCGCTTGTTCTGATCCTGGCCGGTATTGCCGGTTACTTGCTTCGCGAACGCGGCCGCGACCCGGACGCCGTTTTTCAGTCGGACATTTTCTTTTGGGCATATTCCGTTCGGCTTTGGATGGGGATGATAATGTACGGCTGGGGCCTGAAGGACCTCTTCGGCGACGAGGATGCCTCGGGCTACGTGGCCGGTTGGGGAATGGCCAACAACTGGTATCAGAATGGCTTTGACGGCTTTGCGGCGGACCTTGTCCGTGTTTTTGTCGAACGGCAGAATGAAGGCCAGGCATTGATCTGGGCGATCCCGACCTTTATCGCCGGCGGCGAGAGCCGAATGATCGTTTCCACGGTGAACAGCTTTGCCGGAGCATTGCTAGTCATAGTCGTTTTCCGGATGACGCGGCGGGTATTCGATTCGGAAACTGCACGCATTGCCGCGATCCTCGTTGCCTTTTGGATGTCTCACATTCTCCTTTCGGCGACGACCGCGAAAGAGATACTGGTCATCTTTGGCGAATGGTTCGTGCTCTTTATGCTGATCCGGAATGCCAAGGGCTTTTCACCGAAAGACGCCTTTGCGGCCGTTCCAGCCTTTCTCGCGGTCTTTATAATGCGCTTCTATGCGGTCTATCTCCTTGCCGCAGCCGCGTTCTTTAGGTTTCTGGTCGCGAGCAGGCAGAATATTATCCGCAACGCGATCTTTGGATCCGTGATAGTTTCATCGGTGATGCTGTTCCTTGGTGCCTCGGGCGCCATTCAACGCGACTTTCAGCGGATCGAGACGCTGAACGAGCGAGTGGATTCATGGCGCGAAGGTATGGCGGCAACGACCGGTTCAGGAGTTGAGATCTATTCGGAGATCGAGTCGCCGACGCTCGCGATCCCGGTGGCGACCGTTTATTTCTTCTTCGCTCCTTTCCCCTGGGAGGCTTTCAGCGGATCGGCCCGGAACGCATTCGGAGCAGCCGAGAACATCTTTATAATCGCGATCCTGATCATCGGCTTTCCGGCACTCAAAATAGTTTTCAAGGCCAAGTTCGTTGAAATGGCGCCGATCTTTGCTTTCTGTGTGCTTTATGCCGGAATGCATATCTGGGGGCTTGCGAATGTAGGTCTGGCGTGGCGGCATAAACAGACCATTATGCCGCTTTTCTTTATGCTGGTTGCGGTCGGGATTACGCAAAGACACGTCGGCTGGGATGCGATAACTGGCCGAAGCCGCCGTCGGAGAAAGGATCTGAATATCGTCCGGGCGAATTAAAGCAATGTGCGGGATCGTTGGAATTGTGAATAATGGCGAAGGCGAGGTTAACCGAGAGGTTCTCGAGCGGATGAACCGCGCCATTCTTCACCGCGGACCGGACGACGACGGGTTTTACTTAAAAGAAAATGTCGGCCTCGCGATGCGACGGCTCTCGATCATCGACCTCGCTTCGGGCAAGCAACCGATCCATAGCCATGACGGCAATAAGTGGATCGTTTTCAACGGCGAGATCTACAACTATCGGGACCTGAGAAAAGAGCTTGAAGAGGACGGCGTCCGGCTTTACACGAATTCAGATACCGAGGCGATCGTCAATCTTTATGCTAAGTACGGCGTGGATTGCGTAAAGCATCTGCGTGGCATGTTCGCCTTTGCGATTTGGGACGAAACCGAGAAGGAACTTTTCATTGCACGCGACCGCGTCGGTAAAAAGCCGCTGCTCTATTCCCCCCGTCCGAACGGAGACCTGATCTTCGGTTCGGAGTTCATGGCGATGCTTGAGCATCCGGAGATCTCCCGCGAGGTTGACAGCTCTGCCATCGATGCATATCTCTCATTTCTGTGCGTTCCCGCACCGCTGACCGCGTTCAAAGAGATAAGAAAACTCGAGCCCGGCCATTGGCTGAAATGGAAAGCGGGAAAGATAGAGACCAAGCGGTATTGGCTGCCGGACTTTTCAAAGAAGATCGAGATCTCCGAGGGCGAAGCGATCGAGGAAACGACGCGGATACTTCGCGAATCGACCCGGCTCAGAATGATCTCGGAGGTTCCGCTCGGTGCATTTCTCTCCGGCGGGGTCGATTCATCGACCGTCGTTGCATTGATGGCGGAGGAGAGTTCACAGCCGGTAAAGACCTTTTCGATCGGTTTTGAAGAGCAGGATTTCAGCGAGCTAAAATACGCCAGGCGGGTGGCCGAACACGTAGGAGCAGAATATAACGAATTCATAGTTCGTCCGAACGCCCTTGATATATTGCCGACGCTGGTCGAGCATTACGGCGAACCATATGCTGATTCTTCTGCCATACCGACCTATTACGTCGCGAAGGAAACCCGTAAGCACGTCACTGTCGCTTTGAATGGCGACGGCGGAGATGAGAGCTTTGCCGGGTACGAGCGTTATGCGGCGATGCTCGCAGCCGAGCAATATTCGAGGATACCTGATGCATTGAGGAAGGCGTTGATCGAGTTTCCGATCGGCCTTTATCCGACATCGGAGATCAAGAAGTCGCGGGTTCGCGATGTAAAGCGGTTTCTAAAGGCTGCGGTTCTTCCGCGAAATGAGCGTTATTTCCGCTGGATGTCCACCTTCGACCGCGAGACGAAGCCTGAGCTTTATACCCGTGACTTTGCTGAGGAGCTAAATGGCACACGAGCCTCGGACACACTGGATCATTGGTTCGATTCTGCTGGTAAATCCGGGCTTTTGGACGCGGCTTTGCTAACAGACCAAATGACATATCTGCCAAACGATTTGCTCGTGAAGGTGGATATTGCGACAATGGCGAATTCGCTGGAAGCCCGTTCGCCGTTTCTCGATCATAACCTGATCGAGTTTGCCGCAAGCCTGCCCGAAGGGCTTAAAATGTCGCGGCTGCGGCCGAAATATTTGCTCAAGAAGGTCGCCGAGCGGCTGGTTCCGCGTGAAGTGATCTACCGGCGAAAGATGGGTTTCGGCGTCCCGGTCGGGAAGTGGTTCCGCGGTGAGATGAAGGAATTTGTTCGTGAGGCTCTACTTTCTGAACGGTCACTCGGACGAGGCATCATCAAGCCGGAGATGATCCGCAAGTATGTTGACGAGCATACGAATGGCGAACGCGACCATGCGTTTCAGATCTGGACATTACTGATGTTGGAACTCTGGTTCCAGCGGTTCATCGACCGCACAGGTCGCTGAAAGAAAGGTTTTATGAAGGGTGTAATACTTGCGGGCGGGCTTGGTTCCCGGCTTTTTCCGCTAACGAAGATAACCAACAAGCATCTTCTGCCGGTCTATGACCAGCCGATGATCTATTATCCGATCCGGACACTGATCAACGCCGGCATTGACGACATCATGATCGTTACGGGCGGAAACTCGGCAGGTGATTTTTTGAAGCTGCTCGGCAACGGAAAGGACTTCGGCCTCAAGCATCTGAACTATACCTATCAGGAAGGCGAGGGCGGAATTGCCGATGCACTTTCGCTCGTCGAGCATTTTGCCGATGATGAACCGATCTGTGTCGTGCTCGGCGATAACATAATCGAGCGGAACATCCGGCAGGCGGCTGATGAATACCGTGCCCAAGGCCGCGGGGCAAAAATAATGCTCAAAGAGGTTCACGACCCGCAGCGTTTCGGTGTCCCCGAACTTGATCGCGACAAGGTGCTTCGTATCGAGGAGAAGCCTTCGGAACCGAAATCGAGTTACGCCGTTATCGGCATCTATTTTTACGACAACACGGTGTTTGACGTCATCAAGACGCTCGTTCCGTCCGATCGCGGCGAACTGGAGATCACGGATGTGAACAACCACTACATCGAGCGGGGCGAGATGACCTGGAACGAACTTGACGGCTGGTGGACGGATGCCGGGACGTTTGAGAGCCTTTTGCGGGCCTCGAATCTGGTTGCAGAATCGGGTGCGAACAATCTCGGTTTAGGTTTGGTAGGGTAGTAGATCAATGCAAAAGAAACATGGCAGAGACAAAGAAATCAACGATAGAATTTACCGATGGTGAGATCAAGGACGTTGTCGTCTATAAGCTAAAGAAATATCACGACGACCGCGGTTGGCTTGCAGAGCTTTTCAGGCACGATGAACTACCCGAGGAGTTCTATCCAGTGATGTCATATATTTCGTTTACAAAGCCCGGCATCGCCCGTGGCCCGCACGAACACGTCGATCAGGCCGACCTTTTCTGCTTTATCGGCCCATCGACATTCAATATGCGAATGTGGGACAATCGGCCGGATTCGCCTACGTTCAATCATATGATGTCCTTCGACGCCGGCATCGACGAGCCGTTGGCCGTCGTCGTGCCAAGGGGCGTTGTGCATGGCTATAAGAACATAGGTGATACGGATGGAATGGTCATCAACTGCCCGAACCGGCTCTATATGGGCGAGGGCAAGAAAGAACCGATAGATGAGATCCGCCATGAGGACGACCCCGAAACGCCCTATCGGATGGATTAAGTTTCGGCAGCCGGCAGCGTCATCCCTACACGAACGTCTTGCCGCACCGCCTGCGAAGAAGAAGCCGCGATGCGGTTGCCGGCTGCCGAGCCCTTAGTGAGAGCGATATTCCCAATCCCAGCTCAATGAGAATTCTCCGAATCATCGCGAGGCTTAACGTAGGCGGGCCGGCCAGGCACGTTGTTTGGCTTACGCGTGCACTAAGTGACGATGAATTCGAGTCTCGATTGATAGCCGGCAGCGTCCCCGAGGGCGAAGAGAGTATGGAATACTTCGCTGAGGAGAACGGTGTTGCACCGCTCTACATCCGCGAAATGAGCCGCGAACTTTCGCCCCGAGATGTGGTCTCGCTCTGGAAGATCTATCGCGAGATGCGGCGGTTCAGGCCGGATCTGATTCACACGCATACGGCAAAGGCGGGAACCATCGGCAGAGCAGCGGCCTTTACTTACCGTTGGCTGACGCCTTCATTTCTGATCGGGCGGCCGCGGCGAGTGCGGGTGGTCCACACATTTCACGGGCATGTGTTTCACAGCTATTACGGAACGGCCAAGACCTCGCTTTTTCTTTTCATAGAGCGGTTTCTCGCCCGGCTTGCGACCGACAGGATCGTCGTGATCAGCAGCCAGCAGCTTGATGAGATCAATGGGAAGTTCGGGGTCGGTCTGGCGGAACAGTTCAGGGTAGTTCCTTTGGGGATCGATCTTGAGCCGTTCGCAAACGCTTCGATGGATCGGCAAAGGTTGCGAGCAGAATGGGGTGTTGCGGATGGCCAGCTTCTGTTCGGTTTTGTTGGCCGCTTGACCGAGATAAAGAATGTTCCGCTCCTCATTGAGGCTGTCGGGGGTTTGATGAAAGCAGATCAGGCTGCCGCCGCGAAGATGAGGTTCGTGATCGTTGGCGACGGTCATCTGCGTAAGGAGTTAGAATCACTCGCCAGGACCAATGGGTTATATCAAGAGTTCATATTTATAGGAAATCGAGCCGACATTCCGGCAGTCTATTCTGCCCTCGACGCCGTTGTTCTGACTTCGCTCAATGAGGGGACGCCGCTATCACTCATCGAGGCGATGGCGGCCGGGAAGCCGGTCGTCTCCTCCTTGGTCGGCGGTGTGCCTGACCTGCTCGGTCCGGTTCAAGATGAACAAGATGGTTTTCAAGTGCATGATCGAGGGCTTGGTTTTGCATCTGGTGATGCCGCAGGTCTGCAAAAGAGCTTGACCTATTTGACGAATAATGAAAAATTACGAAATGAGCTTGGCGAAAAGGGCAATGAGTTCGTCCGTTGCAGATATTCGAAAGAACGGCTGGTCGAAGACATCAAGGCTCTCTATCGTGAGCTTGTCTGAACGGTTCGGCGTTCAGTTGCAGTCTCTTTAAGTGCTCGAAATACTAGAGAATCCATTTGCTGCCGGCTTTGCCGGGTTTCTCTGCGCTCTGCTTTTTACGGCGGCGGTCCGCTCGTTCGCCTGGCGTTTCGGCTACGTTGCAAAGCCGAAATCGGACCGCTGGCACAAGCGGCCGACCGCTATGCTCGGCGGGGTGGCGATCTTCGCCGCGGTCGCATCGATCTATTTGATCGTCGTACCGTTTTCGACCGAATCTCTGGTCGTAATGGGAGCCAGTTCTTTCTTGTTTCTGGTAGGGTTCCTTGATGACCAACTGAACATCAAGCCTTACCAGAAGTTGATCGGGCAATTGATCGGAGCCTCGATCATTGTTGGTTTCGGCATGCGTTTTCCGCTGACGGGGATGGAACTCGTCGATATCTGGATAACGGTCATTTGGCTGGTCGGGATCACGAATGCGATCAATTTGCTGGACAACATGGATGGCCTCGCCGCCGGAATTGCGGCCATTGCAGCCGTCTCATTGACCTACGGGCTTGCGGCCAACGGGCAGATGGCTGAGGCTGCATTGGTTGCCATTTTCATCGGGGTATTGGCCGGGTTCCTTGTCTTTAATTTCAACCCCGCGTCGATCTTTATGGGCGATGCCGGCTCGATGTTCGTCGGATTTTTCCTCGCGAGTTCGGTGCTCCTGAGTGAAACGGGCGGGCGTTCACGCGGGATATTCTCGATCCTTGCGGTGCCGGTGTTGATCCTTTTCGTCCCGATCTTTGATACGACATTCGTAACACTTCTCAGAAAGCTCTGGGGGCGCAAGGCCTCGCAGGGCGGCCGCGACCATACCTCGCATCGGCTGGTCGCACTCGGACTATCGGAGAGAACCGCCGTGCTGATGCTTTGGGGATTTGCAGTGGCGGCCGGGATACTCGCCTTTCTTGTCAGTCAACTGAGCACGACGCAGAGCCTCGCCCTGATCGCCGTATTCACGATCGTCCTAACGATCATCGGCGTGTATCTCTCAAACGTAAAGGTCTATGACGAGCGGCAGGAAGAACTCGCCTCGCAGAACAACGCCGTATTTGCGTTTCTGGTCGATGTTTCATACAAGCGGCGGGTTTTCGAGGTTTTCCTCGATGCGATCCTGATAACGCTCTCTTACTATGCCGCTTACGTTTTCCTTTTCGGTAGCTTTGAAACGAGCGGTAACTGGGACATTTTCGTTGGGACGCTGCCGATGCTCGTGGTTCTTAAGCTCTTCGCGTTTCTCGTGGCAGGCGTTTACCGAGGACTCTGGCGGTACACGAGCATAGCCGATCTAATTACCTTTGCAAAGGCCGTCATCACGGGTTCTGTTTTGAGCATTCTTGCTGTGCTTTTGCTCTACCGGTTCGAGGGGTTTTCGCGGGCTGTATTCGTGCTTGACGCGATGATCCTTCTTTTCGCTCTGGTCGGAAGCAGGCTCGCTTTTCGGCTTATCCGCGAAGTGCTCCCGGTCTCGCACTCGAACGAAGGCCGTCGAGTTCTGATCTACGGGGCCGGCGACGGCGGCGAGATGGTCTTGCGTGAGTTTCGGAACAACTCGGAGCTGAAGTACATCCCGGTCGGGTTCATCGACGATGACGACCGGAAGCACGGAAAGGTCATCAATTCATTAAAGGTGTTCGGCGACAATGGCCTGTTGGCGGATATCTGTAAAGAACTGAACGTTGAGGAGATCGTCATCTCCTTTCGCGAGTTCGAGCCGGAGAAGCTGACGGCTATCCGTGAATTTTGCCGCGACAATAATATTGCTTTGAAGCGTGCTCACATCCGCATAGACCCAGTAGAGTTCGAATAGCCCGATGTACTCAATGCCACTTGATTCACTGTTCAAGAAACTCGCGGTCGCCGCGGGAGTTCTTATTGTTTCGGTCTTTCTTCTTTTCGGGTTTACTTGGGGCATAAGCAACTCGGCATCGACACGGACGGACAGCCGCGAGCTTGCCGAGGCACTGGTCGGATGGTCGCCTTCTGATCCGCAAACGCATTATGCCGCTGCGGTTTTCGCCTCTCGCGACCAAAGCGACGAGGCAAGAAAGGCGTCGCTAACCGGGTTCGAAAATGCCGTCGCGCTATCGCCGCGGAGCTATTTGGTCTGGATCGAGTATGGCCGGGCATTAGAACGTGCGGGCGAGGCGGAACGAGCCTCTCTTGCCTTCGATCGGGCGGCCGAGCTCGCACCGAATTATTCATCTGTTGCATGGGCACGTGGGAATTTTCTCGTCCGGCAGGGCAGGGCGGATGCCGGGTTCATCGAGATACGGCGGGCGATAAGAGACACTCCGTCATACGCAGCGGCCGCTGCACAGCTTGCCTGGGTAAGTTCGGGCTTAAATGCGGAACGCGCCGTTCAGTTTGCCGGGAGCGAACCAGCACTCGCGGCCGCACTTTCGCTCGTTCTGGCCAGGGCCGGCAATTTCGATCAGGCCATCGGGTTGTGGCGAGGTCTTCGGGCCGACCTCCGCAGGAAAGAGATTGAAGATACCGGCCTTCAACTTGCCCGACTTTTCTTCGAGAACGGCCGCTACCGCGACGCACAAAACATCGAGGCCAGAGCTTTCGGGAAAGAGGCTTCGGTCGGAGCGTTCACAGACCCGGGGTTTGAGGAGCCTATCTCGACCGATAACGCCGGACTGTTTGACTGGAAGCTCGGCGGGGGAACGAATCCTTCGATAAATCTGTTTGATACGGTGAAGCGATCGGGGCGGTACAGCCTGTTTTTGCGATTTGCGGGTGCGGGCGATCAGCAGTCGCTCAGGCAGCTTTCACAGGCGGTTGCGGTCGATCCCGGAGCAAGGTACCGCTTCGTTTACCGGTATAGGGCAGAACTTACAACGAACCCTGATATTCGTTGGTCGGTCGCGGCGATAGCTTTAAAGAAAACTCTTGCAGATGGACCGCCGCTAAAGATGAATTCGAATTGGACGGAGGAAGCGTTCTCGTTCAGCGTTCCCGTGGATACGGACGGGGTGGTCATCACTCTACGCCGCGATGCATGCTCCGGGACGCCTTGCAGAACCGAAGGCAATCTCTGGCTCGATGACCTTGAGCTGATCCGCGAGAACTGAAGCGATCGATAAATGAACTCACTGCCGAATACAGAAGTGTCGAATTCGCGGTACTCGCAAACTGCATTCGTAATGCTGCTCGCGGTGCCGATCCTCGCGACGATATTTTACGGAGCCGTCGATCCGGCCGCCCAGGGACTACTTGCAGTTTCGGGAATGCTGATACTTGCGTTGTGGGCACTCGATAGTTTCAAGCGAGGCAGGATTGAATTCTCGGTTGAGCCCCTCCAAGCCCCGTTGGCCGCTTTGATCTTGCTCGGGTTTGTCCAGTTGCTGCCGCTCGGCAATTCAGGAGCACCTCCGGGGGTTCTGGGTGTTTCTCCGTCTTCGGCGCTTTCTTTCGATCCCTTTGCTACACGGATGTTCATCGTCAGGCTTGCAGCGGTGCTTATCTTTTTTGCGGCGGCTCTTGTTTTTGTTCGCGGTTCGCGGCGTGTCCGCCTTGCGGCATTGACGATCATCACCTTCGGCTCGTTGATGGCTTTTGTCGGGATTCTCCAATGGCTCGCAAAGCCCGATGCGATTTACGGCCTTCGCCCGACGCCGCAGGCGATCCCGTTCGGCTCTTTCGTGAATCAGCATCACTTCGCGGCCTTCATGGAGATGACCATTGGACTCGGGCTGGGCATAGCCCTCGGCAGCGGACTCAAGAGAAGTATGCTTCCGCTGCTCATCACTGCCCTGGTGCTGATGACGATCGCGGTTGTGCTTACGGGATCGCGAGGTGGAATTCTCAGCCTGGGTGCGGTCGTGATAACCCTTCTTTCCGCGACATATTTTGCCCGAGGCGGTCCGGGGGCACGGGAGGGAACGCCGAGGTCCCGTCGCAGGGCGTTGACAGGGTTGCTCGGCACCTTGACCGGTGTCGTATTGCTGCTTGTGCTTGTAATCGCCTTGGGCGGTGCCGACAATCTTCTTCGCGGTGTTGGCTTTGGGTCGGCGTCCGATGACCCGACGAGCGGCCGGCTGCACTTTTGGAGAGTAGCACTCGAGATCTTCAAGGCAAATCCGCTGGTCGGTGCGGGGCTCGATGCGTTCGGTAACGCGTTTCCGCTTTACGATACGCGGAACGGCTCGTTCAGGGTCGAGCAGGCCCATAACGATTATCTTCAGATGCTGGCAGACGGAGGGCTGATCGGATTTGCCATAACGGCTGCATTCCTGGTGATGCTTGCCGGGACATGCACTCGGTGCATCCGTTCAGCTGCGGAAGGGGTCGAGCGTTCGGTAGCTATTGGTGCGACCGCGGGCATCGTCGGAATTCTCGCACACAGCTTTGTCGATTTTCCGCTTCGAACTACCTCTAATGCTTACATTTTCTTTTTACTTATCGCGGTGATGGTCGGCGCCGGGGCCGTTTCGAAAAAGGCTCCCGGACCCGGACACGAGCGAACTAACGTACACTGACGCTTATAAGCTTATCACCGCATGAGGTTGAGAAGAGGATCTGAAAGATTCCTTTGCGGTCGGTGAGCGACCTGATGACGAAATAAGCCCTCCCCGCCATTCCGGCTATTGCGGCCTCGCGACGAACCTCGACATCATCCGGATTGCTGGAACGGGCTTCTATCGTGCCGTCGCCGCCATCGAACGAGACAAGCAAACCGATATTTCCGCCGTTATTCATGAGCGTAACATTCTCCTGACTTACCGCTATCGTACACCGGGCGGTGTCTTCGCCGATCACTCGGCCGGGAACTATTCGCGGTCTCCCGGTCGGGGCCGGTTCGCTCCCTGGCTTTACAGCGTCGAGATCTTTGGTTTGTTCTTCTTCTGGAGATTCGGCCGCCTTTGGGGTCGCATTCACGGCGGTAGGCGGCTCTGCTATTTCTTCACTCTTCTCAGGCTTCGATTCAGCCGGCTTTTCTTCGGACTTCGGTTCCGGAGTTTTCTCGACGTCACTATTCTTTCGGCCGACCTCGATGACGATCGGTTCGAAGATGTCTTTCGACCTCTTCGTTTCATCAGCGGTGGGCTTCGCCTCTCCGGTCGCCGGTTTCGTTTCCGGATCTGCGGCCTTCGGCTTATCTTCTGCCGGAGGTTTGGTTTCGTCGGTCTTTTTTGCCGGTGCTGCCTCAGAAGTCTCGGGCTGAGAAGCTTCCGTCTTTTCTTCCGGCTTGGCCTCGGCGGGAACTCCGGGTTTGCTCTCCACCGTTTCTGCCGTAGTATCGGAAGGTTTTTCCGTGGGTTTATCGTCGGCTGGCGCCTCTTTTTTCGTTTCGGGAGCTGAGGGCGCGTCTGACTTTTTCTCTGGTGTGTCCGCACGCGTTTCCGGTGCCTTTTCCTCAGCAGTTTTTTCCTCTTCCGGCTTTGGCACTTCGATCTCCGGTGTAACGTTTACCGCTACTTCCTTCTTTTCAGACTCAGACTCTGCGAACGGGTTCGGACCGATGCGGTCCTCGATCCCTTCGATCGAGCCCTTGACCTGCTGGTAAACGCTCTTGATCGAAGTGTATTTGAAGTAGTCCGGCCGGTTCCGATCGTAACCGGCGATGAAGTTCTCTAGCGCTGCTTCCGCCTTGCCGTCGGCGAAAAGTGCTTCTCCGAGCCGCCATTTGCTCGAACGCCACCAGGCACTATCCGGCGGCAGAACGCTGATCGCTCTCTGGAGCCGCACGGCGGCATCGGCGTATTTACCTTCTCGGTATAATGCCCAGCCAGCGAGTTCCTCGATGCGGCCGCGCATGATCGCCGAAAGGGTCTGCCGCGGAACGTCGGGCACTAGAAGGTACTCGTTTCGGATAAATGCTATCCGCCGGCTTTCGTAAAGCTCGCTTGCCATCACGGCCGCGGACGGATTTGGGACACCGAGGGCAACATCCGTCTGGTCGGTCGCAGAGGCAATAAGGTCGAGGGCTTTGTCCGTACCGACTCCTTTTTCCAACAACAGGGACGCGGCAAAAAGCTCACGGTGAACCCTCATTTTGTCGTCGCCGGCGATGAACCGGCCAAGAGCTTCATCATTCAGCGTTGCGGTAACTTCGGAGTTGAGGCCGTCGTAAAAGGCAGTCAGTGCCCCAAGCCTTGCCGCCCGCTCCGAATCCGCCGGCGAACTCGGGACAAAGATGCTTGCCCTCCGCTCGTCCTTCAAGAGTTCCGGAAGGCTCGCCGCCGAACGTTCAACGCGGCCACCAAGGCGGGTCGACACTCTTCCTTCCACGACCTCGACAACGCCGCTCATCTCTTCTGCAGCTTCACGGAAGAACCCGGCGTCCATTCTGACCAATGCGATCTCGTAATTGAGCGACGGGAAATTGCCATATTGCTTCGCACGGGCGAGTGCCTTTTCCGCCTCGATCGGCCGATTCTGAAGAGAATGGCCGCGGGCAAGTGCAATGTAGCTCCAAACGTAGCGCGGCTGTATCTCGATCGAATCCTCGGCTAATTCGATCGCTTTTTCGGCGAGACCGTTGACTGCGTACCAATACGCGGCGGCCGTCATCAACGCGAAATTCTCCGGCGAAAGTGCGATCGCCCGGTCGAGCTCGGCCTCGGCTTCAGTCCGTTCCCCGGTCTCGTAAAGTGCTAAGGATAATCCGGCACGTGCCTGCGCGTTATTTGCGTCGCCTTCAATGATACTTCGATAAAGCGGGATGGCCTCTTTTGCCTTCCCGTTCGCCCGCAAAAGGTCGGCGAGTTCTCGCTTGATATCAGCGGAGTCCGGTTCTATCTCCAACGCCTTTCGTTGGGCTGCTTCGGCCGATTCGATCTCAAAGTTCAACCTAAGCGCCAGTGCCAAAGCTCGAAATGCAGCCGCCGTAGGTGGTTCGATGGCGGCGGCGATTTCCGAAAGCCGTACGGCGTCGGTCCCGTTCTCGATCGAAGTATGGAACGTGACGAGTGCAAGAAGTCGGTCAACCCTTCCCGCAGCGTGCATCTCAAGCTCACGGGCGGCATCGACCGCGGCCTTGCTTTCGGATCTGAGCAGCAGGCTTCCGGGGATACGGATCAAGATCTCTGAAAACAAGCGGTCTGAGGCGGGAGCGGGAGCGTCCGTGATCGCTTTTCGGAACAGCGCTATTGCAGCTTCCTTTTCACCTGTGTCGTAGATCTGGTCCGCGAGTGCCGCCCGCGAAGCGGATGCAAGCTCAAGGGCCTGGCCTCTCACCTCGGGAGTAACGCCCTCTTCCCTTGTAAATGCATCGAGAGAATCGATCCGGGCCTTCAGATCGGTATCCGCAGCTATCGCGGCGAAGCGTTCGGCGGTTGTCGGTGTCGGGGCCGGCGTCGGGCTTGGTGCTGCTTTCGGGTTAGGTCCTGGCGTCGGCTTCGCTCTTGGTGTCGTCGCCGGTTTTGCCGCCGTACTGGTTGCACCGTTCCTGCTGTTTGGCGGGGTTTGCCGTTGAACGGCAGCATGCCCACCGATGGTCAGAAGAAGAATAAATACCAAGATCCGATTCATAAAGCCCGTTGCCGGAACTTTCGATAATACCACGAAATTGCCTTTGTCCCCGGACAGTCTTATCCTCAGGTTAACGTGAACGATCTCGATATCGAATGGGAAAACCGCATTGCCGCCGCCCTTGCCGCTGCCCGTAATGCCGGGCGGGAAGAGATCGCCGATTATCTTCGTCTGCGGAGAGCGAACGATATGATCCGACGTGAGGGCATTGATTGGCTTACGGGATCGTTCATCCGGCTCGCCACAAGCCGCGACGCCGAAGCGATCGGCATCGGTGTCGAACGCCTTGACGGCCATACATTTTCGCTTGGACGGACGAACCTGACCGGTGTTCTCGTCGAAATAAAACACGGGGTTAGATGCATCAAGGTAGAGGCCGGTTGGACGCGGGCTCCGGGCGACGGCATCATGCGCGGAGGGGCTCTCGCAATGGGACGGATAACGCATTTTGGCTTCCCGAAGTCGAACGCAGAACTCGCACTCATCCGCGGAGAGGATTCGATCTTCTGGACCATGGCGGAAGAAGGCACCGGTACTTCAAAGCTAGATGCGGATGCGATCAATCGCCATTTCGGCCTTCTCAGAGGATAAAGGCTCCTAAAGGTTTAATTATTATGGGGTTCGTATTACAATAATAAATTGCAATCATTTTCTTGGGAGATATTTTATAGTGAGAACAGAGTTAGAGAAGTTGATCGAATTACAGATCACCGATACGACGATCCGAAATTTGCGTAATATTTTAGGAAATGCGGAAACCAGGCGTGCTGAGCTTGAACAGGAGTTCGAACAGCACGCTTTTTCTATTCGCGAAAGACAAAATGTACTTGCCGGGTTAAAGACCGAACAAGCAACACTTGAGAAGAAGATTGCCGAAAACCGGATATACCTTGAGAGAGCGGACCGTAACCTGAAGCATGCCCAGAATCAGAAAGAGTATGAGACGGCAATGCGCGAGATCGATTCGCTTCAAAAGCAGATAACGACCTTTGAGACCGAGATCCTCGGGAAGCAGGGAGCTATCGAAGAAGTCGAAAAAGAGCTTTCCGAACGAGCGGACGAGATAAATACTCTGGATTCGAAACGAGACGAAGCCCTAGCCGCTTTCGACCGCGAGATCGAAAAGGCCCGTACCGAGCTTGCCGAGGCCGAAGCGAAGCGTGGCGGCGTTTTCGATACGCTTCCGGCAAACCTTGCGGCCGTTTACAGCCGGCTTGTACAGCGAAGCCGCGACGGTATAGCCGTTGCTGAGGTTGTTAACGGATCCTGCACTGCATGCTTCATTTCGCTTCGCCCGCAGGTGCAGGTCGAGGTACGGCGGATGGAAAGCATCATCACCTGCGAAAGCTGCACTCGAATCCTCTATGTCGTTAAGAAAGAAGCTGAAGCAACGGCGAGCTAGCAGAGACAGTTTCAGAGAAAGAAATAAAGAGCGGTGCCCGCGGGCGGCCGCTTTTTATTTTGTCCAGTCAGGGCTGATCGCTAAGTTAACGTCGATAGGCACGGCCTTGACAAACTCCCGCCCAGCGGAGACCATCGCGTTCTTGAGCCTGTCTGATATGGGGGCGGCGTCATTCTGATCACATTCGAGCACGATCTCATCGTGGACAATGTTGACCAATTTTCCGCTTGTTCCGCGAAGTTCGTCATGTATAAGCCGAAGAGCACGCTTGAGGATATCTGCTGAAGTACCCTGAATGGGCATGTTCGTCGCAAATCGCCTCGCAGCTCCGGCAGCCGCACGATCATTTTCGTCGTATCGCAGTTTCAAAAGGCGTCCCGAGGCTGTACGGGCAACCCGCGTCCTGAGAGCTGAGTCGCCGCTCTTGCGGAGATAGCCGTCGAGGTCCGGATAGGTTGCAAAATACTTGCGAAGCGTGCCCTCGGCCTCGGCCTGCGAAAGGCCTGTCATTGCGGCAAATCTTGCGGCACCAAGGCCATAAACAACGCCGAAGTTCAGCCGTTTGGCAAATGATCGCTGATCGGGTGAGACCTCTTCCGCTTTTATGTTAAAGACCTGAGCGGCTGCGGCGGCATGGAAATCAACACCGCTCCTGAATGCACCGATAAAGTTCGTGTCACCGGAGAACTCGGCAAGTATCCGAAGCTCGATCTGCGAATAGTCCGCAATGATCAAGGTTTTGTTTTCTCCGGCGTGGAAGCACCGGCGGTACGAATTCTCGTGTGGGATCTGCTGAAGGTTCGGGTTCGAGCACGAGAAGCGCCCGGTCGGTGCCCCGATCTGCCTGAAATCCGAATGTATCCGGCCCGTCTTCGGGTGGATGAACTCAAGGAAATTCTCGCCGAAGCTCGTGAGCGATTTCTGCCGCCCGCGGTATTCGAGCAGCTTTGCAACCGGCGGATGGTCCTCGGCAAGCGGTTCGAGCATCGAGGCCCGCGTCGATCCGGGCATCGGTATCCCGAGGTTCGAGAGCGCTTCGTGGACTTGGGCCTGCGAATCAAGATTGATCTCGGAACGCCCGAAGAGCGACGTCTGCGAGACACCCGCGGCAAGCATTTCCTGAAGTTCGTCCGCGACCCTATCGCGTTCCTCGCGGATAGCTTCGATATTCTCCCGCCAGCGGACCGCATCGAGATAAAAGCCGGTGAGTTCCATGTCGGTGACTGGCATCACGGTATCGAATTCAAGTTCCGCAACCCTCGTCAAGTCGTCCGCAGCCAACCTTTCGGCCAACTGCGTATAAAGCGGGACGAGGATCGCAGCGTCGCGTGCGGCATATTCAAGCTGCGATTGCGAAAGTTCGCTCGCCGACCAATCGCTCACCTGCTGGGTCTTGTCGAGTTCCGTCCCGATGAAGAACTGCACCACATCAGCAAGCGAATGCCGGCGGTCGGATTCGCCGGCGGCGATCAGTTGGCTCGCGAGGTAAGAATCGAAAATGCCGCCGACCTCACAGCCGAGGTGGTGACGGACCCATTTAGCATCGAACTTCGAGTTGTGTGCCACCTTTATCGTCTTCGTCGATCGAATAAGGTTGCGGAGCGGTTCAAGCGTCGTGTTCGTTGCCGGATCTTTTCCGAACTGGCGAATATCTATGATGACCGAACGTTTGCCCGTACTGAACTGCACAAGCCGAAGTTCGCCCAAGTAAGGGTCAAGTTCGGTCGTTTCGGTATCAAAACCGAGAACGGGCTCCTTCGATAGCTGTTCGCAGACGGCCCTTAGGGCATCTGCTTCACTGATGAGTTCAAAAAAGACTTCCATATTTCGCTGCCGGTGAAATCCAATTCTATCTGCCGAACGCCTATTTTCAAACGGCCCGAAGTATTCCTCGACGCGAGATTTACCAATACAGACTTTTCGTCTATACTCTTTTGGTATGTTTGATGGCACGGGCACGGTTCCGGGCATTTGTCGGACAGCAAAAGTTTATAATTTGTGCCCCTTTGCGGACACCCAAAAGGATCGAAAGTTTCGGTAGAGCGCTTCCTCGAAAAGGCAGAGTCGCTCCCGGCCGCCGAAGAAGTTCTTCGGCGATTGAAAGAGTTTCTAAGTGAAAGATATATCTATTTGCTTCCGCTTGCCGGCTAGGCGAGCCTGCAGCAAAACTCCGGTCTATCCTAATTCCTTTGCCCCGGCGAAGGGCCTAACTAACTCATTCAACACTTCCAAACCTTCTTTCACCCTTTGTCCGTTGTCCGCACTCGGCATTTTACAAAGGAAAATCTATGTCTAAAGAGATGATCATCAGCGTCAATGGACGCGAACGGAAGATCGCCATCATTGAGAACGGCAAGGTCTCCGAGTATTACATCGAACGCGGTGAAGAGAATTCAGGCATCGCGGGAAATATCTACAAAGGAAGGGTTCAGCGTGTGCTTCCCGGAATGCAATCCGCATTCGTCGCGATCGGTCTTGAGCGAGACGCATTTCTCTACGTTTCCGACTTCTTCGATGAAGAAGAAGAGATCGAGCGGATCGTGATGGAAAAGGGCAAGAAGGGATCGCAGCACGAGGCCAAACGTGAGGCGAATGACCGCATCGAGCGGGCAAGGGCCGAACGCGAGAAGCAGATGGAATCTGCTCAGGAGATTGCCGAACCGCTAGGTGAAACCGCCGAACCGAAAGATGAAGAGGCGTCTGAACCCACCGCTGAACGAAAGGGCCGCGGTCGCCGAGACAGAAAGGACCGACGCGAACGGCCCCACGAAGCCGAAGCGGTCGAGGCCCGAGAATCAGCAGAAGAGGAAGACCTTGGTTATGTTGACGCTTCGGAGGTCGAGATCGAGATCGATGACACCGGCTTCGAGCGGATCGTTGATGAAGATGCCGAAACCGGTGAGATGTTCAAGGACGCCTATATGCAGGAGGCGATCGTCGATCGTGTCCGGGCGGTCGAATTCGATATGGAATCTACCGACGAGGCTGAGGTTGGATCGTTGCTTGACGACCTGACTGCCGATGCCCCAGGATTCGAGCGCATTGCCGACGAGGACGAGGAAGAGATTCCGGCTGCTAAGGCCAAGCCGGCAGCACGCTCGCGGGCAAAGAAGGGCACTAAGAAAAACGCAGGTGATGCGGGCGAGGCCGCTGAGGCCGCTGCAGAAAAGGAAGAGAAACCAAAGAAACGCACTTCCCGCACAACAAAAACCGCAAAGGCAAAGGACGAAAAGGAAAAACCCGCGAAGGCACGATCGACCCGCTCGAAAAAAAATGCAAGCACCTCGGATGAGCCGCTCGAAGATGCGGAAGCAAGCATAAAGGCTCCGGAAGAAAAGGCCGAGATGGCCGTTCGCCGGGGCGGACGCGGACGTCGCCGTGGAGGCCGGCCGAAGGGTCAGGAGGCCGATGGCAAATCCTCCGATCTGCTCGGATTTGAGGACGTAGACCCCGAACGCGATGTGCCAGCGGAGAATACGAGATCGGCTGCTGACGACCATACGGATGACGCCCCCGCAAATGATAAGGCCGAGCGGAAATCCACCGATATACAGACCGAGGGTGACCCGACAGATGCTTCTTTGGGCCAGGATCGGAACGGTCGGAGTCGTCGCCGACGCGGGCGCGGACGAGGCCAGCAGCGAGACGACGGGCCGCAGGACAACACGACCGATTCGCGGCCTTCAAGGCCCGACCGGCCTGAAAGATCGGACCGCGGCGACAAGGGAGACCGGAGGCAGCCGACGATCTCCGACCTGCTCCGCGAAGGCCAGGAAGTTCTGGTGCAGATCGCTAAGGAGCCGATCGCCAAGAAGGGGGCCCGTATCACGTCCCATATCGCACTTCCCGGCCGGTTTCTGGTCTATATGCCGACGGTCGAGCATCTCGGTGTTTCGCGAAAGATCGAGTCGTCGAGCGAACGCGGCCGGCTTCGTACACTGATACAACGAATCAAGGCTGAGGAAGATGTCCCCACGGGCGGGTTCATCGTTCGCACCGCCGGTATTGGCATTTCCGAAGAAGACCTGCGACAGGATGCCCGTTACCTTGTGCGAACCTGGCTCGACATCAAGAAGGCTTCCGAAAAAGCAAAGTCGCCGGCATTGGTCCATCAGGACCTCGACATTATCCAGCGGCTGCTTCGCGATCAGCTTTCGGACGATTTCACAGCCATCCGCGTTGATAGCGAGGAGGAATATCTCAGGACGGTCGAGTTCATTAACCGCATCCAGCCGAAGATGGTCAATCGCGTCAAGCTCTACACGCGGGACCAACCGATCCTTGAGGCATACGGCGTTCAGGAAGAGATCGATAAAGCGCTCAAGCCGCGTGTGTGGCTCAAATCGGGCGGATATCTTGTGATCAACCAAACCGAAGCCCTAGTGGCGATCGACGTCAATACCGGCAAGTTCGTCGGCAAGGGAAATGCCCGGCTTGAGGACACGATCACAAAGACGAACATGGAGGCCGTTGATGAGATCGCCCGACAGATAAGGCTCCGTGACCTTGGAGGCATCATTGTCCTCGATCTTATCGATATGGAAGACCGCCGCAACCGCCATAAGGTCTCGCAGGCCCTTCAGGCGGCACTGGCTAGCGACAAGTCGCCGACGAAGGTACTCTCTTTTAATGACTTCGGCCTGATCATTATGACCCGCAAACGAGTAAAGCAATCGCTTGAACGGACAATGTGCTCGCCGTGTGAGTATTGCGAAGGAGCGGGTTGGGTCAAATCTCCGCAAACCGTCTGCTACGAGATACTCGCCGAAGCCCGCAGGCTTTCGAAAGAAATGGATGATGTTCGTGAAACAGCTCTTCGCGTTCACCCTGAGGTTGCAAACGCGCTTCGCACTACTGAGCGTTCGGTGCTTGAGGAGATCGAAGCGTATCTCGGCTACGTCGATCTTACCTCGGACCCGCATGTCCATCAGGCACAATTCGATTTTGCGTTCATTTGATCGCATCACGAAGACATCTCCTCAATGAAAAAGCGGCCCATTGCGGCCGCTTTTTTGACACTTTTCAATATGGTATTCCCGAACGTTACAGTTTACTTCTGATCACAACTGTAAGCTCTTTTTTAGGTCTTTTGCAGTTGGGGGTTTGGTGAAGTAGTTGTCCGGGATTCGGGTATTGAACTCGACGGATTCGTAGTTGATGCGCGAGGTTTGAACGCCGTTCGTTACGCGGTCAATGATGAACGGTGAGCGGATGCCTCCGTTCTCGATGAATTGGGCGTATCGGTCCTCTTCTGTGATCTCCTCGCCGTCCGGGTTCAGTCGCTTCGATATCGCCTTCATTGGGGTGCCGTCGTCAGCGATCTCAAATTCGACGACGAACCCGTCATCATAAGTCAGCCGAAGAACGTCGTTGCGTTTGCCGAGCGAGGCTGGCCGTCGCCCGGCGTATTCGAGTTTGGCCTTTCCGCGCCAGTGTCCACGAAGCAGGCCGTCAAGGCTAACGCGCATTCCGCGTTTGAAGTTGGCGATCTGAATCTCGGTCTGTTCACGAATTGCCTCCTTATTCCCGTCATAGAGCCAGCCCGAATCGCCGACATTGGTCTGAACGGTCACGACCTTGCCCGCCTTGAACTCGGTGCGTTCGGTATCTGGAAAAACGATGACGTCATGAAAGGACTGGAAGGAGATGACCGCACCGTCGCGAAGTACGCTGAACTTGCCGCGGCCCACTTGGTTCTTTACATTCAGATACTTCTCGCCGCCAACGAAATCGATCGCCTTGCGAAGTATAGTTTCTGCATCGGCGGCCTCCGGTGACTGCCCCAGCGTTTGGGCAGGAATCGAAAACAAGCTAAAAAGTGCAAGGAAAAGTAAGCGGGTTCTAACTGCGAACATAACTTTCTAAATGACGTATTCGATCACCATTGTAACGCCCGTCTTCCGGCCATTCTTCAAAACGGCCGGTTTGAACTTCACCTCGCTGACCGCAGTGTCGAGTTTGCGTTTAAGCTCCGCGGGCAGTTCTGTGATGTAGTGAAAAACATAGACCTGGCCCTCGGGCCCGAGGAAGATCTCGACCTTGATGCGTCCGTTTGCCGCTTGCGGAAGTTCGCTGCGCTTGATCGCCGGCCGCGGCATCAAAGTGATCTGTGCCCGTGTCTGGATGTCAGGATCAGAGTTCGCGTAGTAGAGCGAAAAGCGATAGTTGACCGTTACGGTGACATCGACCGGTACACCGTCGATCGTCTTCGGCCGGAAGCGAAGCCTGCGAGCTGATGAAATGGCCTGTTCCGTTAAACCATGCGGAAGGGTCGAAAGCGGCGTGATCTCGCCGACGGTTCCATTCGCTTTCAATTCGACCTGAAGGCTAACGATGCCTTGCACCTCGTTCTCGCGAGCCTGAAAGGTATAAGGAGCCCGCGGAGTGTCGAGTATCTGATGTTCGCGTATCCGTGGAGCGGTCGCTGAGGGCGTTTGGGCTCCCGCAGTCAGAACGAAACCGGAAGCGAACAAAAATCCGAATGCAATGACGAAAGACAATCTCATAACGATAAAGAGTCAAAAAAAACAGCCAAATAAATCAAACGGCCCTGGTGGCATGTTACCATCAGGGCCGCTTTATATCGAAACTGTGTTCCGATCAGTTCAGGCTGAATCCATCGGTCGCCCGTACCGTTATCTCGCCGTTCTCGGCATCGACCCGGAAACGCATACCTGTCTTCCAAATGTTCGTGATCGGAAGCTTCACCTTCTGATCGATATGCCGCTTGAGGAAGCGAGCTCCGTACGCGGGGCTGTAACCATTTTCGGTCAAAAGGTTGACCGCGGCTTCGGTCACCTCGACCAACTTGCCCTGCCGCTCCATGTGCCGCTGCATCTTGCTCAGATAAAGGCGAGCGATCTCACGCACTTCGTCCATCGTCAGCGGCGAGAAAACGATGATCTCGTCGATGCGATTTCTGAACTCGGGTGTGAATCGCGTCTCGGCTGCCTTCATTACCTCGCCTTTTATCGCCTTCACCTCGCCGACCGACTTCATTCCGAACCCGAGAGGCTTCTCATACTTCTTAAAATTCTCTGAGCCGAGGTTCGAGGTCATTATAACGATCGCGTCCGAAAGATAGACCTTCTTCCCGCGGCCATCGGTGATCCAGCCTTCATCGAAAGCCTGAAGGAACAGGTTCATCAAATACGGGGAAGCCTTTTCGACCTCATCCAGAAGCAGCACCGTATATGGGTTGTCCCTAAGCTGTTCGGTCAGAATGCCGCCGCGCTCCGAGCCGACAATGCCACGAGGCATGCCGATCAGTTTCTCGATCCCGACCGTTCCGTCGCCGTACTCGGAAAGGTCGATCCTGATCATCTTGCCCTCATCGCCGAACATGAATTCGGCAACCGCCTTTGCAAGTTCCGTCTTGCCAACGCCGGTCGGGCCGAGGAAAAGCAATACACCGTCCGGAGCATAGAAGTTCTCTTTGAGCGGGCCCTTGTTCAGCCGGAGCCTTTCGGCAACTGCCTGGACGGCCTCTTTTTGTCCGATCACGCGCTTTCCAAGTTCCGGCTCCATCGTCGCGAAGCGATCCGAGGTATCCCGATAGATCATATCCTTCGGAATTCGCGATTCCTGCGAGATCACGTCGATGATGTGCTCGGGCTGGACAATGTGGTCCTCTGATTCATTTATCTCAACCTTAACGGAAGCAGTGTCGAGCCAGCCGATCGCCTTATCCGGCAGATGTAGATGACGGATGTAACGCGGCGACATCTCAAGAGCGGTGTTGATGGCTTCCTCCGAGATAGTGACCGAGTAATTCTTTTCAAGCCGCGGCTTAATGCCCATGAGGATACGGCGGGTCTCGTCGATCGTCGGCTCATCAACCTTGACCAGCCGGAACCGCCGCGAGAGGGCCTCGTCCTCGGCGATGAACTCCTTGTATTCGGTCATCGTCGTTGCCCCGATTATCCGGAGTTCACCGCGGGCTAGGGCCGACTTGAACATATTTGCGGCATCGGAAGTCGTGCCCATTGCCGCTCCGGCACCGATGATGGTATGAGCCTCGTCGATGAACAGAATGATATTGTCCTTTTCTTTGACCTCGTCGATGATGCCCTTGATCCGCTCTTCAAACATTCCTCGGAGCATTGTCCCGGCGACGATGCCGCCCATCTGAAGCTGGACGATATGCGAATCGCGAAGCCGTGCGGGCACCTTGTCCGGTTCGAGTTCGATCAAGCGGGCAAGTCCCTCGACCACGGCTGTTTTGCCAACGCCGGGCTCGCCGACCAACATCGGTGAATTCGAGCGCTCGCGGTGAGCGAGGATCTCGATCATCTGCCGGATCTCTTTCTCGCGACCGATGGTCGGCGGGATCTTGTCCTGCCGGGCAAGTTTGTTCATCGAGACGCCAAAGTGGCGAAGGAAGTTTGGAAGTTCGTATTTCTGCCGTACTCTCTCTTCCTCTTTCTCCCTCTTTCTAATCCGGGTACGGGCCGTTTGAGCCACCTCCTCGCCGGGAACACCGAGGTTTTGCAAAAGATCGATGAGCACGCTGCGGTCGTCATTTGAAAGAACGTAAAAAAGATCGGTGCCGTCGATCACTCTACGACCCTGCGAACGGGCACGATCCATTGCCCGCTTAAAAAGCTCGGTGGTTTCCGGTGCGATACGGAAACCATTACCGGTGTGCTGGCGACCGTTATCGAGTCGGCGTTCGATAAGCAGCTTTACCGACCTCGGGTCAACCGCGAGGTCACGCATCGTTGCTGTAAAAAGCTCTTCCTCTTCATTCGAGAGCGCGTGAAGCACATGCTCGACCGCAACGTAGTTTTGATCCCGCCTTCGAGAAGCATCCAATGCGGATTCAAGGATCCTGCGGCCGGTCTCGCTAAATTTATCTTTATAAGCGTCTATATCTGCCATATCCATTTCACTCTCGACGAGACGTTTGAGGGCAGGCATTGGCGGAAATGCCTAACCCTATGATACCACCCGGAACCTGCTACTAGCCAAGAAAATTCCGTGAACAAACTTTGGAGAACTACCCTCCGGCTTCGCGAGCGACAGCCTTTCCAACCTGAACCCGTGCCGGGCGAAGTAATCTGTCGCCAAAACGATAGCCTCGCTGATATTCGGCCGTTACCTTCCCATCTTGTTCGCCCTCGACCGGAAGCATATCAACGGCTTCGTGGATCTCGGGATCGAAATTGACCCCGACAGATGCCACCGGCTCAACACCGACGCTGACCAATGCCTGCTCGAATGAACGAGCTACGCCGCGAACGCCATCGCGAAGATTCTCGACCGAGGCATCAGATTCGCTTGCGGAAACTGCCAAGTTCAGGTTATCAAGCACCGGCAATAGCGTCTGCAGGAAATTGAACTTACTCTGACTTGCCCGGTCCTCAAGCGTTTTCATCAGGCGGGCACGCATCTCTGATGTTTCTTTCTCAAGATCGGCCTTTGCCTGCTCAAACTTCGCCTGTACGCCGACGAGCTTGGATTCGGCGGCTTCACGTCTATCGGTTTCAGCTTTTAGCCGTGCCTCAAGCTCTATTTCCCGTGGAGACTTTTGCGGTTCCTTGGGGGCAGGAGTCTCTTCAGCCGCTTCGGTCGTTTTGCGTTCGCCGCTTTCGTCGAATCGGCGCTTGTCGTTTATTGGTATCTTCAAATCTTCGCCTTCTTGGGATTCAAGTTCTTCAAGCTCTCGATCTTTCATTTTCTGTCTCTTGAACACAATATAAAATTCTAAGCGTTTGGGCCTGCTATTGAAAGCCCGCGTCCTTACATCTGCGGTCCATGATTATGGCCCAAAGGGCCGTTGCCGGGCTTCAACTGAGCGACAAAGGCCCTCTCGGTACAATGTTTACGCGGCGATCAGTTCTGTCCGGCCGCTTTCTCCCCACCGCTCGGGACGAACTTTAGTTCGCCGTTTTCCGCCGTCACCTTTACGGTCTGACCGGCGGCGATCTCACCATTGAGGAGTTTGACGGCGAGCGGATTCTGAACCAGCGACTGTATCGCTCGCTTAAGCGGTCGTGCACCGTAAACCGGATCGTAGCCCTCAGTGATCAGAAGATCACGAGCAGAAGCGTCCAGCTCGATCGCGACGTTTCGTTCGGCAAGCATCGATTTAAGCTTGCCGAGCTGAATATCGATGATCGAAGCGATCTCTTCTTTCCCAAGCTGATGGAACACGACGATGTCGTCGATCCGGTTCAGGAACTCCGGCTTGAAATGGTCGCGAAGCACCTGCAGAACGTTTGCGCGAATGTCGCGGTCGGCCAACGGGTTCTCGGCCGAGGCCTGTATCTCTCGCGAACCGAGGTTCGAGGTCATTATCAGGACCGTATTCTTGAAATCCACTACCCGGCCCTTGCTGTCTGTCAACCGGCCATCATCAAGGATCTGGAGCAAGACGTTGAACACATCCGGGTGAGCCTTTTCGATCTCGTCGAAAAGCACTACTGAATATGGCCGACGTCTTACGGCCTCCGTTAGCTGCCCGCCTTCCTCATAACCGACATAGCCCGGAGGAGCACCGATCATTCTTGCAACGGCGTGCTTCTCCATATATTCGGACATATCGAGCCGGACCATCGCTCGCTCGTCATCGAAGAGAAATTCCGCGAGAGCACGGGCGGTTTCCGTCTTACCAACGCCCGTCGGGCCAAGGAAAATGAACGATCCGACAGGACGGTTCGGGTCCTGTAAACCGGCCCTCGCACGGCGAACGGCATTTGCCACTGCCGAAAGGGCTTCGTCCTGCCCGATAACGCGATGGCGAAGGTTGTCCTCCATCGCCACGAGCTTCTGCATCTCGCTTTGAAGCATCTTTGAAACCGGCACGCCGGTCCATTTCGCGACGACCTCCGCCACGTCCTCTTCATCGACCTCTTCTTTTAGGAAAACTCCTTCCTTCTGAAGTTCCTCAAGCCGTGCCTGCTCGGTCTCAAGCTGCTTTTCGAGTTCGGGAATGCGCCCGTATTGAAGCTCGGCGGCTTTGTTCAGGTCCCCGGCCTGGCGGGCGTGCTCAAGCTCGAGCTTGGCTTCCTCAAGCTGTTCCTTGCCCTTCCGCATCTTCTCGATCTCTTCTTTTTCCGACTGCCACTTGGCCTTCATCGCCGATGACCGTTCCTTGAGATCCGCAATGCGTTTCTCGATATCGCCGAGCCGCTCTTTCGACTTCTCGTCGGTTTCGCGACCGAGTGCCTGCCGCTCGATCTCAAGCTGCAGGATCTCGCGCTCAAGTTCATCGATCTCCTGAGGAAGCGAGTCGATCTCGATGCGGATCCGCGATGCCGCCTCGTCGATCAGGTCGATCGCTTTATCCGGCAAAAATCTGTCCGTAATGTAGCGGTTCGAAAGCATCGCCGCCGCAACGATCGCCGCATCTTTGATCCGGACGCCATGGTGAACCTCGTAACGTTCCTTCAGCCCGCGAAGGATCGCGATGGTGTCCTCAACGTTCGGCTCGCCAATATATACCTGCTGAAACCGCCGTTCGAGTGCCTTATCTTTTTCGATGTACTTCTGATACTCGTTGAGCGTCGTCGCACCGACAGCCCGCAATGTGCCGCGGGCAAGAGCCGGCTTGAGCATGTTCGAGGCATCGATGGCTCCTTCCGAAGCTCCGGCCCCGACAAGGGTATGAAGCTCATCGATGAATAGAATTATCTGGCCCTCGGCCTTTTCTATCTCCTTAAGTACGGCCTTTAGCCGGTCTTCAAACTCACCGCGATACTTTGCACCGGCGAGCATCGCACCAAGGTCGAGTGAGACAAGCCGCTTGTTCTTGAGCGTTTCCGGGACGTCGCCTGAAACGATCCGCTGGGCAAGCCCCTCGACGATCGCCGTTTTGCCGACGCCGGGTTCTCCGATCAGCACCGGATTGTTCTTTGTCCGCCGCGAGAGTATCTGGATCGTCCGCCTGATCTCATCGTCGCGGCCAATTACGGGATCGAGCTTGCCTTTCCGGGCACGCTCCGTCAGGTCCTGAGCGTATTTCTCAAGTGCCTGAAAATTCTCTTCGGCATTTTGATCCGTGATCCGCGACCCGCCCCGCATTTCCGTGATCACTGTTTCTAGGTCTTCGCGGGTTACGCCGTTCGAGCGAAGAATACGGCCGGCATCGCCGTCCTTTTCCGAGGCGATCGAAAGCAGCAGATGCTCCGTCGAGACGTACTCGTCCTGCATCTTTTCTGCAATTTTCTGCACCTCTTGAAAAAGCGTGTTCGTGCGCGAACTAAAGTACTGCTGCCCGCCGGTGACCTTCGGCATCTTGTCGATCGAGACCTGCAGGTCGGCGGCGATTGCTGTCGTATTGGCACCGATCTTTCCAAGGATCGGCTTCAGCACGCCTTCCTTTTGCTCAAGCATCGCCGCCAGAATATGTTCCGGCTCGACCTGCTGGTTCTGCTGCTTTTCCGCAATGCCGATCGCCGCCTGAACGGCCTCTTGCCCGCGGATCGTGAATCTGTCGAATCTCATGTCGCTATTTTACCCTAAAGACGGTGCGACGCAGAGAGCTTTTTGTGCAGTGCTCTCTGCGTCGGATCGTCGTCCCAACACACTTAGGGAACTATACTTTCGCTGACTTGCTTTCCGTCTCGATCGCCTTGGCTTCGGAACCCGAAGCGTTAATCTCGATCTTGCGAGCCTTTGTCTCTTCACGCTTCGGAAGAGCTACTCGGAGAACGCCGTTCTCAAAGTCTGCGGTCGCACCTTCGGCCGTGATCGTCTGCGGAAGCGTGAACTGCCGCGTGAATGAACCATAGGCTCGTTCGACACGATGGTAGTTGTCGCCCTCGGTCTTTTTCTCGAACTTGCGCTCGCCCTTGAGCGTAAGCACGTTATTCTCGACCGAAATCTCGAAATCATCGCGGTTCATTCCCGGAAGTTCAGCCTCCACGAAGAGCCGATTCTCGTCTTCATAAATATCCACATTCGGGCTCCACGAACCGCGGGCAAATTCACCGCGTTCAACCGAAGCCGGTACCGCGCTAAAAAGGCGGTTCATTTCGTCGTTGAGCGTCCGAAGTTCGCGAAATGGGTCAAATTTGATCATGTTCATAATCATATCCTCCAAAAAGGTACTGGTTGATTGGGTTCAATGACTAAATAATTAGTCTGAGTAAATAATAAAACCTGAGTCGAATTCTGTCAAGTCCATTTTTTTCACTAAAGACGACGCAAAATAGTCCGGTTTTCTATCGCCGATAAGGTGACACAATCGCCTTTTTTCGGTTATATTTAGGAACGTTCGAGAACAACCGAAAGACAGGAACTCTCGTTTCCCCTTGCCCACTTTTTCGGACCAGCCGGCGCATATGAACATTTTTCGTGAGGTCCTTTGGCCGCTTCTTGCTGTCATATTGGCGTTCGTTGTCGGCGCCGTGATCATTTTGTTGCTCGGCGATGATCCGATCAACGCTTACGCCTGGTTGCTGTCTTCCTCGTTCGGATCGATCCGCGACATCGGCTGGACCTTGCACTATGCCACGCCGCTTATCTTCACCGGGCTCGCAGTTGCGGTCGCTTTCCGGTGCGGGTTGCTGAACATCGGCGCTGAAGGGCAGCTCTACATGGCTGCGTTCGCGACTGCCTGGGTCGGCATCACGCTGGGCGGGACGTCGGTTGCGGGCGAAAGTTGGGCATGGACGAGTTTACCGTCGTTCCTATTAGTGCCTTTGTGCGTTTTGGCGGCTGTATTGGTAGGAGGATTTTGGGGAGCGATACCAGGATTTCTCAAGGCCCGTTTCGGTTCGCATGAGGTGATCAATACGATCATGCTCAACTTCATCGCGATCGCCCTGGTAAGTTACCTTACGCAATATCATTACAAGAACCCCGGCCCGATCCTTGAAACGCCGCCGGTTGGCGAAGCCGCAACGATTCCGCGTCTCAATGAAATTTTCGGTTTCATATCGCCGGACGTTCCGCTCAACATCGCGTTCTTCATCGCCCTTTTGATGTGCGTCCTCGTTTACATTTTTCTTTGGAAGACCAAATGGGGGTATGAGCTGCGAGCCGTCGGCGAAAATCCTTCGGCTGCCGAGTATGGGGGCATCTCTCCGAAGAAACAGATCGTTCTCGCGATGACCATCTCGGGAGCACTCGCCGGAATGGTCGCGATCGGCGAGGTGATGGGTACGCGCTATAACTACTACCACGACTTTTCCGCACAATGGGGATTCCTCGGGATCGCGGTCGCACTCCTGGGGCGCAACCATCCGCTTGGCGTTTTGATCGCGGCGATCTTCTTCGGAGTTCTGCTTCGCGGAGAGATCTTCGTTGATGCATTTACCCGTTATGTTTCTAAGGATCTTGGATTCGTGCTGCAGGCGATCATGATCCTGTTCGTTGCTTGCTTCCAGAGGTACACACGCCGGTAGGGGTTTGAGCTATGCAGGATATCCTAAACTGGGGCTTCTTTTTCTCGGGACTGACGGCGGCGACGCCGCTGATCTTCGCGGCTCTCGGCGGACTTTTTTCGGAACGTTCCGGTGTGATCAACATCGCTCTCGAAGGCCTTTTGCTCTCCGGTGCATTCACCGCCGCGGTCGTAACGTATCAAACCGGCAATCCTTATCTCGGCCTTCTATGCGGCATTGGTGCCGGCATCGTGACGGCGGCCGTCTATGCCATCGCGGTGCTGGAGTTCGAGGCCGATCAGGTCGTTGCCGGGATGGCGATAAATTTCCTGATGCTTGGGCTGCCCGCATTGATCAGCGGGGTGATATATGATTCGACCGGTTCAACGCCGCAGATCGACAAAGCACAAAAGATACCGGTTATCTTCGGCGGACTTTCATATGCGACGATACTTGCACTTTTCACAGTAGCCATCGCGTGGTATGCCCTCTATAAGACGCCGTTTGGCTTGCGGCTTCGGGCCGTCGGTGAAAACCCGGAAGCGGCCGACGCTGCGGGTATAAATGTTAAGCTGCTTCGGTATGCGGCGGTCATTATTTCAGGCGTTCTCGCGGCGATCGGCGGGGCATTTCTGGCAACCGGCCAATCGTCGCTGTTCACCCGTGGTATGTCGGCGGGCCGCGGCTTTATCGCTTTGGCAGCATTGATCCTGGCGAAGTGGAAGCCGGTGCCGGTCTTATTCGCGTGCTTGTTCTTTGGGTTCACGGAGGCTCTTACGATACAGATTCAAGGGGCACCGTGGGCAAAGATCAACGGAGAACCTATCCCGATCCAGTTCATTGAAATGATCCCGTATGTCCTTACGATCATAGTGCTCGCCGGATTTATCGGATTGAGTCGTGCTCCAAAGGCACTTGGCCAGCCGTACCGAAAGGAGAAGTAGTTACTGAACAAAATGACTTTCGAGAATGCGGCTGAGGCCGCCGAGTTCATTAAGCAGAAAACCGACCACCGGCCGCGGATCGCGATAGTGCTCGGGAGCGGATTGGGCGCATTCGGGGACGAACTGAATGACGCGGTGGCGATCCCTTATGAGGAAATACCTCATTTTGTCCGTTCCACGGTCGAGGGGCACGCGGGAAGTTTGGTCATCGGAACGAGCGGTGATGTCCCACTGATCGTACAGCAGGGACGTTTTCATTATTACGAAGGCTATTCGATGGAGCAGGTGATGTTCCCGATGCGGGTCTTTGGGCGGATGGGTATCGAGGCTGTCGTCCTGACCAACGCGGCCGGAAGCCTGAAAGCCGGAATGCGGCCGGGCGACCTGATGCTGATCGCAGACCACATAAATATGATGGGCGTTAATCCGCTTCGCGGCCCTAATGACGCACGATTCGGTCCGCGATTTCCGGATATGACCGAGGTTTATGACCGCGAACTCCAGCGTTCGATCGACGAGGAGGCGAACGGAATCGCAAAGGAAAGGGCCGAGGCCGGCAAAGATAAGACCTTCAAAGATTTTCTTCACCGCGGCATCTATTGTGCACTCTCCGGGCCGACCTATGAAACTCCGGCCGAGATCAGGCTTTACCGCACGCTCGGGGCAGATGCCGTCGGGATGTCCACGGTTCCGGAGGCGATCGCCGCCCGCCATCAGGGTACGCGGGTCGCCGGTATTTCTTGCATTACGAATTTTGCAGCCGGAATGACGGACGACATCATACACCATGAAGAGGTCATGGAGGTCGGTGCCCGCGTTTCGGAGATTTTCAAGGAATTGCTGCGCAGGGTAATCAAGCGAATATGATCATTGGTATCTGTGGAGGAACGGGTTCGGGGAAGACGACCATCGCTCGGGCGATAGTCGATGCCGTCGGCCGCGAAAATGTGGTCCTTGTCGAGCAGGACAGTTACTATCGCAACCTCGCTGACATGCCTCTCGACGAACGGCATCAGGCAAACTTCGACCATCCGGATTCGATCGACAGCGACATGCTCGTCAATCATCTTATCCGGCTTAAGCAGGGACTGGTGGTCGAAATGCCGCTGTATGACTTCAAGACCCACACGCGGAGCGACGAGATAGAGATCATTCGGCCTAAACAGGTCGTGATCGTTGAGGGTATATTGATCTTTGCCGAGCCGCGCGTTCTTGATCTGCTCGATATGCGTGTTTTTGTCGATACGCCGGATGACATCAGGTTCATTCGACGCCTTCGTCGCGATATAGCCGAACGTGGGCGGACGGTCGATTCGGTGATCGACCAGTACTACCGTACGGTAAGGCCGATGCATTTTGAGTTCGTCGAGCCCTCAAAGCGGCACGCTGATATAATCATCCCCGAGGGGTCGAACACCGGGATCAGCGTCGAACTGCTTTGCAGCCTTGTCCGGGAAGAGTTAAAGAAGGAATCGACAGCAGCCGTGACTTAAATGGACAAATCGGTAGAAAAATTGCTCGCCGCCGCCCGCGAATGCCGTGAACGTGCCTTTGCCCCATACTCTGGATTCAAGGTCGGGGCCGCGGTCGAGACCGAAGACGGAACGATCTTTGCCGGTTGCAATGTCGAATCGGCAAGCTACGGGCTGACGATGTGTGCCGAACGCGTGGCGATCTTTACGGCGGTCGCCGCGGGCCGGAAACGCATCAAACGCATTTCGGTCGTGGCCGAGAGCGATGAGTTGACCGCACCATGCGGGGCGTGCCGCCAGGTGATCTGGGAGTTCGGTGGAGATATACCGGTGCTCATCGTGAATACAAACGGCGAGTCGGTCGAGCGCCAAATGTCCGAGCTCCTGCCCATGGCTTTTGATTCGAGTTTTCTGAAATGACCGTATGAAGAACATTTTTACCTCGTTAGTATTGATCGCATCGATGGTGCTTCCGGCATTCGGGTCGGCAGCCTCCGCGGAAACGGCTGACCTCATCATTTCTGGCGGGAAGGTCGTTACGATGGATGCCGGACGCCGGGTGATAGAAGACGGCGCCGTTGCTGTTCGCGAAGGCACGATCGTTGCTGTCGGGACGAGGGCAGAGGTGGTGCGAGGCTTTCGTGCCCGGCGAACGATCAACGCGGCCGGTAAGGTGGTCGTTCCCGGCCTTATCAACACGCACACACACGTTCCAATGACGCTTTTTCGCGGCATCGCTGACGATATGGACCTCCAGGAGTGGCTGACCAAGTTCATCTTTCCTGCTGAGGCAAAGAACGTCGATGAACCGTTCGTCCGGGCCGGAACTCGGCTTGGCCTGGCAGAAATGATCCGCGGCGGGACGACCACCTATTGCGACATGTACTACTTTGAGGACGCCATCGCCGACGAGACCTCAAAGGCGGGTGTCCGAGGCGTTCTCGGGCAGACGATAATCGATTTTCCGGTGCCGGACGCCAAGACCTTCGCCGATGGGCTTGAACTTACCGAGCGGTTCATTAAAAAGTGGCAGGGCCATCCGCTGATCGTTCCGGCTGTTGCACCGCACGCCCCATATACGGTTTCGGAAAACAACCTTACCGATGCCCGGGCGCTTTCGGACCGGCTCGGAGCACCGCTTGTTATCCATCTTGCCGAAGCGAACACAGAGACTGAGTTCATTCAGCAGAAGCATGAGGGAATGCGGCCGATCGTGTTCATGGAGAAGATCAACTTTTTCAACGGGCGGACGATCGCTGCTCACGTAATTCAGGCCAATGCCGAAGAGTTGGATATTCTAAAGCGGCACAACGTCGGGACCGCCCATAACCCACAATCGAACATGAAGCTCGCCGCCGGAGTTGCTCCGGTGCCGATGATGCTGGCCAAAGAAATGAACGTGGGCTTGGGGACGGACGGACCCGCTTCGAACAACGACCTTTCGCTTTGGGAAGAGATGGACACCGCGGCAAAGCTGCACAAGGTCTTCTCAGGTGACCCGAAGGTCGTGTCGGCCGAGCAGGTGTTCGCAATGGCGACCATCGGCGGAGCCAGGGCTCTTCACATGGGCGAGAAGATCGGATCGCTTGAGGTCGGAAAGCTCGCCGACATCGTCATCGTTGACATCGACGGCCTGCACCAAACGCCAATGTTCAACATATATTCGCACCTCGTCTATGCTACCAAGTCGTCCGACGTTCGTACGGTCGTCATCAATGGACGCATTGTGATGCAGGACCGGCGTTTGCTCACGTTAAACGAAAATGCTATAAAAACGGAAGCAATCGCATATCGCAAAAAGATCGTCGAGAGCTTGAAAAACTAGCCTGCGGGCATTTAGTTGCCCGCTTCGTCGTTTTTGGGGTATCGATTGCTTAGGTCGTTGAAAGTGAGCCATCCCCGCAGTTCGCTTGGCCTTTATACGGAGACGTAAGTCAGAAAGGAGGACTGAAATGCCGTTAAACGTCAACAGGGTATTGCTATCGGCCGCGGTGACCATTCTATTTTCTAACGCCATAATTTTTGCCCAGTCACCGCAGCCGGCCGGACCCTCAGGAGAGACCAAACCGACACAGCAGCCCGCAAGCGAGACGCCCGAAGAGGCGATGCGCGACCGAATTGCCAATGCGCGCGCTCAGCTTGCCGTCCGCAATCATACATCCGCGATCTTTGAGCTCGAGAGTATCCGTAAAGAAACCGGAGATCTCGCCATCCATTCGGTCGTCAACGTGATGCTGATGCACGGCTATCTGGAGCAGGGAAACTACCGTAAGGCTAAGGAGTTTCTCGAAACTCACTTTACCGATTACAAGAACAAGAATGAGGTCGCCTCGACCCTCTATCCGCCGATTGCAGGGCAGGTGATCAAAGGAGCACGTTCGCAAGCCGAACGGTATCGGGCCCTCGGCCTGCAGATAAACGATCGCAATCTTCCCGCGGATGCTCTAAAGGACATCGAGCAGATGCGGGTGCTTCTCGAACTCGTCATCGAGCAAGCAAAAGAAACGAGTAAGGACGAAACGTGCGCGCCGATGGCACTTCCGCTGCTTGAGGAAGCGACCTCGGCCCGGAGTCTTTATTCACGGGATGAGTACGATGCCCGCCGTTGGCGCGATGAACTGGCAGATGCCCGAGAGCAGCTTGCGGCACAACGAAGTACAGTGATGACGGCCGTTGCCGGCTCGCCGTCGCAACCCCAGTCGGTTGAACTCGTTCCGGTTCAAACCGTTGCTTCGGATTCTACTGCCGCGAAAGCTGCACCGGCAGTTCAACAACCCACCGCGGCCGTGACGGTTCCGGAAAAGCCCGCTGCGACCGAACCGACGAAAGTAGCCGAGGCATCAAAGCAGTCGGCCTCGCAGCCGGTTGCGGAAGCCACTGCGGCGTCGGCGAACGGCCCGATCGAAGTCGGCTCATTGGTTCCATTTGCGACAAACAAACCGCAGCCGATCTATCCTGCAGCCGCAAAACAGATCCGGGCAACGGGCGTCGTTCGAGTTGAGATCGTGATAGACGAAGAAGGGCAGGTTGCCGCGGTCCAGAATACCGTCGGGCACTCGATGCTTCAGGCGGCGGCTCGCGACGCGATAATGAAATGGCGGTTCCGGCCGTTCAAGCGCGACGGCCAGCCTGTGAGGGCGACGGGTTTTGTGAACTTCAATTTCTCGCTTTGAAATTTAGGTCAAAAGGGCCGACGAAGGCCCGCTTATTATTTGTAGGCCACAAATGTAAGCGGCGAGGTCGGAGCGAGTCCGTTAAGGGCCGTTCTGACGATCGGCATCAAGCCTTCGCTTTCCATATATTCGCGGCCGAGCATCTTTCTGAAGGTCTTGTCCTTCGATTCTCCCGAGAGTTCCTTCATCATACCGCGTAGAAGCGCTGTAACAAGCTCTGGAGCAAACTGCTTACCGGTGTTTCGCTGAAGGTCCTCGAAGACCTCAGGAGCCGACCGCCGACGGCGATAGGGCCTGTCCGATGTCATTGCGTCAAAGGCATCGGCGAGATTGACGACCTTTGCGATGTAAGGAATCTCGCGGTCGTAGAGTCCGTCCGGGTAGCCACGGCCATCGAGCCGCTCGTGGTGATATTTCGCAGCAAGCGGAACTCCAGCGTAAGGATGCCGTATCGGCTGAAGGATCTCGAAACCGGCTCCAGGGTGTTTGTTCAGCTCGGAAGACTCCTTCGCGTTAATGCGATAAGGAGCGTTGATTATCTTGCGTTCGACCGTGATCTTGCCGATGTCGTGCAGATAGCCCGCAAAGGCCGCACCCTCGATCTCTTCCTCGCCCCATCCGAGTTCCCGGGCAATTATCTCTGAATACTTTCCGACTCGGACCGAGTGGCCTTCGGTGTATTTATCTTTCCGGTCGATCGCGGCGGCAAAAGCCTTCACCGTGTCCTTGTAGGTCATCTTGAGGTCATCGTACAAGCGGCGATTTTCGTCGGCACGGCGTTCGAGTTCCGCCATAAGATTCCGCTGAGAGATGGCGACCGCAATGTGCCTTCCCATCGCACAGATGATCTCTTTGTCGTACGAAGTGTATTGCTCCCCGCTTGCCTTCTCGCCGAGGAATATGCCGCCGAGTAGTTCGTCGCGAACGACCAGCGGGACGAAAAGCTCGATCTTTGCCTGCCCAATGCTTCGATCATAGACCTGAAAGAACGGTAGTACCCGAGCCTGATCACACTCGATCGGGTAAAGGCCGTTCGCAAGAAACTGCCGCTCGTCCTCATAACAAAGTGACATCCCGAACGGAAAATCGTCGCCGAGCCCTCGGGCCGAGACCATGTTCAACTCGTTCTCAAAGCGTGTGTAACGGACAACTCCGCCCCGCATTATCCCCAGAGAGCCAAGCACGAGGTGGAGCGATGTGCGGATCGTTTCTTGAAAATTATGCTTGTTCGAAACTTCCTGCCCGATCTCTGCAAGCGCACCAAAGGTGTGGACGAGCTTGTTGCGCTCGGCAGCAAATCGGCTGAAATTCGTGGATCGCATGTCCTGAAGTTTCATCTTAAGCCCTGATCTCCACATGCCGTGTAAGGCCGAGCATGTCGAATAGTTCCGTCGTCATTTTATTCGGTTCGGCAAAAACGACCCTTGCACCGATTCCCGATGCCGCATCGATAACGCCCATCAGGATCGAGATGCCGATGCTGTTCACGATCTCCGTTCCGGAGAAATCGACGATTATCTCGCGGCAGCCCTCGTTCAACTTCGCCCGGCATTCGCGTTCGATTCGCTCGCCGGAAAGCTTGTTCAGATAGTCGCCTGCAAAAACCGTAGCTGTACCCTGCGAGTCGGAGAGCACTTGGCTGCTGACTTCGGTCATGTTTAACTTGTTGTCCTTTCGTGATTTACGCGAACTTGGATCACTTACGTGTCTTGGAAATGTTTTAACACAACGGTAACCAATAAACAATAGAAATCTTTACGAATTGAACGCCGGGCTCGGCTCGAATAGACTTAAGGTGATGAGCTTACTTGACCAAATTGTCGCGGATATAACGGCTGCCATGAAGGCAAAAGAGGCCGATCGGCTTTCTACACTCAGAATGGTGAAGGCTACTTTGATGAACCGAAAGATCGAGAAAGGCTCCGAGCTGACCGACGAGGAAGTCCAAAAAGCGCTTCAGTCGCTGGTAAAGCAAAGAAAAGATTCGATCGATCAATACGAGAAAGCCGGCCGGGCCGAGCTTGCCGCCAAGGAGGCGGCCGAGGTCGCCGTGATCGAGGAGTATCTGCCCGTTGCCGCGTCAGCCGAGGAGATCGAACAGGCCGTAGCAGATGCCGTCGCCGCAACCGGTGCTACCTCAATGAAGGACATGGGCCTCGTTATGAAGGCGGCACTCGCTGACCTTGCGGGCAAGAACGCAGACGGAAAAGCCGTCAGCGAGGCAGTAAAAGCCAAGCTGAACGGCTGATGGTCTGGGGTTATCGCGGACCTATCCGAAAATGTTTCGGACCTTGTCCATAAAGGAAGCGTCGGTGAATTCGGTATCCTCGATCTCTGCGAGCTGTTCGAAGAGTTTCCGCTGGTCCTTTGAAAGCGACTTCGGCGTTATGAGCGTAACCGCGACGAAGAGGTCGCCGCGTCCGCGTCCGCCGAGAACCGGCATTCCTTTCGATCGGATCCTGAAAACGGTCCCGGTCTGCGTCCCGGCGGGAACTGTCAGCGATTCCTCTCCGTCGAGGGTCGGCACCTTGATCTCTGCTCCGAGAGCAGCTTGAGCGAAAGAGACCGGAACGGCCGCGTAAAGGTTCTCGCCCTGTCGCTCGAAGACCTCATGTTCCTTGACATGGATGATCACATATAGGTCGCCGGTCTGCCCGCCGTTCGAACCCGCTTCGCCCTCGCCGGAAACCCGCAGCCGCGATCCCGTCTCAACACCTGCCGGGATCTTGATCTCAAGTATCTTTTCCTTCTCGATCCGGCCCTGCCCGCGGCATTCCTTACACGGCGTTTTTATGACCTGGCCCTTGCCTGCGCAATTTGGGCAGGTTCGCATCACGCTGAAGAAGCCCTGCTGATAGCGTGTCTGTCCGCTGCCGCCGCAGGCGACGCAATCTTCCGGATGAGTGCCTTTTTCAGCGCCCAGACCGTCGCACACATCGCATCTCTCGAGCCGCGGTATCTTAAGCCTCTCTTCTTTCCCGATCGCAGCGTCCTCAAGCGTTATCTCGAGGTCGTACCTTAGATCGGCACCGCGCTGAACGCGGCTTCGCCTTCCGCCGCGGGAGCCGAACATATCGCCGAAGCCGAACATATCGAAGATGTCTTCGAAGTTCGAAAAGCCGGGGTCGAAGCCCGGGCCGCCGGCACCGACGCCCGAGTGGCCGAAACGGTCATATGCAGCCCGCTTTTGAGCATCGGACAAAACCGCATAGGCCTCAGCACATTCCTTGAATCGCTCCTCGGCCTGCGGATCGTCCGGGTTCTTGTCCGGGTGATACTTTACGGCGAGTGAACGATAGGCCCGCTTGATCTCACTTTCGCTCGCGTTTCGCTGAACACCAAGAATTTCGTAGTAATCGCGTTTGCTCATACCTTATCGAGAAAACGCCAGCCTGATCGCTCAAGCTGACGCTTTTTTGATTATCACCAATCCGGGGTCCTTTTCTCAAGTTGCCATGTCGATCAAGCCGCCGCCAGCATCGCCTCGGTGATCTTCGCCGCCGTTTCTTCGACCCTTGTGACGAGGACGGTTAGCTCTTCTTTTCCGGCTTCGGTTAGGCTGTCCTCGGCAGAATTGAGCGTGCCGTTGATCGCCTGCTGCTCCTCAAGCGAGAACGAGCGGCCAAACTCCGCCATCGCCTTTCGGGCGGTCTTGATCATGCTTTCGACCTTGTTTCGGAGAAGGATAAGCTCGCGTTCTTCCTTATCGCGTTCGACCGAGGTCTCCGCCTCAAGTATCAGCCGTTCGATCTCTTCGGGCGAAAGACCGGAGGACGGCATGACCTGCATCGCCTGCTCAAGCCCGGTCATCTTGTCCTGTGCAGAGACGTTTACCTGACCGTTCGCATCGATCTCGAAGGTGACATCGATCTGCGGTACGCCGCGGGCCGCCGGCGGAATACCGACGAGTTCGAACTTCGCCAGGCTGCGATTCTCTCGGGCGATCTCGCGTTCGCCCTGCAGGATGTGGATCTGCACGGTCTGTTGATTATCGACGACCGTCGTAAATGTCATTGTATTGCGGAGCGGAATCGTCGAGTTTCGGTTAATGAGCTTAACAAAGAGCCCGCCGCGGGTCTCAAGGCCGAGGCTGAGCGGCAGTACGTCAAGCAGGACGATGTCCTTTACGTCGCCGGTGAAAACGCCGCCCTGGATCGCAGCACCCATCGCAACGACCTCGTCCGGATTGATCTCGGAAGAGGGCTCTTTGCCGAAAACCTCTGTCACCGTCCGAGAAATGATCGGCGAACGTGTCTGTCCGCCGACGAGGATCACCTTGTCGATATCCTCTGGTTTCAGCTTCGCGTCCCAAAGAGCTTTCTGGCATGGTTCGACGGTTGATTCAACGAGGTCCAGGACAAGCTCATCGAGCTTTTCCCGCGAGAGCGTGGCATTGATGTGCTTCGGCCCGGTAGCATCCGCCGCGATAAACGGCAGACTGAGGTTCGTCTCAGTTACGCTCGAAAGTTCGCACTTTGCCCGCTCGGCTGCTTCCTTCAGCCGCTGGAGTGCAAGCCTGTCGTCCGAAAGGTCGATGCCCGATTCGCTCTTGAAGACCTCAAGCAGCCATTCAATTATCCTTTGGTCAAAATCTTCACCGCCGAGAAATGTATTTCCCGAGGTTGAGAGAACATCGAAAACACCATCCTTGATTTCAAGGATCGAGATGTCGAACGTTCCGCCGCCGAGGTCATAGACGGCGACCTTCTCGGTCTTGTTCTTCCCAAATCCGTAGGCAAGTGCGGCGGCCGTCGGCTCGTTGATGATCCGCTCGACCTCGAGGCCGGCGATCTTCGCCGCGTCGCGGGTCGCCTGCCGCTGCATATCGTCGAAATATGCCGGAACTGTGACTATCGCTTCCGTGATCCGGTCGCCGAGAAATTCCTCGGCCGCCTGCTTTAATCTTTGGAGCAGGATCGCCGAGATCTCCGGCGGGCTGTAAACCCGGCCGAGAACGCGAATGTGAGCGTCGCCATTCGGAGCTTCGACGATCTCAAAAGGAACCGTCGAACGCATTTTCTCGACCTCGGGGGAATTGAACTTCCGGCCGATCAGACGCTTCACCGCATAAAGCGTATTGGCCGAATTGGTTACGGCCTGCCGCTTGGCGATCTGTCCGACAAGGCGTTCGTCTTTATCTGTAAAGCCAACGACCGACGGGGTTGTCCGGCCGCCTTCTTTATTTGAGATTATCTGCACTGTCCCGTTTTCAAGAACGGATACACAGCAGTTGGTAGTTCCAAGGTCGATTCCGATCACTTTACTCATATTTGGTTACCTCAAATGGATGGAGGGAGGAGGGAAAAAGGGGGAGGACAAGATCTACAGAGACTCACTCTCGGGTTCGGTCTCCTTATTTTCTTCTTCGTTTGTTGTAACTGCCTCCGGTTGGTTCGGGTTCACAGCGACCTTGACCATCGCGTGGCGGATGATGCGGTCGCCAAATCGGAATCCACGGAGCAGTTCTTCGCAAACGACATTATTTGCATATTCTTTGGTCTCAACGGTTGCGACCGCCTCATGCAGGTGCGGGTCAAACTCGCTCCCAGTGGCAGGGATCGGGTCAACACCCAATTCCGAAAGGGCCGAATTGAATTGCTCATTGACCATTTGGATGCCTTCAAAGAATTGGCCAAACTCAGGCCCTCGCTCTTCCGATAGCTGGTTCGCGGAGTCCAGTGCCCGTTCGAGGTTGTCAAGAACCGGGAGAAATCTTTCCACGAGCGAGACCGTTTGGTTTCGCAAGTTGTCCGTGCGGTCGCGTTCGTTGCGAGCCTTGAAGGCTTCGAAATCCTTGTTCCTTCGAAGCGAATTCTCAAGAATTTCCGAGCGTTCGGTCTCAAGCCGACGAACGTTCTCTCTAAGTGCCGCGTTGAATTCTTCGAGGTCACTGATCCTTTCCTCGAGTTCGGCGATCTCCTCATCAGCGTCGTCGGTTTCAACCTGCTCTTCCCGTACCTGAACCGCAGCGGTAGGCTCGGGAGATGCAGGCTTGACGGCGACCGGCTCGGCCTTGGGATGTTGCTTAGGTTCGACAAAGAACACCGATGGATTGCCGTCATCGAAGCCTTCTTCGATCTCTATGACGGTTGTCTCAAGGGTTATGTGCAGGTCCTTTTCCTTCTCCTCGAGCTGGCGGATGAAATCATCGACCGACTCGGAGTCGGCATCGATCATGCTCTCGGACAAAGGTTCGATATCCTTTATTTCCTCGTTTTCGTTCATTGTTTGTACGCAGGAAACTCTGCGTAAGCTGGAGATCCTAGTTCGATTGCTTTGCAAGCAACCTCTCAAGGACCTTTGCAAGATAGGACACGACTGCGATCATTCGTGCATATTCGATACGGGTCGGGCCAAGAACGCTTAAAGTCCCGACCGCGGTGCTGTCGCCGATCCTGTATGGAGCTGAGATCAGCGAACAATCTTGAAGGGGCGTTACCGAATTCTCACTTCCGATAACGATCTTGACCTCGCCTTTGCCGGTCTCCTCTTTTGAGACGCACTCATTGAGGATTTGCAGCAGCTTCGATTTCTCACCTATGGTGGCAAGAAGCTCGCGAAGCCGTTCGAGGTCTGCAAAGTCGCGCTTTGAAAGAATGTTTGTCGTTCCTTCAACGTAAACTTCGCCCGAAGCCTCGCTCTCGCCCTCGATACTCTGCGAGCAGAGGATAACGGCCGTTTGCAGAAGGCGGTCAAAGAGAGCCCGATCTTCATGCATCCGCCGTAGTATCTCGTCCCTTATCTCCGAAAGGCTCTTGCCCGTAAATTCAGCATTGAGGTAATTCGAACACTTCTCGAGTTCTTCACGCGTCAATGGGTTCGTCAGTCGGATCAGGCGATTGTGGACGATGTTCGGCGGCGAGACCATGACGACCAGCACGCGATTCTCAGCGACGCTGATGAACTCGATGTGCTGAAGCCGGTCGTTAGCCAGGCTTGGCGAGACCACTATCCCGACATTATTTGAAAGATCAGAAAGGATCTGCGAGGTCCGCTCTAGCAGCCGGTCCGGAGCTTCGATGATCGTGTCATCAAAGGAACCGAATTCGTCCGCTATCCTTTTCAGGTCCGAGTCAGAGACCTTCAGGACACCGAGCAGATTATCAACATAGAAGCGATACCCGTGGTCGGTCGGCACGCGGCCGGCTGAGGTATGGGGCTGCTCAAGAAATCCGAGTTCCTCAAGCTCGCTCATCACGCTGCGAATCGTTGCCGAACTCACCCGCGAAGAACTCGCAAAGCGTTCAGCAACCTTTTTTGAACCTACCGGTTCACCAGTGACAAAATGTTCATCGATCACGGCAGCAAGCACCGCTTGCCCGCGCTTGTCAGGGTCAGGGCGGGCGGATTTTATGTCTCCATTTGACTCACGAACCGCCATTTGTCACGTTGGAGGGAGAACCGCAGCGGGAGAGAAGTTTTCTCTCCACTTAATAGAAATAGCATCGACACGTGATATGTGTCAACGATTAATCGTTAAACCAGTATTAACAAAGTGTCCAACATTCCCGCAATTGATGAAATAGCTGGTGTTTACCGTGATGTGATCGGGCATTACGACCCCGAGCGGAGCGGCGTTTCTGTCCATGTTTCGTTCTATCCGTACGTCGGTATCAACCAAACCATACGCGTTCGTAACGGCAGTGTTTACGTTCGGATCGCCGAGATTTGCCGGGATATGCCTATCGAGGTTCATCGAGCATTGGCTTATGTTCTTGTCGCAAAACTCTTTCGCCGGCGTGTGCCGAAGCGGGCCCGTGACCTTTATTCCGAATACATTTCCTCGCCCGAAATGCGCGACCGTGCCGCAGCGAGCCGCCGTGAACGCGGGCGAAAGGTAATAACAGGAACGCAAGGCTCAGTTTACGACCTGGAGGAGCTTTTCTCAGATCTGAATACGAAGTACTTTTGGGGAACCCTGAGAAAGCCGAATCTTACCTGGTCTGCGAAGCCGACGTTCAGGATACTCGGCCATTTCGATTCGCACCACGACACGATTGTGATCAGTCGTTCGCTTGATTCGGCCGATGTGCCTCGCTTCGTCATCGAATACGTGATGTATCACGAGATGCTGCACGTCTTTCACCCGACCGTTCATCACAACGGCCGCCGATACAACCACACGCCCGAGTTTCGCCGCGACGAGGAACGCTTTGAGAGGTTCGAAGAAGCGGATCGCTGGATAGAGACGAACGCCCGAAAGCTAAAGCGTAATGTAAAAAAGGGGACGTCTATTCTGCGGCGAATAGTGCGATGATGCTCCCGATAATGCCGAAGTCCGAAACGCTTGTTCGCTCGATCGCTTTCTGATTGATGCGAGTTTCGGTCGTGTACCTTGCAACTATGGGCGCCTCGTTCGATCTCTTTGCCGAAAGAACGTCGGCGATCCTCCCCGAGATCTCGGAGTCGCCGCCGATCGTTATCGCCGCGGCGGTCGATGCCGCGAGGGTTTTTATGCTCATGGGAAGTTCCGATCCGCTCGCCCGCTTTCCCGATTCGAGCGAGCGCTGAACCGCATCCGGGTTACCGATAACTACAACATCTCCGGCGATGGTCATAGCAACATCGCCCTCAGCCGAACGCCAGACGATCGTTCCTTGCTCTGCTTCCGTCGGTTTTTCGCTACGAAGCTCTTGAGCGACGGAGTTCATCAATGTCGCACGGTCTTTCACCCTTGCGATGACGACCTGCCGATCGCCCTCGCCGTCAAATCTTGCCGTTATCAGCTGTGTATCTACTGAGGCGAGGAACTGCTCGGCGTTGTCGATCCCATAGGGCTCGAAAAGGCTGTCCGAAAAGGCAAGAAGCAGCTTGCCGGAAAGCTCATCGGTTTGCCGCTGTGCGGTCATAAGAGCGGCTCGCCAGGCGACTCTGGGATCTTTGAGGTTGTAGCGAGTTGCCGAGACGATGGTCTCCGGAATGAATCGTTCCAGCCCGAGCGGGCCACCTTCGGCCGCTGCCATCGATTCGCCAAGCACTGCTCCCGTTTCGTTGACTGTAGAGATGGTCAGCCGGTCCTCGATGCCGTTCTCAACCGACTGCGACGTCCATCGCACTTCAGTGACCGTGTTCCTCAGCACCTCCGGCAGTACTCTGGCGACAAAGCTCTGTACGTCGGCGTCGTCACTCGCCCGGTTCGCCAGCGAGATGCCGGAGATGTTTGCAAGCTGTGCTATGCCGTCCTTGGAAATGAAGCCCGAGATGAGGCCGGCGGGTTCGGTGAGATCGTTCCGTTTGGCTATCGAGCCAAGTTCGCCGTTCCTTGTTGCAAGGGCACGCTCGAGCGCCGATTCATCGTTGCCAAAGATGATCAGGCTGCCGAGAACCAGCGCGAACGCTTTCTGCCCATCTTGCCCGAGCCAGATGAAATATCGTCCGCCGTGCTTTTCTGAGATCTCAAGATTTGCCTCCCCGCCGTATGCTTCGCTGATGAAAAGCCCAAGTTCATTTTCAACGAACCCGAGCACCTGGAAATTCCACAGCCGGGTTTCGGCTACTGCGACGAACCTCGGTCGGAAATTGAGCACCGAGTTCGAATCGGTTACGGGCTGTTCGATGGTCTCAAAACCCGTGACCGCGACCGCCATTTCAATGCCGTCTATTGCACGAAGATCGGGCTTGTTTTCAGCCGCCTCGGCAAAACGCGGGATCTCCGTTACTGCACGGATCAGCCGACCGAGGTCGCGGGTTTCGACAAAGATCAGGGCGTCCTCCGGTATCGCCGTTCGCGGATCGGTCGGAGGCGAGCCGCACGACGCAGCCGCCAACACAAGGGTGAAGAGCAGAACGGCCAGTTTTCGCTCGTTCCGGCCGACACGGTTTGCTAATTCGGCGAGCGGGCCAAAGCAACTCTTTGTGTTAAGATTCTTTGCCATGAGCGACAGCGTATTTGCAAGAGACATTTTACAGGGGAAAGTTGCGTTTGTAACAGGCGGCGGGACCGGAATAACCGGCGGTATCGCCCGGGCGATGGCCGAACACGGTGCTCGGGTTGCGATAACCAGCCGAAAGGAAGAGAACCTTGCGGCGATGAAAACGCTGATCGAGGAAGGCGGCGGGGAGTGTTTCGCGGTCGCGGCGGACGTCCGCGATTATGACGCCGTTCAAAACGCAATAGCTAAGACGGTCGAGCATTTCGGCAGGATCGATATCGTGGTCAACGGTGCCGCGGGCAATTTCCTTTGCGCGGCTGAGCAGCTTTCGGCTAATGGTTTCGGGACGGTCGTTGATATCGACACGAAAGGCACATTCAACGTTTGCCGGGCGGCATTCGAGGAGCTTAAGAAAACGCAGGGGCAGATCCTGAATATCTCGGCGACGCTCCACTACCTTGCCACGCCGATGCAAATACACGTCTCGGCGGCAAAGGCGGGTGTAGATGCAATCACACGCAATCTTTCGGTCGAATGGGGCCGCCATGGTATTCGGGTCAACGGTATCGCTCCGGGGCCGATCGAGGATACGGAAGGGATGAAGCGGCTTTTGCCCGAACCGCTCAAAGAGAAGATCACAAAGAAGATACCGGTGGGGCGCTTCGGCCGCATCAGGGATATCGAGAATGCTGCTCTCTTTCTGACCTCGGACGCTGCGAGTTATGTGAACGGCGTAACGCTGGTCGTTGACGGCGGGCAATGGCTTCTCGGGACAAGCCTTGGTTAATTACTTTCTAACAAAGAGCCGCCGATAGACTGGCAGTTGCTTGTCTTCGACGGCTTTTTCGCGCTCGGTCTTGACCGGAAACGGGTTCTCGGACGTCGTTTGCTCGCTAAACTTTCCGCTTGCCCTGAAATATTCGAACATCTCCTCGGCCAGGAACTCGATGTCCGTTTGGACAAAGACACGGCCGCCAGTCCTAAGATGCGAGGCGATGGTCTCGACCATTTCCGGATTTACCATCCGGCGCTTTGCGTGTTTTTTCTTGAACCACGGGTCGGGGAACTGAATAGTAACTACTTCTAGAATGTCATTTGGAAGACCTTGAAGGAGCCGTTCCAGCCAGAGCATCGCGTTGCAGAATGAGTAATGCAGGTTTGAAAGTCCGGCCTCTTCAGCTAACCGATTGGCTTCGGTAACAAGCGGTTCGCGGATCTCGGCGCCAAGGTAGTTTCGGCTCGGATCGGCCTCGGCCATCCGGAGCAGAAAGCGGCCGCGGGCACAGCCGATGTCCAGCAGCAGCGGTCTGGCAGGGTCAGAAAAGAGATCTTTGTAAACAAGCGGTTCGGGCTCCTGCCGATAAAACGGCGAGAGTGGATTTACGTGCTGGTGAACTCGAACTCGGGGCATTACATCGCAAGCCCGCCGTTGGCGTTGATCACTTCGCCGGTTATGTAGGCAGCGGCCGGGGAGAGCAGGAAGCAAACTATCTCGGCGGTTTCTTGAACATTCCCGAGCCGTCCCAGCGGTATCTGCGAAAGGATCTTTTCACGATACTCGGCGTTCATTTCGCTGGCCATCTCGGTTTCGACAAGGCCGAGCGCAAGTGCATTGACCGTGATGTTGCGGCTCGCGACCTCTTTGGCGAGAGCCTTCGTCAGGCCGATCATGCCGGCCTTCGAGGCGGAGTAGTTCGTTTGCCCGAGCATTCCGACGACGCCGGAGACCGATGTGATGTTGACGATAGAGCCGCCGTTCTCGTTCTTCATCATTGGCCGAAGCACGGCCTTTGAAAAGTTCCACGCACCTTTCAGGTTTGTGTCGATGACCGAATCCCAATCGTCCTCCTTCATTCGGAGTATCAGTTGGTCGCGAGTAATGCCGGCATTGTTGACGAGGAAATCTATTGTGCCGAACTCGGCCGCTGCCGCCTTTACGAACTCTGCCGAGGCTTCCGTGTTCGCCACGTCGCACTGGGCCGCGAAGGCCCGTACATCAAGCCCTTCGATCTCCGCCTTCAGCTTTTCGGCCTCTTCTGCGCTTCGGGCGTAGTTGAATGCCACATTGCAGCCACGATGTGCCAATTCGAGCGCGATCGCTTTCCCGATGCCGCGCGTCCCGCCGGTCACGATGGCGGATCGGCCCTCAAATTGTTTGTTACTCAAGATATCTCTCTCCTTCAAAGTAAACCTCGATTCTAGATTCTGCGTCACGCATCGTCAAAGCACCGCTCCGTGTCCTTTGTGCTCGCTGCATGGTTTCGCTTATGATTCGAGGGAAAACCTTTATGACATCCGCACTTTTGCTTAAACGTCTCGCCTGCTTTGTCCTGTTCATTTCGATGCTTTCGACCGCTGTCTTTGCCCGGCAAGGTGCAACGCATTTTCGCGAAGTGACGGTTATTGATGGCACCGGTTCGCCACGTTACGTCGCCGATGTGACGATCCTCGGCGACCGTATAGCCAGGATCGGCAAGCCCGGCTCGGCGAAGCCGCGGGAAGGCGACCGTGTGATCGAAGGCCGCGGCCTTGTGTTGGCTCCAGGATTCATCGATATCCACAACCACAGCGAATCTGGCCTCTTGCGCGAAGGAACGGCGGCAAATCAAGTCTCGCAGGGAATAACGACGCTCATTGTCGGCCCGGACGGCGGCTCGCCGGATTCGATCGGCGGCTATCTCTCTAGCTTACGAGGCAAGACCGCGGTCAACGTTGGTGCCTTTATCGGTCACGGTACGCTCCGAACGCTCGTAATGAAAGAAGATCTCCGCCGGCCGGCAACACAGGAAGAGATCGCCGCGATGTCCACTCTGCTTGAGAGGGCGATGAAGGAGGGAGCATTCGGGCTTTCGTCCGGGCTTGAGTATGACGCGGGTTTTTCGGCCACGACCGAAGAGTTGATCCAGCTTTCGCGGGTTGCTGCAAAGCACGGCGGCATTTATATGACCCATATGCGCGATGAAGAAGAAGGTGTGCTCAACGCCATTCGCGAGGCGATCCGAATTGGCCGCGAGGCAAACATCCCGGTCCAGATCTCGCATATAAAGATGGGTAACAAGAGTGTTTGGGGCAGATCGGCCGATGCGGTCGCGTTGGTCAACGAGGCTCGCAAAAGCGGTCTCGATATCACTGCCGATGCATATCCTTATGTCGCCTGGGCATCGACCATCACGGTGCTCGTGCCGAGCCGAAAGCACGAAGACCCGGTCGAGGTGCAAAAGGGGATCGACGCTCTTGGAGGCCCGGACAAGGTGCTTATAACTTCCTGTAGTGCGTTTCCAGACTATGAAGGCAAAACACTTGAACAGGCCTCAGCGTTTGCCAAAAAGACTCCGGTCGAAACCTACATTGAAATAGTAAAGAACGGCGGGGCGGGCGTCGTCGGTTTCGGAATGAGTGAGAACGACGTTAAGACCTTTTATCAAACGCCATGGGTAATGGTCTCAAGCGACGGCGGGATAGGCAGTCGCCATCCTCGCGGAACGGGAACCTTCCCGCGTGTTCTCGGGCTGTTCGTCCGCGAAAATAAATGGCTTGGGCTTGAAGAAGCGATAAAGAAAATGTCGCTGATGCCGGCCGAGAGGCTCGGCCTTCGCGACCGTGGAAGGGTCAAGAAAGGCCTTAAAGCGGACCTCGTTCTTTTCGACCCGCAAGCGGTAATCGACCGGGCTACATTCACCGAGCCGCAGCTTTTTGCCGAGGGCATCAAGACAGTCTTTGTCAATGGGGCAGAAGTCTGGGATGGGACCAAGACGACCGGGCAACTTCCGGGCGAGATCGTCAAAGGCCGATAAACTAGGTCGCAAGCACTCGCCGCTGTATCTCGAATAACTGATTGATGCCTTTTTCGGCAAGGATCAGCATCTCGTCCATTTGCTCGCGTGAGAAGGGTTCTCGCTCGGCCGTGCCCTGCAGTTCGATGAACTTCCCAGAGCCCGTGCAAACCACGTTCATATCGACATCTGCCTCGGAGTCCTCGGCATAGGCGAGGTCGAGGATCGGTGTTGCTTCGATGATCCCGACGCTGACCGCCGCAACTTCGCTCAGGATCGGATTCGTCTTGATGATCCCTTGTTTCACAAGCCGCCGGCAGGCAAGGGCAAGAGCGACGTAAGCTCCCGTTATCGAGGCGCAACGCGTTCCGCCATCGGCCTGTATCACGTCGCAATCGAGATAGATCTGCCGTTCGCCAAGCAACTTTGTATCGACGACAGCCCGTAGGCTTCGCCCGATCAACCTCTGGATCTCCTGCGTCCGTCCGCTCGGCCGTTGAGTTTCCCGCTGCGTTCGCGTATTGGTCGCCCGCGGCAGCATTGCGTACTCCGCCGTAACCCATCCGAGCCCTTTGTTCCTGAGAAAAAGCGGCACTTTATCCTCGACCGAGGCCGTGCAGATCACCTTCGTACCGCCGACCTCGATCAGCGCCGAGCCCTCAGCATAAGGCGAGATGTTCGGCGTGATCTTCGTGTTGCGAAGCTGGTCGAAGGTTCTTGAATCGTTTCGTTGAAATGTCATTTCGTATTAGCTGAGTGCCGGAACCTCGATCGCCTCGAGTTTTGCGGGCTTTACGCCGAGAAAGCGTTCCGCAACGCTGGCGAAACGTTCGGCGGCATCGGTAACAAAAAAATGGTCAAGGTCATCGCAGAGCGTTCGTGCCCCCTCGATCGTTCGCTCGCTCGCAAGCCCGCTGGACTCAAGCAGGTCTGCAACCTCTTTCGCTGTTGCTTCGCCCGAATCGACAAGTTTAACACTCGGGCCGATGGTTCGCTGAATCACCTCGCGAAGAATTGGGTAATGTGTGCAGCCAAGCACTAGTGCGTCCGGCGCAAACTCGCGCATATCCGCGAGGTAGCGTTCGGCGATCGAGGCCGTTTCGATTTCGTTTGCCCAACCCTCTTCGGCAAGCGGAACGAAGAGCGGACAAGCGGTTTGGAAGACCGTGGCCTCGCCGCAAGACCGATGGATGGCCTCGACATATGCACCGCTTTTTACGGTTGCTTCGGTCGCGATCACGCCGATCTTCGGAGACTCGCAATCGGCCACTTCAATCGCACGCCGCCCGCCCGGGCCGATAACGCCGACGACATCAATGCCGATCCTTGCACGAATTGCAGGAAGTGCAAGCGCCGATGCCGTATTGCACGCAACCACGAGAACCTTGATCCCATGGTTCGCCAAAAACTGGGCATTTTCCAACGCGTACTTTTCAACCGTCGCAAGGGACTTTGTTCCATAGGGAACGCGTGCCGTATCGCCGAGGTAAACAAAGTGCTCGTTCGGCAGGCGGTCGTGCAGGGAGCGATAAACGGTCAACCCGCCGACGCCGGAATCGAATATCCCGATCGGAAGTTCAGAATTGACGTTCTCATTTAGGACGGACATTCCGCTGACCGCTTCTGCGAATGAAAAGAATATTACGCGCACCCCGATTTTCAAATCCGGCATCCGGGCAAAGACGGCCTAGATGTCCAAAATTTCCTCAATGTAGCCGGCGGCCTGACCAAAATTCCCCCTTTCGGCCGGTAATGCGAATGAGTTTGCCTTGTTTTACAGTGTTTACGTTCTGGCACGCAGATTGAATTGGGATAGGGCGTCTGCGGAAGCGTCCGCCGATATTCGTAGATCTGGATTGACTCCCACCATTCCGGAATATGAGACTCCCACAAATACTCTCCCACTCGTTTGTTCTCCTTAGTTGTGGCCTGATCGCCGCGTTGGTGACGATTGCGTCCGCCAACGCGGCAATGGCCGTTGACGCCAAAGACCGCTACATTGTCCAGCTTGAGCCCGCTCAATTCTCGGGTGAACTCGGTCAGGCCGAAGTCGCGTCGCTTGGCCAGGAGATCGCGAGTCTTTCAGGAGCACGCCTTTCGCATACCTATTCGCGGACCGTCAAGGCTGTTGTTATCGAAGGAGCAAAGATCGATCTCAAAGCTCTTGCCGGCGATCCGCGGATCAAGGCCATTCAGCCTGATGTTCCTATCTACGCGTCGTTCACCCAAACGAATGCTCCTTGGGGGCTTGACCGCGTAGATCAGCGGCTGCTGCCTCTGAGAGGAAACTATCATTACTCGGCGACCGGTGCCGGCGTAAATGTTTACGTTGTTGACAGCGGAATACGTTACACCCATTCGGAATTCATCGGCCGGACGAGCTTCGCCTTTGATGCCATCGGCGACGGGCAGAACGGAAACGACTGCTTCGGCCACGGCTCACACGTTGCCGGCACTGTCGGCGGAGCGAACTATGGCGTTGCGAAGGGCGTTCAGCTCCATTCGGTGCGGGTTCTTAACTGCAGCGGCGGCGGTTCGGTGATCGGTTTAATGGACGCTGTCGAATGGCTGACGACGAACCGGATCGACCCGGCCGTGGTCAACATCAGCGTTACGACAAACGCATTGATCAACGTGCTTGATGAAGCGATCAATGCTTCTGTCGCATCGGGGATAACCTACGTCGTTTCCGCGTCTAACAACGGTGCCAATGCCTGCAACTATTCTCCCGCAAGGGCTTCCGCCGCGATTACCGTCGGAGCGACGACCGGCGGCGATGTCCGCCCGAGCTACTCGAACTATGGCCCGTGCGTCGATATCTTTGCACCGGGACATTTGATACTTTCTGCGGGCATCAGCGACGACAACGCTGCCGTTTACAAGAACGGGACCTCGATGGCCGCTCCCCACGTTGCCGGCCATGCCGCACTTTTGATCAGCACGCAGGCCGGGCTAACGCCCTCGACCGTTACGAACTTGCTCATCGAACGTTCGTCGCCCGACCTTGTCCAGAGCGCGGGCGAGGGAAGCCCGAACCGGCTTCTTTACACCGTGCTTCCCGAGGTGGACGGCACGCTTCTCTTCAACGCACTTCCGAGTGGTGGATACGTCGTCGTTGGTTCAACGCAGCCGATCACATGGTCGAACGGCGGTGACTTTAACAGCAACGTCACGATCGAGCTTTCGACCAACGGAGGGGCTTCGTACGACACGGTCATTGCTTCCGGCATCGCAAACACGGGCTCATATGATTGGGCGGTGCCATATATTTCGACCAACAGCGGCCGCATTCGCGTACGAGAGTCCGGTTTCACCGGTGCCGAAACAACCTCGGCGACCGAATTCACGATCGGGATCGCTCCTACCTCTGCCAGCGTTCGAGTCGGCGGTAGAGTATCTGACCAGAGTGGTCGTGGGATCGAAGGACTTCTCGTGACGATCGTTGACGCAGAAGGCGTAAGCGTCGTTTCAAGAACTAACTCGTTCGGCTTTTTTATATTCGACGAAGTACCCGCCGGCCAAACCTACATTCTTTCAATTGGACGGAAGAACGGAGTCATCGAGTCCCGGGTAGTCTCGACGACCGACGACAATATCTCTATCAATTTCGTTCTTAGCCACGATGCCGGGTAGCCTCGCCGATGTCTTCGACGAATTCGCGGCGAAAAAAAACATTGAAAATCATTATAGCGGTCAGCTAGACTGGGAAAGTAGGCTCGACTCTACAGTCGATCTTCATCCTTCCTGCGAACCTCCCGTCATTCTAAATTCACGGAGCTGACCTATGAGACGTCTCAGTTGCTTTTCCGCCGCGTTGCTTGTTCTAATCTTTAGTTCCTTTGGACCGCTCCCGATCCCGTTAACTGCTCAGAAAGTCGTGGAGCCAGCCGCTCCGTCGTTAAACGATCTTTCCTCCGATAAGCAGCTTGCTGCTCTCATCAGAGGCTTTACCAATCGTTCGACAGATGGCCTCGAAAGCGTGGCATACATCGACGGTGTCGAGGTAGGGCTTCAGGGGCGATTTCAGAATGTTGTACTTGGCCGGCTCGATTCGAAAAGCGGCCTTGGAGCGGGCTGCGTCTCGAGTTTGGAAGAAGCAAACGCATTCTTTGGCCGAGATCTTGAAACCGGGAAGCTAGTTCCGAGGGGGCCATTTGCTGCCGAATCGATCGAGGCGGTGGCCGCTCGCCACGGAATGTCTGTTGATGAGTTCCGCTTTTACAGCAAGATGTTGAGCGACGCCTCTATTGCCGATGCCCTAGCGGCTCCCGCCAGTTCGTCGATAATAATTCAAAACAACAACGGCGTGAATGAGGGTTTCAACGATACCGTTGCGGCATTTGTTGTAGGCGAGGGTGGAAACGCGGGCACAACCCGCGGAGCCCAGCGTCTGAACGTCTTCAATTTTGCGGCCGCTATTTGGAGCGGTTTTCTTGATTCGCCCGTTACGATAACGGTCGGATCGCAGTTCAATCCACTTTCGCCTTGTTCGACCTCGGGCGGCGTTCTCGGCTCTGCCGGTGCGACAACCGTACATCGGGATTTTTCGGGCGCCGAGTTCGCGGGGACGTGGTACTCACAAGCACTTGCAAACAAGCGGGCCGGGTCTGATCTTTCGCCGGCAAATCCGGATATCAATGCGACCTTCAACGTGAACATTGACAGCGGCTGTCTCGGTGCGGGGACCCGTTTCTACTATGGATTGGACAATGCCGTCCCGGCTAATCGGATCAATTTACTGGTAGTTGTTCTCCATGAGATCGGGCATGGGATGGGCTTTCAGACCTTCGCGAACGGAACTTCCGGCGTTCTTCTCAATGGATTTCCCGATATTTATCTTCGCAGGATGTTTGACCAAAGTTCAGGCCTTTACTGGCACCAAATGACCGACGTCCAGCGTCAGGCATCGGCACTGAACACCAACAATGTTCTCTGGGACGGTCCGAATGTGAACATCGCGTCGGGATTTCTAACGGCTGGGCGTGATGCAGCAACCGGCCGGGTCCATCTCTTCACACCGAATCCGTTTCAGGGCGGATCGTCACTTTCGCACTTCAGCACGGCGGCTTCGCCAAATCTATTAATGGAGCCGAGCATCAACGTCGGGCTACCGATCGATCTTGATCTCACAAGGCAGCAGATGCGCGATATCGGCTGGTTCCGCGACACTACCTCCGACAATGTTCCTGATCAGATAACGGGAGTTTTCCCGAGCGGGAACATTTTGATCTTTGGGTCGAACGTTAGTATCACCTGGACCAACACGGGCGGTTTCAATCGCAACGTGACCATCGAGCTCTCGACCAATGGCGGAACGACTTACTCTGCGATCGCCACCAACATTGCCAACACCGGTTCCTATTCCTGGACCGTACCATCAACGCCGACGACACAAGGAAGGATCCGAGTACGAGAGGCGGGGTTCATCGATCTTGCCGGCGTCTCGTCATCGAACTTCACGATGTCGCTGGCACCATCGTCGTCCGCTGCGATTATCGCGGGCCGTGTTTTGGATCGTGAGGGTCAGAGCGTTCGCGGGGCAGTGGTTACCGCGATCGATCCAGATGGTACTGTGTTCTCTGCCGTCTCCAATTCGTTCGGATACTACAGGATCGAAGAACTGACCGCGGGCCAGAGCTACGTCCTGTCCGCACGGGCTAAGTCTTTGAACGTTTCCGGCCGTGTTGTAACGACCGAGAACGATCTTAACGTCATCGACTTGATCGAAGAGTAGTCGTCGCACGATACCAGAATCAACAAGTTGAATCATTTGTCGCTGCCGATCCCGTGTCGATCGGATCGCTTCGGGAAGAGCAGATAGCTCCCGAGCCCAAGAAGAGCGAGCAATGACGCCGTTGCGAGCAACCAGTTCGCTCGCAGCCAGCTGGCCCAACTTTGAGGTTCTTCTTCGACAACAACATCGACAGGCCGCTGCTCTGCTTCCGGCTCAGTGAGCCGAGCGGCCGAGCTTTCGAGCAGACGACGAACCCGATCTGTTGCTTCCGCTTCGACCGCCGTGCGGGCAACCCCGCCGAGTACTCCGCCGAAGGCATCCGACCTCGAACGATCTGTAAAGACGATATAGCTTTCAACTGTCTCGCCGTTCGGGATCCGGATCAGCGCGGTCAGTGAGATCGAGGCATCCAGATACCGCGTCGAATAAACCTGCCGCGTCAAGACTAGATGCGAATCGTTTCCTGCCACACCGCTCGTAAATGCTGCGGCGTGGGTAAGCGTAACCGTGGGGTTCAGGCCAAAATCGAAGGCCGACCAATGCAGTTCATTCTGAACTCCGGGTAAGTCAGCGGCAGGGAAATCTGCCATATATTTCCGCAAGCCAAAGCCGAAAATATCCAGTAAGGGAAGCTCCTTGGGCAGTTCGCGGTGCGCCTCCGCCAGGTCAAGTGGTTCCCTGCGGTTAACATTCTCTCCAAGGGACGAAGCGCCTCTGATGGCATACTCCGCCGCATATTCGAGCATCATTGACCTGAAGAGTTCGGTCGCCTTTTGTCGATGGTCGGCAGCGTTCCAGTCGATCTCAGTGTTGAACCGTCCGATCCATTTTGCTGACATATTGATGTCGCAGTCGCCGATCCGGCATTTCTTGAGCTCGTCGAAATCACGGTCTTCAAGCTCAAGCGTCGCTAGGTCGGCGATGTTTGGCGGATCGGAGAACCGGCCCTTGCCTTCCATCTCTCTGTTTCCCCGCTGCGAGAAGCTCTCACGAAACTCGGCCATCGAAACCGGGGCAACCTCGGCGATCCTTACAATTCCGAACACTGCCACATCCCGTTTATCCGAGGTCTTCACTCGCTTGACGACGACCTCGCCCTTCTCCAACGCGGCGATCTCCGGCTCGGTGAATCCGGCATATCGCACCAATTCCTCGCGAAGCTGTGCGGACGTGGCCTGTCCGACCGGTGGTCCGGCAGCGTACAAAATAACCGCTGTTGCGGCCAAGGCGAAAAAACGCTTTCCGTTAAAGAAAACGACCATCGCCGATATTATAGATCAAATTGAAAAAGAGATGGTGGAGGCGGCGGGAATCGAACCCGCATCCAAAGGTTGCGACCAGTGAAATCTACACGCTTAGTCGGTTCACTTCATCTCGCCACTGAGGAGCAGGTGAGCCGACAAGACCTCCCCAACAGCATACCCGGCTAAATTTAAGCCGCATTCGCGGGTCGAGAATGCGTCCGAGCCTGAACTGGGTTATGCCCCAACGGGTCGCATCAGGCGAACTTCCCGCGGGACATCGCTGTAGCTAAGGTTAATTAGGCAGCGAGAGCTAATTCTTGATTAGCATTTGTGTTTTGCGTGTTTTTTTAACGAGCTAACAAGCAAGCCCGGCGTGCACTCAAAGATCTATACAAGCCCCTGTCGAAGCCTGTCGCCCCCAAAACTTTGTGGAGCCGAAATGGCCCGCCGAACGCATCGGCGGAACGCCAGTTTACGACAATGAGATGAAAATTGGAAGGCCCGGGTTCGCCGCCGGGCCTTTTCTGCCTTACTGCGAGATGGCGTTGAAGAGCAGCGGGAAGGTCGCCAGCGACTGCCCGCGGTATTGCGGGCGGAAGCCGAAGAGCACTATCTTGCCCTTGCCCATCGTGACCTCGACCAGTGCCGCCTTGCCGGCGATCTTCTCCTGTCCCAAAGCCCAGCCGGAGAGCAAGATGTTCTTTGGATCCGACGGATAACGGGCGATAACGCGAATGCTCGGAGTGCGCGATTCATCGCGTATCGACGAGCTAAAGCTCGCACTCTGAACGACCTCAAACACCGGCGAGTCCTCGAACCAGGCGATGGACTGCTGCGGCATTCCCTTGGCGATCGGGTGCGAGAGGTCGAGTTCGGTGCGGAGGATCGAACCGGGGATGTAGAAGTCCTTACGGTTGAGGCCCTTTGTGATGTTCTTTACGGGCAAGTTGAACTGCTCGATGGCAAAGTTCGACGATTCGTTCAGGAAAACAAGCGTCCCGCCCGCCTCGACGAATTTCTTTAGATTCTCAACACCCTCTTTCCCGACGCCGCCCACATACTCATCCGGCATCGAGTCCTTCGAATAACCATTCAGGATCTGATTGGCGGATTGGTCGGGGAAAATGATCGCCCGCGATTTGAAAAAGTTATTGTTTCGGATCTGCTGATCTACGAGACTAAGGAAATTTGAGCAACTAGGTTTGTAACCCTGGCTCGGCTGAACGAGCCACCGTGTCCAGCCCTCGTCCATCGAAGGAGGATATGATTTGTAAATTAAGTAGGTCGGCGGATTAGTACATCCTCCGCCGGACCCCCTACCGTGTTGTAAGGCTGGTTCCGTAGAGAAATTCTCATAGACCGCAGTCGCGGTGACCCCCATCAGCAGTGGCAATGTATGAGCCGTGACGTCGTACGGGGCGATCGGGTTTCCTTCTGCATCTTTCAGATCCGGATACGTCTGCTTTTCCAATATGGCCTTTGCGAAGTTCGCATAGGGCTGATCCATTCTGATCACCGCTGAGCCCTCGGGATACTCGCCCGTGCCAACCTTAAACGCCTTCGGCCGCTCTACTTCGACACCCGCCCGCTCAAGCAGCTTTATAAGTCTAATATGCTCGAAGAAGTTGTTTGCGTTCGAATCTGAATTATCAAAGGGCAGGACAAAACCATTCAACTCCCCATCCTTCCTCGGCCGCACGGCTTCTTTCCCGATCTCGTAAAATCTCGACAGCCATTTTTCGCGGTTGTTGGCGGCGTGGTCCAGGAGGCTGAAGGCGGTGGCGGACATGTAGTTGGTGATGTCGCGGAGGCGCCAGTCGCCGCCTTTCCAGGCGGGGCCGTTGTTGGCGTCGTCTTTGTGCGGGTTGACGCCGCGGCCGCCGCGAAGTTCGTCGGCCTTAACGGTGACGGGCGTCGCGAGGCGGGCGGAGGCGGTTTCGCTCAGGATGCGGACTCCGCCGTGGTAATGCGAATATGCGCGTGCGGGCGTCCAAGCGTCGTAGGTCGTGCCTGTCGTCAGGCCCTGAAAGCCTTTCTTTCGCATATCGCCGGCGATGTAAAGCCCAAGCTCGGTGTATCCCTCAACGATCTGCTGCGGCACATTCGGCTCGACCGGCGGCATGTACGGCGGCAGGAACTGCCTCGCACCGTAGATGCCCTGCTGATGCACATCGAGCACGATCTGCGGATGCCAGACGTTGTGGATCTTATCGACGGTAAGCTGCGTTTCGACCTGCGTAAAGGCGTACCAGTCGCGGTTGTTATCGTGGCCGACGTATTTGTGATAAAGCTCGGGCGGCGAGGTGCCCTCATACGGCGTGCCGAGCGTTTTGTCGTACCAATTTTTGACGATGTCCACGCCGTCGGGGTTCAGCGACGGCACGATGAGGATGATCGTGTTGTCGAGGATGTTCTTAATTCTCTGGTCGTTTGAGCTAACGAGCTCTTGGGCGATCAGCATCGACGAAAGCGTTGAGCCGACCTCGGTCGAGTGAATGCCGAAGGTGATGAGGACGATGGTCTTGCCTTCGGCGATCAGCTCAGATGGAGCGCGGACACTCCTGTCCGCATCGCCGGTTCCTCCGGCGAGACTTGCCTTGCCGCTTTTTGTGACGGTCGACGAAGCGTCGCCCGTTGCGGACAGGAGTGTCCGCGTTCCAATTTTTCGCGGATCGGCGAGTTTGTCGTTGATCTCGCGGTAATGGTCGAGCTTCTTGAGATTCTCCGGCGAGCTGACGGTCGCGTAAACAAAAGGTGCGCCCATCGTCGTCTTACCGATCTCTTGGAAGGTCATCCGGTCGCTGGCGGCGTCAAGTTTCTTGAAATAATCGACGACCTGAGCCCAACTGGCGAGCTTACGGTCGTCGCCGGGCGTGAATCCGAGCACGTCCTTCGGCGCGGGGATCTGAGCGAATGCCGCAAGCGAGAAGAGAAGAAATATCCCGCAAAGACGCAAAGACGCAAAGTGCCGCAAAGGGGAGAACCACCCCGTCAGCCGTAGCGGCCACCACCTCTCCTTCGTAAGGAGTGGAGCTTTTTTGCCGCAGAGCCGAATTGTCAGAACCGCCTGCGTAGGCGGGCGGCCAGTTCGTCGGCGACCGGAAGTTTCGGGGCAAAGACTCGAAGACTCAGGAATGCTTTTCATAGGGTGTTTTATGCTCCGCTGAGGAAATATCGGCTAGTTTAGTGGATTTCCGCGGGTTTTGAAAGATTTCAACGGGTGAAAGAGCGATTCCAGAGGGCCGTGGAATCATTTCACCGGGCCGTCAAATTGTTTCACGTGGCCGTGAAATCATTTCATCAGGCCGTGAAATCATTTCATCAGGCCGTGAAATTGTTTCACGAGGCCGTGAAATCATTTCATCAGGCCGTGAAATCGTTTCATCAGGCCGTGAAATCGTTTCATCAGGCCGTGGAATTGTTTCACCAAGCCGTGAAATCATTTCAACACGTCGCGGAACCGTTGCATTTTCGGGTATTTGGGCGTAAATTGCCTTGGAATTGAGGTGAAACGCTTACTTGATCTAAAGGGCGAGCGTGGATATGCGAGAAAGCTCCCCTCCTTGGTTAGGAGGGGTGCCCGAAGGGCGGGGTGGTAGCTCTACTTAGTTATTGGAATGGATAATTCAAGGCCGCACAACCGAAACTACCTCAAACCGATCCGAAGCAAGCTGCGAAAGCGCCTGACGCCCGCTGAAGCGACGCTCTGGGGAGCCCTCAAGAACTCGCGGCTCGATGGCCGGAAGTTTCGGCGACAGCATAGCGTCGGGAACTACGTCCTAGACTTCTATTGCCCCGCAGAGTTCCTTGCCGTCGAACTCGATGGAGAAGTGCACAAAAGCGAAGCGGCGGGGCTTCGCGACCTCGAACGGAGCCTATACCTCGCGGGCATGGGTATCAAGGTATTGAGATTTGACAACTTTCTTGTCTTCGATGAGCCGGAGTTTGTACTTGGTGTGATCAGGTCATTTTTTGGGTGGCGGGAAAGGGGAGCTACCACCCCGTCCGCCGAAGCGGCGTCCACCCCTCCTAATCAAGGAGGGGAGCTTAAGGGAGCTACCACCCCGTCCGCCGAAGCGGCGTCCACCCCTCCTAATCAAGGAGGGGAGTTTAAGGGAGCTACCACCCCGTCCGCCGAAGCGGCGTCCACCCCTCCTAATCAAGGAGGGGAGCTTAAGGAAAATTATGAAAAACCCATTTCTCGAAAACTTTCGCCCGTATATTCCGGATTCGGTCACAACGCTGCGTGAGCTGACGCCGGGGCCGCTAGTCGTCGGCGTTCTACTCGGCATTTTGTTTGGCGCGTCGTCGCTTTATCTGGTGCTCAAGGTCGGGCTGACGGTCTCGGCGTCGATCCCGGTCGCCGTCATCTCGGTCACGCTTTTCCGGCTGCTTTCAAAGCTCGGAGCGAGAGATGCGACCATCCTCGAGCACAATATTGTCCAGACGACCGGCTCGGCGGGCGAATCCATCGCCTTCGGCATCGGCGTAACGATGCCCGCGATACTGATACTCGGCTTCGACCTTGAGGTCTGGCGGGTGACGATGGTCGCCGTGCTCGGCGGACTTCTCGGCATTTTGATGATGATCCCGCTCCGCCGTGCACTCATCCGCGATCAGCACGGCCTGCTCAAATATCCCGAAGGCACGGCCTGCGCACAGGTGCTCATCGCCTCGGCGAGCGAGGAATCAAAGCAGCACTCCGAGATAGCCAAGGCGGGCGATTCGACCGCGGCAAAGGGCGGGCTGATCATCGCGGCCGGCTTTGGCATCGGCTTTCTTTACAACACGGTGATGAAGGTCTTCAGCGGCTGGAAGGAATATCCCGAGAAGCTTTTCGGCGAGCCTTTTCGCGGCGGCAGCGTCTCGCTTGAGAACAATCCCGCACTGCTCGGCGTCGGCTACATCATCGGCCCGCGGATCGCAGGGATCATGTTCGCCGGCGGTGCTTTGGCGTATTGGGTGCTCATCCCGATGATCCGCTTCTTCGGCGATAGCCTCTCCGAACCGCTCGCACCGGCAACGACGCTGATCAAGGATATGCCGATCGAAGGTGCCGGCAGCATCCAGAGCGAATACATTCTCTATATCGGTGCCGGAGCGGTCACCGCGGGCGGCATCATTTCACTGATCCGCTCGCTCCCGACCATCTGGGGCGGCATCCGCGGCGGCATTGCGGACTTTCAGGCAAAGCGGGCAAACAACAAGAACGGCGACGATGCAACGTTGCCGCGAACCGAGCAGGACATCTCGCTCAAATGGGTCGTCGTCGGCATTCTGGCCCTGATCGTTGTCATAACGCTGCTCCCGACGCTGAAGATGAACATCCTCGGGGCGGTTCTGATCATCATTCTCGGGTTCCTTTTCGTAACGGTCTCGTCAAGACTTACCGGCGAGATCGGCTCGTCCTCAAATCCGATCTCCGGAATGACCGTTGCGACGCTCCTCTTCACTTCGCTGGCGTTCCTCGTGCTTGGCTGGACGAATCCGGATCCGTATTTCGTCACCGCACTGTCGGTCGGCGGCATTGTCTGCATCGCCGCGTCAAATGGTGGCACGACCTCGCAGGACCTCAAGACCGGTTTCTGGGTCGGCGGCACGCCCTGGAAACAGCAAACTGCCATCCTCGTCGGAGCTCTTTCGTCGGCACTACTACTAGGCCCGATCCTCATTCAGCTCAACGAATCATCGTCGGTCTATATGCCTGTCGCACCGAACACCTTTGCCGCGGGCTTCCAGGTGCCGGAGCAGGAACTCGTCCGCGAGGGCGGCGAACTGCGTGCCGAACGGGCAGGTGGCTTTTACGGCGAGCGCGACACGGCGAACTACCGCGTTTGGCATAACACGGACACGAGCCGCGGCCCGGCGGGTAAATACCTAGTCGGGATGACGGGCAGGCCGGCCTACCTGGTCGATCCCGGCATAAACGGCGTCATCACCGAAGTTCAGACAGGGGTCGATGCGAATGGTGACCCGGTGATGCAATCGGTCGAGAAATACCGGGCACCGAAGGCGACGCTAATGAGTTACATCATCCAGGGAATCCTTAGCCAGCAACTTCCATGGGCACTCGTTATTCTAGGCGTGATGATATCGGTTACGCTTGAGCTTTGCGGCATCTCTTCGCTGGCGTTCGCCGTCGGGCTTTACCTGCCGATCTCGGCCTCGTCGCCGATATTTGTCGGCGGCATGGTCCGCTGGGCGGTCGATAAATATTTGAAGCGGAAATTCGCCGCAAAGGATCTGACCGAAGAGGAGTTCATCGCCGAGACGGACAAGAGTTCGGGCGTGCTCTTGGCCTCGGGGTATATCGCGGGAGGCGCCCTTGCCGGCATTCTCGTCGCCCTGTCCGCGGTCTATTTGAGCGGCCTGACCGAGGGCGTCAACGAATGGGCAAAAGCGGCAAATCCGTTCTATGAAGGCTCCTACGCCGACCTTTTGGCGATGCTCCCGTTCATCGTGCTGGCCGTTTTCCTCTACCTTGTCGGCCGCGAAATGGTGTTTGCGGGGGAAAAACCGGCAGAAAACGAGTGAAAAAGGGCGTTTAATCCCTTTATCTGTAAATAAATACTTACTTTTTCCACAGGGACACGCTATACTACGGTTTAGCGTGTCTTTCCTTTCTTGCCTCGGGCACGCAGTTTACGAGGCAAGGTTGCCCACCCATGGGCCTCTTCGCGGCACGACCGCGGCCCCAATTTTGATGCGAATGCTGGAACCAAAAAGCGTGACCGAAACGCTGGCGCGAATCTCTGTTTTTGCGGTGCTGCTGTTTAACACGGTAGCCGGTGCGGGCTGTTCGGCGGCGGCTTCGGAAACGGCCAATGCTGCAACGTCAAATGCGACGACGGCCGCCAACGCTAACATTAGTTCAGTTGAGATATCGACAGGTCCGAGGATCGAGATCGAACCGGGCTCGCCGGCCGAGACGGTCAAGGCATTTTACGAGCGGCTCAAGCAGAAGCGATACCGCGAAGCCATCCACCTGACGAACCTCAAACCCGCGATCGAGGGCCTGACGGACGATGAACTTCGCGAGTTTGCCGTCGATCTTGAGGATATTGCCAAGGCGGTTCCGGCCGATGTCCGTATCAACGGCGAGATAATCTCAGGCGAATCCGCGACCGTCACGGCCGCACTTCCCGAAGAGCCAGGCGCCGAACCTCAGATGCAGGAGATCAGGCTCCGGAAGGTCAGCGGTTATTGGCAGATCCTCGCCGCCGACGAAGCGACCGAGGCCCGCATTAAAAAGGAAGGTAAGAACTACTTTTACGAACTCCGCATCGACGTCCGGCAGGATGAGGCGAAGAAGATGCTCGAACGCATCTCAAAGGCCCAGCTAGCTTATTCACTGCAGAACAACGGCACTAATGGCGAGGTCGGAAAATTGATCGAGCTTGGGTATCTTCCGGACGACATTCGCTCGGCGGAATCGACCGGATACGTTTATCGCGTTGCCTTGATCGATGGCGGAAAGAGCTATTTTGCCACCGCGACTCCGGCCGAATACGGGAAGACCGGGCGAAATTCCTATTTGCTCGAGCCGTCTTCGGGCGGATTGTCGAAAGTGACCGGCCGGGACAACGGCGGCAAGCCGCTCCGCGAGTGATAGGGGGGTTACATCGGCGATCACCTTCGGTTGCCGATCAGCAAAATTTGCGGAACTCTTTGACCGTTCCAATTGATATCGTCGTAAGAACGATAAGGAAAATCAGAAAATGTTGCGAGCAATTGCCCAGAAGATAACAGGACTGTTCACTGAGGCCTCACATTCGCTCAGGCGAAAGCACAACCTCCCGATAAAGATCACCTTCGAGCCGATCTTTACCACCGGCGGGCTCGGCCGTCAGCCGGAGAATATGCACATCAGCGGCGAGACCTACGACATCAGCCGCACTGGTGTCGGGTTTATTGTCCAATCGATTCGCGTTCGCGAGAACTACCTGGTCGGCCAGGATCGCCGGCTTGATGCCGAGATAGACCTGCCGAACGGCAAGGTCAGGATGAAACTTATCGGCCGCCGTTACGAGAAGGTCGGCGTTCACCTCTCGACCGAACGCTTTCTGGTCGGTGCCGAGATCGTTGAGATGTCCAAGGACGACCGCGAGGCATACGAGCATTTCCTCAAATACGGAAAGCGACGCAAAGCGACCGCTCCGAGCCTCGAGATGGGAAGCAATTAAAGGGTCTGACATCACGATTTGCATAAGCATCGGTTTTCGCCGATGCTTTTTTTATGAGAGAAAGCGTCGGAGTCGGATTTATCGGGACAGGCTTTGCACGCCGGGTGCAGGTGCCCGGATTTCATGCGTGCGAGAATGCACGGATCGTCTCGATCGCCAGCGGGTCGCTCGAGAATGCGAGAGCGGCCGCGGACGAATCGGGTGCGGAGCACTTTACCGACAATTGGCGGGAGACTATCGAGCGAAGCGATGTTGACCTCGTTTGCATCACCACGCCGCCAAACCTTCACCGCGAAATGGCCGAAGCTGCACTTGCCGCCGGAAAGCATGTGCTTGCCGAAAAGCCGATGGCGATGAATGTTGCTGAGGCTGAGGCGATGGTGGTGGCCGCCAGGGCAACAGGCAAACTCGCCCTGATCGACCACGAACTCCGCTTTCTCCCCGGTCGGCAGAAGGCCAAGGCAATGCTGCATTCCGGAGCGATCGGAAACATCCGCCACGCGAAATATACTTTCAAGGCACCGCACCGCGGCGACCCGACGCAGAAGTGGGATTGGTGGTCGAGCGAGCACGCCGGCGGCGGAGCACTTGGGGCGATCGGCTCGCACGTCATCGATTCGTTTCTCTGGTTTTTGGAAGCGGACATAACCTCAGTCGATGCCCAGCTTCAAACGCACATCAAAGAACGTCCGTTCGAGAGCGGCGTGCGAGCTGTCGAGACGGACGATCAGGTGAACATGCTGCTCAGATTTCGTGACGGTGAGATAACGAATGACACGACCGGTCTCGTTTCCGTCTCGATGATCGAAGGGCCGGAATATGTCAACTGCATCGAGTTTGTCGGCAGCGAGGGCTGGCTGAAGGTAGAGCATCGCGGCGATATTTACATTGCCAAACGCGGTGAGGCCGGATGGACGGAAATTGAAGTAGAATACCCGCCGAGCATTGACGGCATCTTCGAATCCGGCTTCCCGAGCGGCTTTATGGCTTTTGCACCGAAGATCGTTTACGCGATCATCAGTGGCGATAATGCGATCGAAAACGCAGCGACATTTGAAGATGGCGTAAAGGTACAGCGTGTATTGGACGCCGCCCGCAGATCGAGCGAAACGGGAGAGCGGATACTATTGTCCGCATGACTACGAAGCAAGAAAACGTCCTGGTGAAAATTTACAGCCTGAGTGTGGACGATCCCGTTCGTGTTCGTTTACTTCATATATTTGTCCAGGAAATCCGCTACGAGCGGATATAGCTCTAAGCGATTTTTCAGCTTTGAAATCCCGTGGCCTTCGTCATCGTAAAGTTTATACTCGACGATGGCGTTTCGCTTTTTAAGGGCATCGACAACCTGCTCGGCTTCAGTGTAGGGAACTCGCGGATCGTTCTTGCCATGGATCACAAACAGTGGCGTCTTGATCCGGTCGATCTTGCGGATCGGTGAGATCCTGCGGAGAAAGTCGATGTCACGGTCGAGCCGGCCGTACTCCACCTCACGCTGACGACGCCTGTATCCGGACGTATTCTGCAAAAAGGTTTCCCAATTTACGATGCCGACCGTATTGACCGCCGCGGCCCAGAGATCGGGATATAGCGTGATCGCCGCCATCGTCATGTAGCCGCCGTAGCTTCCGCCCATTACGGCGATGCGTTTACGGTCGGCCCCGCCCTTCGTCGTCAACCATTCATGCGCGGCCGCGATGTCTTTCACCGAATCTTCGCGCTTCTCGACGTCGTCAAGATGCGTATAGGTCTTGCCATAGCCTGTCGAACCGCGTACGTTGGGGTCGAGCACGGCATGACCCCGCGACAAGTAATACTGAAATAGCGGATTGAATCCGGGCCGCGATTGGCCTTCAGGACCGCCGTGGATTGAGACGATTACTTTTAAACCACCTGGATAGGTGCTGATTCTTGTGCCGTCCGGCTCTATGGTAGTGAAACCGGCGATTCCACCTTTGAACGAAGCCGGTTTGTAATACCAAGCCGGAATCTCGCGGCCATCGAACGTCTTGAACTTGATAAGTTCCGGCGAGACGAATGTTCTCGGATCGATGCCCGCCCGATCGCTTTGAGTCACCTGCGATAGCTTCTTTGCCTTTAGGTCGTAGAGCCAGACATCGCCGTTGTTGATCGGTGAACTGAAAGAAAAGGCTAACTTCGTTCCGTCACCCGAAAATCTGGTGCCGCCAACGATCCCCCGGACGGGCAGATCGATTTGGTCTGCTTTCGACGAAACCTTTGAGACCAAGGGCTTGCCGCCGTTTTCGATATTCCGGATGTAGAGCTCCGAGAAGCCGTCGCTGTTTACTGTATATGCCAGCCTGCTCGAGTCATTGCTTAGTGTGACGCCGCCGACATCCCAATTCGGACCGTAAACGACAGATGTCGATAGGTTCGAGGCCGACCAGTCGTCTTCCGAGGCGTTCTTCTGCCGCATCTGCACCAGAGCCTCGAATTCGCGTTTGTCATTCGTGGTCATCAGCAGGCCATCGGGGAGAAACTCCACGTTGCCGAACTCGCTTGCATCATCGTGCGGAGTCAGGTGAGTCTCCGTGCCGGTCTTCACGTCAACCATGAATAGGTCGTTGTCCAGGCTTTTCTCGATGCCGCTCCGCGAGATGACAAGTTTTGTGCCCAAGTCATTGAAAGCGGCTATGCTTATGTTGCCGTCAAACTTGTAAAGAAGCGTTTCCTTCTCAGACTCGAGGTCCATGGAGTAGGCGTCGAAGAAATTGCGGTTGCGTTTGTTGGAGGTGTAATAGATCTGCTTCCCGTCCTTCGAGACGCCGGCGAAATTATGCCGAACGCTCGGCTCATCGGTGAGCTTTTCGATCGCGTCGCCCTTCGGCGTCATCCAGTAAAACTGCGTGTTCTCGTTCCCGCCGCGGGCCATGCCAAAAATGATGCCGCTGTTATCCGGGAGCCACCGCACAAAGCTGACGTTATCGTCAAAAAAGGTGAGCTGCTCGGGCTTGCCGCCGGCCGTATCCACAGCCCAAACCTGCGAGGTGCCGGTGGCGTTTGTCAGATAAACGATCCGTTTTCCATCGGGCGAGAAGTCCGGCGAACCCGCGGACTTGATACTTAGATATTGCTGGATCGTGTAGGGCTGTGAGAACGAAACGGTTGCGAACAAGAAGATCGCCGCGAAAACGAATAGCTTTTTCATACTCTTCACCGGATGTCGGATTCCGGCTGCAAGTTTACAGCAGTTCCGTTCGCTGCTCTAGTCTGGCTGCCGCGTCACTCGCTCAGGTGGCGCTTTAGAAATGCGAGAATGTCGTTTCGGATGTCCAGCGTTATGGTATGGCCAATTCCGGGATAAAGCTTGAACTCGGCATTGAGCCCCGCCGCGATATACATTTCCCGGGCCGCACCCCAGCGATCGACCGGTTTTTCGCCGAGCAGCGGGAAGATCAACTCGCGGTCTTCTTTGTCGTAGGAATCGTCGAATGCAACGGAGTCGTTGTCGTCCTTGTCGCCGAGGAAAACGAACATCGGAACGCCGCGGAGCGTTTTTAGGTCAAGATCGTTTCCCGTGACCGACCTGAGATCGGCAACGCCGATCGGGTATCGCAGAGTCTTCTCCTTGTAGCTTGCCGCAGGGACGATCGGCCAACCGCCGGGTGAGCCGACGATCGCCGCCTTGACGCGATTCGGATGCAAAAACGTAAAGCGGTTCACGAACATGCCCGACGCAGAAAATCCGAGCATTAAAACTCGTCGGTCAAACTTGAGCCCTGGCCCGTCGGCGAGCCGCTCGCGGGCGTCGTCGATCATCGCAATGAGCTGCAGGTCGAGCCGGGCGTAGTCCTTCTTCTCAGCCTTTGCGGTCGTCATCGTGTCACGGTCGAGCGCGTGCGTGTAAGTCTTCCAGTCGGTCGCCGGCCGTGGAAAGACAGGTGTCAAAATCGCTACGACCACGTCGGAGACGAAGCGGCTGTTTTGGTTGATCCGCCGCATTACGTCTGCCTCATGTACAGCGAGGTCGTCGTCGTTCTTACCGGTATTGTTCGGGAGCACAAGGATCGTCCGTTCCTTCCCTTTCGCTTCCGCCTCAAAGAACGCCGGCGGCACATAAAGGTAATACGGATAGTTGAATCCCTTGGCCGGTGCGGCATCGAAGCGGTTTACGCCTTCGAGTGAAGTGGCAGGGGCTTGCGCTGAGCCGGCGAAAGTGGCGAAGAATATTATTGCAGTTAATGGAATGAATCGTCTCATCGAAAAGACCGAACGCTTTCTCTGCCGCTCAGGTTCCGCAAAAATTTCTGGCTCTAAGACGTGTGGTCGTGAACGACCCGCCAGCCTTCTTTGAACTTGCGAAAAATAAGCGTGAATTTACCTCCAGGGGCATCATTTGCCCGCTTGAGTGACCAACTACCAAGCACGACCGCGGCGTCTTTTGAAAGGATCGAAATTTCAAGATCGGAAAACGTCAGCGTACCCATCTTTTCACGCGTGTCATAGCTCCTCCTGTAATTATCGAGCGTTTGCTGCCACCCGCGGGTCACCCGCGTGGAAACAAAGGTCAGCTTCTCGCTTTTCCAGTAGCCCTGCATAAAACCCTCGATGTCTCCGCGGTTCCAGGCCGCCGCCTGGTCTTCCATCACCTTACGGATCGCCGCTTGTGCTTTGGTCTCCTGCGCAGATACACCAGCGGCCATTAGCAGAAACATTGCTGTGCCGGTTGTGAACATCAAAAAGTGTCTTTTCATAAGATCTACCTCCTCCAGGTCACTAGAAAAAGAAAGGCCGGCGTCTGTTGCCGGCCTGAATATTACAACATCTTGAATTTCATCATTGGGCGGCTGCAGCATCGGCCTTCTGTTTATCTGTCAGGGCGATACCCATCTTCTCGAGCGTCGCCTGGTTAAGAGTGCCGGTCACGTTCAGCCCATTCGCTTCCTGGTATTTCCTGAGCCCGTCGCGTGTCTCTTTGCTTAGCTGGCCGGTCTCCTCGCCACTGTACATACCAGCGGCCTTCAGCATTCGCTGAGCTTCCTTTATCTGATCCTTGGTCGCACGAAAGATCGTCCGCTTCGGTTTATCGGCCTTGGCCTTTTCTTCTTTGGCCTTCGCATACGAGCTTTCCGGAGCCGGCATCGCTTTCTGCTGTTCCGTCAGGGCGATCTCCATTTTTTCAAGCGTCGCGCGATTAAGCGAGCCGGTCCTGGTCAGGCCATTAGCTTCCTGAAACTTTCGGATCGCGGAACGAAGGTCATTGTTGTACTTTCCGTCAGCCTCGCCAGCGTAGCTTCCGGTGGCCTTTAGCTTGGTTTGAGCTTCGGTGATCTGTTCCTTTGTCGGTCGGAATGAGGCCCGCTTGGGCCTCTCGGTCTTTGCAGAATCGGTTCCGCCGTTCGTCGTGCTCGATCCTTGGCCAAACGCGAGGCCTGTGAACAAAAAGAGACTGATAGTGAGAAGCAGGAAAGTTTTCATGTTTTTACTCCGTTATTTGGGGTCTTATGATCTGTTCGTTCGCGGCTCCCGAAACCCGGTGCCAGAAAACTGCTCGAAATTATGAAACGATTTGCGAACGATGTCAAAATCCATTCTTCGTGAAAGGGCTGTCTTGCTGAATGAACATTCATTCAGTTATAATTCGGGGAACTTTGAAATGACTGAACTAGCCCAGCGAAACTACTTATGAATATCCGAAAAGCTGCTGTTTTAGGTGCGGGAACAATGGGAGCGGGCATTGCCGCCCACCTCGCCAATGCCGGAATTCCGGTACTTCTGCTCGATATCGCACCGCGTGAATTGAAGCCCGAAGAAGAAGCGAAGGGGCTTTCGCTCGAATCGCCGCAGGTTCGCAACCGGATCGTGAAGGAGCTATTCGAAGCAGCCAAGAAGCTGAAGCCTGCGCCCTTCATGCTTGCCGACAATGCGAAACTGATCATGCTCGGCAACTTTACCGATGACATGGCAAAGCTCAAGGATTGCGACCTTGTTATCGAGGCGGTCGTCGAGCGGCTCGATATCAAGCATCAAGTCTTCAGCGAGGTCGAAAAGCACCGGAAGCCGGGTTCGTTCATCGCAACTAACACGAGCGGCATTCCTATCAAATCGATTGCCGAGCCCTTTTCCGATGAATTCAAGAAGCATTTCGTCGGCATTCACTTCTTTAACCCGCCGCGGTATATGAAACTCGTCGAGCTGATCCCGACCGAGTGGACCGATGGCGAAATGGCCTGCAAGCTCTCGGGGTTTCTCGATCAGAGACTTGGCAAAGGCGTCGTCCCTGCCAAGGATCGGCCGAACTTCATCGCCAACCGAATTGGCACCTTTGCGATGATGGCCACGGTCCATGAAATGGTCGCTATGGGATTCACGCCGACCGAGGTCGATCAGATGACGGGCAAGGCGATCGGCCACGCAAAGTCGGCGACCTTCCGCACAGCAGACCTCGTCGGTCTCGATGTGCTCGTTCACGTCAACCGCAATCTCTATCCGGCAGTGCCCGAAGATGAGGACCGCGATGTGTTCCTTCTGCCCGATGTCATCGAGAAAATGCTCGAAAAGAACCTTCTTGGTGACAAGACCCGCGGCGGATTCTACAAGAAATCGAAGAACGCCGAGGGCAAGACCGAGATCCACGAACTCGACCTCGCGACCTTTGAATACAAGCCGCAGGAGAAGACGAAGTTCGCTTCGATCGAGGCCGCAAAAGGAATCGAGGATATGAACAAGCGGATCAACACGCTTGTTTGGGGCGAAGACCGCGTTGGCGAGTTTCTCTGGAAGACGATGTCCAGGACATTCCGCTACGCGGCCAACCGCATCCCTGAGATCGCCGACACGATCGTCGAGGTCGATAACGCGATCAAGTGGGGCTTTGGTTGGGAGATCGGAGTTTTCGAGACCTGGGACGCTATCGGGCTCAAGCGTTCCGTCGAGCGGATGAAGGCCGAAGGCCAGGCTGTCCCGCCAAGTATTGAAAAGATGCTGGCGGCAGGTGCCGAGACGTTCTATAAGAATGAGAACGGCAACGTCTCCTTCTTTGACCTCGTCAGTGGCGAGTACAAGCCTTTGCCCGAGCGTCCCGGAGTAACGGTGCTCAGATCCGTCAAAGAACGCACAGGAGTAATAAAGTCGAACCCCGGTGCAACGCTCATCGACCTTGGCGATGGCGTCGCCTGTCTCGAGTTTCATTCGAAGATGAACTCGATCGGCGGCGATACGGTTCAGATGATGAACTTTGCCATCGATGAGGTCGAACGCAACTTTAAGGGACTTGTCGTTGGCAACCAGGGCGGTAATTTCTCGGCGGGTGCGAACCTGATGATGCTTCTGCTTGCGGCGCAGGAAGAAGAGTGGGACGACATCAACATGATGGTCCATGCCCTCCAGCAAGCCGTAATGCGGCTGCGATATTCGGCGAAACCGGTCGTCACCGCTCCCTACGGGCTTACGCTCGGCGGCGGATGTGAGATTGCGATGCACGGAAATCGGGTCCGTGCCGCGGCGGAAACTTACATCGGTTTGGTCGAGGTCGGCGTCGGTGTTATTCCGGCTGGCGGCGGCACGAAAGAGATGACGATGCGGGCAATGGATGCGGCAGCAAAAGCTCCGGATGCAGATCCGCTTGTATTCCTCAAGAAGACCTTCGAACTGATCGGTATGGGCAAGGTCGCGACCTCGGCGCAGGAAGCCAGGGCATGGGGCTTTTTCCGCGACGTCGATTCCATCTCGATGAATGGCGACCGCCTTATCGCCGATGCAAAGCAGGAAGTGCTCAACCTCGACGCTTCCGGTTTTGTTCCGCCCGTTCCGCGCGAGGACATCACTGTCATGGGTGAAGACGGCATCGCCGCCATGAAACTTGCCCTCCATATGATGAAGAAAGGCGGATTCATCTCCGACCACGATGAACTGATCGGCAAGAAATTGGCGAACATAATGTGCGGCGGTGCGATCAACCACACCGTTCAGGTCAGCGAGCAGTACCTGCTCGACCTCGAACGCGAAGCTTTTGTCTCGCTTTGCGGCGAGAGAAAAACGCAGGAGCGCATCGCCGCGATGCTCAAGACAGGCAAGCCGCTGCGAAACTAGGGGAGACGGCCCATGAAGAACGACACCTTTTACTTTACAAATGAGATCAAGCAGACGGTCGAGGACGCGAGGGTGTCTTTCGGTTCGCTTTCCTACGAGCAGCTCAATTGGAAGCCGGCTGCCGAGAGTTGGAGTGTTGCTCAATGCCTGGACCACCTCATCCGCTCGAACGACGAGATGAAGCCGGTCTTTGAGGCAAAGCTCTCGGGGGCGAAAAATTCGTTCTGGGAATCCTGGTCGCCGCTTACCGGCTTTTTCGGCGGAATGCTTAAGAACAGCCTTCGTTCGGACAAGAAGAAGTTCAAGGCTCCGAGCGAGGCGATCGTTCCGCCGAGCGATGTGCCGGCCGACATCGTTGACCGCTTCGCCGAAAGCCAGGAATGGGTGATCGGCGAGATCGAGAGGACGGCTGGGCTCGATTGGGACAAGACCGTCGTGACCTCGCCTTTCATGGGCCTGATCACGTATCGGCTCCGCGACGCGCTCGATATCATCGTTGAACACTCGAAGCGGCACCTCCGCCAGGCGAAACGCGTGATGGAATCTCCGTCATTTCCGCGGTAGTTCTTTGAAACAATGCCCGAAAACTTTACCACCAAGTTGTATCGTTGGGGATTTAACCTCTTCCCGGCATATCGCGGGACGGGAGGACGGGTGCTTTATATCGCAAGTGACTGGCGCGAGGTCAAGATCAAACTCCCGCTCAACTGGCGGACTCGAAATTACGTCGGGACCATATTCGGCGGGAGCATTTACGGTGCTGTCGATCCGTTCTATATGCTGATGTTGATGCACATCCTCGGGCCGGGTTACACAGTTTGGGACAAGGCGGCAGCGATCAGGTTCAAACGGCCGGGAAGGACGACGCTTTATGCGGATTTCGATCTTTCGTGCGATGAGATCGACGAAATAAAGCGACTCGCGCATACGTCCAAGTCGATAGATCGGATCTACGAAGTCGAACTAAAAGATGGGGAAGGCATTGTTCATGCACGAATAGATAAGACCTTGTATATTGCAAAAAAGAAATGAAACGATGCGGCTGGGCAAAAAACGACCTTGCGATTCACTACCACGACACTGAGTGGGGTGTGCCGCAGCACGACGACCGTATGCTTTTTGAATTCCTGATATTGGAAGGGGCACAAGCGGGACTGAGCTGGGATACGATACTCGCGAAACGCGAGAATTATCGAAAGGCGTTCGATGACTTTGACCCGGTTAAGGTCGCGAAATATAGTGAGGCAAAGTGTGCGAAATTGATGAAGAACGAGGGCATCGTTCGCAACCGATTGAAGATCGCGTCTGCCGTTCGGAATGCGAAGGCTTTCCTGGCCGTGCAAAAAGAATTTGGCACATTTGATAACTACGTTTGGTCGTTCGTCGGCGGAAAGCCGATCGACGGAAAGCGAAATGAACTCAGCGATGTTCCGGCAAAAACAGAGATCTCGGACGCTCTTTCCAAAGACCTGAAAAAACGTGGTTTCAATTTCGTCGGCTCGACCATCATGTATGCCTTCATGCAGGCGACCGGAATGGTTAATGACCACGTCAGGACATGCTTTCGATACAAGCAGTGTCAGAACCGCCTGCGTTAGCGGGCGGCCAGTTTGACGGTAGGAGATCTGGTTGCCATTTAGCGGAGGCGGTATCGACAGGTGCTTATGGACTTTCCTGTAACTCAGGCAGTGCGGTATTTGCGGGAACATAAGGTCGAGTTCGTTCCGTACCTCTATGATTATGTTGAGAAAGGCGGTGCGAAGGAATCGGCGAGGCAGTTGGGAATTGATGTCCATGCCGTGATCAAGACGCTGGTGTTTGAAACGAACGAACGGAAGCCGCTTGTCGTGCTGATGCATGGCGACTGGGAAGTTTCGACGAAGTCGCTTGCTCGGCATCTTGATGTGAAAACGATAGAACCGGCGACGCCCGACAAGGCATCGAAACTCACTGGGTATCTGGTCGGCGGCACTTCGCCATTTGGGATGAAGACGAAAATGCCCGTTTACGCCGAGCGAACGATCTTCGACCTTGACCGCATTTGGATAAACGGCGGAAAGCGGGGCTTTTTGGTCGAGATCAAGCCCGATGTTTTGCGGCTTCTCGAGGCTGCCGAGGTCGAGGTTGGGATCGAAAAATAGGAGATGCGCGCAAACTCCAGGGGGTACAATTAAAACGGAGATCTGGTCCATCTGCGAACTCCGTTTGTTTTGTAGGAAATAACGAATATGAAAGAAGCAGTTATCGTTTCGGCCGTGCGGACGGCTGTGGGAAAGGCGCCGAAGGGCACGTTGCGGAACACCCGCTCGGACGAGATGGGCGCCGTGGCCATCAGGGAAGCGGTTGCCCGGGCGGGCGTCGAAGCGGCATTGATCGAAGACGTCATAATGGGCTGCGCTTTTCCGGAAGCGAGCCAGGGAATGAACGTCGCCCGCACCTCGGCGATCCTTGCCGGGCTGCCGGTCGAGACCTCGGCGATGACTGTCAACCGTTATTGCTCGTCGGGCCTGCAGACCATAGCGCTTGCCGCCGAACGCATCCGTACCGGTGGTGCCGAGGTGATCGTAGCCGGCGGGCTCGAATCGATGACTGCGATCCCGATGGGCGGCAACACTTTCCGCCCGAATCCGCAACTTGCAGAGACGTATCCGGACTATTATCTCAACATGGGGCTGACGGCCGAGAACCTTGCCCGCAAGTATGAGATCACCCGCGAACAGGCCGATGAGTTTTCCTACAACTCGCACATGAAGGCCCTCGCCGCGATCAAAGACGGCAAATTCACCGATGAGATCGTCCCGATGAACGTCTTCGTCGATGAGTTTGACGAAAAGGGCCGCGTCCGCCGCAAGGAGATCGTCTTTGATCAGGATGAAGGCCCGCGTGCCGATACTTCGCTCGAAGGCCTTGCAAAGCTCCGGCCCGTTTTCCACGCCAAGGGCACCGTGACCGCCGGCAATGCCTCGCAGATGTCCGATGGAGCGGCCGCCGCGGTCGTGATGTCCGCCGATAAGGCCGCCGAGCTTGGCCTGAAACCGATCGCCCGTTTTGTCTCTTATGCGACCGCCGGCTGCCTGCCGGAAGAGATGGGCATCGGGCCGGTTTATGCCATCCCGAAGGCGCTCAAGCTCGCTGGGTTGACGCTTGACCAGATCGACCTTATCGAGCTCAACGAAGCCTTTGCCGCTCAGGGTCTTTCGGTAATGAAAGTGCTCGAGCTGGACCCGGCGAAGGTCAACGTCAATGGCGGTGCCGTCGCTCTCGGCCATCCGTTGGGATGCACCGGTGCAAAGCTGACCGCGACCATTCTTCAGGAAATGCGACGCCGCTCGGCCCGCTACGGCATGGTCACGATGTGCGTCGGCGGCGGAATGGGAGCCGCCGGCATCTTCGAACGGCTCGATTAGCCGCTCGTCAATAAACTTATCCTCCTCAAGCCTCGGCTCGCCCCCGGAGGCTTTCTTCGTTCGGAGCGGGCGGCCGCTTTGAATCACTTGCGCGCATGTGCGGGTGGAACATTTATCGGCATTTTTGAGCATTTCTACGGAAAGTGGGTCAAAATTCCCCATCTCAGCCCGCTTTGTTCATTTTTTAAAAGCAGTGAGTGCTTCAGAAACACCTGAAACGGTTAGAACGAATGGGACATCTGGGACACGCGGCCGGGCCTGGCGATCTGTGATGTGGGATTGGGGATTTGGGATTTGGCATTCTTCCGCATTGTCAATTGTTAATTGGACCATCGTAAATTGGTTAAGAGAGGACATTGGGCTTTGGGCTTCGATCTTTGGGCTTAGGTCTTGGGTCTTTGGTCTTTGAATGTTCGCATTCTGGCATCTGACTTCTGGCTTCTGGCTTCTGGCTTCTGACTTCAGGCTTCTGGCATCTGACTTCAGGCTTCTGACATCTGACATCTGACTTCTGGCTTCTGACTTCTGACTTCTTTCGCTGGGTCATTGTTATTTGAATCCCGGCTAACAGCTTATGGCTAAGAGCTAATGGCTGATTCCCAAACCCTAATGATCAACTGACCAAAGTGAAGTAACCTCGATCCGGTTCTCAATGCTAACTTGCCTCTGCGAGCCTTGCGGCCTCCGCGTTAAGATCTTCTTTCCCTCAAAGACGCAAAGGCCCCGCAAAGTTTCTGCTTGAAGAACTATTGACGATTTACGATTTACGATTCACGATTGACGACCTCCCGCTGTCCATTTTCATCAACCCTGAACCCAAAGTGAACGGCGATCCGTGAGATATGGAAGATATGGATGATATGGAAGTTCTGGATAGTTGCGAGAGTTGCGAAGTTGCGAAGTTCTGAGTGCGGGCTTCAGCCCGTCGTTTTGAGTCCCGGCTTTAGCCGGCGGTAAGATTTACGCCTTTGGCATGAGCGGATGCGGAAGCCCGCCCGTAAGCAAGGGCTTAACATCCGATACGGCCTGCCGGAGTCGTCGCAGACGGTGGCATTGGTCGTCGAAATGTTCTTAGCCACGAAGGAAGAAAAGAAGAAAATCGGGAACACGGCGGCGGAGCCGCACTCGGTAAGAGGGAGCCGCCGGAAAGGCAGAGCCTTTCCGCACATCGGGCGGCGGAGCCGCGGGAGTCGATCACGGCTGTGCTTCCTAACCTACTTGGGAATTCGGGTTTGGGCCTGGCCTTATTGTTATAGCCCTTCTTTTATGTTTTGCCTGATAAGCACGAGGGTAAGCGTACGAAGTTCCGCTCAATTAGGGAGTTCTCTCGCTGAACTATTCCTCGTGAACAGCGAAATAAATAATCGAGCTATTAACGAAGCGACGAACGTAATTCCTGAGAGAGCAACTATGGTAACCAATGACAAAAAGATAATACCGCCCGGCCTAAACAAGTACCACAAAAGCGATTCCGCCGGCCGAAAACGATAGTTGTATTCGATTGCGCCAGGTAACGCGAGACCGATGCGAATCGATGCAATCAATATTGATCCAACAATTGAAACCCAGACAAAGCTCCTCCATTCCTTTTTCATGAAGATGGAACCCACAAACACGCTAAGCGCATATCCGAGAATGATCAGAAGGATGTCCCAAAATAGTTTCTGAGGTTTGAGCGGCGTCGTCTCGAACATACGAGTTAGCCAAACCATATAAAGATAAAA
>JAHBSL010000011.1 GCA_019639135.1 Acidobacteriota bacterium
GTGTCGGAATGGTTCCGCGACGTCAATAAACCGCTCATTAACAGCTTTTTGTTGTAGATTTTGCCGGTTCGACCATTGCCTGCCCCGCATTAAACGAAAAAGGCCGCCTTTTCAGACAGCCTCTTTCTTAAATGTGGCGGAGCCGACGGGGCTCGAACCCGCGACCTCCAACGTGACAGGCTGGCGTTCTAACCAACTGAACTACGGCTCCGTTTTGATCCCGCGAAAGGGACCGTTTCCAAACTTGGTGGGCACGAAGGGACTCGAACCCCTAACTTCCTCCTTGTAAGGGAGGCTGTCTACCAATTGACGTACATGCCCGGTCTTCCTGAGTGACGCTGCCCCAAAGGCACCGGCATTTTCAAAAAAGCTCGCCGATTTCCTGTGAAAAGGGCGAACCTTGATGCTAGAAAAACTGCGCGTTCATGTCAAGCTCAGGCAGTGTCAATTATTGGCCGACGACGATATCATCCCCGACGAACCTGATGCTTCCGGGCTCGACCTGCAAAACGGTCTGGATCAGCATTCCGGCGATCTGCTGGTAAGAAGCCAGCATTTCCCGATCGCCGGATTCCTTGGCCTGCATGTACCCGAGCAGCGGAATACCGCTCATCGCGATCAGCGTGTCGTATATCTCTTCCTTTTCCCGGTCGGTCATTGCGGCAAGCTCGGGCGATTCTTCAAAGACCGCGCTCAAAGCGTCCCAGAGCTTTTCGACCGCGGCGTCCGAGGGTTCCGCGTCATCGTTGTAAACGGTCACATTCGTGATGATGAAAAAGGTCAGTGCTGCGGGAATATTGTTCTCCCGGCCCATCGCCTTCGCCTCTTGCTCAAATGCTGTTTTCGTCGTGTTAAAGATCAGCAGCAGCCCATCGCGCTCAGTCTTGTTGCTTGCTATCGAATCGGCAAGCGTCTCAAATGTCGCCGAACCGCCCGAGGGCTTGAAGTTCGTGACGGGAACCGTACGGTTGGAAGCGGCCGTTCTGCCAGCAGGCGGCGCGGATGGACGGTTAGTCCGGTTTCGCGAGGCCGTCGAACGGCTCGATCTGGCCGTCCGCTCTTTGGCGGCAGCGGCTTTGAGTGCCGAGCCGAGCCCGCCGCGGAATTGCTTTGAAGCGGCCGAGCCGCCTTCCGCCGCCAGAGCCCGCTTGATTCCGCCGCCGGCCGCAGCCGCAGCCCCGCCTGCCGTTTGAGCCTCGGCACAAAGAGATCCAAGTCCCAAGGCCGCAAATACGGTTGCGGCAATCGCAGTTTTTTGTAGATTCGACATCTGCTTCGGCCCTCTGGAATTATCGATAGAAGAAATAATACCAGAAATCACCGGATCACGATCACACCGTTTTCGGTTCTCAGGTTCCGGGGATCGACCTTCAACACGAGTTCGATCAAGCCGCCGGCGATCTTCTGATACGCCGCGAGTGTTTCCCGGTCGCCGCTCTCCTTGCCTTCCATATAGCCTGCGAGCAGGATACCGCTGAAGCCGATCATCAGGTCGTAAAACCCCTGCTTTTGCTTATTCGTCATCGCGGCAAACTCCGGAACTTCGTCCATCGTTTGATTTAGCGTAAAAAAGAATGCCTGCGATGCTTCTTCGCTCGGCTCCTCGTCGTGATAAACCGTCATCGCCGTAACGGTAAAGAACGCAAGGCCGCCCGCGATATTGTTTGACCAGCCTCTCGGCCCGGCCTCTTTTTCAAATGCAGTCTTCGTAGCCTTGAAAATGGTCCGGATCAACTGTTTCTCCTCGGGCGTTTCACCAACCGCATCTGCAAGTGCGTTCACCGAGGCAGTGTTCGCCACGGGCCGAAACTTCCCGACGTTCTTGAGCGGAGCGATAACCGGCCCTTCGGCCTTCGCTCCCGCACGCGCGCCCCCGCTCGCTGTGCCGCGGCCGGCCGCCGCTTCGCGTTCGGCTTTCTCGACCGCCGCCTTCCCCCATTTATTGATCATCGCCTGCCGCATGGTCAGCCGCTGCATGTTCATTTGGTTGAAGTTGTACATGTTCTGCGTCGCCATCGCGAGGCCGTACGATCCGTAAACGTTCCCGTATCCTGTGTTGTATCCGCCGGTATTTGAGTTGTAGGTCTGGCCGAACGAAGCCGCCGCAAAAAGAGCACAAACTAGCGGTAAAACAATGATCGATGTAGTGAGTTTCCTGGTTGTTCTTGACATATGATCTATCTCTGTAGAGTGCCCGGCGCTCGCTCGGGCGTCATTTTGCCGACTAAAAGACCGCCCCAAATAATGGAGCGGCCATCCAAATAAAGTAGTTTCAAGTATCGGCGGACGAACGCATTCGGCGTCGGGATATCGCCCGGTATTCTGTTTTTGTTGTCACCGTCGTAATCCGCCGGTGAGCGGACCTCGTTGCCCGCCCCGAATGTCCGAATTTTGCCGTTTTCCCTGTCCCCAATGGATGACGCCCCCGAATCAATACGCGACAAAAGAAATGAAAACCGCTGATTTTGGCAATTCGATCCTCATTTTTCTTGATCGCCGGCAACGCTTCTATGCTAATTTGTTGATATGCCTACCGACGTCACGTTGCTGCTCGATGAGCTGAATCAAAATCGAGGCGATCGGGAAACGCTCGATCAGCTAATGCCGCTCGTTTATGGCGAACTGCGAAGGCTTGCCGCCAGCTTTTTGCGGCGCGAACACGCTGTCTCGATCCAAACGACCGAGCTCGTCCACGAGGCCTATTTCAAGCTGACCAAGCAGCGGTCTGTGGACTGGAACAATAAGGGGCAGTTCTTCGCTATTGCAGCACAGGCGATGCGCCGGATCCTTATCGATGCCGCCCGGAGCCGAAAGTCGAAAAGGCGCGACGGCATCCGACTCTCACTCGACGAAGCTCCGACCGTCTCCTACGAAAACGAAGCTGGCTTGCTTGAGCTTAACGACGCACTTGAGAGGCTCGCCGAGTTCGATCCGCGGCAGGCAAAGATCGTCGAGCTGCGATATTTCGGCGGGCTTTCCATCGATGAGATAGCCGCCGTCCTTGAAGTTTCTCCGGCCACTGTTCGCCGAGATTGGACGATAGCAAAGGCCTGGCTTTACAGCCGGCTCAGCACTAAATGAGCACTCCGGTCCGATTTCCTCGCGTTGTCTTTCAGAGCATATGGATATCAAGACCTGGGATCGAATAAAGGAACTCTTCACGCAGGCGATCGGACTCCCCGAATCCGATCGCGAGAGCTTTCTTGCCAATATCCCCGAAGCGGACATTCGCGACGAACTCGAGCGAATGCTCGAAGCTCACTTCCGTTCGTCTGATTTCATCGAGAAACCCGCCATGGTCGAACACGGTTTCGTAGAGAGCGGCTCAGATGCGGGCGTTGATGATGTCCGCATCGGCTCGACGATAGATGAATACACAGTCATCGAGAAGATCGGTTCCGGAGGTATGGGCAGTGTTTATCTCGCCGAGTATTCCGGTGAGGGATTTACAAAACGCGTCGCGCTAAAGCTGATCAAACGTGGAATGGACACCGACCTGGTAATGAAGCGGTTCCTGATGGAGCGGCAGATACTCGGGCGGCTCGAACACCCGAACATCGCGACGATGCTCGACGGCGGCTCTACGACCGAAGGTTTACCGTATTTCGTTTTGGAATACGTGGACGGCGTCTCTATCAAAACATTTTGCGAATCGAACCGTCTGAGCACGCGAAAGCGCTTGGAGCTTTTCGTGAAGGTGTGCTCGGCCGTTTCTTACGCACATCAAAACCTCGTCGTCCATCGCGACTTGAAACCGTCGAACATTCTCATCAATAAGGGTGGCGAGCCAAAGCTGCTCGATTTCGGCATCTCCAAGCTCCTCAGCCCCGATTGGGACGCGACCACGACCGAAGCGACCGCGACGCAGTTCAGGGTCCTCACGCCTGAATACGCCTCGCCCGAGCAATTCCGCGGCGAGATGACGACGACCGGTACGGACGTCTATAGCCTCGGCATCGTTTTGTATGAGCTGCTCACTGGTCGACGCCCGTTTCAATTTGGGGGGATGAGTTCGTCCGAGATCGCCGAAGTTCTACTCTCGGAGGATCCTGTCAAGCCTTCGACTGCCGCGTTGAACCCGTATCGGGCATCGACCGTCCCGAATTTTTCAGAGCCCGCAAACGACGTCGACGATTTCGGAATGGCTTCCGTGACTGCCGATTCGCGATCATTAAAGGGCGACCTTGACAATATCGTGCTAAAAGCGATCCGCCGCGAGCCTGAGCGGCGGTACGCGTCGGTGCAGGAAATGGCCGACGACATTCAGCGTCACCTCGACGGGCTGCCGGTGACAGCCACCGCCGACACCTTTACGTATCGCGCCGGGAAGTTCATATCGCGGCATCGCCCGGCGTTCTTCACCGCAGTGTTGGTATCGGTTTTGCTCGTCGCCTCGGCCTCGATCGCGATCTGGCAGGCCTTTCGGGCGAACGAGCAGCGGGCCGCCGCCGAGGAAAGATTCAACGATGTGCGCACTCTCGCTAATTCGCTCATCTTCGATCTTCACGATTCGATCAAGGACCTCCCCGGCTCCACCCCGGCGAGAAAAATTTTGGTGGCGAGGGCTCTTGAGTATCTCGACAAACTCGCCAAACAGGAGGCAAACGATATGTCGCTGCAAACGGAACTCGCCGCGGGCTACGAAAAGATCGCGGACGTTCAGGGCAACCCGCTCGGATCGAACCTCGGCGAAATAGACGGAGCGATCGAAAGCTACGGAAAGGCTTTGAACATACGCCAGACGCTTTTCGAAAAAGGCACGCCCGACGATAGATACGCGACCGCGATGCTGCACAGCAAGCTGTTCCGCATCATGCAGGTGCGCGGGCAGATGGATGAGGCCGAATCGCATTGCCGTCAGGCCGCGAACATACTCGAAAAACTTTCCGTCGCCGCCGACGACGCAACAGACGACGCAACAGCTGTGCTCTACCGCATTACCGCCGCCCGCTTTTATCAGGAGCTCGGCGACGTTCTCGTCACAAAAACCGACGGCGACGTTGAGCAGGCCTTGGAAAATTACCGCAAAAGCATTTCGCTGAGCGAGTCGATCCCAACATCGCCCGTACTCGATGAGATCGGTGCCGACGGCCTGAGTCTGCGGGAAAAAATTTTGAGTGTGAAACAGTTGGTGTATCGCCGCCTCGGCCAACGTTTCGAACTTCGGCAGCAAAACGACGAAGCATTAAGCGCGTATCGCCGAGCCCTGGAAGAAAGCGAAAAACTCCTCGCGGCCGGAAACCCAAGAAAACCTTCGGCGGAGATCGTTCTTGCGATATCGCTCGGCAATCTCGGCCGGCTGGAGGCGGTCACCGGCGATCCTCGCGGAGGAATGGAAAAGGTCGATCGTGCGATCGCGATCTCTGAAAGATCGCTTGCCGCGGACGAAAAAAATTACCTTGCCGCAAGCGAACTTGCATTGGCTTACTGGAATGCGGGAAGTATCTTCCTTATTCAAAACGAACCGGGCAGATCGCTCGCCAGTCTTCAGAAAGCCCTCGACATTCAAAAGCGTCTGCTAGAGAACAATCCAAACGACCTCTACAACCTTGGCAACCTCGCGGAAACCTACGCTTCAATGGGATCTGCGACCGAGAAAGCTGACGGTGCCGAGGCACGGAAGTGGTATCAGCTAAGCTACGAGATCTGGAAACAAATGAAGGACCGCAACGTTCTCGCGGGCTACTATGCTCACAAGCCGGGCGAGCTTGAGCAGTCCTTGGCCCGTGTATCTTCTAGGTAAGGGCGACTTGTATCACGCTTTTCGCTCAAGCAAGAACCCAGCTATCTGCATCAGTGTTGATGTATCGGCCTTCACTTCCAAAAGACTCGCGATGGCTTCTTCATAAATCTGCCTCGCAAAATTTCTCGTACCCTCCACACCCATACTGCTCGGGTACGTCGCTTTTTCCGATTCCGCATCTTTGCCCGCCGTTTTGCCCAGGTCGGCCGTCGTCTGCGTCACGTCGAGAAGGTCGTCAGTAACCTGAAAAAGCAACCCGATCTTTTCGCCGAACCTTGAGAGTCCTGCGAACTCGGTTGCCTCAGCTTCCGAGATGATCGCTCCTGCCTCTGTCGAAAAGGCTATTAGTGATCCGGTTTTGTTGATATGAATGTTCTCGATCTCCCCGATCGTCAGCTCCCGGCCCTCGGCCTCAAGATCGAGTTGCTGCCCGACGACCATGCACGCCGCCGCCTGCCCAAGCCCCGAGATTAGCCTGATCTTCGTCTCCGGCGAGTTATGCTTATCTTCGGCAATGGTCTGAAATGCAAGAGCCTGCAGAGCATCGCCGGCCAGAATTGCCGTTGCTTCGCCGTATTTCTTGTGGCAGGTCTCGCGGCCGCGGCGAAGGTCGTCGTCGTCCATCGAAGGCAGGTCGTCGTGGATCAGGGAATAGGTGTGGATCATCTCGACCGCCGCCGCTGTCCGCATCACCTTTTCGTCCGCCACGCCGAATGCCCGCCCGGCGGCGAGCATAAGCGCCGGACGCAATCGCTTTCCGCCCGCGAAAAGGCTCCAGCGGATCGCATCGCGAAGCTGCTGCGGCGGCCGCCCGTGGGCGGGTATCAGCCGGTCGAGCTCGGCATTAACGAGCCCCGCGGCCTCCTCAAGAAACTGGTTGATATCGCTCATCCGAAAGCCGATTATCGGCTAACCGACGGGCAAATTCAAAAGCCTCCCGCCTTTGCTCTCCGCTTTTCGATACGCTAGATTTTTCTCAATGGCAGTTTCCAGTGAAGAATTCCGCGCCGCTCTCTCCCGCTTTGCGAGCGGCGTTACGGTCGTCACCTCCGTTGACGGCGAGGGCCGGCGGCATGGCATTACGGTCTCGGCCTTTTGTTCGGTCTCGCTTGAACCGCCGCTCGTGCTCGTCTGCATCGAAAAGCTCGCCGGCAGCCATGCCTCGCTGGCGGAGTCCGGCCGATTTTCGGTCAATCTTCTCGCCAGCGGCCAGCAATGGATCTCCGAGCGGTTCGCCTCGCTCGAATCGGACAAGTTTCGGGACGTGCCGACGGCCCCGGGCCTCACAGGACTCCCGCTGATCGTGGGCAGCCTTGCCTCGCTTGAGTGCGAAGTTCGGCAGGCGGTCGATGCCGGTGATCATTCCGTTTTCATCGGAGAGGTTATGTCCGCCCGCGGCAATGGCGGCGACCCTCTTCTATATTTCCTCGGCGACTATCGCTCGCTCGATCTCGGCTAAGATGCCCATCGTTCTACATACCGATCCGGGCTGCGGCCCGCATGAACGCCGCTGGCGCGATAAATGCGTCGATGCCGGACTCAGCGATACTTGGCTCGAACGCCTCAACGCCCTCGTCGTGTTCGACCTGATCAGCATCTGCGAAGGACATCCGGATGATCCCGAGTTCGAGCACCGCCGAACGCCGCACATCAATCTCCGCGTCAAAGAAGTCCACGCCGAAACCATCGCCGGACTTTGGAACTCCGAGCGTGCCACGCTTGCCGCCCTGCTCGACGAATCCTTTCATGCACGTCCGCTCTCGGTCGTCTGTGAGGTCCGCAGCGGCCGCGAGGTTCGGCATGGTTCGGCCACCGGGTACACGCTCTGCCTGCTAAAGATCAAACCCGGCCCCGCAACGCTAGGTTCGGTTCCGCCCGAAAAGGCGCAATGGTTTGAGCAAACCATCGCCGCCATCGAAACCCTAGACAATAGTTTGGAGTACCGGCTTTAGCCGGCCGAAGATTGCGTTGCAAAGTTGCTGAGTTAGAGAGTTACAGAGTTTCGGAGACCGAAATCTGAATACCGACAACTGCTCCGAGCTATAGTCGGAGCATGTCTATGTTGGAGAGTTACCGAGTCTCGGAATCTGACAACTGATAACCTACAACTGTTACCGCTCAAGTGTATTGAAAATGAACGGGAACGTCGCCCAGGTCTGGCCGCGGTGCTGTGGGCGGAAGGCGAAGAGCACAACGCTGCCCTTGCCGTATGCGGCCTCAAGCAGGGCCGGCTTGGCATTGATCATCTTTTCTCCAAGCATCCAGCCGGACATCAGGGCGTCGCGGTTGGCATAGTAAGCAACCGTTCGGATTCGGCCAACGGGAGCAACGGACTCGCTCGTCACCTCAAATGCGGAGCTGTTCGTAAAATATGCCGGCGTTTCCTCAAGCGTATTTTTCGCGAGCGGATGACGAAGGTCAACCTCCAGCTTGACGATCGAGCCGGGGTTGTAAAATTCGCGGCGGTTAACGCCTGCCAGTATGTTCTTGATCGGCAGCCCGTACTCCTTAATCACCGTCCCGCACGAGGCATCAAAACAAACAAGCCGGCCGCCATTCTCGACCCAACGCTTCAGATTCGCAATTCCCTCTGCTCCCATTCCGCCGGTGAATTCTTCGGGATAACGGTCGGCCGAAAGCCCGCGGAGAATGCCGTTCTCGCTTATCGAGGGCAATAGGATGACGTCGTATTTGCTAAGGTCGCCGGTGCGCATTGCCGGGTCACCGACCGAGTCGTACTTTATCTGGTGCGTGTCGAGCACGAGCCGCGTCCAGCCCTCGTCCATCGAGCCGGCCCAGCCCTTGTAAAGCCCGATGCGGGCCGGGTTCTTGAGCGGATTGGGCACCTTTGCAAACGCCTCTCTCGCCGGACGGAGGTTCATCACCGCCCGTGCCTGGTTGATATTGGTGACGGGCTTTAGCGTGTCGCGAAACTTCTCAAGGTCCTGAGTGTCCCAAACTACGTCGGATTCGATGCCCATCTGCAGCGGCAGCGTCCAGCCGGCAACGTCGTACGGCGTATCGGGCGTTCCATCGGCCCCGATCCGGTCCGGATAGGTCTGCCGTTCGAAAAGGCTAAGAACATTCTGCTTTTTCGGCTGGTTCACAAAAACGATAAAGCTGCCGAGCGGCATTTCGTGATACTCGTCAACCGCTTTATCGTGTTTGAACCAAAGCTCACGGGTCATCTGGTGGACCTCGATGCCTTGCCACATCAGTATCTGCAAAAAACGTGCGATGGTCTCCGTGTTCGGCTGCCCGGCGGTCATCACGTAAGCCTGCGGTTCATCCGGCAGGGGCTTGAGCGTCGCTCGGTTCAGCTCGAGAAAGTTCTTCAGGTAGTGTTCGCGGTGCTTTGCCGCCAGCTTCAGAAGCGAGCGGCTGGCGATCATTTCGATCTCGGCAATGTCCCGCGGCCGCCAAAGCCCGCCTTCCCAAGGGTTAGGGTGATTTATGGCTGGCTCGAGCGGGGAGCGAAGCCCGCGGACCGGCCGCGTTTCCTTGAGTCGTTCCTTCGTGATCGTGACGGGCGTCATCAGGTCGGCACTTGCAGCTTCGGACAAAATGCCGATCGAGTTGTGATAGTAAGGTGCCGTCCGGAACCCGCCGTGCCACCACATATCGAACGTCGTGTTTGTAGCAACGCCGCGAATGCCGGCCGCTTCGAGATCGGCTGCCATCTTGTAGCCGACGAGGCCGACCTCGCGGACGATCGAGGGCGGAATGCGCGGGTTCGGCGGATCGTGAAAGGGCGGAATCACGAACCTGGGCCCGAACTGCCCCATCTGGTGGACGTCGAAGACGAACTGCGGGAACCATTCCTGCCAGTAAAGCTTGGTGATCGCCTGCGTTTCTTTCAGGTTGAGCATGAACCAATCGCGGTTGTTGTCATGTCCGGCGTAGTGGTGGTAAAGCTCGGGCGGGACGGTTCCTTCACTCTTTGTGCCGAGCGTTTTGCGATACCAATTTGCAACGATATCAATGCCGTCCGGGTTCGACGAAGGTATGAGAAGAAGGATGGTGTTCTTCAGGATCTCCGCGGTCTCCGCATCTGTCTTGGTCGCCATCTCATAGGCGAGGTTCATCGACATCTGCGAGGCGACGATCTCGTTGGAATGGATCGAACAAGAGATGGAAACGATGGTCTTGCCTTCGCGAAGGTAAAGCGATTCTTCATCGATGATGCCGTTCGGCACTATCGTTCGCGGATCGGCGAGTTTTCGGTTGATGTCGCGATAGCGGCCAAGCTCGCGGATGTTCTCCTCCGACGAGATGAAGGCGACGATCATCGGCCGGCCGAGCGTCGTCTTGCCAAACTCCTGCACGCGGACGCGAGGGCTTGCGGCGTCGAGCTTTCCAAAGTAATCGCGGATCTGCGTCCAGTCGGCTATCGTTCGGTCGTCTGTCGGGTGAAACCCGAGAACCGACTTCGGAGTCGGCACCTGTGCGACAATCGCAAGAGAAAGAAGTAGAATCAGACAGCAGAGCCTTAGCATGGCACTACCGCGAAAAAGTGATGGCTTGGTCATCGTTTTTGTAAAGTAAAAGAATGCCGGAAGTTAAAGCCCAACCTGTCCGACGCGACGCGGCCGCCTTCGCCTTTGAAGAGGCGATCCGCGAGAACAAAAAGATCACGTTTCCTTTGCAAGAGTCTAACAAATCGCGTCTTGCGGGAAAACTTCGCTATTGGTGGTCGTGGTTCGTTGCCGGCTCGCTGCTTCTGATCATCGGCCCGCCGTCGCTCGTCATCCTCGGCATCATCAACAAGAAAATGTGGCTTTACCCGATCGCCCGCTGGGGTGCGGCCCAATGGCTGCGTGCGTGCGGAGCCCGGATCGTGGTCCGCGGCGGCGAGCATCTGCCCGAGGGCGAATCGTTCGTCTTCGCCTCGAACCATCGCTCGTATCTGGACACCGCAACACTCTTTTTCTACACCGGCAAAAAGCTCGGCCTTGTGGCGAAAAAGGAACTGCTCGCGGTGCCAATACTCGGCCAGGGAATGCACTACGTCAACATCTTTGCCATCGACCGCTCTAACCCCGAAAAAGCACGCCGGTCGATGGAAAAGGCCCGGAAGACGATGGAGAAGGGCTTTTCGTTCGGCGTTTTTGTCGAAGGCACGCGAGCAATGCCGGGTGAGCTTTTGCCGTTCAAGAAAGGTGCGTTTCACCTTGCCCTGCAAACCGATTCACGAATCGTCCCGGTCGCTATAAAGCATACGGATGTGATGATGGGAAAGCGGACGGGCGTCGCCTACGCAGGCACGATCGAGATGGTTCTACTTCCGCCGGTAGAGACAAAGGGCCGCGAACTGATGAAAATCCTCACCGAAACCCGGCGAGCCGTCGCCGAGGAACTCGCAAAGAGGTAAGGCACCGGACCGAGGCCCGATGCCTTTGTCGAACGTCATCCTGCGGATGGCTTAATTCGTATCGTCGTCTTCGAGAATCCGAACCTCGGTACGTCCGAGCTTATAGTCAGTATATTTGACCTTCATCCGCATCCGAACTGACTGGCCGCTATCGAAGACAAGCTCATCATCGGCGTATGAATACGACGGAAACCAGTACTTGCCGTCAACGTTCTCTCGCCAGGTCTCGACCACCGGAAACTTGTTCTGCTTCGTCTCCGGCACTCCCTTGCCCTTTGATTTGACGATCATCAGGTCACGGTCATCGACCCAAACTCGGCCGGAAAAGAGACGCTGGCTTGTCTTCTTCGGATTCGGGATGACCTTTGGCGAGACGTCAAACACATAGAGATCAAGCTCGTCGATCTTTTCCTTGCCGAGATATGTGAAATTGTATTCTTCAACGGCCGAGGGCTCGAGTGCAAAGGGATTGACGCCGCCGAGGTCCTCGATGTCTTCCGGCGTTACGCTTATCTCGGTCAGCGTCGAGACCGGAAAGAACGTTATCCGTTCGAAACGGCGGCCGTCGCCGGTGAATGTCATGAACGAATCGCGGCGATAAACGCCCGTCACCTGCCCGCCCATGCCGATCGTCTGTATCTCAGCCGAGCGGTTGAAAACATAGTCCATCAACGCCTGACGGAACATGAACTCGTTATCGGTGAACTTCTTGATAATGCGGTCGATCTCCGGCTTCGGGAGGTCGGCTTTGACGATCTTCGACTGCGAAATTTGTGCCGGCGTAACTGCGGCAAGAACCGCAACCGCGAAGATGAACACCAGCGACCGTAGGAAAACAGCCGAAAACTGAGACTTGATGGATGTCATAAACTTTGCCCCGAAACTCTTTTGATGCAGTCATTGCGGCGGAAGTTGACCGAATTTAACCGCACGGCATTTGAGCCGGAATTTATTTCTGCGGCGGCCGGCTCGGCCGAAGTTCTACCTTGCTCGGCAACGCCCGCTCGGGCATCGCAAGCAGATCCATCACAACCTGTGCGATATCGGCCGGCTGGAGCTGCCACATCTTTTCTTCGCTCGGCACATCACCGCCGAATGCCGTATTCACGCTGCCCGGGCAGATATAGCTGACCTTGATCTTATCGTGGCGGACCTCCTGCATCAGAGCTTCGCTGAAGCCATTGAGGCCGAACTTCGAAGCGTTATAAGCGGCCATCCGCGGATGAGCATTCTGCCCCGCAAGCGAAGAGATATTGAAGATATAACCCCCGCCGCGGCTTTTAATCATCGGGATGGCGTAGTGACAGGCGTAAAAAACACCGTAAAGATTCGTCTCGATCGTCTGCCGAAACTCCTCGCCCGAAAGATCTTCCACCGTCTTCCCGAAATAGCCGATGCCGGCGTTATTGACCAGAATATCGAGCCCGCCAAAAACGCGTTCGCACTCGGCGAGCATCATCCGCACCTGTTCCTCGCTTCGGACGTCGCACACCTCGCCGGCCGCTTCGCCCTTTTGCGAAAGCCGCTCGAGTGCTTGCTTTAGGTCGCCTTTATCGCGTCCGCAAATGAAGACACGGCCGCCCGATTCAGCAAACCGTTCGGCGATCGCAAAGCCGATGCCCTTCGTCCCGCCGGTCACGACGGCGATCTTTCCCTTAATGCTCATAGTGCCTTCTTCAGCAGCTCATTTACGACCTTCGGGTTGGCCTTGCCCTGCGAGGCCTTCATCACCTGCCCGACGAAGAACCCGAAGAGCTTCTCATTGCCGCCGCGGTATGCCGCGACCTGTGCTTCATTTGCCGCGATCACCTCTTCGACGATCTTCGCGATCGCTCCTTCGTCCGAGACCTGCTCGAAGCCCTTTTCGGCGATGACCTCGGCAGCCGAACGGCCCGACCCAAACATCTCGACCAAAACCTCTTTCGCCTGATTATTGTTGATCTTTCCGGCATCGAGCGTCTTTATCAGCTCGGCAAGTCCCTCAGCCGAAACGGGCGATTCGGCGGCCGTCTTCCCGGCGTTGTTCAGTTCCCTGCCAAGCTCGGAAAGGATGTAGTTGGCGGTCGTCCGCGGATTGCCCGAGGCCTTTGCCGCCGCTTCATAAAACTCCGCAAGCGAGATCTCTGCAACGAGCTGCGAGGCGTCCGCATATGAAAGCGCATACTCCTCCATCAGCCGGTCGCGCATCGTATCTGGCAGCTCCGGCATTTCGCTCTTTACGCGGTCGATAAATTCGGCCGTTACCCGCAGCGGCTGCAGGTCGGGCTCGGGAAAGTAGCGGTAGTCGTGAGCGTCCTCTTTCGAGCGCATCACCCGCGTTTCCTGTTTCGCCTCGTCCCAGAGCCGCGTTTCCTGGCTGACGCCTTCGCCCGATTCGTGTGCCGCGATCTGCCGCTCGATCTCAAACTCTATCGCCTTTTGCATAAAGCGGACGGAGTTCAGGTTCTTTAACTCGACCTTGTTGTTAAATTTCGTCTCGCCCGTCCGCCTTACGGAAACGTTTGCCTCGCAGCGGAGATTTCCCTTTTCCATATCCGCATCGCTCGCCCCGACCCACTGCAGCACCCGGCGGACGTGGTTCACGTAATCGTAAGCCTCCCAGGAAGAGCGAAAATCCGGCCCGGTGACGATCTCGCCGAGCGGCGTTCCGGCACGATTGAGGTCGATGTAAGAGTACTTGTCCGTTTCGGGCAGGCCTTCGTGAACGTTCTTGCCGGCGTCCTCTTCAAGGTGCATCCGCACGATCTCGATCGTCATCGGCCGCCAATCGCGGGCATGGCCGTGGTCGTCGCGGTCGGCGGTCATTATCGTCAGTTTGCCGTTTGCCGAAAATGGCCGGTCGTATTGCGAGATCTGGTAGCCCTTCGGCAGGTCGGGATAGAAATAATTCTTGCGGGCAAAGATCGATGTCTCCTGTATCTCAAGCCCAAGGGCGAGAGCCGCCCTTGCACCGAGTTCGATCACCCGCCGGTTGAGCACCGGAAGAGCGCCCGGCAACCCGAGACAAACCGGACATGTATTCGCGTTCGGTTCGCCGCCAAATTCGACCCGGCAGCCGCAGAAGATCTTCGTCTCCGTTGCGAGCTGCGTATGGATCTCCATCCCGATCACTGCTTCCCAGCCGTTTTTCATAAATAGCCATGCCCGTTACCAAAGAAAAAAGATGCGGGCTATCTAGAAATAATAGTCCGCATCTCGCCCTGTGCAAAGTTGTTCGCGTCCGTGCCTATCGCGGCGGCCTCGGAGCGCGAATACGGAATGCCGGACGCGGCCGCTCGAACCTCGGCGTGTAAATGTAGCTCGATCGCCCACCGGGTTCGTAAATTACGCCGCCCGGCGTTGCCCGCCAGACCACGCCAGGCCGCCCCCAATACCGTCGGCCGCGATAGTCCCGATACCCGTAAACGCCGTAACCGACATAGAGAACCGCCCGCTCGCCGCCATTCTCGACGACCACGATCGGCCCGTCTTCTCCTTCAGCGGCCTGCGAAGCCATTGCCGCAAGCTGCTCACGCTGAAGGCGTTCGGCACGAAGCCTTGCGGAGAGTTCAGCCCGTTCGCGGGCAGATTCGGCCCGCCGCCGTTCGAGTTCTTCGGGCGAGGGCAGGCCGAGCCTTTCGTAGTTCTGGCGATACTGCCGCTCGGCCTCTAGCCTTTCGGCACGGAACTTTTCAAGGTCGGCATTGGTCACCATCCGCGATTGGGCGTGAACACCAAGCGTAAACACAAAGAAACCGAATAAAAGCAAAAACAAGCTCTTTCTCATAAAATCACCTCGGATAAGGAGATGATATCACGCCCAGCAAGGTTGCGGACGATCAAAATCCGAAGCTCACGCCCGCCCGTGCGTTGCGCCCCGCGGTGCGAAAGCCGTTCTCGAAATACTCATTATCAAAGACGTTCTCGACCGTCCCGAAGACTCGCAGGTCGAAGCGTTCTTTGTTGAGCTTAAAAGTATATCCGGCGGTCAGGTCGCCGCGGCGATTGCCCTCAAAGCGGTAAACGTATGTCGAGAACGACGAATTGCTGAAGATCGGCGCAAGGTACGACGACGAAACCAGCAGGTCAAAATTGACCCAGAACCGCTCGAATCGCTGCGTCGCGACGAGCGTGAACTGATGCTCGGGGATGCCGAGCGTTTCGATCACGCCGCTTCCCGCGACCTGCGGCTGCCTTTGCAGGCTCTTGGTCAGCGTGTAGGAACCAAAAAGCTCGGTCGAAGAGGTCGGAGCGAACCGGCCGCTGAACTCGCCGCCGCGGGCAATGCCGCCCTTTTGATTAATGTAGCCGCCGAAGGGCCGCGGCGTTGTGCCGATCGCGGGTACGACGTTGCCGTAACCGATCGTATCGGTAAGCTGCGTGTAGAAATAAACCGCCGAGAGCCGCACGCGGTCGCCGGCGATGCTCTGCTCGATGCCACCGTCGTAGGCTATCGAACGCTCGGGCTTGAGTCCTGGATCGCCGAGAGCGACGAAGCTCGGCGTGCCGAATGAGTTAAAGAAAGTCCCGAACCGCTCGTAAAGCGACGGAACGCGATAGCCCGTGCCGATGTGTGCCCGGAGCTTCGTCCCGCTCGAACGGAAGAAGTACGACGCCGCTCCGTCGAGTGTAACGGCAGCCGGAATGTCCGAAACGGCGACGCCCGAATATGGCGCGTTCGCGAGGCTGAACCGCGGTGTGCCGAGCCCGAAGAACTGCGTCCGAAAGCCGCCGGCAAGCTGCAGCCGTCCGTCGAAAAGGCTGACGAGGTCGCGGACAAAGAGCGTGCTGCTCTGTTGGGTAACACGCGTGTCGAAGTTGCCCGTGCCGCTCGGCGTAAAGCCTTCGTTGCCGAATTTCTCGTGTTCGAATTCGTAGCCGAACTTGATGTCGTGATTCCGCGGCGTCCAGTTGATCGCGGCGTTCGCCGTTTGGATAGTGCCGTCAAAAACCGAGGTCGAGGCCGATTGGAAGCCAACGCCGAGCGGGCCGTTCTCGTTGTTGCGCGAGGTGCGAAGGCCTGCGTAATTTGCCGTGAAAATGACATCCGGCCGCAGAATTTGCGTCAGCGCAACGTGGCCGAGGAAGAACTGCGACTTCTGCACAGCGTCCGGGTCGTCGGCATCAGGAGCGAAGTTTACGCCTGCCGCGGCGTCGATGATCCCGCGGTTCGAGGCCGGCGGCGTGCCGAAGGTGTCCGGGTTCGAGTTCAGCCGGACGTAAGCATCCGAGACAAAAAAGCGGCCGGAGATGTTCGTCGTCGCAGTCGGCTGAAAGAGCAGCCGGCTTTGAAAGTTCGTGTTGAATGCGTCGTCGTTGCCGTCGATGCCTTTGGTGTAAGCCGTCCGGGCAAGGGCGAGGTTGAAGCCAAACTTGCCGTCGCTCGTACCGTCAGAAAAATTGCCGCGAAAGCGTTGCAGCCCGAGGCCTCCGGCGGCGTAAGAAAGCTGTCCGTGCGGGCCGGGCCGCGGTGTCGGCGTGATGAAATTGACCGTTCCGCCGATGGCGTTCGTCCCGTAAAGCGAACTGCCCGAACCGCGAAGCACCTCGACGCTCGAAACGCTCGTCAGCGTCAGGTCGCTCAAGAAAGGCGTCGCGTCGCCGGTGATCGCCGAGGCATCGCGGAGCCGCACGCCATCGACGAGCACGGCAGTGTCCTGATTGCGGAGCCCGCGTGTCTTGATATTCGCCGTCCGGCCAAATCCGCCGAGCTGCTGAATGCGAAAACCGGGGATCGAACGCAGCGACTCGACCAGCGAAAAATCCGCCCGCTCCCGCATCTCCTGCCCGCTTATCACGTTGACGGTCTTCGAAACCTCATCTAGCGGCTGCGGAGCATCGGCGGAGACCGTAACGGTCTCGCGGATCGGCTGCGGAGTTGGTGAAGGTGTCGCGGCGGGATCGGTCTGAGCCGAAACGGCGGCCGCACACAGGAATGGAAGTACGAAAAGGAAATGTTTCACGATCTTGCCCTCTTCTGCCCACACGCAGAATGGTTCTGAAGCCGAGGCATCCGGGCAAAGTTCCAGACTCTACCGATCTCGGATATGTGATCTCGGATCGCGGATCTCTTGCATCTGAACAGATCCGAATTCCGAATTCCCGTATCCCAAATCGACTCACTGTTGCGTGGGCAGTGCCGGACTTTCACCGGACTTCCATCTGCATCAGATGCCAAAAAACAAGGCACCGCCGTTCGGCGCCCAACAAATATCGACGAACCGCCGCTGATGAGGTGAATTTCGATAGCCCGAAAGCAAATTTTGTCAGTCGCAGGCAATTATTTTTCTCCCGTCAGCAACTGTTGATGACCCGTCAACACTTATTTTTCTCTCATCAACAACTGTTGATGACCCGTCAACACTTATTTTTCTCCTATCAACAACTGTTGATGACCCGTCAACACTTATTTTTCTCTCATCAACAACTGTTGATGACCCGTCAACAATTATTTTTCTCCCATCAGCAATTGTTGATGACCCGTCAACAATTATTTTTCTCCCATCAACAACTGTTGATGACCCGTCAACACTTATTTTTCTCCCATCAACAACTGATTCCCGGTCGCAAGATTTGATAAAGAGCCTCTAAATCATCAAAAAACCGGCGTTATCCGCACCTTTCCGGTCGCCGGATTGGCGTCGCGGAGCGAGCGGACGCCGAAAACCTCGGCAATATTTGCCTCGCTGAGCACTTCTTCCGCCGCTCCGGCCGCGAAAAGCCCGCCGCGATGCAGCAAAATAAGCTCATCGGCAAACTCCGCGGCGAGATTCAGGTCATGCGTTATAACGACCGCCGCAAAGCCCTCGGTGTCGCACCGGCCGCGGACGAGCCGGAATATCATCGCCTGATGAGCGAGGTCGAGATTGGCCGTCGGCTCATCGAGCAAGAGAATTTTCGCCTCCGTCGCAAGGGCCCGGGCGAGCACGACACGTTGCCGCTCGCCGCCCGAAAGCTGATTCATCAGCCGCGTGGCGTAGTTTTGCAGGTCGCACTCGGCCAATGCCCGCTCGGCGACGGAGATGTCCTCCGCACGCTCCCAGCCGAACGCTCCGCCATGAGCGAAACGTCCCGAAAGCACGAAATCGAGCACCGTCACGGGAAACTTCGTCTCATTTTCCTGCGCGACCACCGCCACCCGCCTCGCCGCCTCTCGCCGCGATAGCTCCGCCAGCGGCCGCCCGTCAAGCACAACGCTTCCCGCAGCCGCAGGCAGCGTTCCATTTAGAGCTTTCAGCAGCGTCGTCTTGCCCGCACCATTCGGCCCTAGCAAAGCGACCATCCGCCCTTCGGAAAGGCTCAGCGAAACCTCGCGAAGCACATCGCACGGGCCATAACGAACTGAAATGTTCCGAGCTTCTAGCATTTTTTTCACCGCCGAGACGCAGAGCCGCAGAGTCGGCAAATGCGTTGCGGCAGGTTTCCTTCACCTCATCCTCTCGGCGTCTCTGCGTCTTTGCGGTTAATTTCTTCTCAGTAAAAATATGAACAACGGAGCCCCGATCAATGCCGTTATCGCCCCGACGGGAAGCTCCCGTGGGGCGATCGCCGTCCGGGCGACCGTATCTGCAAGCACGACGAAGATCGCTCCGGCAATGGCCGACATCGGCACGACGAGCCGGTTGTCGCTCCCGACCACGAGCCGAACGATGTGCGGCACGATCAGCCCAACGTAACCGACCGAACCGCTCGCCGCGACCGAGGTGCCGACGAGCACACTCGCCGCTCCGAAAATGATGATCCTCACGCGGCCGACCTCAACGCCGTGGTCGAAGGCATCTCGCTCGCCGATCATCATCAGATTGAGCGCACGTGCCTGCGACGAGAGCACAATGGTCCCGGCAGCCGCCGCAGCAAGCGTCAAGTAGAAGCCGTTATAGGTCGCCTGCGAGAGATCGCCGAGCAGCCAGAATGTATAGCCGCGAAGCCGTGCGGCATCAAGCAAGCTCGTCAGCAGTACAATGATCGACGAGAGAAACGTGGTGATGATGACGCCCGAAAGCACGAGCCGCTCGACGTTCATTCCCGCCCGGCTTTTTGCCATCTGATAGACCGCAAAGGTCGCGATCGCCGCTCCGGCAAAAGCCATCACGGGCCGCGCACCCGCAACGTCTCCCAATAGCACGAACGCCAGAAGCGTCCCTAACGCCGCTCCATTCGAAACTCCAAGCAAGTAAGGCTCGGCCAACGGATTCCGCAACAACGCCTGCAACGAAGCCCCCGCCAAAGCAAGCGATGCCCCAACACACGCCCCGAGCAGCACACGCGGAATTCGAATATCGAAAAGGATCGCCCGGCCCTGCTCCGTCATTTCAAAGACCGAAACACGCTCGCTGCCAAGCAGCATCGCAGCAACCAAAGCCGCCGCCAGCCCCGCGATGAGCAACAGAAAAATGTAGTTTGCACGTTTCAAAACGTAATGGTTAACAAACTAAAAACTCTCAACTTTGAACTAGAAACTGTTATGAAATGAACAGTTTTCAGTTTCTAGTTATCAGTTTTTAGTTACCGGTCGGTTCCTGCCTTAATAGCGCCGCAAGCTGCTCGAGCGCGTCGGCCAACCGCGGGCCGGGACGCGAGAGGATGTCCGCATTGACGCGGTAAACGCGGCCGCTACGAACTGCGGCGGAGTTCCTGAGTGCGTCGTTCGGCTTAAGGTTATCGGGACTGTCCGAGAGAATGATCACTTCGGGGTCGAGTGCCAAAGCCGTCTCCTTGCTAAGTTTAGGGTAACCGCCGGGAATGTCTGCCGTTACAGACATGCCGCCCGCTCGCTCGATGAGTTCGGTTATGAACGAATCCCGCCCGATGGTGAAAAGGTCCGCCTCTGAGATCTGCAGCAGGACGCGAGCAGGGCGTTTGGCCCGAGGACGCCGTTTCACCGCCGCGATGCGGTTCTCGAATTCGATCGCGGCAAGTTCCGCCCGCTCGCCGCTCGAAAAGATCTGCCCGAGCCTACGAAGGCGGTCCGCCACATCGCCGAGCCCGCGGATGTCCAAAACGAAAACCGCCGCACTCTGCCCCTCAAGTGCCGAAGCAAATGCCTCAAGCTGTGAGGCTGTCGAAACGAGGATCACCTCAGGCCTAACCGCAATGATCGCCTCGATGTTCGGCGACTGCGTATCGCCTATCTTTTGTATATTCTTCGCCGCGGTCGGATGATCGCAGTAGCTCGTCACGCCGACCAAGCGATCGCCCGCACCGGCGGCAAAGACCATCTCAGTAATGCTCGGTGCAAGCGAAACTGCCCGCGTAACCTTTTCCGGCAGACGAACATCGCGGCCGAGGTCGTCCTTCATCGTTCGCATTTCGGCCACCGCAGGTATCTCTGCTTGCTGCCGATCGCAGGCGACAAGCATTGAACCCGCAAGAGTCAATACCAGGAATATCATCAGCCACTCAACCGAACGACATTTCATCCCAATCAATCCCAGATCCCAAATCCGAAATCCCAAATCGAACATCCCAAATCGAACATCCCAAATCGAACATCCCAAATCAAAAACGCCCTGCTCTTCCCTCTCGCGCAACTTGCGCGGACAAGAAAAACAGGGCGTTCGATGTCGCCTTGAGTCGCCTGCCGTGCTTTGACGCGAAACACGCTTGGCATTCTGCTGTTGCGGAGGTCTGACTTCATCGGCCCGCGAGGCCGAAATACAGTGACGCGATCGTGCGGGAATCTCACCCGGCTTCTCCCCGGAACCGAAAAACGTCTAACGGCCCGGAACGCAAAATACTGTAAAAGAACAGGAAACGGATTATTGCTTTAACCATGCGGCAATGTCAAATCATACAGCCAGCGAGCCGAGCACCTCGTAGAACGCCGGAAAGGAAACACCCGCACATTCTGCATTCTCGATCACCGTTTCTCCCTTTGCCGCAATCCCCGCAACGGCAAATGCCATTGCAATCCGGTGGTCGCCGAAGGAATCGAACCGGCCGCCTTTTAACTCACTCATTTCAACCCGAAATCCGTTCTCGAATTCCTCGATCTCTGCACCCATCGCCCGCAGGTTGGTCACGATGCTCGCAATGCGGTCCGATTCCTTTACGCGAAGCTCACCCGCATCGCAGATCTCAAGTCCGCCCTCCGAACAAGCCCCTAGAATTGCGAGCGCCGGAACCTCGTCGATCAGGTTCGCGACCATCTCACCGCGGATCGAATAACCCGTGGGCCGTTTTGGCAGCACCAACGAACGAACACGGACATCGCCGATCGGCTCGCCGCCGGAGATGCGTTCATTCGCGATCTCGATCCCGACGCCGTATGCCCTTAGGACATCTAGGATGGCTGACCGCGTTGGGTTAAGCCCGACATCGCGGATCGTAACGTCCGAGTCCGGAAGTATCGCCGCCGCAACAAGAAAGAACGCGGCCGAAGAAACGTCGCCGGGAACAGTGAGATCAGTGGCCTTAAGCCGTGAGCCGCCATGGACGGAGATCTTCCGTCCCGATCCGAAAGCCGAAACATCGACCTCAACACCAAAACCGCGGAGCATCCGCTCCGTGTGGTCACGGGTTGGTGTCCGCTCGATCACCGATGTCGAGCCAGCGGCATTGAGGCCCGCAAGAAGCACGCACGATTTCACCTGTGCCGATGCGACCGGAAGTTCGTATTCGATGCCAACAAGCTTCCGTCCGCCAACAAGATGCACCGGAGCTTTGCCCTCGCTCGATTCGATCAACGCACCCATCTTTTCAAGCGGCCCGATTATCCGGCCCATCGGCCGCGACCTGAGCGACTCATCGCCGGTCAGCGTGGCCTCGACCCCGAGGCCCGCAAGCAAACCCGCCATCAGCCGTATCGTCGTGCCGCTATTTCCGCAGTCGAGTTCCGCTGCTGGTGATTGAAAGCCGTCTGGCCGGCCCGTGATGATGACCTCGCTCCCGCTGCTAGCGATGCCGACGCCAAGCGTAGTAAGGCATTCGAGCGTCGAGCCGCAATCCTTGCTCGCCGAAAAATTGCTTATCCGAGTCGTGCCGGCGGCGATCGCGGCGAGCATCCCCGCACGGTGCGAGATCGATTTATCACCCGGAACGGTAATGTTACCGCGAACCCGCTCTGCCCTCTGTATCCTTTGCTCCATAGGTCGATTATAGGTAATTTATGAGCTTGTTTGACTTAATGCCCCTTTAACTCTTACCTTAAAAGCAATCAAGTTGTGGCTCAAACGCGAGAATTCACATTACCAAGCGAGATCGGCTCGGTCGATATGGCCGCCTCGGCGGCGGAAGATTTTGCCAAGGCTGGCAACGTGCCGGATGAAGCCCTCTCGGCCATTGACCTCGCGGTACGCGAATCGGTCGCCAACGCCGTCAAACACGGCAACCGGCTCGATGCCGACAAGAACGTCGAGATCACGCTTCACATTGCTGAAAGCGTCTTCGAGATCCGTGTTCGCGACTTCGGAATCGGTTTTAACGTGGATGCCATCCCGGACCCGACCGATCCGGCGAACCTGCTGAACGCGACCGGCCGCGGCATTCTGTTCATGCGTTCATTTATGGATGAGGTCGAATGGCTTCGCCATCCCGAAGGCGGAACGGTCGTGCGAATGGCGAAAAAATTATAAAGGTATGAACGGCCATTTACTTTGCAGAAATTTTTGTTCTAAAATCGGCTTTCATTTTTCGTAAACACACTTCGAGGAGATAAAGATGTCGGATATCAACATTTCGGAACGCCAGGCTGGCGATGTAACTGTTTTGGATCTGGAAGGCAAAGTAACCATCGGTGAGGGCAGCGTTGCGCTACGAAATGCTATCCGCCGTCTGCTTGGCGAGGGCAAGACCAAGATCCTCTTGAACCTTGCGGGTGTCGGGTATATCGATTCGAGCGGAATCGGTGAACTCGTCTCGAGCTTTACGGCGGTTAACAAAGAAGGCGGGACGCTCAAGCTTCTTAACCTGACGCAGAAGATCCAGGATCTTCTTGCGATCACGAAGCTTTTGACCGTGTTCGATACCTACGATAGCGAAGCCGAGGCACTCGCTAGCTTCGAGTAACCGAACAAGACGACCACTGCAAAAGGATAAGGGGCGCTCTGTCCTTTATCCTTTTTGCTTTTTCGGGCATTATTTAGGGTTGCGATACATCTTGATGCGGCCGCATTTCATCTACAATTCGGTCATCGTATTTCGCAGTTATCGCAGGTTTTGCTAATGAAAAGGCTTCTTTTGTTCATATTGCTTTCTTTTTTTGCGGTTCCGGCCGCGGCACAGGACGTCCCCGCCGGCTTCGATCTTTCGAACTACGGCGTGACGATCTCTCCCGACAAACGCGTCATCGTTGTGCTTGCAACTATCGAGGCGGCTAGGACGACCGACGAAAAGGGCGATCCGGCTCCGGTCTTTCGGACACCGCTTTCAGCCGCTGGCACTAAATTTCGCGATCAATTGACGAGCGACCTTGCCGCAACGCCGGCCGAGCTTCGCCAGCGTATCGCAAATTTCCTGCTCCGCTACAAACGTACGCGGCCGAACGCCACCGATGCCGAACTCGTCGCTCCTTTCATCTCGATGGCCTATTCGCTTTCGAATGTGCCGGACCTTGCCGACCCGGTCGTTACCATCGACCTGCCGGGCCAGCTTCTTGATGTACTCGATTTCGCCCCGATCGTCCGCGATTTCTATCGCCGCTCAAGCATCTCGGCGAATTTGGACGAGTATTACCGGGAGTATCAGAAAGCCTCTGATACGACACTTCGCTCGACCGCCCGCGAGATGGTCAGCGAATTGCTTTTCTATCTCAAGACCCGTCCGCAGCTTGTTATCGAAGATAAGGTCAAGACCGAAACCCAGAGGAGCCGCTCAAGCCGGACACGAATTCAAACCGTTGAAACTCGAACGCGCGAACGCCGGTTCGTTATCGTCCCCGAAATGCTCTCGCCCGTCGGCACGGTCAACTTCGTCAATGTGAAGGACGAGTATTACGCGATCATTCCGCCGGACTCCGACCTGAGCTTTTCGGAGGTCCGCCGGGCATTTCTTCAGTTCGTAATTGACCCGATCCTTCTTCGCAACGCGAACGAGATCGTCTCGATCCGTGATCAGGTAAAGACACTTCTCGATGCCCGGCGAAAGGAGCGAAGCGATATCTCGCCTGATGTTTTCCTCGCCGTTTCGCGATCGCTGGTCGCCGCCGTTGATGCAAAGCAATTTGAGAATGAGCGGACGCAAGCTGCCGCGGCTGAGGCTCGAAGACGCATCGACCAGCTCAAGACGGACGATGAGAAGCGGGCGGTTGCCGCCGAGTTCGAAAAACTCAAGGCCGAGTTTGCCGATGAGACTGCTCTCCGGCTCTCGGAGGAATACGAGAACGGCGCGGTTCTCGCGTTTCACTTTGCCGACCAGCTAAAGGGCGTTGAGAACTCAGATTTCGATATCGCCGCATCGACCGCCGAGATGATCCTCGCCTTCAATGCCGAACGCGAGGCCGGCCGGCTTGCTCAGGCCGCCAATGCCCGCAGGCGTGCTCTTGCTCTCCGCGAAACGCGTAGGACGGCCCCGGCGGCGAACACGCTTACCGTAGAAAATCCGGTGACGACCAAACTGCGTGCTATCGACGAGGCGATCCGTGCCCGCCGTTTGACCGAGGCGGAACGTGATCTCAAGGCTTTGCTTCAGGGCAACGCCGAAGACGCCCGCATCTATTACAACCTCGGCCGCGTAGCCGGACTTGCGGCAGCGGGGCTTGAGGACCAGGAGCAGCTTGCCGCAAAACTGCTTGAGGCAAAGGTGGCTTACGAGAACGTTATCCGCATTGCAAAGGTCCAGCGGATCGATACAGCACTCGTATCGCTAACCTATGTCGCGCTCGGCCGCATCTATGAGTTCTACGACGAAAAAGGCATGGCGATCGGGCTTTATGATCAGGCGATCAAGCTCGGTCCGGTCGCGGGCGGCGGCCACGACGAAGCGATGGCGGCGAAACAGCGGCTGATCAAACAGCCATAGACTCGAATTGTTCTTAGGTGATTCCCCGCACTGCCGACAAACTTACCAAATGACTGAAATTGCCTACCGCAGCGGATTTGTCGGCCTCGTCGGCCGCCCGAACGCCGGCAAATCCACACTGCTCAATTACCTCGTCGGTGAAAAGATCGCCGCCGTATCCAATAAACCTCAGACAACACGTTACAAGATCCGCGGCATCGTCTCGCGGCCCGAAAGCCAGATAGTTTTCATCGATACGCCGGGCGTCCACAAACCCGGCTACCTTCTAAACCGCCGAATGATGGCAGCGGTCGAGGACGCAGTTCTCTCGGTCGATGTCGTCGTGCTTATCCGCGATGCAAATGTCTCGACCGGCAACGGCGACCGCTTCGTGCTCGACCTCGTAAAACGCTCGGGCAAGCCCGCCATTCTGCTCCTGAACAAGATCGATAAACTGCGGGCGAAAGAAACGCTTCTCCCGCTCATAGACTTTTACCGGAACGAGCACGACTTCGCCGCGATCATTCCAGCCTCAGCCCTGAAAGGCGAGGCAGTCGAAACTTTACTCGTCGCCATCGAGGAACATCTGCCCGAGGGCGAGCCGCTCTTTGACGAAGATGATCTTACCGATCAGCCGATGCGGATGATCGTCGCCGAAATGGTCCGCGAAAAGATCCTCGCCTCGACCGGTGAGGAGATCCCGTATGTGACCGCTGTCGTGACGGAAAAGTGGGATGAGACCGACCCGGAAAAGCCGATCATCCACTGCGCCATCTTCGTGGAGCGGCCGTCGCAGAAAGGCATCATCATCGGAAAGGGCGGAGCCAAGTTAAAGGCTATTGGGACGGCCGCCCGTGCTGATATCGAGAAACTTCTCGGTCGGCACATCCACCTTCAGCTTTTCGTCAAGGTGGTCGAAGATTGGCGAAACAAGGAGCGTGAACTTAACGAAATGGGGGTCAGCGAATGACCGATCAACAACAGCAGCCGAATGAGTGGTTCGCTCTTGAGTTAGTCGCGGCGAGCGATGCCGCCGAAGCCATCGAGTTCGCGATGAACGAGCTTGAATGCCTCGGTTCAGAGATCAACAGCCTTCGCAAGAAACCGGGCGAGGACCTGACCATTTCAGGCTATTTCGAGCAAGAGATCGATGATGAAACGGTCGCGGAAGCGATCGGTTATGCCCTTGAGGTTTACGGCCTATCGCCGGAAAACGTCCGCGGCCGAAGCTGGCGGAGGATCGGCAAAACCGATTGGCTCTACGATTGGAAAAAGCACTGGAAGCCAACGACGATCGGAAGCTTTGTCGTCTCGCCACCGTGGGAAACAGTCAATGATACTGATCGGCACGTCATCCTCATCGAGCCGAACATGGCGTTCGGCACTGGAACGCACGCGACCACTCAGCTTTGCCTTGAGGCCATAGGCGAACTCTATCTCCCGGGCGAGACGCTGCTCGATGTCGGCACCGGCACCGGGATTCTTGCCATCGGGGCCGCCCTGATGAACGCGGCTGAGGAACGCGAAATGCCGCGGCTTACCGGCTGCGACCTGGACGCCGGCTCGATCGACATTGCACGCGAAAATGCCGAACTTAACGAGGTCGGCGGCACCATTGATTTTTACGTCGGCAGCATCGCCGAAGATACCGAACCCTCAGATCTCGTTGTCGCGAACCTCACGATCGACGTCATCAAGCCCTTGCTTGATATTCTGCTCGCCAAAGCGAAGCGGATCTTGATGCTTTCGGGTGTTCTTGTTGAGCAAAGGGAAGAGCTTGTAAGCGAACTCGAAAAGCGTGGCATCACGGAAGCTGAGATTCGCACTTCGGGCGAATGGATCGCCGCGATCATCCGCAAAGACTAGGGCTCGGCCGGCCGTCGAGCGGGCTCGATGTCGCCGTCGTCGGTGACAGGTACAAGCGGCTGCCGAAGCACCGGCCGCGTCCGCGTGCCGTCGCGAAGGATCGGCGGCACTCGAGGTGACTGAAGCCCCGAAGGCGACAAGTTCTCCGTCCGCTTCAGGATCGCTCCGCCGCTTCCGCCGACCCAGAGATTGCGGCCGCCGCGAAATACCACCGCCTGGAGCAGCTTGTTCGTCATACCCTGCTGCGTTTCCCAAGTCCGTCCGCCATCGCTCGTAACAACGACCGCTCCATTCTCGCCCACCGCTATCGCCGACCGCGATGCAAAGGCCGTAACTGCGAAAAGACTTACTTCGATCGGCGTTTCCTCGCTCCGCCAGCTCAGTCCGCCGTCTTCCGTTACGAGGATCGCCCCACGCGAACCGACGATCACGCCGTTCTTTTCGTCGGCAAAGCTGACCGAGTTAAGGCTCTCGCGGAGGTTTGTTTTGAATGGCGACCAGGTCTCGCCGCCATCCTGCGTTACGAGCACCGTGCCGCGGTCGCCGACCGCCACGCCGACGCGTTCGTTGATGAAATCCACGTCCTCAAGCCATGCCCGCGTCCCGGTTTCGATGCGTTCCCAGTAGGCTCCCGCCGAGGTTGTCCGTATCACTGTACCGTCCGCTCCGACCGCAAAGCCGACACGCTCATTTACGAAGACAACGCCGAAGAGGTCCGCATTGGTCCCGGCAACGCCCGGGCCCCAGCTCGCCCCGCCGTTGATCGTCCGAACGATCGTGCCTTTATCGCCGACCACCCAGCCGCGAAGCCCGTCATAGAAGAAGACCGAGTGCAGGTTTTCGGCCGTTCCCGAATAGACCGGGAACCACCGCTCGCCGCCATCGTTTGTCAGCCAGAGTCGGCCGCGTGAGCCGACCGCAATGCCGACTCGGTCATCAAGAAAAAAGAGGTCGTTTACGTCGTCGCGGCCGCCCTCGGAAAGCCGCTGCCAGCTATAGCCGCCGTCGTCTGTGCGGATGATCAGCCCGTTCTCACCGACGGCCCATCCGGTGAAACGATCGGCCATATGGATCGAGCCGAGCCGCGGATCAGTGCGGACCGTAAAGGGCAGCCACGTCCGGCCGCCATCGCCGGTCAACCAGACGGCACCGTTCGCATCGGTCACCGAGCCGTGCTTTCCATCCGAAAAACATACCGAGAGCATGTCGGCACGCGAATATGCGTTCACGCGTTCCCATGTAGCTCCGGCATCCGTAGTCCGGGCAATGCAGCCCGAACGCCCGATCGCAACCGCTTCCTTTTCGCCAAGCACTGCAACAGCGGTGGCGGCAAGTTGACCGCATGGCCGCGAGGTGGTCCACGCCGCTCCACCATCAGAAGTGAAGTGAACATTGCCCTCGCCCGAAACCGCCGCCGCGGACGCTTCACCAAACGAAGAGACAGCGATCAATTGCTCGGCGGTCTTTGTATAGGCCGGTTGCCACGTCTGTCCGCCATCCGCCGAACGGAGGATAGCTCCGTTACTCCCGACAGCCCAGCCGAACCGAAGCCCGTCACCGGAAAATGAGACGTCGTAGAAATGCTCGCGGCTATCGTGCCGCGATGGGCGCCAGTCGTTGCCCGAGTTCTCAGTAAAAAAGATCGTCCCGCGGGCACCGACAACGACCGCCTGCCGAGCGTCGCGGGCGAAGACGCCGTTGAGTACCGCATCGTCCGAACCGACCGATGCCGACCAGGAAAAGCCGCCGTCGCGGGTGCGGAGGATCGTCCGGTTCGGCCCGACGGCATAGCCGGTCAGCTTATCGCCAGCGAAATGGATCGCGGTGAGTTGATTACCCTGCGGCAACGGATTTTGCCAGACCCAGCCGCGAGCCGAGACCTGGCCCAAAGCCGATGCAGCGTAAAGAATAAGAACGGAAATGCAGAAAAGCGACGCCGAAAAACGCTGTACAAAGAGTGGTAATGAGATGCGTTCTGCGGGGGTCATCAATTAAACGGAAGGCAGGCACAGACGGGCCGGTAAGGCTAGATCTCTATAACTCCAAGCTCGGCGACAAGCTCGTCAAGAACATCCTCTTCTACCCTTCCCGACCTCGCGATCGCTCGTGCGGCGGTGTCGGCCACTTCCTGCACCTCGTGGCCGGCGTGGCCCTTTATCCATTGCCATTCTATATCGTGGCGGGCCGCCGCCTGGTCGAGCCGCCGCCACCAATCCTGATTGGTCTTTCGTTTCCATGTGCCGCCCATCGTCTCGATAACATAACGTGAATCAGAGAACAGCCGGACCTTGCACGGCTCCGACAAATTTTCAAGCCCGAGCGCCGCCGCGGCTATCTCAGACTGCTGATTCGTGGCGTTGCCCAGATACTCGCCAAAAGCCTTCCAATAGCCCTTGAACCCCAAAACGGCCACCGCCGCGGCCCGTGGGTTTCCCTTCCCGTTGCCGAGGCTCGAGCCATCGCAGACTATTGTTACTTCTTTCATTTAATCTGCCGCAGACTATCTCTCGACCCTTATCTCGTGGTCCAAATACCCTTCGAACGTATCATCATGCGAGATGACAAAAAGCTGGTCGAAGTGTGTGATCTGCCCGATCTGCATGGCGAGGTTCTCCCGCCGCTCGGCGTCCATATTGGTCGTCGGCTCGTCAAAAAAGGCGATGCGGATATCGGACAATTGCTTTAGCAAAGCAAGCCGGACGGCGAGCGCCGCCGCCATCTGCTCGCCGCCCGAGAGGCTGACGAACGGCCGTTCGTGGCCGCCCTCTTCAACATAGATGCCGTAGTCCTCGCCCCAGCGAAGCGTCCGCTCGGCATTTCCGCCAACCTCGCGAAAGATGCGGTTCGCCTCGGCCGAGACGTGGAAAACATAGTTGCGAGCGACGAGCGGTGCGGCTTCCTTTAGAGTATCGCGGATGAAGACCGTCGTTTCAAGTATTTTCTCATGCCGCTCCCTTTCCTGAAGTTCGGCAGAAAGCTCTTTCCGGATCGCGGCAAGTCTTTCGCTTTCGGCCCTTAGTGCGGCAAGCCGCTTGTCGGCGGTCTCAAGCCGGACATCGGCGGCCGCTATCTCCCGCTGAGTGCTGCCTAGTTCCTCACCTGCGGCCTTATGTGCCTCGCGGTCGTAGGCACGGTCCGCCTCTTCAAACGCCATCAAAGCCGCTGCCGAACGCTCGGCGATTTTTTCCAGTTCTACTGTCGCATCGCGAAATACGCTTTCGAGCCGCGGCAGGTCCTTCGCCGCCTGTTCGAATGTAATGAACGTCCGATAAGCATCTCCGGTCGCATCGCGTTCGGCCGCAACGGACTTGAGATCATCATCGAGCTTTAGAAAGTCGTCGAGCTGCTCGACGAGAAGTTTCCTCTCGCTTTCCAGCCGTTCAGTGTTTTTCTCGATCTCGGTGATCCTCGCCCGCACTTCCGCCTCGCGGGCGAGCAACGCCTCAAGCGGCCGGATGCGCGAACGCGGGTCGCTAAGCTGATCGAGCCTGGCTTCGATCTCGATCACCTTTGCCTCCGCAGCAGGAAGTTGCTCAAGCTTCGACTTTAGCTCGTCGTGCTCACCGCGAAGCCGAACGCCTTCTTCCTTGACCTCCTCGAAACGCCGTTCGAGCGTCGGCACCTGGACGGCAAAGCGCTCGGCCGCCTTTGCCTTTGTAAGGCCCGCCCGAAGCTCCGTCCGCTCGCGGCTGAGGCGGTCCATCGAGCTTCGAAGCTCGGCAAACTGATCGACTAGAAAGCCGTCGAGCGTCTGCCCCGGCTTTAGGTTCAAGCACTTTTCGCTCAGGATAGGGCACAGGCCATTCTTTATCTCCGCCTGAAACTTCTCGTCGCGTTCGAGTTCGGCATTGAGCCGGGCGAGCTCGGCCGTGATCTCCGCATCGCGTGCCTCAAGTGCGGCGGCGTTCTCGGCACCCGCAGCCTCGGCACGAGCCTTATCGAGTTCGTTCTTTGCATTCGTGAACGAGTCCCGCAAACGACGGAGCCTCTCCTCGGCAGCCTCGACTTGTTTTGAAATTGCCCGCAGTCCCGAGAGTTCCTCGCGGGCGGCGGCAAGCTCCTTCTCGAAGCCGCTCTGCTCCTCCGCCTTTGGCCTTAGTTCGGAAAGCTCGCGGTGTGCGTTCTCTATCGACTCTATCTCCGCCCGCGTGTGGCGTTCCTCGATCCTGATCGAGGCTTCGGCGGCCTCGACCTTTGCGAGTTGCGCCATTAGCCCATCGCGAATGCCGCGTGCGCGTTCAAGCTCGGCCAGCCGTTTAAGCGCCGCGGTGTGCTTTGCTGAGTCTTCGCGGACGTCATCCAATCTTGCCGCCGATTCGCGAGCTCGTTCAAACTCGGCTTCGGCCTGTTTAAGGATCAGTTCGGCCCTGCTTCGTTCTGTTTCGGCTGTCTCTTGTTCCTTCGCCGCCTTTTCGTAGCGGTTCTTCGCCTCTTCGAACTCGGCAACACGCTTCTTCACGCCCTCTTCCTTTCGCCGCAGATCGTCGATCTGATGTTTCAGTTCGCCTAGCAAGGCCTCCGTTGCCGCTAGTTCTTCGGCAACCGCCTCGGCCCGGGCAAGCTCGCCCTCGAACCGCGAGGCCTTGCTGTTGATCTCTCCAATGCGTGACTCGACAAACCGTTGCGTCTTGATAAGTTCCTCCGCCCCACGGCGGTATTCCTCGACCTTGAGCAGGACGTCGAATGTCCGCTTTCGCTCCGCGGCGGTCGCGAGGAAGATCGCAGTAAATGTCCCTTGCGGAACCCCTATCGCGTGCTTGTAAAGCATCTCAAGGTCCGTTCCGGGTTCCACGGCCAAGTGCTTTCTCAGGAATCTGCTGACGTCCTCTTTCTTTTCGGCGATGCGGGTTTCAAGCTGAGGATCATAGACATAATAGCCCGTTCCGGTGTCGCGATAGATCACATACTCGCGCTCATCGAGCCCGCTTTCGATGGTAACGCGGGCATTGCCTTTCTTCGCTCCGCGACTGACAAAGTCGTCCTTTTTGTAATCAAGAACATCGAAAAGGACCCATGCCGCGGCCTCGATCAGCGTCGTCTTTCCGGCACCGTTCTCGCCGGAAATGGCGGTCGTCCCGCGCTCGAAATCGAACGTGGCTTCGCGGTGCGACTTGATGTTTTCGAGTTGTATCCGCTTTATATGCATCAGTTAGTCGAACATTGGCCCGTACGTTCAGGTGCCGAATGTCGTTTCTCGCCGGTCTTTCGATTCTACGCGAATCCGTGGCGAATTCGAAAACACGGTGAATATCATAGTAAGCTCTAGTCGTCCGGTCGGTAATAACACGGTCCGGTCGAATACGAACCGGAGCCGAGCATTACTTTTCGAACGCGGATCGGGCGGATGTTTCGGATTCTAACGGATTCAGATCCGGCCTTTTCCGTACCATCCGCAGGATCTGCTTTCAAATGATCGTGAGAACTTCAAAAATGTCTCTATGAAAATATCACCCGGAGAAGCAGTCATTGCGGTCTTGCACACGCCGAGAGAAAAGTTGTTTGGCATCCTCGACGAAATTTCGGCGGCAGGCATTTCGCTGCGGGCGATCGAGCTAAGCTATTTCGACGATTGGATCCGCTCGATCGCCGAGGGCGAACAATATCTGCCAATGAGCGATTACTTCATCCCGATGTGGCGGGTCGAGCGCGTCGCACGCGACGAAGGCAGCGAGGGTGCCCCTTCGCTTGCTGAGCTTTTTGAGAAAAGGATCGGGAAGAATCTTGGCGAGTTCTAGTTTTTCGGTTCGAGCCGAGCGATCTGAATGCGTCCGTTGCTTGTTGTAAGCGATACGTTGCAGAGTTCGCCGGTGCCGATACGGGCAACGACATTCTTGCCGCCGGGCGTGATGTTCTCGGTCACGGTCTCGACCGGGATCGCCGCATTGAAGCTGCCGAATCCGTAAGCCGCCGAGACGGTGCAGTTGCCATTCTCCGGCACGAGCATCCGGATCGCCCCGTTAGAGGTCTTGAAGTTATAAATTCCACCCGCGAGAAAGCCGCCTTCGAACTGCAATGCGCCCGTGATCGAGTTTGCCTCGATCTGTCGGTGCCCGACGCGCTGAAGCATTATCGAACCCGAATTCGTCTTCACCTTAAGCAGGTCGCTCGTCTCGAGCGGCTTTACGCCGTAGGCGATGATGTTGCCGGTCGTGCTGTCGAGCGAAACGTTGCCCGATGAGTTGCTGACGATTAGGTCGCCCTGCAGTGCCGTTGCCGAAATGCCGCCGGTGATATTTCGCAGCGAGATATTGCCCTCAACGATCTTGAGGCTGACCTTGTGGACCGAATCGACCGAAGTGGTCGCCGATCGGCCTTGAAAATTCAGCGTCGCACCGTGCGGCACGTCCATCTCAATAGTCTCGCCGGAAAGGCATTCGCCGCGGTTTGCCGCCGTTTGGCCTTCGATGGCGGTCGGGGTTGCCCAGATCCAGGAGGCGTTACCGGAATCAGGCGAACGCTCCAGCACCCGAATGCCGAACTTGCGGCCCGAACGGGCAAAGATGCGTACTTCGTTGCGATCCCAGCCGTTTATCTTGAGCGTTCCTTCGGAGATACAAAATTTGAGATTTACGTTCTGATCGGCGACCACGCGAAGTTCGGTGTCTGAGATCTGCCCCGGAAACGAAGGAGCCGTCTGAGCCACACGCGGCGTTGGAGGAACGGGCGGCGTCCGCGGCTCGGGCGGCGTCTGTGCATAACCTGCCCCGGCCCCAAATAGAAGCACCGTTGCCAATAATGAACCTGAAAAGAAAAACCGCATTATCTTAAACCGCCTTTATTGCAGCGAGGCAAGCAGTTCCTCCTTCTGCCCGACTGAATTAAGCAGGTCTATCTTGTCCTGATACGAAGAATAGAGCACCTGGCGGGCCGCCTGATTGTTCGGATTCTTCCGGACCACCTCACGCATTTTCTTGATCGAATTCTCGACCACAGCAAGGTCGCGTTCAAATGCTACTCGCGACGAAGGCGAAAGCACACGGTCCTTTTGAGAATCGTACGAGGCCTTCAAGGTCTCGATGGTGTTCAGGTAGCTGTCCTCGCCGGGAACGTAAAGTGCATTTACCGGCCGGAAGTCGCCGCCCGACGGACGAGCGGCCCGTTCCGGACGATACGATGCCTGTATCGCACGTGCAGGTTCGGCCTTCGGTTGGGTCGTTGCAGGCGGCATTGCTTCCTGTTGAGTAATGGCAATATCCGGTGTCGCCGGCATAGTATTCTGAGGAGCCGTGACAGCCTGCGAAGGCAAATTGACCGGTGCGGCCGTCTGCTGCGGAACCGCAACGACCTGATTCGCCGGAGCATCAAGCCCGCCGCCGGGTGTAAAGATAAAAGCAAAGAAACCGAAAAGCACGAGCACAACCGCTGCGGTAGCCAGCGAAGGGCCGGCCATCAGCGACGTCAGCCCGGCATAGACCCGATGCCAGAAGGACACCTTCGTCCGTTCTTCGTCGATCGCATCATTGATCCGCGACCAAAGCCGCTGTGTCGGCACGAGCGTGTTCACGTCGCTCTCGACCGCGGCCATGACGAACGACATTTCCTCTTCCGCATCGGCGAGCATCATTGCGCAGGCATCGCAGGTGGAGATGTGGCCCGAGATGGCATCCGTTTCCTCGCCCCTCGTTTCTCCGTCAAGGAACGCTTGTATCGTCCCGATGTCTAAACAATTCCTGCTCATAACTGTTCCCCGCCTTTCTTTCCGTAAAATCTCAAAAACTCCTGACGGGCCCGTGCAACATAAGTTCCGATGCTTGTTTCCTTTATCTCGAGCGCATTGGCGATCTCTCTATACGAAAGCCCCTGCTGCTTCAGCAAAAGGCAACTTCTCAGCGGCTCGCGGATCTTGCCAAGTGCCTTCTGAATCTCTCCGACCTCGGTCTTTTGCTCGTATTCCGACTCGACCGAAAACACATCGTTCTCCGCTGATCGTTTGACGTAATTTTCGTCCCTCGTGTTCGCCCTAACCTTTCCGCGGACAGTGTTCTTCGCAATGTTAAGAGCCACCCGGATCAGCCATGGCCTGAGCATGTCTTCATCCGTTATCGAATCCCGATGATGATAATACTTGAGAAAGACCTCTTGTGTTACGTCCTCGGCCAGGGCCGCATCGCGGACGACCGAACGCGCGGCTCGATAAACGGTCCGATGGTGGAGCGAAAATACCTCCTCGAAACCTATCGTCTCTCTCGCTGCTGCGGCCGCTGCTTGCTCGGACATCGAGTCCACGAATATTTCCGTCGCCTTGATCATTACTAAGCATTCATTAAATGCCCGTCACAAGACAATACACCATTGAACGCGTGTTTGTGACAAGGTTCGGTTCAATATTTGATAGCAACGACCTCGCTCAAAAGCTCATCTTCTTTTGGCGAAAGTTCCGCGGCAGACAGCAGAACGGTCGTATCGGCACCGGCCTCGAAGCCGTCGTCGTCGTTGATCTGGGCCGTTTCGATGGGCCGAAGATCGTCCGAATAAACCGGCTCGGCATATGCCAGCCGTTTCAGGCAGTCGTGGAGATGCCGAAGCCCCGAACCGAAATCGCCGACCTCGTCGCCGATGACCAGCCGGATCTCGGCATCGGCCTCGATCAGCCGGTTCGCGACCGCGGCCGCTCGGCTGATGCCCGCCTCGAACCGCTCATTGATGTTCGGTTTGCCGTCTCGCTCGATGTCAACGATCTCGCGGAGCGTCAGCCGCTTCTCCTCCGCCGCCGGAAAGCGAGGATCAAAAAAGATCTGCACTCGCAAGCTCTCGTCGGCGGCCGTCTCGCGGACGATGACGCCACGCGAACGGGCCGTCGCTTTCCAATCGATCTGCCGCGGGTCGTCGGTCGGTTGATATGCCCGGAGCGAAAGCAGGTCGTAGCCCGCTCCGCGCTTCATCAGCGGCCGTCGTCCGGCAACGGCCGAGATAACATTCGGCAGGTCGTCGTGTTCGGAAAGCTGCGGAAAGACGACCAATTCCGTCTCCTTTGCCGAAAGCCGACTCCGATGTCGAAAGAAGGCGAACGGGAACTTGGTCGCGATCTCGAAATCGCTGATCACAAGTTTTCCCCGATAGGGAAAAATGTGGAACGAGCGGCTTTCTTCTGTCTCTCCGCGGGCAACGTAAGGAAAATAGTCGAGAATTCGGCGGATGACCGGCGGCTTGGCAAGCCGCCGCATTATAAAGGCTGGCACAAGGCCGCCAAGTTCTTTTTCCGCAATCGACCTTTCGCGGTCGCGGCCGCGAACCTCGGCGACGATCGAAAACGCCGGGAAAAGCCGCTTCCGGTTCGTAAGGCCGACAAGGATCGGCGTTTCCTCGCCGGCAAAGATCGTCTCCGGAAACCGCATTCGGACATCGAGTTTTTTTATGTTCATTGCACCGGCCGCGAAGCCGGCGATCATTGCCCCGACGAGGATAGAGAGCACAAGGAAAAGAAGGTTGTTGCCCGTGTTCCAAGCCGAAAAGCCGACAATCGTAAGGAGCCCGAGCATGATCGCTCCTCCGAGCGTAAACTCGAACGGCAGGTTCATCTGCGACGCTTCGCGGCTTGCATTCCTTGCGAGCGGCGGAACGACGAAGATGAGGATCAGCAGCACAAAGCCGAGCGAAAGCACGGCCGCCGCAATGGCCAGCGTCCGCTCGCCCGAGCGGTGTGCAAAGACCGTAAGCACCGCCAGCCCGATGCCGGCAATGACGACACCGAGCCCGACGAGCGCGTTGCGGAGGTCGCGGACGCTGAAGAGTTCACGGATCTTTCGGAGCTTGGACAAAACTTGAGGCCCGGCCGCCCTAGATCGGGACGGCGATCTTCGTAAGAATATCGTTCAGGATCGCTTCGGCTTCGCGAATGCGGTTCCTGAGGCCCGAGGCTCGCGAGCTGATCACGATGCGATGGGCGTAGCACGGCAGAACGAGGTCCTTGATGTCATCGGCGATGCAGTAATCGCGTCCATCGACCAAGGCGTTCGCCTGTGCCGCTCGGAAAAGTGCGAGCGAGCCACGCGGGCTGACGCCGAGTTCGAGCGACTCAGACCGGCGTGTCGCCTCAACGATCTGCAATAAATATTCGATCAGAGCTTCGTCAACGCGGACGCGCCGGGCAATGTCCTGCAGCCTGATAACATCCGCATAAGAAGCCTGCGGCTCGATGCTTTCGATCGGGTCACGGACCTCGCGGTCGTGGAGCATCGCCCGCTCATCCTCCTTGCCCGGATAGCCCATCTGGATCCGAAGCATAAAGCGGTCAAGCTGCGACTCAGGCAGCGGATATGTGCCATGGTGCTCGACCGGGTTTTGCGTCGCGATTACCATAAAGGGCTCGGGCAGCCGTCGCGTTGTGCCGTCCACGGTGACCTGTTCCTCGGCCATCGCCTCGAGCAGGGCCGATTGCGACTTTGGCGTCGCCCGGTTTATCTCATCGGCGAGGACGATGTTCGAAAAGATCGGCCCCGGCCTCCACTGGAATTCGCCTGCCCCCTGATCGAAGATCGAGAGCCCGACGATGTCCGCCGGCAAAAGGTCCGATGTGAACTGGATGCGGTGCGAGGTCAGCTCAAGCGAACGCGCAAGGGCGTTGGCGAGCGTCGTTTTGCCGATGCCGGGAACGTCCTCGATCAGCAAATGCCCACGGGCGATGAGCGTCACGACCGCCAGCCGGACTACGTCCTGCTTGCCGCGAATGACCGATTCGACCGAAGCCCGGACGCGACCGATCAAGGCAAAATGATCAGGTGCTCCAACCGGCCCACCGGCCGGAGGCATTGTCTCGATTACTGCTGTATCTCGCATTAAGTGGCGGTTCTCCATTTGGAAGGAATACTTTCCGCAATTCTATCTTACTAAATCTCGGCCATTTGTTGCATCAGATATTTTTGTCCTTGCAGTTTACTCTACAGGTGCAGGAAGCCCGCGGACACCCCTGATTTGCAAATGTGCATCCAAAACATCTAAACTTTTGGAACATTTCCGTTCGTTTTTCGTGTTGGGTTTGATGGAGTTTTAGCGAAATATGATGTCCGCAAGAAAGAACAGCAGAGGCCAGCAGGGTTTTAACCTCATCGAGTTGATGATCGTTATGGCGATCATCGGCCTCATCATCGGCGTCGGTGCCCTCGCCTGGAGTGCGATGATCCGCTCCGGTAATGAAGCGGCCGCGACCGGAACGATCGATCGCATTCGCACCTATCAAGCCCAATACGCCTCAAGGAACAAAGGCAAATTCGGTACATTCGATGATCTCATCCGGGTATCAGGGCTCGACGAACAGTTTTCCGGTGAACGGCCGGTTGTCAATGGCTACGTATTTACGATGACGGTCGAAGAGCCGAGCGATGCACGCCCGGGATTCTACTCGATCAATGCCGATCCGCAGGTCGCCGAGGGCGTGACAAGAACCGGGACCAGGCACTTTTACACGGATTCGTCTCTAAGCACGATCAAAGCGACAGACGAGAATCGGCCCGCTAAGGCCGACGATCCGGCGATCTAAACTTGTTTGCCGACTTAGCTCAGTGGTAGAGCACACGCTTCACACGCGTGGGGTCAGAAGTTCAAATCTTCTAGTCGGCACCAATAACGCAAAGAAGAAAGGCAGCCTGCGGAAGAGCTGCCTTTTGCTTTATTAAATTGTGATCGCTAATTGATCTCGCCTTCGATCCTTGCCGCAACAAAGCCCAGGCTGTACTCGGGCTTCTTGGGCTTATCGTCCTTCGGCGGCGGACGCTTTTCGCCCTCCGGCCGGACGACCGGCGGTTTCGGTTTCGGCGGCGGGTCCTTCTTGTCATCCTTTTTTTGCGCCGAAACGGTGAACGACATCACCGCCACGATCGCAAAACCCATTAAAATGTTCTTAAGTGCCTTCATCTATCTATTCTTCCTCACTCTTGGTAAAACCGGCTTCGAACGGGGAAGAATCGCTCTCGCCGCTGTCTTTATAGGCAATCCCGGTGCCATAGACCCTCTTTCGACGCCCTTCTCAATCAAATGGTTGGTTTCTTTTGCTCCGGGGCGGATTCAGGCTTTACAATACTTTACGTTATCGGAGATTTTTATACGAAATCGTGGATTTTGCAATGGTTATGCGCCGCGATGGCCCCGCGAGGTAGATCAAAATGACTGAAAAAACCGGCTCGGGCGGCGCATTGGCGGGCATAGCCGTCGCAGCCGCAACTTTACTAACGATCGGATTCAATTGGCTCGCCGCAGCGGGAATGGTCGGAGGCGTGACCCCGGCCGAGATATCGGCAAAATATCCAACCGCCGTTACACCGGCCGGCTATGCATTTTCGATCTGGAGTCTGATCTATCTCGGATTGATCGCCTACAGCGTCTATCAACTCAGTTCGAACGCCGGCCCGCAGGCACGTTCCATTCGATGGCTTTATGTCGTCACGTGTTTGCTCAATTGCGGCTGGATCTATTTTTGGCACCACGATTACATCGCCGTATGCCTCGGGCTGATCGCCGGGATCGCCTTTACGTTATTCCTGATCAACCGAAAGTTGAAGGACGTTTCGACGACGCGGGACTTCTGGCTCACCAAAGCCCCCTTCGGCCTCTACTTCGGTTGGGTGACGGCGGCAACGCTCGTCAATCTTGCGATCCTGCTGGCGAGCCGAAATGTCGAAACCGGGACGCTCTTCGCCGTCGCATTGATCCTCGCGGCCGGCACTTTCGGCATCCTTTTCCGTGTAACGCTTCGCAACTATATTTACCCGTTGGCGATCGCCTGGGCCGTAACGGCGATCTCCGTAAAGCAAAGCGGGCAAACCGCGATCGTCGCGACCGGTGCCTTCGTGGTAATCGCCTGCCTGATCGCGACGCTTAGCTTCGTCGTTAATCTCCCATCGACCGACCATCCACGCGACGAAGCTAAATGAGCAACGCTCCGGTGTATCAACGAAAGATCTGCATCTCGCTCTGTTCAAAGTCGGGGGCGGAACTCGCCGAAAAGATCGAGCGGGCCACACCGCTCGCGGACATCATCGAGGTCCGCTTCGATTGTGCTGCACCGGAACAGCTTGATGAATGCATTGCCGTTGCCCTTGTTGCCAAGGCCGATATCCTCGCAACCTTCCGGCCAAAGAAAGAAGGCGGCTTCCGGGAGATCACTGACGATGAACGGATCGAGTTTTGGAATGTGGGAAACGAAACGGGATTCTGGGGAGTTGACCTCGAAGAAGATCGGATCGAAGATTCGTTCTCCCGGCGTTGGGACAACCGCATCGTCTCCTTCCACGACTTCTCGGGGACGCCGTCGAACCTCGAAACCATTTACGAACGTCTTTCCGCGACCGGTGCGGATATTGTAAAGATCGCCGTTCAGGCAGACCGGATAACCGACGCGATCCTGCTTTGGAAACTGCTTGAACGAGCCCGAACGGAACACAAGCAACTTGTCCCGATCGCGATGGGTGAGGCCGGCAAATGGACTCGAATCCTCGGACTTGCCCACGGCTCGCCGCTCGCATATGCCTCGCTTGACGCGGCGGGCGGAACGGCTCCGGGACAGATCACGGCCGCCGACCTTATCATTGTTTACCGGGCGAAGGAGCTGACGCCTGAAAGCAAAGTATTTGGCTTGATCGCTGGCGATACGAGCTATTCGATGTCGCCGTATATTCAGAATGCGGCGATCGGCCGTGCAGGCATCGACGCCGTTTTCGTGCCATTGCAGGTCGCCGACATTGGGGAGTTCTTCCGCCGGATGGTCCGCGAGCGTTCGCGTGAGATCGATCTGAATTTCCGCGGCTTTGCCGTCACCAATCCGCACAAGCGTGCCGTCATCGACGTTCTCGACTCAATAGACGAAACGGCCGAGGCCATCGGGGCGGTCAATACCGTTTTTCTCGATTCCGGCAAATGGCGAGGTACGAATACAGACGCCGAAGGCTTCATTTCCCCACTCAGGGAGCGTTTTGGTTCGCTAAATGGTGCAAACGTGGCCTTGATCGGAGCCGGCGGTGCGGCACGGGCATGCGTTTATGCTCTCCGGCGTGAAGGTGCGAATGTCACCGTGCTCGCCCGCAACACGACAAAAGCGAAACCGCTAGCCGAGGAATTCGGAGCTAAGTTGCTGCCACTCGAAGCCCTCGAACGTCCCGACATTCTTGTCAATACAACCCCGATTGGAACCCGCGGCGAGCATGAGAGCGAAACGCCTCTCGCAGCCGAATTTCTCCACGGCATAAATCTCGTGTACGACCTGACGTATAATCCTCGTGAGACGCGGCTTCTCCGTGAAGCAAGCGAGGCAGGCTGCGAAACACTCGACGGCCTTGAGATGCTGATCCGTCAAGCAGCAGCTCAGTTCAAGATCTGGACCGGATATGAAGCGGAAGCTGGAGTAATGCTTGCGGCGGCAACGAAGCAGTTAGAAAAATGACCCAACAAACAAAACCCGTTTCACTCAACTGCCCGAACTGCGGCGGTGCCGTGATGAGCGACCGTTCGGCGTGCGAATTTTGCCGCTCGCGGCTGAAAACGGTCGGCTGTCCGGGCTGTCTCGGGCTGATGTTTCTCGGAGCAAAGTTCTGCTCAAATTGCGGCAGAAAGGCATCCGCTGTCGTTGTCATCGAAGAAAAAGCGGACTGCGATTGCCCGCGGTGCCGGAGGCCGCTTCAGTTGCTTGAGATCGACGGGGTTCGGATCCGCGAGTGCGGCCGCTGCGGCGGATTCTGGTCGGCAACAGAGACGTTCGAAGAACTTTGTTCAAACAGCGAACAGCAAGCCTCGGTGCTCGGCTTCATCGGGAGCGACGCCCACCCGCACGCGCACCCGGCGACCATCTCATACGTTCCTTGCCCCGACTGCGGCGAGCTGATGAACCGCAGCAACTTCGCCCGTTCGTCCGGCGTCATCATCGACATCTGCAAGCAGCACGGCGTTTGGTTCGATGCCGACGAACTGCCGAAGATCATCGCCTTTATCAACAAAGGCGGGCTCTCGCGACAGCGTGAAAAAGAGAAGATCGCTCTCGAAGACGAACGACGTAAACTCCGCGACGACCAGCGGCGAATGGCCATGATCGAACGCCGGGCGGGCGTGGCGAAATACGATGACGAGCTTGAGAACTCACGGTTCGGCAAGATCGTCAGCCGGCTCTTCGACCTATAGATGAACGAACGCTACAGCCGTCAAATATTGTTTCGCGAGATCGGCCGCGAGGGTCAGGAGCGGCTGCACGCTTCGCGTGTGCTCGTCGTCGGCTGCGGTGCTCTCGGAGCCGCGCATGCGGAGATGCTCTCGCGAGCAGGCGTTGGAAAATTGCGGATAGTTGATCGTGATTTCGTCGAATTCACCAACCTTCAACGCCAAACTCTCTTCAGCGAATCCGACGCCGCGGACCGCCTACCGAAGGCGATCGCCGCCAAAAAACGCATCTCAAAGATCAATTCTGAGATCGATGTCGAGGCGATCGTCGCGGACGTCAACAACTCCAACGTCGAATCCTTGATTGCCGGCTGCGACATCATCCTCGACGGCACAGACAATTTTCAGGTTCGCTATCTCGTCAACGATGCTTGCGTAAAACACGCAAAGCCGTGGATCTACGGTGCCGCCGTTTCGAGCTACGGGACGACGATGACCATCCGCCCGGGCGAAACGCCGTGTCTCCGCTGCATCTTTGAGGAAATGCCGGATGCGGGCAGTGCCCCGACTTGCGACACAGCCGGAGTGATCATGCCGATCATCGCCAGCATTTCCGCCATACAAGTGGCCGAGGCGATCAAGCTACTCGTCGGCGACACCGCGTCGCTCCATCGCTCGCTTGTCCAAATTGACGTCTGGGCTAACGATTGGCGAAAGATAAAGCTCGCGGGCCCGAGCGAGGATTGTATCTGCTGCATCGGTCGCAAATTCGAATTTCTCGACGCGGAAGCACAGGAATTTGCCGCCGTCCTGTGCGGCCGCGACGCCGTCCAGATCGCCCCGCCGCGACCAACGGAGATCGACCTTCCGGCCCTCGCCGCCCGGCTTTCGGCCCTCGGCGATGTGAAGCAAAACGAGTATTTGCTTCGGTTCGGCATCGAAGAACAGGAGATCACCGTCTTCCGCGACGGCCGTGCGATAATCAAAGGCACCGATGATGTTTCTAAAGCCCGATCGGTCTATTCGAAGTACGTAGGAACCTAGAACTTTGAATGATACATATTCAAAAGAGGAATTAAGTAAGATAGTCGGAACCGCCCCGACAAAGGGACTTTGGTGTAAAAAGTGCAATGTTTTCATTCCTCAATTTGCCGACGTCACCAAATCCGAAATGAACCGTGTGCGGCATCTGATCGATACGGGGCGTAGCGCTCAAGCGACGCTGGAACTGAAATATTTCGCATCTTGCCCAATCGATTGGGCAAAACTTTGGATACAACACCGGGGAGTTCCCGAACCAATTTTTGGTTATCCGTGTCCATACTGCGCGAAACCGCTAAGGACCTCCGAGGCAAAACAATGCATACACTGTAAACGGGACTGGCACGTTGAGAACCGTATACTATTGTTGGGCACCGATACCCCTTGGGCGGCGGAATTGCCCTAAGAATAAGCCTTTCTGAGCGAAGCCCGCGTATCGTTTGCACGTTACAGATTCGAAACGGGTTCGAGCAGATGAGCAGCGAAAAGCGATCATTATCGTCGGTGGGTGCGGTATTCTAAGAGACGGTGCTCACCGAATGTTAACCAGTACTCTTGCTCAACTAGCCTTTACGATATTAGCTAGAGGTCTCACCAGGATATTTTCCGCTATCTCATACTCGCGGTTACCCGGATAGACAACAGTCAAACTGTCAAGAGACAGCATTTCGCTGCTCTTTTTCATTGACTCCGAAATAGTCGGTGCATCGCTGTATTTGAATTCGAATCCCAGCTTCTTTCCGTCTTTCACCACCAGAAGATCCAGTTCGGCCTGCGAATGAACGCCCCAGAAGAAGCATTCTTCGGGGCGCGCTTCAAGACTACGAATCGTCTCCTCAAGAGCATATCCTTCCCAAGAAGCTCCTAGTTTCGGGTTGCTTTCGAGGTCATTGATGGTTCGGATTCCGAGAAGTGAATGAAAGATCCCACTATCGCGAAAATAGATCTTTGGACGTTTCACCTGCCGCTTTCCGATGTTCTCAAACCATGGCGGAAGCTCGCGGATCATTAAAGTGCCGGTTAGAATATCAAGGTAGTTCCGCGCTGTGGTGTCGTTTATGTCGAGCGACCTGCCAAGATCAGAAAAATTCACGATCTGACCGTGAAAATGTGCCAGCATCATCCAGAACCGCCGCAGTTGCAGCGCAGAAACTCGGATGCCGAGTGCAGGGATGTCACGTTCAAGAAACGTTCGAATATAACTCTCCCGCCACATGTAACTTAGCTTGTCATCATCAGCCAGGTATGACAGCGGGAAGCCGCCGCGAATAAGGTGCTTTTCCGAGTTTTCTACGCCAACCTCAGAAAGATCGAAAGGCGTTAGTTCGATGTAGCTAAGTCGGCCAGCTAGCGATTCGGACGATTGACGAACAAGTTCACCCGAAGCGCTCCCGAGAATTAGGTACTTCTGAGGCAATTTTCTGTCAATAAGAACTCTAAGAACAGGAAAAAAATCCGGTATCCGTTGTATCTCGTCAATAACGATCAAGCCGCTCAACTTCTCGAGCGTCAGGAGCGGGTTCTCCAAACGGGCAAGATCAACAGGATCTTCTAGGTCGAATCGATGAACTTCTTGATCTGTCTGGTCGCCAAAGATGCCGGCCAGCGTGGTCTTTCCGCACTGTCTTGGGCCAAGGATCGCCACAGCCGGAGTTACTTGAAACGCTTCGTGAATCTTCTTTTCAAAGGCTTTTCGTTTCATTACGTGAAAACTCAGGACTAACACCCGAATTTTCATGATATCGTATTTATGACCGAATCTCCATGTTTTTTTCGTCTGAATCTTCGCGTATAAATTTGGACAATGAGATATGCTGGTATCGACGGTGAAACATCTTCCCAAAATTGTAATAATCGGCGGCGGGTTCGGCGGGCTTTGGGCGGCGAAGTCTTTGGCTAACACGCCGGTCGATGTAACGCTGATCGACCGCAAGAATCACCACGTCTTCCAGCCGCTGCTTTATCAGGTGGCGACCGCCGTGCTATCGCCCGGCGAGATCGCCTCGCCCATTCGGCGAATTCTTCACCACGCAAAGAACATCGAGGTGATCCTCGGTGAAGCTGTTGACTTCGATAAAGAGAATAACGCCGTCAGGCTCGATGACGGGACAGAGGTTCCGTTCGACTATTTGATCGTCGCCGCCGGAGCCCGCCACGCCTATTTCGGCCGCGATGAATGGGAGACCTGGGCTCCGGGATTGAAGACGCTCGAGGACGCGGTCGAGATCCGACGGCGCGTGCTGCTTGCATTTGAGCTTGCCGAGCGAAAGGCCGCCCTTTCCGGCATACAAGACGAACTCACTTTTGCCGTTGTCGGGGCCGGGCCGACCGGTGTCGAACTCGCCGGTGCCATCGCCGGCATTGCCCGGCAAGCGCTGAACAAGGACTTCAAAGCGATCGATACATCGAAGGCACGGGTCGTTTTGTTCGAAGGCTCGGACCGCGTGCTCGGCACTTTTGCGAGCGATCTTTCCGAGAGCGCCAAGCAGCAATTGGAAGAGCTCGGCGTCGAGGTCCGGCTAAGCAGCTTCGTTACCGAGATCGAGCCCGGAAAGCTGAAGGTCGGTGAAGATTGGTTCGAGTGCGATGTCGTTCTCTGGGCGACCGGTGTCGCTGCATCGCCGCTCGGGGCAAGGCTTGGCGTCGAAACCGACCGTGCCGGGCGCGTCAAGGTCAAATCCGATCTCTCGATCCCGGGCCACCGGAACATTTTCGTCATCGGGGATATGGTCCATTTACTGCAGGAGAACGGCGATCCCGTTCCGGGCGTCAGTCCCGCCGCAATGCAGATGGGGCGGCTGACGGCAAAGAACATCCTCGCCGAAATAAAAGGCAAACCACGAAAGAATTTCGTTTACGTCGATAAAGGCTCGATGGCGACCATCGGCCGCAGCCGGGCGATCGCACAGGTCTTCGGTATGAAGTTCCGAGGCTTCATCGCCTGGCTTATGTGGCTCTTTCTCCACGTGGTTTTCCTGATCGGTTTCCGCAACCGTTTGTTCGTATTGATGGGCTGGTTCTGGGCATATCTGACACGCGAACGAAGTGCCCGGCTGATCACCGGCGACGCCAACGAACTCCGCGACGCGCTGATGTTCATGGAGGGCGAAGAGGCCGTAAAGTTCCTCGAAAAGCTCGCCGCAAAGCCAAATGCGCCCAAAGCGAAAGACGCCGCCTGACCGCAGGTTGAGAATTCCTGTGACTTATCTCCCCGATTTGCTTATACTTGGAGCAATTCGAATTTTCGCTTCTTTAACACCACCCTGATGATCAAAAACCTTTGCTTCGCTCTTGCGGCAACGTTCCTTTTCATTTCTGTTTCTTCGGCAAATGCGCCGACGCTTTGGTCCGTTAACTCACGTGCCGACGTGCTCAAAGGCGACCCGAACGGCGTCTCGGTCGGCCCGAACGGTGAGCTTACGCTTGCTCCGCGGTTGACCGAAGCGTTCAATACCGGCCAGCCATACATCTGGTCAACTGCCGCAGATGCCGCGGGCAATGTGTACGTCGGCTCTGGCGGCGAGGGCCGCATCTTTCGCGTAACGCCAGCCGGTGCGGGTTCGCTCTTTGCCGATCTCGGTGAGCAGAACGTGACCGCCATTGCCATTGGCCGCGGCGGCGAGGTCTTTGCCGCGACCTCGCCCGATGGAAAGGTTTACCGGATCAACGCCGCCGGAAATGCCGAGGTCTTTTTTGAGCCGAACGAGAAATACATTTGGTCGCTGTCGGTGATGAACGACGGGAGCCTCGCGGTTGCGACCGGCGAGAACGGCAAGATCTTTCGTGTTCGCTCGGCTCGAGCCACGGCGGCCGCCTCGCTTTTCTATGATTCGAGCGAACTGCACATCATCTCTCTTGCGGCGGACGCCCAAGGCAACCTGATCGCCGGGACGGATTCCAACGGGCTTGTTCTTCGAATCGACCAAAGCGGGCGTGCTTTTGCCTTACTCGATTCGCCGCTGCGTGAGGTCCACTCGGTCGCTGTCGGGCGTGACGGCTCGATCTATGCACTCGCGATCAGCGAATCGGTCTCGACCGCAGCACCGGCTGCATCGCCGACACCGGAGCCTCGGACTGTCACGGTCGATAAGGCTTCGCCCACTGCTCAGCCTGCGCCCGAGAAGAGCCGTTATGATCTTTCTGCGGCAAAGTCCGCCGTTTATCGGATAGCACCTTCGGGGGCGAACGAGATCATCTGGTCGTCCGGCACGGTGGTCGGTTTTTCGCTATTGCCGATCGCGGGCGGCGGAGGTGTCCATCTCGGCACTTCCGACAAGGGCCGCATCTACACGATCTCGGATTCAGCTAACGAGCAGCTCACCGTTCAGACAGGCGCCGGACAGGTCAGCACGTTGCTTCAAGCCGGCAATACTGTGATCGCCGGCGGCAGCAATCAGGGCGTTCTTTATCGGTTCGGGCCGGATGCGGTCGCTGAGGGCCGCTATGAATCGCCGGTGCTCGATGCCCGCTCTTCCGCCGATTGGGGCCGCATCTGGTGGCGTTCGGAAGGAAATGTAACTATCGAGACCCGGAGCGGCAATACGGAAGAGCCGGGCGAGACGTGGACCGCTTGGGCACCCGTCCGAGGTGAAACGACCGCGGGCCAGATCGGAAGCCCTGCGGCAAGATTCGTCCAGTGGCGTGCAACGCTTCGCTCGGGAACTCCGGCTGCGGCACTCCGTGAGGTGACTCTCGCATACCTTCCGGCTAACATCGCTCCTGAGGTAACATCGCTCAACGGACTTCCGGCAAACGTTGGGCTGGCGCCGAACCCGCCGATCCAGATCGACCCGAACATCGAAACCTCTGGGATGGACCCTGCGATCTTCGGGATTCCGAATCAGGTTCCGCCGCCGCGGCGCGTTTATCAAAAAGGAGCCGCCGCTTTTCAATGGACCGCCGAGGACCGGAACGGCGATGCGCTTCTCTATGACGTTTACATCAAGGAAGTTCGTGACCGCGATTTTGTGAAGATACGTTCGGGTATCGCCGAGACTTTCATCACCATCGATGGGACAAGCCTCGCCGACGGGCGATATATCATCAAGGTCGTCGCGAAAGATTCGATCCAGAACGCCGCTGCCCGAGTGCTCTCAGGTGAGCGAATAAGCGAACCGTTCGATGTGGATAACACGCAGCCGCGGGTCACCATCGTCGGCCAGCCGACAGTTGCGAATGGACGGGCACGTGTTATCTTTACGGCGATAGATGGCTCAGGATATCTCGTCAAGGCCGAAGCAAGCATCGACGGCGGGCCGTGGATGCCGGTCGCCGCCGAGGACGGCATTACAGATGGACCGAACGAACGCTTTGTCGTCGAAACAGCGATGCCCGCAACCGGATCTTCGTCGGTCGTGCTTCGTGTTTTCGATTCGGCGGGGAATATCGGGAACGCCAGAGCATTGATCAACCGTTAGCAGTTTCAGTCTCTACCCGGAGGAGAAAATGGCAAACTTAGAGGTAGGAAGTGCCGCCGTCTGCGGCATATGCGGCAAGGACACAACCGTTACGCAAATATCGGAACGCGAGGGAACTACCGCGTACGACCTGAAATGCTGGCACCGCAATGCTGTGTGCCCTAAGTGCGGCGAACTTGCACGCGATGCAAGCGACACGGTCCAGCAGGTTTTGCCCCACTGCGAGAAGTGCGACGGGCCGTACTATACGGACGACGATGAATAATGCCTAGTCGCGCTTCGGCAGCGTCATCGTCTCGCCTTCAGTGTTCATCTCAAGATGTCTCGTCGTGTCTTCGGTGACGCTCGGCAGCACGAGTTCGCCCGTTCGGTAACGCGACTCGGGCGAGACGAACTCGGTCGAAGCCGGCGAAAGTTCTGCATTCGTGCTCCGGGCACTGTTAAGAACCGGAACACTTTCGTTCGCCTGAAGTTCTCTCCGTTGCTCCATCTTCTTCGATTTGAGAAGATCCGAAATGCCTTTGCCGAGGAACGTGAAAGCCGGAAAAAGCATCGCCCACCACCAAGCCTTGCCGCCCGCGACGCCGGTCGTAAACAGCACGATCGAAACGATCAGAAACCCGATGCCGCTGATGATCGCCTTGACCGCATCGCCATAGACCTCGGCCGGGTCGCTCCGTCTGCGTTCTTCTTCCGGTGTCGTCGAAGCAAACCCGAGTGAGGAATCAAGATCCATCCCGAGCCCGAGGTCGTCCGACTTTGGCTTTCCGGTCAACGCTTTTGAAACAACGCCGATGTCAACACCGCAGCTCCGGCAAAACTTGCCGTCCTCCGGGTTCTTGGTTCCGCATTTTGGACAAAACATAGTTCAGTGGTCAGTTGCCAGCCTTTAGCTGCCGAGCCAGTTCGCGTTGTCGGCGGGCCTCGAAAAGTATAACGCCGGCCGCGACCGAAACGTTCAGGCTCTCTATCTTTCCATACATTGGTATCCTGACCAAAACGTCGCAGTTCTCCGCAACCAGCCGATGAAGCCCGCTGCCCTCTGCCCCGAGCACCAAAGCCGTCGGCTGCATCCAGTCCCATTCGGTATAATCCTTTTCCGCCTCGCCCGAAGTGCCGACGACCCAGATCTCACGCCGCTTCAGTTCCTCTATCGCCCGGTTCAGGTTCCCGACCTTCGCTAGCTTCATAAATTCCGTCGCACCGGCGGCTGATTTTGCAACCGTTTCTGTCATTCCCACTGCTCTGCGTTCGGGAATGACCACGCCGTCCGCTCCCGCACATTCCGCCGTCCGAATGACCGCACCGAGGTTTCGCGGGTCTTCCACCCCATCAAGCAGGACGACGAGTTCGGGCCTTTCGGCCGCGTCAAGAACGTCATCGAGCGTGAAATAGCTGACCTCCTCTACGAACGCGATAACGCCCTGATGGTTGGCTCCTTTCGGGACGATCGCGTCCATCGCCCGTCGCGTGACGATCTCGACCGGAATGCGTTTCTCGCGGGCAAGCCAGGCCAGGTCGGCAAGCCGAGCCTCGCGGCCGCCTTCGGTAAATTTTATCGAGGCGACCTGCCGCTTCCCCGAGCGCAGAAGTTCCGTCACCGGCAGTACTCCATAGACGACAGCACTCTCGTTCTCCCTGCGGCTCGGCCTCGGTTCCCTTCCCGGCTCCGGGCGATACTTTTTCATAGCAGCTTGTTCCGCATCCGGGAGTATTTCGTGAACTGGTTCAGATTATCGAAAACGTCGGAGGCCTGCCGGCTCAGCCGGCCAAGGCCGCTTCGGTGAAGTCCCTGAGCTTCGCGGTGGAAATCGGGCTCCCAAACCGCGTCCAGCAAGTGCCGCAAGTCGTCGTATCCTTTGTCGAGAACGATTCCCGGCCGAATCCTCGCGATCCGATCTGCAAGAAGCTCGATGTTATCGTTAGCGAACATCGTCTTCGCCTCACCAAGACATGAGAAATCGAAACCGCTTGTCCTTATTCGAAAGCCGCGCTCATCGCCCACCACGTAAATATCGAGTATTTTCTCGTCTCGCTGCTCCTTCGATTCGTCGGGTTTCTTAGCGTTGTTCTTTCCGCGTTTCAGGTGCTCGCTCGTCGTCGATCGCGAGACAGCATGACGCCCCGCAACCAAGAGCCGGACCTCGTCAACCGCCGCTTCAAAGACAGCAGTTGTGTTGAAATCTAACATCCGCAGGAGATCTGTCGTGAACTCGATTCCGCGTATTCGCCGCGGAGCGTTTCTAATGTCGAGTTCCGAGTCCGCGAGCGTCGAACACATGAACCCGAATCTGGTCAGATGCCCGCCGAGCTCTGCTGCGAGTTCCCTTGTCCGTAGCCTCGCGACCGGAAATGGAACCGCGGTCGCCGCGATCTGCCCTATCTCATCAACGTTGCGGCCGAGCACCGCCGCTGCGGAGCGCGCTTGGCCCGCCGCACCCGGTAAGATGATCACGCTGATCCCTTCCTCGTGAGCATCCGGCGACGAAAGGTCGAGCTTGCCTGATCCGCCTTTTGCAACTGGGTTCTCGATCCCGGCGGCACAATAAAGGCATGACCCGCGAGTCGGAGCGTTCGGCTTGCCGCACTTCGGGCAAGCGAGCATCTCCTCCCGAGAGAACCCCGTAGGTGCTGCGAAATTTTCATCTATCTGAACCGGATCTTGCATCGGAAATTCTCGGGCCGCGTAGTATTTTAGCACGGATGAACCCGTGTTTGCTTGACGAAGCACGCGCGGCGTAGCAAACTGTGGAAAGGTCGGTTCATGGACGTTAAGTAGTTGATCACGAAGATCACAGTAGTTGTTTATTGCTGAATTTGAGGCCATTTTGCCTCGCTTTACCGTTAAACACTTTTAAGAAACCTGTTTATGGGCAGTTTTTAAGGATCAGATCGTAAGCTTCGCGATCTCCTCGACTTTCCCCTGTGAACCCCGCCTGAACAATTTAGCCACCTGGGGAGGCAAACATGCAGTTTGATACGCCTGCGAATTCCTCGTGGAAATTTGGCCATCGCGGACGCGTTGCCGTTTTTATCGACGGCAATAATCTATTTCACGCGGCTAGGTTTCACACGATAGACATCGATTACAACAAGCTTCTTCGCGTCCTGCTCGGCGACGGTCGGCTCCTCCGCGCCTTCTTTTACACCGGCGTCGATGCCGGTGCCGAACGCCAGCAGGGCTTTCTGCTCTGGATGCGGCGCAATGGTTTCCGTGTTATCCAAAAGGAATTAAAGACATTTTACGACGGCACAAGAAAAGCGAATCTTGATGTGGAAATAGCAGTAGATATGCTCAGCCTCGCCGGCCGTTACGACACCGCCGTTCTCGTCTCGGGCGATGAGGATTTCGTCTATGCCGTAAATGCCGTCGCCTACAAGGGCTGCCGCGTTGAGATCGCGGGCTTTCGCTCGAATACGGCCCCGCGGCTCATCGACGTAGCGGATTTCTTTATCGATCTCGGCGAGATCGCCGACCTGATCCGCAAGGACGGCTCCTCGGTCGAGGACTTCGAAGTAAGCTACCGCGGGCCGGTCGAGGCTCCGGCACACGTTTCCCGGCCGCATGGGCGGGCCCGAACGAGTTCCCCGAACGAACTCGACGAAAGCACCGCTCCCGATATCAGATATGAAGTGCCGGAGTTCGTCCGGATCAACGACGAGCAATGAAGCTTTTCACGGTTGACGAGGCAAATGAGATGCTTCCGCGGATCAGGATGAAGCTTCAAATGATCCGCGAGCTTCACAGGGGACTTGATCAATACAAAGAACTTGCGAGGGCGGCGGCCGCAGCTTCGGACAAAGGCGGCGGAATGGTCGGCGGCTCGGCCTACGTCAAAACGCTTTATGAGATCGGCAAGCTGACCACGGAGATCACCGACATAGGCGTTCAGGTCAAGGATTACTCCCGCGGCCTGATCGATTTTCCGTCGGTCCGTGAGGGGCGGATCGTCCTTCTTTGCTGGCAGCTTGGCGAACCTGACGAGATCGAATGGTGGCATGAGATCGAGGACGGTTTTGCAGGACGCCAGCGGCTCTGAACCCATTAAATCCTTGTTAACAGCGCTTTTCGAAGGGGGTTTTCCACATTTAGTTGTGGAAAACGCGAAAAGTCGTGTTATTTGAGCGCTTTAGTATTGACGACTTAAAGTATTATCTGATAACATCCATTTAATTTTTTTGCGGTTCCGCGCAAGCCCCTAGTCGAAAACAGATTTAGTCGCCTTATGAAGTGCCCCGTTTGCAAACGTGAACTTGCACCGACACTCTCGATTTGCTTTACCTGCGGAGCAATGGTCAACGACTCGGTCCGCGAGGAACTTGAGACAAAGATCGGCCGAGTCTCGGGACCGCTCGAAAAGAAGGTTGCCCCGGCACCTCCCGCCCTAAGCGAGAACGGAAACCCGACACCGGCAAAACGCCCGATAGAGTCTTCGGCCGTTCCGTCACCTGCTGCGACCGCAAGACCCAAGACCAGCTTCCTGGCACCGAAACCGACGAGCAAGACGCTTGTTGATTTTCAGCCGAAGGCTCCGACGCTGCCGGATTGGCGGCTCCAGGTGCAGAACGCCGTCCGCAAACGGAATGGCGGCGAACCGGCCGAATCGGAAGGCACGGGAGACGCACGGATAGCAAAGATGCCGCCGCCGGCAATCCTCGAACCGAGACCCATCGCCGCTGTTTCCGAAAGCAATTCTCCGGCAAACCCGACCTTGGCAAAAGCTCTGCAACGCATTGAGGCGTCGCGTAAAACCTATATGTCCGGTTCGGCAGGTGCCGCTGCTGTCGCCCGCAAGCCGATCGCCGCACGCCCCACACCACAACAGGCTCCGGTTCAGAAGAGCTATCCTTTCGATCTTGTTCAACCGAAACCGGCGGCGATGCCTGCTCGCCAGCCTGAGCCCGCTGCGGCTCCTGCGGTCGCACCGGCAAAACCGAAACTGGTTTCCTCGCTGAGGATCGAGAAGAAGAAGTACGACACGAACAAACTCCCGCCGATCCCGCAGCCGGCCGAGCTTTCGTCGAGCTTTGATTCGATCGCGGCCGTTCCGGCAATTGCCGGAGCAGAACATACGACCTCCGCGCCGGAACCGGAAGCGGTGCTTTCGCCCGACGAGCTCGAGATGAGCCGGGCCTTCCAGAATGAATCTGAGCCCGAGGTCTTCGATGATATTCCGCCCTTTGGAATGAGGTTTGCGGCCGGGCTTTTCGACGTGCTTGCAAGTGCCTTCGGAACGGTTGTCATCCTATCGCCGTTACTCTTTGGTCAAAACGCCGTCTATAACCTCTCGCTCGGTATCGGCTTTGCGGCTGTCTTTGCGGCATTTCTTTTCCTTTACTTGACGGCCTCGCTTGCTTTCCGCGGCAAGACGCTCGGGATGTGGATGTTCTCGCTCGAACTGATCGATGCGGAGCAGAACTCTTACCCTACCGCTCATCAGGCCGCCGTTCATTCGGCCGTTTACGTGCTTTCGCTCGCACTGCTCGGGCTCGGGTTCGTGACGATCGCCTTCGATGAGGAAAAGCGTGCCGTCCACGACATCATCTCCGGGACCCTTTTGGTCAAACAAGGCTGACGGCTTTGGCTCGCCGCTCCCGACGAACTAAACTTTCCCAGTGGAACTCCGGTACATTTCTGCCGTTTGCGAAGAGCTAAGGGCGGCCGCCCTCGGTTCGCCGTTTCGCCGCACCTTTCAGCTCGGCGAGCACGCTTTGGTTTTCGACCTCGGAGTGTCAGACGGCAGTTTTCTCTTCGTCGATGCCGGACCGGCCCGCCCGAGGCTCTACCTCATCGAGCGGACGCGGAGGGAACTTGAACGAGCCTCGACAACATCCGGAGCATTTGCCCAATACCTGCGAAAGCATCTCGCCAACGCACGGATCACGAACATCGAACAGCTTCCCGACGAGAGGATCCTTCACATTCATCTCGACCACGTCTCTGACGCCGGGCAGACCGAACAATGGTCGCTGGTCTTTCAACTGACGGGCCGATCAGCCAACATTTTTCTGCTCGATGGCGACGGCCGCGTTGCGATGTCGCTTCGCGAGGACCGGACCGAAGGACGAAGGGCGGGAGACAGCTACAGCCCGCCCGAACGCGCGTCCCCGCTTGTTGCGTCGTCAGTAGAAGGCAAGATTCCCAAGATCGACGGTTCGGTATCGAAATGGCTCGATCTCCATTTTTCCGAGATCGAAGCGGAGGCCGAGTTCCGTTCGCTTGCCGAATCCGCACGCCGCAGCGTCAAGTCTGAGATCGGCCGGCGGACAAAGCTGGTCGCAAATCTCCGTGCCGACCTCGCCCAGCACGGCGATGCCGAAACGTGGAAGAAGTACGGTGACCTTCTTCTGGCAAATACGACAACGGCAAAGCGAAATGAGAATGGTTTTGTCTTAATGGATTTTTTTGACGAAGCAACACCGACGATCGAGATCCCACATCTCGACCAAAAGACACCGGCGGAATCGGCCGAGAAGTACTTTCGCCGTTACACCAAGGCGAGAAACGCCCGAGACGAGATCGCGAGGCGGCTTACCGCTGCCGAGTCAGAACTCGGTTCGCTAGAAGCCGAACTTGCCGAGATCGAAACCGCGATCGAGGTTCGCGACGAGGAGTTCTTGCGTTCAAGGGCGTCGGCGAAGCCGCTGCGTCAAAAGCAGGCGAGAAAGCATGATCGATCAGATGACACCCGAACCTACGCCCGCGAGTTCGTTTCGTCAGACGGATTTGAGATCCTTGTCGGCAAGCGGGCTAAGGACAACGACTACCTGACCTTTCGGATCGCCCGTTCGCTCGATACCTGGCTCCACGCCGCCGATTATCCGGGGTCGCACGTCGTTATTCGGGCCGCCGGCAAGAAGGAAATACCGCAGCGTACTTTACTAGAAGCGGCGCAGCTTGCCGCGTTCTACAGCCAGGCAAAAGACCACCCGAAGGCGGCCGTTCACTACACACAGCGGAAGTTCGTAAATAAACCGAAAGGTGCTGCTCCCGGACTTGTGCGACTCGCAAGCTTCAAGACACTTCTTGTCGAGCCGAAGATAACGGCCAAGCAAAAAGAGCCTACTCGTTAACGAGCGTCGCCACCGTCTCCTTCATTTTCTGTATCTCGGACGGGCTCGCCCCCTTGAAGACCCCACGCATCCTGCCCTCGCGGTCAACCACAACGCTCAGCGGAACACCGGCAAATTTGGCCACCCGAGCATAGTCGTCGGTCGTTTGGTTATTGATCCGGACGAGCTCGTAGTTGAGGTTCATTGTCCCGGCAAATTCCTTCATCCGCCCGAAGTCCTCCGGCCGCATGTCGTCATTTCCGACGTTCAGCCCGATGACCTGAAAGCCCTTGTCGCGATACTGGTCCTGAAGCTTTACTAGCTCCGGCATCTCGACCTTGCATGGCACGCACCAGATGGCCCATAGGTTCAGCAGGAGCACCTTGCCCTTGCGGTCCTCTACGGTAAAGGTCGATCCGCCGTCTGCCTCCATCGGGGCCTTTGCAAGCGCCGAGTCAAGCATCGGATATTCCGACTTTGCACCTTCGGGCCAGGTCATGTTCGGCTTCTTTTCACCGTTCGCAGCCGTATCCGCCGATCCCGAGGTGCCGCAAGCGGCGAGCGAACCTGCGGCAAAGAAAGCCAAAGTAAAAAATGCAAAAGCCTTAAGAACTTCTCTTTTAATCATTTCAAATCCTTTAATCTAAGCGCGATCAATGATGAAAAAACCAATACCAAAAACATTAACATCAGAACCAATTGGTTCAAAACATCGCTCATCCAAGGATGCAGGAATGTGATGTAACCGCTGAGATCCGACGGCACTTTCTTTATCTCCGGCACCTTCAGCCGTTCGCCGAGCGGGTCCGGCTCTCCGGGGGATACGCCATCGGGCCCAAGCCGCTTGTAATTCTCTATATCCCTTTCAGCCTTTTCGAGCAGCTTGTCGTTCTCGGTTTCAATGAACTTATATAGCCCGAGCCCTTTTGTCGGCCCGCTAATGTCGGCTCCCTCTTCTTCAAGCGTGTCGAGCGTCGAGAACCGCTTGATGGTATCGAACGACCACGACGACGGCATCGTCAGCCCCACCACTTTACTAATGCCCGCCGGAACGCCGACTATTCCCGAAAAGAGGATCTGCGGAACAAGGATCAACGGCACAAGGCTTGTCGCCATCTCGCTTGTCCGGACAACGGTAGAGACAAAAAGCCCGAGTGCCACGCCGATCAGCCCGGTCAAGAGCGTCGCCCAGAGCTGCGGGACCCCGAAAAGCTCTCCCGGCATCGGCATCAGCCCGACGGCGTCAAAGAACTTCAGCGGCCCGAAAAGCAGAAAGCATTGTACCGACACGATCAGGCCGAGCACAAAGAGTTTCGAAGCAAGGTACGGAATAATGCCGAGATTGAACATCCTTTCGCGGCGATAGACCGGCCGCTCCCGAATGATCTCACGAGCGGCAACGGCCGTCCCGAACCAGATAGAAACGATCGCGAGGATGAAGTAAACGAAATCCCGCGGCTGCTCACGGCCCATCACGAGAAAGGTCATCAGGGCGATGATCGGCGCCTGCAAAAAGATCACCGCAAGGTTCAGCTTGTCCTTTGCGAGGACCTCGAAGTAACGCCGCGAAAGCGTGAAGAACTGTCGTATCGAGCCGAAAACACCGAGCCTTGAACTCTTTCCCGGCTTCGAGGGCTCGACCGCTCCGAGCTGTTTCAGCGGCTCTTCGACGTATTGCCGATGGACAGGCGTTGAGGCAAATTTCCGCCGCCACGTCTCCGCAACTCCACCTGCGATGGCCGAACGGTCAGCCGATGGCCGATCGGCCGCCTCGCGTTCGACCGGCTCCTCGAGCTTGTCGTAAAGCTCGCGAAAGGTCGCAACGCCAAAATGACTGAGAGCATCGTCCGGCGGGCCAAAATAAACGAGCTTCCCAAGCATCAGCACGGCGATCTTGTCGAACATCGCGACGTTCTCCATCGCGTGTGTCGTCATCACGACCGTCCGGCCGGATTCGGCGATCTGCCGAAAGAGCTGCATTATTCTAAACTCGGTAGCCGGGTCGAGGCCTGAGGTCGGCTCGTCGAGAAATATCGCCGATGGCCGCGTAAGCAGCTCGACTGCGATCGAGACGCGCTTCCGCTGCCCGCCCGAGAGCTTGCTCACGGGCAGGTCTCGCCGGTCCGCCAAACCGGTCACATCAAGCACCTCGTCGATGGTCTTGCGTATCTCGGCCGAAGATGCATCTTTTGAAAGCCGCAGCCTGGCGACATGATAGAGCGTCCGATAGACCGAAAGCTCGCGGTGGATTATGTCGTCCTGCGGAACATAGCCGATGGATTGCTTGAGCGAATGAAAATGGCTCTTGAGATCGAGGCTGTTAAATAGAACGCTGCCTTCGGTCGCCGGGCGAACGCCGCTCATGGCCTCCATCAGCGTGCTCTTTCCAGCTCCCGATGGGCCAAGCAATCCGATGAACTCGTTCGGCTGGATCGAAAGCGAAACCGAGTCGATGAGTCTTGCACCCGGCCCGAATAACCGGCCCTTCACGTCGCAAGAGACAGCAACGACATCGATCCGCGTTTTTGAACGGGCGTCAAAAACGCCGAGCGTCCCGGCGGCGTCAACACGGAGCGTGAACGACCCGATCTGAACAACATCCGTGGTCGCGATCTGCTGTTTCGCCGTCCGGCTGCCGTTGACGAAAGTGCCATTCGTCGAACCGAGGTCCTCAACGACGATTCCCTGCCCGCTTCGGCTAAAACGGGCGTGGCGGTTTGAGATCTGCAGGCCGTCGAGCCTTACCTCGCAGCCCTCGCCCCGGCCGACGGTAATAGCGCCGCCATCGGGAATTGCTCTCGAGAGTATCAATTGTGCCGCCGGTTCAGAAGTTCTCAGCCCGCCGGTCGGGTCAAGCTTCAGCACCATCGTCCGTTGGCCCCTGTCCTCTGCCCGAAATTGCGGCGAGGAAGGCGGTTTTTGCGGTTTACCCGCACCGGCATGTACGCGAAGGATCGGCCCGCCACTCCCGAGCTGCACCTCATCGCCCGAAGCCAAAGGACGCACTCCGCTTATCCTTGTACCGTTAACCAGAGTGCCGTTAAAGCTGTTGTTATCGGCGAGAAGCAGTTGTCCGTTCTCTAAGCGGATCTCAGCGTGCCTTCGCGAAACGGTCGCCGATGTGGCGTCGAAAACAATATCGCAGCTCGGGTCGCGGCCGAGCCAAACCGATGCGGACTTGATCTGAAAAGGGGATCGCGACCTATCGGAGACGAACTCCAGCTCAGCCCCCGCCTGCGAAGGCGGCGTCGCAGCGGCGGAGGGAGCCGGAACCTTCGGTGCAGAATCCCAAACCGCAGGCGTCGGGTCCGGAATAATCCTGGCCGGTTCGGGCGGCGGAGCGGCGGCCGGCTCCGGCTCGGCCTTCCTAACCTGTTCAAATGAGATGACCCTGATCTTCGGCCCGTTCTCGCCGAATTGGACCACGCTGCCGGGCTCAAGTTCGCGGGGATAGGAAACCCGCACGCCATTCAAAAATGTGCCGTAGCTCGAACCGAGATCCTCGATGTACCAGAGACCGTTCATCCAGTGGAACGCCCCGTGCTTACGCGAGACCATCGGAAATCTCTTGGCATCGAAAGCGATGTCGCACTCGTTCGCATCGCGGCCCGCAAGAACAACGTCCTTCGTGAACGAGGATTCGTTTCGCATCCCGCTCTCGGCTTCTTCTGCAAGAGAAATGAACATCTGGTCGTTTTCAGATATAGAACTGACGTTGTGATTCTAGCAAAATAGCTGTGGTTTCCGAATCCGGGCGAGCCACGGAAGGGCAGCATAAATGGTGCGAGGAGTTTTGCCCCACAGAGTGCTGTTACGCCAAGGCATTTTGACGCTAAGGAGATCGATAGCCATTCTTTTTCGATGTGTAACTATTGTTAACCTTAGACTTCCGCGATCTATGTGCAGGTTCCGTCGCGGAACACCGCTTGCTTTATGTGAAGCGGTTAAGTTGGCCTCTTTCCGGCTTGAATATACTTTTTCAAGGTTTGGTCTGATGAATTTTACGGAAGTTCCCACTGAGGCGTTTGCAACGCCTTTCCCGTCAGCGGGTTTCTCGGCTTTCGGCACAGATTGCCGGTCGCCGAAGGTCTTGATCGTAGATGATTCTGCGGTCGTCCGGATGACCTTTCGCAGTTACCTTGAGGGTTCCTACGAATGCTTCGAGGCCGAATCTGCCCTTGAGGCGATCGGAATGCTTCGCGAGCAGACGTTTGACATTGTAATTACCGACATCATCATGCCGGGGCTTTCGGGGATCGAACTGCTCCGGAAGATCGTAGAGGAACATAAGGACACACCGGTGCTGGTCGTCTCCGGGGTTGACCGCCCGCAGCGTGCACTTGATGCCGTAAGGCTTGGAGCCGCCGATTATTTGATAAAGCCGTGCGATCAGCACGTGCTGCTGCTCACGGTAGAGCGTGCTCTTGAAAGGAGCACCCTGCTCAAGAGTGCTAAGCAGTACAAACGCGACCTGGAGATACGTAATCAGGAGCTGCTCAGGAAAAAGGAACAGCTCGAGCGGCTGCAGGCGCAAATTATCCACAGCGAAAAGATGGCCTCGATCGGCCAACTCGCCGCCGGCATCGCACATGAATTGAATAATCCCGTCGGTTTTCTCTACGGGAACTTAGACCTGCTCAGAGTTTATCTGGCAGATATCCTGAAATTGGTCCTTTTTTACGATTCGCTGCCGCTCGATGCTCATGCGGCCGAACAGGCGGCGAAGCTAAAGACCGAGATCGCATTCGAACAAACGATCGTCGATCTCGACTCTGTACTTTCAGACTGCCGCGACGGAGCGGAACGGGTTCGTGATATCGTGCAGAACCTTCGGACTTTCTCTCGCCTCGATGAGGCCGAGTTCAAAAAGACCGACCTGCACGAGGGAATTGAATCCACCATCCGCATTCTGTCACGGTACTTCAGTGGGGGAACGGTTCGCCTATTGCGGGAATATGGCGAGCTGTCCCCCATTGATGCATTTTCCGCACAGCTTAATCAGGTCTGGACTAATCTGCTGGTTAATGCCGCTCAGGCCGTGGAAAAAGAGGGTGGAACAGTTCGGATCAAGACCTTTTGTAAAGACTCGGAGGCCGTTGTAGAGATAACGGACGATGGCGTCGGGATGACACCAGATGTGATCGGCAGGATCTTCGACCCCTTCTTTACGACCAAAGCGGTCGGTGAAGGGACCGGACTCGGGCTTTCGATCTCGTTCGGGATCGTCGAGCGCCATGGCGGCCGGATCGAAGTTGAATCGAAACCCGGCGAGGGCAGCACATTCCGCGTCTGCCTGCCGCGGAATGCAGAACCGCGGCGAACCAACTCGGAGGATCCGAAAAACAAGGAAGTGAGTGACTACGACTATGCAGTACAAGATACTTTTCGTTGATGATGAAACGGCAAACCTACGCCTTCTCGAAAGGCTGTTTCGCGGACAGTATGAGGTCCTTTCGGCTGCTTCCGGAAGTGAGGCCATCGGACTACTTGAGTTACACGACATCGCGCTCATCATTTCCGACCAACGGATGCCGGGAATGACCGGTATCGAATTTCTCAAGCGGGCCGCCGAACTTCGCCCGCAGACCGTCCGCATTATGCTGACCGGTTACACCGACGCCGAAGCTCTTGTCGAGGCCATCAATTCGGGCGTCGTCTATAAATACATCGCAAAACCCTGGATCAACGAGGATCTTCAGCAGACGGTCGTCCGTGCCCTCCAGCACTTTGAAACGCTAAAAGGCCAGCGGCAGCTTCAGTTACAGAACGAACGGCTGCGGATGCGGCTTCGCCTGATGCGGGACGGGCTTGTCAATGTTCTGGCCGAGATGGTCGATCTGAAGGATCCCCTTGCCCGACGCCACTCAGAACGCGTCCGCGATCATTCGATCGAGCTCGGGCGTCTGCTCGACCTTTCGGGTACCGATCTGCAGATACTTTCGACAGCGGCCTTCGTCCACGAGGTTGTCGATCTTCGAATGCCGTCCCACATTCTTGCGAAGAACGGTTCGGCAAGCGAGATCGAGAACCAATTGATACGCCGTAGCTTTGAGCTCGGCGTGCAAATGCTTGAGGATATTCCGGAGCTTGAAGAGGTCGTGGCTGTGCTCAAGTTCTCGCATGAACACTTTGACGGAAGCGGCTTCCCCAACGGCTTTGCCGCCGAGCAGATACCGATCGCGGCCCGCATTATCGCAGTCGCAGATATGTACGATACCCTGACGAATCCGCGTGATGCCGAACGAGCGTTAACGCACGATGAAGCGATAGCCTATCTGATCGCCCGTTCGGGCCGCGAACTTGACCCGAACATCGTCCGGACGGTCTCCGAGCGGCGCAGTGCATTCATCCCGGCAACCCCTGAACCGGTTGCTATTTTTGCCTGATCTTATTTGAAAGGGAATCTAGTTGCGGACAAGACGGAAGCCGAGCCCGGGGCTTTTAGTTGACCTGGGGACTTCTTGCCGAAAGGTGGCGGTTATGCGGTCGTCGCCGGTCGATTTATAGAAAGCACCGCCGCCGCGGATCATATAGTGCGGTTCTTCAACGGGTTTAACGGCGAGCGAGCTTCCGGGATATACAGATACCTCTGTCGAGGTCCACTCAAAGACGTTACCGATCAGATCCATGACACCCCATTCATTCGGGCAGGATGCAGTACCGACCGGCTTTGGGTCGTTATTCGGTTGATCGAGGACCGCGCACCGGGCCTGGAACTTGTCGCCCCAGGGATAAAGATCGTTTGCAGCACCGTTCCTCGCCGCGTATTCCCATTCGATCTCGGTAGGCAGGCGATAGGTCACGCCGTCGCGCTCGGAACGCCACTTGGCAAACTCGACCGCATCATCGTAGGAAACAAGTGTGACAGGCAATTTCTCCTGGCCCGGAAGCGGGCGGCCGTTGACCCAGTGTCCGGGGATTTCCTGCTTTTTCGTCGCCTCGACAAATGCCAAATACTCGAGGTTCGTCACCTCGGTCTTGTCCATGAAAAACTTGGCAACCTGCTGCTCATGTTCCGGACGTTCATTTTCCCGGCCATCGTTACGCCCCATCTTGAACGTACCGGCCGGAATCTCGATCATCTCTGTACGGATGACCGGCGGAGCCGAAGGAGAGACGGAAGGTGAAGGGGTCGGCCGGTTCGTCGCGTTGCCCGGATCCGGCCGAGCCGACGAGAATAATCCCATCATATAGGCCCCGCCAAGGCCGGCTCCTCCGAGAGCGATCAGGAGCACGAACCCAGCCGCACCGATAACCAGAGGCGAGAAAAATCCCCTTTTTTCCCGCTGCGAGCCTATGTTGACGCTCTGCGGCCCCGTGTCCCAAGCCTGCACCGACGTCTTCGCCATATCCGAACTTGAGACTTGCGTCGCCGCCATGTTCTGTGGGGTGTCCGGGCCGACGCCGGTGAATGCGACCGTCGGTGCCGGAATGCCCTGTCCGGTTCCCGACCGAAGTTCAGCCGTTATCTGCTTCGGGGTGCCATCAACAAGGATATCGCCGATCCAATCCTCAAAACCGTCTTTGCTGACCCTGATCCTGTGGTTGCCGGTCTGGATCCCGTTGAGCGTTATCCAGCCGTCCTCGCGAGATTCGCCGACCGGGCGGTTGTCCACCCAAACCCTCGATTGCGGCGGAACCGTCCGAACATTTATCGATGAGACCGGAAATACGCCGCTTGATGTCGTGTGTATCCCAATGCCGGAGGGATGAACGGCTTCGCGAAGTTCGGCGATCATCTGCTCGACCGAGCCGGTCCTCTTTTCTTTGTCTTTCTCGAGCGTGTGAAGCACGGCCCGCTCAACATCGGGAGGAACGCTAACGCCCATCGAGGCAAAATCCGGCGCCGGGTCGCTGATGTGCTTTTTCATTATCGCCGGGATCGATGAACCCTTGAAAGGCACATCGCCGGCCAGCATCTGATAAAGCATCACACCGAGGCTGTAAATGTCCGACCGCGAATCTGGCTCGTCATCAGCCCATTGCTCCGGCGCCATGTAATAAGGCGAACCCATTAGGCCGGTCGTTTGTGCCTGAATGAATGAACCGAGCAGTTCGCCCGACTTGATCTTTGCGAGGCCGAAATCGAGGATCTTGACAGCATCAGAGATTCTCGGCCTGTCGCTGCAGATCATGATGTTGAGCGGCTTAAGGTCGCGATGAACGATGCCCTGATGGTGAGCCGCGCCAACGCCCGAGCAGATAGCCGACATAATCTCAAGCGCTCGCTCGGGCGAGAGCACCTTCTCACGAGTTAAAAGGTCGTGGAGCGATTCGCCGTCCACATATTCCATCACAAGAAACGGAATGGAACCGCCGATGACGCCGTAGTCTGTAACTGCAACAACGTTCTGGTGGCGGATCGCTGCGGCGGCGAGAGCCTCTTGTCTAAATCTGGTGACAAGCTGCGGATCGTTACCGACGAGGTCCGGCAGGATTATCTTGATCGCAAGCTGTGTCTTTAGGTAAGCATGGCGTGCTTTATAAACCACGCCCATACCGCCTTGTCCAAGCCGGGACTCAAGCTGGTACTTGCCTTCAAGAACCGGTTCGCCCGCAATGGTATGCATCGTCGGCATGCCGTCTTTCGGGCATGTCGCGACATCATCGCGGTAGCAATTTTTACAGAGTTGACACTCTTTCATTACAGGCGGCTGCCCGCAGCGAAATCTCTAAAGAGCCGCGGACGGCCCGTTTCTCGGCCCTCGCTCTTGTCGAGCATTCGACCACAAACGAGTTGATTCTAGTTTGTTTAACGAATACAAGCAAGGAAAAGGGTAATCTCCGGGATAGCTCTACAAGTTGCGACATGCCACGGAGCACTAAGTTTTGACAACGATGTTTACTAGTTTGTCCGGGACAACTACGACCTTTACGACCTCTTTGCCGGCAATGAATTCCCGAGCTTTCGGATCATCGAGGGCAGCGGCTTCGAGTTCCGCTCGGTCCTGTCCCGGTTTTGCCGCAAACTTTGATCGCAATTTACCGTTCACCTGAATAACGACCTCGATCTCGTCATCCGCAGCCAGTTCTTCGCTGAACTCCGGAAAGCGTGCTCCATTGGTCAGCATTCCGTTATCATTGCCAACGAGCACCGAATAAAGCTCTTCTGCCGTATGCGGTGCAAAAGGCGTCAGCATCAGAACGAGGCTCGTCACTCCCTCTTGCACGGCGGAAGCCTCATCGGCAGAAGCATCTTCAGGCTCGATGCCCGATTCATAGAGCGCATTACAGAGTTCCATCAGCGCCGCGACCGGCGTATTGAACTGAAGCGTGTCCAGGCTTTGATCGATCCGCCTTATGGTCTGGTGTGTTTTGCGCCTAAGCTTTCTCGCCGCTTCGCTTTGCTCGCCGCCGGAGGCGGCATTTGCGAACGAACCCTGCCATTTATGAACGAAACGCCAGATGCGCTGAAGGAAGCGGACGGCTCCCTCTATGCCTGCTTCATTCCAGACCAATTCGTTTTCGACCGGTGCCGCAAAAAGCACGAAAAGGCGGGCCGCATCGGCTCCGTAGATCTCTACCATCTCGTCCGGATCGACACCGTTTCCTTTCGATTTGGACATCCGCTCGATAGCGAACTTGAGTGGAGAGCGGACACTCTTGTCCGCATCGCCGGTTCCTCCGGCGAGACTGCCGTTTGCGTCCGTAGCCTCAGCGCCATCCGCGCCCTTTCGCGTCGAAGCGACGCTCATGCGGACAGGAGTGTCCGCGCTCCGCTTGTATGCCCTAACGATCTTTCCCTTCCCATCCCGTTCGACTTCTACTTGATCGGGCGGAAAATAGATCCGCTTCCCGGTCTCATCATCAAAGAACGTTTCGCCGACGACCATTCCCTGCGTCAGCAGCCGCGTTACCGGCTCGCTAAACTTGACCAGCCCGAGGTCGCGCATCACCTTGGTCCAGAAACGCGTGTAGATCAAGTGCATCACGGCATGGTCATCGCCGCCGATGTATTGATCGACCGGCGTCCAATATGCCGCAAGGTCCGGCGAGAATGGAAGTATCTCGTTCGCCGGGTCTGTGTAGCGGAAAAAGTACCACGAGGAATCGACGAAAGTGTCCATCGTATCCGTCTCACGCCGGCCCGGGCCGCCGCACTTCGGACATTCCGTTTCGACGAACTCCGTAACTTTTGAGAGCGGCGATTCTCCCGTCCCGGTGATCGGCGCATTCTCCGGAAGCTCGACCGGAAGATCATCAAAATGCACCGGTACGGTTCCGCAGCCGTCGCAATAGACTATAGGGATCGGCGAGCCCCAGAAACGCTGCCGCGAGATGCCCCAGTCCCTGAGCTTGTAGGTCGTCGCCGCCTCGCCAAAGCCGTGCAGGTGCGCATGGTGCGTCATCTCCTGTTTAGCGGCCTCGCTCGTCTTTCCATTCCAGTAATCCGAGTGCACCAGCACTCCGGATTCAGTGTATGGGTCCTCGAGCGCAAGGGCGTGCATCGTGTGGTGCTCATGGGCGAGGTGCGGCTCTGAGATCACCTGCCTGATCGGCAGGCCGAACTTTTTCGCAAACTCAAAGTCGCGTTCGTCATGGGCCGGCACGCTCATTACGGCTCCGGTGCCGTATTCCATCATCACGTAGTTCCCGACCCAGACCGGCAACTCTTCACCGCTAAAGGGGTTAATTGCCTTTAATCCGGTGTCGATGCCGTCTTTCTCTACCTCGGCCTCGTGATCGGCCGGCTTTGCTTTCTCACGCAGTATCTCTTCTATCTTCGCGTGGACCTCGGCAGAAAACCCGCTGCCAAATTCTTCTATGATCGGATGCACTGCCGCGAGAACGATCGCGTTCGCACCGTAGATCGTGTCAATACGCGTTGTGAAGACACGCACCTTGCGGCGGTCTTCGGGCTTCAGGCTTCCGGTCTTTCCGGGAACGCGCACTTCGAAATCGACGAGCGCTCCCTCGGAACGCCCGATCCAGTCACGCTGCCGCTTGAGGACGTTCGCCGGCCAGCCCGATTCTATGGAGTTCAACCCGTCGAGAAGCTCATCGGCATAGGCGGTCGTCTTGAAGAACCATTGCTCGAGATCGCGCTTCGTTACCGGATTGCCGCACCGCCAGCATAGCCCTCCGCTTGCTTGCTCATTTGAGAGCGTCGCCTGGTCGGTCTCGCACCAATTGACCTGCGTCATCTTTTTGTACGCAAGGCCCTTGTCGTACATCTTAAGGAAGAACCACTGATCGAACTTGTAATACTCCGGCCGATGGGCCGCGATTTCACGCGACCAGTCATAGCTCAAGCCGAGCCGCTGCAATTGCCCCCGCATCGCCTTGATGTTTTCTTCGGTCCAGTCGCGGGGGTTGACCTTGCGTTTAACAGCGGCATCCTCGGCCGGCTGCCCGAACGAATCCCAGCCGATCGGGTGCAGCACATTAAAGCCCTTCAGCCGCTTGTACCACGCGACCGCATCGCCGACCGAATAATTCCGGACATGGCCCATATGTAGGTTTCCCGAAGGATACGGCAGCATCTCAAGCTGGTAGAACTTTGGCCGCTCGTCATCGATCTGGACCTCAAAAACCTTTCCAACGGCCCATTTGGCCTGCCACTTTTGTTCGATCTTTTTCGGAAAATACTTCTCGTCCATATGGATCCCATGAAGGCCTCAAGCGTTTTGGTATCCGCAAATGAGGCTGCGTTCGAAGCGAAACAAGCAGTTTAGCGGAAAACGGCAATGCTATCCACTTCTAACCTGCTCTAGCTATTTAAGTTATTTTGGTAAGTTACGCCACCACGCTTGCCGGATTTCCGGAAACGGGTGGCTACCTAAGGGCGAGTTTGGCTGCCGCGAAGAACATGCTCGAATGATAGTCCAAACGACCTCGAATCGGCAAATTAATATTGTTGTAAGACTGCTTTTGATGCTATTCTATGAGAACCGTTGATTCACGGTTTTTTACACTAGCGTTTTAATGATGATATTTAGCAGAACGCAGCCGGTCGCTACCTGACATTGCCGTCTTCGGGCTCGACCGTCTGCCTACCTCGGAGGTAAAGAAGATGGTCAAGCAAAGCGAAGACAAAGTTGTCTCTAATAATTCCCGTTCACCACGCCCGATCTACCAGCCCGCTGCAGGCCGTTCTTTACGCTCGCTCCGCGACAACAATTCAGTTGACGAGATAATCGGCGCCTTGTCCGATTCTTACGAGAACAAGCGGGCACGCCAGGTTGTGGAATGGGTACGCCAGCAGGGCGTCCGCCGTGCGGCATGAACTTCTGCGGGAACGCCTTTCGCCAGAGCCGATCACTTGCGGCTTTTGGCCGCTCGATCATGTTTTCGGCGGCAGTGGTAATTCTCTTTTCATTCGCGGCTCTTGCTCAAGGGCTAACGACCCCATTCGAACCCGACCGCCTGAAGCAGATCATCTCCTCTGGGAACTCGGAACAAAAACGCGACGCTCTATTCGAGATCAGGAATCGACGCTCGGCCGATGCTTCCGCCCTCGCTGTTCCTGCACTGAAAGACGCAGATGCCATCGTCCGTGCGACGGCAGCCTCATCGGTAGTTTTTCTGCCCGAGAGCGAGGCCGCGGCTCTTCTTCTCTCGCTGCTTTATGACCGAGAGCCGTTCGTTCGAAAGGAAGCAGCTTACGCACTCGGCACGGTCGGAAGCTGGACGGCAACCGAAAGGCTCGCCGAACTGCTTCGCCGAGATAAAGACCGCGAGGTCCGCACAACTGCTGCTATCGCACTTGGGATGATCGGCGATATAGATTCGCTCGGCCCGCTTTCCGACGTTCTCAAAAAGAAACCAAACGACGAGGATGAAATGCTCCGCCGTGCGGCCGCCCGTTCGCTTGGGCAGATCGCCGAACTCATCCGCACCGGCCGAACGCGTGTGACGACACCGCAAAGTTTTCTCCCTGAAAAATTCAAGGAAACCGGCGACCCCTTGGCACTCAAGACGAACCGGATCAGCGCAGATGGCCGCCCTGCTGTCGAATTGCTGATCAAGGTTCTCACCGACACCCGCGAGTCCGACGACACTCGCCGCGAGGCCGCCTTTGCCCTCGGTGCATTTGGCCGTCCCGAAGCGGTTCCCGCACTCGAACGCAGCATTGCCGCCGCCGATCCCTATCTTGCGGAAACGGCACGCGAAGCTCTACTGAAGATAAGGGCCGCCGACGAAAACTAGTTCTTCCAATATACCGCCGCATTTGTTTTAATAACGGAATGCGTCCTGTCCAGAAACCCGCTGCGAAGGCTGACGCCCTGCCCGAGCTTTTCAAGGTGGTCCGCGCCCGAACCGTTGAGCTTTGCGAACCGCTTGAGATCGAGGACTACATCCCGCAACCGGTCATCGATGTCTCGCCGCCGAAGTGGAACATCGCCCATACGACCTGGTTCTTTGAGGAGATGATCCTCAAGAAATTCGCTGCGGACTACGAGGTTTTCGACCCCGATTTCGGCTTTCTCTTCAACAGCTATTACAACACCATCGGCGAACGCACCGCCCGCGACCACCGCGGCGACCTGAGCCGACCGACGGTGAAAAAGGTCTTCGAGTATCGGGAGTATGTGGACGAAAAGATGCTCGAACTCCTCGCAGCGAACGATAGCGACGAGCTTCGCGAACTCGTTATTCTCGGCTGCAATCATGAGCAGCAGCACCAGGAGCTATTCCTCACCGATCTGAAGTACACCTTCAGCGTCAACCCGCTCTTCCCCGCATACCGCGATGGCTATGTTCCGGAAGAACAGCCGGAACCGCAAACTCCCCTCCTGCCTGAGGAGGGGTGGCCGAAGGCCGGGGTGGTGGTAGCGGCGGGCGGCGAGTTCTTAGACATCGAAGGCGGCACTTACGAGATCGGCTTCGACGGCGACGGCTTTTGCTTCGATAACGAACTCGCGCGTCATGAAGTGCTTCTCCACGATTTCTCGATCGCAAGCCGGCTGGTCACCAACGGCGAGTTTCTCGAATTCATTGATGATGGCGGCTATCGGCGGCACGAACTCTGGTACGCCGAGGGCTGGGATTGGGTCAACCGCGAGCAGATAAGTTCCCCGCTGTATTGGAATAAACGCGATGGCGAATGGCATTACTTCACATTGGGCGGGCTCAGAAAACTGCCGCCCGAGGCTCCGCTTTGCCACGTCTCATTTTACGAGGCATCGGCATTTGCCGAGTGGAAAGGTATGAGGCTGCCGACGGAATTTGAATGGGAGGCCGCGAATGAAAAGTTCCGGTGGGGACTGCGTTGGGAATGGACGAATTCTGCCTATCTGCCCTATCCGGGGTTCAGCAAACCGGGTGGAGCGGTCGGCGAATACAACGGCAAATTCATGATCAACCAGATGGTGCTTCGCGGCGGCTCGGTAGCCACGCCCGAGGGCCACAGCCGGCCGAGCTACCGAAACTTTTTCCACCCGCACCTGCGTTGGCAGTTCACGGGCATCCGGCTGGTCAGGTAGATCTTTCACCGCAGAGACGCAAAGTCGCGGAGATCCGAACTCGCATACTATTCTCTGCATCTCGGCGTCTCTGCGGTAGATAGTTTTTTTTATGAATTCAACAACGTCACCGGAGCTCACGCAGTTTGCCGAAGATGTCCTCGCGGGGCTTTCCGCTTCGCCAAAGCATCTCTCATCGCGTTACTTTTACGACGACGAAGGCTCGCGGCTCTTCATGGAGATTATGAAGCTGCCCGAGTATTACCCGACGCGGGCCGAGCTCAGGATCTTTGAAGATCAAAAAGAAGAGATCCGAAAGGCATTTTCCGATGGTGCCGATGGCATCGACCTTATCGAACTCGGTGCCGGCGATGGAGCAAAGACTGCCGTCCTTGTCGAGCATTTCCTTGATCACGGGCTCGATTTCACCTACAGCCCGATCGATATTTCTCAAGAGGCGAACGATGCCCTCGCCGCCCGCTTCAAGGTGAAATTTCCCGCGCTCGACATCCGCCCGCATACCGGCGATTACTTCAAAGTACTCGATTCGCTCCGCAGTGTGAACGGCCGCCGAAAGGTGCTGATGTTTCTCGGCTCGAATATCGGCAACTTCCTGCGTGAAAAAGCTCTCGATTTCTTCAGAAGCCTTCGCTCCGTTATGAACAGCAATGACCGGCTCTTCATCGGCTTTGATATGCAGAAAGACCCGCGGGTTATTGTCGCCGCCTACGACGACCCGCAGGGCGTGACCGCCGCCTTCAACCTCAATCTGCTTAATCGTATCAATCGCGAGCTCGGTGGCGATTTTGACCTCTCGAAATTCTCGCATTACGCCCAATATCGGCCGGTGGAATGCGCCGCCCGCTCGTTCCTGATAAGCCGCGAGAGGCAGACGGTTCGGATCGACGCTCTTGGACGCTCGTTCGAGTTCGATCAATGGGAGCCGATCTTTATGGAGATCTCGCAGAAATACACCCACTCAATGCTCGAGGAACTCTCGGCGGAAAGCGGATTCCAGATCGAGACGGAGTTCGCGAACGAAGAAGACTTCTACATCGATTCGCTCTGGCGGCCCGTTTAGAGTGCGCGATTCATCGCGTCAGTTCTGAGTGCACGATTCATCGCGTATGCACGAGCTAAAGCTCGCACTCCGAACATTTATGAACATACGCATCCTTACTTACGATTCTCTAGGCTCGACCAACACCGAGGCTCTTGAGATGGCCCGCAAAGGCGCCGATGAGGGCCTGTGTATCATCGCCCGCGAACAAACTGCAGGCCGCGGCCGCCACGGAAGAACCTGGGTCTCCGAACAGGAAGCCGGACTCTATTTTTCGATCGTTCTTAGGCCGTCGCTCCCGCCTGAGTCACTTCCGCTGATTACGCTCATGGCCGGCGTCTCCGTTCACGAAACGCTCTCGGAACTCGGCCTCTCGCCCGATATCAAATGGGTCAACGATGTGCTGATCGATGAAAAGAAGATCTCCGGCATCCTCGCTGAGACTACGATGACGGATAAGGGATTGGCGGTCATTCTCGGCATCGGGATAAACATTCGCCGCACCAACTTCCCGCCCGAACTTGCCGACCGGGCGATGTCCATCGAAGACTCTGTATCACACCCGGAACAAGTCCCGTCGTCCGCCCAGCTCGCGACAACGTTGACCGATGCGATACGGCATTTCTACGCGCAGCTCACGGCCCCCGGCGGCCCGGAGGTGACGATCGGCGAGTGGCGGTCGCGTTCAAGTTACTATTCAGGCAAGCGGGTCTCTGTTCGTTCGTTTGGCGAAATGCTGACCGGCACCACCGAAGGCCTCGAGCCAAATGGAGCCTTGCGTCTCAGGAAAAGCGATGGCGATATCGTTGTTATACAGGCAGGCGATGTCGAACAACTTCGGGCCGATGCGGCGGCCGATTGAACTTTCCATCCGCAGAGTGTAACTTTGTAGCTTGGTCTTATGAGTAACGAGTTTGAAGCAAAGCCCGAGTTCGATTTTGACGAAGAGTTCGACGAAGAGTTTGAGGACGCGATGGAGGCGTTCGACGAATTCGAGATCGTCAATGAGGATGTAACGCTCCGAACGGCCGTGATGCAGAAGGAGAATATGATCGCCCTTCTCTGCATCAAGAGCGCTCCGGTCGGGGCCGCTATCTGCCGCGTCGATCCACGCGAGGCCTTGCCGGCCATCCAGATCTACGACGACCCGAAGGCCGCACTGCACTGGTTCTCAAAAAGCCTGCGGACCAGCAGGGTCAATGGCTGGCAGCTCGTTTACGATGGGCTTCCGCTTCAGGGTTGATCTGAAAATCGGATCTTTCACGCCAGACGGAGATCGGGAACTACTCCTGCTTTCCGTTTTTTGTTTATGCTGCTGGCAATAGACATCGGCAATTCGGCCATCAAATTCGGCATCTATGACGCGACCGGGATCCTTGACCGCTTTTCGGTAGCTACTTGGCGCGATTATGAACCCGAAGAGCTTTTCTTCGATCGGCTGCGTTTCGTCGCACAAAAGTTCGTCCGCGTCGATCGCGTCATCGCTTCATCCGTTGTGCCCGAGGTCAATGCGACGCTGACCCGTACGACCCGCGAGCTTTTCAAGGTCACGCCGGTCTTCGTTGACGAACGAACAGACTTCGGCTTTACCATCAAGTATTCGCCGCCTTCGCACGTCGGCGCTGACCGCTTGGTTTCCGCCTTCGTCGCGGTCGAGAAATACAATGCTCCGGTCATTATCTGCAGCTTCGGAACCGCTACGGTCGTTGATGCGGTCAATTCCAAACTTGAATACATCGGCGGCATCATTGCCCCGGGGCTTGGCATCATGGCCGAAGGCCTACACACGAAAACCTCGCTTTTGCCAAAAGTGACCATCGCCCGGCCCGAGACCCTTATCGGCCAGACGACCTACGACGCCGTGCTCTCAGGTGTTTATAACGGCTCGGTCGCACTTGCCGAGGGGCTTGTTTCGCGGGTGAGGAAGGAAATGACCGAGCAAGATCGGGCAAGGCCGAAGGTCATCGCGACCGGCGGCTTCAGCCGCATTCTAGCCGAGGACCTTCCGTCGGTCGATGCCTTTGAGGACGATATGGTGCTCGAAGGGCTTCGGTTGCTTGCAGATCGAAGCCTCCCGTAATGATCCTATGCAAATGTCGGCAAAAGCTTCGGCTGCCTTCTCGCCTTCGTCGCCTGCTCAAAAGCATAAGCGATCCCGATAAGTTTCGCCTCCGTAAATGCCTTCCCAAAGAACGAGATACCCAAAGGCAGTTCCTTCGAAAAGGCTGCGGGCACCGTAATGTTCGGATACCCGGCAACGGCCGCCAGCGAAGAACTCGAGATATATCCCGAGCCGCAGTCGCCGTTCACCGTGTCGATCATCCAGGTCGGTGCGTTCGATGGGCCGATGATCGCGTCCAGCTTGTCGCGGTCCATCACCTGGTCGATTCCCTCGGCTTGCGTTAGCCGCTTGCACGTCTCCAATGCTTCGACATATGCCTCATCGGTCAGCGGGCCTTTCTTCGCCGCCGCCTCAAAGATGCTCTGGCCAAAGTACGGCATCTCGCGCTTCTCATTATCCTTGTTGAACTGGATCAGGTCATCGAGTGTTTTGTGGTCGGCATTTCGACCGGCCAGGTATTTTTCAAGATCCGCCTTGAACTCGTAAAGCAGGACCTCAAACTCCGCCGCACCGAATTTGCCGATCGAATCGATCGTCACATCGACCAGCACAGCACCGGCCTTTTTCATCGCGTCCATCGAGGCGTTGAGCATATCGTCAACATCCTTTCGACGGCCAAAGTAGTTTCGGGCAACGCCGATCCGTGCTCCCTTGAGTGCTCCGGCATCGAGGAATTTCGTGTAGTCGATCGGCTCCGCCTCCTCGCGGCCGGCCATCGCTTCGTCCGCCTCGTCAAAGCCGCAGATCGCCGTCAGCACGGCTGCCGCATCGGCGACCGTCCGGGTCATCGGCCCGGCAGTGTCCTGCGAATGTGCGATCGGTATGATGCCGCTCCGCGAGACCAGCCCGATCGTCGGCTTCAGCCCGACGATGCCGCAAACCGACGAAGGGCAGACGATCGAACCGTCGGTCTCGGTTCCGATCGCGACCGCCGCGATATTGGCCGAGATTGCCGCACCCGAACCCGACGACGAACCGCACGGATTGCGGTCAAGGATATAAGGATTGCGCGTCTGTCCGCCGCGGCCGCTCCAGCCGCTGATCGAATCGTTGTCGCGAAAATTAGCCCATTCGCTCAGGTTCGTTTTCCCCAGGATCACCGCACCGGCCTCGCGGAGCCGTGCGGCAATGAAAGCATCTTTTTTCGGCGTCGGTGCATTCAGCAGAGCGAGGCTGCCGGCCGTCGTCTTCATCTTGTCGGCCGTGTCGATGTTGTCCTTGAGCACGACCGGAACTCCGTGGAGCGGCCCGCGGACCTTGCCGCTCTTTCGCTCGCGGTCCATCTGGTCGGCGATCTGAAGCGCGTCCGGGTTCAGCTCGATCATCGAATTGACCTGCTTATCAACGGTCGCTGCCCGGCGAAGGTATGCCTGAACAAGCTGCCGCGAGGTCGTCTCGCCCGACCGCATCGCTTCTTGCAGTCCACTTACGGTCGCTTCCTCGAGCCGCAATCCCTGCCTTGCGGCAAGAACGCTCGGAGCACCGCCCGCGGCAATCGCCGCTCCAAGGCCCGCACCGATGGCGGTACCCAAAAACTCACGACGGTCGATCCCCATTATTCTTTCTCCTCTGCTTTTTGCGGATTTGCGATCGGGATATGCTCATTGATCGCAAGCGTTCGTATCTTGTCGGTGATTCTCGCCTTTTCCGCTTCCTCGGTCAATTGGCGAAGCGGCATACCCGGCGATTCATCCGAGAGGTCAAACGTTGCGTAATGCATCGGCACCAGCCACTTCGCTCCGATATCGCCGAACGCCTTCACGACATCCGCCGGATTTGTGTGATTTGCTTCCATGAACCAACGCGGCTCGTAGGCTCCGATCGCGATAAGAAAATAGTCGATGTCCGGGAAAAGCTCTCCCGTCTCGCGGTAATGCCGGCCGTAACCGCTATCGCCGCCGTGATAGATCGAGGCCGAGCGGCTCTTGACGACATAGCCGCCCCATAGCCGCCGGTTGGTGTCAAAAAGCCCGCGGCGTGACCAATGCCGCACCGGCAAGAAATAGACCTCGACCGCATCATCGCCGAGCTCGAATCGCTGAAACCAGCCCGCGACCGCGACCTTGTTCGTCGGCCTGATCCATTCACGGAGCATCTCTTCGCTGCCCATACCGGCGATGAACGTCGATTCGGGAAACTTCTCTGCGATTGCCCGAAGCGTGGCTTCATCCGTGTGGTCGCGATGGTCGTGCGAGAGGAGAACGTAATCGACCCGCCTAATTTTCTCGAGCGGCGAGGGCACTTCGACCCATCGTTCGACCAACGGCGGCGTGCCGAAGATCGGGTCTATCAAAATGCCGCGGCCCTCAAGCCGGATGTAGAACGAAGCGTGCCCGAGCCAAAGAATGCCGTCCTCATCTCCCGCGAGAAATGCCGAAGGGTCGCGAACCTCGGGCCGAAATTTATCGCGTTCGCGCTCCTCGGCAAATTCGTTCGAGCTTAGCTGCCACTTCAGCAACTCACTAGTCTTTGGCAAAAAGACGAACTCGTCGTTCATGAACCGCCCGCGTTGATCGACCGGCGTTCCCGGCCAACCGGGCCGCACCGTTTCAAGCTCCGGCACCGAGACCCGGCCCGTCAAAACGGCCACGTCGGAATCGCTCCAGAAAGCCGTCCCGATCAGAACAATCAGCAGCAAAACAAATACCCCGGCAATGCGAACCACCCACTTTTTCATTACTTAAACTATACGAACCGCCGGGGCATCACTCCAAACCCCGGCCGCAATGCGGAAACAGGAACCACCTGTGCGATAATCCGAAAAGTGAACGGCCGGCCCGCTGATATCCCTCCGCATAAGCTCATCTCCGCACTCCGCGGATACGACCTGCTTCCCGCGATCGTGTTTTTGCCGACGCGGCGAAAGTGCGACGAATCGGCCTCGGAGGTCGCGGCCGACCGCTCTCAGCGTTCCGACCCGGAAAAGTTCGAGAAGCGGAAACTGCTATTCGCAGCGTTCTCCGAAATGCACCCCGAAGTGCTCAAGCACAAGCACGTCAAGATACTGGTCCACCACGGCGTTGCCTCACACCATGCCGGGCATATTCCGGCATGGAAGCTTCTCGTCGAGAAAATGATGTCGGCCGGATTGCTGAATGCGATCTTTGCCACCTCGACCGTCGCCGCAGGCGTAGATTTTCCTGCCCGAACGGTCGTCGTCAGCAACGCCGATACCCGCGGCAATGAGGGCTGGCGGCCGCTCTCGGCAAATGAGCTTCAGCAGATGACCGGGCGTGCCGGCAGGCGCGGAAAGGACAACGTCGGCTTCGTCGTTCTCGCACCGGGTCAGTTTCAGAACCCGCGAAAGATCGCCGAGCTTCTCAAGTCGCCGCCCGACCCGCTGGAGAGCAAGTTCAAGGCGACCTACACGACGCTGCTCAACCTGCTCGATGCCTTTGGCGGCTTCGGCCCGATCCGCGACATCGCCCAGAAAAGCTATGCCTTTCAGAAGACCGGCCACCGCATTGAACGGCTTCGGCAAAAGAATCGGGAGATCGAGGACCGGCTATCTGAAGCCGCTCGGCCGCTCGGACTGAGCTTTGACGACGTCCGCGGTTTTGAGCGATTGGTCAGCACGCGCGAACGGCTCCAGCATCGCCTGCCCGAAACGCGTGCCGAACTGCGAATGGAATGGCTGCGGCAAAATGTCTTGCCGGGCCGCATCGTGACGCAGGGCCGTTCGGGCAAACGCTATTTCATGGTCATCAGTGCCTTTGGCGACTCGGTCTCGGCAATGCGTGATGACGGCTCCGGCCGTACGTTCTCGCTGGCCCGCGTCAATCGCGTTTTCGAAAACACCTACAGGCTGAACGAAGACGCCGTCGAAAGGGCATTTATGGAAACGCTCGAAGGCAAAAATCCGCCGCTCGAAGAGCCGAAGCCCGACATCGCCCGCGGCAATCTCGACTCGGCCGAGGTCATCACCGCCGGCATCGAACGGTTCGTCGAAAATGAATCGGCCGCCGAGTTCCTTTGGCTTTCGGTCAAGGAAGCCGCCGAGTTCGAGGAGAACCGCAAGGACATCGAGCGGCTCGTCGGCCGCATCTGGTCGCCCTTTGAGAATCGTGCCCGTGTGCTCGATCGCTTTGACTTCATCGACTTTGCTGCCGAACGCGTCACCGACGACGGCCGCTGGCTTGCCGACCTCCGCATCGACCGCCCGCTGCTGATCGGTGAAGCTCTGCGGCGTGGCGTTTTCGACGATATCTCGCCAGCGGCGTGTGCCGGGCTTGTCGCCTCGATCGCGGCCGATGCCGAACGCAGCTTTGGCGAATTAAACCCCACGACCGAACTTCTGGACTCGGCCAACGCCTTTTTCGATGTTCTCCATCGCGTCGGGGACGTCGAATGGGAATACGGCATTGAGCCGACCGAGGACATCAATTACTCCGCCGCTGCTGCTGCTGAGTTCTGGGCACGCGGCCGTGCCTGGGACGAACTCGTCGTCCGGACAAAGGCCGAGGAAGGCGACCTTTTCCGCCTTCTCTCCCGCACCGGCGAGGCCCTGATGCAGATCGCCGAACTCCGCGAGGCCAACCCGGCCGCCGCCGGAATTGCCCGCGAAGCCGCCGAGGCCGTCCTCCGCGAACCCATCCGCTAGAGTTCGGTCGATATTCGCCCGCCAAAATGCTAGTCTTTGTGATTTGGCATTAATGAAGGAAGACATCAGGGAAACACGGCTGGCCAACGGGCTTACCGTCCTCACCGACCGGATGGAGGGCGTCCGCTCGGCGACGCTCGGGTTCTTTTTCCGCGTCGGTTCAAGAAGCGAGCCCGCCGAACTCGGCGGCATCTCGCACTTCATCGAGCATGCCGTTTTCAAGGGAACATCACGGCGTTCGGCGATAGAGATCGCCCGCGAGCAGGACCGCCTCGGCGGAAACCTCGATGCCTTCACGACCCACGAAGAGACCGGATTTGCCATCAAGGTCATCGACGATCAACTGCCCGCGGCTTTCGGCCTGATCGCCGAAATGCTGACCGATCCGCGCTTTGACGATGCCGACCTCGAAAGCGAACAGCGTGTCATCATCGAGGAAATGAAGATGATCGACGACTCGCCTGAGGAGTATCTCGGCGACATCTTCCACCGTGAGTTCTTTCCCGGCCATTCGCTTGGGCTCTCGATCGCCGGGACGCCCGAGACCGTCCGCACATTTGGCAGCGACGTGACGCGTGCATATCACGCGGCCGCGTTCGCCCCGGAGAATCTTGTCATCGCGGCAGCCGGAAACGTCGAGCACGATGCCATCGCCGAACTCGCCGGCCGGCTTGAGTTCCGCCCGGCCAATGGCTCCGGGCCGAGCCTCGTGCCGCTTGCCTCGCCGCAGGTCGCCGCACCGATCGTCATCGAACACAAGCCGGAGCTCGAGCAGGCACATCTGATCATCGCGACGCCGTTCGTCGATGCCCGCGATGAGCGCCGCTATGCCGCAGACCTGCTCGCCAACGCCATCGGCGGCGGCACCTCTAGCCGGCTCTGGCAAAAGGTCCGCGAAGAACGCGGGCTTGCCTATAGCGTCGGTGCCTCGGCTCTGCTTTTTAGCGACTGCGGGATGTTCATGGTCTCCGCCGCGACCTCGCCGGAGCAGGTCGAAGAGGTCGTTGATATCGTGCTTGATGAAATGCGTTGGATCGTCCGCAATGGCGTTTCGGCCGAAGAGATACGGTTGATGAAAGACCAGACGCGTGCATCCATCCTGCTCGGGCTCGAAGACTCCGCCGGGCGTGCCGGCTCGCTCGCCAGCATGGAAATGCTCCACGGCTGCCAGATCCCGGTCGAGGCAACGCTGGCAAAGGTCGAGGCCGTTACGGAGGAAGTTGTTAAAGGCCTCGCCGAAGAGTTCTTCAAAACTGAAAAGATCGCCCTCGCTGCCTTGGGCGACCTTTCCGGTGTCGCGATCACTCGCGATCGTTTTTTGCTCGATTAACTTCCGCCTTTCGTACGCGTCACGCTCAGCGAGAATTTTATATTCTCCGCCTGCGATTTCGCCGCGTTCTGGCTGACGATTATTTCATATTCACCGTCCTCGGCCAGCACTTCGTCAAAGACGATTCCGCCCGGAGCCCCTTCGGTCGTCCCATTCGGCCGGCGGACTATTCCGACCATCACCGGGCCTTCCGCGCCGTTCCATTCGGCGGCCTCGATCTTGACCGTAACCCGCTCGCCTGCTGTCCCGGTGAACATATACCGCTTTCGGTCGTCGAAAAAGACGAGCGTTCCGGACATCACCGCCGACATCATCCCGCCCTTAAGGTCGATCGCCTCGACCGGCAGCACGGCATCGCGATATTCATTGTCCGCCCCGCCCCGTGCGTCGGTTCCGGCATTCTTGCCTTCCGATTCGAACCTGATCCGCTCGAAGCCCTTTAGCCCGCGGACGATGACGCGCCCGTTGCTCGGGTCCTTGACCGCAACCGCAAACGGAACGCCATCGGCCAATCTCCATTCGACCCGGCCGACCGCCTTCAGCTTATCAAGCCCGAAGCTTAGGATCGGCTCTTCCCAATCGCGGGTCGCATCGGCAACGTTGAGCTGATAGATCGTCGCGGCATCGAAGTAATGAACCTGAAATCCGCCCGGCCCTTTGCAGAACGTCGAGACGTGCCCGCCTTCCTCGCCGCCTTTCTCTTCGCAGCCCTTTGTGAGGTCGGTGTAAACGCTCGTGAACTTAGGCGTTCGCTTGGCAGTTTGATCCGCTGCGGCCCCATCAATGTCGATCGTGAAGATATAGGCATCGGCCGAATACTTGTTGGTTCTCGAGGTCCCTTGGGCATACACGCCGGCCATATCGTCCTTGCCGAGAATTCGCATCTCGATCCCTGCCGGGTGGTTTGTGAAGGTCACATACTCGCGGGACTCGATCTCACTTCTGATGATCTGTTTAACCTTGCCGTAGATCTTCTCAGCCTCGGCGACCGTCATTCCCGGATGAACTCCCGCCGCCGTCCGGTAGCTTTTATCCCAGACCATTATGTACTCGACCTTCGCTTTTTCGTCGATCCTCGCATCCCGGTCTTCCTCGCCCGCAAAGATCGTCATAACGATCTCCTCGCCGCTCTTCACAGCGATCAACGCAATGCCCTCGCCGTCGCTCGTTCGCTCAAGCTTCAGCGGAGCGACCGCTTTCCGCACCTCAGCGACCGTCATCCCGATCTTGACCGCTCCCGCACTTTCTCCCGTGATCACCGCCGACTGTGCCGCCGCCGCAAAAATACTCACCGTTATCACCAAGATCCCGAATACGCCCGTTTTTACCGCTTTCATCTCATCCTCCTTTATTGCTCAGATTTTGCTTTAGCTTTTCCGACCGCTCTCGCGCCCTTGTTTAACTGAACGGGGCAACCCTTCAGGGCTTGCATTCTATATCAAAAAGAGTAGATTTCCGCTGGAGGATCGTGATGAATACCCGCAAAATATTCTTGAACACGCTGATCGCATCTGTTGCATTAAGCGCGGCAATCGGTATCGTCGTTATCCTCGCCGGGAGCTTCGGCGAGTTTGAGGTCCGCGTTCTGATGACCACGCTGACCGTCACCGCAACGAGCATTCTCGGTCTCGCCTGCGGTGCATATTACGAGTCGGGCCGCGGCCGCCGGCTTCCGCTTGCCGGCATTGCTCTTTCCGTCATATCGGCCCTCGCACTTTTCCTCATTATCTGGAATGTGCTCGATGATAACGAGACCTATATCAAATCGACGGTAACGCTGGTTATCGCGGCCATCGTCGCCTCGCACCTCTCGCTGCTCTGCCTCGCACTTCTCGACCGCCGATTTGCCTGGAGCTATCCATTCGCCGCGACCTGCGACCTCCTGCTCGCAGCGATCATTCTTTACTTGATGTGGTTCGAACCGGAAGGCGAGAGCGACCTCGTTTTCCGCACGATGGGCGTTCTTTCGATCCTCATCGCCGCCGTTACGGTCGTAACGCCCGTCTTTCATCGATTGAGTACCGGCGAGGATGAAGTGGAGAAGATCGACGAAGAGATCGCTGCTCTAAAACAGCGAATCGAAGAACTCGAAAAACGGAAGATCGAAACCCTCGATGACCAGTCAGAACCCACTACGTAAGCGGGCAGCCAGTTCGCTAAATCGCAAGCGGATCGATCAGCTTCAGGCCTTGAAACGATCTGTAGTCTCGGTCAGTCGTTACCACTGTTGCTCCATGTTCGATCGCAAGAGCTGCAATATGCGCGTCCGCCAATCGTGCACCGGAGATTCCCGTCTCCTCAACCAACTTGCGAAATATCGCGAGATGCTCGGTGCCTGGATCGATTAGTCTCGAAACCGGGGTAGAAAGTAGCGCGTCTGCAATGTCCATTGCCTCCCGGGCGGTCAGAACATTTGGCATCACCTTGACCGTAGTCACGATTCGGATCAAGCCCATTATTGTGTGCCACGAGAAACACACCGGAGCGTTGCCGTTCATCGCAGTTTCAAGCCATCGTGCACATGACGAATGCTGGGGAGCATCCAAATTATAAGCGTAAACAAGAACGTTGATATCGGGAAAAAGCATATGCTCAGGCTTATTTCTTTCGGCGGTCTTTTCTTATGAATTCTTCGCTATCGAGCCGTGCTACTAACTCACTCGTTTTGTCGTAATTTATGTGTTCATAAACACCAAGAGACTTGGCCATAACCTTAAAGGGCTTTCGTTTTTTCACGGCACGTGCTTCTTGATAATATCTGCCCGAGCGGATGAGATCGTTAACTGCTTCCTTAAAGGACTTTCCGCTCCCCGCCTGCATCTCATCTCGGATCGTCTTCACTACATCGTCGTCCAATGTTATCGTCGTTCTCATAGTTCAATTGTAGTGATTTGATGCATTGATGTCTATAGAAAAGCATCATGATGCTTGATAAGATATAGGGTCTTTGATACCGGCTTGTTCGAATCCCCTAAGCCGCAGCGCGCAGGAATCGCACGTGCCGCAGGCGAGCGTTTCATTACGATAGCAGGACCAGGTGAGGTGAAACGGAGCTCCGAGTTCGATTCCTTTTTTCACGATCTGGGCCTTTGAAAGATGAATGATCGGCGTTCGAATTTCAATGTGCGTGTCGGGCTTTGTACCGGTGTTTATCGTTTGCTGAAATGCCTCGTAAAACTCCGGCCGGCAATCCGGATAACCGCTCGAATCTTCAGCAACCGCACCGATGTAGATGCTCGTCGCCCCCAGCACCTCCGCCCAGCTCGTCGCGATCGAAAGCATGTTCGCATTGCGAAACGGCACATAACTCGTCGGTATTTCCGTCGAGTCAAGATCGGCGTCCGTCACGGCAATGCCGGCATCCGTCAACGATGAACCGCCGATCTTTGCGAGGTATTCGATCGAAACATCCAGCCGTTTCGCGACGCCAAAATGATCCGCTATATCGTTGAACGCCCGCCGCTCGCGAGCCTCCGTCCGCTGGCCATATGAGATATGAAGCAACGCGAGTTCGTCGCTCTCAGCGGCAGCGATAGCCGCCGTAACGCACGAATCCATTCCTCCTGAAACGAGGACGACAGCGACGCGGCGAGTGTCGGACGCGGGGACGCGGGGATTCGGCATCATTTATTTTGCTTTACCGTCCATTTCTCAGGTTCAGAATGCATCTTCGTCAATTGCCCAAGAATTAGGTCGTATCGTCCATCAAGGTCTGCAAATGTCTCGTCAGAAATATATCGACATCGTAACGAAAACTCGAGCCATACTCTTGTTTCGTCTGACTCGCTTTCTGCGTCTGAAAGCTTGCTGACAAAATGTGCCGGGTAACGACGCTTCCTCCAAGCCTCTGCAATGTTCGCGCAGACTGCCCGCGACGAACGCCGCATCTGATCGACGAGTGAGTACTTTTCCTCCGGGGGAAAAGATCTTGATATTTCGAAGATCCGCATCGCACATTCAAACGATGATTGGTAAACTCGCAACTCGCGATAACTCCGAATGCTTGGCATTTCGACGATTCACTCCCACGTTCTATTTGCGGGTAATTTTCCAAAGGCTTTGCATTTCTAGCTTCCAGGTCTCCGCGTCCCCGCGTCCCCGCGTCTCCGTGTCCCCGTGTCCCTGCGTCTCCGTGTCCCCGCGTCCCCGCGTCTCCGTGTCCCCGTGTCCCCGCGTCGCTTCTACCGCGCCAAACCTTCCTGCAAAGTTTGCGAGAGTCTCCAGATCAGCTCATTTCCCATGTCGTCCATTATGTATTGCACGACCGGCATGTCATCGACCGTTATCGCCATCGCGATGCGTCCGCGGCGTGTGTAAACTATGCCGACGTCCGAACGCAGCCGGTCGAGTGAACCTGACTTTGACGCGACCGGAACCGTGTCGAGCGAGTTACGGCCGATGCCGTCCTTGTATTGCTGCCGTTTCAGTATCGCGATCATCTCGGCCGATGCTTCCTTCGAGACGACCTCGCCTTTCTCCAGCATCTCAAGCAGCCTGACCATATCCCGCGGCGATGAACGCCCGATGCCGAAGAGCTTGTTGACCGGCTCGTCCCATGCCTTTGCGTCACCGCCGCCGCCGATCTTGCGGAGCGAGAGCGTGTCGTTCAGCCCGAGCTTTGCCATAAAGTCGTTCACCGAGTTGCTCGACACCTTGTCCAAAATGACGTTCGTCGCCGTGTTGTCCGATTGGACTATCATCAGCGTCATCGCCGTTTTCACATCTATCTTCGTGCCGTCCGTAAACTCGAAAAGAATGCCCGAACCGCCTACCTTTACTTCCTTGGTTATCTCTATCGGGTCTGCCCACGCGATCTTGCCCTCTGCGACCTGCCGAAAGACCTCGGTCATTATCGGCAGCTTGATCGTGCTCGCCGTCCGCACCTGCTCATCGGCCCGCATTCCGTATTCTTTGCCAGTGTCAAGATTCTTGGCATAGATCCAGACCTTGCCCTTAAAGTCGCCGATCTCAGCCTTGATCCGCTCATCAAGCGAAGGCCCCGCGGGGCTTCCAGCCGGCTGCGGCCTCGCTTGGGCCATCGCCGCAACCGCAACGAAGGCCAACAACACTGCAACGAAAGTGATCTTTTTCATATGAATATCTACCGAAGCGTCTCGAAAAAATTGTCAATTGAAAATTGGATCATTGGAAATTGGGAGAACAAAGCGAGTTCCGGCTTTGCGATCGTCCCGCATTCGTTTTCAAAGTACGTTTCACAACTTACTATTCACTATTCACTATTCACTATTCACTAGGTCTAAACCCCGTGAACGTCGGGCCCCCAAATGTATTTGTGAAGCTGAAGGTTGAGCCGGACCCTGATCCCGCTCGCCGCGACCGCTTCGGCGATCTCAGCCAGATTTTCGACTCCGAAGACCGGCGAGATCAAAATCTCCTTCGCTCGTTTTTCGAGATGATACTCAGCGATCACTCCCTTCGCAAACTCCCAGTCTGCAAGATCCGCGACCACGAACTTCACCTCATCGCGGTCCGGCCGGAGCCTCTCGAGGTTTGGCCAATAATTCCGCTCGGCCTCTCCCGACCCGGGACATTTCACGTCGAGTATGACCTTCGCTCGCGGGTCGACCGGCTCGGTCGAGACATATCCGCCCGTTTCTATCAGCACCTCATACCCGCGGTCGCAAAGCTCGGCGATGAACGGAAATACATTCTTCTGCGCAAGCGGCTCGCCGCCCGTTACCTCAACTAGCGGACAGCCGAATTCCCCAAGCCGCTCGAAGATCTGCTCAAAGCTCATCCGCTCGCCGCCGGTGAAGGTATATTCGCTGTCGCACCAAACGCACCGCATCGGGCAGCCCGTCAGCCGCACGAAAGCGCACGGCCGCCCCGCATGCGACGACTCGCCCTGCACCGAAAGAAAGATTTCCGTGATCCGCAACTCATTGGCAGCGTTGATCCTGGACGATGCTTTTATACTGCCGTCATTCTCACTGACGGTAACTCCTGCCATTTCGCTAGTTTGCCATAAGCCGACTCTAGCACAGAACCCTGAGTCGCCATTCCCGTGTAACTCTTCGGGCCGACCTAAGATTTCACCGTATTGCTCCGCTGCTTGGGTTTCGCTGCAAAAGGTGGACCGAAAATTCTGTTTACGGCGTTTGCTTGAGATGCTAGACTTTATTATTGAGAAGTCGTTAGATCCTTCACAGAATTTCTTGATTACCCCATGAAGATCCTACTTATCAAATGCTCATTTCTGCTTTGCCTTTTCGTTCTTGCAGCCGATGCTCAGGTCAATAGGCACACGCTTCGCGAACGTTTGGTCATCCAAGATTTGTCACGAGTTGGCGCCGCTCAGGTGACATACTTGTCCATGATCGACATTGGCCAATACGCACCCTCACTCGCTCGTCTCCATGAGGTCGGTCTGATCGATGCAGCATTGGCAGGCGGTGAAAAATACGGCTATTCGTTTGCGCTTCATACCGTGATAGGTTCTCCCGGTAATCCACCAAGCTTTTCCATAAGTGCGACGCCGCGAGTTTATGGGCGACTGGGGGTTCGGTCGTTCTTCTATAGTCCTGAAGGGTTGTTTCGCGGAGGTGATCTTGGCGGGCGGCCCGCGACTGCAAATGACCCGATCCTTGAAGACGACGCTTGCACGAACGGCGGCCTCCTTTTGAACGAGCAGTGCATCATCCAGACATTGCGGATCATCGGTGGAGCACAGTTGATGTATGCAAATACCGAAGGAGCCGGTAACTTTGCGACCCTTAGCACCCTCGGCAACATTGGGTTGTTAGACAGACGCACGGCCAGCGGAGTTCTCCGCGGATATCTACTGAGCGTTTCTTTCACAAACGCCACACCTACCGAACCGGCGAGATTCACGGTTTTTGCAGTTCCGCAGATATACGGGGCAACGGGGACTCGCTCATTCAGGATCGATACCGATAATGTACTTCGTGGAGCAGACCGACAGGGCGGCCCGGCCGCCCCGGACGACCCACCCGTAAACTATTAAGCTCTTGTCGTTTTTTTAGCCGATCGTTTCAAGCAGATTCTCAAGGTCGGCGACGGTGAGCTTGTACGTCTCATTACAAAAGCCGCAATTCATCACTGCTCCGTTATCCTCCGCCAGCATCGCCCTCACCTCGTCCTCGCCCAGAGCGGCGATCATCGACGCCGCCTTTTCAAGCGAGCAGGTACACTGAAAACTGACCGGTCGTTCGTCAAGCACCTCAAAATCGATCACGCCCAAAGCCACGCGGGCAAGGTCCTCCGGGCCGGCACCTTCTTTCACCAGCTCGGTCACATGCGGAGCCCGGCTGACCGTGTCCTCGATCATCGTCACGATGTGGTCGTTCGCACCAGGCATCATCTGTATCAGCACACCGCCCGAGGCAGCAACGAACGGCTCCGAATTTTGGAGCAGAACGCCGAGCAGGACCGCCGAGGGGATCTGCTCGGATTTCGCCAGATAGTAGGCAAAATCCTCGGCGATCTCGCCCGAGACGATCGGTACCGAGCCGACGTAAGGCTCCGGCCGGAAGCCGATCTCGAAACCGGCCTCGCGGATGACGACGAAAGTCCCTTCGCCAACGATCCCGCTTACGTCAAATTTTCCATTGGCTTTCGGCGGCGGCTCGGCGATCGGGTTCTTTACGAAACCGCGAACCGTGCCGATCTTTGTCGCCTCGGCCGTGATGCCGCCGACCTCGCCGCTGCAGTCGATCTTTGCCGTCAACCGGTCAAATTCCTTTATTGTCGAACCGAGCAGCAGCGTCCCCGTAAGCATTCGCCCGAGTGCGGCGGAAACGGTAGGCGAGGTTCCGTGTCGCCGGATCGCCTCGGCAACTATGCCCGTGGTCACCGCTGAGATGACGCGGACCGTTCCATCGGCCGCCGTCGCATGTATCAACTTGTCCATTAGTTAGAGTGTCGGAAATGGCCTTTGCCAAAGTCAAACCGGCCGCCGCATGACAAGATTTTTCGGCATCGACGGAACTTAAGCTATTACATTAACTTACGGCCGCAGGTGTTGCTTTTATTGCAGTTACCACAATATATGGTGTGAAAAAGTTCTTGACATTACTAGATTTCGGGGTTAGGATTTGAAGCACTCGGGACGAGTTCCCCTTTACGGCAATAGACCCGGCCGGCTCCGAAGCCTTTCGATCGATTTTTCCAGCTTCGCCCGCTTCGGATAGAAACTCCGGCCCAAAAGCCTTAAAATCTAACTTACGTTAAGAGGAGAAACGGAGAATGAGCACAGCCATTGAGACCGGCACGAGGAGCATTGTCTCTAACGGAAATGGAGCAACGGGAGCGGCACCCGGCATCGAGGCACGCCCGCTTGGGCTTAACGCCCGGAAGGTCGTCGCCAAGCGATATGCCATCAAGGACGAAAACGGCGAGGCTCTTGAGACCTGGGCAGACATTGTCCGCCGGGTCGTCGGCCACGTCTCACGTGCCGAAAAAGACCCGACGGCCCAGTCGTTGTTCTACCGCGACATGTCGGCCGTGATGCTCCGCCGCGAGTTCATCCCGAACACTCCGTGCCTCGTCAATGCCGGTAAGCCGAAAGGCCAGCTCGCCGCCTGCTTCGTGCTCAACGTCCCGGATTCGATCGAGGGCATCATGGAACACGCCCAGAACGTCGCCGTTATTCACCAGACCGGCGGCGGAACGGGCATGACCTATGAATTCCTGCGGCCGGCAGGTTCGATGGTCAATTCGACCCGTGGCGTCGCGAGCGGCCCGGTCTCGTTCATGAACATCGTCAACCAGACGACCGAGGTCGTAAAGCAGGGCGGGGTTCGCCGCGGTGCGAACATGGGCATACTTGCCGTCACCCATCCGGACATTCTTCGCTTTATCCACGCCAAGAACGACCAAACGAGCCTGACGAATTTCAACATCTCGGTCACGGTGACCGATCTTTTCATGGACGCCGTCGATAGCAAGGTCTGGTTCCAAACCGAGTTCAACGGCGAGCCCTGGCAGCAATCGGTCTTCGATCCCGTTACCGGCGAGGACTATAAAGTATTTCGCCGGCCGGACGGCTCGACCGTCACTTTTGCCGATAAGGCTTCGTTCGAAGCGGCCGACCTCGAGGGCTGCACCATCGAAGAACCGCCGATGCCGGGAATGGTCTATGCGCCTGACATCTGGAACCGCATCATCGCCTCGGCACATAAGTACGCCGAGCCCGGCATCATCTTCATCGACGAGGTCAACCGCCACAACCACATGATGGCCTCGATGGGGCCGATCTTTGCCTGCAACCCATGCGGCGAGCAGATGCTCCACTTCAACAATTCATGCAACCTCGGTTCGATCGACGTAGCGAAGTTCTATGACGAAGAGAACGGCACCGACGACATTGACTCCTCGGTCGAATGGGATCGGCTCGGGCAGGTGACTCGGCTATCGACGCGGTTTCTCGATAACGTCATCGACGCGGGCTACTTCCCGCTTCCGGCGATCGAGGATGTCGTTAAGCGGACGCGCCCGGTCGGGCTCGGCATAATGGGCTTTGCCGATCTTTGCCTCAAGCTCGGCATCACCTACGGCAGCGAGCGGTCGCTCGAACTAATGGAACGCGTAATGGGCTTTATCCGCAAAGAGGCATGGAACGCTTCGCTCGCCATCGGTGCCGAAAAGGGTGTTTTCCCCGAACTCGAGGCAAACAAAGAGGCTTATGCGAAGTTTCTCTACGACGAGATCGGCATCGCCAGGGACACGCCGCTCACGCCGCGAAATTATGAGGTGACGACCATCGCCCCGACCGGGACGATCTCGCTTGTCGCCGAAACCTCATCCGGCATCGAGCCAAATTTCTCGTGGGCTTACGTCCGGCAGGATACGCTCGGCACGCGGACCTACGTCCACACCGAGGCCGCAAGGGCTCTCGGCGTTGAGGTCGATCAGACCGATGAGGAATCGATAAAGCAGGCGGCCGAGTACGTCGTCGAACACGAATCGGAACTCCCGCCGCATTTTATCTCGGCGATGGGCATCCGTTCGGACGAACACGTTCGCGTGCTCGCCGCGGCCCAGAAGCACACCGATAACTCGATCTCAAAGACCTGCAACGGTGCCCGCGACGACACGCTCGAATCAGTCGATGAGCTTTATCACCTCGCCCGCAAGCTCGGCTGCAAGGCCGTCAGCTACTACCGCGACGGCAGCCGCGAAGGGCAGGTGTTGAACGCGATGAAGGTAGAGGAGAAATCCTCGGACGCGGAGACTGAGGGACGCGGAGACGCGGAGACTGAGGGACGCGGAGACGCGGAGAGTTCAGTTAGTTCGGTTGTCTCGGCGTCTTCACGCGTCGAGCGGCCGCGTGAGCTTCAGGGCTCGACCTGGCGGATCCCGTTCGATAATCAGAACCTTTACGTTACGGTCAATCACGACGGCGAGAAGGTGCTTGAGGTCTTTGCGACCGGGCCGATCAGCGAAGGCGTGGGCCTGCTTGCTTCAAAGATGCTCCGCGGCGGTTTCGAGGTCCGCGAGGTCGCCCGTAGCCTCAACAAGGTGACGGGCACAAACGCCGTTTGGTTCAACGAGCGGCTGTTGACCTCGCCCGAACAGGCCGTGGCCGAGTGCCTAATGCTGACCGACCGGCGGCTCAAGAACCTTCCTGCCTCTGAGCGGCAGTTACAGAAACAGCAAGCCGGCGTCGCGGCTGTCTTACCCGGTACCGAAGGCATGCACCTTGAAACCGATGCCGAGGATATCTATAGCGAAATGGCGACCCTCATCGGCGAATGCCCTGAGTGCCGCGGCCAGCTCGAACACGCCTCGGGCTGCGACTTCTGCCGCGACTGCGGTTATTCAAAATGTAAATGAGATGCGGGAACGGCAGCTTAACGCGAACTCACGCTAAGCTGTTTTGAACGCGAATCTGATGGATCGGGCGGATACGAGCGGATATCTTCTGTTCGTTTCCGCCTAGTTATTTTTGACCTCTTTGTCGGATTCGTCCGATCCGCCCTATCCGCCTGATCCGCGTTCAACAAACCTATAAACTAACGCGGTTGCGCTGTCGGAAAACTCCGCCTCCCTCTCAGCGTCGGGTCGGCGGCAAATGCGGCCTCGAAGCGGCGTTCGGCAAGCCCCGCCATGCCGACATTCTGCAGCCGCTGGCCGAGCATGAATTGGAAGAGCGGATCACGCGGCGTCGCCCGGTCGGCCATTTGTGAGAGTTCGGTTGCGAGTTCGGCATTGCCGCTCGTAGCGGCCGCACCGGCAATAAAATTGCTCGCTATCGGCAGGTTCGGTCTCTGACGGATCGCTTCCTGCCAGGCTGCGACCGCTTCCTCACGACGCCCGAGCATCCAGAGCGATTCGCCCTTGTCCTCGAGTGCGATCGAAAGGTCCGGCCGCTCGGCAAGTGCCGCCTCGTGGCTGCGAAGCCCTTCCTCAAACCGCCCCGACCGGTTAAGGATCGCCCCGCGATAGAAAAGACTAAGTGCCTTTTGCTGACCGCTCTGCCGATCAGCAGCGACTGAGAGAAGCTCAAGCGCTCGTTCCTTGTTTCCAGCGAGATATTCCATCCAAGCGAGCTTCGGCATCGCATCGGCGTTGGTGAAGAGGCCGATCTCGGCCGCCCGCTGCAGGTGACGCCGGCCCTCGGCGATATTGCCCTGATCGGCGAGTGAGAGCCACGGCTGCGGGTTCGACTGCAGAAGGGCGAGTTCGTCCGGTACGCGGATGTTTTCAAACGCACGCGTGCCCGCCGATTCGTGATAGCGGACCCAGCCGCTGTGGGCATTGAGCCCGATCCATGCAGCGGCGAAAGCGATGAAAATGTATCCCGTGAGCATCAGGCTTCCCTTCGAACGCAGGCTCCAGCGATAAAACACAAGGTTCTCGCGGCGGAACAGATGCAATGTCTTGACTGCCAGAAAAGCAGTAACGATCGCGATACCGATCGCCATTAGCATCGGCACGAGTTGATAGACATTCCAAACGGCGAAGTATGCCGCAACGAACGCAGCCGCCGCAAATATCTCCTCAGGCCATGTCAGCGAATACTTTGCCGAGGGCTCCGTAGTGACCGCTACCGAGGGCTTGCCGAAGCCGAAATAGAGAGCATCGTTCGGGCATACGCTGACGCAGTCCATACACTTCATGCAGCCCGGATCGACGACCATTCCGTATTTTTTGACCTCGGCGTGGACGACCACATTCGACGTACACGTCGCCGTGCAGTGCCCGCATTCGTTGCAGGCATCCGTCACGCGAATGCGGCCCGGAGCGAATTTATCCGCCACCGCAAAAAAGCCGCCGTAAGGACAGCCGTAGGTGCAGAAGCCCTTCGAGCCGAGAAAATAGACTGTAATGAAACCGCAAATAAAGAGGAACGGTATCGCCACCTCGATCGGGGGAAAGGTCGCCCAAAATTCGGTCGTTATCAGGTGATTGCTAAAGGGCGGAATGAGCGGCTCGTTCTCCGGCTTCGTTATTGCCCGCAGCACGGTCGGCCAAACGAACATATAAAGGGCGGCGATCAGCGGAACAAAAATAAGCAGTCGCGAGCGAAAAGGCCGCGGCGTCAGCCCGATCTTTTTCAGCATCCAGGCACAAAGGTCTTGCAAAGCGACGACATGGCACGCCCAGCCACAGACGAACCGCCCGAGCACGAGCGTCGCGATAATGGCAAGTGCAAAAAAGATCGCTCCGGCATTAACGGCTCCCTGCTGGAGCGTCCACATCGTCTCCGAAGGCTCGATCGGCGAGACCGTGCTGCCTGTATAAAGCCATTGAACGATATGGGCAGCCATAAGGATATGTAGTACGATCAATGCTCCCGCACGCCAGCGGCCCATTCGCGACTTGGCGATCTCGGGTTTCGCACCGCCCGAGGAAGCGATCACCGGCAGTTCGGCACGCTTTTTCGGGGGGTCTAGTTTTCCTTCGCAACCGGGTTTCATTTTGGAACGGGCGGGGCCATCGGCGTTTTATCTAATGCGACTTCGGTCGATACTTTTCCCTCTATGATTAAATCACATCGGATGCCGGTTCATTTAGCAACGGGCTTCGAAAGTCATCATTTCTTGTCGGTAAATGAATAAGCTCCAGCGGGCAGCAAAAACTCTTTTGACTCAAAGAATAACAGCTCCAGCATAAGACTTGGAATCATTTAAATTCGCTTATTGACCAGGGGTTTGATGTGATATAACGTATAAAGCCAAATTCGCTCAACTTAAGCGCCTCATCCGCTTTGCTGGTCAGGGGTATAGTTAATCCATAGTTAATCCAAGGTAGAAAGGTTAGGAGAATTTTGATGAAGAAAAAGTTACTGGGTAGCCGGTTCCGTACCGTCTTTACGGTTCTGGGCATTTGCGCCGTATTCGCTGCGATTTTCGGATTCTCTGAAAATAGCACAGTCGCCGGTCCGGATTCGGAGTCCGGATTGCTTGAGAAGATGATCGTGGCCAACGGCAGCGTCGCTCTTGACGTTGACCTCGGGCTGCTTTCCGGGGCCGAGGGCATCTCCCGCACAGAGAACCTTGCTTTTGAGGCCGAAAAGAACGCATTCTTTGCGATGCTCGTTTTCAACAACGAGATCCGCGGAACGATCCCGAGCATGCTTCCGATCCACCCGCAGCAGAAGGCGAACCTGCCTGCAAAGCTGCAGGAATCTTACGAACGCCTTGCCATTGAGAGCCTTCCCGCCGGCGGCCAATATGAGTTGATCCTGCGTGATTCGAAGACCGGCTTCCACTTCTTCAACGTCGATGGGCCGGAATTCGCCTTCGACCCTGAAACGCGTACGATCACGATCACAGCGGGCCGCGTTCTTGTCTCCGATGACCTGGCTGCCGAACTCGAACGGCCCGACACCGCCGGAAAGAGCATCGGTTCGATCAACATCTCGACCAAGATGCGTACCATCGAGACCGCCCGCATCGTTAACGGCGGCGTTGAGAGCGGCAAGCTTCCCGCTGGCTACGGCATGGAAGACAATGCCGGAACGGTTCCCGGCCCGGACGTCATCGTTGGTGACGTTTACGGTCTGGCTCAGTTCGGAAGCGCAAGTAATGGATTCGTCGGCCTAGCCGTCGGAACGAACTCGTGCAACGCCGGTACGGTGGACCTTAACTGGTTCGCTCTGCCGAGCAACGATCACCCGGTCATCCCGCAGAATATGTATCGCATGAGCGGCGGTACGAATGGCGAAGTGACCTTTGAGCAGATCGGCCAGTCAAGCATGAAGCACGCCTTTACCGCTCTGACGCAGAATCTTTGCGGCTTTGGCTGCAACGGCGTCGGTGGCAGCCGCCTTGGCTCCGGATGTTCGGATCCATACTCGGCGAGCCTCAATGCCGGCCCGAGCCTTGGCTCTCGTGCCTGGGTAAACCCGTTCACCGGCTTTTATCCGCGTGGCGACTCGGCAACACCGCCGAACAACCACTCCGGACACACTCACCTTGGACCGGATCACCGCATCCTGACCAAGATCGACGATCTCCGTACGGACATCAATCAGGGAGCCCGTTACTATGCCGAGGCTCAGTATGTTACGCCGCACGAATATCAGTGGTGCCTCGCGAACCCGACGCAGTGCAACATGTACAACAATATGTCGTATCGCCGCTACACGGTTGGCGGAACGGCAGGCTCGTTCACCTTCTCGCCGGCCGAAAATACGGTCCGCCAGAAGCCAGCCGTTTATGCGTGGCCGGAGGCAACGGTCACTGAATACCGGATCGCCGGCGGTGCGGACGGAGCATTCTTTGTTGCCTACAAGGTAACGCAGATCGCTCAGGGAACCTGGCAGTACGAATATGCCATCTTCAACCACAACCTTGACCGGAGCATCGGCGCTTTCAGCGTACCGACCGGGCAGGGCGTTTCGGTCACCAACGTCGGCTTCCACGCACCGCCGCAGCATCCGGGCTGGACCGGTGACGGAACGGTCGGCAATGCCGGCTTTAGTTCGACTCCGTGGGCGGTAAATCAAACGCCCGATTCGGTTAGCTGGGCGACGGAGACCTTTGCTCAGAACCCGAACGCGAACGCCATCCGCTGGGGTACGATGTATAACTTCCGGTTTACCTCGACCAGTGCCCCGACAACGAAGAACGCCACCATCGGCTTCTTCAAGACGGGCGAACCGATGACGGTTCCGATCCAGGCTCCGGGAAGTTCGGTCGTCGCTAACGTATCGGTATCAGGCCGTGTAACCGATGCTAACGGCTTCGGCATTCCTCTGGCCCGCGTTACCATTACGGATGGGCAGGGTGCGAGCCGTTCGGTCCTGACGACCAGCTTCGGCTACTACACCATCTCTAACGTGGTGTCCGGACAGACCTACACCATCGGTGCTTCGGCAAAGCGTTATACATTCCCCGCTCCGCAGCAGGTGCCGATCACGACCGACGTCGCAAACCTGAACTTCGTCGGAAACGAATAAACACGCGTTAGCGTGATAGAACGAGGCTGTCCGAAAGGGCAGCCTCTTTTCTTTTTCCAAAAGCAAAGGCCCGCACGTCAGTAAGGGTGGTTCATCCGATGCGGAATGCGGAATCCTGTCAAAGCCCGCCCGTGTCAGTAGCCCGACCGTAAGGGAGGGCTCATTGCATGATGAGTGACGAGTAGCAAATCCTTAATCTGGAATTTGGAATGAGTAAGCCCGCACGTCAGTAAGGGCGGTTCATCCAACGGAGAATGTTGAGCAGCAGAGCACGCGAGCCTCACACAGCCAGAAACCCGACCTGTTCGGAGGGTGCCCTTTCGAATGCTGAATGATGAATGCGTAATGGGAATTGAAATGAGGTGAATACCCGTGTCTGAGGCCCGACCGTCAGAGAGGGCTAAAACGCGAAAGCCCGCACGTTAGTAAGGGCGGTTCATCCAACGGAGAATGATGAATGATGAGTGGTGAATCTTGAATCCGGCTTCCCTTTTTCTTCTTTTCTTAGTCCGTGGTTTATTTTCCCAAACCGACCGAACTACGATTTGATCAAACACAAAAGTAAAAAAGAAGAAACAAAAATCCGGCTTTATCCCTTCTCCTTTAGCCTTTCTCCTTTCATTCGCCCGTCGGGTTTCTGCCCATGTCGCGAGCCAACCTATCCGGAGCTAGACGTAAAACCTCTAACTTCTGGCTTCTGGCTTCTGGCTTCTGACCACCGACCACCGCTTACGGAACCCAAGCTGCCGGGACCGGGTAATCGCCATCGATGCCGAAGCCGATGATACCGACTCCGCCGGTGCTTCGGTTAACGTACCAGGTGCCGACCGAGGCCCTGAAGACCGCGAAATCGGTCTTGCCGTCGCCGTCGTAATCGCCCGGTGCCGGAATGTCGCCGGTCGCCCCGAACGGAGCCGCGAAGAAGCTCGAATCCTCGCTCCTGAGCACGTACCAGAAGCCTGTGTCGGGCCGCCAGAATGCAATGTCCGTCTTGCCGTCTCCGGTGAAATCGGCCGCAACCGGCTTATCGGTCGCGAGCCCGAACTGAGCCGCGATCACGCCCGCCGTCGAGCGGCTTATCCACCATTCGGCACCGGTCGCACCGTTTGGCCGGAAGACCGCAAGGTCCGCCTTGCCGTCGCCGTCGTAGTCGCCGATCTGCGGAATATCGCCGCTAACGCCAAACGATCGAATGTCCGTGCCGCCCGTGGATTTCAGAATGAACCAGGTCGCACTCTCGGCCCTAAAGACCGTCGGGTCGGCCTTGCCGTCGCCGTCAAAATCGCCCGCGACCGGAATGTCCGTCGCCGAACCGAACGGGAAGGAATAGAATGTGAGATCGTCGCTGCGGAGGACGAACCACGAACCCGCCGAGGGCCGATAGACCGCCACGTCCGTCTTGCCGTCGCCAGTGTAGTCCGCCGGGACGATCTTGTCCGTCGGGTCGCCGAACTGGAACGCACGGTTCTGGCTATCCGAGCTACGCAGATACCACCACTGCCCGAGGGCGGTCCGATAGATCGAAATATCCGTTTTCCGGTCGCCGTCAAAATCTACGAACGTCGCTCCGGCAGGCGTTGCCGCTTCGCCAAAGACCGTAAAGGTAAAGAGACGCGAGACGGAAAATCCGTTCGCCGCACCGGCATCGGGAACGTACCATCGGCCAAAGAATGTCTGACCGATTAGCGATGGATTGTTCGGGATCGCAAGGCTGACCGAACCTCGGCCGGTTCCGGAAAGCGTCACGGTCGAGCGTGCAAACGACCCCGCGGACGGGATCGAAGTCCCAACGCCCGGATCGGCCGAATCTATCACTACCACGGCATTGGCTCCGGCCGCACCGTCCTCGATGGCGACCGTAAAGCTCGGGTTGCCGACAAGCGGCGGCTCAATGGCGATGGCACGCGGGACGAGGGCACCGCCGCCCGGGCGGCCCGTTCCGGTGATCTGCGGTACGCGGTTCGACTCGGTATAAAGCTGCGGCCGGTCAAAGGGCGGGAGTTCGTCGCGAACACGCGGATCGGTCAGCGGCCGCTTCATAAAGGCGACAAGCTGCGCCCGCTCCTGCGGTGTCATACCCATCGGCCTGATCACGCCGCGGTCGATGTTCGGGGCATCAAAGTCGCCGCCGCGGTTGTAGAAAGCAACTACATCCTCGAGCGTCGCGAACTTGCCGTTGTGCATGAACGGAGCATGAAGTTCGACGTTACGCAGGTTCGGCGTCTTGAACTGCCCGTCGTTGTCCGGGTTGTTAGTAAATGCGCCGCGGCCGCGGTCCTCGGCCGGCGGGCGAACACCGATATTGTGGAAAAGATGGTCGGCAAGAAGCGGCCCGTCGTGGCACTGAATACAAGTATTACCGGCAAAGAACTGTGCTCCGGCCGCCTCTTCTGCCGTCAGCCCGCCGCCGCCCGTTGCCCATTTATCGAACGGTGTTCGGTCGGAGAAAAGCTGCCGCTCATGGGTCGCGATCGCAAGGGCGATCCGTGCCGGCGTGACCTCCGGCGTTCCGAACGCTTCTTCAAAAAGCTGCGGATACGTCCGCCCGTCGATCCAATTGACCAGCGATTGCGGCACATTGGACGCAAGTGCGAGCGGCCTCGAGTTCGCGATACGATCGGCTGCCTGCACCCAATTCCGGCCGCCGTGTGCCATTTCAACATCGGATAGCGGCGGCCCTAAAACTTGGCTCTCAAGTGCTCCGCCTTCCTGCAAGATCACCTGGTTAGTCAGCGGATCGCGGAAGGTGTCGCTCGCCCGGCCGTCCCAGAAAAGCCCGCCGTTCGCGTAGCCCGCGTTGAGATATGACGGCGATTTGCGCCCCGTCACCTGCAGGCGGAAGCCGAAAAACGGAGCTTCGACGTAGGTACCGTCGGCATTGTTTTTTGGAACGCCCGGCGAGCCGAAGATATCATCGAGCGATGGCAGCGGTGCTCCCGGAACATCCGGAACGCCGTTCGGGCCCGGATTGCGAGCCGCGTTGCTGCCGAAAACGGTTCGCGGGTCCGAGCCGCCGGTCGCGGGACGGTGGCAGGTGCCGCAAGAGACCGTCTTGGTCGAGGACATCTGCTCGTCCCAGAAGAGTGCCTTGCCGAGCGAGGCCTTGGTCGCCGTTATCGGATTGCCGGCCGGGACCGGCGGAGGCTCAAGCGGGCTGTAAAATATGCTCGGTGCGTTCGGTGCCGTCGCTCGCGTTCCCTGGTCGGAGGCGCTCATGTTGCTGACCGTTCCGCCGTTTTCGGCTCGCACCCAGTAAAAATACTGCTGGCCCACGACCGCCGTCGGATCAAAGAAAAGGTTCGACGCCGATGTCCCCACCTCGGTCGCCGAGCCGGGGTTGTCGGCCGTATTGCGGTAGATGCGGTAAAGCGTCGCTCCGCGAACCGTATCCCAATTGATGCCGACCTTGCTTGTGTAGTCGCCATCCGAGGCCGTAACACCGGTAGGCGGCTGGAGCGAACCGGAGACGCCCTGTCCCGAAACGGGCGAGATCGTGCTCCGCATTGCAAAAAAGAAAACAGCAAGACATACGAACGCAAAAACAGCGAAAAGCTTTATTCGATTCATTAAGAACGGGTCCTCAAGTTTTACAAATATACGGCGAGGCCAAGGCGTGCCGGAATGTTAAATGGAATGCAAGGATTTCCGACAAAAATTATAGCATCGAAGCCGTTGCTGCTCAATTACTTGTGCAATCTCGCCCGTACGAAGGCACTTTCGGCGGCCTTCCGTCCGAGGCTAAGGAATACGATATCCCGGCACCGGCTCGTCACCGTTGATCCCGAAATTGTAAATACCGATTCCGGATGTGCTGCGGTTGATGTACCAGGTTCCCGTCGACGGTCGGAAGATCGCAAGGTCCGCCTTTCCGTCGCCGTCGTAATCGCCTGGCGCAGGAATGTCTCCCTCTGCTCCCCAAGGAGCCGCGTAAAAGCTCAGGTCCTCGCTGCGGAGAATGTACCAAACACCTGTTTCCGGCCGGTAGAAAGCCACATCTGTTTTCCCGTCGCCGGTAAAATCGGCGGCGACAGGCTTGTCGCTTGCAAGGCCGAACTGCGTTGCAAAAATGCCGTCCGAACTGCCCTCGATCCACCACTCGGCTCCATCCGCGCCGTTAGGACGGAAAACCGCCAGATCATCGATGCCGTCGCCGTCAAAGTCGCCGATCTGGGGAATGTCGCCCGCGGTGCCAAATTGCTTGAAGATCGCTCCACCCGATGATCGAAGGATGTACCAGGTCGCGTTGGCCGACCGAAAGATCCCGTGGTCATGTATCCCGTCGCCGTCAAAGTCACCCACTGCCGGAATATCGCCCGCTTGCCCCCATCCGAAGGCATAATATGTCAGATCGTCGCTCCTTAGCACGCTCCAAACGCCCGCACTCGGATCCCACGTTGCGAGGTCCGTTTTCCCGTCGCCTGTGAAATCGCCCGGCACCAGCTTCACACTCTCCGACCCAAACTCAAATGCCCTGTTCTGGTCGTCGGAACTTCGCAGATACCACCATTGCGAGGCCGACCTACGATAGATAGAAATGTCAGTCCGGCGGTCGCCGTCCATATCGACGAATGCCGCGGCACGCCTGAGCGGTTGATCGCCAAAGATGCGAAATGTGATCCGTCGCGAGACCGAAAATCCGTGCTGCGCATTCGGGTCGGTCACATACCATCGGCCGTAGAAAACGCGGTTCACGAGCGATTGGTCGTTCGAGATGGGAAAACTGATCGAGCCTCGGCCGTTTGCGTTCAGCGTCGTGATCTCGCTGCCGAGCGAACCCGAAACCGGCATACTCAAAGCTATTCCAGGGTCGCGATCATCAAGAACGAGTCTCGCCTGAGCTCCCGGGTTTCCGTCCTCGACCGCCACGGTGAAGCTGCTGTTGCCGAGAAAAGGCGGTTCGAGGGCGATCGCCTTAGGGACCTTCCCGCCGAGCCCTTGCCGGCCCTCACCAACGACCGTCGGAACCCGGTTCGATTCGGTGTAGAGCTTTGGCCGGTCAAAGGGCGGGAGTTCATCGCGAACGCGGATATCGGTCATCGGCCGCTTCATAAAGGCCACAAGGTTCGCCTTCTCCTGGCTGGTCATTTGCAGGTTTCTGATCAACTGCCGGTCAATATTCGGCGCATCGTGATCACCGCCGCGGTTGTAAAATTCGACCACCTCCTCGAGTGTTTGAAACTGCCCGTTGCGCATGTACGGCCCGCGAAGCTCGACGTTTCGCAGCGTCGGCGTTCGGAAGGCACCGTCATCGGCCGGATTGTTCGTTATCGCTCCGCGGCCGCGGTCCTCGAACTGCGGTCGGACGCCGATGTTGTGAAACTCATTATCGGCAAGAAGCGATCCGGTGTGGCAATCGATACAGCGTTTATTGACGAACAGCGAAAGGCCGTTCATCTCTTGCGGGGTGAGCTGCTCGATGCTCGCACCCCATCTGTCGAGAGGCGTTTGATCCGAAAAAAGCTGCCGCTCATGGGTCGCGATCGCCATCGCTATCCTGGCCGGGGTAACCTCGGGAGTCCCGAATGCTTCGTCAAAGAGCTCGGGGTAACTTCGTCCGCCGATCCAGTTCCGGAGCGAGTTCGGAACATCCTCGGCAAGCATCAGCGGCTTTGCCGCGGCTATCCGGGTGGCGACCTGCGGCCAGTCCCTTCCGCCGTGGGCCATCTCAATATCTGAGACCGGCGGGCCAAGCACCTGGCTCTCAAGGCTGGCACCCGCGGCGATCAGCACTTCATTCGTTAACGGATCGCGAAACTCGCCCGTTGCCCGCCCGTCCCAGAAAAGGCCGTTCGGCGTGTATCCGGCGTTCAAATAGCTCGGGGATCTCCGCTTCGTTACCTGAGGTCGAAAGGCGAAGAGCGGCGAGTCAGCATAGGTTCCGTCAGCGTTATTCTTAGGAACTCCGGGTGAACCAAAGACGTCGTCGAAAGTATTCGGTGTGCCGTCGGGGCCGGGGTTTCGCGAGGCCGCATTTCCGAAGAGCGTCCTCGGATCGCGGCCGCCTGCCTCCGGGCGATGGCAAGTGCCGCAAGAGACCGTATTGGTCGAGGAAAGCTGCTCGTCCCAAAAGAGCGCCTTTCCGAGCGATGCCTTTGCGGCTGTCACCGAGTTGCCGGAGGGCGACGGAGGCGGATCAAGCGGTGGAAAAGGACCGGGAAAAACGTTACCGTTCGCCCGGCGGCCCGAGGCCGGTTCGCTGAATGAACTGGAAGTAACCGAATTCTCGGCACGGACCCAATAAAAATAGGACTGCCCGGCGACCGCGGTCTGGTCAAAGTAGTAGTTACCCGACGAGGTGCCGACATCGGTCGCCGAATTCGGGTCGTTGGCTGTATTGCGATAGATCCGGTAAAGGGTTGCTCCGCGAACGGTGTCCCAGTAAACTCCGACCTTCGTCGCATATAAATTGACGGTCGAACGGACACCGGTCGGAGCGTCGATCGATCCATTTGAGTAACGTCCGTTGGCCTGCGAGACCTCGGACCGGCCCGAAAAAACCACGACGGCGAACGCGGCAAACGCAAAAAGAACAAAGATCTTCAAAGCTCGGGGGGTTGGCATATCAAAAAATAGTGCTTGCTCGCGCGCGAGGCGGCGGCGTCAGATTAGAAACAGTTAATTATGGGCAACTCCCAAGACAATATCACTTGATTGGCGATCGCTCAATCTTTTTTTACACCCCCGGGCGAAGAATTGGTTCGCTTTGTGATGGTGAGTTAATATAAGCCGAGATGATGAAACCGCGATCTATTAGAAATCTTCTGCTCCCGTTCTTGTTCGTGATAACGCTGTCAGGGGCGATCTGTGAAGCACCCGCTCAGGCTCCGGTCACGAAAACCGTCTCGTCCGCTCCCGCAAGGTCGGCCGAGCTTGCTGCGCTTGAAAGCTCGATCCAGGCCGTTCTTTCGCGGCCCGAGTATCGACGCGGGCAGATCGGCTTCAAGGCCGTTTCGGCAAAGGACGGGCGAGTGATATTCGAGCACAATCCGGAAAAGTACTTCATGCCGGCCTCGAACATGAAGAACTTCACCGTTGCGGCCGCCCTTGAAAAGCTTACGCCGGATTTCCGCTTCGTCACCTCCGTTTATTCGCGCGAAGCCGCCCGCGACGGCACCATTGCCGGGCCGCTTCGGATCTACGGCCGCGGCGACGTCTCGCTCTCATACACCACTCACAACGGCGACTACTTCAAAGGCATCGACCGCGTTGCCGATGCCATCATCGCCGCCGGCGTCAAGAAGATCGAAGGCGACATCATCGGCGACGAGACGTACTTTTCCGGAAGCCCGCTCCCGACCGGATGGGAATGGGACGACCTGCAGTTCTATTACGGAGCCGAGGTCTCGGCACTGCCGGTAAATGACAACGTCGTCGCCCTAAGCGTAAAGCCCGGCCCCGTCGGCTATTCCTGCAGTGCACAGATGACGCCGGTCAATTTGGTCGTGCGGGTAGTGAACATCTGCATTACCGTACCGGCGGGATCGCCCCGAACGCTTCGTATCCACAAGAAGCTCGACCAGAACATCATCGAGATAAGCGGCGAGCTTCCGGTCGGCAATGAAGGCTTTTCGGGCAGCGTCGCAGTCTCGCGGCCGGCCGAGATGTTCGTTTCCCTGCTCAAGCAAAGGCTACAGGAAAAAGGCGTCGAGGTAACGGGCCGCACCTACGCCATGAACGACAAGGCGAGGATACCGACCGACATCGCGTTTGAACTCGCGAAGGTCGAGTCGCCCCCGCTTTCGCAGATCGCGGCGATGACGATGAAGCCGAGCCAGAATATGTACACCGAAGTGCTGCTCTGGACGCTCGGCGAAGAGGTCGGGCGAAAAATGCCGCAAGCGAACGGCAACCGCTCGCGAACCAGCAGCGAACTCGGCATTATCGCCGTCCGCGACTTTATGAAGCAGGCCGGTGCGGCCGATGACAGCTTTATGCAATATGACGGCAGCGGGCTCTCGCGGCACAACCTCGTCTCGCCGGATTCCGTAATCGCCATCTATGATTACATGGGCAAGCGGAGCAGCTTTGCCAAAGCGTGGCGAGACAGCCTGACCATCGGCGGCGTGGACGGCACGCTCCGTAATCGCTTCAAGGGAACCCGCGGCGAGGGCAACGTCCGCGGAAAGACCGGCACAATCAATCAGGTCTCGGCACTCTCGGGTTACCTCACGACGAACGGCGGCGAAGAGGTGATCTTCTCGGCCTTGGTGAACGGTATTCCCGAAACACGAACTCGGGTAGCGCTGATCGATGAACTTGTGATGATGCTCGTAAACTTCAACGGCCGCGTGGCGGATTGATTCCGGGAAAGAACCAGGAAGATAAGACCAAAGAATCGAGGGAAAATTCACTGCGATCTCTGCGATAACCTCAGCGGGCTCTGCGTTGAAAAATGCATTGAAACGCGGAGTTCGCTGAGACTTTCGCCGAGACCGCAAAGCTCGGATGATTTTTGCTATCGGGCCGATTCCCGATCGGAGATGCGTTAAACGGCCACAAAATGCGTTGGGCGAATCAATATCCGCCGCCGCCGAAGTTGCCGCGGTTTCCACGATAGCCGCCTCCGCCGCCGCGGTCCTCACGCGGGCGTGCTTCGCTGACGACCATGTTGCGGCCGTCATACTCCGTGCCGTTAAATTGAGCGATCGCGTTGGTCGCGTCGTCTTCGGTAGCCATCTCGACAAAGCCGAAACCGCGTGAGCGGCCAGTCTCGCGGTCCATCACTACGTTAGCCGATTCGACCGCACCGGCGGTCGCGAAATGTTCATGAAGGTCATCGCTGGTAACACGAAAAGAAAGGTTTCCGACGTAAAGTTTTCTACTCATTTTCCTCGAAAGATATTTGCGAAGCAGAAAAGGCAGGTAGGCGAGAAGGCCGAGGCTCGGGTCTCACAGCAGCGACGCAGCCATGCCGTTAGATTCAAACGCTTCAATTTCCAAATGACGAACTCTCAAAACCGAACCGAAAGGCGTCGCTTCTAAACTGACCGGACGGGCGCATCTGCCAAGATACATAAAGAGAGCAAAAACAAAATGAAGAATATCGGTTTTAGAGATTTTCCGCAAGGATTTTCTTCCGCCGCATAGCGGGCACACAATTTGTGAAACCTCAGTTGCAGAATGGATATGAGCTTTCGGCGGATTGTAAGGCAGGTAGCTACCTTTTCTCGCTTAGAGGTCCATTCACCTTGTCCGAGTCAAAAGGGCTACCGGTTGTCTCGATGAATTTCGCCGACTGCTTGAAGTACGCCTTCACATTCGTCTTTAGATACTTCGACCATGCGGGCTTTCGCTCCGAACGGAATAGGGCAAAGAGGGCTAGGGCATAGCCATAAGCTTCTTCGGTCAGGTATCCGGCACCGCCTGCCCGCCAACCCTGGTACTGAGCATTCGTCCACTGCTCGAACACAAAGCTTGAATTTGCACTAAACACCCCGAAACCGTATGCAACGGTTAACAAGTCGGTCAGTGGTTCATGCCCTTCGAAGTCCTCATTGATTCGCCCTTCGCCGAGCAGAATCACGTGGCCAAGCTCATGGGCGATGGTCGCGACCATCATTTCCGGATTGCCGGCCTGATCCATGTTTAGCGAGATGGTGTGCTTTCCGCTCGGCTTCATACTGTAGATCCCCAGCGGGTGCGACTCGCCGGACTCAGGCGAAGCAAGCGGATGAATGCGCCCGGTCGATTCGCCTTCGAAAAAGCACACCTCGATCAATTCCGGGTCCACCTCCATGTACTCGCAAACGCGGTCCACCATCTTTCTTATCGAGCGGCGGCTACCGTCGTAAGGATCAGGGAAGAAATGCTCTTCGGGGAGGAAGACGGGAACACTACGAACAACCTCCGGAGTTAACTCCTCGATCAACCACCGGAACGACTCATCGACCCACTGTCTCGATTCGTCGTCAAGAGGGCATTTTGGTGTGGTCCAAAACATAATCTAGTCCCGATCTCCCAGCACTTTTAACAATTTATCGTGAATCCCGCCAAAGCCGCCGTTGGACATTACGGCGATCACGTCGCCGTCTTTCATCTCGGGTGTCAGGTGTTCGACGATCGCATCGGCATCCGGGTATGCGAACGCCTGCTTGCCTTGAAGCTCGATGTCCTTGACGAGTTCGCCGACGTCGAGCACCTTCCCGAGCTCACTCGCTTTTGAGGTGTTGTAAACGCCCGCGATTATCACCTGATCGGCATACGAGAAGGCCTTCGAATACGGCTCTTGAAAAACGGCTAGCCGCGAGGACCACGAACGCGGCTCGAAGACGGCGATCAAGCGGCGGCCGTCGTATTTCATCCTAAGCGCCTTCAGCGTCTCTTCGACCGCGGTCGGGTGATGTGCAAAATCGTCGATGACGGTCACGCCCGCGACCGTTCCGCGGACCTCCATTCGGCGTTTGACGGACTTGAAAGTATCGAACGCGTGCTGTATCTGCTCTTTCGTTATGCCCCATGCATCGGCGGCGATGATCACCGCGAGGCAATTGCGGACGTTGAATTCGCCGATCAGTTGCGTCTCAAATTCGCCCCAGCTATGTCCATCTTTAAAGACCGTGAAACGTGTGGCGTCGCCGGTGAAATCGATATACCTTGCCTGCCATTTCGCATCGTCGGAAAGCCCGAAGGTCTCGATCTGCGTAAAGAGCCGCCCATGCATTTCGTCAAGCACTTCCCTTACGACGGGCGAATCGATGCCGCAGATCAGGCGGCCGTTGCCGGGCACGAGGTTCATCAGCCGCGAGAACTGGAACTTGATCTCCTGCAGGTCGCGGTAGATGTCCGCGTGGTCAAATTCGATGTTGTTGACTATCGCGATCTCCGGCAGGTAATGCATGAACTTCGGTTTCTTATCGAAGTAAGCAGTGTCATACTCGTCGCCTTCAATGACGAAAAAGTCGCTGTCCGTGACCCGAAAGCTCGCCCCGAAATTCTGCACGACGCCGCCGACCAAAAAGCTCGGGTCAAGCCCGCCGGCCTCAGCGACCCAGGTCGCGATGCTCGTCGTCGTTGTCTTGCCGTGAGTTCCGGCAACCACCAGCGAACAACGCCCGCGGATGAAAAGCTCCTTGACGATCTCCGCCTGCGAGCGATAGACGAGCTTGCGGTTGAGCACTTCTTCAAGCTCCGGATTGCCCCGCGAAATCGCATTGCCGACCACGACACAGTCCGCACCGATGTCTGCATTCTCAGCCCGGTATCCATTCAGTATCTCTATGCCGAGCGCCTCAAGCTGCGTGGACATCGGCGGATAAACATTCTGGTCCGAACCCGTAACCCGATGCCCGCCCGCCTGCAGCATCCCCGCCAGCGAAGCCATCGCCGTCCCGCAAATTCCGATAAGATGATAATGCATAGATGTCGAGCCATTTGATTTTCCGCGACCCTCACGGAAATTGCAAAATGCCCTCGCCTCGGCTAGCTTATTCGGCAATGCAAAACGCAGAAACGATCATCATCGGCGGCGGCGTTGTTGGGGCGAGTGTGGCTTATCATCTTGCCGAACGCGGGGCGAGGGATGTGCTGATCCTCGAACGGGAGGCGGAGCAGGGCCGCGGTTCTACGGGGGCGGCGACCGGCGGCGTTCGGGCGCAGTTCGAGACCGAGATCAACATTCAGATGTCGGTTTACTCGATCGATTTTTTCGAGGACTGGGATCACGACTGCGGATATGAACCTCGGGGCTATCTCTTCTTCGCCACCGAACCCGAGCATTTCGAGTATCTCAAGCGAAATGTCGAGCTTCAGCGTCAGCTCGGCGTCAAAGGCGTCGAGACCGTCGTGCCGGAAGCGATCCGCGAGATGATCCCGGGAATGAACTGCGCCGATATCCTCGGCGGGAGCTTCGGCCGGCAGGATGGCTTCATCGATCCGCTCGCCGTTATGCAAGGCTTTACCGAGCGTGCTCTTGCCTGCGGAGCGAGGCTCGAAACGGGAAAGCGCGTTCTCAGAATTCTCACTAAGGACGGTCGAGTTTCCGGTGTTGAAACCGAAACAGGCCGGATCGATTGTGACCGGGTCGTCATCTGCACCGGAGCCTGGGCCGCCGAGCTTGCCGCCACGGCCGGCATCTCGCTCCCGGTCGAGCCGCTCCGCCGGCAGATCGTCTGGGCTCGTTCGCCCGAGCCTCTTCCTCCCGGCCTTCCGATGGTCATCGACCTCGGAACCGGATTTCACTTCCGCCCTGCAAAGAACTCCCGGCACGAACTTATGTTCGCCTATCCCGACCCCAACGAGCGGCCATCCTTCAGCCGCGAACTCGACGATGCGTTCGTCGAGAAGATCCGCGAGCGTGCCCGCCATCGTGCTCCGTGGCTTTATGAGACCGAGGTCGTCCGCGAGAAATGCCGCGTCGGGCTTTATGAGAACACACCCGACCATCACGCAATTCTCGGCGGCTGCGAGGTCGAAGGCCTCTATTTCGCCAATGGCTTTTCGGGCCATGGCGTAATGCACTCGCCCGCAACCGGTCGTGCCCTTGCCGAGATCATTCTCGACGGGCAAGCGAGCTTTCTCGACGTCTCAATGCTCTCGCTCGACCGCTTCGCCCGCGGCGAACTGCTCCACGAAACGGCCTTCATCTAGAAGGTGGAAAAGTTTAAAAGTTTAAAAGTGAAAATGTGGGAAAGTTTAAATGTGAAAATGTGGGAAAGTTTAAATGTGAAAATGTGGGAAAGTTTAAATGTGAAAAAGTTTAAATGATTGATAGCAACGCAATGATCGGCAGCGTCCGACTTCTCCGCGTCCCCGCGTCTCCTCTTCCCCGCGTCCCCGCGTCCCCCTTCCCCGCGTCTCCTCTTCCCCGCGTCCCCCTCCCCGCGTCTCCTCTTCTCCCCTTCTCCTCTTCTCCCCTTCTCCCCTTCTCCGCCCCGCTGCGGTAAAGTATCCCTATGACAACGGCGATCGTTCATCACCCCATTTTTGAAAAGCACGACACCGGCCCCGGCCATCCGGAAATGCCGGAGCGCTACCGTGTCGTCGTCGATGCCCTCAAAGCCGACGAGCAGCTTTGGAACCCCCTCAAAGAGATCACGCCTGAGAAAGCTTCGCAGGGTGTGGTCCAGGCCGCCCACACGAAAGAGCATTTCAAACGTGTCGAGGGCGCCTTCGCCAATGGGCTCGACCGGCTCGATGCCGATACGACCATCTCGATGCAGTCTTTCGATGCCTCGCTCTTTGCCGCGGGCGGTGCCATCGCCGCTGTCGATGCCGTAATGCAGGGCGAAGCTCGCAACGCCTTCGTCGCGGTCCGTCCGCCCGGCCACCATGCGACCGCCGAGCGCTCGATGGGCTTTTGCATTTTCAACAACGTCGCCGTCGCCGCCCGCTATGCACAAAATCGCTATAAAGAGATCGACCGCGTCGCCATCGTCGATTGGGACGTTCACCACGGCAATGGAACTCAGGGCATCTTCTACACCGACCCGACCGTCTTCTTTTTCTCGATGCACCAGTATCCGTGGTATCCCGGCACCGGTGCCCGCGGAGAGACCGGCCACGGCAAAGGTCTCGGCTCTACGCTCAACGTACCCGTAAAGGCATTCACTAAGGCAAAGGACCAGCTTTCGGCGTTCGATGCCGCGATCGGCGAGATTGCATCAAAGATGAAGCCCGATATGATCTTCCTTTCCGCCGGATTCGATGCTCACCTGACCGATCCGCTCGGGCAACTTCAGCTTGAAGACCCGGATTACGTCGCGATGACCCGGACGATGATGGAGTGGGCAGACGAGGCTTGCGGCGGCCGTCTCGTCTCCTGCCTTGAGGGCGGCTATAACCTCGAAACGCTTGGGACCACCGTTCGCGAGCACGTCGCAACGCTTTCCGGGCAAATTTGATTAACGCCGCGGGTGGATGTGTGGTAACATTCCCCCATCCCAAAGAGATTTTTCCCCCGGAGCAGTGACGTTTATGCCGGATGTCGAAACTATTTGCGTCCAATGTAAAGAGACCTTTCTTTTCACCGAAAAGGAACAGGAGATCTTTTATCAGCGGAACATGATGCCGCCGCAGCGCTGCCCTCGCTGCCGTTCGAAGAAGGCCGCAGCGAGCGAGGATGCCCCAAAGCGGTACGAGATTGTCTGCGATAACTGCGGCAAGCACGACCAGGTGCCGTTCCAGCCTAAGGTCGGCCGCACCGTCTTTTGCCGTGAGTGCCATGAGGCAAGCCGCTCGCGGGCACGCTTTGCCTAAAGCCTAAATCAAATTGAACTTAGAAGGTGAGACCCGATCCTTATGAGCTTTGAAAACGTTACCTACGAACTCAACGGCCACGTTGCCACAATCAAACTTAACCGTCCCGATGCACTCAATGCTCTTTCTTCGGGACTCGGACGCGACCTCAAGGCCGCGATAATTCAGGCGACCAATGAAGGCGCCCGCTGCATAGTGTTGACCGGCGAGGGCCGAGCGTTCTGTGCCGGCGGCGACCTCCGCGAGATGCAGCAGATCGGCCAGGCCGAGGGCCGCATCGAGGCATTTCTCGACGCTCCGCTGAAAGCACTTCACGAGTTGATCAAGCTGATCCGAAATACGCCGGTTCCTTTCGTTGCGGCCGTTAACGGCGTTTGCGCCGGTGCGGGTGTCAATCTCGCTCTCGCCTGCGACATCGTGTTCGCCGCCGATGACGCCGCCTTCCGCCAGGCATTTGTCCGCATCGGGCTCTCGCCGGATTGCGGCGGCACGTTCTTCCTGCCGCGTGCCGTCGGTGAGAAGATCGCAACCGAACTCTTCATGACCGGCGATTCGCTTTCGGCCGAGCGGGCAGCCCAACTCGGCATGGTCAATCGTCTTGTCCCGGCCGCCGAACTCGTCCAACAGGCCCGGGAATTCGGGGCAAAGCTCGCCGCCGGCCCGACCGGAGCACTCGGCCGCATCAAGCGGATGATGAACGCCACATTCTCGAACAGCCTGTTCCAGCAGCTTTCGCTCGAGGCCGAATGCCAGCTCGAATCGGGCCAGTCCGCCGACTTTCGCGAGGGCGTCGCCGCGTTCTTCGAAAAGCGTCCCCCGAACTTTACCGGGCACTAAAAGTACTCGCAACTTGTTGAAATGCAACACCTTAAAGCCGGGCCGCACCCGGCTTTTTGCTTGCCCAATGCCAATCTTACCCGTCTGATCTCCTTAATTATTCGTAAACCTGGCCGCTTCAATTGACACTGCGGGGAAAAGAAATTATTCTTACTGCAACTGAAAATCATTTTCATTAAGGAGTAGCCATGAATTTCTTATCAAGTCTTCCAACCAGGCCCTATCTGAACCGACGCAATTTTACCGCCCGTTTAATGACCGCTCTTTTCATCCTTGTTTCATTGGCCGCTGTCGCTTTCAGCCAAACCTCATCTATAGATGGTTCGATTCGTGTTGTTGACCCGAACGGCTCGCCGGTCGCCGGTGCCGCTGTGTTTGCCACTAACACCGCTGGAAACACTCGAACAAACTCCCTCACGGATGCCGACGGCCGCTTCTTTTTCTCCGGAATTAGCGGCGAAGCGATCATTGTCGTTTCCGCCGAAGGCTTTGCCCGCACCGAGAGGCGCGTTGACCTCCCGGCGGAAGCGGGCATCGAGATCACTCTCTATCCGCAGCCGGTCGCTGCCGAAGTTATGGTCGCTTCGTCGTATCTCGCCGGAACCGCCGCGAGCCTCGATGAAGTTCCGGGAGCGGTGGAACGGCTCGACCGCCAGACGCTCGGGTCCGCCCGCGTTTTCGATTTCTCCGAGGCTTTAAGAAAGATCTCGGGCATCAACGTCCGCGATGAAGAGGGCTTCGGGCTCCGGCCGAACATCGGCATCCGCGGCACGAACCCGACCCGCTCGACCAAGGTGCTCTTACTCGAGGACGGCCTGCCGCTCGCCTATGCTCCCTACGGCGACAACTCTTCCTACTATCATCCGCCGATCGAGCGTTACGCCGAGGTAGAGGTGCTAAAGGGTTCAAGCCAGATCGTTTACGGCCCGCAGACCATCGCCGGCGTGATCAACTACATCACTCCGAACCCGACCGAAAAGCCGAGCTTCGGCATCAAATTAATGGGCGGCAACCGCAATTATTTCAACGGGAGCGTCTTCGGCAGCGGGACGATCAAGAGCACCGGCATTTTCGCCAATTACGCCCGCAGGCAGGGCGACGGGGCACGCGAGAACATCAATTCCAAGCTCGACGATACGTCGGTCAAGATCGTCCAGACGCTTAATAGCCGTAATGCTCTGACATTCAAATTCAGCCACTATGGCGAGGATTCGAACATCACCTACTCGGGCCTGACCGAAGCGGAATACGCAGCCAACCCGCGGCAGAATCCTTTCCGCAACGACTTTTTCTACGGCGATCGATTCGGTACTTCGCTTTCGCACTCGGCCGTTCTCTCGCCGGCGGTTACGCTTACAACGAACGCCTATTACAACTTCTTCCGACGGCATTGGTGGCGGCAGTCCTCGAATTCCGGCCAGCGGCCAAACCGGCTGAACGTTGACCCGGATTGCCTCTCGATGGCCGACCTCAACACCACCTGCGGCAATGAAGGGCGTCTCCGCAAATACGACACCTACGGCATTGCCCCGCAGCTTGCTTATCAGTACAGTGCGGGTGCACGCTTCCGCGGCGAACTTCAGATCGGCGGAAGGCTCCATTGGGAAGAGCAGAACCGCCGCCAGCTCAACGGCGACACGCCGACGAGCCGTGACGGCATTCCGGTCGAGATAAACATCCGCCGCAACTTCGCGTCGTCCGCCTTCGTCCAGAACCGGTTCGTCTTCGGCAAGTTTTCCGTAACTCCGGGCGTCCGGTTCGAACGGATCGAGATCGAGCGGCGCAACCTGCTGACGAATCCGATCTCCGAAGGCCGGACCACGGTCACCGAGGCAATTCCCGGAATCGGTTTTGCCTATTCGGGCCTGCCGCGGACCACCGTCTTCGCCGGTGTTCATCGCGGATTTTCGCCCCCGCGAGCGGAGGACATAGTAAGCAATTCGGGCGGCGTTCTCGAACTCGACCCCGAAAGAAGCTGGAACTACGAGGCCGGAATACGTGCCAACCCGATCCGCGGGCTTCGGTTTGAGGGCACGTTCTTCCGGCTCGATTACGAAAACCAGATCGTTCCGGCGAGCATTGCCGGCGGCATCGGTGCCGCATTGACCAACGGCGGCGAGACGCTCCAGCAGGGTCTGGAATTCAGCGGCCGGCTCGACACCGATGCGTTCTTCGCCTCGCTCCACAACGTCTTTATCCGCACCGCTTTCACCTGGCTGCCGACGGCCGAGTTTCGCGGCACTCGGCTCAGCTCGATAACGAACACCGGCATCTTGAATTCGTTTTGCCCGCCATCGCGGCGGCTCGGCTCGACGCAGTGCTCGATCACCGGTAACCGGCTTCCCTATACGCCTGAGACGACCGCAACGACCAGCCTCGGATACTCGCACGCTAAAGGCTTTCAGGCATTCATCGAGAATGTTTACGTCAGCGACCAGTTTGGTGATGACCTGAATGCATTCGCCCCGACGGCAAATGGCCAGATCGGCCCTATAGGCGCTCAAACCTTTTGGAACGCGACCGCTAACTATAAGGTCGAGCGTTGGAAGACGACATTTTTCGTAACGGCGAAGAACCTTGGCGACAAAACGCTGATCGTTGACCGCACACGCGGCATTCTGCCATCAAGCCCTCGGCTCGTTCAGGCTGGTATCAACATCAACTTTTAAGGAGGAACGGTGCTTTATATGAATGACAGCGGACGAACGCGCCTTGAGATCTGGAATTGCCGCGGCTGCGGCGTCGTGCACATCGCGGCCGGCAATGTCCGGCTTGACCTGAACCGCGAGGAATTCGAAGCCTTTGCGGAAGCTGTGGTCGGCATCTACTGCGGCCAACTTGCGACCGAGGCAGTCCCTCTCGAACGCTCAAACGACGGCAGAATGGATATTTTCCGCGGTGCCCTGACGAGCAGCGAGGTGCATTAGCCGCGATGGAAATCGCCTTTCCCTAAATGATAGAGTTTAGAAAAATTATGTATAGAAACATCCTGCTATTTTTTGCGGCGGCGACTGTGGCCGCTGTTTCGATCGGATGCGGAGGAACGACACAGTCGCCCTCGAACACGGCAAACGGCAACTCCGTCTCCGGGCAAAAGCTCGTCGTTGCGCTCAAGCCGGACAAAAACCCGGACCAGATGATCGCCGAACGCGATGCCGCCGCGAAGTTCCTTTCGGAAAAGCTCGGCCGTCCGGTCGAGGTCATCATTCCGCTTTCGGCCGCCGTCATTAACGAGGGCTTCTCTAACGGCACCATCGATCTCGGCTACCTGAGCGGCACCGACCTGATCAACGCCAAGGACGCCGAGCTTCTCCTCGTCGGCGAGATCAACGGCAAAACGACCTACAAGAGCTACTGGCTTTCGCTGAAGGAAAAACCCTATTCGAGCGTTAACGACCTCAAGGGTAAGCCGATCGCCTTCGCCAGCCGGACGAGCACCTCGGGCTATGTGATGCCGCTTTGGGACCTTCGCCAGAAAGGGCTTATCTCCGAAAAGGCCGATCCTGAAGAGTTCTTTGGTGCGGGCAATGTCTTTTTCGGAACGGGCTACGTCTCTGCGGTGGAACGCGTCCTCAGCGGCGAGGCCGAGGCAGCGGCGGTCAGTTATTACGTCCTTGATGAGAACAAGCACCTCACCGACGAGCAGCGGTCGAAGCTAAAGAAAGTGGCCGAACAGGGCGACGTTCCGACTCACATCATCTCCATTCGCAAGAGCCTTACCGGCCCGGAACGCGACAAGCTCAAGGCCGCCTTGCTCGCCATGAACGAAGGTGCAAACACCGAGCTTCGCGACAAGCTATTCACGTCAAAGCTGGTCGAGGCCGAGCAGGAAGCTCACCTCAAGCCGCTCCGCGACGCTCTCGCAATGCTTCCGAAATAGATGGCGGAAACCGCTCCGAATAAAAACCGAACGGCCGTCCGGGTAGAGGGATTGACCCTTGACCGCGACGGCAGAAGGCTATTTTCCGATATGTCCTGGTCGCTCGCGGCGGGCGAATTTCTCGCCGTCACCGGGCCTTCGGGTGTCGGTAAATCGAGCCTCGTTTCGGCACTTGCCGGAATGCTCGAACCAACCGCCGGAACTATCGAGCGGCCTGCCGCAGCAGCTTCCGCCGGCATGGTCTTCCAGGACCTTAGGCTAACAAAAGAGCTAAGCGTCTTGACCAATGTGCTTTGCGGGCGGCTTGGCCGGTTCCCGTGGTGGCGGACGCTTTTCGGGTTTCCTGCCGAGGAAAAACGGGCGGCATTTGCCAAGCTTGAAGAGCTTGAGATCGGCCACCTCTGCCACAAACCCGTCCGCAACATCTCCGGCGGCGAGCAGCAGCGGACGGCCATCGCCCGCGTGCTCTTTCAGGGACCGGATGTCATCTTTGCCGATGAGCCGACCTCAAACCTCGACCTCGCACTCTCCGAACGCGTGATGGCAATGCTCCGCCGCGAGTGCGGGTCCGCGGGCCGCTCAGCCATCTGCATTTTGCACGATACGGAATTCGTCGGCCGTTTTGCCGACCTCGAGCTTCGGCTCGGGCGCGATCTTCCCAACGGGTGGGAATTGAGGAGGATCGCGGAAGCGGAATGACCGGCGCACCTCCAAAACTCTCGTGGCGTGAACGCTTTACGGCGTTTCGGGCGACGCTGCTGCTCTTTGCCGTCGCTGTGATCATCTCGCTGCCGGCACTCCGCGGTTCGGGCCGCGACCTTGGCTATCTTGAGAACCTTCGCCGCTTTGCCTCGCAGTTCTTCCCGCCCGATCTGTCGGTAACGCCGCAGGTCATTGCAGCCCTTGGCGAGACCATTCAGATCGCCGTGATGGCGACCGTTATCGCTGTACTTATTGCACTGCCGCTTGCCGCCGCGGGCTCGCAGACGGTCGCCCCAAAGTGGCTCAATATCGGCACGCGAATGGTGCTCAATGTTATCCGCACGCTGCCCTCGCTCATCTGGGCACTCGTCGCGGTCGCGGTGGTCGGGCCAAATCCGCTCGCCGGCGTCATCGGCCTGACGTTTTACAGCATCGGATATCTCGGCAAGTTCTTTAGTGACGCCTTCGAATCGGTCGATACCTCGGTGACCAATGGGCTCCGGTCGCTCGGAGCTAATCCGGTGCAGGCGTTCCAATACGGAATGCTCCCGCAGCTCAAGCCGCTCGTGATGAGCCACGCCCTATGGATGCTTGAATACAACATCCGCTCGGCCGCAATCATCGGCTACGTCGGGGCAGGCGGCATCGGGCTCCTGCTCCATACCTATCAGGAATTCGGGCAGTGGGATCGCTTTGCGACCGTTCTGCTTTTTATCCTCATCCTCGTTACAACGCTCGATTTTTTCGGTGAGTGGCTCCGCGGAAAGATCGTCCGCACGGATCAAAAGATCACCTGAAATAACTGCCCGTTGATTCTCACTTCACGGCATTTTCGCGTCTATAAAGTAGAGAGTGGAATTTTGGACGCCGTTGCTCCAATATAGCGTTTTATGCAGCCGCTGACGTACGGACAACTTATTCGCGGCAAACGTGATTTTCGCCACTTGCTGGCGGGGCAATTTGTCTCTGAACTCGGCAGTTGGTTCAATTTCATCGCGGTGCTCGGTCTTGTCCGCGTGATGTCGGATGCTTCGCCGATCGCGGCGGGCATTATCTTCGTCTGCCGGCTGGCCCCGCTCGCACTTCTCGCCCCGATCGCCGGCGGGCTTGCGGACCGCTTTTCGCGGCGGCAAATAATGCTCTGGACCGACCTCGCCCGTGCTGCGGTCGCCCTGCTTCCACTCTTGATCGTCAGCCGCGACGACCTCTGGGTCGCCTACATCGCTACCGTTCTGCTCTCGGCGTTCAGCAGTTTCTTTGACGGAGCAAAGAACGCCGCGACGCCTAACCTGACCGGCAGCGACGGTCTGCTCGCCGGCATGGCATTGATGTTCTCGACCCGCTTTTTGCTGATGGCGGTCGGCTCGGCACTCGGCGGTTGGGCGGCGGCGGTCTTCGGTTACGAGATCTCGTTCATCATCAACGCCGTTTCGTTTCTCGTCTCGGCCTACACGGTCTGGCTGATCCCGGAAGATGCCGTCCGCGAGGCCGCGACCGCCGAACGCAAACCCGAAACCACCTTCATCGGCGAGATCCGCGAAGGTTTGGTCTATACGGTAAAGAACCATTTCGCGTTGACGATACTCTTGCTCAATGTCATCTGGGCGACCGGCGGCGGTGCGATCAATATCGTCTTTGAGCGGATGGGCGGCGTTTACTTTGCCGAAAAGGACGCATGGAACCCTGACATGGCCGTCGGCCTGCTCTGGACCGCGGCCGGGCTCGGGCTCTTTCTTGGGATGATGCTCGCTCACCGGGCAAGCATTTATTTCGACCGCAAGGGCACGAACCGGCAGTTTATCGGCTGGGCGTTGATAATCCACGGCGTGCTCTTCGCCATCGGCGGTTTGATGCCGGCCTTCTGGCTGCTGCTGTTTTTTACGTTCATTTCGCGGGCGATAATCGGCGTCGAATATGCCGTGCAGGAGACAATGTTCCAGCGAAGCCTGCCGGACTACATCCGCGGCCGCATCTCAACGCTCGACCGTGGAGCGGAGCTGACCATGTACGGCCTAACGACCTATCTCGCGAGCCTCGCCGTCTATGCAATCTCGCCGCAAACTCTGACGGTGATATCCGGCTTGCTCGCGGGCTCGGCGGGCATCGTCTGGTTTCTGCGAATGCGTCCAAACGCCGGCGGCCCCGAGGTCGAGATGCTCACCGCCTCGCCCCCGCCTGTCAGGCCCTAAGCCGAAACACACCGTCGGCTTGCCTGTTTCTTTCCTGAGGTATAGATTGTCGTCTTGTGCTCGAACGGATCAGGACAATTAGTGGCTGGACCGGGATCGCGATCTCGGTCGCGGGCGTCGCCGCTTTTACGCTGATCCTCCTGCCGTTTCGCCCGAGCCTGAATTCGACCGAGGTCGCGTTGGGACTGCTTCTGGTCGTCCTTGCGGCTTCGACCTTTTTTGGCAGCCGTTCGGGCCTTGCCGCATCCGTTTTTTGCATCCTGAGCTTCAATTTCTTTTTCCTCCCGCCCTATTACACCTTCAACATCGCGGGCGTCGAGAACTGGGTCGCTTTCGGGGCTTTTCTGATAACCGCTCTTGTCGCCGGCCAACTCTCGGGTTATGCCCTACGCCAGGCACGCGAATCAGAGCAGCGGAGGCTCAAGATCGAGCGGCTTTACAAGGAGCTTTCGGAAGCTTTTGAACAAGCCAGCGAAGCGGAAGCCCTCCGCCGGAGCGAAAAGCTGAAATCATCACTGCTTGACGCCGTCACCCACGACCTCCGCACACCGCTCACCTCGATCAAAGCCGCCGTAACGACGCTACTCGACGAACCCGAATCCGGTGGCCTGCGGGACGAAGATCGTTCAGAATTGCTGGAGATCGTAAACGAAGAGACCGATCGGCTGAATGACTTCATTGAAAAGCTCGTCGGGCTCGCCCGGCTCGAGGCAGGTGAGTTCGGGCAGCCGCCGGTTCCCGGTTCGGTCGAGGAGATCATACAGAACGCAGTTGATCGTGCCTCTCGACGGCTGGGACAAAGGCGCGTTGAAGTTGTGATCCCGGCAGATCTCCCACCGGTCGCCGTAAACTCGATATCGGTTTCGGAGGCCGTCTTTACCGTCATCGATAATGCTGCGAAATTCTCCGGCCCGGAATCGGTGGTCCGTATATCCGCGGAGGTTCTCGGCCCGGCCATTGAGATCAGCATTGAGGACCAGGGACCGGGCCTCCCAAAGGAGCTTGGTGATCGGATCTTTGAGAAGTTCGTTCGGGCCGATGCGGGACATTCCGGCCGCGGGGCAGGGCTCGGCCTCGGACTGGCCTTCGCCCGCGGCATTCTGGAAACGCAGCACGGCAGCATCCGTTTCGATCACCCGAACGAGGGCTTTATGACACGATTTGTGATAACACTCCCTGTAGCTTCGCCGCCGGACGAGGCATTGAGGCAAACCCGAGAAGTATGAGCGAAAAACGCATCCTGGTCATCGACGATGAGTATCAGATCGTGCGTGTTTTGAAGCGCAGCTTTGATGCGCATCGCTACAGCGTTCGGACCGCATCCGACGGCGAGGCCGGGATCGAGCTTTTCCACGACTTCAAGCCCGATCTCGTGATCACAGATCTCTCGATGCCCGGAATGGACGGCATCGAGGTCTGCCGGGCTATCCGCCGCGAATCCGAAGTTCCGATCATCGTCCTCTCAGTTCGCGGCGAGGAGAGCTCTAAGGTACGGGCTCTCGATGCCGGTGCCGACGATTACATCACAAAACCGTTCAGCATCAACGAGCTGCATGCAAGGGTCCGGGCGGCACTTCGGCGGGCTCCGGCTTCGACCGATGACGTTATCAGATCGGGCGACTTTCGGCTGAACACATCGGAACGGGTTATCTATTTGAACAGCGAGCCGCTCCATCTGACACCTAAGGAATTCGCTCTCCTTGAATTCATGATCCGCAACAGCGGCCGCGTGCTGACTCATCGAGCTCTGCTGGGTAAGGTCTGGGGCGGCGAAAGCACGGAACAGACCGAGTATCTGCGCGTGTTCATCGGCAATATTCGAAAAAAGATCGAGCCCGACCCGGCCGAGCCCCGCTACATTCTCACCGAACCCTGGGTCGGCTACCGCTTTAATCCCAAAGGCTGACCTTTACGAAAGTTTTATTTATTATTTAGCTCCGCCTTATTCCGTTCACTTTAGGCTTTTAATAGCGGTCAAAGATCGCGTCAAAGCCAATGAACGTCTCTGAAGAAAAGCTCATTTCCGCCCCCGCTCGCGAGCGAACTCGCTCAGCCGAGTGCCGGCTCTCGCGTTGGCGTAACCTTGCACACGCAGCGTTCATTCTTAGCCTGGTCTTGTTTCTGGCCGGAACGGCGATGTCGATTCTTACAGCCGCTTCGGTCCTCGAAAGCGGTGTTGCCGAAGCAAGTTTGACGGTCAGTTTCCTTCTTCTATCGCTCGCATGCTCATTTATTGGAGCACATGCGCTCGACCGCATCGACGAGATCCAGCGGATACTCTAGATGCCGCCCTTTATGAAATCTTTACGCTTCACGGGCGACACTGTTAATTGATGAACTAAATGATCATATGAGCTCAAACAACCCCACTCAGGAAATCCACACAACCGTAAGCGACATAAGGATAGAGCGGGAGCCCCCGAAAGGCCGCTATCTTGCGCTTCTTTCACTCGCGGCTCTCGGTGTGGTTTATGGCGATATCGGCACATCGCCGCTATATGCGATCCGCGAATGTTTTCACGGACCGCATGCCGTCGCTCTAACTCGCGATAATGTCTTGGGCGTCCTTTCGCTCATATTCTGGTCGCTCGTCATCGTCATCTGCGTGAAATATCTTTCCTTCGTTCTGCGAGCCGATAACCGCGGCGAAGGCGGCATTCTTTCGCTTTCGGCCCTCGCGACTCCGATCTCGCCTTCGGGAAGGACCGAACGCTGGGGCCTTCTCGCCCTAGGAGTTTTCGGTGCCGCTCTACTTTACGGCGACGGCGTGCTGACACCTGCGATCTCGATCCTCGGAGCTATGGAGGGCCTGACCGTCGCGACCCCGACGCTAACGCCCTTTGTCGTGCCGGTTACGATCGCCATCATCGTCGGTCTTTTTCTGATCCAGCACCGCGGAACCACCGGCGTCGGACGGATCTTCGGGCCGATGACGCTTTTGTGGTTTTTTGTCCTCGGCACACTAGGAATTGTCCAGTTAGTTCAGGTGCCCGAGGTTCTGGCTGCGGTCAATCCGGCCCATGCGGTCGGCTTTTTCGCCCGCGACGGTCTCCACGGGTTCGTCATTCTCGGCTCTGTGTTTCTTGTCGTCACAGGCGGCGAAGCTCTTTACGCGGATATGGGCCATTTCGGAACGCGGCCGATCCGACTTGCGTGGTTCACCGTGGCACTTCCCGGGCTCTTGCTCAACTACTTTGGCCAGGGTGCGCTCCTGCTTGAGGACCCTTCCGCTGCGGTAAATCCGTTTTACAGGCTCGCTCCGGAATGGGCACTTTATCCGATGATCTTTCTTGCGACATGTGCCGCGATCATCGCCTCGCAGGCGATAATCTCAGGGGCCTTCTCGCTGACGATGCAGGCGGTCCAGCTCGGCCTGCTCCCGCGGATGAACATTACCCATACCTCAAGCCGCGAGATCGGCCAGATCTATCTTCCCGGCGTCAACTGGGCGTTGATGATCGGCTGCATCGCTGTCGTAGCGGCCTTCCAGACGTCGAGCAACCTTGCCTCGGCATACGGTATTGCTGTTACCTCGACGATGGTCATTACGACAGTGCTTTTCTATTTTGTCGCCCGCCATCGATGGAACTGGGGCCAGCTGCCCACGCTCGCACTTTGCGGAGTTTTTCTGCTTGTTGATCTCGCATTCTTCGGAGCCAACATAATCAAGGTTCTTGACGGCGGCTGGTTCCCGCTTGCATTGGCGACGGTCATCTACACCGTGATGCTTACGTGGAAGAAAGGCCGGCGCATTCTTCTCAAGCGGATACAGGACGAGACCGAAGACCTTGAGGAGTTTCTTTACCGCATCGAACACCAGAAGATCCATCGAGTTCCGGGCATCGCCGTCTTCATGAACGGCAATGCAACGCGGACCCCGGCAGCATTGATGCACAACCTTGAACACAACAAGGTCCTGCACGAAAAGACCATTTTCGTTACGGTAAAAACGCTTCCGTTCCCTTATGTTGATTCGAGCGAGCGTGCGGTCGTCGAGCCGCTCGGAAACGGATTCACACGTGTCCGGCTGATGTACGGCTATATGGAGGAGCCGAACGTCCCGCGGGAACTCGCAGCAAACATCGATCTCGGACGTGGATATTCGATCGAGAATGCGACCTATTTCTTCGGGCGGGAAACCATTATTTCATCCGAGAAGCACTCGGGAATGACGAGCTGGCGTGAACGGCTCTTCGCTTTCCTGTCACGTAACGCACGGAGCGCGACCAGCTATTTCAAGATCCCGCCGGGCCGTGTCGTAGAGCTTGGCGAGCAGGTCGAGATCTAGGCCGTGATGATGACGGCTTTTGTGCCGGTGAGTTCGGAAAAGTCCTTGGTGTAAACGGCCTCGACCTTGCGGATCGGGTTGAGGGTATCGACGATATCCTGAGCGGTGACAAAGCCCGTTTCTACGTGGGCGATCGCCCATTTGCGGATGTGCCCGGCCGAGCCGAGAAAGCTCGCCAGGAGCTGCAGATACTGCGACTTGGTCTCGACCGGCATACCGAGCGAGCCCGACCGCATCGCATCGATCTCCGGCCAGAAATCGCTGCCCTCGCGGAGCCATTCCTCTTTCCACATCAGGTCGTCGGTATATCCGGTCCGGGTGGCGGTGCGTGCCGGCGGAAGCCGGAGAAATAGCAGGTCAGTACGGGTCTCGGCGATGAATTCCTTGACACGCTGGTTCTGGCATGTGTTGGTCTGGCCGTTATTGACCGGCGACGGGAGCGAGTTCCAAAAGCGGCGGAAAGCGTTCGAGAGCGGCTGCCGCAGTTCGCCGTTGTCATCATTGAAAGATCGGGCGTAATCGCCGACCGCCATCACCAGGCTCGACGCGATCGCGAATGAAAAGGGCGATTCGAGCCGGTCGATGTTCCGCCTTGCATTATCGAACCACCACGAATCCGTCTCGCTGAACCAGGTCCGAAGTGCCGGATTCCTGAGCCGGTGGCCCGGAATGTAGATGTCCTCAAGCACCGTATTCAGGTCTTCATCCGAGAGCCGCTCGTTGTTGTTCTGTATCGCCGCGACCGAACGCGTCCACGCCGAACGGAGCACGTCGTTCGTCGCAACGCGAGCGCCGTGCCGCTTAAGGTAAGTGCCGAGCAGCGGATCGGCGGCAAAAAGCATCGCCACCGAGCCGAATTTCAGCCGACGAAGGACGTTGAGGTCAAAGCCAAGCCAGCCCGCCGGAAGTGTTTTCGTGTGGAGCATCATCAGCTACGTTAGCACCTTTCAACCTTAGTGGGCAGTGCCGCGTCTCATTTTGCGAAAACCTGCGAAAGGTCATTGAACCCTTTGAATTCTAAGGCATTCCCGCTCGGGTCCATAAAGAACATCGTCGCCTGCTCGCCGACCTCGCCCTCAAATCGGATCTTCGGTTCGATGACAAATTCGACGCCTTTCGACCGCAACCGTTCGGCCAGTTCGCGCCAGTCTGCCATCGGCAAAACTATCCCAAAGTGCGGCACCGGTACATGGTCGGCATCGACCTCATTTCGCACAGCAACTCCGCCGCCAGCCGGCGAGAGATGCGTCACGATCTGATGCCCGTAAAGGTCAAAGTCGATCCACGTCTCCGAACTTCTGCCCTCGGGACAGCCGAGAACACCGCCGTAAAACTCGCGTGCGGCCGAAAGGTCATCGACCGGAAATGCCAGATGAAAGATCGTTGCCATAACTGTGTTTCCGCTGGTCAGACGCGTTTCGCCATCTGCCGGATCGCCCCAAAGTGGTATGCCGAATGCGCGATTATCGCGATCGCCTCGCCGATCCGGTCTGGCTTCCATTCCCCGACCGCCGCCAGCCGCTCAGTCGCCGACCGGTACGAACGCTCGACGCTTGAACGAAGAGCCGCCCATTCGTCCTCATTCACCGTCTCGATCAGCCAACTGTCCTCCCAGTTGACCGGCGCCGTCCGCCCTTCGATGAACTCGATCAATCGATCGACGTAGAACTTGAGATGCTCGGTATGGGCCGCGATCGTCGAACCCTCAAAGCGTTGCGATGCCTGCTCTGCGCTGATCGACCCAAGCGTAGAAAAAACGCCGATGCCGCGGTCAAGGTAAATGCTGCCCTCGCCGTCGGGCGACCCCTCAAAGGTCTCGCGGAGCACAAGCAGGACGTCGCGGACAAGGTCCTCACCGCTGATATTGTATTTTGCCTCGTTCATTTATACTTATTCCTTCAACCGCCGTGAACGAAAGGATCACAGAATTCATCAAGGCTTTCGCCGATGCTCTCGAGGCAGGCACCTTCGTCAAGCTTACACTCGGGAATTATAAGGGCACGGACGAACATCTGCAAAAGATATTCCTCCGCCGGTTAACCACCCGCAAGGGCGAGCGGATGCTTTTTCAGTATCGCTACGATATGCGCGACGTGGTTAAGAACTACGAACTCGGCGAGGCCCGGGAACGGCTCGAAAAATATCTCGGCTCGGGCTTTCGAAATTCGCACCTCTTTACCACCGAGAACGATTTTCAGCTCGATATCGGCAAGCGAAACGCCAGGCTGAACAAGGGCAAGCCGACCTTCCGGACTCTTCCGCAAAAGCACCACGACCGCGAGAAACATCACCTCATCGATCCCGGCTCTGAATACCTGCGGGCACTTGGCATCTCGTCGGAGGACGGCAAGATCCGCTCCGATCAACGCGATAAATGGAAGCAGATAAATAAATTCGTCGAGGTGGTCGATGGGCTTGTCGAGCGTTCGGACTTGAAAGCCAAAGGCGAGATCTCGGCCGTCGATATGGGCTGCGGAAAGGGCTATCTGACCTTTGCACTATACGACCATCTGGTCAACAACCGCGGCATTGCGGCCGCCATAACCGGCATCGATCGGCGTGCAGACCTGATGGAAACCTGCGCGAGCATTGCCAAGGCCTGTGATTTCGAGGGTTTGAGTTTCCGTGTCGGCGATATCGCTGGTGCCGAGATCGGCCGGCCGGATATCCTCATCGCCCTTCACGCCTGCGATACGGCGACCGACGATGCCCTTGCCCGGGGCGTCGCGGCCGGGGCGAGCATCATCGTCGCGGCACCGTGCTGCCACCAGCAGGTACGGAAGCAGCTCCAACCGCCCGCGGAACTTGCCGAGATCCTAAAGCACCCGGTATTGCTTGAAAGGACCGCCGAAACTCTGACCGACGGCCTCCGTTCGATGCTCCTTGAGAGCCGGGGCTATGCGACCAAGCTGTTCGAGTTCGTCGCGACAGAGCACACGCCGAAGAACAACATGCTGGTCGCCGTAAAGGAACACGAGGCTGACGTCGAAAAGGCGAACGCCGCACGCGAGCTAATGGCCCGCTACGGCATCAACGAGCAACGCCTTGCAGCCGAGCTTTCCGCACAGGCTATTTCAGCTTAAAGGAAGGAAAAACCACCTCATCTATCGGCCGCTCGGCACCTGCCAAGGTCAGGCAAAAGAAGGCATAGATCTCCCGCCCGCGGTTGCCGATCCAAAAGCGTCCCCGGACCTCGCCTGCGGTGAACGACTGGTCATAGCCTGGCATACCCGCGTACGTTATCTTCTTCTCGGAGCCGAGCTCGAGCTTTGAGGCATCTACAAGTCCGGTCTTGTCGTCCTTGATCGAACCCATTATTCCATCGCGAAACCCGCGAAAGAACGTCAGCCGGTCCGCCGCCGCATTATCCTTACTGATATCGATATCGGTTTGGCGGGCAAAAACAACAACGCCCTGCTTGTTTGCTGCAGTAAAGATCGGATAACCCTCGGCCGTATCCATTTCGGGCTCAGCGGGCATTGCAACTGAGACCTTTCCGTCAAGCAGGTCATAGACCTTCCAGCCCACGGGCAGTTCGGCTTGAGCATTTACAAGAGAGAAACTTACCAGAAGCATCGCCAGAATGGCGAAAAGATGTGATTTTTTCATTTTATGTGCGGGCGAGCCTCTTGCTCCGCCGTATGCGGATGATAGCCGAAACCAAACTCCCACGCAATAGAAAAGACCCGGGCCTTCGACCGGGCCTTCCTTAACCATCGTCAGTCGGCAGATCAAAACTTAAAGCCGAAAACGTTGGCGTTGCCGATGTTGAATCCTTCGACAAAAGCATCCGTTTCAAATACCGTGTTCAATGCACCGGCCGCTTCCTGGCGAAGCGTTACGCCAACGCCCGTGATCGAGATGAACTGACCGCTCGCCGAGACCTGTGCATTGCTCAAGTTGAGGTTGAAAAGCGGAATGCGACCGACCACCGAGCCATTGGCCGATGCGAGACCGGTGATGATGGGCTGAGCACCGGTCGTATCGATCGCAAACCTTTCGATCTTCACCGCTGCGGAGCCTCGCTCAAATATGAGGCCGCTCGAGTGAAGGATCTCGCCGCGGAGCGTTTGGGCGTCGAGCGTCGCTCCAGTTATCGGAAAGGTCGCGACGCCGCGGCGAATACGGATCCGCGACGAAGACATCACCTCAATATTCAACGACTGGGCCGCGAGGATAAAGCCGTTGCTAAGCCGGACATTCGTCAATCCGGTAGCGAGATTGATCTGGCCATCGAAGTTCCCTACTGCTTCGTGCTTGGTGGTCGAGTTCGGGTCAAAACCCTCCTCAGTTTTCTGCGCTGTCACCGTCGTGATGGCAAACAGGAAAGTAAAAAAGGCAAGAAATGTTTTTCTGATCATATGTTCCCCCTTGAAATTGTTGTATTTACGTTCTCAAAGAAATTCGCCGAAACCTCATACTCGGATTCACGGTTTCGGGGTGATTTTTTCGAGTAGCCGGAAATTCGGCAGCCATTCGGCGGGTGTCGGGTTTTCTTTGACAAATCGGTCCATCCGCAGGTATTCTTAGTGTTTGTCTTTATTATTAGGCAGGTAACCGTAATGAAAGCTGAAATACATCCTAAGTACGACGAGATCACGGTCTCATGCGCATGCGGCCACTCGTTCCAGACGCGGTCAACGATGGGCGAGGAGCTCCACATCGAAATTTGCTCGGAGTGCCACCCGTTCTTCACCGGCAAGCAGAAGCTCGTCGATACCGCCGGACGCGTTGACCGCTTTAATAAGCGCTACGCTCGCGGGGCACAGGCCGCGAAGTAATTGGTAAAGGTAAAGCTCTGAAAAGCGCGAGAAAACACCTTTATTAGAACAACATCGACCGACGCCCGTTCGCGCCGAACGCTTCTTGTATGGCAGAGCACCATACAAAGGCAGGTGAAAACGAACAGGGCGTCGTTCTCATTTAGGGCAGAGCACCGTCCGGAGGAGAGCAGCATGAAGAGCAAAAGAGCGTTCGAACGAAGATTGACGCGTTTTATCCATACGGTCTTTGCCGTTGAGCGAGACCTGATCGTCGGCGGCCAGGCCGTGATGGAAGGCGTAATGATGCGAACGCCGTCGGCATATGCCATCGCCTGCCGCAAGCAGGATGGCTCGATCGTGACGACCGCCGAGACGCTGCCGAAATGGAGCGACAAATACAAGTGGCTCAATATTCCCGTGCTCCGTGGCGGTGCGACGCTGATCCAGACGATGGCCCTCGGCATCAAGGCCTTGAATTTCTCGGCAAAGGTCTTCGAGGACGACCAGCGTGCTCAGGAAGAACCGACCAGGGAAAAGGCGTTCGAACTCGAAGCCGCACTGGTCGAGGGAACAACGGACGAGAACTTTACCAAGGCACGTACCAAGGTGGTGATGCCGAAACAGAATGCCAAAGCGAGTAAAGGCAGTTCGGCAAGCACCATCGGCTCGCTGATCTTCGCCCTCGGCTTCAATATCCTGCTTTTCGTTGTTGCTCCGCTGTTGCTTACGAACGTCGCTTTCATCGCCTTCGGCTGGGCCGAGGCACCGGCAATTCCGCCGGATGCCGGTTGGTGGGCCAATATCTACGCCTACATCTGGGAGACGAAGCCGCATTCCTGGATCGCCTTTAACCTCGTGGACGGCATCGTCCGGATGGTCTTTTTTATCGCGATGATCTGGTCGATGTCCTATATGCGCGACATCCGCCGCGTCTTCGAATACCACGGTGCCGAGCACAAGACGGTCTATGCCTGGGAGAAGGGGCTTGAACTTACGCCCCGGAACGCGGCCGAGCAACGCCGCCAGCATCCACGCTGCGGAACGTCGTTCCTGATGGTCGTTATGCTTGTTTCCATCGTGCTTTTCTCCGTCATCGCATTCGAGCAGACCTGGCTTAACCTCGTCGTCCGCATCGCGTTGATGCCGCTCGTCGCCGGGCTGTCATATGAGGTGATCCGTTACGCCGCGAAGAAAGAATCCGGGCCGATATTCAAGTTCATGACGCTGCCCGGCATCTGGCTGCAAAACATCACTACGCAGGAACCGGACGACGAACAGCTCGAAGTGGCGATCGTCGCCCTTAACGAATCGCTGAAGCTCGAACCCGCTTCCTGAATGATTTAGCCACAGAGGCCACCGAGAAGGTCTCAGACGGGACACGATCCTCTCTTCTCTGTGCTCTCTGTGGCAAGAGTTTTATGCTTGAAAAACTGGCACAGATCGAAAAGAACTACGAGGAACTGACCGATCAGATCTCGTCGCCCGAGTTCATGTCGGACATGCAGCAGTATGCGAAGCTGATGAAACAGCATCGCACGCTTGGTGAGATCGTCGAAAAATACCGCGAGGTAAAGAAACTCACCGAAGGCCTCGCCGGTGCGAAAGAGCTTGCCGAAACCGCCGATGACGAAGAAATGCGGGCGATGGCCGAGCTAGAGATCGCCGAGATAGAAGAAAAGCTCCCGACCGCCGAGGAGGAACTCAAGTTCCTGCTTCTCCCAAAGGACCCGAACGACGAAAAGAACGTGATTCTCGAGATCCGTGCCGGAACCGGAGGCGACGAAGCCACGCTCTTCGCCGCGGAAATGCTTCGGATGTATGCCCGCTATGCCGAGAGGCAGGGCTGGCGGATGGAGATAATGGAAACGGCCGATACCGGCGTCGGCGGCATCAAGGAAGCCATCGCGATGATCGAGGGCGACAACGTTTACTCAAAGCTCCGTTACGAATCCGGCGTCCACCGCGTTCAGCGCGTGCCGCAGACCGAGACCCAAGGCCGTATCCACACCTCTGCGATAACCGTCGCCGTTCTGCCCGAGGCCGAAGAGGTCGATATCCAGATCAATCCCAACGACCTTCGCGTCGATACTTTCTGCTCCTCAGGGCCGGGCGGCCAGTCGGTGAATACGACCTATTCCGCCGTTCGCCTGACGCACCTTCCCTCGGGGCTCGTCGTTTCTATGCAGGATGAAAAGTCGCAGATAAAGAACCGCGAAAAGGCGATGCGCGTCCTGCGGGCAAGGCTGCAGGAGATAGAAGAGCAGAAACAGCAGGCCGCACTCTCGGCCGAGCGCAAGTCGATGGTCGGCAGCGGCGACCGCTCCGAGAAGATCAGGACCTATAACTTCAAGGAGAACCGCGTCACCGACCACCGGATCGGGATGACCGTTTACCAGCTCGATCTGGTGATGGAAGGGCAGATCGATGAGTTCGTCGAGGCCCTCAGAACGCACTACCAGACCGAAAAATTGAAGGCTGAGGCTACCGGATAGATCAAAGTGGCACCCACAAGGCTATATCTGATAAGACACGGGCAATCTGCCGGCAATGCCGAAGGGCGTTTCGGCGGGCACGGCCCGACGCCGCTTTCCGATCTCGGCAGGCGACAGGCGGAGGCAACTGCCCGCCACCTTTCCGAGGAAGGCATCTCGGCGATATATTCGAGCGATCTTCACCGTGCGCTCGAGACCGCGTCCGAACTCGCGAAGTTGACCGGGCTCGAGGTGAACAAGACCAAGGCCTTTCGCGAGCGGCACGTCGGTGTGCTTGAGGGGCTGACGTTTGACGAATCAAGAGAGAATCACCCCCGCGATTATTACGCTCTGGTCAACCGCGAGGTCCACCACGTCATCACCAAAGGCGAAAGCTATTCCCAGCTCCTAGACCGGACAAAGAAAAAGCTCTGGGACATCATCCGCCGCCACGAAGGCGAACGGGTCGCCATATTTTCACACACCGGGGCGATCTGCTTTATGACGCTCCATTTGATGGGTGCCATCAATCGCCGGACGCAGCGGACGCCCTGGATCGTCACCTCAAACTGCGGCATCAATCGCTTTGAGATACGCCCGCGGCGTAACATCCGCGTCCTCGCCATCAACGACACCCGCCACCTCCTCGACATCACCGGCAACGACTCCTTCGCCGCCCGCTGATCGGCCCTTTGCTTGACTAATCCCATATTTTGGACAAGAATCGCGACTGTTTCTTTTTTCTCTTCCACAAGAAGGAGGTAACACTGATGTTTTCAAAATCATTCATTTCCATTCTAATTCTTCTCGTCGTCGCCGTTTACTCAAATGCGCAGGTCGATGATGTAAGCGAGGCAACCGGCCTTCCGCTCCCGATCGGTGCACCTGTCATCTATGGGCAAGTATCAATTGCCAACCTTCCAAAAGGCCAGCGAAAACCTACCGTATGGGTTTATCTTTTCAATGGCGGAGCACAGATCGACAAACGCCAGACCCACAATGACTATTATTATTTTCTTCAGGCTCCAAGAAATGGACAAACGATCGTTTTTGAAGTCGATAACCGCGAAGCCGGCCGGTTTGTAGTTTCGTCGGGCATCAGCAACCGCCTGCGTCAAGATGTAACGATAGACTGGCGTTCGCTTTACGGTGACGAAAAGCCGGAACAGCCCGGTGTCGTTTCGGCCCGAGACGGTTATTCTCGCAGCCCGGAGAATGAGAAGCTATTCTCCGAGGCCGTTGCCCAAATTAAAAAGAATGAGCTTGTGAGATCCGCCGAACTCTTCACTACTATCACGAAGGCCGATGAGAAAGATCATATTGCATTCATGATGCTCGGTACGGTTCTGATGACACAAAAGAATTACGCGGATGCAAGGACAGCATTTGAGCGTGCGATCGCTCTGAAACCGGATTATGAAAAGGCACTGACGAATTACGGTTCTATGGTTCTCGGCCAGAAGGATTTCGGAAAGGCCGAGGAACTGCTCAAACGCGCAGTTGAGGCCGATCCGAAGTCAGCGGATGCGAATCACTACCTCGGCGAAACTTATCTCCAGACAAAACGCGGGTCGCTGGCGGTCGGGTATCTCAACAAAGCGATCGAGTTTGCTCCGATTGAGAAAGCAGGCATCCACCTCCGGCTCGCGGCCCTTTACGATGCGGCCGGCCTGAAACCGCGAGCGGCCGAAGAATATAAAGCATTTCTTGAAAAGGTGAAGGATCACCCTGACCGCCAACGATTTATAAAGTACATCGAACAACACGAGACGAAATAGAGAAAGGCCGGGAAGCGAACTTCCCGGCCTTTGTTCGCTCGGTCTCAAAAGAGCCCAAACGCCTAGAACTGATAACGGAATCCGAACTGCATGCGCCGCGGAGTGCCTTGGATATCGCTGAAGATGCGGCCAAAGTCACTGGGAGCTTGACCAGAAGTCGGATCCTGCGGAAGGCCGTAGCTTGAACGCGTAACGTTAGTTGGCGCGAAGTACTGAATATTAGTTACGTTGAAGACCTCCCAGCGGAACTGGAACTTGTGCTTCTCGTTCCAGGGCATTGTTATGCTCTTCTGGAGACCCAAATCGAGCGTCTGATAACCCGGAAGCCGCAAGGTATTCCGCTCACCGGTCTCGCCCGGACGGGCATTGCGGACAGAGCCGAATGCCTGCTGTGGATCTGAAAAGTAGTTCTGCGTGTCGCGAACCACACCTACAGAGAACGGAGCAATCCTTGTTCCGTTCGACTGAACGTTCCAGTTGGTCGCCCACTGGGCCTGGTCGAACGGCGTCGAAAACGGCTGACCGGTATTCCAACGGTAAATTCCACGCAGCGACCAACCGCCAACGAAAGCATCCAAAACACGGTTCATGTCGCTAAAGAACATCCGTCCCCGTCCGATCGGGAGATCGAAAAGGAAGTTTGCATTAACGACGTGCTGCGAATCGAAGTCCGACAGCGAATAGCTATCTTCCGGACGAAGCGGGTTCAGAAGGAACTGTCCGCCGTACGAACCATCGGTCTGAAGGCCCGAAACGTCGTCCATCGACTTAGACCAGGTGTAGTTGATGTCATAGCTTAACGTTTGTCCTAGCCGCTGCCGCAAAGTGAAAGTTGCGCCGTGGTAGTTCGACTTTGCGAAAGTGCCAAAAGCCGAGAATGCCGCGTACTGCGGGTGGAAGAAGAGGTTGACCCGGCCATTACGACCCCGATCATCTATCAGAAGTTGAACGAAAGTCCAATCGAGAATGTCGAATCCGTTCCGGTCGATCAGGTTATAGATGCCCTGTGTCGATGTCGTTCCGGGAGCTCCGAAAAGTCCGGCAGTGTTAAACAGATTTTCAAAGTACGGGATTGCCGGAACGTTAAGTATCGGCGTATTCCTCGCTCGAAGGTCGTGTAAAATTCCGGCGGCCGTGTACCAGTCCATCCCGGAGATCGGATCGACAAGGTTATTCAGGGCCATTACGTCACGCGCACCGAAAAGATTACGAGCCGAGCGGCCAATGTACGAGGCCTCAAAATACATTCCCTTCGGAAGCTGACGTCCCCAGGAGACGTTCCACGAGTAGTGCTGAGGTGAAACAATCGTAGAGTCGAGGGAACTCTCGATCCGCTGCGGACAAGCCTCGGTTCCGGCAAGACAACCAGGGGTTACGTCCGTTGAGAATCTCTGCTGAGGTGCTGGAATACCCGGAAGTGCTCGGACGTTCTGCCCAAATCCCGTAAAGAGAGGGGCAGGTCTGTCCGTGACGTTATAGGTATTCGCTGCAATGGTCGTATTGGAAGTGAAGCCGATCGTCGAAAGACCGTCAAAGCTTACCGCCAACTGTCCACCGAAATAGTCGTTCGAGATACCAAATCCGCCGCGGATGACGGAGTCGTTCTCCTTACCGAAGATCGCTCTCAGAAACTTGTTGTCGAAGTTCGGCGACCAGGCTGCCGCGATCCGCGGCTGCCAGTTGTTCCAGTCCATGCTGTAAAAACCTGGGCCATCGTTGACCGGACCGCCCAGGACAAAGCTGACCAGGTCGTTATTAGCAACACCGGCTGCGGCAAATTTTTTCCTCCGCTCGAAGATTTCACCAAGCGGGGTAGAAGGCACTACCTGAAATCCATTCTTTTCATATACCGGGCGGCTAAGAGCATAGCGAAGGCCCAAAGTTAGCGTAAGGCCGCGATTTACCTTCCAAACATCCTGGATGTAAGCGTCGTACTCCTCGGTCGCAAACTTTCGGTTCGAAGGGGTGCCGGAGGGAAGAGGCTGACCGTTGAGATCGAACGTGAAGTTGCCGCTGTACTGCGAGTAACGGCCGATCAATGCCGTCGCTGCCGCCTGCACTGTGGCAACGCTTCCACCGGCGATGGAGTAACCGGCATTGGTTATCTGCTGATTGACGACCGCACCCGATGATTCATAGAACGAAGGATTTGTCACCGCGGAGTCATAAGCTGCGGCAAATGTCGAACGGATGTTTCGGATGACTCGAAGGTTTCCTCCGACCTGAACCGTGTGATTGTTCTTGATCCACGTAAAGTCGTTCGTGATATTGTTCACCGGGGTTATCCGACTGAGAGTACGTTGGTAAAGCAATGGAGAGAAAATGAACCTAAAACTGATGTTGTTCTCTGAGGAATCCCCCTGCGAACTAAACGCTTGTCGCGTAAAGCCGTAACGGAAGTTATTGACCATCGTCGGGCTGATCGTCCAGTTGTGGCCGACAACGAATCCATACGGGTGGCTCCAAAGCGAGGTCGCCGGAGTGTCCGGAAATGCCGATACATCAGCCGTGTTATCCCACTGGTAGTTGCCGCGAACAAATAACTGCTGAGCATCGGTCAGATTCCAGTCGAAACGTGTGATGTGGGTATTCTCCTTTTCGGTTTTCGGAGCATTGAAAAGAAAACCTCCGGTGTTGATGCGGTCACCTCTGATTAAATTGTTCGAGGCGTAACGCGAAGTCGCTGACGCAAGTACATTGACCGCAATTGGGTTGATACCTACCTGATTGTAGATGGAATTCAACTGAGCGAGCGAAATTGAGATCGGCCGCTGGGGTACGCACCCCGGAGGGCTGTTGCCGGGTAAGCAAGGCACTTCTCCCGGCAAGGTGCCAATTAAATTTAGCTGCCCCTGTCCCAAATGTGCTAAAGGCACTATACGGTTAACCGGCTCTTCCTCCACCTGGTATTGGCCCTCGTACGAGTAAAAAAAGAAAAGTCGATCTTTCTTGATCGGTCCGCCGATAGAACCGCCGTAAACATCGCGAGCAAGGCTCGGACGCTCAACCCCGGCAAGGTTGTTAAAGAAAGTGTTCGCCGAACCGAAAGTCGGACGATAGAACCAGAATGCCGAACCCCGTAACTCGTTGGTCCCGCTCTTGGTTATCAGCGAAACCTGAGCGCCCGATGAGCGGCCTTGGTTCGCATTTGCACCAACAGTCGTGATGCGAAATTCCTCCACCGACTCGGTCGTCGCTCGAAGCGCCGAACCCTGATCAACGTCGCCCGATCCCGAACGTCCACCGGTCTGTTGATCATTTATATCAACGCCATCGAGCGTGATGTTCGCCTGGTCGCTTCGTCCGCCGGCGACATATCCGTCGCGGGTAACACCCGGCTGGAGGGCCAGCAAGTTATTTACACGGCGAAGATCCGAAGGAAGCTGAACAATTTGTTCTGAAACGTAATTATTACCGATCGAAGCGTCCTGTGTGTTAATGATTGACTCGATCGATCCGGCGGTCACGTCGACGACGACCGAAACATCACCTGGCTCAAGGGCTAGATTGACTTCAATCGAAAGATCGACAACAAGCTGAAGATCAGACTTTACAAGCTTCTTAAAGCCATTAGCCGTTACCTCAATACGATATGTCGATGGCGGAAGGCCCGGGAACGCAAATCGTCCGTTCGCGCTCGAAGTAGCAGAACGCGAGAGGCCGGTCGCGGGGTTCGATATTGTGACCGTCGCCCCGGGAACGACCGCACCAGCCTGATCCACTACGGTTCCGGATACAGCACTTGTACCGGTCTGGGCGATCGCTGCTCCCGCAAAGGCCAGAAAAAGCCCGAGCGAGAGAACCAAGCGAAACGCCCGAAATTCCATATTACTTAGTTTCATGGTTCCTCCTAGCAAGTAAATTGAAAAGGACTGTCCAATCTTCGGAACAAGGCAGGAGCTTGTGTTTTCGGATTGGAAGGCAATTCGACATCTTAAAACACGCACGAACCGTGCCACCGGGGCTTCACCTTTAAGGGATCCGATATTTCTGAGAATAATCCACTTAAACCTCTTATTTGTAAAGGCTTAGCCAGATCGGGCCGATATCGGCATGTGCATGTGGTCGATAGCGAACTTGAGAGATTTAATCAGAAATTCAATTTTTATTCAAATTTTCGGAATTTTTTTCTTTCGGCAAGCCGGGCCGCGATAGCCTTTGCCGCGGTCGCTCCCATTCCGGCGGCCGTCGAGATGGTCGGAGATATATGGTTAGCGACATCTCCGCAAGCGTAGATCATCGGGACGCTCGTTGCCGAATTTGCGTCGACCTTAACATAGCCCGAGACGTCAAGTTCGGTGAGCCCGCGGAGTAGTTCTGAGTTCGGCCTGAAGCCGATGCGGATGAGCAAAAGGTCTGCCTCGATCGAAACGGAAGCCCCGTCCGGCCCGACAACATCGACTCCCTCGAACCGATCCTCGCCGCGGATCGACGTAACATACCTTTCGGTGATGAATTCCACGTTCCCGGCCGTCTTTGCTCTTTCAAGAAACTCCGGCCGGGCCCTGAAGTCGCGGCTGCGGTGCACGACCGTCACCCGCTTGGCATGCTCGCTGAGTATCAAAGCGTTCTCGATCGCCGCGTCGCCGCCGCCGATGATAATGACGTGCTTCCCTTTTGCTTCCTCACGCTCGCCGGCACCCGAGCGAAGAATCCCCTCGCCCACCAGTTCATCTTCGCCCGGAAGCCCGAGCTTTCTTCGGCTGACGCCCGTCGCAAGGATCACAGCCGACGGCCGGAACTCCTCGCCGGCTTCCGTTCGAACCAGGAGCGGCTCAGCCTCGATCAACTCGACACGCGTTCCCAGCATCCGGCGGAACGCGAATTGCTCCAGCCATTTGTGCAGGAACGCGGCAAACTCGCGTCCGTCCGCGGCTTCGAGTCCCGCGTAGTTGACGATCGGATTGTTGATCGAAAGGAGTTGCCCACCGGTCGTCTCGCCTTCTTCGATCAGAACTGCAGAAAGTTCAAGGTCCACGCACCATGCCGCGGCCGAAATGCCTGCCGGTCCTCCGCCGATGACGACCACATCCGGGTTCGTTTCCATATTTTTCCTCGGTCCTTTCATCGGCTCTCGGCAATCGTCTTGCCGCTTTCTGTCATTGGCTTGTTGACAGATTTTGTCACTTCAGCCGCATTCGGAGCTTCGGGCCGCAACGCTCTCCTGCTCCCCAAAGCCCTTTGTGAACTTGATTTTAGGCTCGCAGAGCCGCGAATCCAAGTCCGACTGACCTGCTTTGTGGCTGGCACTGTAATTGCTGTTGAATCTCCTTCGCTAGTGGGTTTACCGTCTCAGGTACCCGGCCTCCCATTACCGCACCGCTCGTTATTCCGCTTCAAAATTGGCACTAGAGGCTTATGATCTTAGAACAAGAACCCGCAGTCGCTTCAAACTCCGTTACTGAAGAATCGCCTTTCGTTAGTTCGCCGGGCGACCTGTTTTCCGAGTCCGAGGACTACCTACGCCAAGGCATTCGGAACGCGCAGGCCGGCAATCGAAACGATGCCCGCGTCGCACTTCTCCGCTCGGTCGAGCTCAATCCCGGCTCCGAGAATGCCTGGCTCTGGCTCGCTTCGATCAGCGAATATCCGGAAGAACTTCTCGGCTTTCTCAACCACGTCCTTGAGATAAATCCGGCAAACCAGCGCGCACTTGAATGGCGCTCGGCGACTAACGCTTTGCTTGCAAAGACGTTTCTTCAGCGCGGACACGAAGCGGTCGCACTTGGAATGAACGAGCAGGCCTCGGACATGTTCTCGAAGGCCCTTGAGCACGATCAGAATTGTGCGGCTGCGTGGCTCAATCTGGCAAACCTTGCCGATTCGAATGAAGGCAAACTGCTTTATCTTGAAAAGGCCCTCGCGATCGACCCCGACAACGTCGAGGCTCGTGCCGCCTTCGCCGATGTGCGGAAGTCGATAACCTCCGGATACCTTGAGGAAGCAAAGGCAGCCGCCGTCGCCGGTCGTGTCGCCGATGCCAATGAACTTCTCGACGCCGTGCTCGAAGAAATGCCTGATTCGGAAGACGCCTGGATGCTTCGCTCGCATTTTGCCGCCGGTTTTGAGGACAAGATCGCGGCGTTCCAGCGTGTGCTTGAGATAAATCCCGATAACGTTGCTGCCCGTTCGGGGCTCGAATCGCTCCGTTCCCTTCTCCCGAGCACGCCCGTCGCCGAACCGGCCATCAGCGAACCCATTGCAGTTGTAGATGAACCGGCGGAAGAGGCTGTTCACGAGGAAGAGTCCGAAATGTCCGTCTCGCTCCAGAGCGGAATTCTCGATACCACGGTCATTGAAGATAAGAGCCCGACCGAAGAACTTGAGATGCCGGTCGGAGTCGCTGAGGCTTTCGAAGCGGCCTCACAGTTCGGCAAGCCTTTTGAAGAGGCAGCCGAAACGCAATCGCCCTTTGATGAGCCGGTCGAGGAGTCGCCTCAACAGGAATCGTACTTTAATGAACCCGCAGAGGCTTTCGTTCCGGCTGAAGAAACCTTAACGGACAACGTCGCCGCTGCTGCTGAGGACAATAAACAGGCGGCCGCGGGAGATGTGATCGAGCAACCCGAATCTTTGTTCGAACCGGAGCCGGCCGAAGAGCATATCGAGCAGCCGCCGATGGCTTCCGAGCTTTCGTTCGTCGAGACCGACGACGACGAATCGATCGATGAAGTTCGTTTCGATGCTCCGATCGCTCCGCCGGTCGAAGAACCTGTTTTCGAACCGAAGGCTGAAGAAAACAATCCCTTCGCGACACGGATCGACCCGCAATCGTCGTTCGATCCGTTCTCGACCATCTCGGCGATGCCGCACGAGGTCTTTGACGCCACTCGCGGCTTCATCGCCCCGGAACCGGAAGCCGAAGTGGCTCAGCCGGAAGAAAGCGAACCGCAGGCCGAGCCGTTTCTCGACCTCGCATCGGACCCGATGCCTGACTTCGGTTCGATGACGATGTTCACATCCGCTGCTGATCCTTTTTCAGCAGTCGCTCCAAGTTTTGGCGATGAGATACCGCGGCCCGAGACATCGCCTGTCGAAGAGCGGCACGAGTCTGCTTTCCATGCCCGGAGATCAAACGGTCATCAGCAGGTCGAAACCCACCGTCCTTGCCCGTTCTGTAGCACGGAAAACGACATCTTATCCATCGTCTGCGGAAACTGTTTTGCGGTGCTCTCACTTTCCGATATTGAAATGCTGCTCTCCAACCAGAGTGCCGAACAATCGGTCATTCGCCAGTCTCTTCATGCTCTTGAAGGTGAGCGAAGCCAGCGTCCATTGACCGAGAACGAACTCACGAATCTCGGAGTCGGATATATCAATCTTCGCGAGTTCGACAAGGGCTACTTCTATCTGGTCGAGGCAGCCCAGGCCAACCCAAACAATGTCGTACTCTCGAGCCACGTCAATTCGCTCCACATCCGGATCGAAGAGATCAGGCAAAAGATGAATGCTGACGGCCCGAAAGTAAGCGGAAAGACGATCCTCGTTGTTGACGATAGCCCGACCATCCGCAAGCTGATCAGCGGCAAGCTCGAAAAGAGCGGCCACGAGGTCTTCTGTGCGGCCGATGGCGTAGAGGCCCTCGAGATGTTGAAGGCACTTGAGCCGGCTCTCATTCTGCTCGATATCAATATGCCGCGGATGGATGGTTACCAGGTCTGCAAGGCCATCAAGAGTGCACCGGAAACGAAGGACGTCCCGGTCGTAATGATCTCCGGCAAGGACGGATTTTTTGACAAGGTCCGCGGCCGGATGGCCGGCACATCCGGCTATATCACCAAACCCTTTGGCCCTGAGACCCTGATGAAGGTTGTCGAAGGCTACCTAGCCAACGGTGCCCAAGCCGGTGAAATGGAAGAATATGCACAATGACCCTCGAAACCGTTTCAATTTCCCCCGAACGGCCGGAGGAAACTTCGCATTCCGCGAGTGACATGACCGAGCCTTCGGCCCATTCGCTTTCCAGATTTCTTTCCTTCAACATCGGCGGCGGCAGATACTGTGTCCCCTCCGATGCCGTGGTCGAGGTCTCGCATCCGCTTCATATCGCCCGCCTGCCCAGGTCACCGGCGAATGTGCTCGGAGTTGCATCGTTCAGCGGCGAGATAGCTCTCGTCGTCGATCTCCGTTCGCTCCTTAAGGAATCGCGGCCTGCCTCGGAAAGCAAACCGAAAATACTTCGGCTCGGCGGCGTCGGCGAAGGATCAAATATCGCCTTCCCGGTCGATTCGGTCGGCGAGGTCTTCTCTGCGGACCTAGAATCGTTCTTGCCCTCGGGAGGCTCCCCGCTGGTCGCCGGCACCGAAAGTGGCTCTTCGCCTCATCCCGTTTCCCTGCTTGATCCGGATGCGATCCGCGCCATCGCGGACCTTCGTTCGCATTCGCTTTCCTGAAGAGATGAACCGCACTACAACAGATTCTGTGGTATCAAGGCTCCGCAACCGCATCTGGCTTGCGGTTTGTGTTCTTGCGGCGCTCAATGCGTTCGTCGGACTGATCGGATTTGCCGCCGCGACCTACATCTTTTCTTCATTCGAGATACCCTCCATCGCGACTATCATCGTCGGAGCGGCCGTCACAGCAGCCTACGGACGCTGGCTCGCCGACGATGCAATGCAGCCCATCGAGAAAACGCTTCTCGCCGCAAAGAGCTTGGAGCGAAACCCAAACACCGACATTCCCGGAGCCACCGGAGCCGCCGAGACCGACGAGATCCTGGACAGCATAAGGCGCAACGGCCGCCAGCTTCGCAATCTGCTCAAGTTGATGGAAGACGTTGCGGGCGGCAATACCAACGCCGCCCTCGAACCCTTCGAATATTCCGATCGCGTTACCGCCTCGGCGCAAAAACTCATCTCAAAAGTTACCGGTTCGGTCGATGCCGGCGGTGAACTCCAGGAACTTCGGTCTGCGATCGAGAGGCTCTCAAAAGACCTTTCACCTTCCCTTAGCGGTTCACCCATTCCCGAGGTCGCGGCCACCGGCCCTCTGGCCGAGATCGCCCGGCCTGTGAACGCCCTTCGCTCGCAGCTCGAGGAAAGCCGACGCGAACTCGCCGGTGCCATTGCCGCCTCCGAGAACCTGGCCGCACAGCTTGCCGAAAAGACCGCTGCCGCCCGCGGCAGAACCGCCGCCGGCAAAAGCGTGCTTGATGAAAGCATCGCTCGGCTCCGGTCGCCGTTAACTCCGCGGCCCGAGCTTGACGACTCGCTGACGATGCTTCGGGCGATGTCCGGCGACTCGAAGATGCTCGAACTCGGCCGCAATTCTACCAACGGACTCAAGGCCGGTGCAGATGGCCTTGGCCTCCAGGTCAGCGAACTCCATCGAACCATCCGCGAGCTTCGTGAAAACTCGCTTTCTATTCGTAACCTCGCCCGCCAGAACGACGAATTTGCCCGCAAGCTAAAGCTGATAGCACTTAATGCAAGCGTCGGCGGCGGAAAGTCTAATGCCCAATCGGTCGCCGATGAACTGATCGAGATGGCCGAAAAGATCGGCCGGTTTTCCATCGAGAGCGGCAATTCGCTTCGTGTCCATTCCGAGCGCATAACGGAAAGCGACTCGTTGCTCCAGCGGATCGAGACCGGTGCCGCTTCGCTTGGAGAGGAGGCACGCGAATTCTCCGAAGTAGCCGCCTCTGTCGCTCCGCTGCTCACCGTTACGTCAAAGCTGCCCGAAATGATCGGTGCGCTCGTCGCCGAACGCTCGACAGAACGCAGCGATCTGCTCAAGCGGCTGACCGCCCTGCATTTCGAACTGGCCGGGCTGGTCGGCGAACTCGACGCGGTCGATTCAAGCATCCGCGAGAGCCGCTCGGCGATCCTAAGAACTCGACGGCATTCGGCCGAAACAGCCGCACCGCCTCAAATACCCGCGGTCGAGGAAAGTGAATCTGAGATCGAGCCGCCTGAATACGAGGGTCCGCGTCGCGAGAGCCTACCCAAAGCGAATTTTGAAGAGGCTCCGTCGCCGGCAGATATGCTTGAGATACCGCAGGAAAACGCCTTGGTTCAATGAATTCTTCATTTGGAAAACTGATCGTCAGGTCGCTCGCCTTCATCGGCGGCGGCCTCTTGCTGCTTGGTATCGTGCTTCTCGTGCTCGCCAGGGCCGGGGCCATCGCCGATGGCCCGGTCGTTTTGATGTCGCTGATACTTGGCTCGGGGATCACCATCGCCGCTCTCTTAATGCTGACAATGCAGGACCGCGAGAATGCCCGCCGCTTTGCCTCGGCCGCTGTTGCCGCTTCCGATATTGCCGAGGGCCGGCCCGGTAACTTTGAAGCCGATGACGAACTCAAAACATCGCTTCGTTCTGTCGGCAACTATCTTTCTCAGAACGCCAAAGCCCTCGATGCCCTGGCCCGCGACGGCCGCCTGAACGGTTTCTCGCCCGCCGGAAAGGACGACCGGCTCGGCAATGCCATCGTCGCACTCGCAACCCGCTTCACGGCAAACGACCAGAACGACGAGGCCTTTGCACAGGTCGAGCGTGCATTGCTTCGACTTTCCGCCGACCTTTCAGGCGTTGCCTCGGGCGACCTCTCTCTGCGTTCCGAAACCCGGCTTGAGGCGATGGAAGAGGTATCGGCCGCCTTCAATCTGCTGACCCAAAATCTCTCGGCGACCGTCGGTCGGCTCCGCAAGGCATCTGACACCGCAGCTTCGCTTTCCGGCTCGATCACCGAGGCCGCCGAACATGTTTCCCGCGGCAGCAACGCCCAGGCTTCGCAGTCTGCCCGCACCCGTACCGCGCTCGAATCCCTCGCCGCCGAAATGCGCCGCATCGCCGCCTCGGCCGAACGCTCGGCCGGCATCGCGACCACCGTCTTTGGCAACTCACGCTCCGGTGCCGCATCCGCAAGCAACAACATCGCCGCGACCGAGGCCATCCGCAAGCAGGTCCAGGAAACGGCCAAACGTGTCAAACGGCTCGGCGAACGCTCGCAAGAGATCGGCCAGATCGTCTCGCAGATCGACGACCTCAGCGACCGCACCAGCGTTCTCGCCCTCAATGCCTCGCTCCAGAGCAGCACACCCAACCCGGGAAGCGGCAGCATCTCGACCGTCGCCGAAGAGATCGAACGGCTCGCCGACCGCTCGACTCGGCTCACACAGCAGATCGCTTCAATGACGCAGGCGATCAATTTGGAAACAAAGGAACTCGTTGCGTCGATGGAAGAGACCGTCCGGCAGGTCTCGCTCGGCTCCGTTTCCGCCGAACGCTCCGCCCGCTCGCTATTTGAAATTGAGAAAAGCACGCAGGAACTGACATCGCTCCTTTCCGAACTTCTTGCCGCCACCCGCGGACAATCGGCAAATGCTGAATCCGCCGTCGCCTCGATCAAGGAGATCGCCGAGGTCGCCGATCTTGTTAAGATGAGCTCGGCTCAGTTCTCCGACCAACTCGGCCACCTTGCCCGTTCGATCTCGGACGTTCAGCTTGCCGTTTCGCCCTTCAAACTTCCCGCCCCTGAGGCCCGCCGCGAGGCCCCGCAAACCGCTCAGGACAATCGCTTTGTGAACTAAGATGAACGACCGCGATATCCAAACTTTTCTTGATGAGGCCGAGATAATTCTCCACGGCATTCGCGGCGGCATCCTTCTTTTTGCTCAGGCTCCGGACAACGTCTCTGCCCTCGAGGTCCCGGCACGCCGGATCAACGAGCTTCGGCATCGCTCCGAACCGCTCGGTCGGCGCGAGATAGCCGACGCCTGTGCAAAGGTGAGCGGCAGCCTGAGCGTGCTGGTCGCTGCTGCCCGCGAAGGTGGCGATGTTCAGAGTGACATACGCGAAGCTCTCGACGCCGTTGCCGAAGTCGAGATCGCCTTCGCCGCGATCCGCCTCGCGGCGGACGGCCCCGAGCCTGATTTCGATTTTCTGGTCGATGCGACCTTTGCCCCGAACTCGGCCGCGAATATCGCCCCGCCGCCTGCGGTTCAAGTTCCCTCAACGGCAGTTCAGGCTCCGCTTGCCGATCACGCTCCGGCAGAAGGCGGCTTTTCGCAATTTGAGATCGACGCCGAACTTCTTGAGGTCTTCGCCGAAGAGGCCGCTGAATTGCTCGCCAACATCTCCTCCAGCCTCGACGAACTAAAGGCAAATCCGGACAACAAGGACGCTCTCTGGGAGATCCGGCGTAACGCCCATACATTCAAGGGCTCGGCCGGGATCGTCGGGCTCAAACAGTTGAGCCAGTTCGCCCACCGCATCGAAGACCTGCTCGACAATCTGGTCGAATCCGGCGGAAATCCGCGTTCCGGACTTATTCCGCTCCTGATCGAATCGAACACCTGTCTTAAGGCGATGGTCTCAGGCGAACGCCGCGAAGAGACGGCCGCCCTTTCAGAAAAACTCTCGGCCGACTTTGACGCGATGCTCTCCGCTATCGCGAACAACGAACCCGATGAGATCGAAGTGCCCTTGTCGGAAGTTTCTCCGGAACCGCGAAGGGCCGTTGAACTGCCGGTGCAAAAGCTTGCCGAGCCCGTTCCGGTCTATGCCGCACAACCTGAAACCGAAAGCCCGAGCCGCAATCGCTCGATAGTCCGCGTCTCGCTCGACAAGCTCGATGAACTTGTCGGCATCGTCCGCGATATGGTCATCAATCGGTCCGCGGTCGAACAGCGATTGCTTGAGCTCGACCGACAGATCGAAGACCTGCAGAACGCGACCCGCCGGCTCCAGGCAATGAACGGACGCCTGGAAGTTGACTTTGAAGCCTCGATGCTCGGTACGGGTCTTGGCTCGCGTATTTCTACGGATCGCTCCGCTATCCCCGGAACTCGGTCGGTATCAGGCGATTTCGACGAACTCGAATACGACCGCTACACGGAATTTCATCAGGCCATCCGCGAACTCGGCGAGACCTCGAACGACACTTTCTCTATCAACACGGCGCTCGAACAGCTCAAAGGCGACCTTGATGTTCTTTTCGAATCGCAGCGGCGGCTTATCGATAGCGTTCAGGAGCGCGTGATGCACATCCGCCTGGTCGAATTCGGCGCGCTAAGAACTCGACTGGAACGAGCAGTTCGCGTGACGGGAGACGAAGAAGGAAAACGTGCCGAGATCGTTCTCGAAAACCCGCATCTTGAAATCGACACCAAGATACTTGATTCGCTCATCGAACCAATGCTCCACCTGCTCAAGAACGCGGTCGTCCACGGAATCGAGTTCCCGGAGCTTCGCCGTCTGCTTGGCAAACCCGAGACCGGCCGCATCACGGTCAAGCTCTCGCTAGATGAGACCCACGTCGTGCTCACCGTTGCAGATGACGGCAGCGGCATCTCGACAGGTGCTCTCAAGGAAAAGGCCGTCATCGCCGGGCTTATCAGCCGCGAACAGGCCGAGCGAATGTCCGACGAAGAGGCCCAGATGCTCATCTTCCGCCCGGGCCTGACAACCTCGCAAAAGCTCAACCTCAATGCCGGTCGCGGCGTCGGTATGAGCATTGTTAAGGAGAGCGTCGAATCGAAAAAAGGCACCATCTCGATGCGATCAACGCCGCACGCCGGAACCGTTTTCACTATCCGGATGCTCTTGCCGCTGGCCGTCACGGAGGCTCTCATCGTCACCTCGGGCCAGGATGTCTTTGGCGTCCCGCTCAATGCCATTCGCCATATCGTCGAGATCGGCAAGGACAAAGTGCTTTCGGCCGAAGGCGAGAGCTATATCGAACATGCCGGCAACCGCTTCCGGCCGTATTCGCTGGCCTATCTGACCGGGGTGCCGAATCGCGAGGCACTTGAGAGATCGGCCAACGCACTGCTCATCGAGTGCGGCGACGAATTCTTCGCCGTCGCGGTCGATTCGGTCGTCCGCACCGAGGAATTGGTAGTAAAACCGCTCGGACGCCCGCTCGACCAGATGCCCGGATTGCTCGGCGTCTCAACGCTTGCGAGCGGCGACGCCATCACCATCCTCGACCTCGACAGTCTTCTCCGCGACCGCCCGGCCGGCAATGAACCCATCGCCGAACCGCCGCCGATCGAAAAGCAGCTCGCCGTGCTTATCGTTGACGATAGTCCGAGCGTCCGCCTCCTGACATCAAAGGTCGTCAAGAACGCCGGCTGGCTGGCGTTGACTGCAAAGGACGGACTCGACGCTCTGGAATCACTCCGCGAGATCGAGGATCTGCCGGCCGTGATATTAAGCGATATCGAGATGCCGCGAATGGGCGGTTACGACATGATCGCTGCTCTAAAGGCCGACGAGCGATTTCGGCATATTCCGGTCATCGTCATCACCTCGCGTGCCGGCGATAAGCATCGTGCAAAGGCCGAGGAACAAGGCGTAGCCGATTATCTCGTAAAGCCCTACAGCGAATGGGAACTCATTCAAAAGATCCAAACCCTCGGCGGAAAACCATAGCCATTTCATACACCCGCTTGTCAGAGGCCCGACCTTTCCGCTTCTAATGCTCGGCCTTGAGGTGCTCGGCCTTGAGGGCACAACTCAATGCGTAATGCGGAATACGGAATTCAGAATCCCATTGCAGAGGCCCGCGCGTAAGCAAGGGCTTAACATCCAATGCCGCATTCGGAATTCGGAATCCCATTGCAGAGGCCCGCGCGTAAGCAAGGGCGTAACATCCAATGCCGCATTCGGAATTCAGAATCCCATTGCAGAAGCCCGCGCGTCAGCAAGGGCTTAACATCCAATGCGGAATGCGGGTTGAGGGATTCAGAATCCCATTGCAAAGGCCCGCACGTCAGTAAGGGCGGTTCATCCGACTTG
>JAHBSL010000012.1 GCA_019639135.1 Acidobacteriota bacterium
TTCGCGGATTGTTACTCACCGGAGGCGGATGCTGCGATGTTTGCCTGCTTACCTCCATTGGTCGCTATATTCACTTGGTTTGCGTTGGTGATGGTTACGGAGCTATAGCGGCGCAGATCGCGGAGTTGCCTGAGCGTCCGCATGAACAATCGATGAAAACCATCTGTCATTAATGGCCTAGATTCTCCTCTTTTCTTCTCTCAAACCTGACATTACATTTGCTACAACTACCGGACATATAAAGTGCTACTAACAACTATGAAAAAAGATGTTGACTCGAATGCAGGCGGCGGACTACAATCATTTATGCCTTTCGGTTTGGCGAAGTTATTCATTTCGCCGGCCGCTGGAGCGTCCGTTTCGGGCTTCCCACGTTTTCTTTCCGAGCCAATCTTTATCTCTTCAAAAGGAGTCTATCGTGATCACAAAAAAGTTTGCTCTTTCTAGTCTCGCTCTTTCGTTCATGGTCATCTTTTCGGCTGCAACGGCGTTCGCTCAGAACGACGGCCGCACTTGGACATATGCCGAACGCAATAACGTTTACTGTGCCGGCTATGTGCAGAAATCGCCGATCGATACCGAGCGTCGGCTGATCGGTGCGGTCGGCGAGGCCGATCAGTATATTTATTCGGAGAATAACGAAGTTTACGTCAATGTCGGTGCGAACCGCGGCGTTAAAGTTGGCGATATGATGGCGGTCGTGCGGCCAAAGGGCCAGGTCCGCACGAAATGGAGCAACAAGGGCGCCCTTGGCTTCTATGTTCAAGAGGTCGGTGCGGTCGAGGTTATCCGCGTCAAGAGCGACCACTCGATAGCCCGCATCAAGACGTCCTGCGACAACTTCCTGCTCGGCGATCTTGTTCAGCCCTGGCAGGAGCGGACGAGCCCTTCGTTCACGACGCGGCCGGCGTTCGACCGGTTTGCCGATCCGAGCGGAAAGGCGATGGGCCGGCTCTTCATGGCACGCGACGGCCAGGAGATGGTGACCCGCGACCAGATCGTTTACGTCGATCTAGGGGCCGAAGATAACGTCCGCATCGGCGATATGCTTACGGTGTTTCGTCCGCTCGGCACCGGCAATATCGAGCCCGGCCCGCCGTCGGCCGTCATCGCCCGCGACTATGGCTACCAGAGCGAGGTTTACCGCGGCGGCAAGTTCTCGAACCAGTCCTCGCGAAAGAAAGGCAGCGAGGCAACAGGCCGTCAGGTAAGCAACAAGGGTGCGAAAGAAGGCCGTCCGGCGATCCGCAAGGTGGTCGGTGAGGCAGTTGTGCTTAATGTGAAGGAACGGACGGCGACGGTCGTCATCACGCGCACGGCGGGCGAGATACACACGGGCGATTGGGTCGAGGTTCAGTAAACCGCCCCGCGATCGCGATTACTTCGGGCCGGTGCCTTAGCGGGCATCGGCCTTTTCCGCGCCGTCGGTTTCGCCTTTTCGCTTGAAAAAGTAGGAAAGATAGTCGTAGAGCGACCAAACGGCCATCGCGACCGAGACCCAAAGTGCACCGCGGCCGATGAGGTAACCGAAGACCTTCCAGTCATTTGCCGTAAGGGTAAGCTGAGATAGATTGGCGAAGGCGGTGCGGACCTCGGCGACCTCCCAAAACGTCAAAAAAGGATACTCGAGCCCAAAATTTGAGACGGGCGGTTTGCCGGTCGCGGCGGCGACGAGCAGGGCGACGATGGCGACGCTCTGTGCCCACATCTTTATCTTGCCGGAGGTTTGGGCCTGGATGATGATGCCCTCGGCAGCGGCGACCGAGCGAAGCCCTGTGACGATGAATTCACGCCCGAGAATGACGACGACCGCCCACGAGGGGGCGAGTTGTTTCTCGACCAAAACGATCAGAGCGGCTGAGATGAGCAGCTTATCGGCGATCGGGTCGAGGAATTTTCCGAGCGTCGAGACCTGATTTCGGCTGCGGGCGAGGTGCCCATCGAGGATATCGGTCAGCACCGCGACGAGGAAAATGACGATCGCGAGTGCGTAGCCGCTGATGCCGAGCACGCGCTCCGCCATCGGCGTCAAAAGGGCCACGACCAGCAGCGGCACAAAAAGAATTCGCCCGAGCGTAAGATAATTCGGCAGATTCACGGCTAAAAAGAGTGTAAGCCGACCCCGAATAAAGTTCAAGAAGATGCCGAATTTAGGTGATTTGAAGAGGGAATGCCCGCCGGTCTGCGAGGCAGAGAGGAGATCTTAGCCCAGGATGTCGTTGACGGGAATCTTCAGATCGGGCATGGTTTCCGAGGTTGCCATGTCCCCGCGAACATAGACCTTGACGACGCCGTAGGCACGTTCTTTCGGAAAGAAATGCACTTCTACAAGTCCGGCTTCGAGATCGACGAGCCACGCTTCGGGGATGCCCGCCTCGGCGTAAACCGGAAACTTACGCGAGCGGTCGAACCCGACGGTCGAATCCGCAACCTCGATAACGAGAGCTACGTCCTTTCCGGTCGCAGTCGCCGTTCGGTAAAAATCATCTCGCGGATAAAGAAGTGCGAGGTCGGGCTGGGGCTCGCTGTCGTCGGCGGCGACGATCGGGTTCTGTATGCTGATAATGAATTTATCGAGATAAAGCCGATTGAGAAACGCGGAAAGAAAGTTGACGCAGCTAACGTGGCGGCTTCCGATGGGCGACATTTCGATGATCTCTCCGTCAATAAGTTCGATCCGTTCGTCAGGTGCAAACGTTCCGCGCTCGGCCATAAGATGGTAAAGCTCAACGGAGATCGGATAATGTCTGACGGCTGGAAGCATACAGCGGCATTATAAAACAAACGTCAAGCCACGTGAACAGGTCAGGCCTGTTTGTTCTCTTCAATTTTATTCATCAAAGCTGCTCACCCCCGAAGAAATCGAGGCCTATCTGCTTTCCGAGAAAAAAAACGCTGGCTTCACCTCTTCCCGCAGGATTTCCTTGAACTCAATAAGATCTGAAGTGCTTACCGACTTAGTTTCTCCTCAAGTCGGCTCTCAAGCCATCTCCAAGCCCACTGTATTCTCTTGTCATGGCGAAACTAAGAGCTTCGAATTTCTTATATACTAATCAGGGAATGTTGTATAGTGGTTGCTTATGAAAAGAAATGAAGTGGGCAGAATAGTTTAAATCGTATTTCCAATTCTGTGTCTGGGGACAAATTTATGAAAATGACTTCTAAGTACTTAATAGGCGTGACTATAGCATTTTTTATCGGCATAGGTATTTGGGCAGGTAATCAAACCGTGAGCAGTCAATCTGAACGCGATAAAGATGATTCTTTTCCGATTGTTTCTTTTGAGCCAGAATCTTATCGCCAACAGAATGTTTCAGAAACTAGAGCGCGGCGAAACAGTAAGTTTGACGGTTGGGCGTGGGTTAAGAAATCACCAAATCCGGACGTGCAAGAGGTATTCTTAAATACGCACTGGCAAATTGGCTTATCGCCACTTCCCACCTCGAAAAGTGATTTAGTAGTTTTTGCTCAGGTAAAATCAAGTAATGCCTTTCTTTCGAACGATAGCACAGGGGTCTATTCTGAGTTTGAATTAGCGATTGAGCGTATTTTTAAAGAGAATCGGTCTCAACCTATTGAGACGGACGTCATATTCAGTGTTATAAGACCAGGTGCACGAGTTAAATATCCATCAGGTAAAATTATCAAGTATTCGCTTAGGGGCCAAGAGATGCCCATTATTGGTGCAAAGTATGTATTGTTTTTAACCTATGATAAAGACCTGAGAATCTACTCGATTTTGACAGGCTTCGAAATTGGCAGCGACGATCAGATCAAAGCGCTTGACGGTCGTAACGGTGATGAACGAGCCGGATGGTCTTTTGTGAGTAAGAACAGTTTGACACGGGAACAGTTCCTCCAAGAACTAGAGCTTTCAGTTCTTGCCGACGGTGAAGAGCTCAAGGAGAAATCATTGCAATGAGCCATTCCCTCAAGACTATCTTTTTTCTTGGTTCCTTTTCTTTGCTCATTATCCTCCTAAGTTCCAACGCAGTCGCTCAACAACTTGCATGTGGTTTCCCGCCTCTAATAGAGCAACCTCCACTGGGAAAACGAAATACATGGGCCAAGGATTCTGTCGTACCAATCTACATAGCTTCGGCGTTCTCTGATGAGCAGGAGGAGGGAATTCGTGATGCATTAGCAAATTGGCAGGCAGTCCGCACGACAAATCTTTCTGGCGTGACATTCAACATTAATGTAGGTCCACTCCCAACGGGGCAAACTGGGAGCTTTATTGAGATTAGAATGCAGGCGCCACCGGGTGGCATACCTAACGCAACGGACCGAGGAGCAGTCTCCACATCATCTGGCGTGATATGGTTGGCCGATGCAATTATTTATATTAATCCTGTTGTTACTCTGAAAGCAGCTGTGACTGAAGTTGTAGCTCATGAGTTGGGCCATACTTTCGGTCTCGATGATTGTCCTGTGTGTTTTTTATTCGACTCGGTGATGGCTAATGCTCCTTTTGGAATGAACCCTAACCGAACTGGAAGAACAAAGAATCCAAGTAATTGCGATAATCAAGCTGTAGCCTTGCTCTATGAATCTGTTGTTACGCCGACGCCGACGCCGACACCGCCGATAGGTTCGTGTCCCGAAGGATTTTGCTTTGGAGAAACTATTGAGAGTGGCGGTTTAACTACAACATGTTATGGAAGTCCTGATATCTGTATGTATCCAAACAATGACGGATGCCCGACTGGTTGGGATAACTGGGGACAAGGTTGTTGTTGTCAGATCCAGGCGACTTCGCCAATTGTGATCGATATAGAAGGAGACGGTTTCAGCCTTACCGATGGAGCGAACGGAATTAATTTCGACCATAATGCCAATGCCACTCAGGAAAGAATGTCTTGGACAAGTCCTGGGTCGGATGATGCTTGGCTGGCACTCGATCGCAACGGGAATGGAATGATTGATAACGGCATCGAGTTATTCGGTAATTTTACTCCACAGCCCCATTCAACTGAAAAGAACGGGTTTTTAGCATTAGCTGAATTTGATAAGCCAGAAAATGGTGGTTATAACGATGGCAGGATAGATAGTCAGGATGCCATTTTCACAGTCCTCAGGCTTTGGCAGGATGTAAATCACAATGGCATTTCCGAGCCATCGGAGCTTTTTCCGCTTCTTTCGCTTAGGGTTGCAGCTATTGAACTGGATTACCGGGAATCACGAAGACGCGATCAACACGGAAATTGGTTCAGATATCGAGCGAAAGTCTATTCTGCTAATGGTGCTCAACTTGGCCGATGGGCATATGACGTGTTTCTTGTCGGGGAAAGCCTTAGCAACGTAAACTCTTTAGTTTCGGAAACTCCGATTTTCAGTTTTTCGAGGACGAAATGCGGAGTTAAAGCTAATAAGATGTTGTAAATCAATGAGATAGTGGTAGTTGTTAATCCGTTTTCGAAATAAATGTAGGCTTACATTTCGGGATTGTAGGCTTACATTTTGCGTTTGTAGGCTTACATTTCGGGGTTGTAGGCTTACATTTCGGGATTGTAGGTTTACATTTCGCGATTGTAGGCTTACATTTCAGGAATGTAAGCGTACATTTCAGGAATGTAAGCGTACATTTCAGGATTGTAGGCTTAAAATCGGGGGTTGTAGGCCCCAAATTCGCGATATTTTCTGGGTTCTGCCAGTTTTCCTCTCATTTTACGCAAAAAACATCTCATTCTCCGTCCTGTTGTGAACGAAAAGTTCAATCCAAATTCCCAAATAGGAGAAAAATAGATGAAATCAAGAGACCTGCAGACGCTACCAGACCGCGATCTGGTGGCGGAGCTGAATGTTATGAGCAATGCGATCGACGGCGACGAGGCGACTTATGGGCTTGTGGCCGGCGACACGCTGTCTTTGACGAGCAAATTGAGCACTTTCATCGATGCTTTGGACGATCTCGACCTGAAAACGGCGGCGGCAACCTCGGCTTATGGGACGCGGGACACGACGCGTGCAGCTTTGGTCGAGGAAGTGCGGATGCTGATGAAAAAGATCAGGCTCGGCGTCGGGAACGACCCAGAAAAGCTCGGCGCGGTCGGGCTCGATGTTTACGATCAAACGCCGACGGCGGCTCCGATGCCCGAAACGGCTCCGCTGGCGGTTGTCGATTACGAGATATTGAAGCACATAATCCGCTTTCGCGACGCGGCAAACCCCGATAAACGCGGCAAGCCGAAGGGAATGCTCGGGGCCGAGATCTGGAGTAAGATCGGCGGCGACCCGCCGGCAAAAGACGACGATTACCAGATGGTGACGCTTGACACGGCCAGCCCGCACGTAATTTTTTACGAAATGGAAGACGCCGGAAAGAAGGTCTGGTATCGGCTGCGATGGGTTGCGACCTCCGGCGAGAAAGGCGGCTGGAGCGAGGTGGTCGAAGCGACTGTGAACGGGTAGATCGGTGTTTGGAGTACCGGCTTTAGCCGGCTTCGGGCAATAAGAAAGCGTGGCTGAACGGATCGGCCACGCTTATTTTAGGTTCGGAGTGCGCGATTTATCGCGTAGCGACGAGCTAAAGCTCGCACTCTAAGCGACGAGCTAAAGCTCGCACTCTAAGCGACGAGCTAAAGCTCGCACTCTAAGCGACGAGCTAAAGCTCGCACTCTGAGCGACGAGCTAAAGCTCGCACTCTAAGCGACGAGCTAAAGCTCGCACTCTAAGCGACGAGCTAAAGCTCGCACTCTGAGCGTTAGTCGTCGTCTTCGTGGGCGCGGACGCGGCCGGCGGCGACGGCTTCGTCGATGACCTTTTGGGCGAAGTTGTGCGGCAGCGGATCGTAGTGCGAGAACTGCATGTGGTAGGAGCCGCGGGCCTGCGTCACCGAGTTGAGCTTCGATTGGTAATCGAGCATCTCGGCGAGCGGCACTTTTGCCTTGATCACCTGCTGTTTGCCTCGCATATCCATGCCCGCGACGCGTCCGCGGCGGCTGTTGAGGTCGCCCATGATGTCGCCGGAGAACTCGAGCGGTGTGAAGACCTCGACGTCCATTATCGGTTCGAGCAGTGTCGGTTTGGCCTTTTCCATCGCGGCACGGAACGCCTTGCGGCCGGCTGCCCGGAACGAATGCTCGTCGGAATCGACGGTATGATAGCTGCCATCGATTAGCGTCACCTTGAAATCGACGAGCGGGTAACCGGCAACGGCGCCGCCGCCGGCGGCCTCGATTATGCCTTTCTCGATCGCCGGTCGGAAGTTCTGGGGAACGGCACCGCCGAAGATCTTATCGACCCATTCAAAGCCGCCTCCGCGCTCAAGCGGTTCGAAGATCACCTTGCAATCGCCGAACTGGCCGCGTCCGCCGGACTGCTTTTTGTGGCGGCCCTGAACCTCGGCTGTGGCGGTGATCGTTTCCTTGTAAGGCACCTTCGGCGGATGAAGTGCGACCTCGACGTGGTAGCGGTCGGCGAGCTTTTTGACGACCGTTTCGATGTGAAGCTGGCCGGAGCCGGAGAGGATGAACTCCTTCGTCTGAGCGTCGCGGTCGAAGTGGAGCGACGGGTCTTCCTCGAGTATCTTGTGCAAAGCGACGGAGATCTTGTCTTCATCGGCACGCGATTTGGGCTCGATGGCGAAGGAGATAGCTGCCTCGGGATATTCGACCGGCGGATAAACGATCGGATGTGCCTTATCGCAGAGCGTGTCGCCGGTCTGCGTATCTTTCAGCTTTACCACCGCGATGATGTCGCCGGTTTGGGCTGAGTTTACTTTCTCGAGCGTTTTGCCGGCAATGACGTGGAGGGCACCGAGCCTTTCGGGCGTTTCGCGGCTCGAATTGAGCACGGTCGCGTCGGATTCGATCTTGCCGGAGACGACCTTCATCACATTGATGCGGCCGGCAAAGGGGTCGGCGATGGTGCGGAAAACGTAAGCCGAAAATGGTTCGTCGTTGGAATATTTGCGCTTGACGCGGTCGCCGGTCATCTCGTTGTCCGCAAAGCCGTATTCGGCCTCGTGCGTTGCCGGGTTCGGAGCAAATTCGACGATGTGATCGAGCAGGATCGAGAGGCCGGCAAGCGAGGTCGAAGAAACGGCATAGACCGGGCAGAGCTTACTCTTCGCGATAGCCTTTGCGAGATTTGGGTAGATATCTTCTTCGGGCAAGGTGCCGTCCTCGAAGTACTTTTCCATCAACGCGTCGTCGGACTCGGCGACGAGTTCGATCAGCCGTTCGCGGGTACGATCAAAGACATCCTTGCCGCTTTCAGGCATCGGGATCTCTTTGGCTTTGCCATCGGCGTCGAATTCGTAGGCCTTTTGATGGACGACATCGACGACGCCCTTGAAATTCTCTTCAGTGCCGATGGGAAGCGTAAAGGGAACGATCGAACGGGCAAAGCTCGAGGTAGCGGTTTCGAGTGCGTGGCCAAAGTCGGCATTCTCCTTATCGAGCTTATTGATGACCATGAACCGCGGGAGCATAAATTCGTTGGCATAGTTCCAGGTCTTTTCGGTCTGGACCTCGATGCCGTTCACGCCATCAACCACAACGAGAGCGCAGTCCACGACGCGAAGCGCCGGGCGGGCATGCGAGACAAACGCCGCATAGCCGGGCGTATCGATAAAATTAAGCTTTGAATCGGCGTATTCGATGTGGGCAAAGTTGTTGTTGAGCGAGACCTTGCGGGCGATGGAGTCGTCGTCGTAGTCGGTGACGGTGGTTCCTTCGTCAACCTTTCCCCAGCGTGGCGTTGCACCGGCCACATACATCAGCGACGCGGTCAGCTGGGTTTTCCCCGCGTCGCCGTGTCCAATGACAGCCAGATTTCGTAGGTTTTCAGTTGTAAATGCTTTCATCTCGGCAAGATCTCCTTTAGGTGTAGATTTCGGATGCCAAAATCCGCGGTCCGGGCCGAAGTGAAAGAAGGGCTCGCGAGTCCGGTAAACCGGCCCTGAGACGCATGGGTTGTTGGTAAATATTAAATCTATCTTACGTTGCAGGAATCAGCAAGAGCGGAAAGTGAAGGTGGGCTAACGCTTTGAGCAGAAGCTAAAATGGTATATCGTCACGTTTACGGCGGTCGTACAAGAGTTGATCTTGCATCTGCCCTGCCAATTACGAATCCGATGCAGACGGAGTTTTGAAACCTAAGGGATGGATCTATCAGTTTTTTCAAAGATCGAAAGTCAATCCTCGGATGAGGATAAGAAGACTTTCTTGGCGTGTCAGGCGGCTATTCGCGAGCTTAGGGGTGAATACAACTACCTTGAGATCGGCTCGTATTTGGGCGGCAGTATTCAGCCGCATCTTCTTGATACGAAATGCCGTACCATTATTTCGATCGATAAAAGGCCCAAGACCCAGCCGGATGAGCGCGGGTTCGATTGGACATATCTGGAGAATTCGACCGAACGAATGATCGAGAACTTGAAGCAGGTTGCTCCCGAGTATTTAGAGAAGATAAAAACGATCGACGGAAGTACGGACGAGATAGATCCGTCGTCGATTGACGAACCGATAGACCTTTGTTTGATCGACGGCGAGCATACCGATGTAGCGATGCGCCGAGATTTCGAGTTTTGTTTGTCGGTGTTAAACAAACGGGGGGGGGGTAATAATTTTTCACGACGCGCAAATTACTTACAACGGGATTTACGAAGCGCTCGAAGACCTGCGAATGAACGGGGTCAGTTTCAATGCTTATAATCTTCCGCACGTGGTATTTGCGGTCGAGATTGGAGATGCGCCGATTCACAAAAATCCTTTGATCATGGAACGGCTTGTGAATAATCACGTCGGGTATTTGTACTCGCTTCGCGACAACGACCGCTATAGGAGGTTCGCAAACCGACGGCCGTTCCGATTAGCACGAACGATTGTCAGCAAGCTTCGAGGCTCGAATACCAGCAGGTGAAATCGCTTAGAACTTGTCTTTGAGCATCGAACGGCGGTGTTCGTTAGCAAAATCGGGTGGCGGCGAACGTCTTTAGTGGCGGAGCGCATCGTAGAAGGACGATGCATTTTGGCGTTCCCTTTTAGGTTAGAGGCAATGATGGATAAGAAAAAGATCTCGATCTTTAAGCGGCGATGGCTTGTTATGGCCATTTCGCTCGGCGTCTGTGCGTCGATCGTAGCTGCGCAGGAGCTTGTTCCGGTCAAGGACCTGACAGGCGGGACGAGCCTGTTCGTTTTCAGGGGCGGCTCGAAGTCCGTTTCGAAACGGTTCGTTTCACAGGGGACCGCACGGCGAAGCAAGACCCAGCGTGCAGATACGGCCCGAAGGGTTAGCCGGCAATTCACAACGCTTGCCAGCACTGCCCCTCGCCGGCAGCGGACGACCGCGATTGCCGAAGATAAATTGCCGCCGATAAAGACAAAGACGCCGCAGGAGGTCTCGATCCTGTTCGCGGGTGTCGGTGAATACTACATCAACGAGAAGAACTATGAAAGGGCGATAGATTTCTTCCGCGAGGCTAGAACGCTCGATGCGACGAACACGATCGCCCGCGACGGCCTGAGCGAAGCTCTGGCTCTCCGCGGTAACGAGATGCTTACGCGAGATGCCCTGGCTGTGGCGAAGAAAGATTTTGAAGAAGCGATCAGCCTGAACCCGAAGAACGGCCCGGCATATTTCGGCCTTGCAGAGGTTCTTTCCGCACAGGATGACGACGGACTGGCTGCTGAAAATTACGAATGGGCGCTTACGGCCGATAACGAACTCACCGAGATCTACGTTCCGCTTGGCATTCTTTATTATCAGCGTGGCAACATAGCCAGGGCCGACGAACTGCTGACGAAGGCGGTCGCCATCGAGCCGAACGATGCACAGGCGCAGTATTTCCTCGGGCTCGTGCGATTGCGGCAGGAGAATGGCGAAGCGGCACTTGCGGCATTTCGCAAGGCAACTGCAAATGACGCGAACCTGGCAGAAGCTTTTTATTACACGGGCGAAACGCTGACGCGCCTTGGAAAGACCCGCGAATCGATCCCGGAATTCCAAAAGGCGATCGCACTTAAGCAAAACTACTTCGAGGCCCATTACGGGCTTGGTACGGCACATTTTGAGCTCGACGAATTTCGCGAGGCGGTTGTTGAGTTTGAGAAGGCAAAAGAGCTTAAGAACGACAATGCCGAAGTGGTCGCGAACCTCGGCGATGCGTATCGGCTGCTGAACGATTTCAATCGGGCGGAGACGAATTACAATCTGGCCGCGTTGTTCTTTGAAGGACATCCGGATTTTGAGACGAATCAGGAAAAGCGCGAATTGACGGCGGATATCCTCGGCCGGGCGGCGTTCGCGATCGCAAGGCAGTGCGAGATAAACACGGCGAAGGGCGTTCCTTGCAAATGGAACGCGGCCGTCCGGTACCTGGAAAAGTCACAGACTCTGACCGTGAGCGACGTAAATAAATCGAACCTCGGCTGGGCGTATTTTAACGCGGCTAGGACCGATTTTGCAGAAAAACGGGAGGCCGAAGGCCGGGTGAAGATGCAGAAGGCGGTCGAGACATTGAAGGCGGCATCGGCAGCAAACTCACCCTTCCAGCAAGGTGCTCTGCTCAACCTCGGCAAGGTCTATACCGAGACCGGCGACCGCAAGGGTGCGATCGATGCCCTAAAGCGGGTCGTCGATAAAGAGCCGAAATGGGCGTTCGCACAGAATGAACTCGGCATTGCCTACGTGAACGACAACAATTTCAAGGAGGCGATCAAGCACTTCAAGCTGGCGATCAGGCAGGACGACAAGCTTGCAGAAGCGCATTTGAATCTCGGATTCGCCGAGTTCAAGAACGGCAATACGAACGAGGCGAAAAAAGCCCACAGCAAGCTGAGGTCGCTCGGGCGTGATGACCTTGCGACACGGCTAACGAACATGACCGGCGGCGTAGTTAAAAACTGACGCATGCCCGAAATGGGAAATCGAACGGGAGAGGGGTAGAATGGCCTTCTCCCGTTTTTTATGGCCATCGAAGAGAGGATCGAAGAAAACGTGCCCCTCGCGGGCCTTACGACGCTAGGCGTCGGCGGGTCGGCTCGATATTTTCTATGTGCCCGTGATGAGGACGATATTCCGGCGGCATTTCGTTTCGCTGAGGAGAAAGGCCTCGATACTTTCGTCCTCGGCGGCGGAAGCAATCTGGTGGTCAGCGATGCCGGGTTCGGCGGGCTTGTTGTGAAGATCGATCTTCGCGGGGTTCGTTTCGTGGAGCCGGATGAAAATGGCTTTGTGATCGCGGAGGCAGCGGCGGGCGAGGACTGGGACGAATTCGTCGCAGAGTGTGTCCGGCGGGAACTGGCCGGAGTTGAGTGCCTGAGCGGGATCCCGGGCTCGATCGGAGGTACGCCGGTACAGAATGTCGGAGCCTATGGGCAAGAGGTTTCAGAGACGATAGTCAGGGTCAGGTGCTTTGACCGGGCGACCGGCGAATTCGTCGAACTCTCGAACGCCGAGTGCGGCTTCAGCTATCGAAAGAGCATCTTCAATACGAGCGAGAAAGGGCGGTATGTTGTCACGAAAGTGACGTTCAGGCTCGGGGCCGGCGGCGAGCCGAAGGTCGTTTATCGTGACCTGAAAGAGTATTTCGATGAGCGTTCGTCAAGCCTCACTGAGGTGAGGGAGGCGGTGTTGGCCATCCGTCGGCGAAAGTCGATGGTGATCGACGCCGCCGATCCGAATTCGCGGAGTGCGGGTTCATTCTTTAAGAATCCGATCGTTGCGGCTGAGATTCTCGGAGTAATTGCGGCAGCCGAGGGAAGCGATGTTCCGAGCTTTCCTGCGGGCGAAGGGCAGGTAAAGATACCCGCTGCGTGGCTGATCGAAAGGGCAGGTTTCGCGAAGGGCTATCGGTTCGGCGAGGCGGGAATTTCGGCGAATCATTCATTGGCGATCGTGAATCTCGGAAGAGCCAAAGCGGCCGATATTTTCGCGTTGATGAATGAGGTGCGTGCGGCGGTGAAAGTGCGGTTTGGGATCGAACTGGTTCCGGAGCCGGTTTTTCTGGGCGAAAAGGCCGCGTTGCCGCAAACCGCGACGGAACCCGTCGTCTAGAGTGTTGAGGCTTCTTCTCGCGGCATCGAGAAGCGGCCGGGAGTTGTGGTTATGTCTCGTCAGAAGAGTTTTTGTCGTTCGGCTTTTGTTTTCGTTATCGGAGTCTCGCTGCTGCTGCCGGGGAGTTTGCCGGTGCGGGCAAATGATCTTGTGCCCTCGGCCGACCTGACCGGCGGTGCGAGCGTTTTCGTTTTTCGCGGCTCGGCAAAGCGGCCGCAGGAGCGGGCAGCCTTTTCGGGTGGTGGCCGATCGGGGGCGGGAATGGCCGGTTACCGGGCGAGGTTAAATTCACAGGCCGCGGCAAAGCGAAAGGCGCGTGCCGAGCGGGCAAAGGCGAGAGCGGCCGAGCTTGCAAGGGCAAGGGCACGCGAGCGGAACCGCCTGGCACGGCAATCGAACGTATTGACCGCACGGGGCGAAAAGCAGCTTGAAGAGGGCAGCATCGATCCGGCGATATCGAGCTTCCGCGAGGCATTGAAGCTCAACGCAAAGAACGGCGAGGCTAAGACGGGACTTAGCGAAGGCCTTACAGCGAAAGCGACGGAGCAGCTTGCGGGGGGCGATGATCTAGCCGCACTTCCGTTGCTTGAAGAGGCCGCATTGCTCGACCCGCAAAATCAGGTCGCGTTCCTGAAGCTCGGGGAACTACACGATGCGCGGAACAACAACAATGAGGCGATAGCGAATTACGCGAAGGCGTTAGAGATCGACCCGGAATTGACGGCCGTTTATTTGCCGCTCGGACTTCTTTATGCCGAGACCGGCGATGACGCCCGTGCCGACGAGATGATCGCGAAGGCCGAGACGGCAGGCACCGCGACGACCGAGGCAAAGTTCGCACGGGCCGCGATCCTGAAGCGAAAGGGAAATGAGGACGAGGCTCTTGCTCTCTACCGATCGGTCACCGTCGCCGAGCCAAACAATGGCACAGCCTTTTACGCGATCGCACGGCTTCACGACGAGGCCGGCCGCGGAGACCAGGCACTTGCTGCCTACGAAGATGCCCTGAAGGCCGAGCCGACACTTTCGGCCGCGTGGTTCGACCTCGGTGTTCTTCATTACAATCGCGGCGAATATGACGCGGCTTCGAACGCATATCTGAAAGTGCTTGAGCTCGAACCTTCGAACGCCAAGGCCCACGCTCACCTCGCCAGTACCTATCGGCAGATGGAGCGGTTCGCAGATGCGAACGCGCAATATCGGGCAGCGAATGAGAAGGGCATTGACAAGGACGCGGACCTCTACAGCGAATGGGGTTTCTGTTTGGGCAAGACGAACGAATGGGAAAAAGCTTCGGTCCGGCTGAAGGCGGCCCAGGAGTTGAGCCCGACGGCGGTCGATCATAATAACGTCGGCTGGGCCTATTACAACGCGGCCCGTTACGATAAGCAGAATAACAAAGAAGACGAGGCGAGGCAGAAGCTCGAGATGGCGAGGCAGTCGCTTCAGCGGGCGGTCGAGATGGACGCGAATCTTCACCCGGCGTTCATGAACCTCGGGGCAACGAACAACGAACTCGGCGAGTTTCAGGCCGCGGTCGAAGCGTTGAACCGGGCCTTGAGCCTACAGGGCGACTGGGTCATCGCGATGAACCAGCTCGGTCGTGCTTATCGCGGTGCGGGCGACCTGCAAAACGCGATCGCTCAGTTCTCGCGTGTCTCGACGCTCGACGCCAACAACGTCTTCGGGCTTTATAACCTCGGCGAGGTCTATCACTTGACGGGAAACAAGCGGGAGGCTAGGCGTATCCGCGATCGGCTCAAGCGGGTCGATCCGGTCTTTGCCGGCAGGCTCGATGACGTACTGAGCGGCAAGGTCGTGCTCGACGAGGCAAAGCGGAACATAAGGAACAAGGTCCCGCGGCTGCCGGGAATCCCGTTCTAGCGGGCTTCGGGGCCGGGAGGTTAGTGCGGCGGCGAAATTTCTGTATAATCGTGAGTTTAGAAAATGCCGCGACGTACAGATATTCATAAGATACTGATCATCGGTTCAGGTCCCATTGTCATTGGACAGGCTTGCGAGTTCGATTATTCCGGAACGCAAGCCTGTCGGGCTTTAAAGCAGGAAGGGTTTGAGGTCGTGCTGGTCAATTCGAACCCGGCGACGATAATGACCGACCCGGAGATCGCCGACAGGACATATGTTGAACCGCTGACGGTCGAGGCGGCGACGGCAATAATCGAAAAGGAGCGGCCCGATGCCCTTTTGCCGACGGTCGGCGGGCAGACGGGGCTGAACCTTTCGGTCGCGCTTTACGAGCTGGGCGTTCTCGAAAAATACGGCGTAAAGCTGATCGGGGCGAACATCGACGCGATCAAGGTCGGCGAGGACCGCGAGCTTTTCAAGCAGGCGATGGACGAGGTCGGGATTCCCTCGGCCAAGGGCGGATTTGCTCATACCTGGGAAGAAGCCCAGAAGATCGTTGAGGAAACGGGCTATCCGGCGATCGTCCGGCCGGCATTTACGCTCGGAGGAACCGGCGGCGGAACGGCGTATAACCCCGAGGAATTTGAAGAGATCGCCAAGGGCGGGCTTGCCGCTTCGCCGGTCTCGCAGATATTGGTCGAAGAATCGATCTTAGGGTGGAAAGAATACGAACTCGAGGTGATGCGCGACCTCAACGACAACGTCGTCATCATCTGCTCGATCGAGAATTTTGACCCGATGGGCGTGCATACGGGCGATTCGATAACGGTCGCTCCAGCGCAGACGCTGACCGACGTGGAGTATCAGAACCTTCGCGATATGTCGATCAAGTGCATCCGCAAGGTCGGGGTCGAGACGGGCGGTTCTAATATCCAATTTGCAGTAAATCCGGAGAACGGCGAGGTCCGTATCATCGAGATGAACCCGCGGGTCTCGCGGTCCTCGGCTCTTGCCTCAAAGGCGACAGGCTTTCCGATCGCAAAGATCGCGGCGAAGCTCGCGGTCGGCTACACGCTCGACGAGATCCCGAACGACATCACCAAAAAGACGCCGGCCTCGTTCGAGCCGACCATAGATTACGTCGTTACCAAGATACCGAAGTGGGCGTTCGAAAAGTTTCCCGGTGCTGAAGATGTTTTGGGGACGCAGATGAAATCGGTCGGCGAGGTGATGGCGATCGGTCGGACGTTCAAGGAGAGTCTGTTCAAAGGTTTGCGGTCGCTTGAAGCAGTGAAACCGCTGCGGCTCGCGGACGTGCCGGACGAGGAACTGCAGCGAAAGCTCGCGAGGCCGAATTCCCAGCGATTTTCTTACATCACATACGCTTTGCAGAACGGCTACTCGATCGAAGAGGTCCATCGCCTGACGAAGATCGACCCGTGGTTTCTCGATCAGGTAAAGCAGGTGATGGAGTTTCAGGAAGCGGAGCTTCCAATGGATAGTGGAGAACGGACAACGGACAATTCTAAGAAACTCGCTGATCTGGCCGACTTGCCCGACGACGTTCTGCGTACGGCAAAAGCATTCGGGCTATCGGATCGTCGTCTGGCCTTTCTCACAGAAACGACCGAGTTGGAAGTCCGCGAGCATCGAAAGGTGGCGGGAATCGCACCGGTCTATAAGCGTGTTGATACCTGCGGTGCGGAGTTCGAATCCTTCACGCCGTATCTTTACTCGACCTACGAAGAGGAATGCGAGGCCGATCCGACCGGCCGGCGGAAGATAATGATCCTCGGCTCGGGGCCGAACCGGATCGGGCAGGGAATCGAGTTCGACTATTGCTGCTGCCATGCATCGTTCGCACTTCGCGATGCGGATTTTGAGACGATAATGGTCAACTGCAATCCGGAGACCGTCTCGACCGACTACGACACATCGGATCGGCTTTACTTTGAGCCGCTGACCTTTGAGGATGTGATGAACATCGTCGATGTCGAGCGGCCCGAGGGCGTTATCGTGCAGTTCGGCGGGCAGACGCCGCTCAATCTTGCCGATAAGCTTCACGCAGCGGGCGTTCCGATCATCGGGACCTCGCCGGATTCGATCGACCTTGCCGAAGACCGGAAGAGGTTTTCCGTACTGCTCAAAGAACTGAACATTCCACAGCCGCCGAACGGCACCGCAACCTCGCCCGAAGAAGCCAAGGCGATCGCGGCCGAGATCGGCTATCCGGTCGTCGTCCGGCCGAGTTTTGTGCTTGGCGGAAGGGCGATGGCGATCGTTTACGACGAATCGTCGCTAGACGAATATATGCGGACGGCATTCGATGCCTCGCCGGAAAAGCCGATATTGATCGACAAATTTCTCGAGCGGGCGGGCGAGATCGACGTGGACGCTTTGGCAGACGAAACGGCGGTCGTTATCGCCGGAATTCAGGAGCACATCGAAGAAGCGGGCATCCACTCGGGCGATTCGTCAAGCGTCTTGCCGCCGCAGAAGATCGCGGTCGAACATCTGGAGACGATCCAGCATTACACTCGATTACTCGCCAAGGGCCTGAACGTAAAGGGCTTGATGAACATTCAATACGCCGTCCAGAGCGACCGCGTTTATGTGCTTGAGGTCAATCCGCGGGCATCGCGGACGGTGCCGTTCGTAGCAAAGGCCACGGGTGTGCCGATCGCAAAGATCGCGTCGCTAGTGATGGCGGGGGCAAAAACGCTTGCCGAGTTTGGGCTGCCGGACGTGCTCGCGGTGCCGCAGGTTTTTGTGAAATCGCCGGTATTTCCGTTCAAAAAGTTTGCCGGCGTCGACCCGATCCTCGGGCCGGAAATGCACTCGACCGGCGAGGTGATGGGCGTTGGGGCGACGTTTGGCGAAGCGTATGGCAAGGCGATGGAAGGTGCGGGGGTCAGTTTGCCGCTCGGAGTGGGGACACTCTTGTCCCCGACGGGCGATGCTTCATCGACCGTCAATAGTGCTGGCATTGGTTTCGCCGGAGGAACCGGCGATGCGGACAAGAGTGTCCGCGCTCCAAAAGCGTTCATCTCGGTGACCAACGCCGATAAGGGGCAGGCGGTTCTGCTTGCACGCAGGTTGAACAAGCTCGGCTTCAAGCTGGTGGCGACACACGGAACCGCGATCCGGCTTCGCGAGGTCGGTTTGGAGTGCGAGGACGTTTTTAAGGTGAACGAGGGCCGGCCGAACATCGCCGACCTGATTCGCCAGGGCGAGATCTCGCTGATCATCAACACGCCGCTCGGCAAGACCTCACGCTACGACGAGCAGGCCATCCGCAAGGCCGCCTTGCAGTTCAACGTCCCATGCGTCACGACCATCACCGGCGCCGAAGCTCTCGTCGAAGCCATCGCGACCAAGGCGACGAACAAGAACATCACAGTTCGGAGCTTGCAGGAAATACATAGCGATCGCGGCGTAGAGAAGGCTGCTTAGTAGACGTTATGAAGAAGAAGAAATTGAAAGAAGTCCCTGAATTTAGAAATGAGGACGAGGAAAGGGAATTCTGGTGGACGCACGATTCGACCGATTATTTTGATTGGGATAAGGCCGAGCGTGTCGTTTTTCCGAACCTAAAAATGACGACTCGCACGATTTCCCATCGGCTTCCCGAGTCGGTGCGTGACGAGCATGCGCGACGTGCCGCATCAGTCATTGATAAAAATGTTCCTCAATGAACGGTTGGACCAGGAAATGAAGATGTAATAACTAACCCGAGATGCAAAATGGCCGGATCTTGCTTTTCTCATCAGCATCAGACTGACGACCACGAAGTCTGGGGGTTATTTCCGCATCGGGATATTTCTCGATGAAAAGTTCAAATTCTTTGATCGCAGACGGCAATCCCTCGCAGGCACAGGTTCCAGTCGTCAAGGCGTTGATAACATAGTCGAGTTCGTCATCAACCATCTGTACGTAAGCTGTTGGATACTCTTCCTTGAACGAAACCAGTAGCCCGTAGAGCTCGGTTGGTTTTCCCGTCCCATAAAGAGTACAACCTGAATAATCAGTTTGCGGCTGAGTGTAGGCCGACCAAACCCCATCGGGCCTAACCTTGATCAGCAGATCGAAAAAGGCGATGTCTGCCGGCAGCCCCTTGTCTTTTGCCAACTTCCGGAAGAACCTGGGGTCAGGTTTTACAAAAACAACTTCTTCGCGGTTAACAAGGAAGCCACGCATTCGTATTTCGAATTTCCTGAATTCGTCGTCACTTAGCTCTTCAACCTCGCTGAGACGTGTAGAAAAGCGGTTCTGGAAGTCAGCGAGCGGTTCTAGCGAAGTAGGCCCGTTTTTGGACTCGATCTCTTTCAAAAGGGATTGGTATTCAGCTGCGAGAACAAGGACCGATTCCTCGTTGTTCGCGGCCGGACCTGAGAACTGCAGGAATGCGATTGCGAAAGCGATAGTAATAAAGAGTAACGAACGCACAGTCACCTTTTTGAGCTAGAGCAAAATCGTGAACCCTTCCTGCTCAAAATGTCGGTCGTGGGTAAGAATCTCCTAGATGCCCATTTCCCGGCAGACATTCATTGAGATGCAATCGGTCAGGCTGTAGCCCTTATCGAGGCGAGTTTCGTAAAGTTCGAGGCCGTTCAGCAGTGTCGTTTCCGTATAGGCAACGACATCGAATTCCACATCCTCCAAAACGTCCCGGACGAACAGACTAACCTGTTTCCTAAGCGTTTCCCCGTATTCGCTAAGAAAATTGAGCACTTCGATCAAAACCATCTCAGTTGTAACAAATCTCACATCTGATAACCGAGCTTTCGCCTCGATCGACTTCGACCACCACTGATCGTTCTTGTTGATCAAGGCGACAAAATAAAGCGTATCGACGAAGACCTTCCTCATTTCTTCTGAGAACCATAAAGGTAGTGGTTCAGGTTTGATGAAGCATCGGCGGGGAGTTCGGCGAACTCTTCGTCCGGCACTTTGCTGAGCCGGTCATCCAACTTCTCCCAGATAGTCTTCTTTGGCTGGTGCAAGCTTGAAACAAACTCCAGTACTTTCTCCTGCTGTTCCGGTGACAGGGATTTGACTCTATCGACAAGTGTTTTCTCGGTCTCGGTTTGCATATTTTACCCGCCCGGAATTTTAACATAACGGCCAAAGCAAATGAATAAATTTCTACGAAGCGAAGCAGCGACCACAGTTTCTTGACCTAGTTCTTCATTTACATTAACTTTACGTGAAGTTATTATCTCTCTATCACTTACAAACAGACAATGAATGAAAACCAAGACCGTGAGATCATTGGCGGGCATCTGCTTGTGATCGGCGGGGCAGAGGATAAGTATAACGAGCGGCGGATACTCAAGAAGTTTCTTGAGCTTGCGGGCGGCGAGATGGCGGAGGTGCTGATCGTTCCGGTCGCTTCGGATTACCCGGAGTTTGCGGCGGATGTTTACACGCAGGCGTTCCGGAACCTTGGTATCGCAAATCCGCGTGTGCTGAGGGCGACCTCGCGGCAGGAGGTCTTTCAGGCCGATCCTGAGGAGCTTCTCGGCGGCGTTACCGGTGTTTTCATGACGGGCGGCGACCAGATGCGGCTCGTTTCGATTATGGGCGGTACCAAAATGGCGGAGAAGCTTCGGAAAATGGTTCGCGAAACTCCGCTCGTGCTTGCCGGGACGAGTGCCGGAGCGGCCGGGATGAGCACTTCGATGATCGTCCGCGGCGAAGCGACCTCACATCCGCATAAAGGGGCGGTTCAGCTTTCTCCAGGGCTTGGGTTTCTGAAGAACATTATCATCGACCAGCACTTTACAGAACGCGGCCGGATAAGCCGGCTGATAACGGCCGTTTCCTATAACCCGTACAACCTAGGGGTAGGCATCGATGAAAATACTGCGATCATCCTCGACGGCAAGGGCGTGCTTGAGGTTGTCGGAAAGGGCTCGGTGACGATAGTGGATGGGTCCGTCATCTCATATAACGAGATCGCCGAGGTCGCGGAGCACGAGTCGTTCAGCGTCTGTGGCGTGCAGATGCACATCCTTCGCGACGGGCTTGTTTACGATTATCTCGAACGCCACCCGCTCCAGCCGAAGCAGGAATTCCTCCTTCCTGATCTCGGTTAGGGTATTTCAACCGCAGAGACGCTGAGACGCGGAGGATGGGAGGTAGTGATAGACATGAGCTTGGATGTAGCGTCCGTGCGATCAACAGATCAGATCACGGAAAAGATCATCGGATCGGCGATCGCCGTGCACAAGGCATTGGGGCCCGGATTGCTCGAGAGTGCATATGAAGAGTGTCTTTGCTTTGAGCTAGCGGAGGCAGGCCTAGAGTTCAAGCGTCAGGTCGCTCTTCCTGTTGTCTATAAAGGCGTAAAACTCGATTGCGGATATCGAATGGATGGTGTCGTGGAGGAGTCGGTCATTATCGAGATAAAAGCTGTCGAAAGGATCGTCCCCGTACACGAAGCACAGTTACTTTCATATCTCAAACTAACAGGTATAAAGGTAGGGCTGTTACTCAATTTTCATGTGCCGGTCTTGAAGAGCGGTATCAAACGAATCGTAAATAACTATTGAATACTCTGCGTCTCTGCGTCTCGGCGGTTAATTTGTATGGAAATTCTTGAGATTAGAACACTTCGGGGGCCGAATTATTGGAGCGGCTATTGGAAGAAGCTGATCATAATGCGGCTCGATATTGGCGAGTACGAGGATCTGCCCTCGGACAAGCTCGACGGCTTCTACGGCCGGATGAACGAAGTGATGCCATCGCTCCTAACGCACGGCTGTAGCTATGGCGAGGAGGGCGGTTTCCTACGGCGTGTCCAGGAAGGAACGTGGGCCGGACACATCATCGAGCACTTTGCCCTTGAGCTCCAAACGCTGGCCGGAATGGACACCGGCTACGGGCGTACCCGCGAGACGGGCGAACGCGGCATTTACAACGTCGTTTTCAGCTACCACGAAGAAGAGGTCGGCCGATATGCGGCACGTGCCTCGGTTCGGCTCTTCTTGGGATTAGCCGAGGGCAAACCGACGGACGAGATCAAAGCCGAGGTTGCAGATGACATTCAGCGGATGCGTGAGATCCGCGAAGAGGTCCGCTTTGGGCCTTCGACCGGTTCGCTGGTCGAGGAGGCCGAGAGCCGCGGCATTCCTTACATCAGGCTCAATGATCAGTCGCTCGTCCAGCTCGGTTACGGCGTTCACCAGAAGCGAATACAAGCGACGACCACAGCCAACACGAACATGATCGCGGTCGATATTGCCGGCAACAAGCATGCTACGAAGACGCTGCTCGGCGATATGGGCGTTCCGGTGCCAAAGGGCTATCGGATCCGCCACGAGGAAGAACTTGAGGAAACGCTCGAACGCGTCGGTTTTCCGGTGGTCATCAAGCCGCTTGACGGCAACCACGGCAAAGGTGCGACGGTCGGCGTAAAGTCCATCGAGGAAGCACGCGTTGCCTGGGAAAAGGCAAAGGAATATTCGCGTTGGGTGATCGTCGAGAAGCAGCTTGTCGGAGCGGATTTTCGAGCACTCGTCGTGAACAACCGCCTCATCGCCGTAGCAAAGCGAGTGCCTGCCCACGTCGTCGGAGACGGCAAGCAGACGATCCAGGAGCTGATCGACGAGACGAATTCCGATCCTCGCCGTGGCTATGGCCATGAGAACGTGCTGACCGAGATCGACATTGACAGCCAGACGATGCGGTGCATCAGGAACGCCGGTTACGAGCTCGAAAGCGTTCTGCCGAAGGGCGAGGTGCTTTATCTCAAGACGACCGCGAATATCTCCACCGGAGGAACGGCGATCGACGTAACAGACGAAGTGCATCCTGAGAACGTCTTCCTGTTTGAACGCATCGCGAGGATCATTGGGCTTGATGTTGCCGGCGTTGACATCATTGCCGAGAACGTCAGCGAACCTCTGCATGAAAGCGGCGGTGGCATCATCGAGGTCAACGCGGCTCCCGGCTTCCGGATGCACTTGGCTCCAAGCGAGGGCATCGGCCGGAACGTGGCAGAGCACGTCATCGATATGCTCTTCCCGCCGGGAGCGGAGAGCCGCATCCCGATCTTTTCCATCACCGGAACGAACGGAAAGACGACCACGACGCGACTGATCGCACATATCCTGAAAGGCACAGGGCGAACGGTCGGCTTTACGACGACCGACGGTACCTACATCCAGAATCAGCAGATCGTCCGTGGCGACAACACCGGCCCCGTGTCGGCACAACTCGTGCTGAAAGACCCGACCGTCGATGTCGCCGTGCTTGAGACTGCACGTGGAGGAATCATCCGCTCGGGGCTTGGCTTTGACCATTGCGACATTGGCGTAGTGCTTAACGTCGCTGCCGACCACCTCGGGATGAAGGACGTAAACACGCTTGAGGACCTTGCCCGGGTGAAGTCGGTAGTGCCGCGTGCGGTCAGCAAAGCGGGCTTTGCCGTGCTCAATGCCGAAGACCCGTTGGTCTATAAAATGAAGGAGCTGGTCGATGGAAAGGTCGTTTGCTTTTCAATGGACGAGAACAACCCGACCATCAAGCGGCGTGCGGAGCGTGGACGCGTCTCGTGCGTTTATGAGAACGGCTACGTGACCATCCTGAAAGGCAAATGGAAGGTCCGGGTCGAGAAGGCGACGAACATCCCGCTGACCTACGGCGGACGTGCCGAGTTCATGGTCCAGAACGTGCTGGCGGCTACCCTGGCCTGCTTTGTCCACGGCGTTTCGATCGAGGACATCCGCGTTGGGCTGACGACATTCAACGCCGGTACGGCACAGACGCCCGGAAGGCTCAACTTCACCGAGGTCGGCCACGTCACCGTCCTGATGGACTACGCACACAACCCTTCGGGCTTCCAGGGCCTGACGAAATTCATCTCAAGGCTGCCGAATAAGTACCGGACGGTCGTGATGAACGTCCCGGGCGACCGGCGTGACGAGGACATCCGTGAGATGGGCGAGATCGCGGGGAATAACTTTGACCGCATCGTCATCCGTGCCGGAAATTACCTTCGCGGGCGAGAGGCGGTGGACATCGCCGCACTCATTCAGGAAGGCATTGCCCGGAGCGAGGGCGAACCGCAGGTCCGGGTCATTCCTGAAAGCCGCGACGCCATTCACCATGCGATAAAGAACGGCCGCAAGGGCGAACTTGTCGTCACGCTCGCCGATGTAGTGCCGGACGACATCGCCTATGTTCAGGAGATAAGGGACAAGATGCTGGAGGAGCAAGAAGCTGCGGGTTGACGGGTTGCGAAGTTGCGGAGTTGCAGAGTTGCAGAGTTGCGAAGTTCAGAGTGCGGGCTTCAGCCCGTCGTTTGGAGGTGCGGAAGGGATCGCACTGCGTGCCTTTGATTTCATTTGTAAATTTCTACCACCATCAAATTGTCGTTGCCTGTTATATGGCCGCGGTACATACCTTCGGAGTTGAAGGGAAGGGTGACGTTGCCTTTTGTATCGACGGCGATGAGGCCGCCTTCACCGTTTATCTCGGTGAGCCGTTCGATGGTTTCGCGGGCGGCGTCTTCGAGCGAAAGGCCTTTGTAACGCATCCGTGCCGAAACGTCGTAGGCGGAAACGCCGAGCATGAAATACTCGCCGTGGCCGGTGCATGAAACGGCACAGAGGTCGTCGGCATAAGTGCCGGCTCCGATCAGCGGCGTGTCGCCGATGCGGCCAAACTTCTTGTTCGTCATCCCGCCGGTCGAGGTCGCAGCGGCAAGCGAGCCGTTCTTATCGCATGCAACGGCTCCGACAGTACCTCGCGATTTGGGATTTGGGATTTGGGATTGCGGATTGGCAGAGGATTCCAGATTCGAGATTCCAGATTCCAGATCGGCTCCGGCAATTTGGAATTTGGAATCTGGAATTTTCCCGGCGTGGTCAAGCTGGACGCGGCCATCGGCGATGGCGTCCTGAAGTTGGAGCCAGCGGTGCTCGGTAAAGAAATACTCGTCCGGTGCCATCTCGGCATGCACCTCGGCGGCAAATTGGTTCGCTCCCTCGCCGGCAAGCAGGACATGACCGGTCCGCTCCATCACCTCGCGGGCGAGCCTGATCGGGTTCCGGACGTTGCGGACAAAGGCGACCGCTCCTGCCTTTAAGGTGCGGCCGTCCATTAGTGCCGCGTCCATTTCGTTCTTGCCTTCGGAGGTGAAAACGGAGCCGCGTCCGGCATTGAAGAGAGGAAAATCTTCGAGCGAGACGACCGCCGCCTCGACCGCTTCGAGCGACGGCCCGCCCTTCTCAAGCACCGCCCGGCCCGCCTTCAACGCCGCCTCCAAACCACTGCGATATTCCCGCTCAAGCTCCTCGGTCATCTGCGACCGCAGGATCGTCCCCGCTCCGCCGTGTATTGCCAACGCGATCTTTCCCATTAGTACAGAATCTACCACGCCCAACCGCCTCTTTCTACCATCACCGGAGCTGTGAGTATCTAACGGCGGATAACGGGGTTTCGTGTTAGGACCTTTCGCCGATTTCTAACACTCCTAACACTCCCTGATGGTGGTAGATAGTTTTTTATTTGTTTCGTAAATAAAAGAATTGACAATCTATGCAACGGCTGTGCTATAGTTACAATAATCAATCAACTGCCTCGCCTTTCTTGAGTAGAGAAGGGTCGGTGGAGGTATTTCTTTTTTCAAAAGACAGAAATTAGAACCTGCGACATAGGCTAGTATCTAATTGCTGTCGTAGAGTAATTACTAAACCAATTACCACCTTACGTAAGCAGTTCTATTTGTCATCGCGATGTAAGCAGATCGAGTCTTCATCGCTGCTCTATTTGTCCTGGCTTATTGATCAATTCGAGTCGGTCAGGTTTGTAAGACCATCTACCAACAGTTTGGACGTTAGATCGTGTTAGAAGGAATTCTTCGCGGCTTCGTTCAGGATGAAGCCCTCGATGCGGACGAGATAAAGGAACGCATTTGCCTCGGGACAAGACGGACCCGATGTGCGTTGCCAACGCACTGAGATCTCGAGTCTTGCGGCTTGCGGCCATGGTGTGCGGAAAGGCTTGCCTTTCCGGGATGTGCAAACGCTTTTCGGGCTATGCCCTGCCGTTGTGCCAATCGAGGTGTTCGATATCAACTTTGAGAGGCTCATCGTCTAACAGGCTCTGATTCGCCCAATATCGAAAACTGGAGAACGCGTAGTCGGCTGGAGATTCGGCCATTCCTTCTTCGACCGGATTGAAATGAATGTAGTTTGCTTTCTCGATAGCCTTTGATTCGCTGGTGATAATGAAGGTATTCGAATGGTGCTGCCAGAGTGAGTATCTATATTCTCGCGATCCTTCCTCTTTCCGCAGCTTGTCCAGCGAACTTTGGTAGCCGTTCTCCTTTAAATGATTGATGATACGCCTTGCAGAAATGCCATTGAGATAACGCAGCACATCGGACGGCTTTCGTGAGCTATCGGTTATGACGTGATAGTGGTCGGCCATTATCACGTAAGCGAAGATCATGATCCCAGCTGAACTTCGTGCCTCAATAAGTGCATTTGCCAATATGCGTTTCATCGCTTCCGTACGGAAAACAGGCAGCCGGTCTTTTGTAACCGAGGTGAGGAAATAAAGCGGTGAGTCACTCGATATCAGAGGCATAGCCTCAAAGAATAAATGGAAGTTCGACGGAAAGGCAAGCCTTTCCGCACACCGGAGGGCATAGCCCTAAGGGGCCGAATTCCGCCCTCCAAACCCAAACTTCTAACACTCCCTAACCCATTTACTGTTAGTTAGAACGTTGCTAGAGCTTTCGGCGGCGGAGGCGGAGGGCGTTGGCGATGACGGAGACGGAGCTGAACGTCATTGCGGCACTTGCGATCATCGGCGAAAGCAGAACACCGAAGACCGGGAAGAGCACGCCGGCGGCGATGGGCACTCCGAGGACGTTGTAGGCAAAGGCGAAGAAGAGATTTTGGCGGATGTTCTTCATCGTCTCGCGGCTCAGGTTCCTCGCCTTGAGAATGCCGCCGAGGTCGGGCCTTAAGAGCGTGATATCTGCCGACTCGATGGCAACGTCGGTGCCGGAAGCAAAGGCGATGCCGACATCGGCCTGTGCCAGAGCGGGAGCGTCGTTAACGCCGTCGCCGGCCATCGCGACACGCTTGCCTTGCTGCTGGAGCTCTTTGACCTTGGCGGCCTTGTCCTCGGGCATCACCTCGGCAAAGACGTGGTCGATGCCAAGTTCTTTTGCCACGGCATCGGCGGTCGCCCGGTTGTCGCCGGTCATCATTACGACCTCGATGCCTTGCTTGTGAAGCTGATCGATAGCGGCTTTGGCGGAGGGCTTTACCGCATCGGCGACGATAAGTGTGCCGGCGTGTTCGCCATCGATCATCACCGCCAATTGCGATCCGATCACATTCTCCTGAGCAGGCACACTTTCGTCACGACCGACGAAGACCTTTTTGCCGTCGATCTTGCCCGAGACGCCCTTGCCGGTCTCGGACTCGAAATCCTGGACGTCGAGCAGCGAGATGCCACGCTCTTTCGCGGCCTCTGTGACGGCATTGGCAAGCGGATGTTCGGAATTGCGTTCGATGGAGGCGGCGAGCTGCAGAAGCGTTTCTTCGCCCTGTTGCTCCCCTTCAGGGAGCGAACCTTGTTCGCCGTCTGACCCAGGGTTGCGGCCTTCGGCCTTACCCTGGGCTATTATCTGCGTCCCCGTTGGGGAAAAGAAGATCTCTGTTACGACGGGTTTGCCTTCCGTCAAGGTGCCGGTCTTATCGACGACGATGGTGTCGATGCCTTCGAGGGTTTCGAGGGCTTCGGCTTTTTTGATGAGGACGCCGTTCTTGGCACCGACTCCGGTTCCGACCATTATGGACATCGGGGTTGCGAGGCCGAGTGCACACGGGCAGGCGATTATCAGCACCGAAACCGCAGCGACGATGGCGTAGGTCAGGCTGCCGAACGCGAACCAGACGCCGAAGGCGACGATTGCCACCAAGATCACGGCCGGTACGAAAAAAGCCGAGACGACATCGGCGAGACGCTGGATCGGAGCACGCGAACGCTGTGCTTCGCCGACCATCTTTACGATCTGGGCGAGAAGCGTTTCCTTACCGACCCGTTCGGCACGCATCGTAAATGAGCGGCTGCCGTTGATGGTTCCGCCGATGACCTTATCGCCCTGCTTTTTCTCGACCGGCATCGATTCGCCCGTTACCATCGATTCGTCGATAGAGGTGCTGCCTTCAAGAATCTCGCCATCGGTCGGCACCTTTTCGTTCGCCTTTACGCGGAGAGTCTGGCCGGCCTCGACGTGGCGAAGATCGACCGCCTCCTCGGAACCATCGGGAAAGATGACCGTTGCGGTTTCAGGAGCAAGCCGGAGTAGTTCCTTGATCGCCGAGGACGTTTGGGCACGTGCCTTGAGTTCTAACACCTGGCCTAGCAGAACAAGTGTTGTTATGACCGCTGCGGCTTCGAAATAGACCGGGATCAAGCCGGAATGGCCGTCGCGGAGCGATGCGGGAAAAAGCTGCGGTGCAAATAGAGCGACGAGGCTGTAGATCATCGCCGAGCCGGTCCCGATGGCGATCAACGTGAACATATTCGGGCTCACATTCTTGACCGAAGCCCAAGCACGCTCAAAGAACGGCCAACCGCCCCAGAAGACGACCGGAACGGCCAATGCGAACTGTATCCAAACCGAAACCAACGGCGAGACGAGCGAATGGAACGCCGGGAACATCTCGCCCATCGCAAGCACGAAAACCGGAAACGTCAGCACGGTCGAAATGGCGAACCGCCGCTTCATATCGATGAATTCGGGGTCGGGCTGGTCGTCGAGGCTGATCTCTTTGGGCTCAAGTGCCATCCCGCACTTCGGACACGATCCGGGACCGATCTGCACGACCTCAGGGTGCATCGGGCAGGTGTATTCAATGTCAGAAGACGCGGAGACGTCGGGACGCGGGGACGCGGTGACCCCGTCTGATCCGGTCTCCGTGTCGCCGTGTCCCTCGCTCTCCGCGTCGCGATTGCCGCCCACAGTCGGCTCCGACAGATACTTTGCCGGATCAGCGGCGAACTTGACCTTGCAGCCGGGATTGCAGAAGTAATAGGTCGTGCCATTGTGTTCGTAGCTGGCAGCAGCGGTTTCGGGCGTCACCATCATCTTGCAGACGGGATCGATGTGCGGTTCCGCCGTGGTTTCGGGAGCCTTGCGTCCGAGTTGTACGAGATTCGCTGTTTTCTGTGCTTTGCTTTCCATCGTATAAGTCCTCTCTTTTCGATAACCGCCTTCAACTAACCTATCGGGTTGATACCTCCGATACTTCCTAACAGCTTCTAACCCCATTGCCGTTAGTTAGGCCGCGAAAACCATTCTACAACCTATGAGTTAGTGTCAGGTCAAGCGGTCATTCCGACGCACCGGCAAAGCTCTCGATCAATTGGCAAACCGAGTGGCCGTCGGGCTCGGCATCTTCCATTCCCGACCACATCTCGGCAGCCTGTTCGAGCCGCTTCTGCAGCCGCTTCATCTCGCGTATCGCCTCGCGATTCTCTCGGATGCGACGTTCGACAATCTCCCTGACCAACGGGCAGGGCGTGTCGCCATCTTCGGCGTGCGAGAGTATTTGCTCGATCTCGCTGAGTGTGAACCCGAGATTTTTTGCACTATTGATGAATTTTAGCCGCTCTTTGTCGCTCTGTTTATAGAGCTTGTAGCCGTTGCGAAGGTCGCGGGACGGCTTGAGCAATCCGATGCGGGTGTAGTAACGGACGGTGAAGATCGGGATACCGGTGCGTTTGGCTAAGACAGAAGCGGTCAACATATTCGAGGTCCAATTGGTGTTTCGACCAAGATTAGCACTCTTTCAGCGATTTTTCGGAATTCGGCGGTGAATCGTGGTGTATAATTGTAGGCGGTTGGTGTGCCACGTTTGTAGCCCCCGCAAACCGACCTGAACCGAACCGAAAAGGCAACTGCCGCACGAAAAATGCGGCGGACGCAAAGCTAGGGAACCTCATCAGAGGAAAGCCCGGCTGCCGAAGTGAGGTAGATCTGAAAACTCTCGTACCATTATTCATTGTTGTGATGCTGGCGTCCGCCATTGGCGGCTATGGCCAGCGTGCGGGCGAACGTCCGGTGCCGATACTCGTGGATGAGATCGGCTCGATGCGTTTGCCGAAGCGAAAGGCGGTAAGTGCGGCCGAGCGGCCCTTTATACCGCGTTCGGCGGGCATCGCCAAGTCGTATGAACGGAGTGCCTTTGAACAAATGAATGCGGAGCGGGCGGCAAAAGGCCTTGAAAGGCTCGAATGGAGCGACCAGCTCGCCGAACTTGCCCGATGGCACTCGCACGATATGGCCGAGCGGAAGTATTTCAGCCACCGGAGCAAGGACGGCTCGACGGTCGATGGCCGTGCGGATGTGCTCGGGATCGGCGGCTGGCGGGCGATCGGCGAGAACATCGCGTTCCTGCGAGGCTACGATGACCCGGTCGCGATGGCCATTCAGAACTGGCTGCTTTCGCCCTCGCATCGACGGAATATGCTGAGCGGCGTCTGGCGGGAATCGGCCATCGGCGTTGCCGTCTCGGACGACGGAGCGGTCTATTTCACCCAAGTTTTCCTCACCCGCAAGTAGCTTTACTTGCAACGGACAGAAGGGCCCGGGCTGCAATTTGCTCCGGGCCTTTTGTTTTTCCGGGTTTCGGGCACTAATCTGAGGCAATGAGCCGCGAGCCGTTCACTTTGCCGTCATTCGCCAAGATAAACCTTCATTTGAGGGTGCTCGGCAAGCGTCCGGACGGCTTCCATGAGCTCTGCACGGTCTTTCAGACGGTCTCACTCCACGACCGGATCACATTTGAGGCGGCAGATGAGATTTCGATGACCTGCGATGACGCCGCGATCCAGACCGGCGAAGCGAACCTGATGATCAGGGCGGCATCGAGGCTTCGGGAGTTCTCGGGAACGACGGCAGGGGCACGGCTGCATCTTGAAAAGCGGATACCTTCACCCGGCGGGCTTGCTGGCGGGTCGTCGAACGCGGCAGTGACGCTGATCGGGCTGAAGAGGCTCTGGGAACTGGATTTGGCCGACGGCGATCTGATGACGATCGCCTCCGAACTGGGTTCGGATGTGCCTTTCTTTTTGGAAGGCGGAACGATGCTCGGGACCGGACGGGGCGAGAGGCTAGAAACGCTGCCGGACTTTGAGTGCGATAGGCTAGTTATCGTGACGCCAAATGTCGCTGTCAGCACGGCGGCGGCCTACGACGGGCTTCGGGCCGAAAGCTTGACAAGTCAGGCTTTGGAGACTAAGCTAACGGTTTGTCGTTCGGAGGCGGAGAATGTCCTATCCGACATCGAAGCCGGAGCGAACGACTTTGAAAACACTGTTCTTGCCGCGTTTCCTGAGATCAGCGATGTCAGGAAAACGCTCACCGGGCTTGGTGCTCGAAAGGTTCTAATGAGCGGCAGCGGAGCAAGCGTTTTCGCAATTTTTGACAACATACTTACGCGGCAAACAGCATTAGAAGCCCTCAGCCAAAAAGCTGACTGGCGAAGTTTTGCCGCAGCGACCGTTTCGCGAACAAAGTATCGCGAGGCTCTCTTCCGGGAGCCGGTGGTCGTTTCCGAGTAACAGACAGATTTCGATTGGGGCGTCGCCAAGTGGTAAGGCACCGGTCTTTGGATCCGGCATTCGTAGGTTCGAATCCTTCCGCCCCAGCCATCTCTCGAGACTTCGGAACGGCGGCCAAACGGCTGCCGTTTTTTGTTTTTGCGGGTTGCCGGTTTCGGCACCGTCCTGACAAGGCAAATGAGCGTAATGGGCAATATAAAGATCTTTTCGGGTTCTGCACATAAAGCACTCGCTGAAGAGATCTGCCGGCATTTGAATGTTGACCTCGGCCGTTCGACCGCGGCACGCTTTTCCGACGGCGAGTTCAATTTCCAGATCGATGAGAACGTTCGCGGGACGGACGTTTTTATCGTCCAGCCGACCTGCCCGCCGACGGACAAGCATTTGATGGAATTGCTGGTGATGCAGGATGCGTTTCTGCGTGCTTCGGCCGAGCGTATTACGGCGGTGATCCCGTACTTTGGGTATGCCCGTTCTGACAAAAAGGACCGTCCGAGAGTGCCGATCGCCGCGAAAATGGTCTCAAATCTGATCACGACCGCCGGAGCGGATCGCGTCCTGACGATAGACCTTCACGCATCGCAGATACAGGGTTTCTTTGATATTCCGGTCGATCACCTTTATGCGGCACCCGTCATCGTGGATTACTTTCGCGAGAATCCGATCGACAATCTTGTGGTTGTCGCACCGGATACCGGCGGTGCCGAACGGGCTCGGGCATACGCCAAGCGGCTGGACGCCGGACTTGCACTTTGCGATAAGCGTCGAGAGCGGGCAAATGAGGCGGATGTGATGAACGTCGTCGGCGATGTCGCAGGTAAGAATTGCCTGATCGTTGACGATATGTGCGATACGGGCGGGACGATCTGCAAGGTCGCAAAGGCTCTTCACGATGCCGGTGCGAACGAGGTGTTGGCGTGTTTTACGCATGCGGTGCTTTCGGGCAAGGCTGCCGAGAACATAAGCACGTCGTACCTGAAGAAGGTGATTGTGACGAACACGATACCACTTGGCGAGGCCGTTTCGTCGCTTGTGGATAGCGGCCGTATCGAGGTCTTGAGCGTAGGAAAACTGCTCGCCTCGGCGATAAATTCGATCCATGACGAAACGAGCGTTTCGTCGCTGTTCATTTAGTTGCGGCCGGAGCTTTTGACGCTTCGGCAGACCGCTTCGCACAGCAATGCGAAGCAGAGTAAAAATATGGCAGAGAAAATTGTAGTAAAGGCAGAGAAGCGGGAAGAGTTCGGCAAGAACGTCAACCGCCGTCTTCGTTCGAACGGAAAGGTCCCGGTCATCATCTACGGTGGCGGCAACGAGTCCGTTGCTGCGACAGCACCGCTGAGCGAACTGGCGGCGATCATCCGGTCGGATTCGGGCATCAACTCGGTCTTCTCGATCGATGTTGCGGGCGACGTCAATGACGTGATTTTTCAGGACCGCCAAGTCGATGTGCTCACTGGACGGCTGCTACACGCCGATCTTCGCCGCTTTGCAAAGGGCGAGAAGATCGAGATGACCGTGCAGATCCACGTCGTCGGCGAACCGAGCGAGCCGTTTGAAGAAGGAGCGGTCGTCACCCAGGTCGCCCGCGAGATCAAGGTGCTCTGCGAACCGGCCAAGACGCCGGAATTTGTTGAGGCAGATATCGCCGAGCTACGGACTGACCGCCCGATCCATGTTTCGGATATCAAGGTGCCGGCGGGTGTCGAGATCGTTGACGATCCGGAAACGGTAGTCGTCACTGTTTCGATACAAAAGGAACTTGATCTCGAACCGCAGATCGAGGAAGGTGCCGAGCCTGAGGTCGTTGGCGAAGCTCCGGCCGAGGGCGATTCAGGCGAGGGCGGCGAATAGCCGCACCCGAACGCCTGCATTGACATTCGGGCTGATATGGCGGTCGCCGATCAACCAAAGAGCTGGCTCGTGGTGGGGCTCGGAAATCCGGGCCCGGAATATGAGCGTACGCGGCATAACGCCGGGTTCATGTTGGCAGAAAGGCTGGCAGGGCGGTTCGACGGGCAGATCAAGCGGCAGGAATGCAGGTCGCTGGTCGGACGGGGGACGATCGGGAACGTTCCGGTGGAACTCGTCAAACCGCAGACCTACATGAACCTCAGCGGAGAGGCCGTAGCCTGTCTGTTGTCAAAAGAGGAGCGGGAAAGCTGCGGGCTCGTCGTTATTACCGACGACCTTGCACTGCCGCTCGGCAGGATCCGCTTAAGGCCGAAGGGTTCGCACGGCGGGCACAATGGGCTGAGGTCGATAGCGGACTGTTTGGGAACTCAGGACTTCATTCGGTTGCGGATCGGCATCAAGCCGGAGCATCCGATAGCGGACACGAGGAACTTCGTGCTTCAGCGATTTGCGAAGTCGGAGGAGGAACTGCTCGAAAGAGCACTTTCGGACGCCGAAAACGCGATCGAAGACCTGATCTGCGATGGAATCGAAAAGGCGATGTCCCGATGGAACGCCGATCCGGCGGCCAAGGCCGAGCCGGGAAAGGAAGTTTGAAAGAACACGTTTAGCCTTCTTGCTTCGTGACAGGAGTTGCGAGGCTGAAGATCCGAAAGGAGGAAAGTAAATTGTCTAACAGAACATACGAAGTAATGTACATCGTCGATCCGGACGTCGCTTCCGACAAGGTCGCCAAGCTCAATGAAGCTGTCGGCAAGCTTGTCGAGAAGGAAGGCGGAACGGTCGTCAAAATGGAAGATATCGGCCGCCGCGAACTGGCATATGCGATCAACAAGAAGAACGAAGGCCATTACGTGCTTTTCGAGATCGAAGGAACGGGCCAAGAGATCGCCGAACTTGAACGCAGGATGCGGGTCAACGATATGATCGTGCGTTACCTCACGGTTCGCGTGGATGAGGACCGCAAGGCGGCCGACCAGATGCGTGAGCGTCGCGAACGCCGCCAGGCACGCCGGGCACAGTTCCGTGCGACCGAAGAGACCCAGGCCGCCAGCGAGGAAGCCGCCGCATAAGGAGATAAAAGACCATGGCAGAAATAGATATCGAAGAGAATGTTGAACGAGATCTGATGGACGACGATGCGTTCGGGGACAAGATGCCCCGCCGCTACCAGCGTCGCAGGCCGCGGCAGGTCGTCCCGGACTACGTTGATTGGAAAGATGTCGATCTTCTCCGGCAGTTCGTTCCGGAACGCGGCAAGATAATGCCGCGTCGCATTTCCGGCATCACCGCAAAGGACCAGCGACGCATCGCTGCGGCGATCAAGAGGGCACGTGCGATGGCCCTTCTGCCGTACGTTTCGGAATAGGACGTCGAGGAGGAAATTGAAATGGCAAACACCACAATTTTGTTACGCGAAGATATTGAGAGCCTCGGCGGCCGCGGCGAGATCGTAAAGGTCAAGGCAGGCTATGCCCGCAACTATCTGCTCCCGCAGGGCCTCGCGACGCTTGCGACCAAAGGCAACCTCAAGCAGATCGAGCAGGAACGTGCTGCACTTTTGAAGAAAGCCGCGGTCGAGAAAGCCACGGCCGAAGCTCAGAAGGAGCAGATGGGCACGATCGAACTCGCCTTTGAACGCAAGGCCGGCGAAGGCGGAACGCTTTTCGGTTCGGTGACGTCGATGGACATCGCCGATGCACTCAAGGCCAAGGGCTATGAGATCGACCGCCGGCGGATCGTGTTGAAGGACGCGATCAAGGAGACGGGCGAATATACGGTCACCGTGAAGCTTCATCGCGAGGTAGCTCTCGAGGTACCGGTCGTCGTCACCGCCGAAGGCGGCGAGGCGGCCGAGGAGCCGAAGAAAGAACGAAAGGCGAAGGCAGAAGCTGCTCCCGCACCGACTGCAGAAGAACCGGCAGCCGAAGCGGCAGAAGCCGCCGAATAGGTTCATCGAAAACGAGAATGATCTGACCGCATCCGCTTGCCGGAGGCGGTCATTTCTTTGCGAAAAAAGGGCTTAGAAGGACGCCGAAAATTTCTGCTTTTTGAGGTTTGTGAAGCGGCACCGGCGGGTGTAATATCTCTCACTACGCACCTCGTTCTGCGTTTCCAAAACAGAGTAAATGACCAACGACCCGGCACGTCCGGAGAGGAGATCTGTTTCTCTAATTTAAGATATAGAGGAAGTTATGGCTGCATATCCAGAAGCAAGACGCGAGCAATTCCTTGAGCGGCCGCTGCCGAGCAGCGACGATAGCGAACGAACCATTCTCGGTGCGATCCTGCTTGATAATTCGGTCGTTACGCAGGCGGTCGAGCACCTGAAACCCGAAGATTTTTACTCGCCTTTTAATCGCCGAATATATGCCGCGATGGTCTCGCTTTTCGATGCGAGCCGGCCGATCGATCCGATCTTGATCGCCGAGGAACTAAAACGGGACGGCTCCGTTGAGATGATCGGCGGTGTCGCTGCGATCGCCAACCTTACCTACGGCCTTCCGCATTTCACCGACGTTTCGGACTACATCAACGTTGTGAAGCAGAAGTCGTTGATGCGAAATTTGATCAGGACTTGCAACCAGATAACGAGCGACGCGCTTGAGGAAGAAGAGGATGCCGAGATCGTTCTCGACCGTGCGGAGCAGATGATCTTCGCTCTTGCCGAGCAACGGGACCGAACCGGCTTTGAGCCGATCCGGCCGATCGCCGAGACCGTTTTCCATAAGATAAAGGATTTTGCCCGGCGGGACTCACACGCTTTGACGGGCCTTTCGACCGGCTATCGCGACCTGGACAATATAACCTCGGGCCTGCAGGCGGGCGACCTGATAATCGTCGCCGCACGCCCATCGATGGGAAAGACCGCGCTCTGCCTGAACATCGCCCAGCGTGCTGCCATTAGGGAAAAGGCAGTTGTCGCGGTCTTTTCACTTGAAATGTCGAAGGAGCAGTTGGTCATGCGTATGATGAGCGCCGAGGCCTCGGTCGATGCGCGTAACTTAAGGCTCGGGATACTTTCAAAGAACGACTGGGGACGGCTTGCCGAGGGGATCGCCGATCTTTCGGAGACAAAGCTCTTCATCGACGATACGCCGGGCATTTCGGTCATTGAGATGCGTGCCAAGCTGCGGCGGCTGGCGGTCGAGCAGAAGCGGATCGACCTCGTTGTTGTGGACTACCTGCAGCTAATGAGTTCCTCCGGCCGGCGAAACGAGAACCGGCAGCAGGAGGTCTCTCAGATCTCGCGTGACCTGAAGGCACTTGCAAAGGAATTCAATTGCCCGGTGGTGGCTCTCTCGCAGCTCTCGCGTGCGCCGGAGGCGAGAAACCCGCCAAAACCGATGATGTCCGACCTTCGCGAATCGGGCTCGATCGAGCAGGACGCGGACGTGGTTGCTTTTATCTACCGCTCGGACTACTATTCGAAGAATCCGGACGAGGTGCCTGAAGAGGAGCGGAATATCGCGGAGATCATCATCGCAAAACAGCGAAACGGCCCGACGGATACTATCAAGATGGCGTTTCTCAAGCAGTTTACCCGCTTTGAGGATGCCTATTTGCCTTAGAATTTTATGGATGAAGATCTCAGATTCCCGATCGGCCCGTTCGAGCTAAACGACGGCACGAGCCGCGAGGAGCGGATAGCCGTTATCCGCGAACTGCCGGAAAAGTTGCGCGAAGCCTGTGCGGGCCTGAGCCCCGAACAGCTCGATACGCCATACCGGCCGGGCGGATGGTCGCTGAGGCAGACGGTGCACCACGTTGCCGATAGCCATGTGAACGCATATTGCCGATTCAAGCTCGCCCTTACCGAGACAGATCCGACCATACGCCCCTATCACGAAGACCGCTGGGCAGAGCTTCCGGACAAGGACCTTGAGATCGAGCCTTCACTGAAGATAATAGAAGGTGTGCATGCCCATTGGACCGCACTTCTCGAAGCAATGAGCGACGAAGATTACCGGCGGGAACTCGAGCACCCCGAAAGCGGCCGCTGGCGGCTTGAGGACATGCTCGGGCTTTACGCCTGGCACTCGCGGCACCACACCGCCCACTTAACGACCACAAGGGAACGCAACGGCTGGTGAGCGAAGCTGCCCAACAACGCCTCGTCTCACTCGACGTTTTCCGCGGAATGACCATCGCCGGAATGGTGCTGGTCAATAATCCGGGGACGTGGTCGGCGATCTACGGCCCGCTGAAGCACGCCGAATGGCACGGCATAACGCCGACCGATTACATCTTTCCGTTCTTTCTCTTTATCGTCGGCGTCGCTGTGCCGATGTCACTCGGCAAGAAGCTCGCGAGCGGCATCGACCGCTCGGTCTATTCGCGGATCTTCTCTCGCTCGGCGGCGATATTCGCGAGCGGGCTGGCAATGTCCGCGATCCCTTTTTTCATAATCAACGAGACGGCGATCCCGTGGCCGCTGAAATGGGCGGCCGCGGCGTCCGTCATCGCCGGACTGTATTTTCTCTATCTTCGCAATTTCAAGCTGGCGTTCGCGTTCATCGGAGTTTGGGCGGCGTTGGTGATAGCCGCGTTGCTTATCGGCTGGCAGGTGACGCCGTACAACACGGGGACGATGCGGATCCCCGGCGTGCTGCAGCGGATCGCGGTCTGCTATCTCATAGTCGCTCTGATCTTTCTGCACACAAGCTGGAAACAGCAGGCGGCGATCGGCGTCGGGCTGCTGCTCTTCTATTGGCTGCTGATGACGCGTGTCGCCGTGCCTGGCTGCGAGGTGACGACCATCGACGAAAAGGCCTGCAACCTCGCGGCCTATCTCGACCGGCTGATCCTGACCGAGAATCACATCTGGCGTGCCGGTAAGGTCTTCGACCCTGAGGGAATTCTCTCGACGCTGCCGGCGATCGCGACGACGATCTCAGGCGTGCTGACGGGAACGTGGCTGATAAAGAGTGACAAGGGACGAGTGTCGAGTGACGCGGCGAGTGAGGGACGCGGCGACGCGGAGAGCAGTATAGAAAATGTCCCCGTGTCTCCGCGTCTCGACGTCTCCGCGTCGTCCGCTAGAGCTGCTAACGCAGCGGGTTCTGACAAGGCACTCGGGCTATTTTTCTTCGGGACCATCCTGCTTGCGGTCGGCTGGTCGTGGAGCCTTGTTTTTCCGCTCAACAAGTCGCTCTGGACGAGTTCGTATGTCGTTTACACTTCGGGCCTTGCACTGCTGACGCTCGGGTTCTGCTACTTCCTGATCGACATCAAAGGCTACAAACGCTGGGCAAAGCCCTTCGTTATCTTTGGCGTCAACGCCCTGGCGCTGTTCGTCTTCTCCGGCATAATGGCCCGCATACTCGGCATCATCCGCGTCGCCGGGCCCGAGGGCAAAGAGATCACGCTCCAGCAGTGGATCTATCAAAACCTTTTCCTTTCCTGGGCCGAGCCGGTCAACGCCTCGCTCGCCTACGCGGTCGCGTTCATCCTCTTCTGGCTCTTCCTGATGTGGCTGCTCTACCGCCGCCGCATCTTCATCAAGCTCTAAAGTTCAGAGTGCGAGCTTTAGCTCGTCGATACGCGATAAATCGCGCACTCCGAACTACGCGATAAATCGCGCACTCCGAACTACGCGATGAATCGCGCACTCTGGGCTTAGTTCACTTCAAAGTTCTTGATCTCGACCGCGAATTCGCGTTCGAGCCGCTCTTTCTCGGCCTGGGCGGCTTTGCGTTCGGCGTCGATCTGCTCAAGCCGTGTTTCCTGTTCATTTGCTTTTGCGATGTAGCGCGTGATCAACTGCTTTGCCTCCGGCGTTTTCGCCAGCGACTCGATGTTCTCGCGGAAGCGGGCCTGGTCTTGTGTGATCGAAGTAACCTCCGCCGTAAGCATCTGCATTTTTTGCGAGACCAGGTCGATGCTTCCGCGGAGTGCGATCAGTTTCTCCAGCTTTTGCCGGACGGCCGCGTCGATATACCGACGGCTTATGAAAAGATCCAACTGCTGTTGGGATAATGAAGAGAGCTGATACGAGTCCATTTGGCCAAGCTGCTCGACCACCGGCACAACCGCCGTGGCAAATGGTTCGAGGACGATACGGAAACGGTAATAGCGGTCGGTGACCGTTTCGGGCTTGGCTGAACTCTCGGCGAGTCCCCATTTGTCCCGCACGGGATGCTCGATATAGACGGTCTTTTCCTTATCGGTCTGATTGGTCAGGGTGTAAGTCTTTTTGTCTTGGCGGAAGTAATGGGCCTGAAAGACGCCATTCACAACCTTGATCAATTGGACCGGGCGGAGATCGGTTTCGGACTTCGTGCTGACCCGCGTGCCGAGGTCGAGCGCGAACGAGATGAGACGCCGCTCTTTCGGCTTTAACCGCTCCATCAACGCTTCGCCGGCATACGCGTCTCCATCAAGTACGGTGAGGCTTCCGCCCTCGAAGGTGAGCGGCGTTGTGTTGCTAAGCATCATCCCGCCCATCGGACGATCCTTGCGGGCCGACTCGTTGTAGATCGAAACGCGTTCGCCTTCCATTTTGGTCTGAACTATGGGGATCAATGCGGAGCGGTTTCGCTCTACCGAAACTGGAGCCTCGATCCGGTACTCGAAAAGATCGCCGAGTTCTCGCCCGGTCGCGGCGGTTTCGACACCCGATGTGCCGGCCTGCAACGCATCACTTAGGCTTGTTTGGGCACCCGGCAAAAGCGACATAAAGTTCGATGTAATGCGGTTGCCGGAAACGTCAACTGTACCGGTCCCTCTGCCAGTGCCGCTACCCGACCCGACTCCTGAGCCGGAGCCGTATCCGACTCCCGAGCCGAATTCTTCGACGTCGTAGATCTGCGGATCAAGGTTAAGGTCGTCGGGGATCGGGATAATTGGGCGGTAGCGGTAGAGCGGCTTTTGCAGATTCTGGATGAACGAAACGGGCGAGCCGGAAACGAGCGAGAGTTGGACGTTGTCCCAGCTTTCGTCGCTGACGTTATCGACGATGGCCCAGCCCTGGAAAAACGGCTTGCCGTCATCGCCAAGCACGACGCGATAGGTCGTTTTCCAGATCGGTGCCGACACGACATAGCTGACCATCATTTCTCGCGTTCCGCTTCCGGTGCTGGCAATCGAGATTGTCTTTGCGTCGCGAAGCCGGGTCGAAGCGGTCGCATTGGCGAATTCATTGATGTTCCGTCGCGTTCCTTCCTCGAGGAGCTTGACCGACCGGACATCGGAAAGTTCGACCGAGCTGATCTCGCCGGATTCGGATGCGATCACGAGACGATGCAGAGATGGCAGTGTGGTTTTCTCGCTGTCTTTCGTTTTCGTGAGGACTATTTTTTCCACGGTCAGGATCGAGCCGGTGTATGTGCCTTTCGAACTCGTGACCAAAATTCTTGCTCCCTGAAGTTGCGATAACACGCCTGCGAGGCCGCCCATGCTTTCACCGCTGTCTTCTGTATCAGAGGCGATGTTGAACGGGATCTCGGCGGTTCGGGCCGATGCGGGCTGCGATGAATTATACGAAACGGCGCCGATGAGGCCTTGGCCGAGGTCGAGAACGACCATGGATTTCAGAACGTCGTCGATCTGGGATTGTTTGAACGAAAGGTTGACCTCGGCGTTGCCGGTGACCATTCCGCGGCGCTCGATGTAGGCGACGCCATTGGAGTAAAGAATTACGCGGCGGATCGGCAATGTTGTGGTTCGTGGCGACGCGACCGTCGCTGAAACGGCCGTCTGGGCGGGCCTTGTGCTTTGTGCCTCGGCCAAATTTGCGCACACCAATACTGCGAGGAGAAATATCCCTAAATGTTTCATTTGATTGTCCTTAATTCCTGGGTCTTTTCGAGAACTACCGCTAAAGATGAGGCGAGAAAGGGAAATGGTTGCTTTTGGGAAAAGTTAGAGTGCGCGATTCATCGCGTAACGACGAGCTAAAGCTCGCACTCTGAACTCGGACGTGCGCGGTTCGGAGTGCGCGATTTATCGCGTTGCTGCGAGCACTCAGAATGACGAGCTATACTCGTAATTGAGCTTTAGTCGTCCCAGCCTTTTCCGTAATCCAAAAGAGGGTATTCCTTCCAGATACGTGTTGCTTCGTCGCGGCCGACCTCAGCCAAATAGTTATGAACACTCGAATGAGGCCAGTCCTGCCATCTGGCTACATACCCGTGATGCACGGGATTGTGGTGGATATAGTTCAAAGTTGCCCAATAATGGCGGTCTGACTGCATGTGCCGATCGAAATAATTGAACCATACCTTGCGCCCGGGTGTATTGTCTTCAAGATTCCAGCGACGAGACGTGCGGCCGTGAACCTGTCCGATGTTTTTTCGCAGTAGCCGAATATCGTCTGTCCGGGTCAGCAGGTGATAGTGGTTTGTCAGGATGCACCAGGCGAAGGTCGAACTGTTGGCCTCGTTGCAAGCCTGTAAAAGCTCGCTTTCAAATTCGTTCATTCGGGAGGCATTCTTGCCGACGACGTGTTTGTGTTCAAAGCATGCCGCTGAGATCAAGAATGTCACGGGACCGACATGATCGAAATGAGGAGGCCTGTGCCATGGGAGCTTTCGTCCGATACGCTGACGGAGAACTTCTTCGCGTTGAAAGTCAGTGAGCTTTCTCCAATAGTACATATGGGAATCTAGCGACGAGTTAAAGCTCGCACTCAGAACGACGAGTTAAAGCTCGCACTCAGAACGACGAGCTAAAGCTCGCACTCAGAGCGACGAGTTAAAGCTCGCACTCAGAACGACGAGCTAAAGCTCGCACTCAGAACGACGAGTTAATGCTCGCACTCAGAACGACGAGCTAAAGCTCGCACTCAGAGCGACGAGCTAAAGCTCGCACTCTAGCTTACGCGGCGGCGGCAACTGCTTTTTCGGCGGCGTCGTTCATTCCGGTGGCGGGGATTATGCCGATGCCGGAATTGGCGAGGATCTCGCGGCCGGCTTCGACGTTCGTGCCTTCGAGCCGGGCGACGATCGGGATTGATACGCCCAGGTTCTTTGCGGCCGCGACAACACCGCTCGCGACCATATCGCAGCGGACAATGCCGCCAAAGATGTTGATGAGCACGGCCTTGACGTTTTCATCGGCGAGGAGGATCTTAAACGCCTGTTCGACGCGTTCCTGCGAGGCACCGCCGCCGACATCGAGGAAGTTCGCGGGCTCGCCGCCGGCGAGTTTGATGATGTCCATCGTCGCCATCGCAAGGCCGGCACCGTTGACCATGCAGCCGATGTTGCCGTCGAGCTTGATGTAGTTGAGGTCGTACTTCGAGGCTTCGATCTCGAGCGGCTCTTCCTCGTTAAGGTCGCGGAGCTCGGCGTAGTCCTTATGGCGGAACATCGCGTTGTCGTCGAAGTTTACTTTCGCATCAAGGGCGATCAGGCGATTGTCCTTGGTGAGCAGGAACGGATTGATCTCGACGATCGAGGCGTCCATTTTCTCGTACGCTTCGTAGAGCAAGAGCATGAACTTGGCGGCTTGATTAACGAGGTCAGCGGGAATTCCGAGCCCGAACGCGAGTTTGCGTGCCTGAAATGGCCGCATTCCGACCGAGGGGTCGATGGTCTCTTTGAGGATAAGCTCGGGCGTATCCTCGGCGACCTTTTCGATGTCCATGCCGCCCGCGGACGAGGCCATGAAAGTGTTTCGGCCGGTGACGCGGTCGAGCGTGATGCCAAGATAGAACTCCTTGTCGATCGACAAGCCTTCTTCGATAAGGAGCGTCTTCACCTCGCGGCCTTCGGGGCCGGTCTGGTGCGTGACGAGCTGCATCCCGATCATCTCGGAGGCGATCTGCTTTGCTTCCTCGGGCGACTTGGCGAGCTTTACGCCGCCGCCTTTCCCGCGACCGCCGGCGTGGATCTGTGCCTTTACGACGACAACGTCGGTGCCAAGATCGCGTGCGGCAGCCTCGGCCTCTTCGGCCGTTCGGGCGACAATACCACGCGGAACGGGAACGCCATATTCCTTCAGAAGGGCTTTGCCCTGATATTCATGGATCTTCATAAGGATTTGATAGGAAAGATTTTACCGAAACCGGGAACGGTAGTCGAGAGCCGCCGAAAAACAAACGGCCCGGCCTGCCGACGGCAAGCTGGGCCTTACTCCAGATTTTGCTTTGGTTACTGCAGCTTGACGACGAGTTTTAGCATTTTCCAGTCGCCGCTTCGCTTCACGTATTCGAACTCGAAATTGGTCGGTACCCGTTTCGTCGGGAACTTCCCGTCAACAACAAGTATCTCAAGGCCCTTTTCGTTGCGGATGTAGGGTGCCTGAGTGTACTCGGGGTCGAGCCGAAGAGCCTCGGAGATTATCGGCGTCACTGCACGGCGGTTCTTTACGAAGTCTTTGAAGGTGTCTTTCATCTGGGCCTCGGTAAAGGTCGATTGGAAATCGGTCGAGGCTTTTTCATAGATTCCGGACCAATTATCGGTGGTGACGGCGAGATTAAAGTCGGCGAGCGTTTCTTTTATCATCGCCTCCATCAGGGCATCGCTCGGCACATCGCTATTCGAGCTCGTGCTTGTTCCCGAGCTGGAGTTATCGCTGGTACTTGTATTTGCGATATTTCCCAGATCGAAATTGCGGTTGCAGGTACAGCCGAGAACGATGAGCGAGACAAACACAAGGGCAATAACGCCATTCGCTCTCGTATTTCCTCCCGAAATGAGCTTCTTGATGAGGTTTTTCATAGGTTCTCCTAGGTCTATTTTCTTACTAGCGTTTTCGCCATGGGTCCAGCAGGCTACGCCAGCTTTCGACCGTGCGGGTATATTCACTGCGGCAACGAACCGCTCTTTCTTTCGGGAGATAACCGGCGTCAACTATCTTTGCATGTTTAGACGCATCCGAGCCGTAGATCATGCAAAGCGAGGTGTAAAATCTTTGCTCATTAAGCAGATGCTCATCGGCGAATTTCCGCTTCGACGGAACGGTCTGTTTGGCCTCAAGGTTGAACGCATCAGCCGCCGCGTAAACTGCCTTTACGCCCTCTTCGCCGAGTTCCGTCAGGTTGACATAGGCGGCAAGCCGGTCAGCAGCGTCCTCTTCATTGCCCGCGACCGGCAGATCGTAAGCATCTATCAGAGCGTGCCCGATCTCGTGGAGAAAGACGAAACGCATGGCATCGAACATCTTCTCGTAGGCCCGCTCTTCGGTCTCCCCGCTGGCTTTGAAAACACCGAGGAAGCGCTCCATCATTTCAAAACAGATGGTCACCGAGCGATCCTTTGGGTCGTAAAATGCGTTCTGCTCGGCACAGGACCTCGTACGGATCAAGATATTGTGCGGCAGTATGAGTGCCTGGTTGAGCTTGTCGGCGGCCTTCTCAAGCATTTTTTCCGTTTTTACCTGATTGTCAAGCCGCTGGAAGCGTGCAACGGAGATGTCCTGTTGTTCGACGATGAAATCGCCCACATCGGGCCGCTTCAGAGGTGTCGGGGCGGCGGCCGCAGGCGATGCCGAAGCGTCCGGCGTTTCGGCAGGCTCGGGCCGGCTTACGGAACCGCGGTCCGAGCGAAATACGCACCCGACGACCATGGTCAGAAGCACGAAGGCGACGAGAAGATTTGATCGGTTCAAGGACATCGGGGGAATCAGGCCAATACATTCTAGCCGAAATCACTCTGAACGACCATTTCGCCAAAGCACTGTATTGAATGACGTTACTTTGATACCCGTTTGCGGTAGAAAGCGAAAAGGCCGGCGGGAAGGATCCGGCCGGCCGTTTGATCAAAAATGAGCAAGAATTACTGTGACTTCTCGACGAACTTTACGAGCGTTCGAACCGCAACTCCGGTCGGGCCTTTTGCCTGATGCGGTCGGACCCCGTCGTGCCAGGCTGTGCCGGCGATATCGAGGTGCGCCCATTTTGCCTTATCGACAAACTCCTGAATGAAGACGGCTCCCATGATGGTGCCCGCCTTTCCACGAGGGCCGATGTTCTTGATATCGGCGATGTCCGAGCGGATGTCCTTGCTGTATTCAGGGCCGAGCGGAAGCTGCCAGAATCCCTCGCCGGTTTCCTTTCCGATCGAGATCAGCTCATCGACGAGTTCCTGATCGTTGCCCATGATGCCCGTATTGTGGCCGCCGAGAGCGATGATGACGGCTCCGGTGAGCGTTGCCATGTCGATGATGCGATTAGCACCCTGCTTTTCAGCATAGGCGACGGCATCGGCGAGGATAAGCCGGCCTTCGGCATCGGTGTTAAGGATCTCGATGGTCTTGCCGTTCATCGCCGTAACGACATCGCTCGGACGCGATGCTTTGCCATCGGGCATATTCTCGACCGCGGCAACGACGCCGATGACAGGCACGCTCGGCTTGAGAAGGCCGATGGCCCGCATTGCGGCAAGGGTCGTGGCTCCGCCGGACATGTCATACTTCATCGCGTCCATGCCTTCGCCGGGCTTGAGCGAGATGCCGCCGGTGTCAAAGGTAATGCCCTTTCCTACAAGTGCGATGACGTCGCCTTTCTTCGCCGTGCTCTTAGCGGGCGTATAGCGAAGGACGATGAGCTTTGCCGGCTGCTCGGAGCCCTTGGTCACGCTGAGCAGCGATCCCATCCCGAGCTTCTCCATCTTTGCTTCATCGAGGATCTCGCACTTCAGGCCGACCTCTTTCGCCATCGCCTGGGCACGCTTTGCCATTTCGGTCGGGTGAAGGATATTTGGCGGCTCATTGGCAAGTTCGCGGGCGAAGTTCATCGAGTCGCCGATGATCTGTCCGCGTTCGACGCCTTTCTTAAGATCTGCCGGCTTTCCGCCCTCGACGTAAACGACGAATTTCGAAAGGGCCTTGGTGTTCTTGTCCTTCGTCTTGTATTTATCAAGCTCGAACTGGCTGGTGATGACACCTTGAACGGCATTCTGAGCGATCTCTACAGCGTCGCCCTCAATTCGAGGATCGAACGCGAACGACTTGAAATTGAGCTTACGGAGATCACGTGCCGCCGTGCCGGAAGCGACCGATACCGACGAAGCCTTGTACTTTTCCCGTTCGCCGCACCCGACAAGCAGAAGCCGCGTTGCCTTAACGCCCTTAGCTGAGAAGCGGAGAAGAGCCGTTTCGCCCTTTCCGCCGTTTATCTCTTTCGCTTTCAGAGTTTCGGCGACCTGTCCGCCGGTCAATGCGTCAAGTTCTTTCAGAACGCCATCCGATGCGCTATCGTCCTTAAATACAACAACGGCTAGTGCATCGACAGAAGCCGATGTGAACTTTGACCCGATTCCTTGAAATTCCATTCGTTTCCTCGATTATAAAATTGTTTTATGCAGCCAGAAATACTTGTAATATCTATAACTTATCTCAAACGTTCTTTCAACTGTTGACGCGTTTCGCGTTCGACCGTCTTCCGCATTTCGGTTTCGCGTTTGTCATAAAGTTTCTTGCCTTTGGCAACCCCGATCTCGAACTTGATACGCCCGTTCTTCCAGTAGATTGCCGTGACAACGAGGGTCATACCCTTTTGCGTGGTTTCCTTTTCGAGTTTCTCGATCTCCTTGCGGTGAAGCAGCAGCTTACGCGGCCGGAGCGGTTCGTGGTTTTGCTTGTTGCCGTGTGAGTAAGGCGAGATGTGGGCATTGATCAGCCAAACCTCGTCGTCCTTTATCGAAACGTACGAATCCTTGAGCTGAATGCGGCCAGCCATTATCGACTTGACCTCGGTGCCGACGAGCACAGCCCCGGCCTCGTACCGATCGAGGATATGGTATTCGTGAAAAGCCTGGCGGTTTGTAAGTATCTCTTTGTCCACAACGTAAACCTTTATACTGCACCAACTAGCGAGAGCAATCAAACCGAAAGACTTCAAGGCGAAGTTGACAACTGACCGCGTGGCTAATTAAATTACTTGTAACGCTGGGAGATCGTCTAATGGTAGGACTCCAGATTCTGGCTCTGGCTATCGGGGTTCGAATCCCTGTCTCCCAGCCAATTTTTTTATGGACGTCTGGCACGAGACCGAGATACGGGTGCGGTATGCCGAGACGGACCAGATGGGCATAGTCCATCACTCCAATTACCTGATCTGGTTCGAACAGGGGCGAAGCGACCTCTGCCGCACGAGAGGCTTCTCTTACAAGGCAATGGAAGAAGAGGGCAACGCACTGATGGTCGTTGCCGAGAGCTACGTCCGATATAAGTCTCCTGCATTCTACGAAGATCTGCTAACGATAAGGACCCGCGTGGCTGAGGTTCGGAGCCGCTCGGTTCGGTTCGTTTACGAGGTCTTTCGGGTCGCGGATTCGACCCTCATAGCCGAGGGCGAGACGCACCACCTGGTCACCGACGATAAAAAGAAGATCCGCGTCCTGCCGGAGATCTACCGCAAGCTGCTTACCGGAGAAGGTCTCGGCGAGCCTGTTCCGGCGGATCTGCCGCCTAGCTAAAGGCACAAACCAGCAAACGAAAAGACAAACTTGAATCGCTTTCAGCGGCGACCTAAACTTGAGGTATGCCCGGTTCCGCAACCGCCGAGATCTACTTTATCGTCGCGATGATGATCCTGATCCTGATCATCTGTGTCGTGGCCGTATGGGCCTTTTTTCGGACATATAAGAAAGAAATGCGTGAGCGGGCCCAGCGTGAAGCGGCAAAAGAGAATGCGGCGGCCGAAAAGAAGGCGAAGGTGGAGAAAGATGCTGGATAGAGAGAAAACGGCTTTGCTCATCGTTGATGTGCAGGAAGCATTCCGGTCGGCTGTCCCGGATCTCGCTCTGGTCGCGTCGCGGATCTCGATGGCTGCCCGCGGGTTCGCGGCGGTTGGAGCACCAATCTTTGTCACCGAGCAATATCCCGCCGGGCTCGGCCGGACGGTCGAGGAGATACTTTTCTCGCTCGGCGAGGACGTGCCGTTCATTGAAAAATCTACATTTTCAGCTTGTGGCGAGGAGAGTTTTCGGAGCCTGATCGAAGAGAAGGGTATAACGGCGGTCGCGCTTTGCGGTATCGAAACTCATATCTGCGTGATGCAGACGGCCCTTGATCTGCTTGCGAACGGCATCGAAGTACACTTGCTCCGAGATGCGGTCGCTTCGCGTTTCGAGCACGACCGGCAAGCCGGGATAGCACGAATGCTCGAGGCCGGAGCGAAGTCCTCCTCGGTAGAAATGGCCCTTTTTGAGATGCTCAAAGATTCGCGAGACGAGCGGTTCAAGGCCCTACAGTCGATCATCAAATAGACCGAAGGCGCCGCTCGGCGATCATCAATGGAATTACTTTCAAGTCTAAACCCACAGCAGGCCGAAGCCGTGCGAACGACCGAAGGGCCTTTGCTCGTCCTCGCCGGTGCGGGCTCGGGCAAGACTCGTGTCATAACCGTCCGGATCGCTTATCTTATTGCGGAAAAAGGAGTTTTGCCGCACAGCATTCTCGCCGTCACCTTCACAAATAAGGCCGCGGGCGAAATGCGAGAGCGCGTGATCGGGTTGCTGAAAGAGATCAAGCTCGATTCGCTCCCGCTAATTTCGACCTTTCATAGCCTTTGCGTGCGGATACTTCGCCGCGATATCGAAGCTCTTGGCGAAGGCTACAAGAAGTCGTTCACGATCTACGATACGGACGACTCGCAAAAGGTGATCAAGGCCTGTATCAAAGATCTTGGCCTCGACGAGAAGCAATTTGCCCCGCGGATGATCCGTGCCGCGATAAGCACGGCCAAGAACCGCGGCGAGGACTACGAGATGTTTGCCTCGCGGGTGGAGCATACCGACGAAAAGCGGGCAGCGACCGCGAAGGTCTTTCGGATGTATGAAGAGCGGCTGCGGACGGCGAACGCCCTTGATTTCGACGACCTTCTGATCAAGACCGTGCGGCTGCTGCGGAAGTCGCCCGAGGTCCGCGAGAAGTACAATCAGCGGTACCGCTACATCCTCGTTGATGAATATCAGGACACGAATCCGCTCCAGCTTTCGCTGATAAGATACCTGACCGAAGCTCAGCAGAACATCTGCGTGGTCGGCGACGACGCCCAGAGCATCTACGGGTTCCGGCAGGCGGACATCCGCAATATTCTCGAGTTCGAGCAGCACTATCCTGAAGCGAAGGTCATTTTGCTAGAGCAAAACTACCGTTCGACGCAGAACATACTGAACGCGGCGGACGCGATCATCGCCAACAACATCAATCAGAAGAAAAAGAAGCTCTGGACCGAGAACCGTTCGGGCGGCAAGATAATGTATTTTCAGGCGATGGATGCCGACGGCGAAGCCCGCTTCGTAACCGGCAAGATCGAGGAGCATCTTCGCGAGGATCCGAACACAAAGGTCGCCGTGCTTTACCGCACCAACGCGCAATCGCGTGTTTTTGAGGAATCGCTGCGGCGGATGCGGATAACTTATAACATCGTCGGCGGATTCTCGTTCTACGAACGTCAGGAGGTCAAGGACATCGTCGCTTACCTCAAGCTCGCCTTGAACCCATCGGACGACATCGCTCTGCTTCGGGTGATAAACACACCGACCCGCGGCATCGGCAAAACGACGCTTGACGAGGTTACGGCGACGGCAAGGGCCACAGGGCGGTCGCTATGGGAAGCCATCGAGGTCGCGACGGATCGCAACGGAGCGGAGGAAGTAAATCTCACAAATCGTGCCAAGGATGCTCTTCGCTCCTTCAGAAAGATCATCGAGGGTCTGAGGGAGAGAGTTGCGAATCCGGTCGATACCTCGCGTTCGGTGACCGACGCCGTGATCGCGGCGATCGACGATACCGGCTATTCCTTCATGCTCAGGAGCGAGAACACGGACGAGGCCGAGTCGAGGCTTGAGAACCTTGAGGAACTCGTCAACGCCGCGGCGGAGTACGACTCGGGTTCCGAAACGGGCCTGAGAGACTTCATCGATCATGCCGCGTTGACCGCGGACACGGACAAGTTCGACCGCAACGTGCCGGTAACGTTGATGACGGTTCACGCGGCAAAAGGGCTTGAATTCCCGGTGGTGTTTTTGGTCGGGCTTGAGGATGGCGTTTTCCCGCATTCGCGCAGCATCAACGACCCGAAAGAGCTTGAGGAAGAGCGGCGGCTCGCCTATGTGGCAATAACGCGGGCAGAGCGGGTGCTTTATATAACGCACGCAATGCGGCGGCGTGTATATGGTGAAGAGATGGCGGCCGAGCCTTCACAATTCCTGAACGAGATCCCGCTCGAATTGGTGGAGGACGTCTCGCACGGGCCTTCGTGGCTTTCCTATTCGCAGGGTGGAAAGCGGCCCCAAGAGCGTAGTGCTTATGCCGCGGCCAGCCCGGCACCGAGAAAAACGGGGAACCTCTATACCGGAAAAACGTACAACAGCACGGAAGCGATCGCAGAGTTTTTCAACAAACGGGGCATTAAGCCGGACAGTGAGCCGGCAGACGAGAGACCAAAGACGAGCGAACCGCGAAGTTCGAGCACCGGGCTCGACAAGCTGAAGGCATACAACGCCGGACAGAATAAAGCATCTGCGGGAGAGGGAAAAGGCCTGGTTCCCGGGAGCCACGTCCGGCATGAGAAATACGGCCGCGGGTTGGTACTGAGAAGGGAAGGCTCCGGCGATAATGTTAAACTTACGGTCAGCTTTCCCGGATTTGGGCAGAAGAAGATGATCGAAAAATACGCGAATCTGCAAATCGAAAATTAGGCAACGTCAATAAGTTAGCTCTCTCGGCAGCGAAAGAAAAGAAATGAAAAACAAATTTGCATTGGTAACGGCTGGCAGCTTTCTTCTCCTGATGGTGCTCGGGTGCATGTGTGGATCGAATCCTTTCTCGGGGTCAAAGGCACCGGAACGCGGCACCTCGACCAATCAGGGTTCGCAGGGCGACAAAGACAAGACGATCACGGATAAGGCGGTCGATGTTGCCGTTGGCGAACAGACGACCGGCATTCCGGAATGCGATGCCGTTATCTCGTTCATCGAGGCCGAGGCCAATAACCCCGATGACGATGTTTTCACAAAGGCGATCAAGGCCACCGTGCTAAACCGGATAAAAGAAGAGTTTCGGAAGAACATTGAACAGAACCAGGCCGATAAGGAGCAGATGACCAGGAACTGCCAGGAAATGATGCGAAACCTTGAGAAGTTCAAGGCGGAGCAGCAAAACAAGGAACCGCAGCAGCAGTAGAGGCTACTGGCTCTCGGCGGCCTCTTCGGCGATCAGCTTTGCGGTCCATTGGTCTCGCGGATAGCGGCGCTTCATCAGTGTCGCTATTTCATTTCTAACGTCCATATCATTTCCGCAGCCATACTTCGACCATCCGTTTGCGGTGTACATCCGGTAGAGAGCCTCGGGAACCCGCCGGTCGTTCGGGGCTCGGGCGGCCCAGGCAAGCACTTGCCGGCCGAGGTATTTTGGAGCGTCGCCGATCGCTTTCAGTTTTTCGCGTTCGGCCAGTGCGAGCTTCGCGTCTGCGTCAGAAATGAACGCCGGCCTCGGCAGCGTGCTGAGCGAAACCATCTGTGACGTCTCTTCATCGTAGGTCTCATCGTATTGCTCGCACCACCAATCGTTTAGGTCCCAAACATCGGCGTTGTTATCGGTCTTTCCAAATCCATCCTCGATAAATGGCGAGAGGATCGGGTTGCGGACAAGCACATAAAGGGCGGCATTTCGCTTCGCGGCGGGTGTAGCCGCCAGATCGACGAACTTCAAGCCCTCGGCAAGCTCCGGATGGTATTGGGCGACCGTGCCGGAGACCGCGGACATCGTCCGCTGATCATCAAGCAGGACCGCTCGCGTCCAAACGGCAACGGCGAACCGGGACCGAAGGTATTCGGGCAGTGCAGGCGAACGCGAGGCGGAGAGCATTTGCACGGTCGGGAAATAATAGTTCATCGCCATCGTCGTTCGCGAATCGAACATTACCCGGTCCTGCCATTGCCGCTCCTGGCGGTAGCGTTCTTCGATCTCACGTTCAAATGCTTCGCGGCCATCTTTATTGTATTCGGGGTCGTAATACTTCTTCTGCTCTTCGATTATCTCATCGACGGAGCCGAGCGACCCGCTAAAGTCAAAAGCGTAAGCTCGGCGGGCGGCGAAGCGGAAATAGCTGTCGGCATCGGTCGCGAACCGCTGGCGAAGTTCCATGAATTGATTGACGCTTGAGATAGGAAGCGTAGCCGAGGCGGCGAGTGCGGCGTCAACGGTCTTCACCGCGTCTGCCGAGCGGCCGAGCTCGATCTCGAGCCGAGCCCGATTGAACGCGACGGTCGGATATGCGGGCGAGCTCTGCGGAACGCGGGCGGCAGCATCGAGGAGCGTTCCTACGTCGAACGAAGATTTTCCGGCCTTGCTGATCGCCGCCATCAGCCAGTGCTGGGCGGAGGTCGCCTTAAAGCGTTCGAGCGAGTAGAGATAAGACTGCTCGCCTGCGATTTGATAGTTGAAGACCCAATCGGTCAGTTCATCAGCGCGAAGGATTTCGGGAAGGATGTCGAGCGAGCGCTCGCGGTCGCCCCAGTAACCGCCTTCGTAGTCGCTTCCGCCGGTCGAGGGAAATCGGTTGGTATATGCGATCTGCTTTGCATCGAGGACCCGAGCGGCCAACTTCTCATTGAACGCCTCGCCGATCGCGGCACGAGCGGCTTCGAGAACCTCTTCGTCGGTTGACTCGACCGGCACGCTGAACTTCCAGTTCGTGGTGAAGTCTTCGGCATAGACGCGAATCGAGAGCATGCCGGGATCGGAAGATACCTCTTCGTCCGGGTCGCCGGTGCCGGGGTTCCTAAGTTCGCGGTAACGGCGGACGAGAGATCGGTCGTCATACGGCAGCTTTTCGAGTTGTTCGTCCGTGACCGCGAGAAGGCCTTTTTCACCAAGTGTTCGCTCAAGGTCTCGGATATCGGCTTCGTCGCGTGCCTGGCGCTCGAACTTGTCCATCAGCCAGCGATAATCGATCAGGTCCTGCCGGAGGTTCGCATTTCCGCCAACGGACGAGAGCCGCTGTGCAAGCTCGCGGACGCGTTCCTCGGGCCGAAGGCGGTACTTTACAAGTCCGAGCATCCGCTCGGAAGATTCGCTGAATTTGCCGCTGACCGATGCAAAGCGGCGGAGATGGGCCTCGGCGTCTTCGAGAGCTGCCCGCGAGCGGACGCCATCCTTCCCGAGGCTTGCCTGCCGGATAAGCGTTCGGGCAACGAGGTAATCGGCCGTTTCCTGCCACGGGCTTTGAAAATCGAGTGCGATGCGGGCGAAGCGTTCCTTCGCTTCGTCGTATTTCATCGAGTAAAAGGCGGCGGCGGCGAGTTGATATTCGCGGTCTTTCTGCAGCCACTCGGGCATTGACAATGCGACCGGTGAAGGCGAGACCGCACCACTCGAGCAGTTGGAAAAAACGGCGTCCTGCCCGGCGAGCCACTCTTTAACGTTCGCATCCTCGGAGCCGTGACTTGCGATACGATCCTTAAGTGTTTCGGTAGCCGTTTCGAACGCGTTCACGGCGCAGTTCGGGAAGAAATCGTACCCGCCGTATTCCCGCTCGGCATAGATGCGGGGCGTTTTTTCTTCCTTGCCGACGACGGCCCTCCGCGCCTCGACCCAAGCTTTTATCGCGTCAAAGTTTTCGCGGTCGTCGGGCCCTTGATTTCGAAACTCGGCCCGCCATTGCGACATCAGGGCTTCCTGCTCGGGCTGGGTAAAGCCGAAGTTGTTCAGGTACCGATAAGCAACAAAGAGCACCGAGCGGGTGAAGGTCGGCTTCACTATGCCGAGATTACCGGCCGCGAAGTCGCGATAGGGAAACTCCGGTGTCTTCCGAACATCAAACAGCGGGGCCACGTAACCGGGGCCGCAAGGGATGACGTTGATAAAAAAGCTGAGGATCAACCCCAGGCAGGCGGCAAACCGGATAGTTCGTTTCATAGCAGTTAACGGTGAGCGAGGAACGCTGCGACGCTAACCACTATAACCGAAAATCGGGCATCGAGAAAGAGAAAGGCCCCGCGAGTTGTTCTCGCGAGGCCCGAAAAGCGATCTGTTTGAAATGACTAAACGCTCATGATCTCATGTTCCTTGTTCTTTGCAAGTTCATCGATCGTGGCGATGTATTTATTGGTCAGCTTCTGGACCTCATCAAGGCCGAAACGCTCGTCGTCCTCAGAGACCTCTTTGTCCTTAAGCATTTTCTTGAGCACGTCGTTCGAATGGTGGCGAACGTTGCGGACCGCGACGCGGTGCTCCTCGGCGATCTCGCCGACCTGCTTGGCAAGCTGCTTACGGCGTTCCTCGTTGAGCGGCGGAATCGGAAGACGGATCACCTTACCGTCGTTCGAGGGGTTAAGCCCCAGGTTCGCGGAGATGATCGCTTTTTCGACCGCTCCGAGCTGCGAGATGTCCCAAGGCTGAACCGTGAGCATCTGCGGCTCGGGCACGGCGACCGATGCCATCTGGTTGAGCGGCGTCGGTGATCCGTAATAATCAACTACGACGGTATCGAGCAGGCCGACTGTCGCGCGACCGGTCCGTACGTTCGAGAGCTTTCGCTTGAAGTCCTCGACAACGGACTCCATCTTCGGTGCAGTATCTTTCAAAACGCTGTCAACACTCATAATTTTTTCGTGGTTCAAGCGGTGGCGGTTTCTTGGCCGTTGGTGACGAGCGTACCGACGGTGAGGTCGCCGCAGACCGCTTTGATGATATTGCCCGGCTGGGTCATGTTAAAGACCATTATCGGAAGGTTGTTGTCCATGCAAAGCGAGATGGCGGATGCATCCATCACCTTAAGCCGCTTTTCGAGGACCTCCTGATAGGTGATCCGGTCAAACTTTTCTGCCTCGAGGAAGATCTTCGGGTCGGCCGAATAGATCCCGTCAACCTTGGTCGCCTTAAAGATGACGTCAACGCCGAGCTCGCACGCACGCAGGGCTGCTGCCGAATCGGTCGTGAAATACGGGTTGCCAGTGCCGGCAGCGAAGATGACGACGCGTTTCTTCTCAAGGTGCCGGATGGCACGCCGGCGGATAAAGGGCTCGGCAAGCTGTGGTATATCGATGGCCGACATCGCCCGCGTGTAAACACCGAGCTTTTCGAGTGCGTCCTGCAAGACGACGGCGTTCATCACAGTCGCCAGCATCCCGATGTAGTCGGCGGCCGTCCGATCCATGTTGCCGGCCGATTTCGAAACGCCGCGGAAGATATTCCCTCCGCCGACGACGATGGCAACCTCGACACCGAGGTCGTGAACCGCTTTGACCTCGCGGGCGACCTCCTCGGCAACCTTGGTGTCAATGCCGTAGCTCTCCGAGCCCATGAGGGCCTCGCCGGAAAGCTTGAGGAGGATGCGGTTGAAAACGGGTTTCATAGTTCTCGAAAGTTGCGAAGTTTCGAAGTTGCGAAGTTTCGAAGTTAACTTCTTGTAACTTCGCAACCCTCGCAACTTCGCAACTCTTAACCGACCATCGATGCCACTTCGGCGGCAAAGTCGTCCTGCTTTTTCTCGATACCTTCGCCCATTTTGTAACGGGTAAAGCGGCGGATGGTGATGTTCTCCTTGATCGAAGCGATCTTCTCGGTGACGAGCTCGCCGACGGTCTTCGACGGATCTTTCACGAAGGGCTGATCAAGCAGGACCGATTCCTCAAAGAACTTGTTGAGCCGGCCTTCGATGATCTTGTCGAGAACGTCGTCGGGCTTGTTAGCGTTCTTCGGATCGTTCTTGAGCTGCTCGCGAAGGATATCGCGTTCCTTTTCGAGTTCGGCTGTCGGAACCTCATCGCGATTGACGAAGCGCGGATCGGAGGCTGCGATATGCATCGCAACATCTTTGACCAGTTGCTGAAATTCATCTCCGCGGGCGACGAAGTCACTCTCGCAATTGATCTCGACGATGACGCCCACCTTGCCGCCCATGTGGATGTAAGATCCGACGACGCCTTCGGCCGTTACGCGTCCTGCCTTTTTACCGGCAGTCGCCATTCCTTTTTTTCGCAGGATCTCGATCGCAGCCGCCTCGTCGCCATTTGCTTCGACGAGTGCGTTCTTGCAATCGATCATTCCTGCCCCGGTCTTTTCACGCAGTTCCTTGACTGCACTTGCTGTGATCTCTGCCATTATTAAACTCCAATAGATCCGGCGGGAAACCACCCGCCTGTTCGTTTGAAAAATTGCACGGTGCGAATGATCGCCCCGAACCTGTTAAAAAAAGCGTAGCCAACTTACTCAAAAGAGGAAACGGCCACGCTTGATAAAAAGTGTTAGTCTTCTTAGCTGGCTGCGGCTTCGTTCGATTCCTCAGCGGCGGTTTCAGCCGTCGCTGGCTCATCTGCCGTAGCCTCAGCGACCGCATCGGTCTCAGCCGAGACCGCTTCTTCCTCTTCCTCTACGACCGTATCGTCGTCATCGGGGTCGGCAAGCCCGGCCTTTGCAAGCGTTGCCGCGATGTCGATCTGATCTTCACCGGCTTCTTCTTCAACCGGTTGCGGAGCAATGACGCCGCCTTCGGTGCCGATCTGGCGGCCTTCGAGGATCGCATCGGCTATCCGCGAGGCAAATAGGCGGATCGCACGCAGGGCGTCGTCGTTGCCCGGAATGACGTGGTCGATGCCCTCAGGCGAGCAATTCGTGTCAACGACAGCAACTATCGGGATGCCGAGCCGGTTCGCTTCCTTGACGGCAATGTCTTCCTTGCGGACGTCGATGATGAAGAGCATATCCGGCAGGCCATTCATGTCCTTGATGCCGGCGAGGTTCTTCATCAGGCCTTCGTGCTCGCGGTCGAGCTTGAGACGCTCTTTCTTTGTCAGCATCTCAAAACGGCCGTCCTCGCGCATTGCCTCGATGTCCTTGAGCTTCTGGATCGACTTCTGAACGGTCTGGAAGTTCGTCAGAAGGCCGCCGAGCCAACGGTTATTGACGTAATACTGTTCACAGCGTTCGGCTTCCTCCTTGATCGCATCTTGCGCCTGACGCTTGGTGCCGACGAAAAGCACTTTCTGGTTCGGCCGCTCGGCGAGCGATTCCTGAACGAAAGTCAGGGCGTCGCGGAAAAGCTTCTGGGTCTTTTGAAGGTCAATAATATAAATGCCGTTGCGCTCGCCAAAGATGTATTCCTTCATCTTCGGGTTCCAACGGCGGACCTGGTGACCAAAGTGAACTCCTGCTTCAAGGAGTTCTTTCATCGTAACTGTAGCCAAAACTTATATCTCCTGTATTTTCTGGTTTATGTACTCGCCGGAAACTTATCGATAAACCAAGGAGTTCCGGCGATGGATTAAAAGTTCGTCAATCGTGAATCGTAAATTGTGAATAGCTCGCGGTGCTCGCTTTTCTATTTACGATTTACAATTCACTATTCACTAACGCTTCGAGAACTGGAACCGCTTACGGGCTCCTTTTTGTCCGTACTTTTTGCGTTCCTTCTGCCGCGGGTCGCGGGTAACGAGGCCCGCTTTCTTGAGCGTCGGGCGAAGGTCGGCGTTAAACTCCATAAGGGCACGCGTGATGCCGTGGCGAACCGCTCCGGCCTGGCCGGCCTGTCCGCCGCCATCGACCGTTACGAGAATGTCGAACTTGCCGATCGTATCGGTGAGGCTAAGCGGCTGACGGATGATCATCCGCAGGGCCTCATTCGGAAAATAATTCTCAAAGTCGCGATGGTTGACCTTGATCGCGCCCGAGCCGGGGCGAAGGTAAACGCGAGCGGTAGAGGTTTTGCGGCGGCCGGTGCCGTAATACTGAATATCTGCCATTGTATTAGTCGTCGGTTGTCAGTGGCCGGTGGTCAGCAGGACCGCGGCCAAGCCGTTATTTCGTTACAATCTCCACAACTTCTGGTTTCTGTGCGGCGTGGCGATGATCGGCATCCGCGTAAACCTTCAATTTCTTTGCCATTGCCTTGCCGAGCTTGGTCTTCGGGAGCATGCCTTTGACGGCGATCTCGATGATCCGCTCGGGCTTTTGCTCGAGCATATCCTTGACCGAAACCTCGCGGAGGCCGCCCGGATAGAGCGTGTGGCGGCGATACATTTTCTGGTCGTTCTTGGAGCCCTTGAAAACGGCGTTGCGGGCGTTGATCACGATTACGTGGTCACCCATGTCCATGAACGGCGTGTATGCCGGATTGTTCTTGCCGGAGAGGATGCGAGCCACTTCGGTCGCGAGACGGCCGACGGTCTTGCCGCTGGCATCTACAACGAACCATTTCTTGGACTCAGCCAAACCCTTTCCGCTAGGAAAATATGTACTCATAACAGCCTGCACTGATAGCGTTCTTCGCAAAAAAGCGAACCCTTAGAGTATCTAAACAGGTTGTCAAGGTCAAGTGCGGAAACGCGGGGCGGCGAGCAGGATGCCGACGATCGATTTTGCGTCGCGGATATCGCCACGATCGACCATTTCAAGCAGGGCAGGGAAGGAATGGCGTTCGATGGTCAGGATCTCGTCTTCTTCAAGCTTTTGGCCGACCTCGGTAAGGCCGGTGGCGAGGAAGACGTGCATCTTTTCGGTAAGAAAGCCGGGCGAGACGAAAAACTCGGTAAGCTTTTCGATCGTTTCGGCACGGACGCCGATCTCTTCTTCGAGTTCGCGGCGGGCTCCTTCGAGCGGGTCTTCGCCGGATTCGAGCGTCCCGGCGGCGAGTTCAAGAAGCGTTTCGCCCGCCGCATGGCGATATTGCCGAACAAGCGCCGCCGTGCCATCCGCAAACACCGGCAAGATCACCGCACTCCCGCCGTGGACAACAATATCCCGGTCATACTCAACATCACCCTCCCGCACCCGATCAATGCGGATATCAAAGACCTTGCCGGTGTAAATGGTTTTGGAAGAGAATGCGCGAGGTAAATCGCGATTTGGATTATTCGACATTATGAAACAAGATCGTCTCCGTCCAATACGAAATGTCGCCCTCATTTACTAATAGGTTACCGTGCGGAGTCCACACATCACGAAGTGCGAAGAATAGATGTTCGCCCTCTTTGTACTTCTTGAATGAGAGGAAATATTCGACCTTAAACGAGGCATGTTCGGGATAAGCTTTGTAATCTGTCGGGTCGCACTTCGCGGGGGTTTTGTTCGAGTCGTTAACAAACTTGAACCCGTTGCGAACTAAAATTAATGAGCGAAACTCTCGAAATGCTCCAGGCTGGATCACTTGCCATCCGTCTGATGGCCTCGAATCTTTCGCCGTTGACGCTTTCGTGAATAAACGTATCAGGTCTTGCAAACGGTCATAATCCAAAGCGGTTGCGGTACCAAACGGATCATCCAGATATGGATCAAACGTTAGGACCTCACCATTGATTGATTCTTCCTCGCCTACCCGAAAAGTTGACGAGAAACGGACACGCGTCTTGAAGGCATGGTTAGGCTCTAGGACAATAACGGGCTCATCGCCGGAATTGTAAAACTGCATCAATAAAGTGACCGCCGCGTAAGGCCTTTCGTACGCACAGCCTACATCGATACTTACAACAGTTCCAGATAATTTCAGCTTCGGATTTGCAAGCCCGGTCGTTGAGCATACCGCAATTGACAACAATACGCATAGCAAAGCTAATTTCAAGGAAAACCTCATTTCATGGCCTCGGCGGGTCGTAGGTGGAATATCTTGTGTAAACGTCGTCTAAGCTCATTTTACGCCTGTAGGTCTCAACCCAGCGATCACGACGCAAAATACGGACGGTTAGCTCTGCACCGGTATCCACACTTGCAAACTCCCTAAGTTCGTCACCTTCAAGCCGAAGAAAGACGGTGCTGGTCGAACCGTGAAACATCCACGAATCAAGACAATCAAGCTTTTTGTTGTATTCCAAATTTGGATACTCCGCCGAGTTCTTGATGTGAACAAGTTCGTCTTTACTATGGTCGTAAATGAGAAGTGTTCTTAATTCGTTTGCCCCGCGGGCCGCTGTGCTTGAAACAAAAGTTAAATCACCGAATCCGTCATTGTTAAAGTCCTTTATCTCGGGGCTACAGTCCATGAGATTATCTCGCGTCAACTTGAACGACTGGCGTATTATCCAGCTGCCGTCTTTTGTTCTCGAAAGGAAGTCGATATCGGCGGTCTTATTGCTTCCGCGACCAATGCACCTCATTTCAACCTTGTTTTTTCGCTGCCGACCAATTCGCTTGTCGTCAGCAAAGTACTCGACGTAATCGTCCTTGCTTTCCCCTGAATTTAGTTGGGGTTTTTCTTCAGACGAATTATCGACTGCGAGGGAAGGTCCGCCGCTCGCACCAGTTTCGCTAAGAGCGACGTTGTTAATGTTGAGGAAATAAGCCGCAAGACTCCCGACCAAAAGAGCCGCCAGAAATGCGATATATCCGATTGCCCAGCGTTTCATAATTTTCGTCACCCCATTGGTTTACTTGTCAAAGGGTATCTGTTCAGAGAAAAAGTAATATGTGCCGTTCTTTCCCACTGGCAGATCGCCGAAGCGGCGCCAGCGTGTGCTGAGTTTTTCCAGAAAATCCGGGTCTTCCACGTATGGCAAGAAGGAAAATTCGTATTCGAGAACGAAAAAATCCGGTCGATCCGTGTTTGAACAGGTATTCTTCGGTATATCACCTTTGACGGCCGGGTGGATCGGGGTCAACCAACTATGGCTGATGATCGGATAGGCGATGGACTCCTCGAATCGGAATGATTTTCCAGGCTCGACGATCGTTGTTAGGTTTGGTGGAGGCCGGTCACGGTCAAAGTCTGAAGCAAAATCCCTGAACGGCGCTAGATTTTTCTTGTGGTTCTTAGCCGGAATCTTGAAGGCACTCAGATCCCAGCCGCCCTCATAGTCGGGGCCACACACGCGAAAAAAGAAAGCCGTATTCAGAAGTCCCGTTCCGAAAGCTAATGTTGGGTTTATCAGGATCACCGGCCGGTCGCTGTTATTAATGAACTCCATCATTATCGTTCGCTGATTGAACTCTTGGCCATCCTCAACGTACGGAGTACCCGGGTCAAGGGCGATACCGCGAAGAACGAGCTTTGACTTATTTGTGTCTTGTGCTTTTGCAGTTGAAAAGCTGAACAACGTAATGAAAACGGAAATCAGAAGCGTGCATGCCTTCTTGTAGGTGGTCTTCATTTGATGCCTCCAAATCGTGCCTGAACCGATCATTTCCCCGAAACTGCCGTTCAACTTAACAGCCGCCGTAAGTAAAGCTCGCTACATAACGAACGTGTTCGTCCTTCGAAGCATGCGATGAAAGATAGAGCATCGTGTAGCTACTTTCTTCTGCGGCAGAATTCTCTAAATAGAGGTCTAGTTTTCCATCGTTATCCAGGTCGCCAGCCAACAGAACATTGCCAAGATCAATACCGGTCTGTTCCCAATAGCCAGAGTAATCAACGATCCTTTCACTTCTACCGTCGCTAAGAGCCAGGACCCCGACCCGGACACCTGATCTTGTTTGTCCCGTTGTCACGCGAAGTCGCCAAGTCGTGCCATTTAAGTTAAATTCGCGAACGGTGCCGAGTTTAAGTGAGCCATTCATCAACTGAGCCTCATCCATTTCGTTCGCCCGGCGTCTTTGGTAGGCAACCTTCACGGGGCCGGGCTTTAAGCCAGGAACCCTTTTCGCAGCAAGCACCTCACGGCCGCCTACTCTGAAGCGGATGTCGAACATGCCGCTGTCGAAGCCCTCTTTTGACTTTTTCTTAATGCGTTGAGCTGCGGCGTATTGGAAAACGTACCTCTCTTTGTTCTTGGCAAGGACGAGCCATCTTTCGCCGGTCTTTACGTCGTAATCGATGTCCGAAATGGTACCCTCGGTATCCCAAAGATCCAGTAGATTTGGCTTCCATTCCGGGAAAGTACGTTCATCGAGTTCGGGTAGATCGGAGAACTCGGCGACGAAGTCGTCGGGCGTTGTCGGTTTTTCGGTAACGATCTCGAGTCGTTCTATCTGGGCCTTGCGGGCAGCATCTGCTTCGAGTTCCCACATTAGGGCTGCCAAAAGGCTAAAGCCGTAGGCGGTCACTCCGATCGCGAAGGTTGAGAAAAAGACAACAAGAAACTTCAGTTTTCTTTCCATATGGGAACCTCCGTCGGACTGTCCGGTGATTTTAGCACGGAGGCGGTTCGGATGTGTAGTAAAATTTTTTCACTCGAATACCGCGGAAGTTGAATCGGACTGTGCCTGTCTATTTGAGGAAAAGTTCGGCTTTTCTAGTTGTGTTACCCACGTACCGCGGCTCCACGATATATAGAGCGGCAAGGCGCGTTTTTGCATTGTTTACCCAAATCACTGGCCCTTCGGTTTTGTATCGGGAAAGAGGATCGGATCTGATCTATACGAAATCTCATCGCCACTATCCAGGTGTAGGTTTCCGGAATCTTTCCAAGTTCTCCTCAGGTCTAGCAAAAGTCCTTCGCCTCCTTCGTAACCTTTCAGCGAAAGCTGATATAGAACGTGCATTGCCGGATTCATCGGTTCGATCCAATAGGACGCAGCGAGTTCGTCCGGATCGTATGTTGGGCAACCCTTCTTGCTTTTATCGCCGGTCCTACTGATTCGAAAACCTTCGTCGAGACGTAGATCAAGTCTAAACTCCAAATATCGACCGGAGTCAATTACAACAAAACCGTTTAATGGACGGGAACCGCCGTGTCGGCGATGAGCTTCCACTTGGTCTCGCCAGAACCGAACGTTTTGGGCAAGGGGATCGTGCCTTTCGAGCTTCCAGCGCGAATTACCAAAAGCGCCAAGATATTCGAGGGGAACCGCTCGCACCCAACCTGAATCGTTCTCAACAGGCCCGCTGCCGAAAAAAACTATCGTTTTGCCGTAACGGAAGGGATAGAACACGATGACCGGTTCGCTAGTTTTATTGTGGAGATGCATAAGGAGATCGAGCCGGACGATCGGTTCGTCCTTTCTGCATACCACTGTCATATCGATTACGGCCCCAGAGAAAGTGAGGTTCGATTGCGAGTCCGGATTTTCATAAAGAGCACTAATCGACTGGGCGGAGATGACGAAGTAAAAAACTGCCAAAAACAGGTTACGACGCAAGGTCGAAATTGGAACCGACATCACAAGCACCTCTGAATTATAAGATTAGCGCGAAAACGGGTCTGTTCGGTATATAATTTCATACGTCGCAGAAAATCGGTTCATCGAATGCTTCGCCCTGTTAACGAGAAGAAGCGAAAGCTGAACAATTTAATCATGAATAATTATCGAATTGGGCTTGGGGTTTGCGGCGGGATCGCGGCTTATAAGGCGGTCGAGGTGATGCGGCTGCTGCAGAAGGCTGGCTGCGAGGTCTCTGTTGCGATGACGCGGCACGCGACGGAGTTCGTCCAGCCGCTGACGTTTCGGGCGCTGACGGGCGGGCATGTGATCGTGGACGACTACGACCCGGCGAATCCGGACCCGATCGCACATATCAACTTTTCGCAAAATATTGACCTGCTGCTGATCGTCCCGGCGACGGCGAACATTATCGGCAAGTTCGCCAATGGCATCGCCGACGATTTTCTGAGCTCGACCTATCTTGCCTGCACGGCCCCGGTTATGATCGCTCCGGCGATGAATACGACGATGTGGGAGCAGCCCGCTACTCAGCGGAACATCGAACGGCTGCGTGCCGATGGCGTCCATTTTGTCGAGCCGATAGCAGGTGAACTCGCCTGCAAGACGGTCGGGACGGGAAAGCTTGAGGATGTCGAGAATATCGTGTCTCAGGCCCTTGGCCTCTTAACCGCAGAGGCGCAGAGACGCGGAGAAGAACGAGGTACTGGAGCGTTTCCCGACAAAGGTGTATCTATCGAAAGCAATGATCCTCGGCGTCTCGGCGTCTCGGCGGTGAACGACGATCTTCGTGATGAAAGGATCTTGATCACCGTTGGCGGGACTCGGGAGGCGATCGATCCGGTGCGGTTCATTTCGAACCATTCGTCGGGAAAGATGGGCTTTGCTTTGGCCGAGGCCGCTCGCGACCGAGGGGCTGAGGTGACGGTCGTTGCCGGCGTTACGACCGCCGAACCGCCCGAAGGCGTTAGGGTCGTGCGGGGAATTTCGGCTGAGGAGATGCACTCCGCGGTCAAGGGCGAACTCGAGCGAGCCACAGTTTTTGTTGGTGCGGCGGCGGTTGCGGATTATGCCCCGGTCAACGCGGCGGATGCGAAGATCAAAAAAGAGGGAAAGGAGCAGCTAACGCTCGAGCTCAAGAAAACTCCGGACATTCTCGCCGAGGTCGCACGGAACCGGACGAATGGTTTGCTCGTCGTCGGCTTTGCCGCGGAGACAAATGATGTTGTCGGCTACGCCCGTTCTAAGATGGAAAAAAAGGGGCTCGACATGGTCGTTGCGAATGACATCACTCGCGAGGGTGCGGGGTTCAATTCCGACACGAACATTGCGACCATCCTGACCCGCGGCGGCGAGGCTATCGACCTGCCAAAGATGCCGAAAAGAGAATTGGCTGATAGAATCCTCGATGAAATCGTAAAACTGAGGTAATCCCGTCCGAAATGCAAGAGGAAGCAAAAGCGCTCATCCGCGATGCTCGCGAACAGGTTCTCTATTTGAAGGAACTCGGCGTTGATTCTCTTGCGGTCGATTGGAAACCGGCAGAGAATCGGGCGGTTTCGAAGGCCGTTTCGCCGGCGACCGTTTCGGCGGCACCCGCGGTCGTAAAGGAATCACCGCCGCCTGATATCGCAATTCCAGCAAGAAAGCCCGAGGCAGCAAGGGGCGATCAGAGGCCGGCGGGTTCGCGGATGGCGGCTTTGCCGTCGCTGGCCAATCGAAAGCCCGCCGTACGCACTGAGATTCAGTCAAAGGAGCAAGAGGTTATAAAGAAGGAAAAGCTGATCGAGCCGATTATTGAGGAACAGGCCGGAACAATTGCGCAGTCCGTCCGGAGCAGCGAAGGCGCAGAGACCATCGAGGCCATCCGTGCCGAGATCGGCAATTGCACCCGGTGCCCGCTCCACGCTCAAGGCCGGACGCAGATCGTCCATAGCACGGGTAACTTCAACGCCGAACTGATGTTCGTCGGTGAAGCACCGGGAGCGGATGAAGATATCAAAGGCGAGCCGTTCGTCGGGCGTGCGGGGCAATTGCTGACGAAGATAATCGAGGCGATCGGGCTAAAGCGCGAAGAGGTTTTCATCGGCAATATCAATCGATGCCGGCCGCCGGGCAATCGGCAGCCGCTGCCCGAAGAAGCGAGCGTCTGCCGGCCATACTTGCTGCGTGAGGTCGAGGTGATCAAGCCGAAGGTCATCGTCGTGCTCGGCGCACACGCGGCTCACAATTTTTTGGAAGTGAAAACGCCGATATCGAAGCTTCGAGGCCACTTCCACGACTATTTCGGCACCAAAGTGATGCCGACCTTTCATCCTGCATACCTGCTCCGAGACCCCCATAAGAAGAAAGAGGTCTGGGAAGACATGAAGATGGTCCGCGACCTGCTGCGGACGATGTAACCGAAAGGCCCGCCGGCCCTTGAATCCGAAAGATAAAGTCCTTCGAAACCGCTGTTATGAAACACTTTAGAGCCAGAGTGGCCGCTGTCGGTGCCGCGATCGGCTCTCTTCCAATGCTAAGAACGAGTGATGAAACAGCGGTGAACGGTGACGCACTGGCCGAGGCCCGGGCGGGCATTGAGGAGTGCCGGGCGATCACGAAACGTTACGGGACGAGCTTCTATTTTGCTACTCAGTTCTTTCCGCGTGAGGTTCGCGAAGGGATCTATGCGATCTACGCATTTGCCCGCATACCGGATGAGATAGTTGACGACCCAGATTGCTCGGACCACGCCCTTGCGACCCGTAGGCTTGAGGATTGGTACGCGGATTTTAAGCAGGCTTATCATCAGGGCGGATCGTCCGACGCGGTGCTCCACGCGATAGTAAAGCAGTTTCACAAGTATGGAATCCCCGAATCGGATTGCGACGCATTCATCCGCTCGATGTTCATGGATGAAGAGAAGTTCTCTTACGCGAATTACCAAGAGCTTGAGGACTACATGTACGGCTCGGCCTCGGTTATCGGGCTGATGGTGACGCGTGTCGTTGGATATTCGAGCGACGAGGCATTTGAATATGCTAAGAAGCTTGGCAATGCGTTTCAGTTAACGAATTTCCTCCGCGATATCCGCGAGGATTATGAGAACCTCGGCCGTGTTTATATGCCGGAGGACGAGATGGCGCGGTTCGGGCTGACACGCGATGATATCGCCGGCCGCGTCCGCGACGAGCGTTTTGAGCGCTTCATGCGGTTCCAGATCGAGCGAAATCGCGAGGTCTATCGCGAGGCGTTTCCGGGCATCCGGATGCTCCATTGGCGCGGTCGGCTCGCGGTCAAGATCTCTTACGTACTATACAAAGCGATCCTCGGCGAGATCGAACGTGCTAACTACAACGTTTACGCCGGACGCGTTCGCACCAACCGGCAGCAGAAGATAGTTCTATCCCTCAAAGCCCTTGCGGGTGTCTATGAATAAGAAAGTAGTGATAATCGGGGCCGGCATCGGCGGCCTCGGCACCGCCGGCCTCTTTGCAAAGAAAGGCTACGACGTAACCGTGCTTGAAAAGAACGAGCACGCCGGCGGCCGGGCAAATATCTTTGAGGCCAACGGTTTTCGTTTCGACATGGGGCCGTCGTGGTACCTCGCCCCGGACCTCTTCGAACACTATTTTCGCCTTCTCGGCGAGCGGGTCGAGGACCATTTGGACCTGGTTCGGCTAACGCCCTCATACCGCATTTTCTTTCAGGGCGATCCGGAAACGCTTGAGATACATTCAGACATCGAAAAGGACGGCCGGACCTTCGATGCCATCGAGCTGGGCTCATCGGAGAAGCTAAAGAAGTATCTGGCACAGTCGGAGTATCAATATGAGGTGGCGACGCAGCACTTCATGTACAAGAACTACGACACCGTCTTCGATTTCTTTAACAAGCGTGTGATGACCGAAGGGCAGAAGCTTTCGGTCTTTTCGAAGATGCACAACTTCGTCACGAGGTTCTTTAAGACAAGAAAGCTGCAGCAGGTGATGGAATACACGATGGTCTTTCTCGGGACCTCGCCGTACGAGGCTCCGGCCATCTATAACCTGATGTCGCACATGGATTTCAATCAGGGCGTATTCTATCCGCAGGGTGGTTTCTATGAGCTGATCAAGGCTCTGGTTCGTGTTGCGGAAAAGAACGGAGCAAGGGTACGGACGAATTCGGCGGTCGCCGAGATCCTAATCAAGAACGGCAAGGCAAGCGGCGTGCGGCTTGAGAATGGCGAGGTAATCGATGCGGATATCGTCATTTCGAACGCCGACTATCAATTCACCGAAACGCGGCTTTTGCCGGAGTCATCTCAGACCTACAAGAAGAAATACTGGGACAAAAAGGTGCTCGCTCCTTCGGCGTTCATTCTTTACCTCGGCGTAAAGGAAAAGATGCCGCAGCTTATCCATCACAATTTGCTTTTCAGCGACGACTGGCGGAAGAACTTCGATGAGATCTACAAGGACCCGAAGCTGCCGAACGAGCCTTCGCTTTACGTTTGTGCACCTTCGGTTACGGATCAGAACGTCGCTCCTGAAGGCAAAGAGAATCTTTTCGTATTGGTGCCGATCGCGTCCGGGCTTGATATCAGCGATGAGCGCAAGCAGGAATATGCCGACCACGTCCTTGAGCGGATGGAACGCGAGATGGGCCTCGAGGGTTTACGGGAAAAGATCGAGTATATGCGGATATACACGGTCGAGGATTTCCTGAAGGATTACAACAGCTTCAAGGGAACTGCGCTCGGCCTTGCCCATACTATCTGGCAGACGGCGATCTTCCGGCCGAACAACCGCTCAAAGAAGGTGAGTAATTTGTTTTACGTCGGTGCCGGAACCAATCCGGGAATCGGGACGCAAATCTGCCTGATCAGCGCCGAGCTCGTTTATAAGCGAGTCCACGGGATAAAGACGGCGGAACCGCTCACTTCAATCTAAAAAGCCTTTGGACCGAAGATGTACCAAAAAAGCAGAAACCCTGCGGCCGCATTTACAAGCGGAAACCGTCGGTAAACGTTGAAAATACCGCCGTCTTCGCTCGATGCGAATGAGATAACGATCATCGCGGCAAAGATCGCTCCAAGTACGACGGCGGCCCAGCCGATGAACGAGAACGCAAGTGCAGCCGAGGCGAGATACATCGCGAGGCAGAAGAGAAGCGTTCCATTGCGGCCGAGGAGCGTAGCAACGGTCGCGATCCGGGCTTCGCGGTCGGCGGAGATGTCCGGGATCGCGGAATAGGCGTGCATAGCCATTGTCCAAAGTCCGCCGGCGACGATGGCCGCGACGGGAGGGAATTCGCCGATGACAAGTTGATAAGCGACCGCTCCGGGGAAAACGTAGAGAACGTTAAAGACGGAGTCGAGTATCGGTTTCGTCTTTGCCCGGATCGGCGGGGCGGAGTAAAAGACCGAAAAGAAGAGAAACAGGCTCATCGCGAGCATTGCTGCTGGCCAAAGGATCGGCAGAGCAGCAAGGAACGGTAAATTCGTCGCGAGGATCGCAACCGCCAGCGGCCGCCGCTTTTCGGGTGTAACGACTGCTTCGTAATCGGTCTTTTTAGGGTTGAGGCGGTCGGTTTCGTAATCGAAAATGTCGTTTATGCCGTAAATGAGCAGATTTGCGGGAATAAGAAAATAGAGTCCGTATATCAGCACGGGCAGGCTGTGGAGTTCGCCGGGCGAAGATATGGCGGCGGCTAGGCCCACAAGATACGGACCAAATACATAGATCCAAAATCTCGGTCTGCTGACTCGCAGGAAATAGTCGGCTTGACGTACTTGTGACACATGGCGAGTATATCTTAGCGGTGGGAAACATTCACAGACAAACCATTTGGGCATTTGCTGCGGCTCTTGTTCTGGCGGTCGGGGCATTTTTTATGGCGAATGTGCCGATGCCGCCGTGGTCGAAGTACATCTCGCCGATAAACATCGTCGTGTTTGCCCTCCCGAGTCTTTGGGCATTACGAAGGTGGCTCGGCTGGCGGGACGGAGCGATCTTTTTTGGCGTGCTTGGGCTTTACGCTCTAGCGATCGAAACCTCGGCTATCATTACCGGGTTTCCTTACGGGCATTTTGCTTATTCCGAGCACCTTGGTCACCGGCTTTTCGGTTTCGCACCGTGGACCGTTGCCTTTGCATGGACGCCGCTTGCACTCGGCGCGTATGCGATCGCGAGGAATATTTCCGGTTCGCGAATTGCCCGATTGATCCTGGTCCCGGTGCTTTTGACGCTTTTCGATGTCGTGCTCGACCCCGGCGCGGTCTATCTTGGGTTCTGGAAGTATCCCGAGGGCGGTTGGTTCTACGGCGTGCCGTGGTCCAATTTTGCTGGATGGCTGCTTTCGGGATTTATCGGAGCTGTGCTTATCGAGGTAATGGTCGCACGCTTCAGGCCACTATTGCCGGCGCCGGTCCAGCTTTCGATCAGTTCGATCTTCACCATATTTTTCTGGACGGCCTTTGCATTTTTTGCCTCGATGGAGGAGCCGGCACTGCTTGGTATGCTGCTGGTCTTTGGGATGGTCGTCATTTATCGCCGTTTCCATTACCGGTTTGACGACATGGTCGTTTTGGTAACTGAAGACAACGAACCTGTTCGGACCGAGCAGAAGCTTATTGCCCATAATGGCTACACTAAACTCCACCGAGCATTTTCGGTGTTTCTCTTCAATTCAAAGGGCGAACTCCTGCTCCAGCAAAGAGCCTTCGGGAAAATGACCTGGCCCGGCGTTTGGTCAAATTCGTGCTGCGGCCACGTAATGCTTCACGAGACGGTTGCGGCAGCGGCGAAGCGACGGGTGAAGTATGAACTCGGGCTTTCCGGTATCGATCTAAAACTCGCTTTGCCCGATTTCAGGTATATCGCCGAGATGAACGGCATCGTCGAGAACGAGATCTGCCCGGTCTTCATCGGTTTTACGGACAAAGAGCCGCGGCCGAACCCGGAAGAGGTTGCGGCCGTCCGCTGGCAGCCGTGGGACGAGTTCCTGGCCGAAGCCCGTCGGCCCGATACAGAGCTTTCACCGTGGTGCATCCTAGAGGCCGAACAACTTGCCGAACTTCCGGAGTTAAAGGGAAAGTTGCGCAGATGATGTGGTAATCTGGGTGCACTTAAACTTTCGAGGAAGATCAAAATGAAAAGACTTATTGGCTACCTGTTCGTCGCAGTTCTCTTACTCAATCCAACCATTCTTTTTGCACAGAAATCAGCAGGAACTGAAGTGAAGCAACTTCAGGGGCCGCAGAATCCGCGGCTCGGATTTGTGATCCACGGCGGAGCCGGCGTTATCTCGCGAGGTTCGCTCTCGCCGGAACGCGAGAAAGAATATCGAGCAAAACTTGAGGAAGCCGTTTTGGCCGGTTACAAGGCATTGCAGGCGGGTAAGTCTAGCCTCGACGCGGTCGAGATCGCAATACGGATACTCGAGGATTCGCCGCTTTTCAATGCCGGCAAGGGCGCCGTGTTTACGAATGAAGGTAAGAACGAACTCGATGCCTCGATAATGGACGGCAAGACGCTCGGTGCAGGTGCGGTAGCGGGCCTGACGCGGGTCCGGAATCCGATCACTCTCGCCCGGGCGGTAATGGAGAAAAGCGAGCACGTGATGATGGTCGGGGCCGGTGCCGAAAAGTTTGCCGAACAGCAGAAGATGGAACTGGTCGATCCGAAATATTTTTGGACCGAATCACGGTGGAACGCACTTCAAAGGATATTGAAAGAAGAAAAGGAGAAAGAAGAGAAGAGCAAAGACCACGGCAAGCTGACCGAGGCCGAGAAGCCGGCGAACAAATTCGGGACGGTCGGTGCCGTCGCTCTCGATAAGGACGGTAACCTTGCGGCGGGAACTTCGACCGGCGGGATGACCAACAAGCGCTTTGGCCGCGTTGGCGACGCGCCGATCATTGGTGCTGGCACCTACGCCAACAACGCGACCTGTGCCGTTTCGGCAACTGGTTGGGGCGAGTTCTTCATTCGGCTTTCGGTCGCCCGCGACATTTCTTCGCTGATGGAGTACCGGGCGATGACGGTTCAGCAGGCGGCCGACCTTGTGATCAAGACGAAGCTGCAGAAGCTTGGCGGCGACGGCGGCGTTGTTGCGATCGACAAATTCGGCAATATCGGCGTCTCATTCAATTCCGAAGGGATGTATCGCGCGTATATCAATGCCGAGGGTAAACCGGTCGTGGAAATATACAAGGACTAGCCTCACATGCGGAGCGCGGAGATCATAGCCGTTGGGTCGGAGCTTCTGACACCCGAGAAAACGGACACAAACAGCCTCTGGCTGACGGAAAAGCTAGGCGAGATCGGTATCAGTGTGATGCTGAAGACGATCGTCGGCGATGATGAACCGCGCCTTAAAGAGGCGATCCAGGACGCCCTGAAGCGTTCGGATGTAGTGATAACGACCGGCGGGCTCGGGCCGACCGAAGACGACATTACCAGGCAGGTCGCCGCAAAAGCACTCGGCCGCGAGCTTGTTCATCGCCCAGAGCTTGAGGCGGAGCTTCGCAGGCGATTTCGCCGATTCGGCCGCGAGATGCCGGAGATAAATGTCCGGCAGGCGTATGTGATCGAAGGTGCAGAGCCGCTGGCGAACCCGAATGGCTCGGCTCCGGGGCTTTTCGTCGAGGACGCGGGCCGAACGCTCGTCGTGCTTCCCGGGCCGCCTCGGGAACTTCAGCCGATGTTTGAGACGCACGTAAAGCCGCGGCTTGAAAGGCTCGGCGATGGAATGATCGTTCGGCGGCGAGTGCTGATGGTGGCAGGACTGGGCGAATCTGCGGTGGATGAAAAGATCGCTCCGATCTATCAGAAGTACGAAAATGTGCGGACGGCCTTGCTCTTTACGAAGACCGAGGTGCAGGTCCATTTTTATGCTCGTGCCGAGGACGCCGCATCTGCGGACCTGGTGCTGGACGAACTCGTTGACAGAAGCGTTGCCGAACTCGGCGATGCGGTGTTTTCGACCAGCGGCGAGGCGATGGAAGAGGTCGTCGGCCGGTTGCTGCGGGAGCGAAATCAGACGCTGGCTCTTGCTGAGAGCTGCACCGGCGGGTTGATCGGCAGGCGCGTAACTGAGGTCGCCGGTTCTTCGGATTATTTTCTTGAAGGGGCGATCACGTATTCGAACGCCGCCAAGACTCGGGTGCTTGGTGTTCCGGCTGAAACGATCGAGACCCACGGCGCGGTAAGCGCGGAAACGGCGGAAGCGATGGCGGCGGGAATGCTCGAACGATCGGGTGCCGACCATGCGGTTTCTGTTACAGGGATAGCCGGGCCCGGAGGCGGTTCGGAAGAAAAGCCGGTCGGGACAGTTTTTATCGGGATCGCCAATGCGGGCGGCGTGCGTTCGGTGAGAATTGTTCTGCCGGGCGACAGGTATATTATTCGCTGGCGTGCAAGCCAGGCAGCACTTGACGTTCTGCGGCGTTCACTTCTGCGAGCGGACAGGGCCTCGGGAGGTCGCGATTACAGCCTTACTTAATCGAATAAAGAAGGTTCTCAAGGAACTGGGGCATCTGACGCCGATGGCATTCGTTGCGGCGTTTCTGCCTGTGCTCGGAAGCACACTCCTTATCGCGTTCCTTGTGCCCGTCGGTAACTGGCTTAAGGCAGAGTCGATCGGCGGAATGGCCCTTTACTTCCTGGGCGTTGTGGCCTTTTGCGGGCTTTCACTTCTCCCGACCAATGTCATCGGGATCGTCGGCGGCTTTGCTTTCGGCTTTTTCCCGGGAATTGTTGTTTTAATCGCTGGTATCCTTGGCGCAGCTTTTCTCTCATTTCTAGTCTATCGAAAAATCGGCTCACGGCGTTTTGCGGACATCATCGAAAAGCATCCGCGTTCGGCTGCCGTTTACCACGCGTTGCTCCGGGAAAGCCCCGCCCGGACGCTTTCGATCATTTTCCTTTTAAGGCTTTCCGTGGTAATGCCCTTCTCGCTCACCAATTTCTTGATGGCTTCGGCGCGAGTTCCGGTCTATGCGTATCTTATCGGTACATTTTTTGGAATGCTTCCTCGGTCGGCGGCCGTTGTTTTTGTCGGATCCGGCCTTTCCGAACTCGACCTTCAGGATCGCGGAGACGTTCTTTTCCTCGCATTCGGCATCGCCGCGACGATCGCCGCGATGATAGTTATTACGGTCATCAGCCGGCGGGCGCTTGATAACCTGACTGCCGAGCGGACGGCCGCCAGTGCCGACATTCAGACCACTTAACTCTTGCATTTTCGGGCATTAAAGCAGAAAATCTCGGGAAGGCCATTTCACGGGCCGTGCCCGAAAATGGAACTTTTTTCGCCCGCTTTCGTGTAAACAGGACGGTCGCACTTTCGGCGGCCCGTTCGAGGAACAAAAGATGAGAAGAATCAATGCTTTAGCTCGCCTTCGTGCACCTATTACATTACTGCTGCTGCTTGCCTTGCTCGCACCTGTTCCGGCTCTTGCCTCAGGAAACGGGAAGAAGAAGTTCAAGGAAGGTATGAGGCACGAGGTGGCCGAAGAATGGGACAAGGCGGCGGAAGCGTTCGCGTTGGCCGTTGCAGAAAATCCGAAGAATCCGGAGTATCGCCTCCATCTTCAGCGGGCACTGTTTAACGCTTCGCAGATGTTCATGAAACGCGGACGGCTTTTGGCAGAGCAAAAGGATTATGAAGGGGCTTATATAGCATTCCGCAAGGCGTACGGGTTTGACCCTGTGAATGAACTTGCGCGTTCCGAGATGGCACGGATGGTCCGGCTTCAAGAGGAAGCAATGGGCGGGCCGAAGAAGCCGGCCGAGGGAGATGTGAGGCTGGTTCAGACCGGAGGCGACCCGACGATGCCGCCGGGATTTCAGCTTCCGCAGCAGATGGAGAAGCTCCGAGACCTGCCGTTCCCGAGCGGCGTTAATCTTCAGTTCATTATTCGCGAACTCGCGAAGGACCTCGACCTTAACGTGCTTTTCGATACGGGATCGCAGCAGCTTGCGACGCGGACTGTTCGCATCGAGCTCAAGAATGTGACTGCCGCTCGTGCTCTTGACTACATCTTTTTGCAGGAAAATCTTTTCTTTCAGAAGGTCGGGCCGCGGACGATATTGGTCGCCGACAATGCCCGGCGAGCACTTCTCCAGCAGCTTGTCTTAAGAACATTTTTCCTTGCGAATGCGAGCCCGAAAGATATAAAGGCTGTTATCCAAACGGCGATCCCGGCACAGCAGGGCCGTACGCAGACCATCGTGCTCGAAGATGCGGCTACCAATAGCGTAACCGTGCGAGATACGGCAGAGAACGTCGCGCTGATCGGGAAGCTGATTCAGTCGCTCGATAAAGACCGTGCCGAGGTCGTTATGGACGTGGCGATCTACGAGGTCAACAAGAACGACCTGCTGCAGTTCGGTAACCAGATCGGAACGGCGGGCGACAATGCGACCCTGCTGAACCTCGGAGGTGTCGGGCTGCCATTTGCCCGAACCGGAACGACCGGAAATATCACGAACGGGATGCGATTCCCGAACATTGGATCGGCAAGCCTTGCGATCGGGCTGCCGGTCAGCACGATCGCCGCCTTGCAAACGAAAACTAATACGAAGCTTCTTGCTTCGACCCAGATACATGCGTTCAACAACGAGTCATCCTCCGCCCGGATCGGGCAGCGGGTGCCGGTACGTACGGCCTCTTTTGCTCCGATACAGAACACGGGCGGGCAGAATCCGAACAACAACTTTGTCGGCGATGTTATTAACTATGAACAGGTAGGCCTGACGCTGAAGTTCGAGCCGATCGTGTTTCCTAATCAGGACGTCCAGGTGAAGATGGAAATCGAATCAAAGGACGTTGCCGGCGGAACGTTTGATAATCCGGTCTTTACCGAGCGGACGATCAAGGGAACTGCTCGCGTGCAGAACAACAAGACCTTGCTGCTTGCGAGTGTTGCCCAGGGCGTGGAGTCACGCGGGCGTTCGGGCCTGCCGCTGGTCGGGCTGATCCCGATCCTTGGTCGGCTTTTCACCGCACCGACCAAGGAGAATCGGCAAGTGGATATCGTCATTGCGGTCACGCCGCGTGTTATTCGTGCTCCTGCCATCGTTCCGGACGACGAGGTCGAACGGCCCACGGGAAGTGTTGCAACGCCGACCGGCGGCTCGCTCGAGGCGATGCTGATTCAGGAAGAGCGCGATGAATATCTCGCGTCGGTCAGGCGGTTGCCGAAGAATTCGGACGTCCAGCTTCCGGATCAGAACGTGACCGATGTTCCGAACTACGTTCGCTCCGCATTGCCGGCGGTGCAAGCTGATGACACGGCTTCAACCGCCGTAGCTGCTGAAACTCCACGGACTGAAGCAACGCCCACGTCCGATGTTCCGGCATTGCGTCGGATTGATACAAGTCCGGCGGAATTAAACCTTCGTCAAACAGCGAATACCGTTGCTCCGATAACCGAAGCGAAGGCCGTCACGCAAACTGAGCCAAGCAAGTCCGCGATCGGAGAGCGTGAGGCAAGGATCACTTTTGGGGCGGACGTCCCGAGCCTCGAGATGGGCAAGATCTACCGGATCCCGGTGATGATCGAGGCGGCCGGCTCGTTCAATTCCGCCGTGCTTGGGCTTTCGTTCGATGAACAGCGGATCGCGGTCCGTTCGGTCATCTTCGGCGAGGTATTTGGGCCGCGTTCGGCAACTCCGGCGGCTCCGTTCCTTAACCAGAACGGCAAGCTATATGTATCGCTTCGCGGTGATTCGGGCGAGCTGTTCCGTTCGAGCGGGACGCTGGCGATCATCGAGATCGAGGCCCTTCAGGACGGCCCGGCATTGATGAGCTTTGAGCGGGATGTGATGAACGTAATCGCGGCCGACGGCCGAAGCCTTTCGATCATCAAATAGCAGATGCGCACGCGTTTCACCAATTCAAGAGGGCCGGAGAGCGGTTACACGCTTTTCGAACTGATCGTCACGCTAACGGTCCTCGCCGTTCTTGTAATGGGAACGGTACCGCTGGCTCAAAACGCGTACAAGCGGCAAAAGGAAGTGCGGCTGCGGGAAACGCTGCGGATGATCCGCTCGGCGATCGATGAGTTCAAGCGGGACACTGTCGGAGCCTGTCCGCAAGGAGCGGTGACGACCGGCAACCCAACCCGAGGCCCGCAGGCCGGTGCCCAAGTGCCGACCGACCCGCGGAGCCGTGTGGTGATAGACGATTGCACGATCTTCGATTCGGAAAACCTCGACCGATACCCGCCGAGCCTGGAGGTGCTTGTTGACGGAGTTCGCGTTAAGCAGCGAGGCATCAGCCTGACCGGCGGCGGCGGACTCGGCGGCAACACGCGGCAGGCAACGGAGATCAACAGCACCGAGACGGAAGAAGTGACCAAGGTCTATCTGAGAGAACTCCCGATAGACCCGATGACCGGCCAAAAGGATTGGAAGCTGAGGTCGTCAAATCAGCCGCCCGGGGACGATTCTTGGGACTCGGTCAACGTGTTCGATGTGCGGTCGGCCTCAAACGAGACCTCGCTTGCCGGAGATAAATATAGTGACTGGTAAGTTACAGCAAATGGCCAAGTTGCGGCGGCAGGGCGGCTTCTCGCTGCTTGAGCTGATGATCGCGATGTTCATCCTGATCATTCTGCTTTCGGTGGCGATCCCGACCTATCAGCGGAGCATTCAGCAAGCTCGCGAAACCGTGCTTAAAGAGAACCTTTGGCAGATGCGGCGGGCGATCGACCAATTTGGTGCGGACAAAGGCCGGCTTCCGGCATCTATCGATGAACTTGTCGAGCTGAACTACTTGCGTGAAGTGCCATACGATCCGATCACCGAAACGCAGGAGTGGGACGAGGTGGCCGGCGACGACCCGCTCAAAGGCGACGGAGCCCAAGGGCTCAAGGACGTCAGGAGCCGGGCCGATGGCCGTGACGCAGACGGCAAGGCATATCGGGAATATTGATCGCGTGGCGGAATTAGCTTAAGGATGTTGTCATTTCTTACAGAACCGAGTTATCCCAAGGCCGCTCTAGGTATCGAGCGGTCGAGCGTTTCCGCGGTCGAGGTTAGCCGCAACGGAAGGCGTTCGTTCGCGATCCGCGGAGCGGCGATAGTTCCGTTGCCAGCGGGCGTTCTTGATCCCTCATTCACAGAGAGAAACATACTCGACATTGCCGGCTTTCGTGCCGCGATCACCGAGGCGATGACCGGTGCGGGATTGTTAGGCACAAAGCGGTGGTCCGTTTCGCTACCGCCGCAGGCGGCTCGGTCGGCGATCCTTACGGTCGAGAACGGCGGGAAGGGCAACAGCGAAGAGATACTTGAATGGAAAGCCGAACAGATGTTTGGGCTGCCGGCCCGCGAGTTGCGCGTCAACCGGCGAAAGATCGCCGCCGAGGGCGACGGCCGCAGCCGTTATTTTGCGACGGCGGTACGGCTTACGGTCATCGACGAATACGAATCGGTATTTGAAGAGATGGGGATCCATGCCGGACTGATCCTTCCAAAGCCGGTTGCCGAGACCGAATGGCTGAGCGGCCCGCAGATGTATGGCGATTCGCTCCTGATCAGTTCGCAGGACGACGGTTTTACTGCGATACTTCTTCGCGACGGCGAGCCCTCGGTTCTCAGGTCGGTGACGTGCTCTCCTGAAGAGATCGACGACGAGGTCTATCGGCTGCTGCTTTTTTACAATGATCGCTTCGGGGCTGAAGGCGATTCTGCACTTTCGCGTGTCCTCGCTCTCGGTTCCGGGCTTGAACATTCGCATTTGCAGGCCGCTGCAAAGGAAGCGCTCGGCCGTTCGCTTGAAGTTCTTACACCCGGAGATGTCGGCTTTCAGAGCGTTGACGGCTCGTTGCCGTTTGATATGCTGGCGGCACCTGCGGGGCTCGCTTCGCTTGGTTATAACTGAAGCCGGCGATCTGCGGCCCGAGAAAAATTTCCCCATTCGACTTGATTATTCCGAACTTTAGCTGTCAATATGACGTTTTAACGTCTATGGCGGCTTTCTCTCTTGTAAATCCTGCGACCGCTCTCGGTGACGCCGAACTCGTCCGCGAGGCCATACGCGGCGGCGAGGGCAGCTTTGAGGAACTTGTCCGCCGGTATCAACGGCCGATCGTCGGCTACGTTTACCGAATGCTTGGTGATTACGAATCCGCCCTGGACGTAAGCCAGGAGGTCTTCATCAAGGTCCACAACTCACTTGCCCGCTTCGATTCGGAGTTCAAGTTCTCGACGTGGATCTATCGTATCGCCCACAACGCTGCTATCGACCACATGCGGCGAAATTCCGCAAATACTTTCAGTCTTGAAACCGAGAACGCCGATGGTGCGTATGAACTGCAGGTCGAATGCCAGAAGCCCTCGCCGGAAAAGCTCAGAGAGCTAAGCGAGTGGCGGACAGAGATCGAAGCAGTAATCGCCGAACTCCCAGTAGCCTACAGGGAACTGATAGTTCTGCGGCACGGCCGTGACCTGAGCTACGATGAAATAGCCGAGGTCACGGGGCTTCCTCTCGGGACAGTAAAGAACCGGCTTTTCCGTGCACGCGAAATGATGCGCGGCCTACTCGAAGCCAGAGGCTTCTCGGTTTAATAATCATTCGACATTGCGAACACGTGGAGGCGGAGAACAAAAATTTTGTTTCCGAAGGTGGGGCACCGGTCTGCGGGCCGGAGTCCGTTTACGCATATTTGGATGGATTACTTTTGCCTGAAGCGTTAATGGCCTTCGAGGCGCATTTGGACACATGTGCCGAATGTCGGGAAGCGGTGAACCATGAAAAGGTGTTTGCGGGGATGCTTGATAACTCCCTCGTGAGTGAACCGTCTGTACAACTTCCGGAAGATTTTGCAAAGCGAGTTGCGGTTACTGCGGAAAGCACGGTGGTCGGTACGGGAGATCGATCAAACACTTTGCGAGCGGTCGCGATCGTGGCGGGGTTACTTTTCGTAGCCACAGTTCCTGTGGTTATGGCGGGCGGGAATGGCATTTCCGTGGTCGGCAGAGCGCTTGAGATGATCGGTGTGATCGGTCTCGCTGCCGTTCACCTTGCCTACAGCATTGGTGTCTCCGTAGCTGTTATTGTCAGATCAGCAACGGCGCCTGTAATTGACAAGCCGCTGATCGTGCCGATCTTCCTGGTGTTCATCGCATTTGCGGGGTTGATGTTGTTGAGGGTTCGGCTGAATCGCTCCGGTAATACGGTGAACTAAGAAAATGATGGTGCTCAGTTTCGCACGAAATAGAAAACTGATACTAATCGCATTTCTTTGTGCAGGGTTCCTTGTGTTCTCGCCTTTTGAAGCAAGAGCCGTGACCATGATCACGTTCTCGCAGGAGGACGACGGTCAGACGATCATCATTGAGAATGCACCGGAGATGAATGTCATTTCCTTCGGCAAAAAGGTTGTCGTCCGCGGAAAGGCAAAGGAGGTTTTTTCGTGGGGTGGCGATGTTGTGGTCGAAGGGACAGTCGAGTCTGATGTTGCGACACTCGGCGGCTCCGTGGTGCAAAAACACGACTCCAAGATCGGTGGTGCCGTCATCGTCATTGGCGGGTCTTATCGTCCGGAAAGCGCGGAGCCGATCCGCGGCCCGGATAAGGAAACGGTGGTTTTTGGTATGTTCGAAGAAGAATTTCGCGACCTTGCCAAGAACCCGTCACAGATCTTCTCTCCTGCCTTCACACCAGCATTCTTCGCTCAGAGGGCCCTTTCGGCTTTATTCTGGTTCATCGTGACTTTCACGTTCGTTTCGCTCGCACCGGGTTCGGTCAGCCGGGCGATCGCAAGGACCAACCTTACGCCGCTCAAGGTGTTCGGTATCGGCGGGGGATTGTTCGCACTTTTTGGACTTTTCGTCATCGTCTCGCTCAGATACATGCCGGATTACCTTGGGGCGGTCGTTAGCCTGATGGCATTCGTTCTCTTGCTTCTCGCTTACGTATTTGGTCGCATCGTTCTGCAGGTCAGTTTCGGGAAGGCGATCCAGAAGTACCTCGGTATCAGCATAGCTCGTTCCGAACCCGCCGCGATCCTCATAGGTGTGCTCGCCTGGACCGTCATTCTATCCATTCCTTACCTATGGACGATGGCCGCTTTTGCTCTCTTTATTGCAGGCATCGGTCTCGTTGCTACCGGCCGCTCGCACCGCGTCTTGAGCCAGCCCTAAATCCATTAAGTGTAACGTTTTACAATTCTTTACATATTTCGGTGAACCGCCGTGATGTTATTTACGTCATAATCTTTTTTGGGGCATCCATTGCCTGCATTAAGACGAAAAACTTTGGTAGTCGTTAGGTTTTAGCAAGTCTAATTATGCGTATTCATTTAATCTGGTTAATTTTCGCTTATTTTGCTTCAGCAATCCTCGTCACCGTGGCTGCACAGGACGCGCCACGGCCTTCGTATGTCACCGGAGAGGTTACTGTGGTCACGGATTCCGGACTTGAGATCAAGAACGACAAAGGAACCACGAAGGTCAAATTCGGAACAACTACCGAATTCAAGCGCGTGCCGCCGGATCGGCCCAGCATTACCGCCGCGACCCCGACAGAGCGGTCGGAGATAGGGCAAGGTGATCGTCTCCTCATTTCAGGCTTTTACAATGCGGACAAAACCGAGTTTACCGCTAGAGCGGTTTACCAGATGAGCAGTTCGGACATCGCTCGCAAGCAACAGCAAGATACAGAACGTTGGGCGACTCGCGGTATCTCAGGGCGGGTTGCCAGCGTCAACCCCGCAACGAATCAGATAACTATCGAGGTGCGTGGGCTTATGGGTTCAACCAAGGTGGTAGTGAATCCAAAAGGCAACGTGGTTTTCAAGCGATACGCTCCGAACTCGGTTCGGTACAGCGAAGCTGTTGCGAGCAGCCTTGCTGAGGTTCAGGTGGGAGATATGCTTCGAGCTTTGGGAGACCGAGGGCCGGACAGCCTTAGCTTTGCGGCCGAAGAGATCCTGACTGGAGCGTTTCAGACCGTTGCTGGGACCGTAAAGACGATTGATGCGGCAGCAAATCAGATCACGATTACTGACCTGCAGACTCAGAAGGAGATCGTTGTTCAGCTTGGCCCTGGGTCGGCAATGAGAAGGCTACCTGAAGAAATGGCTCAACGGATGACTGGTTTTGGTGGATCTCCAAGTTCACCCGGTGCTGGCCCAGGTGGACAGCGTCCGGGCGGTAATGAAGCTCAGCGCACAGCTGGCGGCGGGCCCGGCCAATTGGTTCCGGGTGGTCCGCGAGGCCCCGGAATTGGCGGTGGTCCGCGCGGCGGAATTGATGACATGTTCGAAAGGATGCCGGCTATAACTCTCGGCGACATCACGGTCGGTTCGATGATAGCTGTCTCAAGCACGAGAAATGGTCAGACCGACCGTGTGACTGCGATCAAACTGCTAGCCGGGGTTGAGCCATTTGTCCGGGCTGCCCAGATGGCAGCGGCGGCACAAGGGCAACGCGGCGGCCGCGGAGCAGTTAGCGGCGGATTTTCTATACCCGGTTTGGAGGGATTTGATAATTAATTTGTTTTGTTCATAGCACTGTAACTCTCTCTCCAGATGAATTTGAAGGTGGGGACGAGGACGTATTTCTGAGGACTACCATTTATGCATTTATTTAAAAGATCTATAACGAGCATTCTGGCCGTTGCCATATTTTCATTGTCCGCTCTCGGTCAACAGCAAGGAACCGTCTCCGGGCAGGTTCAGGACGAACTTGGCGCGGCGGTCGTAGGAGCGACGGTGACCGTCGTTAATCCCGAAGGACGAGTTCGCACCCTAACAACCAACCAGAGGGGCGAATTCACCGTCAGCGGCCTTGTGCCGGGTATCTATACGGTTCGGATCGCGGTGCCGAACTTCGCCATTTACGAGAACAACGAAGTTGAGATCAAGGCTGGACAGCGGACGGAACTAACCGTTCCGCTGACCGTAGAAGGCGTCCAGGAACAGGTTGACGTCGATACGACGAACCAGGTTTCGACCGACCCGAACGCGAACCTCAGCGCTACGGTGCTCAAGGGCGAGGATCTTGAAGCTCTTCCGGATGACCCGGACGAGCTTGAGGCCGCCCTGCAGGCACTAGCCGGACCTTCGGCAGGCCCTAATGGCGGACAGATATACATTGATGGATTTACAGGCGGCCGGCTTCCTCCGCGCGAAGCGATCCGCGAGATCCGCATCAACCAGAACCCTTTTTCGGCAGAATACGACCGACTTGGGTTCGGAAGGATCGAGATCCTCACACGACCCGGAGCAGACAAGTTCCGTGGAAGCGCGTTCATGAATTTTAATGATTCGAGGCTGAATTCGCGTAATCCCTTTGCCTTGAACCGTGCCCCCGGCCAGACCCGCTTCTTCGGCGGGAACATTTCGGGGCCGGTGCAGAAGGGCAAGTCATCGTTTTTTGTTGATATCAACAATCGAGATATTGATGCAAATACGATCATAAACGCACAGGTTCTCGACGTGAATTTAAATGTGATTCCGTTTCAGCAGGACTTTAAAGTTCCGACCCGGCGGTTCTCGATCAGCCCTCGATTCGACTATCAGATCAACGATAAAAACACTCTTCAGCTTCGTTATAGCTACACAAATGCCAAGTCGGAGAATCAGGGGTTGGGCAATTTGACGCTGCCTTCCCGGGCGTTTGAAACCACTTTTACCGAAAACGAGATCCGCGTAACAGAGACGATGATCATCAATCCGAAGACGATCAACGAAACTCGTTTCGAGATAGACTGGGAAGATCGAGAGCAGATCGGCGACAATTCGATTCCGACAATAAGTGTCGGCTCCGCATTTGTCGGAGGCGGTTCCCAGATCGGAACGAGCTTTAATCGGACAAATTCGTGGGAACTTCAGAATTATACAACGACCTCACTCGGCAAGAACTCGGAACATGCGATCAAGTTTGGCGTCCGGCTCCGCGGAATAAGACTGAGGGATCGCTCGGAGAATAATTTCGGTGGAAGTTTTTCATTCATCAATCTTGATAGCTATCGAAATACGATCCTCGGCAACGATTTTCCGACCTCGTTCACGTTGACAACTGGAAACCCCGAGCAGAAAGTGTCGCAAACCGATGTCGGGTTGTTCATTACGGACGATTGGCGGATAAGCCCTGGCCTGACAATGAGTTTCGGCCTTCGTTACGAGAATCAGACCAACATCAAAGATAGCTTGAATTTTGCTCCGCGACTTTCCTTCGCGTGGTCGCCCGGAGCCGGTGGAGCACGAGCACCGAAGACCGTAATACGCGGCGGATTCGGTATTTTCTATGACCGATTCAGTGAAAACCTCACACTTCAAGCTCGCAGGTTTAATGGTTCGGAGCAGTTGAGTCTTTTGGTGAGCAGTTTCGATCCGAATCCGGTAAGGCGGGCGGCGGCGATCGCTTTGCTCCAGCAGACAGTGTTTACGGTCGATGGGGTCAGCAATGCTCCGACCGCAGATCAAATCCTTGCTGCACTTCCGCAGTCAAATACTATAAGATCGATATCACCGGAAATTCAATCGCCCTATATGGCGCAGGTTGCACTTGGCGTCGAGCGGCAACTGCCGTTCAATACGACCGTTTCGCTCTTTTATATCGGCTCACGGACTTGGCATGTTCTCCGTGCCCGGAACATCAACGCACCGATCTGTCCTGAGCAGGTGAATTGCCTCGATGCTCCGCGTCCGGATCCGCTTTCGGGCGATATATATCAGTATGAGTCGAGCGGTGTGTTGAATCAGAACCGGATCTTTACGAATATCCGAGCGAATATCAATCCCAGGATATCGATCTGGGGCAACTACTCTCTCGGTTTTTCAAAGGGCGACACGGATGGAGCATTCAGTTTCCCGTCGTACTCCTATGACCTGACCGGTGAGTATGGGCGTTCGTCCTCAGACATTCGTCATAACTTCGTTTTCGGCGGCAACATTTCGCTTCCGTGGGAATTCTCGCTGAACCCGTTCGTCATAGCGAACACCGGTTCTCCTTTCAACATTACCCGCGGTGTTGATCTCAATGGCGACGGTCTGACGAATGAGCGGCCAACATTTGGCGAACTTGCGGCTCGTTGCGGCGAACTCGGACTTTCGAATTCGTTCTGCGATGTTTCAGGCTTTGACCCGAATCAGGTCATTCCCCGTAATTTTGCGGATGGGCCGAAATTCTTTAACGTTAACATGAGAGTCAGTAAGAACTTCGGGTTCGGTAAAACTTCGGCTCCTTCAAATGACCGGGCACAGACCGGTGGTGGAGGCGGTCCCCGCGGCGGATTCCCGGGTATGGGTGGACGCGGTGGTCGCGGCGGCGGTGGTTTTGGAGGATTCGGCGGCGGCGACGGTCGCAGCCCTTACAACCTTAACATCAGCGTTCAGTTCACGAATCTGCTCAATATCGTTAACTTTGCATCGCCGATCAGTAATCTTGCATCGTCCCGCTTTGGTCAGTTTACGCAGACCCGTGGCGGTTTCGGAGGAGGCGGGTTTGGTGGAAGTAATTCAAATAATCGGAGCATTACTCTTCAAGCCCGTTTTAGCTGGTAGGATTTTGAGGTTTTTCAGATGGACGGGCTCTATTCGGGCCCGTCTTCTTTTTACTTGTCCTGATTCGGAGTATTGTGGAGTTATGCAAACAAGGGTAATTTCAATCGGTGTTTTCCTGTTAGCCCTCGCAGCTTTTGCGACGGCACAACCCTCTTCGGATTTCGCGGCTGAGAAGGAACTTGCACGGTTAGCGGTCGAGGCCCATGGAGGGGAGAAGTTACGACAAATGAAGACGCTCGTGGTAACGGGTGGAGTCGATATCACGACCTCGCAGTTTCCCCAGGCGATACCGGCGACGTTTGTTACAATATTTGCGGGTGACCGATACCGGTTTGAGCTTAACAATCCGTTCCAGCCGATCCGACAGGCGAACGACGGCACAAAGACGACCTCGACCATTCAGAATGGATTCACCCTTCCTCCGGTCAATCGGATCGGCTTTCCAGTGCTACAACGTATCGGAGAGACCGGCTTCGTCGTAACAGCGATACCGGACAACAAGAAGAAGCGCAAGGGGTTTCGTGTGACGTCCCCGGAAGGCTACCACACGGATTTTTTTCTTGATGCAAAGAGTAACCAGGTGAAAAGCTTTGATTCGGTTTATACCGTCGGAGGACGTACGGTCACGACTTCGGCTGAGATCGATAGGCTTAAACTGGTCGATGGAGTACTTGTTCCTGAGCGATACGTTCAGCGGTTTGACCTTGATCAATTTACCGTCTATGCAAATTTCAAGGCTCGCGAGATCAATGTTAACGGCGATGTTGCCGATGACGTGTTCGTCGTCGGTGAATAGACTCAAGATGAAATCAAAATACTGCCTTGCTCGGACAGCAAGGCGGCATTTTTAGCTTCCGGCAATATTCTCTTACTTTGAAAAGCGGCTATTCTTCCACCAATCGATCGTTCGTTCCAGCCCTTCCTCAAGTCCAACAATCTTTTGGTAGCCGAGACATTCGACCGCCTTTCTGTTATCTGCTTGCGAGTGCTTTACGTCGCCTTTCCTTTCCGGATGAAAGTCCGCGACGACATCATCGCGGCCGGAGATCTTTTTCATCACCTCGACAAGTTCGTTGAGCGAAATTCGCTCGCCGTTGGCGACGTTCATCACCTCTCCTATACCCTTTTCGGTATCCGCCGCCCTAATATTCGCATCAACCACATTCGCGACGAATGTGAAGTCACGGGTTTGTTCGCCGTCTCCGTAGATCACTGGCGTTCCACCCCTCATGAATGCGTCGATGAAACGGGAAATGACCCCCGAATATTGCGACGAAGGATTCTGCCGCGGGCCAAATACATTGAAATAGCGCAGCGAAACCGTTTCGAGGCCGTAAACCTGTGAGAACACACGGCAATAATATTCGCCGGTCAGCTTTGCTGCCGCATAGGGCGAGAGCGGGTCGGGTCTCATCGTCTCGACCTTCGGCAGGGTCGGCTGGTCGCCGTAGGCCGAGCTCGACGCCGCGTAAACGAACCTTCGGACCCCGGCATCGCGAGCGGCCAACAAGAGATCGAACGTGGCGTCAACACATGCCTTATGAGTTTCAGCCGGGTCTGCAACTGAGCGAGGGACGCTCGGCAACGCCGCTTGGTGGAATACCGTATCGACGCCCGGAAGGATCTTTGCCAGCAACTCGCGGTCAGAGATATCGCCCTCAATGAACTCAAAATCACCAGCGATCTCGTCCAGATTTTCCTGGAAGCCGGTTGCGAAGTTATCGATAAGAACCGGCTTTGCTCCGAGGCGGATCAATTCGTCGGTGAGGTTCGAGCCGATAAAGCCGGCTCCTCCTGTAACCAGAAATCTTGGTGTACTCATAAATGTAACCTGATCGAGAGGAAAGGGTCGGACCTAGCGGCCGACTCCGACGTATTCGAACCCGAGCTCACGCATATCTTCGGGTTCATAGACGTTACGGAGGTCCGCGATCTTCGGCGAGCGGAGCAGCGACTTAACGCGGTCCATATCGAGAGCCCGGAACTGATTCCACTCGGTGACGATGACCATCGCGTCGGCGTCCTTGATCGCGTCATACTCGTCGGTAGCGTATTCGACACCTTTGATATAGTGCTTGGATTCCTCCATAGCTACTGGGTCAAAGGCTCGTACACTTGCTCCGCGCTCGATCATGCCGTGAACGATCTCGATCGCCGGCGATTCACGCATATCGTCGGTTTCAGGCTTGAACGAAAGTCCTAGGACTCCGATCTGCTTGCCTTTGAGGTCGCCGACCAGTTTTTCGATCTTGGGGATCATGGCCTGTCGTTGCAGGTCGTTCGCAAGTATGACTGCATCAACAATGCGGGTCTCGACTCCGAATTGATCCGCGACGGTCGTCAACGCACGCGTATCCTTCGGGAAGCAAGATCCCCCATAACCCGGGCCGGGGTGTAGGAACTTCCGACCGATCCGATTGTCCATGCCCATTCCGCGAGCGACATCGTGTACATCGCAGCCGATGGCATCACAAAGATTTGCTATCTCGTTGATGAAGGTTATCTTCGTCGCGAGGAAGGCATTAGCGGCGTATTTTATTAGCTCGGCGGCCTCAAGAGATGTGATGACTATCGGCGTCTCTATCAGATAAAGCGGACGGTAAAGCTCTTTCATAACCTCGATAGCCCGCTGCTCATTGCTGCCAATAACGACACGGTCTGGCCGCATGAAGTCTTCGATCGCTGCTCCTTCACGGAGAAACTCGGGATTTGAGGCCACGCCGAACTCGGTCTGTGTTTCAAGATTCGAAGCGATGAACTCTCGAAGCCACTTGCCTGTTCCGACCGGCACGGTCGATTTTGTGACAAGGACCTTGTAGCCGTCCATTGCTTTTGCGACCTCAAGAGCTGCCTGCTGATAATAGCTCATATCCGGTGAGCCATCTTCTTTCGGCGGCGTGCCGACTGCAAGAAAAACGACCTCGGCCCCGGCAACGGCCGTACTGAGGTCGGTGGTGAAATGCAGCCGTCCGGCTTTTACGTTCTTCTCTACCAATTGATCCAAGCCCGGCTCATAGATCGGAATTACGCCGTTATTTAGCTTTTCGATCTTGTCAACATCCACATCAACACAGGTAACATCAACGCCGAATTCGGCGAAACATGCCCCTGAGACCAGACCAACATATCCTGTTCCAATAACTGCTATATGCATAAATCAATGTATAAACGAAACTACGATTCTACGAAAAATAGAGCGGACAAACAAAGAAGTGCGAGCCATATTTTCACATGACCCGCACTTCAAAAATGATCAATTGAAATGGCGACTACCTGGTCGGACTGACCACAATAGTTCCGCCACCAATGGTCGTATCTGTTTTACGCGTTCCGATGAGAATAGCAGCTCCGGCAGCACCTGCACCGAGAAGAATTAACCACGGCAAGCCCGCAAAGCGTAGCGGCGGGGCCGAACCCGGACGAAGACATGGTTCGCAGCCTTGCTGTTCCATACTGCCTGCCGTAGCCGACGTGCCGGCTGCGATCTGCCGATCTGAGCTTCCTTCACGGAGCGTTACCATGCCGGAGGTCGTATCGACGTGAGTATGTGAGCACTCGATCTCGACGAGGAAGTTATTTACCTGGCCCGCGTCAGCAATAATCGTCGCATCTTTTGTCGTGACCGTGGTGGCGACGCCTGCTGCATTTGCAACACGGATCTTACCCGAGGCTGCGATCACGACGATCCCGTTCGAACTGAAGTTTAGTGTAGCGTTCGTATTCTCAAGCAATTCGACGCGTCCAGATTTACCGAGGCTAACGGTCGCCGAAGAACCGGCGCCGGTTACTATCGAGCTTCCGGATACGATCGTCGAGTTCGAAACGGCCGACTGACCATTAACGGTGACTTGACCGCTAACAGTGATCTCTCCGGTTACATCACCCGGAACGGCCAAAGCGACCATTGAATAAACCGTCAACACAGCTACCGCATTCATGGCGGTTACAAATTTACGAAGAATGTTCTTGCCGAGCATTTGAATGTCTTCCTCCTGTGACAATCCCCTGAAAAAAAAACAATACCTTTTAAGGTAAAAAAATTGAACCTACTGGACCGGGCTGACGACGGTAGTATTGCCGCCAAGGCGAACCTTATTCGTATCGTAGGTCGCACCGATGATCATACCGGCTGCCGCACCACCGAAGACAAGAGCCCATAGCCACCAAGCGGCACCGCCGCCTTTATTGTCATCGTCATCCTGAGCACGGTTTGTTGCAGCTGTCTCACCTGCCGGAACCGTCTTGGCAGACCCATCAGGCATGGCAACGGCAACGCCTGTCTCAGAAGCAAGAACCTTGACGCTTCCGCTCGAAAGGATAGCGGAAACATTGCGTCCGTCAAAGTTAACGGTCACCGATGTTCCTGCCTCAACACGAATTGCTCCGGACTTTCCGAAAGCGATAGTTGCAGATGCATTGTCCGGCGTAGTAACAACGGCCGGGAAGAAAACCGAGCGGCTCGACTTAACCGCTTCGCCATTAACAGAAACAAAAGATTCCGTTCCGGCAACACCCGTAACGGTTAGTTCTCCGGTTGCGGCCGGTACGCTGGCCAACGTAACCATCGAGTAGGTAAGAAATACCGCAGTCGTCAAGAAAACAGATAGCGACTTCTTAAGCAAAGGTTTCACGGTCATAGTGCTCCTCAAATTTGATCCCGAAATTGCAAAATTAATTAGAACTCAAACAGAAATTCAAGTCATTCAATGTTTTACACGAATCCTCGGTCGGTGTCAACATTTACACTATCAAAGATTCAGGGCGGGTCGCATATAGTCGCTGCCCGAAGACATTTTGAATCAATCGAATTTCAGAACTTAAAACTTTTTATATCACGGAAGAGTGAGTTCGCAAAGTAAATCATTGTATTTTGTACAAATCGATTCTCATCCTGTGTACATTTATGGCCGCGATCGGTTCATACAAGCAAGGAGGGAGTTGCGGAGCCGAACGAATGTGCGGGTAAGCCGTTTCTTTACCTTGGATTCTGCTGAGGTCGAAACAAATTGATTTCCTAATATAAGTTTGCTTTAATCGGTGAAGTTTTTATGAGAAATGTAATGTCCTCAGCCCTTTTGAGATATTTGGCTCTCGCGATCGTCTCGATATTCGTTATTTCTTGCGGAGATTCGCAATCCGGCGGATCGAAGAAGCTCAAGATCGGCTTTGCGATGGACACGCTCCGCGAAGAGCGTTGGCAGCGAGACAATGAAGCTTTCAAGGCTCACTGCGAAAAGATGAATGTTGAATGCATCATCACTGTTGCCGACAACCGAGCTGAAAAACAGGCAAACGACGTTGAGAACCTTTTGACCCAAGGGGTTGACGTGCTTGTGATCGCTCCGAGCAATGCTAAGCAGGCCGCTTCGATGGTCGAAAAGGCGAAGGCCCAGAATGTTCCGGTCATCAGCTATGACCGACTTATCGATTCGGAAAAGATCGATCTATACATTTCGCATCAGGTTCCCGTGATCGGGAAAAAGATAGCGGAATATGCCGTCGCCAAAGTGCCAAAAGGTAACTACCTAATGGTTTATGGCTCTTCGACGGACAACAATGCTTCGATAATGAAAAAGGAGCAGATGGCGGTAATACAGCCGTATATCGACCGGGGCGATATTAAGATCGTTGCGGAGCAATTTATCGAGGGTTGGGATCCGGAACTAGCGCTTAATTTCGTTGAGAACGCCCTTACGCAGAATAATGACAACATTCAGGCGATCATTGTTTCCAACGACGGAATGGCAGGTGGAGCTGTGAACGCTCTCGCAAAGAAAGGGCTTGCTGGAAAAATACTAGTTACAGGGCAGGACGCACAACTCGATGCTCTTCAGCGTATAGCCGAGGGCCGGCAGTCAATGACGGTTTACAAGCCGATCATCCCGCTTGCAAGCGGTGCAGTTGAGGCTGCGATCAAACTGGCTAAAGGCGAAAAGCTCGAGACCACGCCGTTTCGTAATGACGCTATCGGCAAGGAAATACCAGCGATCCTGCTGGATGTGTTCTCAGTAGATAAAGATAATTTGATGGATACCGTGATCAAGGACGGCTATTCTAAGTTTGAGGACGTTTTCCGTAACGTCCCTGAGGCCGACCGTCCGAAAAGGCCTTAGAGGTTCACCTCAATCGACACCCAATGGATAAGATGGTCCTCGCCGCCGATCTAGGAGGTACGAATCTCCGAATGGCCGTTATCGGCGAGAATGGCGAGACAAGATATCGTTCACGCAGCAGCACTCCGACCTCGCGCCGAAGGGAGGACGTTGTTGAGCTTTTGGTAAGTTCGGCTCGGGAATGCATCGACGCGATCAGACCGTTAGGGGCCGTTTCGGCATTTGGGATCGCCGCTCCCGCGGTGCTTGATCATGAGGCAGGCCGCATTTTGGTTGCACCGAATCTTCCGGAGCTGAACGATTTTTCTTTGGCTCCTGCCATTTCAGGAGTGCTTGGCTTGGATGTTTTCCTTGAGAACGATGCCAATGCCGCAGCGATCGGTGAGAACTGGATGGGGGCCTCGAATGGCTACAGCAGTTCGATCTGCGTTACGCTTGGGACGGGGGTGGGTGGTGGCGTGATCATCGACGGCAAGCCCTTGCGAGGCATAGACGGCACGGCGGGAGAGATCGGGCATATTTGTGTAGAGCCTTTCGGGCATCCATGCGGATGTGGAAGTTTGGGGTGTTTGGAGCAGTATTCTTCGGCAACAGCAGTCGTTCGGATTGCGAGAGAGCTGCAGAGCAGTTTCCCTGATTCGAGGGCTACTGCGGGGCTGGACACCACTTCTTTGGAAGTTTACAATGCCGCCGTTTCCGGTGACGCACTCGCACGAGAGGTTTTTCGGAAGTTCGGCTTCTATCTGGGGGTTGCTTTGGGCGGCCTGATCAATGTTCTTAATCCTGAGGTCATCGTTATCGGCGGCGGAGCATCGGAAAGTTGGGATTTATTCATCGAGCCATTAACGAGTGAGATCAGAAAAAGAGCATTCAAACGCCCGGCGGACCGTGTTAGTATTGTAAAGGCCAAGCTTGGCGACGACGCCGGAATACTCGGCGTTGCTAGGCTTGCCTTCAGCTCATCAAATATCGGCCTTGCAGTTTAGTCCGCGGAAACTCTATGGATGCGTATCATAAGGTTCTGGTGAAGATCTATGAGATCACTGGAGGAAAAGATAATGTTGATGTCGACTTTGCCGACCTTCTAAAAAAGGAAGGCTTTTTCCCGAGCATCGAAGACATCAAAAGCTATCTTTCCTCGGAAAGCTGGATCGCGGAGACAAGCCGCGTCAATATTGTCCGGATCACACACTGGGGAGTCGCCGAAGCTAAGCGTTCCCTTTCGTCCGGGCCCGACCCTAAAACGGTAATTGAGAAAGACACCCGATCGCTGGTCAATGCGGCAAAGGATCTGGCCTTGATGGCCGAGGAACTCAGCGGGGCTCCTTCGAAAGATAAGATCAAAGCAATTGAATCAAAGCACACGGCGGTCGGCGAGATGATCGGTAAGGTCAAAGCTAACTTATGAGGAAATTACTTGCTTTTTGCTAGTGAGTTGAAGTAAACTACTCGCTTGTTTGCGAGAGTGAACCGTTAAAAGTGGGTTTCGCGCCCACTTTTTCTTTTTCGGTCGAGCGATATGGATCGTGAGTTTGTTGATAAGAGAATTTCTGAAATAGCGTCGGACGTTTGCTCGCGTATTGGATTCGAGTTTGTCCACAGCGAACTTGCCGGCACTAAGCGTAATGCGACCGTCCGGGTTTATGTCGATAAGGAGGGCGGACTGACGATCGATGATTGTGCCGATGTTTCGCGGGCGATAGAGGCCGAGCTTGACGCTCTTGACCTGATCCCGGACGCTTATGTGCTTGAGGTCTCATCGCCGGGACTCGAGAGGGAGCTTTACTCGATCGCTGATTTTCAGAGGTTTGCCGGAAAGGCGGCTCGTCTTAGATTGAACCAGGGGGTTAACGGGACAAAGTCGCTGAAGGGCACAATTGGGTCGGTCAAAGGAGATGAGATCGTATTTGTCGATTACCGCCTGGGGGAATTGTCGGTTCCTTACGGCCTGATCCAGAAGGCAAACTTGGTTTTCGACATAAATGAGGATCTGGGCAGGAAGTAGGTGCAGCGACCAAGTTAACGGAATTTTATTTTGGCCAAGAGCTTAGAGGCCGGTATTCGAGTATGACAACTTCGATAGGACAGAGTATTGACGCACTTTGCAAAGAGCATGGCATCGACCGTGACCTTGTGATCGAGGCGATGAAGGATGCCGTGAAGGCTGCGGCACGAAAGCAATTTCGTTCGCAGGATAAGACCGGGGATCATATTGAGGTTGAATGGAACAACGACGAGGGCATGATCGAGATCTCGCTCCAGAAAGTCGTAGTTGCCGAGGTCGAAGATGAGAGTGCCGAACTCTCGCTCGAAGATGCCCAGGAGATGGCCGGCGATGAGATCGAGATCGGGGACATGCTCCAGATCCCGCTTCCGCAGGAAGATATGGGGCGGATCGCCGCTCAAACCGCGAAGCAGATTCTCGTTCAAAAGGTTCGTGAGGCACTTCGCGAAAAGGTGTACGAAGAATACATAGACAAGAAAGGCACCATGCAGCAGGGAACAATCAAACGGTTCGAGCGCGGTGACATTATTGTCGAATTCCAAAACGGCCAGGAAGCGGTGTTGCCGAGAAAGCAACAGTCCCGCGGCGAGATGTGGAATCAGGGAGAGCGTATCCGTGCCGTAATCATCGATGTTTCAAAAGAGCTGAAGGGGCAGCAGATCATTCTTTCGCGGGCTTCGGAAGACCTGGTGAAACAGCTTTTTGAGCTTGAAGTTCCTGAGATCTACGATGGAACGGTGGTGATCAAGTCATGTGTTCGTGAGCCCGGCGATCGTGCAAAGATCGCGGTCACCTCGAATGAAAAGGATGTTGATCCGGTCGGAGCCTGCGTCGGTATGAAAGGTTCTCGAGTGCAGTCGATCATCAAGGAACTCCGCGGAGAAAAGATCGACATCATCGAATGGTCGGATGAGCCGTCTGTCTTTGCGGCAAACGCTCTTTCACCCGCAAAGGTTTCTCAGGTAAGGATCACCGATATCGAAAATCGGCGGATGGATGTGATCGTTGGTGAAGACCAACTAAGCCTCGCGATCGGCAAACGCGGTCAGAACGTAAGGCTGGCTACCCGGCTTGTTGGATGGGATATAAACATAGTTAGCGAAGAAGTTCTGAAGAAAGAGATCGCATTGCAAATGGGCCAAATGATGGCATCCGGTGCGGCGGTCCCGATCACGGCTCTCGAGGGCGTATCGTCGAATCACGCAGAATTGCTCGATGAAAAGGGGATAACGGACGTCGAGACGCTTGCCTCAACATCGATCGATGACATTGTCGATATTCTGGACGTCAGCCTTGATGAAGCTGAGCGGATACTTGCATCGGCTGCTGCAATTGTTGAAGCACGAAACGCCCAGGTTGCTGACGAAGAGCCGACGAGCGTGTTTGAGGAAGCAAGGGATGAGTCTCTAGGGGCCGCAGGAGTTTCGAGCGACGAAGACGTGAAAGAGCCAAGTCAGCCTGAACCAATACAAGGATCACGGAAAACAGAACAACCTGACTATGGTGTGGCCGACGGAAAGGCCGAAGCGGTCGAAGAATCTGAAGGTGACGTTGCAGAGAGCGTTGACGCAACCGAAGCGAAAGAACCCGGGACGGAATTCTCCGAATTGAAATTTACGGATGAAGGAATTGAGAACGATGATGACGCAAATCAATAGTCTCTATCGTTTCAGGTGGTGTTAACCTGGCCCGGGCAAAGTACAAGAGCAGGGCCGCTTAACTGAATTTCGGAGAAGATCCGAAGGCCTTGTTTGAGTACGAATACTTATGGCAGTTGGTAAGAAAATACGAATTTACGACCTCGCTCGCGAGTTGAAGCAGGATACCAAGCGCATCATGGAAGACCTGCGCCGCGAAGGGGCGGAAGTAAGTGTGCCGTCGAACTCGGTCCCGGCCGAGATAGCGGAAAAGGTGCGGCTGAAGTATTTTCCGAAAGCCGAGCCCGCACCGAAACGCACGATCAAGGTCATCAAGGCGAAGACGGCGGCAAAGAAGGCAGAGGCTGCAACAGACGTGCCCGCCGCTGTTGAACAGGAGAGGTTTGAAGAACCTTTAGCCGAGAAGCAAGTTGTGAAGGTGCTTCGAAAGGCGCAGCCAAAGGCCGAACCCGTTGCCGAGATCGAAGAGGAATCTTCGTCGCCGGTTGGGGTCCGTAAGGTTCTTAAACGTAAGGCGGTCGAAGAAGCGATAGAGATAGATACGACGACCGAAGAGACGCCAATCGATACAACGGAGTCCAAGGTCGAAACCGTTGTTGAGGAATCTCCGGTTACCGAACCGTCGGTTGAGGCGAAGCCGACGGACGCTGCTCCGAAGACGACCACGCGGGTCCTCAAGCCGACCGGCACACAGATCAAGCAACTCAAGCTCACGACCGACGCTCTGCAGAAGGGCATTAAGCCGGGAGACAGGCTGGTTGCATCGACCCAGCCGACAAAGACCGGTAAGCTGTCTGCCGAACTTCGTGGACGCCGGGGCGAGTTCCGCGGTACGCCGGGCGAGACGAGCACTCCGCAGATGAACTACGTGCCGCCGGCCGATAACCGCAGGCGACCCGGACGTTCTGGCGGTCGCAAGAAGGGAGCGGACGTAAAAGGCGGACGTTTTGCCGAACGTGACATCGATATTCCGCGTCAGCGTACTATCGAAGAGCGCGTTTTGGCTCAGGTTGCCCGGCCCGAAAGCGGTGAATTCAAGCAGGTACGGCTTGTTGAAGGAGCCACGGTCCGTGAATATGCCGAGGCCCTGGGCATCACTCCCAGAGACATTGTTCAACTGCTTATTAAACGCGGGGTTTTTGCAACGCTTAACCAGCCTATCGGGGAAAAGATGGGTGAGGAACTCGGTCTTGATTTTGGTGTCGAGGTCAAGTTCGTTCCGTTCGAAGAGATGGTCGTCGAAGAGGAGTTCGAGTCGATCATTGAAACGGGCGGGGATGACGTTGAGGTACAGCGAGCACCGGTGGTGACCGTAATGGGCCACGTCGATCACGGTAAGACCTCGTTGCTCGACGCGATCCGGTCAGCGAATGTAGCCGAAGGCGAGGCAGGCGGAATCACGCAGCACATCGGAGCCTATAGTGTTCATGTTCCAAATCCCGATGATCCGGAGACCCCGCGTCGCGTCGTGTTCCTCGATACACCGGGCCACGAAGCATTTACCATGATGCGTGCTCGCGGTGCTAAGGCAACGGACATCGTAATTCTTGTGGTTGCGGCTGACGACGGTGTGATGCCGCAGACCATCGAAGCCGTCGAGCACTCTAAGGCGGCCGGTGTTCCGATCATTGTTGCGATCAACAAAATGGACAAGCCGGATGCGAATCCGGACAAGGTAAAGCAGGGCCTTGCCGCACTTGGCGTGCAGCCGATCGACTGGGGCGGTGATGTTGAAATGGTTCCGGTCTCGGCCAAAAAGAAAGAGAATCTGGATACCCTGCTTGAAACGGTATTACTCCAGGCGGATATTCTTGATCTTAAAGCGAGCCCGACTCGCCGAGCTGCCGGTGTCGTGCTCGAGGCAAAGCTCGATAAGGGCAGAGGTTCGGTGGCGACGGCGCTTGTCCAACAGGGAACTCTGAAGGTTGGCGATCCGTTCATTGTCGGCCAGTATCACGGCAAGGTCCGTGCAATGTTCTCCGACCGCGGCGAACCGGTTGCCGAGGCTCCGCCTGCAACGCCGGTCGAGGTGCTCGGGCTCCAGGGGGTTCCGCAAGCGGGAGATACTTTCCAGGTCGTTTCGGATATCGACCGGGCACAGACGATCGCGAATCAGCGGCAGCAGCACGCGCGTCAGGCCGCAATGATCAAGACCACGAAACGCGGAATTGAATCGCTCGGGCAGGCAGAGGTCAAGGAACTTCTCGTCATTCTCAAGGCCGACGTTCAAGGCTCGGTCGAGGTGGTCCGGGCAACACTCGAAAAGCTTTCGACCGAAAAGGTAAAAGTGCGGGTCATTCGTGCCGGAGTCGGTGCGATCGCCGAATCGGATGTCCTACTGGCTTCGGCTACACAGGCAGACAATGCTTCGACCGCTGTCGTGATCATCGGATTCAATGTTCGTCCCGAGTCGCGTGCGGCAGACCTCGCGAAGCTCGAAGACGTCGATATCCGGCTGCACTCGATCATTTACAAAGTCGAGGAAGAGATCAAGGCCGCGATGATCGGAATGCTCGACGCGATCGAGAAGGAAGTCATTCTCGGCAAGGCGCTGGTACAGGAGACGTTCAAGGTCTCGCGTATCGGCACGATCGCCGGCTGCCGCGTTACCGACGGGCTTATCCGCCGGCAGGCGAAGGCACGGCTTATCCGCGACGGCGTCGTTATCTGGGAAGGCGATATCGCGACGCTCAAGCGGTTCAAGGACGATGTCAACGAGGTCAAGCAGGGGTACGAATGCGGTATCAGCCTGGTCAACTTCAACGACATCAAGGTCGAGGATGAGATCGAGGCTTTCGTGATCGAGAAGATCGCGGCGACCGAGCTCTAGGCGAAGATTATGCGTAGGCCTGAGCGTTTGGCGGAGGCATTAAAGGAAGAGATCGCTGAGGTTGTCGGTTTCGAGCTTGACGATCCGAGGCTCGGTTTGATAACCGTCACGGACGTAGAAGTGACAAGCGATCTGCGCGATGCGAAGGTCTTCGTGTTGGTGCGTGGAACGGAGGAAGAGATAAACGTGGCGTTCGCTGCTCTGGAGAAAGCTTCCGGATACATTCGGCGGCAAGTCGCCCTCGACCTCGATCTTCGCCACACACCGCACCTTCATTTTACCCGGGATACCGCCGAGGAGAACGCGGCCCGGATCGGTGAGCTGCTTGAGGCGATCAAACCGGCCGATGACGTTTAAGAAGAGACGGTATAAAGCGAAACTCAATGTTTTTTAGTCGTTTGTTGTTTTAGTGTTAAGTCAAGTTGTTGAATTGATAGAGAATAAGCAGCGGTTCGGCATTACGACCCATGTAAAGCCGGACGGCGACGGTGTCGGCTCTTCGCTTGGGTTATGCTGGCTTCTTCGTTCTCTTGGCAAAGAAGCCGAGGTCATCGTCCACGGAGAGATCCCTCCTTCCTATCAGTCGCTTCCGGGAGCAGATGAGATAAGAGACATCACCGGTATTGATCGGGAGTATGACGCCGTGTTCGTGATCGAGTGTTCGGATGTGAAGCGTCCCGGAATCGCTGGTCTCGAGAACGAACTCACGGTAAATATCGACCACCACGCAACGAGCGAGCACTTCGGCAAGATCAATTGGATCGATCCTACGGCCTCGGCCGTCGGTGAGATGATATATAACCTATGTAAAGCAATTGGCGGCAGGGTGACCAAAGAGATAGCCGAGTGCGTTTACATGGCTCTCATTACGGACACCGGTTCGTTCCACTTTCCTAACACGACGGAAAGAACCCTAAAGGTCGCCTCGGAGCTCGTAAAGGCAGGCGTCCGGCCGGCCGAGATCTCGGAAGCTGTGTATTACCACTACCCGTGGTCGCGGATCGAGCTTATGCGGCAGGTGCTCAACACCGTGCGGCGAGACGAGACCGGTCGGATCGCTTTCATGCGTCAGACGCTCGCGATGCGCGAGGCCGCCGGTGCGATAGATGGCGATAACAATGGTTTCGTCAATATTCCACTTGCGGCCAAGGATGTGCTCGCGGTCGTCTTAATGCGTGAGGTCGGCGGAGGCCGCTATCGGGTCAGCCTGCGCTCGAAAGGCGACATTAACGTTGCCCGTGTTGCCGAGCAATTCGGCGGCGGCGGACATAAGAATGCCGCCGGGCTTCGCGTTGAAGGGGATTGGGACGAAAAGGAAAAAGAGATCGTTGAAGCCCTGCAGAAAACGATCGCGAAAGGTCTTGGCGAGTGAGCGGGCAACTTGATGAGCGAGATCAAAGAAAAGCGATATAAGTGGCGCCGCGAGGACTATCGCGAAAAGACCCACGGGCTGCTGATGGTGAATACCGGCGACGGTAAGGGAAAGACCACTGCGGCGATCGGCGTTTTGGTCAGGGCGGCGGGCCGGGGAATGCGTTGCTGCATGATCCAGTTCATGAAATCGAAGAATGACCGCTACGGCGAGCACGAATCGCTTGAAACGCTCGGCGTCGAGGTCCACACAATGGGGGCCGGTTTTACCTGGGACACGCAAGACAAAACGGTCGATATTCGCACTTCCGAGGAGACTTGGGAGCTTTGCGTTGCGAAGATGCGGTCGGAGGATTACGACCTGCTTGTATTCGATGAGCTTGTTTATGTACTCGACTACAAGTTTCTCGACCTGGCTGAAGTTTTGGCGGAGATAAAAGCCATTCGTGAGAAACAGCCGCATCTTCATATAATTATGACCGGTCGAAATGCCCCGGCCGAACTCGTCGAGGCGGCAGACCTTGTGACCGAAATGAAGGAGATCAAGCATCCCTTTCACGCAGGAATTTACGCTCAACAGGGGATCGAGTTCTAGTGAAAGCAGCAGTCGAGCGGAGAAGCGCATTCGGTTACCGCGACCACTTTGCCCTGGCGGTGACCACTTTTGGTGTCGGTTACCTTCCGCTGGCACCGGGGACGTGGGGTTCGGCCGTAGGTGTTCTCATCTATTTGGGTATCGAGGTCCTGGTCATTGGAATCTACGCGTCACTCCAGTCCGGACTAAATGCTTACGTGGACACAGGATATCGTGATTACATGGCGTGGGCACACGCAATTCTCCTTATCCTTTTTCTTGTTTTCACCCTTCTCGGCGTGTGGGCCGCAGGAAGAGCGACAGAACTTCTCGGCAACACCGATCCGCCCGAGGCTGTCATCGACGAAATAATTGGCCAGCTCATCGTTTTTCTTTTCGTTCCTTTCAGCATTGGATGGCCGATGATCCTGGCCGGCTTTCTCCTCTTTCGGCTTTTCGATATTTGGAAGCCCTACCCGATCGATTATCTTCAGGTGCTGCCGGGTGGTATCGGTGTTTGTGCGGATGATATTCTTGCCGGAGTCTATGCCGGGGTTTGCCTTTCGGTCGTTTACGCGATAAGCCTTTCATTATGAGGATTCACGTACTTCCCGGAGATTCTGTTGCTGAGACGTTTGCCGCTGCGGGGCTCGACGGCGAAACGATGGTTTGCCGCGAATGCCTTGTTGATGGCGACATCTCCGGCGAAACGCTTGAGGAATTCTGGGATCTGAGAGCGAATTTCATTGAAGTTCATTACGGCAGCGACCCGCTCGAGTATCGTGAACGCGTTGCATATGAGCTTGAGCGGCTGCTCGAAGCCGGCCCTGAGGATGAGTTCTTTCTCTGGTTCGAGTATGAGCTTTTCTGCCAGGCCAACATGTGGTTCTGCCTTACGCTCTTGAAGTCCACGGGGGCGAAAGTATTCCGCGTGATGCCGACCGGGCTTGATCCCGATAAGATATGGGACGGCTTCGGAGCGATGACCGCGGACGATCTCGCCGGATGTTTTGACGAACGGGTCGAATTCACTGCGGCCGACATTGATGCGGCCTGTGAGCTTTGGCAGGCATTTCGCGATCGCGATGCCGGGCGGTTGCTTGAGCTTGGCGAGTATCGGTCTCCGGCGTTTCCGTTTTTGAAAGAGGTTTGCCGAGCCGCGGCTGAGATCGAAACCCGCCCGCAGGCAATCGTGAATGAACTTCTCGCAAATGGACATACCGCACTTGAAGATGTTTTGCATGAGTTTCGGAAGCGGGCCGGCGTATATGGCTTCGGCGATCTGCAGGTCGAACGGCTGATCCACGCCGCTTCCAACTGAGGCTGAAAGCCCATTCAGAAACTTCATTCTTCATCATTCGATCGATCAGTGAGCGATTCCCTTTTCCGTTCACTTTGAAATATCCATCCACGGCGCTTGAAATAGACAAGAAGTGCAAGCGTTATCAACCCCATCAGCCCAAGTACTGCGAAATAGCCGTAACGTGTCCTGAGTTCCGGCATGTTCTCAAAGTTCATTCCGTAAATACCCGCGATCAGGGAGAGCGGCAATATGATCGCGGAGACAACCGCAAGCGTCTTCATCACTTCGTTCGTTCGGTTGGCGACGACGGAGAAGTGTATCTCGACCAAACCGCTTACGAGTTCGCGGTAGCTTTCCGATAGGTCTGAAACCCGAAGGAGATGGTCGTGGACGTCTCGGAAAAATGGCAAGATGTTTTCCGGAATTTGCTTGAACTCGCCGTGCGACATCCGATAAAGAACTTCCCGCTGGCGGGTCGAGATGCGTTTGAGCCGGGCAACGCTTCGCCGCACGTCCATGATCCGCTCAAGCATCGAACTTTCGCCGTTCTGCATACGCAGGACTTCGTCCTCGATCAGTTCGATCTGCTCGTTGAACTCGTCAACCACCGGATTATAGTTGTCCACCAGACGGTCGAGGATCTGGTGAAGCAAGAACGCCGGCCCGCGTTGGCAGGGAAGCGGCGTACTGCGGATCAGCGTTTTCACTTCCTTTACGCTCCGAAAGCGTTCGAGGTGAAATGTAACGACAAAGTTCTCGCCAAGATAGCCGTCCAGTTCCTTCGTGACAAAGTCGGTCGGCGTCGTTTTGTCGGGCGTCACACCATGGACGATAAAGAAAAGGTAACCGGGAAAGGCTTCGACCTTTGGCTGATTACGCGTCTCAACGCAGTCCTCCACAGTTAGGTGATGGAACCTGAAAACATTCAACAGAATGTCCTCAATAGCCTTGTGGTCGTTTATGTCCTCGCCGCGAAGGTCAAGCCAGACAAGGTTCAAACGGTCTTCGAGAAGCGCCGGGAGATCTTCCAAAGAGAATCCTTCCTCGACGCGGTCGGCACCCTCGCGGTACACAAAGATCTCTGCAAATGGTGCATTGTCGGCCATAAATCGAGTGGAGATCAGGTCTTTTACCACTATTTTGGGAGTCCATCAAGGTGCAATGAGGCGATTTAGCTTCGAAAATCGGTCGATCTGTTCTATAATCTAACCATAAATGAAAGAAGAACTGATAGCCCTTGCGGGTGTAGTAATAGATAAACAGCCGAACGCATACTTCAAAGTTCAGGTTAACGACAGCGACCACGTTGTGCTCGCGACCATCTCAGGGCGCATGCGCCGCAACCGGATTCGCATCCTTATGGGCGACCGCGTCGATGTCGAACTCTCGCCGTACGACCTGACCAAAGGCCGGATCACCTACCGTCACAAGTAAACCGACCTTGAGTGATGATCAGGGGCTTCGCGTTGCGAGGCCCCTTTAGTTGCGCCAAAGGTTTCAGCGACGGCTCGGGAAGAGCGAAGCCGTGTAGTTCATTTCTTTCGAGGCTCGTGCCATGAAGCTTTCGATGTCCCCGATCGAACGCGGCAGGGCCTTGTTCATCCATTCAACGCCGGTCGCGGTGACGAGCATATCGTCCTCGATGCGGACGCCGATGCTCTTGTACTTATCGAACGCCGGCTTGACCTTGGCGATGAAGTCGCGGTTCTCGGGCGTATCCGGCAGCCACTCGAGAGCGTCCGGCCGGATGTAGATGCCCGGCTCGTTGGTGAAGACCATTCCCGGAGCGAGCGGCGTTCCATAGTCGCCAACATCGTGGACGTTCATTCCCAGCCAGTGGCCGAGCCCGTGCATATACCAGCGGCGGAACTGCTGGCCGTCCTTTGCCGTAACGAGCCCGAGCCGGAAGAGCCCGTCCTCGATGACCCGAGCGGCCTCGGCCTGAAGTGCAGCGAAGCGGACGCCGGGCTTGGTCATCTTGGCGACGGCTTCCTGTGCGTCGTAAACGATCTGATATATCTCGGCCTGCTCTTTTGAGAACTTGCCGTTGACCGGAAATGTCCGGGTGATATCTGCCGTGTAATGCTCATACTCGGCGCCGACGTCCATCAGCAACAGGTCGCCGCTTTTCACCTCGCCTTTCGGTATTTGGTAGTGAAGCGTGGTCGCATTCTGCCCGCAGCCGACGATCGACGGGTAGCCCCAGTAATCCGCATTGCGGCGGCGGAATGTGTATTCGACCTCGGCCTGAACCTCATATTCCCATTTGGCGTGGTGGACCATCGCCATCGACCGCATATGTGCCTCGGTCGAGATGTCGATGGCGTGCTGCATCAGCTTGAGTTCGTAGGGCGATTTGACGAGCCGGATCTGGGCAAAGATCGGCCGGGCGTTGAGGACATTTCGCTCACCGAGCTCCTTTCGAAACTCATTCTCCTGCCGGAATTCACGCATCGCATTCCCGTCGTTAGGGCTTAAGGGAAGCAGCATATAGACCGTCTCGAAGGCGCCGATCTCGACTCCGCCGGCCTTTGCCGTAAAGGCCTCTTTCGCCTTAAGGGCGTCAAAGAATGCGGCCCGTTCGGTGGTCGGGATTATCGTCTTGAGGCCCGAAATGTTCCGTGCTTCATCGTCCGAATACATCTTGCCGTCCCAGGTTTCGCTCACCGGATTGCGCCGCGGGAGGAAGAGATATTCACTTACGGCGTCGCCGCTCTTGGTCATTACAAAGACGGCGCCTTTCTGTTTGAGCCCTGTCAGGTAAACGAAGTTGTTCTCCTGGCGGAAGACGTAATCGACCGAGTTCGAGTAGATCTTTGGCTCGGCTGACAAAAGGATGAGAACGCTGTTGTCCTCCATTTTTTCCGCGACCGCCGCACGGCGTTTTGCGAGCTCGGCCTGCCGCTCGGCGTCAGTGAATCGCGGAGCTTGCGGCGTTACCCGAATGGCCGGGCCCGCCGAAGGCTGCGAAAAGACCGCGGCCGAAAGGCCGGAAAGGAGAAACGCGGCGATGATGATCCAGATGATTGCTTTCTTCATTATTTCCTCAATGTTGTGTTGGCCGAGCACATCGGCAACCCGGAAGAGCTTTGTGTTGGCATTATTATATACGCAAAATAGCGATTTCGGTTTCCCGCGGTCATCGGGTGTTTCATTTCTTGGGGAGACCACACGTTCATGAAACGGAGTGAAACACTGAAACAAAGTGAAATCGTGAAACTTCTGAAACGCCGTGGCGTTTTGAGTCCCGGGTTTTGAGAATTCCAGATTCCAGATCCGAAATTCCGAGTGCTCCCCTCCTTGAATAGGAGGGGTGGACGCCGCTTCGGCGGACGGGGTGGTAGAAGGCTGCGAATACCGGCCTTGTCCGGCTCTTTGTTAGACGGTGTACCACAGGCGTCCATACTCAAGCGAGTAAAAGTGGGGAATTTCAATGTAAAGCGGGGCAAAGGGAGGATCGGCCATCGCCAGAGATTCGGGCTTGGACCCGAGGTTCGATCGGGAACTTTTTCCAAACCCGGTATAAGTGTGGCAATATTTTTCAGGAAACGAACATCGTTCAGTGCGACGATCGAAAACATTAGATAGTTATGCCGCAGGTCTTTAAATGTATCTCGTGTTCGGCCCCGCTTGAGTTTTTGGGGCAGATGTCGCAGAAGTGCCAGTTTTGCGGGACAACAATGATCGTCCCGCCGGAGCTGTTTGGCGGCCGGCCGGCGGTATCATCTTCCGGGGGTTCGGGCGGGTTGAGCGAAGAGATCAGGCGGCTGTGCGCGGAGGGGAAAAAGATCGAGGCGATCAAGGTCTTTCGCGAGCGAACAGGGGCGGGGCTTGCCGAATCGAAAGCCGCGGTCGAGGCCATCGAACGCGGCGGCACGATCGACCTCGGTGAAGTGATTCAGCGAGCCGTATCAGGCGGGCCGCTGATCGACCCGAAGGCAGCCAAGAAGGCAGGAGTCGCCGTCGGAGTGATCACTATCGCGGTGATCGCCGCGGCCGTTATCGCAATCGTGGGTGTTGCGGCCGTATTGTTCTTTGTGGCGTCGCCTTCACATGATAGCGATGGCCCGGTTCCAACTGCTCCGAGCTCCGGTCCTCGACAAGGCAGGACGGGCGGGGAAGAAGCGGGCATGATCGAGCTTCTCAGGCTTGGCGGGGAAGGAACCGGAGCGGGCCGCTTCAAAGACAACCGGGTCGTCGCGGTCGATGGTTCGGGGCAAATCTATAGTTCGGATTATTCACCCGGCCGGGTTCAGATCTTTGGCCCTGACGGCAAGTTCGTTTCGGCATGGCCGGTTGCCGAGGGCGAGAATGTTTACGACCTTGCGGTCAGCCGCTCGGGTCGAGTTTACCTCGTAACGAACAAGGGCATCACGGCATTTGATGGCGAAAGCGGCACACGGGTGGCGAACGCGCCCGACCGGCGTTACCGCGGGGCCGCGATCGGCCTCGACGGTCGGGTTTATGCCGCCGGCAGCGATGGCTTTGATATCTTCGATAAGGACCTCAAGCCGATGAACTCTTTCAGGAACGCGGCTAAGGATGCGAGTTCGTCGTTCGGATTTGATAAGGTCGATGTTGACGGAAACGGGTTCGTCTTTTTGGTCGAGCGAACGACCGATGACCTTGCGAAGTTCTCGTCGGACGGTCGATTCCTGAACCGCATCCCGACCGGGCTGCGCTCGGCGAACGACATCGCCCTCGACCCCGCCGGAAGGATATTCCTTTCAGATACGAGCACCATTGCGGTCTTCACACCGGAAGGGCTGCCGCTGAAGAAGATGAAGGCCAATCAGGCATTCGGCATCACATTTGACGACACGGGAATGATGTATATCGCGTCGAGGCCGTTCGTGCTAAAGGTCGATCCGGGCCTTGAGTAAGAAGATAAGGCATACGAAATCGTCCGGTGCCTTGGGCGCAAATGCACCGTTTCGTTAGTTCTCAGAGGCAAACCGAATGATCGCTTTGGCCGGTTCGAGGTCGGATATATCGTACAAAGCATCGATCCGCAGCCAAAAACAGGCATTTCGGAGAAGATTTATGGTTTTTGTTTAACAAAAGGTCACGGTAAGACGTTGATGTACGATTTCGGAACGATTTTTGCAAAAAAGTCTCATAAAACCCAGCATTCGCTCGTCGAATGCATGTGGCTTGCCACAAAAGTAGTTTTGGAGAATATTATGAGACCCCAGGCAGCAAGATCGATATTTATGATCCTGGCCCTCGCGGCGATGCTCGTTGCATCGGTAGCAGGTCAGGATGATTATTACAGCGAAAACGCACTTTACAGCGATAGCGACCAACCGGAGGTGACGGACCGTGTCGCTCGGATAAGCGACATCCGCGGCGAGGCACGCGTAAAGCGTGCGGAGAGCGACGAATGGGAGGTTGCCGTTCTCAATCTTCCGCTGGTCGAGGGTGACGAGATCGTGACCAGCTCCGATGGCCGCGTCGAGATCCAGTTTGGCTTGAACAAGTTCGTCCGCCTTTCGTTCGATTCGCAGCTTCGCATCGTGACGCTCAAGGACGAAGGCATCGCACTTAGCCTTCCGCAGGGAACTGCGAGTGCGACCCTGATCGAATTCGATCCGCAGCAGACCTTCTTCGAGATAGACGCACCGCGGATGACGCTCGCCGCACAAACGGCGGGCACCTACCGAGTCGATTCGGGCCGACCCGGCGATATTGACGTCCGCGTCAGCACGGGCGAGAACGGCGAGGCACGCATCTACTCTGCGACGTCGGGCTTTACGCTCCGTTCAAGCCGTTCGGCTCGGGTGATCGTTGATGGCCGGTATGCCGGTGACTGGGAGAACCTGGACTACGCAGGTGTCGCAGATGAATTTGACCGTTGGGCGGTCGAGCGAGACTCCGCCATTTCCAGGCGGTTGCAGAACGCCCATTACGGAAGATATTACGACCGCGACATTTACGGAGCCGATGAGCTCGACAGCTACGGCGACTGGGAATACACCCAGGACTTCGGTTACGTTTGGCGGCCGTATTCCTCGACCATCAGCGGCTATAACGATTGGTCGCCTTACCGATACGGCCACTGGCGATGGATGCCGAGCTTCGGGTGGGTTTGGGTCAATGATGAACCGTGGGGATGGGCCACGTATCACTACGGCCGCTGGATCTGGCATCGAGGCCGCTGGTATTGGTCGCCTTACAGCGCTTACCGCGGCGGCCGAAGTTGGTGGCACCCGGCGCTCGTAGTTCTAACCGTTCGGAACGGCAACTATTGCTGGTATCCGCTGCCGTATCAATATCCTTATTACGACTACAATCGCCGTTTTTACGGCAACCGGCGACGGCATCGAGATCCACGGCCGAGAACGCCGAATCCGACGCAGCCCGTTCCTACACAGCCTGTGCCTGGCGGACCGAGCAACGAGGAGCGAATGGCTCGGCTCAGGACTCCGCCGCTCCAGCGGGTTCCGCCCGGTTCGGTAGTCACCGTTCCCGGCACGGACTTCGGCCGAGAACCCAGGGCCGGACGAAGGCCTCCGCTTGCCGATGCAAAGCAGATCCTGGCGAAGTCTCCGTTCGAAAATCCGACTCCGCCGATCCTGCCGGACATCGGCAGCATAGATCGAAAGCAGGGCCGCGGCATTGTAACGGAAAAGCCGGTGATCGCAAAACGCGAAGTGCCGGTCGTTACCGGAGCCGAAACCCGGAAGTCCGATGCACCGCTTGACCGTGAACTCAAGGAGCGACGAATGCTCGGCGGAAGGCCGCCGCTGGTGACGACTCCGGTTCCGGCCGAGACGAAACAACAGGAGACCACAGCAGAACCGCGGCGGCGAACGGGGGTATTTGACCGGAGCGTCCCGCAACGCGTAGAAACGCCTGTCACCTCGAAGCCGACCGAGCCGGCTCCGACCTACGTGCCGCGGCCGACGCCGAGGCCAACGGCTCCGGAGCGTAAGCCCGACCCGCCGGCCGAGCGAAATACGCGGCCGTCGCCTCCGTTCAATCCGCAGCCGAGGCCGCAGCCTCCGCCGCCAAGGACCGAATCGCCGGGGAAATATGAACCGTCGCCGAGGCGTGAAGCTCCGGCTCCAAGGCCAAGCCCGCCGCCAAGGACCGAATCGCCGAAGCCAGCTCCGCCAAAGAGCGAACCGAAGCCGGAGCCTCGGAAGCCGTCGCCTCCACTTGCTTCGGAAAAGAAAGGTAAGGACGGTAAATAAGGCCTTTGGCAAAAAAGAAAAGAGTCGGGAGCGGTCCCGGCTCTTTCTGTTTATGGGGATATTGTTGAGACTATCTCGATTGTGCAGTGAAAACCGCTGGGTCAGCCGACCGCGGGTCACCCACTACAACGAACCGAAAATTCTTGAGATACTTCTCCGAGACGCGGCGGACGTCCGCAGGTGTTACGGCCGTCATCCGTTCGAGAAATTCGAAAGACCGCCTCCAGCCGCCGCCGATCAACTCGTAGCGGGCAAGCTCGGCGGCCTGTGCTGCGTTGGTCTGCTGATCGGTGTAATACTGAGTGACGAACTGGCCTGCCATGCCGCTGATGAATTCATCCGTCACGGTTTGCGTTCGAAGCAGGTTCACCTGATCTAGCATCACTTTAACGGACTGGTTCGGGTCAACCGTAGTGACGTAGAGAAAGCCGTAGTTCACCGCCTGATTGTTCATCTCGGCGTTCGGGGCGTAGGAGAGCTGCCGCTGGATACGAACCTCCTGATAGACGAGTTGTTGGAGGATCGTCACCGCAACCCGCATTGCGTAATAGTCAGGGTCGGCAAGAGAAGGAGCCGGGAACGCTCCCTGAACGTAGTTCGTCTGGAGCGATCGATTGGTCACATCGAGCGTTTGTTTCGAGAAATCAAGCGGCGGCAGCAGCTCGTGCTTGTAGTCGCCACGCGGCAGCTTTCCAAAGGCGGCCTCGACCTTCTCTCGGACGAGCTTCGGGTCGATATCGCCGACTATAACTAGCAGCATCCGCGAGGTTTGCATCAGCTTTTTGTGATGATCGCGAAGCTGTGCAGCGGTTATGCCTTGAACGGTCTGGATGGTGCCCTGCGAGTCGATGCCGTAAGGATGCCCCGTGTAGAGAACTCGCTCCTGAGCGGCGGCCAGAGCAGCATCGGGGCTCGTGTCACGTTCGCGAAGTCCTGCGAGAAGCTGCTGCCTTACGCGTTCGACGTCTTCCGGAGCGAACGCAGGCTCAAGAGTGACATCGGTAAAGACGTCCCAAATACGGTCGAAATTTTCCTTGGTCGAAACGAAGGAGACAACGCCGAAATCGCTTCCGGCCGAACCCGCGAGGGAACTTCCGGTTCGCGAAAGCTCGCGGCGAACCTGCTGACGGTTAAAGCGTTTTCCGGCCTCGGTCGCGACGTTCAGCATGAAATTCTCGATGCCCGCGGTCTCCGCCGTGTAGTTGCGAACCCCGCCTTTGAAAAAAAGTCCGCCCGAAAACGTCGGAGCAGCAGGCCGCTGTTTGACCAACACTTTAAGCCCGTTGACCTCAAATTCGGTGACGAGCTTCGAGGCGTCGTTAACGGCGGCAGCGGGCTGGGCGAATCCAGCCGCGGAAGCAAAAGCCACCGCAACAAACAAAAGGGCGGCGACGCGAAGATTCTTGATCATAAATATTTCTCGGAGGTCCAAATGATTCATTACTTTGCACCTCCGGTGAGGTCTTGTTCCGTAAGTCCGGCTTTTGCCTTCGCTTCCGGGGCGACGAGTGCTACGCCGACTCGCGGCTTGCCGGTAATGTAGGTATTCACGTAGCGGTTAATGTCCGCACGCGAAGCGGCCCGGAGATTCCGGTGATATCCGCGGAAGTAATCGATCCCGGTCGAGGACCACCAGAAACCGAGCGTATGCGAATATTCCGACGGCTTTTCGCGGTCGAAAAGGTCGAGGTTCTCGAGTATATTCTTCGAATTCTCAAGCTCTTCGTCGGTGTAATAATTCGGGTTCGCAAACTGCCCGATCTCCGCGTAAACGGCCTTAAGGGCGGCCTTGGCTTTGTCGGGCGTCGTGATCAGGAAAACGGTTATCGGCCCGACGTTTCGCTGGGTGTAGTAATTGATCGAGACGGAAGATGCGAGTCCGGTATCGATCAGGTTTCTCTGGAAACGATGATCGGGCTGCGAAAGGATGTACGAAAAGACGTCCGCCGCGTAGGTCGAGGCATCGTCCTTGCCGATCGACGGGCCGTGCCAGCCGATGAGTATAAAGACGTTCTGGTCTTCGCTTTGGCTCTCTTCACCGGTGTTCTTTTCGATCACGACGCCCGAGCTTTTCGGAAGCGGCGGGTGCTCGACGAGAGGGAACTCCTTGAACGGATCGATCTTTCGCGGTTCCCAACTGCCCATCACATCCTGAACCAGCTTGAAGACATCTTCGGCCTTGGCGTCGCCCGTAACGATCAGGGCCGCGTTGTTCGGAAAGTAGTATCGCGATTGGATTATCCGCATCTTCTCGGTCGTTGCCGCGGCGACCGTTTCGCGGGTGCCGCCGGGATTCTTGCGGGTCGGGTACTTGAAGAAAAGGCGGTTGTTAAGCTCCTGAAAGAGATAAGAGAACGGGTTCGATTCGTTCCGCTCGAGCTCGCCGATGACGATCTGTTTCTCATTCTCCAGTTCCTGCTGGTCAAAGAGCGGAAAGCGGACGGCGTTGTTGATTATCTTCACGGCGGTCGGAAGGTTCTGGCTAGTCGTCGTGAAGTAGTAGTTGACGACTTCCTCACGGGTCGAGCCGTTTTGTGCGATGCCGAGCTTATCGACGTCGCGAAGGTAGCCTACATCGCCGATCTGGTCCTTCAAACGCATCGGCTCATTGCAGATCGGGTTAACGCCGCCGCGGAGCAGAAAGGGCTGGCACTGAAAGAGCAGCGAGGCAAGGTTCGTCTTAAAGAACATATGCTCATAGAGGTGCGAGAGGCCGTTTAGCTCCGGCGGTTCGGTAAAAGAACCGTTGCGGACAGCGAGCTCGACCGTTACGATCGGCAGGCTCGGGTCCTCGAGCACGATGACCTCGAGCCCATTCGGCAATGTCCTGTTGACGAAGGGAACTTCAAAGCTGGGTCGCGTTTGTGCCGGAGCGGCGGCGGCCGGTGCGGCGGGCCTCTGGGCCGGGCGTGTGCGTTGAGCGTCGATGCTGCCGACAAAAACGGATGCGAGCAGCATGAGCGAAAGGAAAAATTGCTTCACTATGATAAAAACCCCCCGAAGTCGGGCGTCCGGCAGGGAGGAGAATAGCGCGGACGCGAAATGCGAAACTTACAAAAGAAGCCCTTGCCATAGCTAAGGGCCGCCCACTAGAATCTAATCTACCACAAGGAGAAAAGAGAAATGGAACGTGACAATTTGATGCACGGAGCCCGCACCGCGTTGAACAGAGATCCGGAAATTCGTGCCTGGGCCGAAAATTATTTGAAAGAGAAGACCCGAGCGGAGATGTCGGAGCTTTCCGACGAGGATTTTGAGAAGCACTGGCGGTACCACAAGCCCGAAATAGTTCACGCCGGAGCCGCCGAGGCAATGCTTGCTTACAAGGAACGCGAGCGCTAAGGCATTAGATCGCCCGCGGAGCGAGAATTAAACGAACAACCCTTCAAAATAAGCAACCCGAAGCTCATAATATACAAACTTGTGTTGATAACATGCGACCAGGTGTTAGAAACATACCACTAAAAGTTAAAAACATACCACTGGATGTGAGAAACATACCACTAGGTATCAAAAACATGCGACACGAAGGCAATAATATAGCCCGTTTACGCAATAATATAGCCTTAAAGTGCAACAATATGTCCTAAGATTGCAATAATGTAGCCCGGTTGTGCAAAAATATAGCCCCTTTTAGTAAAAATATAGCCCCTTTTAGTAAAAATATAACCCGTTGTTGCAAAAATATAACCGCTTCTCTCACTATCACACCCGATTTTCGGTTGTTTTGAGTAAAGAAGGAGAAGAACGCTGGCGTCAGGCGAATAGATTTGGGAAGGCGTGTAAAAAAACAAAAGGGGCGGGTTTTTTAGGCCCGCCCTTCGTGTTCATTTCTCATCCGGCATTGGATCGGGGACCTCGTTTATCGGGTCTTCGGGCTGTTCGGGCGCTTTTGCCTCGCGCATCATCCGTGAGATCGGGATGGCGAGAAGCACCAGGACGACGGCGGCTCCGCCTAGGAGCAACGTCGTTGTCGTGAAAAGTTTGGGCATCAGCTCAAGTTTTTCAGGATCGACATTCCCGGCGACAAGGCCGCCAATCAGATTTCCCAAGGCGGACGCAATGAACCAAATGCCCATAATTTGTCCAACATACCGTTTCGGGGAAAGGGTCGTCATCGATGAAAGACCTACAGGACTGATGAAGAGCTCGCCAAGGGTTATAAAGAAATAAAAGGTTATCAACCACATTGGCGAAACTCGCAAGCCGTTTCCGCCGATAACGACGTTCGCTGCGAAGATCATGACCAAAAAGCTAATCGCGGCAAAACCCAATCCAATGGCGAATTTAGTTGGGCTCGATAGTTCAACCTGCCTGCGGCCTAGAAATGTCCAGAAGATTGCTATCAGCGGAGCCAATAGGATGATAAAGGCCGAATTAATTATCTGAAACCATGTGGCCGGCACCTCGAACCCGCCGATCATTCGATCCGTAAAGTCAAAGGCAAAAAGGTTCAATGCCGTCGGCGTTTGCTCAAACGCAGACCAAAAGATGGCGGCAAAGATGAATAGAACGGCGATGACGATTATGCGTTTTTTCTCATCGATTGATAGTCCGCCGAAAACGAAAAGATACGTGAAATATGCGAATGCAATAGCGATCAATGCATAGGCGAGGTAGGTCCCGACGACAGGTGCGTTTATGGTCAAAATGCCCGTTGCGACAAGAACTACTACTAGTGCTAGAATTCCGAGGCCGATTCCCGTGAAAAGTTTGACCTGTGTTTCTTGCTTTGCCTGTATTGCCGGATCGGGGTGGCGAGTCGGCTCAGAGCCGATGTTGCCGAGCGTTTTCCGCGACATCAACCAAAACTGTAGTAACCCGATGAACATTGCTACGCCCGCCGCGCTGAACCCCCAGTGCCAGCCTATCTTTTCGCCAAGGAGGCCTGTGATAAATTGTCCGATCAGTGCGCCGAGATTGATTCCCATGTAAAAGATCGAAAAACCAGCATCCTGACGTGCTCCACCCTCTGGATAGAGGTCGCCGACCATCGCGGAGATATTTGGCTTTAGGAGGCCGGTTCCGAGAACGATAAATATCAAACCCAGGAAGAACGGAAGCTTTTGTTCTACAAGACCCGATATGCCGATCGTCAAATGGCCGAGAGAGATTAGAGCTCCACCATAAAGTACGGCACGTCGTAGCCCCAGGAGCTTGTCGGCGATCCACCCTCCCGGTAAGGACGCAAGATAAACGCACGAAGCATAAATGCCGACAATCGCACCGGCTTCGCTTCTATCCCACTCCCAGCCGCCTTGTGTAACGGCTGCGACCATGAAAAGTGTGAGGAGCGGCCGCAGCCCGTAGAACGAGAAGCGTTCCCACATCTCGGTGAAAAAAAGCGTGGAGAGGCCCTTCGGGTGGCCAAAGAAACCGCCCGTGGATCCGGTGTTGCCGGCGTCAGATACAGCGCTCATTAAAATTTTCCTCGAAGCAGATTTGAGATTCTGAGAGAGCTAGGGAAATATAGCAGATAATTTTATTTTCGGGAAACGGCTTGCGGCCCTCTCAGCAACTGTTCCCCGCGGCTCGCGGCATCAAAAGGAGGTTTCCAGTGCTCTCTCTTTTCGGGATCATCGCGATCGTCATCTTTGCCATCCATACGTTTCGGAGTGCGAACTCGAACGGACGGAACGGCGGGCTCTGGGCGGCGGTCAATGTCGGGATCGGGATCGCCCTGCAATGGGTAGTGCCGCTGGTCGCGTCAATGATAGTCGCGGTCTTCTATATAGCGTCCGGCTCGAGCATCGACACGATAGAACAGGACATAATGTGGCCGGCGGTCGTGATCTCGTTCGCTGGGCTGGGGTTGAGCATTCTCGGAATGTGGCTTGTGCTTCGCCACGTTTCGCAGATACTGGACGAGGACCCTTCCACGGCATCAGGCCCGCCGCCTCCGCCGGTCTTTGGCGATAGCTTTTCGATTGGGACCGACGGCGATCGCGAAACGGCCCCGATGCCGAAACCCGAAGGTGCAGATTTGCCACAAAACCGCGATTGATCTAATCTTATTGATTCATGCCCTTGTAGCTCAACGGTTAGAGCAGCGGACTCGGTGGCATGAAGCCTAAGTGGAAAAGCTTGGGTTGTGCAGCTCGGCATGGCAATTAAGGCAAAGCAGCGAGCATTTTTCTGCTTCTGCAAGAAGTTTGTCCCAAGAGCTGTTTGAACAACGACGAAGGTCGATCTGAAATGACTTGTTTGAAGGATCTAGATGGTGAAATGAAAGGGCTGCCTGATTCTTGCAGTACCCACACTTCTCGCATTTTCCTCCTTTGAGTTCAATCAGTTTTGCCCTTCGTTTAGCTCCTCGCAGTTGCTGCGAAACGTAATTTTGATGACGGACATTTGTCTCTTCATTCTTACATTTGGCGGAACAAAATTTTGTTTGGCGACCGGCAAGCGGAGCAAAGCAAACGGAGCATTTCTTTTCCATATGGTTTCGCATAATGGGTTGCCGATTTGTTTAAATAAGCAAGTCGGTAGAATCTGTTAAATTCGGGGAAGCCTAAACACCCTTTGGTGCATGGTAATCCCGAGCCAAGCCGGACCAAACGGTTCGGAAGGTGTAGAGACTTGACAGCAGACTCGTAATGAGAAGAGAAAGTCCAGACCACAAACTCGAAAGGGGCGTCGAAAGACGTAGCTGGTAAGCATAATCCGTTGGTTGTAGGTTCGAATCCTACCGAGGGCACCACATTTTTTTCGAGGAATTAAAGGATGGTAGCGAGTACGGGAATCGAACCCGTCTTTCAAGATTGAGAATCTTGCGTCCTAACCGATAGACGAACCCGCCAAGATCTGTCGAAAAGAAATAATACAACAGCTTTGGAGAATTCCAAAAACTGCTGACACCCGGTTTCCGCATTGCGAACCGGGCCATGTTCTGTTAAAAAGACCAACAGTCGCCTAGGCGTGCCGCTATGAACCTAAAAGGCCGCAATTTTTACATCCGGAAAGTGCATCGGTATCTCGGTGTTTTCATCGGGGGCCAGTTTCTTCTATGGACGTTCGGTGGGTTGTATTTCAGCTGGACGGTCCTTGATGAGATACACGGCGACCATCTTCGGCATGAGGCGGCGATGCCCGATCCCTCGCTGTTCACAATGCCGCCGCATGAGGCGATCGCTTCGCAGGCAAATGGTGAGGCCGCCGACCTCGCTAAATTCAGAATGGTTGCCGTGATGGGCGAGCCGTATTATTCGATCACGTACGGCGAAGGCCCGAAAGCTCGATCGGTACTAGTTCATGCCGCCAACGGGCGGATTCGCGATCAGATCAACGAACAAGAGGCGAAGCAAATCGCGACCGGAATGATGCATCAGCCGTCGGAGGTGCAAACAATCGAATTCGTGACACAGGAAGTTATAAGCGGGCACCATGAGTATCGCGAAAAACCGCTCCCGGCGTGGGCGGTTACACTTAATCACCCGGAGAGTGCTACCGTGTACGTCGGAGCCAACGATGGGCAGGTCCATGCCGTCCGCACAAATAGCTGGCGGGCATTCGACTTCCTATGGATGCTCCACACAATGGATTTCTCCGGCCGCGACAATATCAACAACTATGTTCTAAGAGCGTTTTCCATCCTCGGTATCCTGACCGTAATGTCTGGCTTTCTGCTTTACTTCGTAAGCTCCAAAACAATGCGCCGAATTTGGAAGCGGCGCTAAGTTCAAAACCTGATCTTGATACCGCCGTTAAAGACGCGACCCTCAAGGTGCGTATAGACCTCTGCGAAGGTCGGAGTAGTGAAGGGCGGAAACACAACTTGGCTGTAGCGGCTTTGTCTTACGTCGGTGATGTTCTCGGCGTTGATGAAGAGGCTGAAGTTCTTGAAGATCTTTTCGCCGAATATACCGACAACTGTGTAGGAGCGGGCTGATGTGCGGTCCGAGAGCGTTTGACGTCCCGTAAAGTGGGCCTCGATGCCGGCCTTGAAGCTATCGTGTTCCTCGAAGATAAGGGAAGAATTGATCTTGCTCTTCGGCGTTAGCGGCAGGATGCGATTGCCCGGAAGATAACCGGCTTTCGCATCGGTGTAGGTATAACCAATGAAGAGCTTTGCGATGTTGTAATCAGCTCGCAGGTTCGTCTCAAAGCCCCGGCTGATCACCGAGCTGTCAGCATTCGCGTAAGCAAATTCTCCAGATTTCCGCTCTTCGAGTACGAGCGGGTCGGTGATCTGCGTGTAGAAGAACATCTGGTTGAGCGAGAGCCCGATACTGTCTGCGATTGTCGCCCGATAATTGAGATCAAACGTCCCGCCACGGCTACGCTCTGCTTTCAGCCCATCCTCGATCGGAAGCACGCCGCGGAAAAGGAGCGTTTCAGAATCTTCCGTGAAAATCGTCGGGGTCTTATATCCGAGGCCGAACCCGATGCGGCTCGTCAAATTCTCCGTGAACCGATAAAGCACAGAGACTCGCGGCAATGCGAAGGCGCCATAATAACGAGTGCCGTCAACGCGAAGTCCGGCTTCGATCGAAAGGCGATCAGTTAGGTCCATCGTGTCTTGGACAAATCCACCGAAGGAAGCTCGTAGCTCATCCCGCTTGGCCGCGTCCGGCAGGGCGTTTGCCTCATCGAATCGGTCAAAAGCGGCCGTAAAACCAAAGACGAGTGCGTGGTTCTTGACTGGAGCAAAAAAGGCGATGTCCGTGTAGGAATTCAACTGCGTGCCGGCAAAGTTGTAGCCCGGCGTTTTCAGATCCCGATCGAAAAAAGTGATGCTCTGCTTTGCGACGAAGCGGCGTCCTTTGGCTAGTTCTCGAGTAAAGTTCGCGGTCGTGACATTCCGAACTGAGACATTCTTCTCAAAATAGATGTTCTGCGGGCCGATATTTCCTCGGATGACACTCATATCGCCGCCCTTTCGGTTCTGGTAGGTGGTCGAATTTCCTATCGTCAACTGCGTTTTCTCGTCGATGTAGAAAAACGCCCGCGGCGAAATTGCTAAGGAGTATGTCCGCGGCAGATCGCTGAAGCCATCGTCATCTACGTCATACTCATTCTGATAATTGAACTGCCCGAGGAATGTGTAGCCAAACCGCCCGAGTTTTCGGGTCGTGAAAAGTGATGCGTCGGAACCGAGTGCGGATGTCTGGTTAAGCAAGAGCGTTGACTCAGCCTCCTCGCCTGGCGATTTGCTGATGAAGTTAACGACGCCGGCGATCGCTCCTTCGCCGTAAAAGGTTGCCGCCGGGCCCTTGATTATCTCCACCTGCCTCAGATCCAGCGGCGGTATCTCGAGCAGCGATTGGCTCCCGGCAAAGCCGCCGAATGACGGGAATCCGTCCTTCAACATTTGCGTGTAACGCCCGTCGAGGCCCTGAATGCGAATGCTCTGCGTTGCGGATGTGGCCGAGGTTTGCTGGACCTTTATCCCGGTGCTTTCATTCAGTACCATCGAGACATTTGCCGGCCGCATGTTGATCTTTTCTTCGATCTCTTCTTCATCGATCGCTTCAACGCGCGTTGGTTCTGCCTCGATCGTCCGTCCGGAGCGGGTCGATTCGATCGTTACCTCTGCAAGCTCGTTGGTGAGTTCAAGCTCAATAATGCGCTCCAACGAGTCGGCAAGCGGGAACGAAAGCGTAAGCTCTGCCGGCGTATAACCAAGCGATTCGACTACGATCGTCTGCTCGCCATCGGGAATACTAGAAATGACGGAGCGGCCGGCGGGATCCGTCGTCCAGGTGATCTCTGTGCCTTTCACCGACACCTTCGCCTCAGCGACCGGTTCGCCGGTGTCGTGGTTCGTTACCAGAATTTTCAACGTGTTGCCCTGTTGGGCAAATGTCGAAGTTGCAGCAAAAATGAAAACTGCTATCACTGAAATTCTTAAAAACATTGGTCAGCCTCTTATCCAATCAATACAGAAAAATACATAGCGAGCCCAGCTTCCTAGGGCGTCGACCGATAAAATGGGCGCAGTTCGGCTAGGTGTTTAGGATTTTGGCGGCTGCCAGTAAGAGTCCGAGAAATCTTGCGCCGACCCATCGTGGCGCCGGATCGGCTCACGGGCTGCAGCAAGATCTACCGGTTTCTGGTCCAGAGAAGGGAGGTCGGAATGATAAGCGATCGTCGTGCTGCAGCAAGAACAAATGCAGAACGGCGAGCATTCCTCGGCATCAGAACCGCACGGGTCATTGCATTCTACTGCGGCCGCCTGTGTTAGCGACGGTTCATAAGGCGCAGCCATAGAATCCTGGCATGGCTGAATCAGCAGGAAAAAGACGTACACGATCAATAGAAAAGTCGCAGTCTTCATTGGCTATCGTATTTTCCCACACCGCAAACCCATTTCACAACCAGGATCTGCCGCCGGTTTTAATCACACACTCTCGGACGAAACACTTCTAAGTTGGCCCAATGAAGCACCGAGCACGCGGAACGCCGACCGGACAAGGAGAATAAAGAGAAGAGTAGCCACGACAAGGTCAGGGATTCCGGATCCGAACACCCATACGCCAATACCTGCCACAATAACCGAAAGGTTCGAAGCGATATCATTTCGCGAGCATTCCCAGACCGAGCTCATATTTATGTCTTCATTGCGGTGCCGCCACAGAAGAAACAGGCACAAGGAATTTGCGGCGAGCCCCAAAACGGCAAAGCCGGTCATCATTTCAAAGATAGGTAATGCTGGATTGTAGAGGCGGTAAACGATCTGAACACCGACGAATGCGGCGGCGAATAGTATCAGCGAACCTTTGAAAACCGACACTCTCGCCTTCGCCGCAAGCGTTCCGCCGACGGCCACAAGGCTGAGTCCATATGTAAGGGCATCCCCGAGATTATCGATGCTGTCTGCAAGCAGGGACGTTGAACGCGAAAGCAACGCCGCCGCGACGATCACAACAAACATCACGGCATTGATCATCAATACCAGCCAAAGAGTTCGGCGCTGGCGTGCAGCCACAGGCACTAGCCCGCAATCCGTTTCGCAGCAAGCTCCCATATAGTTTGGTTGGATGCTCGGTTCCGGCCTAAACGTTGAACCGGAAATCGACTACGTCGCCTTCCTGCATAATGTAATCTTTGCCTTCGAGCCGGGCGAGGCCTTTTTCGCTGGCGGCCTTGCGGCTGCCGCAGGCAACGAGGTCATCGTAGCCGATGATCTCGGCGCGGATGAAGCCGCGTTCGATGTCCGAGTGGATCTCGCCGGCGGCCTGCGGTGCCTTTGTGCCGATCGGTATGGTCCATGCCCGCACTTCCTTTTCGCCTGCGGTCAGGAAGCTCATCAGCCCGAGCATGTGATAGGCGGCCTTGATGAGGTCATCGACGCCGCTTGAGGCGAGGCCAAGATCTTTCAGATAATCGGCACGGTCGGCAGGGTCGAGTGCGACGAGCTCTGCCTCAAGCTTTGCACAGATCGGGACAACGTCGGCATTTTCCGCCTTTGCGTGTTCCATCACTTTCTGCACGTAAAGGTTCGATGCCGGGTCGGCGAGCGTTGCCTCATCAACATTGGCGGCGTAGATGGTCGGCTTGCTGGTAAGCAGAAACCAACGGCGTACGATCTCGCGTTCGTCCTCGGTCAATGGAGCGGAGCGGACGGGCTTTCCTTCTTCGAGGACCGGCATTATCTTTTCGATGATCTCGATCTCGCGTTTTGCGTCCTTGTCGCCGGATTTCGCACCGCGGCCGGCCTTGTCGCGTCGCTTTTCGAGCGAACCGAGATCGGCAAGAGCAAGCTCGATCTGGATGGTCTCGATGTCGCGGATGGGATCGACCGAGCCTTCGACATGGACGATGTTCTCGTCTTCAAAGCAGCGGACGACCTGAATTACGGCGTGCGTTTCGCGGATATTCGCCAGGAACTGGTTGCCGAGGCCTTCGCCTTTTGAGGCGCCGCGGACAAGCCCGGCGATATCGACGAACTCGACCGTCGCGGGAACGACCTTTTGCGCACCGACGAGCTTTTCCAAAACCGCGAGCCGTTCGTCGGGAACGGCAACAACGCCGACGTTCGGTTCGATGGTCGCGAAAGGGTAATTTGCCGCAAGCGCCGCTTCCTGTGCGGTAAGGGCGTTAAAGAGCGTTGATTTTCCTACGTTGGGCAGCCCAACTATTCCGGCCTGTAGCATAGCGTTTATCGGGTCAGCGTGACCAAAACTCTAGATATTACATTTCGCGGACGGCTTAAGCCAATCGGCGGGCGGGCAAAGCAACGCTTCGGCCCGCGGGCGGGTCTAAGATATAGTTCTAGCATTGAGAGTTTTGTCCTGCTCCCGAGGTAATGCCGCAATGAGAAAGTACTTGTTTCCCGCAATTCTTTTGATCACGATAACCACCATCTCGCAGCCCCGGCCACCGGCCGCTACGCTACCGCCGATCGATCCCGGCGTTCCGCTCGAACTGGCAAAATGGCGAGCCGAGCGTTACTTGGACGTCCGCTACAAGCTGAACCTGACGCTTGAAAAGATGTCACCGGTGCTGAAAGGAACGATGGAGATACGTTTGGTAGTTCGCGACGCGGTGACAACCGGACGCGGCGACGCAGGGATCGCAGGCCAGCCGACGACTGGAACGCAGGCGTCCCCGCCTGCATCGGCGCAAGGTGCCGAGATCCCGCCGATCATTCTCGACTGGAGAAAGATCAGAGGGCATGAAGAGAAATCGACGATCTCAAACGTGACGATAAACGGGCGGAAAGTTCAGAGTGCGAGCTTTAGCTCGTCGATACGCGAAGAACCGCTCGCGGCGGGCGGTGTACGCGATGAATCGCGCACTCTGAACTTTGCGGAGCACAACGAGCACCTGATCTTCTGCGAGGGCGTCGTCCCGGGCGAGAACGTGATCACGCTCGATTTCACTTCGCCGATACTGACGAGCGGGTCGGCAATCACGCGGTATGTGGATAAGGAGGACGGGTCGGAGTATATCTACTCGCTCTTTGTCCCAAGCGACGCGAGCACGGCGTTCCCGGTGTTCGACCAGCCGGATATTAAGGCGAGGTTTAGTCTCAAATTACAATATCCCAGCGGGTGGAGTCCTATCGGCAATAGTCCGATTGCGAAGCATTTCAAGGGCTGGTGTGATGTTGCTAAGCCGTGTTTTGATGGCGTCGAATTCAGCGAAACCGCACCGATCAGCACCTACGTCTTCGCGTTCGCGGCGGGGCCATTCGAGCGTGTCAGTAGCTCCAGTGTCAGTAGCCCGCACGTAAGTAAGGGCTCCGTTAAAGATTCGCGCTCTTCATCATCTCAGGATCCCTCCCTCACGGTAGGGCTACCGACACCGTTGGCACAACGAAACGTCAAGGCTGAATTGGAAGACGCTTATAAAAAGTGGCTGGCGAACGATTGCTGCGGGATCATGACAACAGACGAGGCAAAAGCATTCCGAGAGCAAAACGCCGAGCCAATCCAGACCGACATTTACGTCCGCAAGTCGCAGGCCGAGAAATTCAAGCTGCATGCGGCGGAGGTGTTTCGCCTCAACCGCGAGTCGATCAAATATTTCGAGGAGTATTTCGATTACAAGTTTCCGTTTCCTAAGTACGATCTGGTTTTGATTCCGGAGTTTCCGTTTGGCGGGATGGAGCATGAGGGTGCGACGTTCCTGCGCGAATCGGCGATCATATTTCCGCAGGAGCCGACGAAGAACGACCATATCTCGCGGGCATTGCTGATCTTTCACGAGGCGTCGCATCAGTGGTTCGGCGACACGGTGACGATGCGTTGGTTCGACGACCTGTGGCTGAAAGAGGGCTTTGCGACCTTTACGGCGTACAAGGCGATGGAGCGGATCATGCCGGAGATGATGGCGTGGAAGGTCTTCTACGAACGCGTCAAACAGGCCGCATACCAGACCGATTCGACCAAAGGCACAACGCCGATCTATCAAGAGATACCAAACCTCTCCGCCGCCAAATCCGCCTACGGCAACATCGTTTACAACAAAGCCCCGGCGTTTCTGCGGCAGGCGGAGTTTTATTTGGGCGAGGATAAGTTTCAGGCGGCCGTACGTGGGTTCTTGAAGAAGCATGAGTTTGGGAATGCGGGTTGGGAAGATTTGGTGAGTGAGCTAGAACGAACAAGCAAGCGCGATCTTAAACCTTGGGCGAGAACTTGGGTGACAAAACCCGGACTACCCATTGTCCGGCCGTTGATCGAGGAAAGTAAGGGAGCGATAGCTATTGGTGCAGAGCAGAAGTCGCTAGCTGGAGCGCCCGGCGATTGGCGGATGAAGACCCAGTTGTTCTTGCTCGATAACACTGGCAGTAAGTGGACGAATCTCCTTGTCTTCGAAGACCCGGCAGATATCGCAGGTGGTAGTGTTCACGCAAACACCGCCGCCGCAATACGTCGTTCCTTTGCATTTACCAATCACCAAGACTACGGCTACGGCATCTTTCTTCTCGACAATAAGAGCCGGGAGTATGTTCTGAAGAACATCCAGAATGAAAAAGACGCGTTCCTGCGGTCGATGATGTGGGGTGCGCTCTGGGACAGCGTCCGCGAGGGCGAGCTTGACCCGCGGGAGTTTGTTGATCTGGTGGTGCGGGTTTTGCAGAAGCCCGCGCGTGAGCAAGGGCGTAACTCTCTAGCTGAAAGAAACGCCCTTACTGACGTGCGGGCTTCCGCAATTGAGGACGAATCGACGACCGCGTTGCTGCTCAGCCGCGTTGGGACGGCGATGAATTATTACATCGCGGACCGTGTCGGAGGCCCGCGCGCAAGCAAGGGCTCTCGTGATAACCCGGCGCCCTCCCTGACGGTCGGGCCTCCGACACCGAGCGACCTGGGTACTCGTGTCGAAGAGATGTTGATCGAGCTTATGCAAAACGCAGAAACGCTCGGCCAGCGGATCACATACTACCGGGCGTTTTTGAACGTTGCATCGAGCGAGAATGCACGGAAGGTGCTGAAGGAACTTATAACCGCAGAGACGCAGAGACGCGGAGATGGCACAGGCGGAAACCCGAGCGGTAGCGAGGGTGTCCCTTCGCCGCCGAACAAGAACACCCTCCCTACAGGTCGGGTTTCTGCCGCCGATGCTGACAAGAATCGGATAGCTATACCGCTTAAGACCAAAGACAAGTTCGACATAGTCACAAGGCTTCTCATCTTGGGCGACCCCGAGGCCGAGAAGTTATTGGCGGAGCTTGAAAAAACTGAAACAAGCGACGACGCGAAGCGATACGCCTACGCCGCTCGGGCGGGCATTGCGACGGCAGAGAACAAAGCAAAGTACTGGAAGGATTTCACCGAGAACAAAGAAATCTCCGAGAGCTGGATCGAGGCGGCGTTCGGGCCGTGGAATTCGATCAGGCATTCGGAACTGACGCTGCCCTATCTCGAACGAGCTTTGAAAGAACTGCCGAATCACAAACGCAACCGGAAGATATTCTTTGTAAACGGCTGGCTCGGCGCATTCATCGGCGGCCAGCGTAGCGAGGAAGCGCTGAACATAGTCAACAAATTCCTCGCCGACAACCCAACGCTCGACCGCGACCTGCGCCTAAAGATACTCGAGAATGCAGATCTGATCGAAAGAGCCGTAAAGATACGTTCAAATTTCGCACGATAGGAGCGCGGACACTCCTGTCCGCATGAGCGTCGCTTCGACGCGAACAAGAATCTCGCCGTAAGAACCGGCGATGCGGACAAGAGTGTCCACCCTCCGTCCAACTACGGTGCCGGCAGGTAAGCCGCAGGTACCGAGCGATCCGTCGCTATGCCGAACTGAGCCGCGAAAAATCCCTGCTGGCTCCGCTGCAAATACCAAACGCCGTTCGACGGGCGAAAGACCGCTAGGTCTGCTCGGCCGTCGCCGTCGTAATCTCCGGTCGAGGGTACATCGCCGTTTATGCCAAAGTTAAACGCGCCAAACCCCTCGGTCGTCCGGAGCAAATACCAAAGCCCGTCTGCAGGCCGGTAAACGGCGAGGTCCGCTTTGCCATCGGCGTCAAAATCGCCCTGTGCCGGTAGGTCCGTTTCGATTCCGAACGAGGTTGCCGTGAAGCTGCCGTCCGAGCTTTTCAGCACGTACCAAACGCCGCCGGCGGGCCGGTAAACTGCGATGTCCGTTTTCCCGTCGCCGTCGTAATCCGCCGGAACGGGCTTGTCGCCCGCGAGCCCAAACTGGACAAAGGTAAACGTGCCGCGGCTGTCGCTATTGGCGATATACCAAACACCGTTCGATGGCCGGAAAACCGCGATGTCCGTCTTGCCGTCGCCGTTGAAGTCGCCGGGAACCGGAATGTCGCCCGCCGAGCCGAATTGACGGGTCGAATAATTCAAACCCTTCAGCAGGAAATGCCAGGTGCCGTCCGCCGGGCGGAAGATCGCTTGATCCGTCCGTCCGTCGCCATCGAAATCGCCTGGGGCCAGAATGTCCGTTTCGACGCCGAAAGAGGTCGCCGTAAATGTCGAGTTCGAGCTCCGCAGTACGTACCAGATGCCGCCTGCGGGGCGATAGACGCTTATGTCCGTTTTGCCGTCGCCGTCGAAGTCGGCATTTATGTTACGCGATATTGCGTTGCCGAAAACCGGAGCATCGGAGATGTTTCCGTCGATGTTGAATGTGACGCCGCCCCAGGTTTCATCGTGCGGCCCCTGCCATTGCTTGATCCGCTGGTTGGTCGTCCATTCGTTGGTCGGGAAGGTCGGGAACGAGATGTATGTCCAGACGTTCATCACGTTGTCCCAGCGGGCCATCCAGATCGCGTGCATCTTGCTCGCAGGCGGAAGGTTTACCCAGTCTTCCTGTGCGTTTTTTGGCGAGCCGTAAGTGCCGGATTCGTAACCGAGTTCGCGGACGCGATCCGTCCAGCCTTTTAGGAAAGCGGTCGAGGCAATGCGGCAGCCGGGCGTCTGCGCCGTCTCGTCGTAGCGTTCCATGTCGTAGTAAAGGATCGTGCCCGGGCCGAGGCCGAGATTGCCGGCATCCGTAACCGCGATCCCCGCTTCCTCGCGGCCCTGCGTTTCGGCGACCACGGGGTCGAGGCTGAATCGCGGACGCGTAAACGTCGTACTGGCTATGCAGGGCGATTGGTAGCCGACGATGGTCGGGATAAGTCCCCAGCCCATCGCCTTGACCTGCTGGACCCATTGGGCGGTCAACTGCGGCTGCGAGCATCCGCGGTTGCGCCCGCTCATATAGATATTGGCATCATGGAACCACGAGGTGTCCCACCACGTCTGCATCTGCTGAATTGTGCCGGCGGTGCATTTATCAAAACCGCGGTTGAGACTGATGCGGTTCGGTCCGGTCGAAACGGCGGAAAATTTCGGTGTCTCTCGTGCTTCTGCGAGCGCTTTTTCTCGGGCGTCATCGGTGCTTACCTTCAGCTCGGTCGGCATCGCATCGGAACCGGCAAATTTTAGCACCGACCGCTGATAGCACCCCGCTTTGAAGCCGAGACATTCGCCGATGTTCTCCAGCGTCCAAGGTCCGTCGCTGATAATGCCTTCGGGCGAATCATCACGACGGAGATCGATCTCTCGACGGGTCAACTCCCACGTGCGGCCTCCATCAATTGACCGATACTCCGCGACACCGACAAAGTTCGAGGAGGTCTGCAAACGAAAGCTGAGCGTCATCGTGTCGCCCGAAAGCGAGAGTTTTCCGGTTGCCGGAGCGGCTTCGAGGTCCTCAAAACGAGGAAGATCAAGTTGGAGGTTGGACCATCTCACGCCGCCATCGGATGAGACTGCGATGGAGACGTAAGGGCCGTTCCCGATGACCACGAACAGTCGGCTTGAATCGACCGTTATCGAAGCTATCCTTGCCGAGATCGGAATCCCGAGAGGCAGTCTCTGCCAACTTTGCCCGCCGTCATCAGTGCGGTAAACGGCCTGATCCGTGTGCACGATGGCCGAGCGGCCGGGGAGCGATCGAACGCTGCGGATGAGATGTCCCTCTGCGGCAGGCGCCGTAGCCGACGGCGTGGAAAGTGTCGAAATTATCTCAAGCCGCTTGAAGGTAGAATCTTGTGCCGAAACGATTGATGCGACCGTCGCAAGAACGATCAGGAGAGTCGCAGGTACTGAACGCAGCATATTTTTGGAGCCTCGCAGAGCCATTGGGATCACTTATGAAATGCGAAAGAATTATAGTGGATTTCGATGGCAGATTCTAGCCAAATAGGGCTTGTTCCGGCATGTTTTACCGGGAAGCGATAATCGGTTACTTTAAACTTCTAGTTTTCGGAAGCATTTGCAATGATCCCTGGCCTGATAATTCTTTTTGCGATCACGATCGGCGGCGCAGCCCTTACCTACCTGATCGAGGATGACGAGCCGCTGCTATGGCGCCTTGCTGCGGGGTGTGTAATTGGTTCGGCGATCTTTGGGCTTGCCGGTTTTCTTCTCGGGTTCGGCTTTGGGATCACATCGCTAGTTGCAGCGGTATCACTTATAATAACTCTTCTACCGCTCCTTCTTCTTCTCGATCAAGATCGCCGAAAGGCCTTTGACCGCGACCTCATCCTTGCCCGCGGCAAGCTGCAAGGGGCGACGGGAGCGAAGTTTCTACGCTTCCTTTACTACGCCATAATTCTCGTTCTTTTGGTCCTCTTTTTTGATCGGGCGATCATCATTAACGAACAAGGTATCTTCACGGGCGGGTCGAACAATCTTGGCGATCTGCCGTTTCACCTCGGGGCGATCTATGCCTTTACGGAAGGAGCGAGTTTTCCTCCGGACAATCCGAACTTTGCCGGTGTGAAGTTCACCTATCCGTTCATTGCTGATCTGATCACGGCGATGTTCATTAAGCTCGGTGTCGGCGTTCGCGAAGCGATGCTGGTCCAGAATGTCGGCTGGGCCTTCTCGCTGCTCGTCATTCTGGAGCGGTTGGTGCTGAAACTCGTCAACGATCGGCTTGCCGCAAAACTCGCTCCGATACTGCTTTTCCTGAGCGGCGGGCTCGGGTTCGTCGTGTTCTTCGGCGACTATCTCGGGCAAACGAAGAGCTTCTTTGAATTCATCTGGAACTTGCCGAAGGACTACACCATCGGTGATCAATTCCGTTGGGGCAATTCGCTGACGACGCTTTTCCTAACGCAGCGAAGCCTCTTGCTCGGAATGCCGATCGCATTGATCACGACAGGCTTACTTTGGAGAGCCTTCTCCGAACCGAGGGCCGAGGAGGAGATCAAGGACTCGAGGATAGCCAATTACTCTTTTCTCTCCTATTTTATCGTCGGCCTCGTTGCAGGAATGCTTCCGCTGATCCATGTTCACAGCCTTGCGGTATTGTTTATCGTTGGTGTGTTTGTGCTTGGGATGAAGCGGAAGCGATGGCCTGATTTTTTTGCCTTCGCGATTGGGACGGCGATCGTCGCGATACCGCTTCTTCTTTGGTCGATGACGGGAAGCGCGACTCGGACAAGCGAATTCGTCGGATTTCATTTTGGCTGGGACAAGCGGGACGATAACTTCCTATGGTTCTGGCTGAAGAATACCGGGCTGCTTTTTCCTCTTTTGGCTGCCGGGATTTACCTTGTCTGGAATTCCGTCGGGCCGCTAGCCGAAGATGCCAAGCCGAAGAAAAAACCGACCAAGGCCGAACGTGAGGCCGAGACTAATGCGATCAAGGCTGGTCCGACATTGTTGCTTTTCTACATTCCGTTTGCTGTGCTTTTTGTTGTCTCGAACGTGCTTAAGCTCGCACCGTGGGAGTGGGACAACATTAAGATCTTGATCTACTGGTACGTGATGTCGCTCCCGCTCGTCGCTCTTGCGATTGCGTCGTTCTGGAGGCGGTCGGTCGGTTGGAAGGCGGTTGCAGTTGCGGCGGTGCTCGTTCTTACGATGAGCGGTGGGCTTGACGTTTGGCGCACGGTCTCGAAGCAGATAAATTATCGGGTATTCGAGCCCGATGCCGTAACCGCAGCGAATCGCATCCGGGCTTCGACGCGGCCGGATGCGGTTCTGCTCAACGCGCCGACTTATAATTCTGCGGTGGTTCTGAGCGGCCGGTCATCATTCATGCGCTATGCCGGGCATCTTGGCTCACACGGGATCGATCACAAACCACGCGAAGAGGATCTCAAAGCGATCTATCGCGGCGGTTCGCAGGCCGAAGAACTGATGAGAAAGCATGGGATCACACACGTGCTTATTTCGCCCGAAGAGCGGAACACGCTCTCGCCGAACGAGCAGTTCTTTGCCCGCTACCCGGTTATTGCTGAATCCGGGCCGTATCGCGTGTTCAAGGTCGCAGAATAGAAATCAACTAGCTGAACGAATGTCGATCGAAGAAACGAAAGGTGAAGAAAAAGGAGGCTTCGGAGCTGATGTCACATGGCTGCTGGGTTGTGCAGCGGTTACGGCCCTCGCGGCCTTTCTGCGGTTTTATTGGTTAGCTCTCAAACCATTTCACCACGATGAGGGCGTAAACGGATGGTTCCTGACCAATCTTTACCGTGAGGGAATCTATAAATACGACCCTGAGAACTACCACGGCCCGACGCTCTACTACATTTCTCTCGCGTTCACGAAACTTTTCGGCGGGCTCGATACAGTAACGGTACGCTGGAGCGTCGCCGTTTGGGGTGTCCTCATTGTAGTTCTCGCGTTCTTCCTTAGGCGATACATCGGCCGGGTTGGTGCCCTTGCCGCCGCCGCATTTCTTGCCCTCTCGCCGGGGATGGTCTTTATCTCGCGGTACTTCATTCACGAGATATTTTTTGTTTTCTTAAGCCTGGCGATCGTTATCTCCATTACCTATTTCATCGATCGTCGCAAGGCCGGGCCATTAGCGATCGGTTGGATGGCCCTGCTTTTATTGGTCTCGTTTTTTCCAACGACGCTCAACATCGCTTCATCGATTTCGTCCGGCGACCCAGACAGGTTCTTCTACATCGCCGTTGCGGTCTTTGCGGTGGAAGTTGTTTTGGTCGGTTTCGTGATCAGAATGCTAATGGTCTGGCGGGACGGGCGTCCGATCTACCTTCTCATCGCGTCGGCATCCGCTGCGCTCCTCTTCGCGACCAAAGAGACGGCTTTCATCACGCTCGGAACGATGCTGATCGCGGTATTTTTCGTGTGGATTTGGCGTCGATTGCTTGCGGAAAAGCTGGCAAAGGGGGGTGAAGACGAACTCGACGACCCCGAACTCAACTGGAAAAACTTTCGTGAGGCTCTCGGCTCGGGCATCGACCTTTGGCTTGTAATCGTCGCATCGGCTCTTGCGTTCATTTACATCTTTGTCCTTTTTTTCTCGTCATTCTTCACGTACCCGGAAGGTGTTAGCAAGGCCTTTGAGGCATATTCCATCTGGACAAAGACCGGCAGCCGCGACCATACGGATAACGGCCTGTTTGCTTATCTTTACTGGGCAATGAAGGTCGAGTCGCCGATCGTTCTTCTTTCCGCGCTCGGAACGGCTATCGCATTCTTTAAAGCGCGTCACAGATTTGCTATGTTTGCGGGGCTTTGGACGCTAGGGATGTTTCTAGCATATACGATCATCCCTTATAAGACTCCCTGGCTCGCTCTTTCGTTTCTTTTGCCCGCGTGCATCGCCGCAGGTTACGCGGTGAATGAGCTCGCCCGCTCTTTAGGGTCGCTTGGGAGAGTTGCCGCCGTCGTCATGGCCGGAGCTTCATTCGCTCTGCTCGCTTATCAGACCTACGACGCGAATTTTGTCAGGTACGACGATGAGAAAATGCCATACGTTTACGCTCACACAAGGCGTGAGTTTTTGGATATGGTCGCCGACATCGAGCGGTTCGCCGAGGTAAGCGGCAAGGGGAAAGATACGGCGGTCGAGGTCGTTTCGCCGGATTACTGGCCGTTGGTATGGTATCTTCGCGATTACCCAAAGGCGATCTTCCACGGCAAGTTCTTCGATACGAAGACGGCTGAAATGATCATCGCAAAAAAGGGCGAGCAGGACGCAGAAGCTATTCGCCGCTATTCCGCAAACTATGTATATCATGCTTCCTATCCGCTCAGACCAGGTGTCGAACTGATGCTGCTTGTCCGCAAGGATCTCGCAGGTACAAACGGGCAGGAACTATATCGCCTCAGCGCAAGATGATCCGGTTCATATACGAATGTTGCCCAGCTTTTCCGGCTTTTTGCCGGGATCCGGCTTGAGGTAAGGTGCCGAGTCCTGGTCGCGTTTTGCCTGTCCTTCGTTGTGCCATTTCACCCACTGTGCCGGTGCGTCAAAGGTTTCACCGCCGTGGGTCGTTAGGCGTGGGCGGATCCGGCACATTACCGGCGTGTTGATCCCGACACCGGAAATGATCGCCTGGCCTTTCGTCAAAGCCGGAAGTTCGGCAAGCATTGCCCTGCCTGCTCCTTCTACCGATTGCGCGATTGTCTGCTGGTCGATGGGGTTGACGATTCGCATGATGATCTGCGTCATGCACTGCGAGAGAACGTCCTGATCCAGCTTGCCCGGCCGTTGGGTGATCAGCCCGATGCCGACGCCGAATTTGCGTCCTTCGCTCAAGATCTGTTTTAGAACATTTGTTGATACAACGCTCGAACCGGCCGGAGCGAACCGATGGGCCTCCTCAAGCAACGTAAAGACCGGATAATCGAGAAAATTCTCACCCGATGTGGCGTGTCCCCGAACCGTTTGTTCGCGGGCCTTATTCACCCTTCGTAGAAGGGTCCCGACGATCACCTGCTGAAGGCTTTGCTCGATGTCCGAAAGGTCGAGGATGGTAGCGCGGCCGGGCCGATAAAGATCGCCGAGTTCAATGTGTTCGTGGGCGTGGAAAATGCTGTCCGCCTGATCGAAACGCGAATCGAGCCGCCAAAGAAGCCCCTGTATCGATGAGACGTTCCCGCCATCGCCGGCGTCTCGTTCGTCCTTGCCGTATTGCTGCCGCTGCACCTCATCGCGGAGATCGAAGTAGTTGTAAAGATATTCCTTTCGCCCCTCGGCCCGAAGCTTTTCCTGCAGCGAGCGGTACGCCTGCCGGAGAAAGTGAAGCATCTTATCGGAGGTTCCGTCCGGCAGCAGATACCTGATGTCGCCTTCTGTAAGCGATGAGAAACGGACCTTGATCCGATCCGGCGTGAAGATCTTCACTTCCGGCCGATAGCCATTTTCGCCAGTGAACTGAGGGTCACCCTGGATCGATGCCATTGTATGGTACTCGCCGTGCGGATCGACGATCAGGACCGCCGCCCGGTTGTAAGGCCGCAGCATCTCCTCGACCAATACGCCTGCCGTGTAGGATTTTCCCGAGCCCGTCGATGCGAGTATCGCGAGATGGGTCGAGACGACATCTTTAACCGAGAGGACGATCGGCACTTCGCCAGCGTCGCGCGTCAACAGCGAACCGATATGTGCTGAACCTCCGTCTCCCTCTCGGCGAGGGCTAAGAACGGAGGCAAGCGTCTCCGCCGAGGCCAGGCTGACGGCATCACCTGGGTTCGGCGGTATGCGTGGATTGACGAAATCGCCGAGCGTTGGGCTGAAGTAACCGATCGTTTCAACCGTTATCTCATAGACCTCCGGGTTCGGGTCAATTCCTAAGATCTCTGCGACCTCGGCCGGCGGGATTCCGGGTTCCGACAGAAAATCGTCGGGAAGGCCACGGATAAGTTTGCGGGACTTAACGGTTCCGATTATCCGACGCTTCTCAGCTTCTGCCTCGGCCTCATAGTAAACGAATTCACCTATCCTGACTCGGCTATTGTCGCGTGTGATGAATGTGTATTCTTGAGGCAATTGGCCGGGGCCTTTTACAGTTCCGGTCGGCATGTCGGATACGGTCATAACTCTCGCGGTTCGATATTTGCAGATATTTGCAGAGGAGTATATCAGAACGGTGGACTCTACAACGAAAACAGCCGAGATCGTTGCCGAAGGCGAGCACCTTATAGCTTCTTTTGGTACGGAAATTTGCGGCCCCACACTCCTTGTCTTCGGCGGCATTCACGGCAATGAGACCGCTGGCATCCGAGCCGTTCGGCGGGTCGCCAAAAAGATTTCCGCCCTTGAACCGAGGCTTAGCGGTCGCGTTTATCTGTTTGCCGGCAACACGCGGGCTCTGCAGAAGGGCGTGCGTTTTATTGACATCGATCTTAACCGCCATTGGACCGACGCCAATATCACCCGGAACGATCCAGGCTCGCACCTGCCGCCTCAATTCTCCGAGGACCGGGAGCAAATGGAACTGCTGGCAGCGATATTGCCCATCCTCGACTCGGCCCGGGGCGAGGTTTATGCGCTCGATCTGCATTCGACCTCGGCCGAGGGAGTTCCGTTCGCGACGGTTGGCGACACAATGAGGAACCGCCGATTCGCAACCTCGTTGCCGGTCACAATACTGCTCGGGATCGAGGAGCAGCTTGAGGGAACGCTGCTTGAATATCTCAACAACATCGGCGCGGTAACGATGGGATTCGAGGGCGGGCAGCACTACGCCGAATCGACCGTAAATACCCATGAATCTTTGGTTTGGCTGGCGATGGAACGTGCCGGCATCATCGCTTGGAGAGACGTTCCCGATGCGGAATATCACGCGCAGGTCGTGAAAAACGCCACGGGAAAGCCGGAAATACTTGAGATCCGCTATCGCCATGCGATCGCCGAAGAAGACGCATTCACCATGCACCCCGGATACGAGAATTTTCAATTGATAGAGAAAGATGAGCACCTCGCAGATGACCGAATTGGAGCGGTGCGTGCACGTGAAAGCGGTGTCATCTTGATGCCGCTCTACCAGAAACTTGGGGAGGACGGATTTTTCATCGGGCGACGGATAAGGCCATTTTGGCTTTGGCTCTCTGCCGTACTCCGGAGCCTGCATATAGCCGACCTGATGCATTTTCTACCGGGCGTGCACCGGACCGATCGAGGCCGTGAGGTACTTCGGGTGGACACGAAGGTCGCCAGATTCTTTCCGTTGCAGGTCTTCCACCTTTTGGGTTTCAGGAAGCTTCGATGGGCCGGCGAAAGTCTCATCGTCAGCAGACGGAAACATGACATTGAAAGTCCGTTCAAAGATCGTGGCTGATCTTTGCGGCAAACATATAACTAGATCATGGGAGAACATAAAGTTTACACCGATGCAGACGAGGCCCACCTCCGCGAATTCACTAAGGCGGTGCTCTGCGACCTGCATGTCCTTGAGGATATGCTCGCTGCGGGCAAATTCGAAACGGGCATCAGCCGGATCGGGGCCGAACAGGAGATGTTTCTGGTCGATTCTGCAATGCATCCCGTTGCGTATTCGACCCAACTCATCGCCGAAGCAGGCGACGAAAGACTTACTACCGAGATCGGTCAGTTCAATCTTGAAGCCAATTTGACGCCGCTTGAGTTCAAAGGCGACTGCCTCCGCCGCCTTGAAACAGAGATCAATGAGATAATCGGCGAGGTCAGGTCGCACATGGCTGGCCGCTGCGGTGATGTCGTTCTTTGTGGTATCTTGCCAACCATCCAGGAATCGGATCTGGTCGAAAAGAACCTGACGCCCGGACCGCGATACGCACAACTCAACAAAGTATTGACCGCACTGCACGGCGAGGAGCGGTTGGTTCACATCAAGGGACTGGATGAAATACGGCTTCATCACCAGGACACGTTTCTTGAGTTCTGCAACACAAGTTTTCAGATACACCTCCAGCCCAACATCGAAGAATTTGATAACTCGTACAATTGGGCTCAGGCTGTCTCGGCTCCGGTCCTCGCGGCGGCGGTCAATTCGCCGGTCCTCCTCGGGCACCGTCTTTGGCACGAGACGCGGCTAGCACTTTTTCAGCACGCCGTCGATGAGCGCTCGCCGGTACATCAGGGACGCAGCCGTCCGGCGAGGGTGACGTTCGGGCGGAGATGGGTCGATGGATCGATCGTCGAGATATTTCACGAGGACGTTGCTCGTTTTCGAATAATTCTTACTCGCGAGATCGAGGAGAATTCGCTCGAAACATATCGCCGCGGCGGGACACCGGAGCTTAAGGCCTGGAGGATGCACAATGGTACCGTTTGGCGTTGGAACCGCCCTTGTTACGGCATTCTGGATGGTCGCCCCAGCCTGCGGATCGAGGCAAGATATCTCCCTGCGGGTCCCACGGTTCTTGATGAGGTTGCAAACGCCGCATTCTTTCTTGGGTTGATGAACGCTCTTCCAAAGGAATACGGTGATGTCCGGAAACGGATGCAGTTTGATGAAGCGAAGACAAACTTCTTTACCGTTGCGCGTTATGGCCTTAGGTCGCAAATGACCTGGCTCGACGGTCGTTCGCATTCGGCTCCGCAGCTTATTCTCGGCGAACTGTTGCCGCTCGCTCGACAGGGGCTCGAAGCGGCTGAGATCGAGCGGGGAGACATTGAGCGGTACCTTGGAACGCTGGAGAACCGTGTACGATACGAGACGAACGGAGCACGGTGGACGCTCGACTCGCTTGCGAAAATGGACCCCGCCGCAAAGTCCAACGTCAGGATGCGAACTCTTGTTGCCGCAATGATCAAGAATCAGGAGGCGAACATTCCGGTTCACGAATGGCCGTTGGCGTCGATCGAGAAAAAGTCCGACTGGATCGACAACTTCCGCACCGTTGAGCAGTTCATGTCCCGCGATCTTTTCACCGTCCGGCCGGGCGATGTGCTTGACCTTGCCGCGAGCCTGATGGAATGGCGGCATGTTCGCCACGTTCCGGTCGAGGACGACCACGGTCACCTTGTCGGCATTGTCTCGCACCGCGATCTGATCGCAATGCTGGCGACGAACCGTGCTAAGGCCGCGGACGATATGGTCGTATCGGACGTGATGAAGCGTGACCTTCTGACCATCTCGCCCGAGACGCCTACCCTCGATGCGCTCTATCTTATGCGTGAGCGAGGCATCGGCTGTCTTCCCGTATGCAAAAACGGCAAACTCGTCGGGATGATCACCGCCCACGACTTCCTCACCGTCTCGACCCGTTTGCTTGAGGAAAGGCTTACCGACGATCAGGGATAGGCCGTTCAAAAACAATTCAACTGACTGCCTGAGTGTGTCCAAAAGATGCCCGAACCGATACGGTTTTCCTCGAATTGCTCTTCCAACAACCTCGGTAAATTGTGAATTTGACACGGTAAACCCTGAAGTTTGCACGGTAAACTCTCGATTTACGGCCCTAAACTCTCGAATTACGGCCCTAAACTCGCGATTTACAGCCCTAAACTCGCGATTTACAGCCCTAAACTCTCGATTTACGGCCCTAAACTCTCGAATTACGGCCCTAAACTCTCGATTTACAGCCCTAATTCCTCGAACTACGGCCTTAGATCGTGAATCTACGAGGGCGTCTCAAGAGCCGAACGGTCCTTTTCAGACCCCTCATTCTTCTCATGCCGTAGCGTTCGCTGAAACCTTCTGCTGACCTGCAGCGTAAATCAGTCACGCTTTGACCTATGCTTAAGACAAGTACAAAATTTGCAATTTTCTTAGTATTCGCCGCAGTTCTGGGGATCGCCGGCGTTGTCAAGACGAATGCACAGGCGAAACCCACGATCGTCGTCCTTAATAAAGCGGACAATGAACTGGCGATCGTCGATCCTGCAACGATGAAGGTGACCGGCCGGGTTCCGGTCGGTGAAGGCCCGCACGAGGTCGTTATCTCGGAAGACGGCAAAACCGCCTTCGTCGCGAACTACGGCGCCCAAACGCCGGGAAACACCATCTCCATTATCGATATCGCCACTGCGAAGGAACTCCGCCGGGTTGACCTCGGCCCGCTGCTTCGGCCGCACGGCATTCAAATGATCGGCGGGAAGCTGTACTTCACTGCCGAGGTTAACCGGGCGATCGCGCGATATGATCCGGCTACGAACAAGGTCGACTGGATCATGGGTACCGGCCAGAACGGCTCGCATATGATCGCGGGAAGCTCTGACCAAAAAGCTTTTTACACCGCAAACATCGGCTCTGATTCGGTTACGATGTTCCGATTGCAGAACGTCCCGCCCGCGGGATCGACCATCACTCAGATCCCCGTCGGAAAACAGCCCGAGGCGATCGATCTTTCGCCGGACGGTAAAGAGGTCTGGATCGGGCTGAACGCAGAGAATGCGACCGAGATAATCAATACCGCGTCGGCGAAGTCCGTCGCAAAGCTCCCGCTCGGCGGCCGCCCCTACCGAGTCCGGTTCACACCGGATGGCAAAAACGTACTCAATACCATTTTGCAGACCAAGGAAATTGTTCTTATCGATGCCACTTCTCGAAAGGAGGTCCGGCGAATCAAGCTCGAAAGCACGCCGCTCGGAGTCGCGTTCTCCAAAGACGGCAAAACGGCATTTATAACTGCGGTACAGCCCGATGTTGTATTGAGGGTCAACCTTGAGACCGGCGAGGTCACGGGCCGGGTCGAGACGGGCAAGGTGCCCGACGGTATAGCCGTGACAGGCATCTGACATATATGAAACGCATTCTTATACCACTCTTTCTTTTTGTTCTTGCGGGCACCGCTCACGCACAATTGTCCGCCGAGCATGCGGCACCATTCGCGGTCGTCGAAAAGCTCTTCGCCGAGATGGCTGCGGCAAACCCGGCGGGCATTCTTGCTCTTGGCACACCCGAGAATCATCTCGTCGCCATCCGAAAGCTGCGTGATGGAAGTTCGCGGGTCGAAGTGATCAGCGGCGAGGCCTTCTCGAAGATGTTTACCAATAAGGAAGCCAACCTTCGCGAAGAGATGTATGCTCCGCAGGTCGAGGTCGAGGGCGACTATGCGATGGTTTATGGCCGTTATGTTTTTTTCGTCGGCGAAAGGCTTTCTCATTGCGGTGTAAATCAATTCAACCTTGTAAAGATCGCCGGCGTTTGGAAGATTGCTAACGGTGCATCGACGATCGATCCCGGCGCCTGCACCGAAAAGGAAAAGGCAATGAAGCCCGATCCTAAAAGATGGGGGCTGCAAAAGTAGCGATGAAGAGTCCGTTGCTTAAAATCATCACGAACTTCTTTGTGCTGACGATCATCTCGGCATCGGTCGCCGCCCAAACGAGCACCGTACCGGCTCGCGATGTAAAACAAGAGATACAGTCGAAGCTCGATGAGTGGCACGCGGCAGGCAAATTTCCCGGGGCGACCGTTGGCGTTGCTCTTGCCGACGGCAGTTCGTTCGGGTTTGCCGTCGGAGTGTCTGATCGGGAAACAAAGCGGGCCATGAGGCCCGATGACCGGATGCCGGCCGGCAGCACCGGCAAGACATTCGCCGCGGCGCTCGCATTGCAGCTCGTAAAGGAGGGTAAGCTCGGGCTTGATGACAAGGTCGAGAGGTATCTTGGCAAGGAACCGTGGTTCGGCCGCCTGCCCAATGCACGCGATATCACGATCCGCCAACTCCTTAACCACACAAGCGGGCTGGTCCGTTACGAGTTCAAGAAAGAGTTCACCGACTTTCTTACCGCCAACCCGGACAAGTTTTGGACTCCCGAGGAGCGGCTCGCTTACCTCTTTGACGAAAGGCCGCCGTTTGCCGCAGGCCAAGGCTGGGAGTACTCGGACACGAACTACATCGTGCTCGGGATGATCCTTGAACGGGTGACCGGCAAGGACTTTTACGGCGAGGCTAAACGGCTGTTCATCAAGCCGCTTAAGCTTTCGAATACGATCCCGCAGGACGGGCCGAAGCTTAAGAACGTCGTACAGGGCTATGCCGGCCCGAACAATCCTTTCGGCGGCCGCGACCGAATGATCGAGAACGGCAAGTTCATAGTCAATCCGCAGCTTGAATGGACTGGCGGCGGATGGGCTTCGACCGGCGAAGACCTTGCCCGATGGGCGAAGCTGATGTACGAGGGCACGGCGTTTGATGCTGCTCTCGTACCGATGATGGTCGATGGTGTCCCCGCGAAACTCGGGCCGAACGTAAAATATGGCCTCGGGGCGATCATCCGGCCAACGCCTGCCGGACTTACCTACGGCCACAGCGGTTTCTTTCCCGGCTACATGACCGACATGATGTACTTCCCCGAGCATAAGATCGCCGTCGCCGTTCAGATCAATACCAGTGTTCCGCAAGATCTCGGCAAGCCGCTCTCGCGTGTTTTGGTTGAGCTCGCCGGCGTGCTCAGCAAGAAGCCATGACCGTTTCGATTTGCGAATTCCCTGCGTTCGAATACAATAAGGGCACTTCCCGCAACTCGGAGATCGTTCATGAAAAAACTTCTTGTATCCATCCTTTTGGTGGGCTTGCTTTGCACACCCGTATTTTCCAATGACATGAGCCGCGAGATCGATGCCGCGGCGGCGAAGTTGATGCCGAAGGTGATCGAGTGGCGGCGGCACATTCACCAGAACCCCGAGCTCGGCAACCGCGAGTTCAAGACGGCGAAATACGTTGAGGAGCATCTCCGCCGGCTTGGCATCGAGGTCCGCACTGGCGTGGCGAAGACGGGCGTCGTCGGCATTCTCAAGGGCTCGCAGCCCGGGCCTGTCGTCGGACTTCGGGCCGACATGGACGCGCTTCCCGTGACCGAACGCAACGACCTGCCGTACCGTTCGCGGGCGACCGGTGAATACAACGGGCAGACGGTCGGGGTGATGCACGCCTGCGGCCATGACACGCACGTCGCAATGCTGATGGGCGCCGCCGAGGTGCTTGCCGGTATGCGGGACAAGATCAAGGGCACGGTCGTCTTTATCTTTCAGCCGGCCGAGGAAGGCCCGCCCGCCGGTGAGGAAGGCGGTGCCGAACTGATGGTGAAAGAAGGCGTGATGGACAACCCGAAGATCGATGCCATCTTCGGCATTCATATCAATTCGCAGACGCCGGTCGGGACGATCAAGTACAAGCCCGGCTCGATCATGGCGGCCAGCGACTGGTTCGAGATCAAGGTCCGCGGCAAACAGACCCACGGCGCCTATCCCTGGGCCGGCATCGACCCGATCGCCGTCGCGACGCAGATCTACACCGGGCTGCAGATGATCGTCGCCCGGCAATCGAACCTGCCGAAGGCTCCGGTCGTTATCACGGTCGGCCGCATCAATGGCGGCGTTCGCGAGAACATAATTCCCGAAGACCTCGTCATGGCCGGCACCATCCGCACGCTCGACAGCATGATGCAAACGGACGTGCACGAACGCATCCGCCGGACGGCGACCAGCATTGCCGAGAGCATGGGCGCGACCGTCGAGGTCAAGATCGACCGCAAGGCACCGGTCACCTATAACACACCCGAACTGGTCGAGATGATGCTGCCCTCGCTCCACAAGGCCGCCGGCCGCGAGAACGTCGTGCTCGGCGAGTGGGTAACGGGAGCCGAGGATTTCTCTTTCTTTCATCAAAAAGCCCCTGGCTTTTACTTCACGGTCGGCGGAATGCCCGCCGGCATGGACCCGAAAGACGCCGCGCCGCACCACACACCGGACTTCATCATCGACGACAGCCGGCTCGACGTCGGCGTTAAGGCTTTTGCCAATATCGTCTTCGACTTCAAAAAGTAGGCCTTTCGAGATTCCAGATTCCAGATTCGGAATTCCGAAAGCTCCCCTCCTTGAATAGGAGGGGTGGACGCCGCTTCGGCGGACGGAGTGGTAGAAAGTTTTGAGTCCCGGCTTTCGAGAATTCCAGATTCCAGATTCCAAATTCCCAAAGCTCCCCTCCTTGAGTAGGAGGGGTGGACGCCGCTTCGGCGGACGGGGTGGTAGAAGGCTCTGAGTCCCGGCTTTCGAGAATTCCAAATTCCAGATTTGGAATATCGCATTGGATGATAAGCCCTTGCTGACGCGCGGGCTTCCGACACGACATTCCACATTCCACATTCCGATTTCCGCAATTGGGCGTTTTCTGTTTTTTTTCGGGCATCGCGCGTTCGCGGAAACGCCTCGAACATCTGTAACGCTTGGAACGAATGGGACAGATGGGACAACTGGGAT
>JAHBSL010000013.1 GCA_019639135.1 Acidobacteriota bacterium
GTAGTGGCAGAAACCCGCTTGGGTTGCAAGGGTGTAAAATGAAAACGATGTACGAGATAAACGAAACACACGACCCGAATTTGAAAAGCTGGGTCGAATCCGCCAACGACCCGAATACGGATTTTCCGATACAGAATTTGCCGTTTTGTGTTGTTGAAGACGAATCTGCTTACAGTGGTTGGACTGTCGCGATTATCATTGGTGATCAGGTCTTTGGATTTGAGAGGGCAAATGACGTAGGCCTATTTCAACAGATGGAGATCGAATCCGTTATCGGCCCTGACGTAACAGACATTTCTCAGCTGCTCGATAATCGCTATGGCTCGTTGGTTATGTCCGGGCTGCGGAAGCGTTTGGTCGACATTTTAAAGGTCGATGCCGATGAAGAAGATAAAAAGTGGGCGGAGCAATGCTTGCGACCCGTAGGCGAGTGCAATGTCGGGTATCCCTTTTCCATAGGCGACTACACCGACTTCTACTGCTCCATCTACCACGCCACGAATGTCGGGTCGATGTTCAGGCCGGACAATCCGTTGATGCCGAATTATAAATATATTCCGATCGGGTATCACGGGCGGGCTTCGTCGATCGTGATATCAGGAACTGATATCAAGCGGCCGAAGGGGCAGAACCGGAGCGATGCAGAGAAGCCGCCGGTGTTCATCCCGGCGAAAAATCTTGATTACGAGATGGAGCTCGGGTTCTTTGTCGGCAAGGGAAATGAGCTTGGCGAGCCGATCAATATCAGCGAAGCCGAGGAGCATATTTTTGGCGTGTGCCTGGTAAATGATTGGTCAGCCCGCGACATACAGGCCTGGGAATACCAGCCGCTGGGGCCGTTTCTTTCCAAAAGCTTTGCGACGACGATCTCACCGTATGTCGTTACGATGGAAGCACTTGCACCGTTTCGCACGCCGGCCTTTGAACGCGACGCCGACGATCCGCAGCCGCTGGATTATTTGAGCGACGAGCGCAATCAGAAACTCGGCGGGCTCGATATCAACCTCGAAGTTTACATCCAGACCGAGAAGATGCGAAACGAGAACATCGAACCGCACTTGATCTCACGCTCCAACACCAAAGACCTTTACTGGACGATCGGCCAGATGCTGACGCACCACGCCTCTAATGGCTGCAACCTGCAGACCGGTGATCTGTTGGCGTCCGGCACGGTGAGCGGGAAAGAAAAGAGCGAACGCGGCTGCCTGCTGGAAATGACGTGGCGAGGCACCGAACCGATCGAACTGCCCTCGGGCGAGCAGCGGCGTTTCCTTGAGGACGGCGACGAAGTGATAATGAAAGGCTTCTGCGAACGCGAAGGCTTCCGCCGCATCGGCCTCGGCGAATGCCGCGGTAAAATTCTTCCGGCCGATGAATAGAACTGGTATATAATCAAGCCATGAACACCTCGGTCCAATATCGTTATATCGAATCGAAGCCGGGAGTTGTGGGTGGCGAGCCAGTGATCTCGGGCACTCGTGTTTCGGTCAGGGCTATCGTTCAGGCGTGGCGTCGTGGCGTTGCTCCCGAAGAAATGCCCGAACATTATCCCAACATCACTCTTGCTCAGGTTTTCGAAGCTCTTAGCTATTACAGCGACAATCAAGAAGAGATAAATAGTTACATTGAGCGAAATCGCATCCCGCCCGAAATTGTCCACCCTTTAGTTCGTGAGCTATGAACAAGCTGTTCATCGAACTCTATCTTGACGAGAATGTTTCGGTTATCGTCGCGAGAATTCTTCGGGCTCGTGGCGTCTCGGTTTTGACGACAGACTAGTGCGGGAATAAGGGTAAGACAGACGAAGATCAGATTAAGTTTGCCATTGACAACGAACTTGTACTGGTTACGTTGGACCGCCTTGATTTTGAAGAGATCGCTAAAGACCATTTTCGGCGGGACGTTGAACATTTTGGTATCGTCATCGTTGCCGACAACTCACCACAGACCGTAGTCCAGCGCTTGAACTCACTCGTAGATGCGTATACGGCTGACGAGATGAAGAATCAGATCGTGTATCTCTAACATTGCTTTTGTTAGAATATTTGCGGATGAAAGCACTTCAAGCATTATCCGATTCCCGTATTACACGCATTATTCAGGATGGTGAATCTGAAGTTTTGAGCGACGTTCTCGCGATAGAAGACCCGCTCGAGATACGGCTCGGATTTCCAGATGGGAAGCATCGGGCCGTCTCGATAACGATGCGGACACCCGGCGACGATGCCGAGCTTGCCGCCGGATTTCTCTTCACCGAAGGCATCATTAAAACTCCCGAACAGATCAAACAGATCCGGCATTGCGGGCTGAAGATCGGTATGCAGAAAGGCACGCTTGACCGTGCCGCCGCACTAAACTCAAACACGATCCTTGTCGATCTTGCCGACGCCTCGGCGGTCGATCTCAAGAAACTCGAACGCCATTTCTATACGACCTCAAGCTGCGGCGTCTGCGGCAAATCTTCGATCGAGGCTCTCCGCACCGAAGCAAAGCCGATCGTCGCGAACGGCCTTCGCGTTTCGGCTGATCTGATCCACTCTCTCCCCGAAACGCTTCGCGAGGCACAACGCGTTTTTGAAGAGACGGGTGGCCTCCATGCCTCGGCGCTTTTCACGACCGAAGGCGAGCTCGACGTCGTCCGCGAAGATGTCGGCCGCCACAACGCGCTCGATAAGGTGATCGGCCGAAAGTTTCTCGATGGCGAAGTGCCGCTCGGCGAACGCATTTTGCTCGTCAGCGGCCGTGCGAGTTTCGAGCTTGTCCAGAAAGCTCTCGTCGCCGGCATTCCGGTGCTCGCAGCGGTCGGTGCGCCCTCGAGCCTCGCGGTCGAACTCGCCCGCGAATACGGAATGACGCTCGTCGGCTTTGTCCGCGACGGCCGCTATAATATCTATTGCGGCGGCGAACGCATTCTTGCTAATGGCTAATAGCTAACGGCTTACGGCTGTTTTTACAACAATAGCTTTTAGCAGTAAGCCTTAAGCTGTAAGCTCTTCCTGAATGACGAAGCGTGATGAAAAGCTCAAAGTGACGCCGCCGCCGGAGACCTCGGCGGGCATACATGCCGTTACGAACGCGCTTCGGCATCTTTACGGCAAGATGGGGCCGATCCGTGCGACGCGCGGAATGCTGCGGCTCAACCAAAAGGGCGGCATCGACTGCCAGTCCTGCGCCTGGCCCGACCCCGAGCACCGGACGATAAACGAATTTTGCGAGAATGGCGCAAAGGCACTTGCCGATGAGGCGACGAAGCAGCGGATCGGCCGCGAGTTCTTTGCCGAGCATTCGGTCGAGGAGCTTGCCGCTCAACGCGATTTCTGGCTTAATTCGCAGGGCCGGCTGACCGAGCCGATGGTCTTACGCGAAGGCGGCACACACTACGAGCCGATCGCGTGGGAAGACGCGATCTCGCTGATCGCCGCGAAGCTCAATTCGCTCGCTTCACCGGATGAGGCGGTCTTTTACACCTCCGGCCGGACCTCGAACGAGGCTGCATTCCTTTATCAGCTTTTCGTCCGGCAATTTGGCACGAACAACCTTCCGGATTGCTCGAACATGTGCCACGAATCGACGAGCGTCGCGCTTGCCGAATCGATCGGGCTCGGCAAGGCGACGATCAGGCTTGAGGATTTCGAGAAGACCGGCCTCGTCATCGTTATCGGGCAAAATCCCGGAACCAACGCTCCGCGGATGCTTTCGTCGCTTGCTGCCGCAAAGAAGGCGGGTGCGAAGATGATCGCCATCAATCCGCTGCCCGAGGTCGGTTTGACGAGCTTTGTCGATCCCAACCCGCAGCACGGCAACCCATTGTCTGTGCTAGGTTTACGGCCGTCGAAGCTTGCCGACCTGCATCTGCCCGTCCGCATCGGCGGCGACATGGCCGTGCTCAAGGGGCTGATGAAGATCATGCTCGAACGCGAGCGTGCCGAGCCCGGAAGCGTTTTTGACCGCGACTTCATTTCTCAAAAAACGGCGGGCTATGCCGAGCTTGAAGCTCAGCTTGATGCGACCGCTTGGGACGAGATCATCGCGGGCTCGGGCCTCGGTCGTGCCGAGCTTGAAGAGGCCGCCGAGATGATCATCGCCGCCCGCTCGTTCATTACCTGCTGGGCGATGGGCGTTACGCAGCACACGGCCGCGGTCGCGACGATTCAGGACATCGTCAACCTCCATCTGCTCCGCGGGGCGATCGGCCGGCCGGGCGCGGGCCTTTGCCCGGTTCGCGGGCATTCAAACGTGCAGGGCGACCGGACGATGGGCATCTGGGAGAAGATGACGCCTGTTTTCCGCGAGAACCTCGAACGCGAGTTCGCTTTCAGAACGCCCGAACGCGATGGGCTGAATACGGTCGAGAGCATCGCCGCGATGCGCGATGGGCGGGCGAAGGTCTTTTTCGCAATGGGTGGAAATTTCGTTGCTGCCTCGCCGGACACGGCGGCCGTTTTCGCCGCGTTGCAGAACTGCGACCTGACCGTTCAGGTGATCACAAAGCTCAACCGCACGGCCGTAACGCCGGGAAAGGTCTCGCTGATCTTGCCGTGCCTCGGCCGCTCGGAGATCGATAGGAGCGCGGACAATCCTGTCCGCATGAGCGTCGCTTCGACGCGAAACACGCCCGATGAAGCTGAATCGAATCCCGGCAGCGATCTTCTCGCCGGAGGAACCGGCGATGCGGACAAGAGTGTCCGCGCTCCAAGTCGCGCTCCAATTGAGCAGTTCGTTTCGACCGAGAGCACGATGCTCAATGTGCAGATGTCGAAGGGCATTTTCGATCCCGCGTCCGAGCATCTACGCAGCGAGGTGTGGATCGTTTGCCGACTGGCGGCGGCGACGCTTGGTGAAAGATCGGACGTTGATTGGCATGCCTTTGCCGCGGATTACGATAAGATACGCGATGCGATCGAGCGCGTCGTCCCCGGCTTTGAGAATTACAACGAACGCATCAGAAAGCCCGGCGGATTTTATCTATCGAACCCGCCGCAAGAGGGCGTCTTTCCAACGCCTGCGGGCAAGGCCTTGTTCAAGCCCTCGCCGCTGGAATATGCGAAGGTTCCGCCGGGCAGGATGCTGATGACGACCATCCGTTCGCATGACCAATTCAACACGACCATCTACGGCCTCGACGACCGCTACCGAGGCATCGACGGCGGCCGGCGGGTCGTCTTTATGCACCCGGACGACATGGCCTGGATTGGCCTCAAGGGCGGCGACCGGGTCGATGTCACGAGCTATTGGGATGACGGCGAGCGGCACATACGCGGTTTCGAGGCCGTACCGTACAAGATCCCCCGCGGCTGCACGGCGGCTTACTTTCCAGAGGCGAATCCGCTTATTCCGCTTGGGAGCGTTGCCCGGCGAAGCTTTACGCCGACTTCGAAGTGTATTGTTGTGTCGGTGATGAAGAGTGATGAGTGAAGAGTGACAAGGGACGAGGGCGGAATTAGCAATTAAAAATTAAGAATTAAAAGTTATCCTGAGTGAATGGTGCAGAAGTTGTTTCGGCTCGTGGTTGAGAAAGTTCGGTTAGCTCCGTGCTCTCGGTGCGGACTGCGGCTAAAATAGTAGAAATGGATCTGGTTCTCGACAAGTTTCACGAAGAGTGCGGCGTTTTCGGCATCTTCGGGCACCCGGAGGCCTCTACGCTGACACAGCTCGGGCTGTTTGCGGTCCAGCATCGAGGGCAGGAGGCCTGCGGTATTGTCTCAAGCGACGGCGAGAACCTGCATCAGTTCCGGTCGCAGGGGCTGATCGCCGATGTGCTGACCGAGGATGTGCTGACGCGCCTCGTCGGCTCGGCCGCCATCGGCCACACCCGTTATTCGACCGCCGGAAGAAATACGATCAAAGAGGTCCAGCCCTTTTCGGTTACCTGCCAGCACGGCCAGATCGCCGTCTGCCACAACGGCAATCTCCCTTTTGCAAAGGCCCGCCGGGCTGAGCTTGAAAAGGCCGGTGCGATCTTTTCTTCGACCTCGGACACCGAGACCATTCTTCACGGCATCGCCCGAACTCCGGCCACGAACGCCATCGAAGCCGCCAAGAAAGTCCTTAATGAAACGGAAGGTGCCTTTTCGGTACTCTTTCTGACGCCCAAGGCTCTCGTCGCTGTTCGCGACCCGCGTGGCTTCCGACCGCTCGTTCTCGGCAAGCTCAAGGACGCCTGGTGCGTCGCCTCGGAGACCTGTGCTTTTGACCTGATCGATGCCGAATATGTCCGCGAGGTCGAGCCCGGCGAGATGCTTATCATCGACGCGGCAGGGCTTCATTCATCAAAGCCATTCACGCAGAAGCCGCACTCGGCTTGCACCTTTGAGCACGTCTATTTCTCGCGACCCGATTCCGTCATTTTTGGCCGCTCGGTCAATGAATCTCGCCACAAGATGGGCAAGCAGCTCGCCATCGAGCAGCCGGCCGATGCCGACCTCGTTGTGCCGGTGCCCGATTCCGGCGTCGCGGCCGCGATCGGCTTTGCACGCCAGTCCGGCATCAACTACCGCCAGGCGATCATCCGAAATCACTACGTCGGCCGGACGTTCATCGAGCCCTCGCAGTCGATCCGCTCATTCGGCGTACGGCTCAAGCTCAACCCGATCCGCGACCTGATTCGCGGCCGGCGGATCGTGCTGGTCGATGATTCGATCGTCCGCGGCACTACGTCGAAAAAGATCGTACAAATGGTCCGCGAGGCCGGCGCAAGCGAGGTCCATATGCGTATCTCGTGCCCGCCGACGATCAGCCCGTGCTACTACGGCGTTGATACGCCAAGCCGCGGCGAATTGATCGCGGCCCAGATGTCGGTCGAAGAGGTTTGTGAGTATATCGGTGCGGACAGCCTCGGCTATCTCTCGCACGAGGGAATGCTTGAGGCGATCGGACTGCCGGCGGAGACCTCATGCACGGCTTGCTGGACCGGAAAATACCCGACGTTGATAGCTGAAGAAAAGAGCTCGCCCGCTAGCGGCGTTTCTTAGTCGGCGGCCCGTCCTTATCTCCCCAATAGAAGAAATAAACGACAAGTCCATAAACGAGAAGCGATAGCGCAGTCAGGACGACCAGAAAGACCAGAAGCCAGAGCACGGGCGTCATCGTTCATCGTCCTCCACCAGTTCCGCTGCAACGGTTTCTGGCGTACGGAGGCCATCTAGGAGCGTCCGCCGGCCTTGATGCTCAAGCACGTGTTTGTACATCACCGTGAAGATGGCGACGACCGGTATCGCGAGGAAGACGCCGGTAATGCCCGCGATCTGCTCGCCGGCCAGGATCGAAAGAATGATCAAAAGCGGATGAAGGTGTAGCCCGCCGCGAACGATCCGCGGGTAGGAAACATAGTCGTGAAAGATCCTGAGGACGATGAGGAATATTGCGACCCAGATGCCGCGCTGAGGATCCGAGCCGAGTGCCGCAACAGCAGTTGAGATGATACCGATCGTCAGCGGCCCGAGCAGCGGAACGAACTCGAAGATGCCTGCAAGTATTCCGAGCAGGAGCGCGTATCGCATACCGATGATCGAGAACCCGATCGAGCATATCGTCCCGATAAATACCGAAGAGACGAGCATCGCTCGCGTGTAGGCAGCGAGGGTATTGCTGATGTCCGAAAGGACGAGGCCTGCTCGTTCGCGCCAACGGCCCGGTGGAAACATCCTGAGTGTCGAGATGCGTATCAGTTCGCCGTCCTTTAGCATGAAAAACGTCAGGATCGGGACGATGACGAGCCAAGGCAGGTAGATCAACAGCGAGAGCAGGAAACCGCCCGCGATCGTCGTTATCTGTTGACCAATGGCGACGAGTTGGTCGTTGATCCGCGTCTGTACCTCTTCGGGCACCCGCAGCCGGTCGAAACGGCGGTTCATGTCGTTGATAGCCTGGCGAAGGCTTGTTGCGTAGGTCGGCAGGCTTGCGCCAAAGTCCTTTGCCTGCTCTACCGCACGAGGAGCAATATAGCTGACCGCGAGCCCGACCACCGAAAGCACGATGGCGAAAGCGATAACGATGGCCAGAGGCCGCGGCATGAACCGCTCAAGGTGACGCGATTTGAATGGACGGCGGATGAGCTTAACCAGCGGATCGATGAGGTAAGCGAGAAAGACCGAGAGAACGACAAAAAACAGCAGCAGCCGGAGCGAGCTTATGATGTAGCCGAGCGTGACCGCGGCAAAGAGGACAAGTATTGTGATCGCGATCCAGCGAAAGATGACTCGCGAGGAGAAGGATGCTTCATCAAGGGCTATCGCCCGCACGCGGATCGGTGTTTCGGTCGGTATTTCCTTTGTTTCGGGTCTCTCGTCGATCATTTGGCCTGTTTCTTCGCGTCAGCGTTAGCGTTGGGAGGCGGTTCCGGCCGCGGCCGCGAAAGATCTTCGAAAGCAAATCTTTCCTTGAGGGCCTTCAATTGCGGCTCGGGAAGCCGGAAGTTCGAACCGAAGATGACGACCCGCCCCTCGTCCGATAATTTTACACGATTTATCTCCGGCGGCTTTTGTTCATTCAGATAACGCCGGTCGGCCTCGTCAAGCACGCCGCCGTCCTTTCGCCGAAAGACGTAAACGAACTCGAAATCGGCCGTTCGCATTGACTCGATATCGCGCTCGATCTGCGTCCGCTGCGGGCGTGTGTTCGCGGCCTCGGGTGAATTTGCATTCGTGTTGGCAAACCTCGGATGCGGCCCGCACGCTGCGAGAAAGATCACAGTGGCGAGGGCGGTCACGGCGATGCCAAGGTCAATTCGCATTTGCCGGCGGTTCGTCCTCGATCTCGGCATTTGCATTGGCGTTTGCATCGAGCTTTCGTTCCTCTTCATCGAGAATTCGCTTCTCCTCTTCCGTTTCGGGCTCGTCCTCTAGCTCGGTCGGGACGCCTTTCTCTTCGCGGATGCGGATTATCCTCGCCTCGTCGTCCTCGTAAACTATCTCGCCCCAGCCGCTGTCGAGCAGTTGTGCGATCATCGCCTCATTCTCGCGGGAATCGACAAAAACGTGCCGTGCACCGAACCGCTCGCGGATCATCGGCCCGGCGTCCTCGACCTTGCCGGCGGTTATCTCGGTCAAAAGTATATAGAGTTCCGGGTCCTTTGAGTAGAGATAATTCGGGTCGAGGCCATAAACGTACGAGTGCTTCGTGTTAAGGAAAAAGAGTTTCGGGAAATCGTCCCAATTGGCGTTGAAGATGCGTTCGCCCGCCGGGATGTTCTCCTTGCCGTTCTCGTCGAAGCCGGTCGCCCAGGCCATTGCACGCCGGTATCGCTCGTCCGCTTCATTGCCCTTGATGGTGCTCATCAGCCCGCCGTGGTCGATGCCGATCGCTTGCAGGCCGATCATATTGACGAGGAAATAGATGACCAGAACTGCACCCAGCGTCCAGACAAAGCCCTTCCGGACGCCGTCCCAGATGACTTCGCTTCGTGTCTTTACCGCGTCCAGATAGGGTTCGATGTCGCGGCGAAACTCGTTCGGAAGTTCGACGACCTGTTTGAAGTTGAAGGACTGCCAACTGAACGCCGCGAAGAGAATGGCAAATGGCGGAAAATACTCAGCAAAACGCTTTGAGCGAAACTGCGCCGCCAGCAGGATGGTGACAAAGACCAGGAAGAACGTCGCCTTTTCCGGGAGCTTACCGTTGCGCGGAGCCCAGAGGATATAACCGACTAGCATCGCCGTAAGCGCTACGGGGAAATGCGTGATCAGCTCCATTCCCGTATATGGATACCACTCGCCGCCGACCGCGACGGCAAAGTCGCTGCCGACCTTGAACTTCGTCACGAAATGCTCGTAAAAGAGCGTCAGGTTGTGCGGAAAATACGGGTTGATGATGTTGCCAAGGATCATTCCGCCGCCTGTGTAGGCAAGCGGCTGCCACTCGAGCTTTCGTTCGTTAAAGGCAATGATCGCCACCCAGATCATCGCCGCGATGAAGAGCAGCGGGAAGAGGCTGTACGTCCAGACAAAGGCGAACATCAGCGGCAGCAGCCAGACGTATTTGCGTTCAAAAAGAAGATAAATGCCCGCGATGGTGAAGATGATCGTAAGCGGCGGCGCCTTCGCCATGTTCATCCGGTAGAAGAACATATTGGCGCAGGTCATAATGGCGCCGAACCAGATCAGCGGGTAATCGACCTTGTAACGATGGAGCAGCCAATAGACCGAAACGATGGCGAGCGTTGCAAAAACGACGGCTCCGATCTTCGCAGCCATTACGGGCTCGAGGAACCAAAGAAACGGTATCTGCAAAAGGTGGAAAAGGAAGTGGTGGTCGTTGTATTGCTCGGGGCCGAGCACCGTTAGCGGCAGCCAGTCGAAGCTAGGCAGCCACTTGCCGGATGAGAGGCTTTCCCAGAGGAGCTGGCTCCAACGGATGTGGTAATAGCCGTCCCAATCGCCGCAGCAGATGGCATCGGTCCTGAACTGCAGAAAGCTCATCACCATCGCCGAGGCTGCGAGGGCAAAGACGAGATAGACCATCCGCGTTGCGTCCTCGCTTTCGAGGTATTCGCGCCAACCGGTCCGGGCCGCTTCGGGCAAGGTTCCCTCGGCCGGCTCGCCGGCAAAGGTATCGTTTGGGTTCTGTTCTTCCATTTGCAAAAGAAAGCCGTGCAGCAGGCCCCGGGCCCGCAGAATATTAAACAGAAAAGTTATCACGAAAGGACGGGCGAATTCTATCGTGTCAGGCCGTATTTGCCCGTTTGCCAAGTTGGCCGCTGGTTGCTTATCGCGGGGCCACTATCTAGAATCGGAGTTTTAGTATGTACCCGAAAGGAAACCTGCTAATTCCGGCACCGCACGGGCAGCTTGAGGCTATTTTGAAAGAGCCTGCGGGCGAGCGCCGCGGCGTCGGCGTCGTTTGCCACCCGCATCCGCTCGGCGGCGGGACGATGCATAACAAGGTGGTCTTTCGGGCGGCGGCGGGGCTGCTTGATGCCGGGCTTGCGACGCTCCGGTTCAATTTTCGCGGCGTCGGAGCATCGACCGGTGTTCACTCGGAGATCCCCGGCGGAATGGAGGACATCCGCACCGCCATCGACCACATGGCCGCCGAGTATCCGGGCGAGGATATGAGCCTCGCGGGTTTCTCGTTCGGTTCGCGAACCGGAATGGAGGTCGGGAAGGACGACCCGCGGGTCCGGCGGCTGATCAGCATCGGGACGCCGGTCGATAAATACGGCGATTATCAATTTTTGCTCGAGGTCCGCAAGCCGATACTTTTTGTCCACGGCGACCGCGATGAATTTGGCGAGCTTGATAACCTCCGGCGGCTCGTTGACGAAGTGGCAAAGGTGACCGATGCGGAACTTGTTTGGTTCAAGGACTGCGGCCACTTTTTCGACGACCACCTCGACGAGCTCCGCTCCGCCATCCGCGACTGGACAAGGAGGAAGATCGCGGAATGAGTTCCTCGCTTAATGAAAATGAACTTTCGTATCGGGTGATCGGGGCCGCGATGGATATTCATCGGTCGCTTGGACCCGGGCTTCTGGAAAGCACGTATCAGGCCTGCTTGCTTTACAAGCTGCGGAAGAACGGGCTCTACGTTGAAAATCAGAAGCCAATGCCTTTGGTATTCGAAGAGGTCAACTTAGAGATCGGCTATCGCATCGACATGGTGGTCGAGAACAAACTGGTCATTGAAGTAAAGGCAGTTGAAGCCTTACATCCGATATTCGTAGCTCAGACGCTCACGTATCTTCGGTTGGGCGGTTACAAACTCGGACTGCTTATCAACTTTAATGTGGAACTGTTAAAGAATGTCATCAAGCGATTGATCATTTGATTATCAGTAGGGTCTTGAGTTGTGAAGGGCAGTTAAACGCAAAGGCCGCAAAGTTTGTGCACAAAGTTCTCAAAGAGCTGATCGACACTTCGTGCTCTTTGTGCAGATCCTTTGAGCACTTTGTGTTTAAATTGCCTTGATGATCAATCAGGCAATGCAGCGTTGAGAAAGAATAAGTCGCAAGGCGTGTGCACAGAGATGTAACTATGGATAGCGAAGAACTGAATGATCGATCGGTACCGATCCGCGATGCGGCGATACGGCTGACGATGATGCCGCGGGATACGAATGCCCACGGCACCGTCTTCGGCGGTGTGATATTGAGCTATATCGACGTCGCGGGAGCGGTCGAGGCCGGCCGGCATACGAGGCATGACCGATTTGTCACGGTCGCGATGAAAGAGGTCATCTTCCATGAGCCGGTCTTCATGGGCGACCTGGTCAGTTTTTATGCCGAAACACTTCGGGTCGGGACGACCTCGATCACTATTCACGTGGTCGTCGAGGCAGAGCGGTACGGCAGCCTCGGCCAGAAAGTGAAGGTCACCGAGGCCGAGGTCATCTACGTCGCGATAAATCAAAATCGCGAAAAAATTAAGATCGGGAACAAGAACTAGTTCAAAAAAGGGGAAACAGAAAAGAATGCCAAAAGTAACTGCTGAAACTGCAACCGGAACGCTCGCCTTTGAATGCGAGGAAGGAAAGAAGCTTGTACTCTGCCTAGAGGACAACGCGGTCGATATTCTCCACCGCTGCGGCGGCAATGCCCGCTGCACGACCTGCCGCGTCGAGGTGCTCTCGGGCGATCCCGGCCCGATCGGCGAGCCAGAAAAGGCGATACTCTCGACCAAGACCGACCTCGGCGATCACACCAGGCTTTCGTGCCAGGTGCGGCTTATGGACGACCTCCACGTCCGTGTCGTCCGCCAGGCAAGCGTCGAAGGCATCGATGCCGGCCCTCGCCCGGTTGATTGATGGCCGGCGGCGCATCCTTTCGGGGCCTCGGCGGCGAATCTGTTATACTAGGGATTCAGCTATCATCAAGAAGGAGAAAGAACTATGGGCCTTAACACTGTTTATAAAGCGCGGAGCTTTGACCTTAGTGACCTGACCGGCATTTCGAATGAGACGCTGGCAATGCACTTTAAGCTCTACGAAGGATACGTAACCAACACGAACGTTCTCAATGAAAAGATCGCCGAACTCATCTCGGGCGGCGAACTCGATGCGACCAAAGCGGCCGCATTCTCGGAACTCCGCCGCCGCTACGGCTTTGAGTATAACGGCATGGTGCTTCACGAATATTATTTCGAGAACATGGTCAAGAATGGCACGGGCGACCCGAACAAGGACTCGGCGTTCTACAAAGCGGCCGAGGAGAGCTTCGGGAGCTACGAGGTCTGGAAGGCGGACTTCTTTGCCACCGGCAAGATGCGTGGCGTCGGCTGGGCCGCAACCTATCAGGACCCCTCGAACGGCGCCATCTCGAATCACTGGATCAATCTCCACGAGACGGGCAATGTCGCGGGATATAAGCCGATCCTGATAATGGACGTTTGGGAGCACGCCTTTATCAAGGACTACGCTCCGGCAGATCGCCCGAAATACATCGAGGCGTTCTTCTCGAACATCAACTGGGACACCGTAAGTTCGCGGCTCTCGACCGCCGGCGGAGCCTCGGCTTAGTTTGTTCGTCAGCTAGATTTGGTGCCGGTATTCCACGATGCCGGCACCATTTTTTTTGACATCTGATGTGGTGATGCAATAGCATCAAGATATGAGGACGACGCTCGATATAGAAAGGGATGTGTTGATTGCTGCGAAGCAGATCGCGGAGCGTGAAGGAACGACCGCGGGAAAGATAATTTCTCGCCTTGCCCGCCTCGGCCTTACGAGGAAGTCAGAAGGGCAGACGGCAATAGAATACAGAAATGGGGTACCGTTGCTTCCTCGTCGCGATGTGATAGTGACGAACGAACTCGTCGATCAGATCCGGGAAGAGGAGGGCATTTAGACACTTGCGTTCTTTGCTTGATGTAAATTACCTCGTTGCTCTTCTCGATCCCCAGCACGCGTTTCATGATGCCGCTCACGAGGTGTGGCCCTTGATCGAAGGAAATGGGTGGGCGAGTTGTCCGATCACCGAGATCGGCACGATTCGGATAATTTCCGGGAGCAAGTATCCCGGTTCCAATAAGTTCACAATTCCCGACTTAGTGACTCGACTCAACGGCCTGACTGCCCAAACTGACCACGAATTTTGGACGGAGCCTGTATCGATAATCAACGATCGAGAATTTGACCCAAGTATGATCGTCGGTTCGAAACAGATCACGGATATTTATCTTCTTGGACTTGCCACTTACAAAAAAGCTAGACTGGTAACATTCGACAGGAAAATTCCGATTGGAGCTGTAAGAGCTGCGACGGCGTCGAATTTAATGGTCATTTGATCGGGCGAACAAACATCATGATCGAAGAAAAAGTGCTGGTTCAGAAGTTTTTGAACCGGAAAGGCAGAGAGAGGCTGAAGAAGCCCGATTGGCTCAAGATCAAGCTCGGCGACCCGACGAATCAGAACAAGGTCCTGAATCTGATCGACGGGCTCAATTTGCACACCGTCTGTCAAGAAGCGAAATGCCCGAATATCTTTGAGTGCTGGACGGACAAGACCGCCACATTCATGCTCGGCGGCGACACCTGCACCCGGCACTGCGGCTTTTGTGCGGTCAATAAGGGAAAGCCGATGGACCTTGACCCGATGGAGCCTACACACGTTGCCGAGGCCGTGAAGCACCTTGAGCTCAAGCACGCAGTGATCACTTCGGTCAACCGCGACGACCTGCCGGACGGCGGCTCGATGCATTGGGCGGAGACGATCCTCAAGGTCCGCGAGATTAACCCCGGCTGCAAGGTCGAGGTGCTGATCCCCGATTTCAACGGCGACGAGGACGCGCTCAATAACGTTCTCAAAGCCCGCCCCGACGTTCTCAATCACAACACGGAAACCATCGCCCGGCTTTACCGCCGCGTCCGGCCGGATGCGAAATATGATCAGACGCTTGAACTGCTCGAACGCTCGGCCCGCTGGCGCGATACGCATCAGCCCGCGATGAAGACAAAAAGCGGGATCATGGCCGGGCTCGGCGAGACCTTTGAAGAGGTCGTCGATCTGATGCGCGACCTCCGCAGCGTTTCGTGCGACATCATGACAATCGGCCAATACCTTCAGCCCTACGAAAAGCGGCTGCCGGTCGAGCGTTACGTAACGCCTGAGGAATTTGCCGAATGGAAACGGATCGGGCTCGAAATGGGCTTCAAACATGTGGAATCATCACCGCTGACGCGAAGCTCATACCACGCCCGCGAGCAGGCGGAGTAAAATTCGGACGTCAAAAGGCGTTATAATAAAAGAATGGAAGTGCGTACGATCCCGGCAATCGAAGAAATGACCCCGGCTCAGCGAGTTGAGTTGATGGAGGAACTCTGGCGGGTGATGAGCAAGAGCCCGTCGGAAAGCGAGCCGCCGGCTTGGCACCATACCGTTCTTGAGGAACGCAGGCAGGCTGTATTGAATGGCGAAGTTGAGTATCTTGATTTTGACGACGTAAAGAGCCGGCTCGAAGGTCTCATCAAGTGAAGATCAAGATACTCCCGCAGGCACAGGAAGATCTGCTTGGCGGGTATGATTTTTACGAAGAACGGCAAGCCGGGCTAGGGTCGAGGTTTCTGACGGAGCTTTTAGCTGAGATCGAGGGGTTAAGCATACAGGCAGGAATTCACCGGAGAGCATTCGACACTTATTACGTGAAACATGCTCGGCGATTTCCATATTCGATCTACTATTTCATTGCATCCGAAACCGTAATGATAGACGCCGTTATTGACCAAAGGCGCGACCCGGATCTCATTACCGAACGGTTGAGCTGAGGTGCTTATATCGCCGCGGTACGATGATCCGGCCGGCTAAGGGCGAACACAAGGTTCCGAGTACATTCGAAACTGTTCCAGGAAGATAGACGATTCGTATCATGAGGGAATAATTATGAACAAGAGAGTGTTTTTGCGTCCATTTTTGTTGAGCTTTGCCATTTTTGCTTTGCTTATGAACGGTTTGGCCGTTGCAGCTCCTGCCCAGACAGGGGCGAGGCTGCCGGAGGGCATCGTTAAAGGTGCGACGGTTGAGGGCATCACCGAATATCGGATGGACAACGGCCTTCGGATCCTGCTTTTCCCCGATCAGACGAAGCAAACGATCACGGTCAATGTCACATACATGGTCGGCTCGCGGCATGAGAACTACGGCGAGACCGGCATGGCTCACCTGCTTGAGCACCTTGTTTTCAAGGGCACGCCGCGTCACCCGAACATCCCAAAGGAACTAACCGAACGCGGAGCAGCTCCGAACGGCACGACCTGGTATGACCGCACGAATTACTTCGAGACCTTTGCCGCAACTGACGACAATCTCGAATGGGCGCTCGACCTCGAAGCCGACCGGATGGTCAATTCCTTCATCGCGAAGAAAGACCTTGAAAGCGAATTCTCGGTCGTCCGCAATGAGTTCGAATCGGGCGAGAACAGCCCCTTCCGCGTAACGCTCCAGCGGATGATGGCCACCGCCTTTGAATGGCACAACTACGGCAAAACGACCATCGGCGCACGTTCGGATATCGAGAACGTGCCGATCGAGCGTCTACAGGCCTTTTATCGCAAGTATTACCAGCCTGACAATGCCGTTTTGCTCGTCGCCGGCAAGTTTGATGTCGATAAAACTCTTGGCCTTATTAAGAAGACCTTCGGTGATATCCCAAAGCCGGACCGTCAGCTCCAACCTATTTACACTGTTGAACCTGTTCAGGACGGCGAGCGGATGGTCACGGTTCGCCGGACCGGCGACATCCAACTCGTCGGTGCCGGGTACCGCATTCCGCCGGGCTCGCACCCGGACACGGCCTCTATCAATGTACTGGCGGACATCCTCGCGGGCGGGCCTTCTAGCCGTCTTTATAAACTGCTTGTCGATTCGAAAAAGGCGACGAGCGTGAGCGGCAACGTTTTTGAGCTCCACGACCCCGGATATAAGTTTTTTGCTGCAACGCTTGCAAAGGACGGCAACGTTGATGAAGTACGCGACATAATGATCTCGACCGTCGAGTCCTTCGCCAAGGAGCCGCCGACCAGGGAAGAGGTCGAGCGTTCGAAGACGGCGATCCTCAAGGACATCGAGCAGACGCTTAATGACCCGAACCGCGTCGGGCTTGGCCTTAGCGAATACATCGCCATGGGCGACTGGCGACTTTTCTTCATCAACCGCGACCGCATTCGCAGCGTTACACCCGAGGACGTTCAGCGTGTCGCACGGCAGTACTTAAAGCAATCGAACCGGACGGTCGCGAAGTTCATCCCGACGGATGCGCCTGACCGGGCGGAGATCCCGACCGTTTCGCAGGAAGAGCTTGCAAAGCTCGTAAATGATTACAAGGGCGGCGAGGCGATAGCGGCCGGAGAGGCGTTCGACCCGACCCCGGCGAACATCGAATCGCGTACCGTCCGTTCACAGATCGGCGGTATCAAGACTGCGTTCCTCACCAAGAAGAACCGCGGCGAAACGGTCTTTGCGAACATGCGTCTCCGCTTCGGCGATGAGAAGAGCCTGATGAACCGTTCGGCCGCTGCCAACATGGTCGGAAGCTTGCTCACCCGCGGGACTGCAAAGCGGACGCGGCAGCAGATACAGGACGAATTCGACCGGCTGAAGGCGACCGTTCGCGTCTCGGGCGGGGCAACGAGCGCTAACGTCAGCATCGAGACGACACGCGAGAATCTTCCCGAGGTCATTGACCTTGTTGCAGAGATACTCAAGGAGCCGAGCTTCCCCGAGAGCGAGTTTGAGTCGCTCAAGATGCAGACCATCGCTGGTCTTGAGGCCGGCCGGAGCGACCCGACCCAGGTTGCCCTGCGTGCGATGCAGAAGCACTTTAACCGCTACCCGAAGGGCGATGTCCGCTATTCGGGAACGCTCGATGAGGACATTAACGATATAAAGGCGCTTACGCTTGCTGACGTAAAGACCTTCCACAAGGACTTTTACGGTGCTTCGAACGGTGAGCTTGCCATAGTCGGCGACTTTGACCCGCAGGCCGTCACCTCGCTCGTTGAGCGGCACTTCGGCAACTGGAAAAGCCCGAAACCGTATGCTCGGGTGCTCACGGCGTACGCCGATGTCGCGGCTGCGAATGAGACCTTCGAAACGCCCGATAAGGCTAACGCCTTCTTCCTCGCCCGGCTCAATATCCAGATGAATACCGATCATCCGGATTACCCGGCGATGCAGATCGCAAGCTCGATAATCGGCGGCGGCTTTCTCAATTCGCGTCTCGCGACCCGCATCCGGCAGAAGGATGGCCTCAGCTACGGCGTTGGTGCCGGGCTGCAGGTGCCCTCGGTCGGCGATAGCGCTGTCTTTTTCGGTAACGCGATCTACGCACCCGAAAACCGCGATAAGCTTCAGGCGGCCTTTATGGAAGAGATGGTCAAGGTCATCGAAGAGGGCTTCACGGCCGAGGAGCTTGCGAGTGCAAAGCAGGGTTACCTGCTGGCACAGCAGCGTCAGCGTGCCTCGGATAGCTCGATCGCCTTGGGCCTTGCCAACTATCTCGAGATCGGCCGAACCTATCAGTGGAACGCCGAGCTTGAAGCGAAGATCCAGGCACTGACGCTCGAGCAGGTCAATGCAGCCGTCAAGCGGCACATCACGCCAAGCAGGATCTCGATCTTCAAGGCGGGCGATTTTGCAAAGGCAAAGGCCGCCGGGCAATAGCTCTCAGTCGCGGGCAATAGAACGGCGAACGCGGTCCTCTCCGGGCCGCGTTTTTCGCTTTATGGCGGTATGAATTAGAATTCGTTTGAGAATATGAAATACGGCCTCATCGCGGGCAATGGGCAGTTTCCGTTTTTGGTCGTCGAGGGGGCTCGGCGGGCGGGAGCTTCGCTGTCCGTTGTCGCCATAAAAGAAGAGACCGACCCGCGGATCGATGAGGTCGCCGATATAGTGACGTGGGTCGGCATCGGCCAGCTCGGCAAGATGATCGACTTTTTCAAACGCGAAGGCGTCGGCCGCGCGATAATGGCCGGGCAGGTCAAGCATGTGCAGATCTTTTCGGGTTCACTGCCGGACGTCCGGATGCTCAAGATGCTCTGGAACCTGCCGAAGCGAAACACGGATGCACTTATCGGCGGCGTTGCTGATGAAATGGCAAAGGAGGGGATCGAACTGATCGATTCGACGTTCTTTATTCAGGATCACCTTGCCCCGGCCGGCCCGATAACCAAACGCAGCCCAAACGAGACCGAGCAGGAGAATATAGAGTACGGGCTCCAAATCGCGTCTGAGATCGCGAGGCTCGACCTGGGGCAGACGATCGTAGTTCGGGCAAAGGCCTGCGTTGCTATCGAGGCAATGGAGGGAACGGATACCACGATCCGACGTGCGGGCGAACTTGCTAAAGGAAAGCTGACGGTCGTCAAGGTCGCCAAGCCCGATCAGGACATGCGGTTCGATGTCCCTGTCGTCGGCGTTCCGACCGTCGAGACGATGATCGAGGCCGGTGCAACGTGCCTTTCAGTCACTGCCGGCAAGACGCTAATCTTCGATCGCGATGCTATGGTCAGCCTTGCCAATAAGCATAAGATCGCTATCGTCGGTAGCTGAATCGAAACTTGCCGGACTCGCATTTCGTATTCACATCATCAGCTAACCTTTTGTTCATTGGAGAGATAATGAGAAAAAACCTATTTGCTTTACTGCTGTTCATCAGCCTCCTTGCGCCGAGCCTTGCCCTGGCTCAGGCACCGGTCCGGATAACTCCGGCCGAACGCCGCATTGCCGAAACCATCACCGCCGATAAGCTCAGCAACTGGCTGCACTTTGTTGCGTCCGATGCTATGGCCGGCCGCGATACGCCTTCGCAGGGCCTTGATGTCACGGCCGAGTTCTTAAAGATGAAGCTCTCGCGTTGGGGCTTCAAGCCCGCCGGCGACAACGGCACCTTCTTTCAGAAGATGGTCCTCAAGCGTGATGTGATCGATGCGGCAGAGACCTTCGTCACGGTGAACGGACAGAAATTCGACTATGGCGAGGATCTGGTCAGGGTTTCCGGAACAAATACCGGCACGATGTCGCCGAAGATCGTCTTTGCCGGCAACGGATGGATGGTCAAGTCAAAGAATCTAAATCCCTATGCGGGAATCGACGTGAGCGGGAAGATAATTGCGGTTTACGGCGAAGGGCAGATCAGCGGACGGAACCTCGTTCCGCTTCCCGCCGGGGTCACGCAGGCCGACCTGACCGGCGAGCGGGGAACCGACTGGGCGGACGTAGTGACCTACGCCCGCAACAACGGGGCCGCCGGCGTAATGGTACTCGCCTCGAGCTTCCTCAATGACAATTGGGGTGCTGTGGTTCAAAACTTTGGCCGCTCGCGGCCGGTCGTCGATAAGCTGCAGCCGGCCGTTGCCGATCAGGGCGGCGCTCGGCAGCCGACGGTGTTCATCGCCTCGCGTAAATTGACCAATGCGATCTTTGCCGGCGAGGCGGGGAACCCGCTTGCCGGAGCCGCGAGCTCCTTTGAAGTAAGTAAGAGCTTTAGCCTCAGCATTGCCCTGAAACCTGAGATACTTCAGACGCAGAATGTCGTTGCTCTCTGGGAAGGCCGCGATGCCGTGCTGAAGAATGAAATGGTCGCCGTCGGAGCACACTACGACCACGTCGGCACGAACCCGAACGCACCGGGCGAGGATAAGATCTGGAACGGGGCCGATGATGACGGCTCGGGCACGGTCGCTCTTCTCGCAATGGCCGAGGCACTTGCGGTCGCAAAGGTGCGGCCAAAGCGGTCGGTGCTTTTCGTTTGGCACGCAGGTGAGGAAAAGGGCCTTTGGGGAGCCGAATATTTCAATAAGTTCCCGACGGTGGACATTAAGAATGTCATCGCCCAGCTCAACATAGACATGATCGGCCGAAGCAGGAAGCGCGACGACACAAATCCGAGAAACAAGGATCTTTCCGGCCCGAATGAAGTTTACGTTATCGGCTCGGAGATGATGAGCACGACTCTCGGGGCCATTACCAGGGAGACGAACAAAGCGTTCTTGAAGCTCGATTACAACTACCGGTACGATGACCCAAAAGACACCAATCGTTTCTTCTTCCGCTCAGATCATTTCCACTATGCGGTCAATGGCATCCCGATCGTTTTTTGGTTCACGGGTGTTCACGAGGACTATCACCAACCCGGCGACCACGCGGACAAGATCGACTACGCAAAGTACGAGAAGATCACGCGGACGATCTTTCTTACGATGTGGAAATTGACCGACCTCGCCGAACGGCCAAAGGTGGATAAGGAACTTCCGCCGGAACTTCGGCAGCGGTAACCGGCTTTGATGAGGAGGCATGAAGCGCGGTCGATCATGCCTTTTCCTGATAACCACTTCGAAAAGATTTGCGGCCTCTGCATTCAATTCATTTGAAGTAGAGGCCGCTGTATTCACCGAAAGGAACGCGGAAAGTCAGGTTTACCTTTCAGTCGCTCTCATTTTAGACGCTTTACTTGAAAACAAAGCCGATGCCGAACCGGAAGTTATGGGAGGTGGCACCGTCAAAGCGGATCGGGTTGTAATCCACTTGTATGAGACGCAGATCGACACGGTTGTTGAGCTTTACGTCAACTCCGCCGCCGAAGGCTCCGGCAAAGCCTGTCTCCGAGGTCGTGCCCTGGAGTCCCGTGCAGACGGCCACCGGATTGCAGTCAACATTCTTGACCTTGACGCGGCCGTGGCCGGCACCGGCAAGAACGTGGGCGAATGGCTTAACTCGTGCATCCGAGGCGTTGTCCTTGAACTGAACGCCGCCGAGGAAGTTGTAAAGCGAATTGTTCGTGTCAAAGGCTACGCGGTCAGACGGCGGAAGGGTAAAGCTGAACCGGGTGTTGTTGTAGGCACCCGAGATATCGCCCTTGATTCCTACGTAGCGACTGATGTTGTAAACCCCCGAGACCTGAAAGCCGTTGAACGGCTCGCGGCGACCGACCACCTCACTGAAATCATCGTCCGGCGTAATGCCGGTATCGACCTGCTGGTGGCTGAAGCCCACATAGACCTCGCCTTTCTTGTATTCATCGGTCTGCGCGAATGCGGCCGATCCCGCAACCGCAGTAAGTGCAAGAGATAAAAAGAACTTTTTCATATGGAATAATGCTCCTTTGGAAAAAATAAGCCCGTAGGCAAACGAAAAGACCCAACAAATTCGATATTGCTAAATCTGCCGAGCCTTTTGTGTTACGGTTCTGTAACGTGCTTGGGATGTGCGAAATTATTGAGCAGTTGCCAAACTTTTTGCCGGAGAAAATAAAAAAACGGGGAAGCCTTTCGGCTCCGCCCGCTTGGGTAAAATCTTTATGCAGATCATTTTGCGGCAGAGGTAAGCACTATTTCAACGCGGGAGACGAACTTGCCGATCAGCTCGTTCTTAAGTTGGCCGAAGGTCTTGACCGCAGCAGGGTTTTTGTTCTCGGGGTTGGGGAATATCCCGCTTTCCTCGGCGGTAAGTTCCATTTCTCCGGCACGCTCGGCCGTTATGGTTTCATCGGCGTCCATGTAGAACACACCCGAGTACCTTTCTGCGATCTTTCGTGCATCCGCGTCGTTGATGATACGGACGATCTTTTCCATCATCATCGAAGCCTGGTAGGGCTCCATGCCGCCGCGGAGTGAATCGACCATCTTTGCGACCAGACGCGAATCGCCCCATCGCGAAACGAGTTCCATAAGAACCCGGTCGCCTTCCGCCATCTGCGGATACTCATTGTCCTCGCCGGCGGGTTCCGCTTTGACTTCAAGTGCGAGGGCAAGCAGTTCTTCCCTCTGTGCGGCCGTAAGCGTACGGGCGAGCTTCGAGTTGCCATCCAGCGGATTCTCCGTCAGTTCTTTTAGTTCTTCGGCTTCCCATTCTTCAAGTCCCTCGGCCGAAGCTTTCCGTTCCTTGAGATAATCAAGCCGCTGCTGTCGGTACTCGCCGCTCTCGATCGAGGTCAGAAGTTCGAAGACACCTTCCCAGCGGGTCTTCGGATCGCGGGCTATATCCATCAACCAGCCGACCACAGCTTCGTCTTTCGGCTCACCGTTGGCAAAGAGGCCGTTCAGGCTGCCGATCATCTTTTCGTAAGCCGACATCTGCTCTGCCTCGAGCTTTTTCTCGGCATCGCGGTAGTGCGATAGCACGAGCTTGTCCTTGTTCTCCTCGTCACGCTTGACGAAAAGCATCACCGTGTCGCCGACCTTGGTGCCGACCAAATGCTCTTCGGGGCCTTCCTCTAAAGGTTCTGACTGCTGGCCGGTGTAGCGGTATTCCTGTTCGTCGAAAGCGATGAACTTACGTGTTTCGCCCTTAAGGGTCGAGGAGATCGAGAACTGCCGCTGGATGCCGACCACCTGGTAGTCGTCACCGGATTCGATGATGCCGGTCTCAATTTCGCGGTCGAGCTTGGCGATGTGGATCTCAGCGCTTTCGCGGTAAAGGGCAAGCACGGTTTTCGGCGGCTCTTCCTCGCAGCGGCGTGCTTCGGTGCTCAAAGGAGCGGTCAGGATAGAAACTACCGCCACGGCGGCGGATGCGGCTAGTGCTAGGCGTGATCTAAGCATGATCTTAATTACCTCGGCTTTCAGCGAAATCTTAGGAGACTGCGCTTTCTCAGAATCCTCTTCTCGATCAAAAGTTGCATGCGGACGTTTCGGTCCGTAAAGAAAATTTCAAAGTTGAGCTTTTTGGCAGACGGCTATTCACCGTCGATATGCATAAGCCTGTAGGCCTCGGATCGGCTGATGCCGGCTTCCTTTGCCGCTTTCTTCAGTGCTTCGCGGGGCGATAACCCCTCTGCCTCAAGAGCATTGACCCGTTCTTTCAAATCCGGAGTGTCTTTTTCGGCCATAGCCGTCTTAGATTTCCCCCGGTCAATAACTAGAACGAATTCGCCTTTGGCTTTTGCATCAAATTTCTTTATAAGATCACTTATTTTTCCGGTGAGCGTTTCTTCGTGGAGTTTTGAGAGCTCGCGGGAGATCGAAGCCTGCCGGTCGCCGAATACGGCGAGGCAATCGGCAAGGCTTGCAGCGATCCGGTGCGGCGATTCGTAAAAGACGAGCGTTGCGGGTATCTCGGCACACTCGCGGAGCCGCTTTCGCCGCTGGCCGGGCCGCGAGGGAAGAAAACCGCCGAAGAATATAGCATCCGTCCCGAGCCCGGAGGCTGCCTCGGCTGCAACGAAGGCAGCCGGCCCCGGCAGCGAGATCACCTGAATACCCGCGTCATGAGCAGCACGGACGAGCGGAACGCCGGGGTCGCTGATCGCGGGCGTTCCGGCATCGGAGACGAGCGCGACCGAGATACCGCTCTCAAGCTTGCGGACAAGCTCCGCCGAACGCTGCTGCTCGTTGTGTTCGTGGTAGCTGATCAGCTCGGCCTTGATGCCGAAGTGGTTGAGCAGTTTCTGTGTGTGACGGGTGTCCTCGCAGGCGATCAGGCCAACGCTCCGCAGCGTCTCGACCGCACGGGGCGAGAGATCTCCGAGATTGCCGATAGGCGTCGGAACAATATAAAGCGTGCCTGCCATACCCATTGCTCACTTTAATACAAAAAAAGCCGGACGCGTTAACGCCCGGCCTTTATCTGATATGGCAAAGTTTCGCTTACTAGAACGGCCACGGGAAGCCGCCAGTGTTGCGTCGCGGGAAGTTACCCCGGTTGTTGTTGTATCCATAGACCTGAGCAACTACGTTGAGGTCCTGGCGAATGCGGTTCCATTCATTCTGTGCCTGACGATTAACTCGGACGCGCCGCATTTCCTGATCGATCTGCTGACCGAGGTCAAGCACGCGGCGGGCTTCATTACGGCTATTGTTGAGATTTCGGCCGTTGCCGTACTCTTTCCGAAGCCTATCGGTGGCCCGCCGAAAATCTCCCGAAAGATCTTCCAAACGGTCGATATTGCCGCGGCGGTCCCATCCGCCCCAGTTTCCACGGTCCCTACGGCCCCAGCGGTCGTCGCGGCGATCTTCAATACGTTCGACGTTCCGGTCGAAATTGCGGGCTTTATTGCGGAGATTCTCGAGCGTTCCCCGGATGTTGCGATTATAATTGCCACGTCCATAATAGTCGTCATCGCGGTCACGGTCTCGCCACTGTGCAGAGGCGACCGTAGGCAGAGCCATCACAGCAAGTGCGAAAGCGGCGATCGCTATAGTTCCTTTAAGATTTTTCAACATGATTTCTTTACCTTCCTTTTTTGTACTTGCAATGGTTCTGCCATTGCCCGGTAAGGTAAACCGCAAAGCGCGTGCCATAATCGCCAACACCGGGATGTGTGAAGATAAAGCAAATGTTTACAATAAATTACAAGCTCAGACAGATGACCAAGGAAAAAGGCCCCGCACCTTCCGATGCGAGGCCTGCTCCATTTCGTCGATTGCCGACGGATATAGTTGAGTTCTAACGGTCGAGTGCCTTGGCGGCGTTTATCCGCCCGCCGGAGAAGACCTTGCCGCTGAGCGAATCGATCTTATCGGTCGCCGCGAGCAGCCGCTTGCGGAGCGTTTCGACCGTGATCTCGGGATCGGCCGCGATCATCAGAGCAGCAATTCCCGAAACGTGCGGGGTCGCCATCGAGGTACCCGAGGCTTCACGGAACGATTCCTTGAGCCAGGTCGAGACGATGTCGCGGCCCGGAGCGGCGACGTGTACCGTTTTTGCTCCGTAGTTCGAGAACGACGAGAGCGAGTCGTTACGGTCGAGTGCGGCAACGCTTATGACGTTCGGCAGATCGTAGTTCGAGGGGTAATGCGGCCGGCTGTCGTTGTTCGTCGAGGAATTTCCGGCAGCGGCGAGGAAGAGAATGCCGTTCTCGCCGGCGGCACGGATGGCATCTTCGAGAGCTTTCGAATACTGCGTCGAGCCCCAGCTTGCCGAAATGATGCGGACGTTCACGCCGTTCTGTTTTCGGTCGATGGCGTAGTTGATCGCCTCGATGGCGTCTTTAGTTGTTCCGAAGCCGCCGCGGCCGAGAAACTTGAGCGGCATTATCTGCACGTTCCAATTCACACCGGCTATGCCCAGATCGTTGTCGCCCTCGGCACCTATCACACCTGCACAATGCGTTCCGTGGCCGTTGTCGTCCATCGGATCGGCAAGGTTACTTTGTGCGTTGAACCCAAAGCGGTCATTGAACGTGCCGAGCTGTGCGTCGGAGTATTGCGGTACGCTGTCCGGCCGGGTCCACATATTTGCGACCAGGTCCGGATGCGTGTAGTCAACGCCCGTGTCGAGCACGGCGACGACCACCTCTTCGCTGCCCTTGGTCAGCTCCCAGGCCTTTTGGGCGTCAATGTCCGCCCGCGACTTGCCGCCGTTCTCGCCGCTGTTAAAGAGCGCCCATTGGTCGTTGAAGTAAGGATCGTTTGGCGAATTCACCGGGGCTTCATCGCGGCGTTCGGCAACCGGTCGGAAATCCGGAAGATCGGTCTCGATGCGGAAATTCGGTTCGGCATATTCCACCATGTCCGTCATCGCCCGATACTGTGCAGCGACCGTTTCAGGATCTGCGTTGTCGAGGTCATCTATCGATTTCAACCCACGGACATATTCGATGCGGTCCTCAATACGGTCGTTGAAACGCCGCGTGAGTCGCTCGATCTCGGTACGCGAAACTCCGGGCTTGAACCGCACCAGCACTTCGGGCTCGGCATCTGCACGAAACTGCTTGGCCTCGCCCGAATTGTTGCGGGCAAGGTCTCGTGTCTCCGATGTCGCTGGCCTCAGGCCCGAACGCCAACGGTCGATCTGGCCGAGCACACCGGCGATGGTTATAAGCACGAGTGCGATGGCGAAGTGAATAAGAAAATTATTGCGGTTCATACTGCTTTACTCCGATCAATAAACGATGACGTGGTTGCGGCCCTTGAAGCCCTTCAGCCGAAGCTGATACTTGTCCGCGCGATATTCGTACTCTTTGCCCTTTGAAGCAAGCCCGATCTTCCAACCGGTGGCGATCATTTGGGCTGCCATCTCGCCGTCCTCCGGCGCTCCAAGCGACATATCAGGGAACTCTGTGCTCGCGACGCGCTTTACGCTGATCTCGCTTTCGGGGACGCCAAGGCGCTCGGCGAGGTCCTTTTTGGAACGCTCGACGGCACTTTTTTCATCAAACTTCATTGGTAACCTCGATTTTCTGATTTTTTGTGCACTTAAGTCAATATTGATACGCCATAAGTGCGGCAAGGTTCCCGTCCGAAATCGGCTTGGGTGTATTAGGCATCGGCTGACCGGACCGGCGACCGAAAGTTTCGGGTTATCTCAACGAGGGCGGGAATGATGTAAGTGCCGCAGGCAAAGCCGAGGATCAGCCCGGTCAGCGTGCGACTTAAGAAATTGTTTTCCCAGATGCCGAAGACCGTAAGGGCCCAGTCGATAGCCATCGGGACGGCCGAGAGCAGAAGCCAAATGCGCGGCAGCGGCTCGATATTCTCAACACTTCGCCAGAGCGGATACGCGACCACGGCAGCAAACAGACCGGCATAGACGGCGAAACATCGCGAACAAACGCCGAACTGGTGACCGAAGGCATAGAATGACCGCTCTGGTATCTGATGGCAGATATAGCCGAAGAAGCCAAATACGGAACCCGCTGCGGCATCGTGTCCTGCGGCGTGAAGCAAAGAGGGAGAAATGATCAGGAGAAGCCAAGCCGCCGTGACCAGGCCCGTGGCGGCAACGACCCGGGCGGCCTGCCGCCGCAGAACGCCGGTCGTATATATTGATCTGTATTCGTCGGCTCCGCGTGCCATCTCTTCCAAATCTATCATTTCCGGCCCGCGGCTTGTAACCCGGCTTAGACGCCGGAGCTTCCTGCCGAGCTTTTCATTTTCCGCTCGGTCTCGAGGATATGATGCGTAGCGCTGATGACCGTATCGGGGTTGAGCGAGATGGAATTGATGCCGCGTTCGACGAGGAAATCGGCAAATTCCGGGTAGTCCGACGGGGCCTGGCCGCAGATGCCGATCTTTTTGCCGTTGCGGCGAGCGGCATCGATCGCCATAGCGACCATCTTCATAACGGCACCGTCGCGTTCATCAAAAAGATGAGCGACCATTTCCGAATCGCGGTCAAGCCCGAGGGCAAGCTGCGTCAGATCGTTCGAGCCGATCGAGTAGCCGTCAAAGACCTGCAGAAACTCATCGGCAAAGACGACGTTCGCCGGAAGTTCGCACATGGCGTAGATCTCAAGGTCGTTCTCGCCCTGCTTCAGCCCGTGCTCGGCCATCAGGGCGATGACCTTTTCGCCCTCGGCGACGGTCCGGCAGAACGGGATCATCGCCTTTACGTTCGTCAGGCCCATGTCCTCGCGGACGCGCTGCATCGCGAGGCACTCAAGCCGAAAGCCTGCCTTGTATCGGTCATCGTAATACCGCGAAGCACCGCGAAAACCCAGCATCGGATTTTCTTCGTGCGGCTCAAATTCGGCACCGCCGATAAGCATCGCGTATTCGTTAGATTTGAAGTCGGACATCCGGACGATCACCGGCTTCGGGTAAAATGCAGCGGCTATGCGGCCGATGCCTTCGGCCAGCGAGCGGACAAAGAACTCCTTCGGGTCCTCTTCCAAAATGCGCTCCGAAATTAGCTGAACATCCTCGCGGTTCCGCAGCCGCGGATAGTTGACCAGCGCCATCGGGTGAATGCCGATGTGGTTGTTGATGATGAACTCGAGCCGTGCGAGGCCGACTCCGTCATTCGGCAGCCGCGAGACATTGAACGCGTGGTCGGGGTCGCCGACGTTCATCATTATCTGCGTCCTCGGACGTTCGTCGGACGAGATCTTGTGCCGCTTTACCTCGAAGTCGATCTTGCCGTAATAGACGTTTCCGACGTCTCCTTCGGCGCAGCTCACGGTGATATCCGTCCCGCCCTTCACCTTCTCGGTCGCGTCGCCGGTTCCGACGATGCAGGGAATGCCGAGCTCGCGGCTGATGATGGCCGAGTGGCACGTCCGGCCGCCGCGTTCGGTAACGATGGCCGAAGCCTTTTTCATTATCGGCTCCCAGGCCGGATCGGTCGAGGACGTAACGAGGATCTCGCCTTCCTTGAACGAATTGAGCTTGCTTGCATCGAGCAACACGTGGGCCTTGCCGTGACCGATCCGGTTCCCGACCGCCACGCCGGATGAAAGCGGAGCCCCGTGGATGCCGGTCAGCGAGTAGGTCTCGATGTAGTTATTGTCCTGTTGGGTGTGTACGGTCTCAGGCCGAGCCTGCAGGATGTAAAGCTCGCCGGTAACGCCGTCCTTTGCCCACTCGATATCCATCGGCTGCGAGCGGCCGGCGATCTTCGAGTAGTGATCCTCGATAGCGCAGGCCCACTTCGCAAGCTGCAAAACCTCGAACCCGGCAAGGCAAAGCCTTTTTCTTTGCGATTCAACAACATCGCGGACCTGCGTGCCGCTGCCGTCATCGGCAAAGACCATCTTGACTTCCTTTACGCCGAGCTTACGGGTGACGATTGGCCGAAAGCCCTGCTTTAGCGTCGGCTTGAAAACGATCCACTCGTCGGGCGTCGTCATTCCCTGAACGACCGCCTCACCAAGTCCCCAGGCACCGTTGATGACGACCGCGTCGCGGAAACCGCTTTCGGTATCGAGCGTGAACATCACACCCGAGCAAGCCGCGTCGGAGCGGACCATGGGTTGAATGCCGATCGAGAGGGCGACATCAAAGTGGTCAAAGCCTTTCGCCGTTCGGTATGAGATGGCCCGGTCGGTCCAAAGCGATGCGTAACACTCATGGCAGGCCTCGATCAGCCGAGCATCACCGCGGACGTTGAGGATCGTGTCCTGCTGGCCAGCGAACGACGCATCGGGCAGGTCCTCGGCCGTCGCGGAGGAACGTACGGCGACCTCGAACGACTTTTTGCCGATCCGCTCGCCGAGCCTTTCATAGGCGTCCCTGATCGCCGCCTCGACCTCGGGTGGAAAGGGCGTTTCGAGCATCAGCCGCCGAGCCTCTGCACCGACGCGGGCGAGTTCATCAACGTCGTTGACATCGAGGCCCTTAAGCAGTTCTCTGAGCCGCTTGCGAAGCCCGCCGGTTTCAAGCAGGACCTCGTAAGCATGGCTTGTCGTCGAGAAGCCGTCAACGGCATTGACGCCCTGCGTCGTCAGTTCGCGGAAAAGCTCGCCGAGGCTAGCGCATTTACCGCCGACAAGGGCAACATCGCCCGCTCCGACCTGCGAGAGGTCGAGTACGTAAGGTTTGCTATCGGTCATAAAATGTCTCTATTGAACACCCGCGACCGCCTGTGCCATTTCGGGCAGGTCGCCATTGTCCGCACGCAGGTATTGCAGCATTTTCGGCTTAAGCGTCGCGATCAGCTCCCGCCTGTTTTTTGTCTCCATCGGCTTGCCGAGATAGATCTTCCCCATCCGTGCCAGCCGCTTTTCGGACAACGCCCCCGAGAACATCAGAAGCGGATAGGTGAAGTTCGGTCCGTTGAGTTTCCGCAATTTGTAAAGCCACATCCCGATCGACCCGAGCCGCCATGCCGTCGGGCCCCACCAGCTATATTGGCCGGGCCGCAGATTCATTTTCCAGCACTTCATCATTAGCTGCCATTGCAGCGGCGTGAGCTGCCGGGTCTGCGTAACGCCTTTTTCCATCTCCATCCGCGTATCGTGGAGCGGAGTGAAGATCGATGGGATAAGAAACGCAAAAAGCCCGCGGCGTTCCATTTCATAGACCAGGTCGAGCGTTTCCTTGATGTCGTCGTCGGTCTCGTCCGGGTTGCCGACTATCAGCGTCATCGCCGGAAACCAGTTGTTGGCATTCAGAACCCGCAGACCTTCGAGCACTACGCTCGGCCAATCTTCGATGGCAAATGGAACACCCTTGCCGGGCATTATCTTTTTCGCCATCCGGACGGAGCCGGTCTCAAGCCCGATAAGCGGAGCGAGGGCCTTCTTTTCCGGGTGGCTGCTGAGATATGGGAAGTGGATCGGGCTCTTTGGCAGGAGCATTTTCGAGAGCTCCTCGATCAATTTAGGGTCAACGACCGCCGGTGCGATGGTCGCGTGGCTGAGCACGTGCTGTTCAACGCCGGGCGTATTGACGACCTCGCCGTAAAGGTCGAGCAATGCCTCGCGATTGGGAAAGTAGAACGGTGTGTCCGTATGCACCTGTCCCCAGATGAACATATCTTCGGTCGCGAGCGAGATCTGCTTGTTGCCCTGCTCGACGTTTGCGCGAACCGCCGCCATTATCTTCTCCTTCGGCAGGTCGATCTGCGGATTGAGATCCGGCACGCAGAACTTGCACCGTCGCCCGCAGCCGGTCGTCATCTCGACAACGCCGAATGTTGTCCGCGTATCGGGAAAAAGTATCGCGTCGCGATCGACCGGGTGCTTTACCTCGACCTCGCGCGGAAGGTCCTCACCGGCGATAGCTTTCTCAAAGAGCCGCAATGTGTCCTCGGATTCGCTTCGCCCCTCGACGACACAATCGACGCCAAGCTCGTCGTACATGTCCGTCTGGATGATCTGCCAGCCGCCCGAGCCTCCGACGATCACTTTGAAGTTTTCGCGATATGGGTTGTTCTTGATCTGGGCGAAAAGCTCGCGTGAATAATGGGAATTGATCGGCATTTTCGATGAGCCGAAGATCGAGGTGTAAACGCCCGCGGCAAAGGTCACGCCGAGCGGGTTGTGCGTTGAGACTGCGACAACACGCGTCCGCGGCCCGATGAATTTCTCGAGGTCCTGGGGAAAGCAGGATACGATGTCGCCCTCGTCATAAACCCGCTGGAGCGATTTCTCGACCAAACGAACGCCCGCCGGCATATATTTGGCCGAACCGTCCGGGTTGTGCTCAACATTTCGCCATTCTGGGTATTTACGATTAAGAATGCCTTCGAGCCAGATCGGCAGCGAGGCCATCGCCATTTGGATGAAATATCCGGCGTGGTCTATCGATTCGGTCAGCGGAGCCGTCAGGACGATCAGCTTGCCTTCACCATTCCCGTTGGCGGAGCCGTCTCCGCCGCTCAAGCTCTTCATTCCCATGTTCCCTTGTTCTTCCATAATTACCTCCTGAAAAAGATGGAACAGCGTGGTTCGGGGAACCGGTTACGCCTGTAGGAGCTAGAATTGTGAGTATAAGATAACTACTAAAACCTGATAACGGCATCGGGCCCGCCTTCTACGTGGACGGTATCAACGAAGCGAATGCTCTTCGAGTCCGTTGTCATCACGACCGAGTGTGTCCGCTTGCCCTCGCCAAAGAAACGCACGCCGCGGAGGAGCGAGCCATCGGTCACGCCCGTGGCGGCAAAGATGACCTTCTTGCCGGGAGCAAGATCGTTCGTGTCATAGATCTTGTCCGGGTCGTTGATGCCCATTTCCTTTATCCGCTCGATCACCTCCTCGGCCGGCGGGACCTTTGAAGCATCGACGCCGAGCTTTTCGGGGTCGAACACGAGCTTTGCCTGGATTTCGCCATTAAGGCATTTCATCGCGGCAGCGGTGATCACACCCTCGGGAGCTCCGCCGATACCCATCAGCGCATGTATGTTCGTCCCGGCAACGGCCGCCGAGATTCCCGCCGAAAGGTCGCCGTCCGAGATCAGCCGAATGCGGGCACCGGCGGTGCGGGCGTCCTGAACAAGCTGGCGGTGACGCGGGCGGTCAAGGCATATAACGGTCAGGTCCTCGATCTCGCGGCCGAGACGGCGGGCGATGTTCTTGAGGTTTTCGGCCACCGGAGCTTCGATATCAACCGCACCGCGGCACGAGGGCCCGACGACGATCTTGTCCATGTAGATGTCCGGAGCGTTGAGGAGGCCGCCGCGCTCGGCCGCCGCGAGCACGGCGATGGCGTTATTGGCACCGAGTGCGCAAAGGTTTGTGCCCTCGAGCGGGTCCACCGCGATATCGACCTCGGGAAACTCGGCACGCGACTCATCAGTAAACGCGCCACCGCCGACCTCTTCGCCGATATAGAGCATTGGGGCCTCGTCGCGTTCGCCCTCGCCGATGACGATGCGTCCGCGCATCGGCACGGTGTCCATAACTTCACGCATCGCCTCGACGGCGACGTGGTCGGAGTGCTTCCGGTCGCCCTGGCCCATCGTTCTCGCTGAGGCAATGGCGGCGGCTTCGGTAACACGCAAAAAATCGAGGGCGAGCTCACGCTCGGCTTTGGTATTCTTCATCGGGATCTCCGCAAAAAAGCAGTCTCTGAACTAAAAGATGCCCCATTCTAACATTGATTCTAAAGGATTTGACAAGTTCTTTTTCGAATATTAGCTTTTACCTTTGGCCTGCAAACTCTGAGAATCGGAGATAGTTTGTAAATGACATATATCGTTGCTGAACCTTGCGTTGAATGTAAGTATACGGATTGTGCCGCGGTTTGCCCGGTCGAGGCCTTTCACGAACTCCCGGACAAACTCCTGATCAACCCCGACACATGCATTGACTGCGATGCCTGCCTTCCGGAATGTCCGGTCGAGGCGATCTTCTCGGATATGTCGATTCCGGAGGAGTACCTGCCTTGGCTTGAGATCAACAAAGAAGCCGAAAATTATCCGATCATCAGCACCAAGCAACCGGCACTCTACGGGCCCGGATGTAAAGGACAGCCCGAATAGGGTTTATTCCAATTTGCGATGTTAAGAGGCGAGTTACGGCTCGCCTTTTTCTATTTCCAGCGAAGGCCTAGGCGAACCGAAGCGGGAGCGGCGACTGTGCTAAGAGGCGTCAGGCCGACCGAATAACGGCGGTTGAAGATGTTCTCGGCGGCAAGAAAGATCCCGAGATGCTCATTCACGCGAAAGTTCAGCAGCCCGTCGAGCTGAAAGAAGGGTTCGAGCCGGAACTGATTCTGGTCGTCGTCAAACTGCCGCCCCGCGGCCCGGCCCTGAAGCCCGAGGTCCCAGCGGCGTGCGGCGTAACGGGCCTGGAACGTGAACTGGTGCCTCGGAACCTGCGGGATAAAATTATCATCCAGCAACGGATTTAAAGGGAACTCTGTTACACGGGAATCTGCGAAAAGATATCCGGCATTGAGCGTCAGCCGCGAGATCCGCAGTTCGGCGTCAAGCTCAAGCCCCGTGGAGCGCGTCCGTCCGGCATTCTGCCGCTGGCGGGTGATCAGCATGGGCGTCACCGCGAGCGTCACATTCGCGACCGCCCGGTCGATCTCAGTATAAAAGCCCGTGACGCGGAGATATAAGGGCCCGCGGGCAAAGCTTGCTCCGGCATCAAAGCTCGCGGCCCGCTCGGCCCGCAGATCGGCATTTGCGTTGGTGACGATGTTGCCCACGCGAAACCCGCGGTAAAGTTCGTTGAGTGTCGGTGCTCGAAAGCTCCGCGAGGCCGAACCATTGAGCGAAAGCTCCGGCGTAACGCGAAACAGCACCGAGAGCCGCGGGCTGAGCGCGTCCTCGTCGCGGTCGGCGAAAATTGTCGTTGTCGTGATGCCGGTCGCGAGGCTCCGCGTTGCCGAAAGCCCGCGGGAGTTTGACCAGCGGTCATAGCGAACCGAACCGGCGACGACGGCCCGCGAGCCCCACGCGAAGACGTCCTGAACATAAACGCCGAAAGACCGCTCGCGGCCACCCGAGCCCAAGAGCGATGTCGGGTTGCCGCCAAAGTAGCCGACCTCGTCGCTCGAACCGCGAACCTCGCGAAGCTCGAATCCGGCGCCGAGCGAATGGCTGCCGAGCAGCGTGAAAAGGCGTGCCGAAAGCCCAACGTTCTGCGAGGGAGAACGCTGCAGCCGCGAGAGCGTTTCCGCATCGCGAGCGACCGCGACCGCCGTAAACGTCTGGTCGTAAACCTGCGTCCCGCCGAACGCACGGAACTCCGTGCCGAGCTTTCCGCCCGCACGCTCGAACCGGCCGCCAGCGATGATGCCACGCGAATGCGTCTGATTCCGCTGAAGCGGCGTGCCGTTCGTTCGGTCTTCCGAAAAGTACCACGGCCGGACGAAAAGCGATCCCGCTTCGCCGAACCGCTTTCCGAAACGGCCGCTCAAATTCACCGAGCGAACTCCTGCGGGCTCGTCGATCGGGCCGCGATCCTCGCTTGAGACCGGAATGTAGCCCTTAGTTTGAAGCCGACCGAAATTGAGATCCGCGAACCAGCTTTGATAATTTGTGCCGAGAAATCCGGCCGCAGTTAGCGTCTCCTGCGTGCCGGCCGAGAATTCCCCCGCTGCGGCAAAAGGCTCCCGCGTCGAACGCGGCTCGATGGCGACCGTCCCGCTCAGCGACCCGCTGCCGTAAAGGCTTGAGGCACCGCCGCGGACGACCTCAACCTGTTCGACGGCGAGTGGCGAGATGCGGTTCCATTGCACCCAGCCGCCGAACGGGTCGTTTATCTGAACGCCATCAAAAAGTACGGCCGTCCGGCTCGCACCGCTCGCCCCAACGCCGCGGAGCGAAACACCTTGCGATGTCGGGTTTGAGTTGCGGCTGCTTGAACGCCGAAAGGTCGAGAAACCCGGCACCTGCCTGAGTGCGTCGTCGAGCGTCGGTGCTGCGGTTTGTTCGAGAGCACTTCGGCCTAGTACGGCGATGCTGACGGGCGAGTCGCCAAGCCTTGCCTCAGTGCGTTCGGCGGAGACGACGACCGTCTCGCGAAGCCCGGCGGGTTTGAGCGTAACCGTCAGTTCGCTTTGAGCGACAACGTCCTGATCAACAGTTATTTTTCGCGTCGAAAAACCACTGGCCGAGACCGAGATCGAGTCGCGCAAACGGGCGGGACAAACCAGGATTTCCGCTTGTTTCGTGCACGGTCGTAGTTCTTCGCTGGAATCCTTTACGGCCGCTTCGGCATTCGCGATCATTCGCCCGACCGCATCTCGGGCCACAACTCTTATCTCGCCATCCTGAGCGAACGTGCTCCCGGCAGCGAAAAGAATAATCCCGATCTGTAGCGCACAAAGTTTCATCCGGTCTACTCTGAGCTTAGCTAACTTGAGCACGATAGAGAATTCGACCGGTAGGCGGGTTCGTGTTCGGTCACCGGCCGGTTCGGATGATCTCGGTTGCTTTCGCGAGGTCTTCGGGAGTGTTGATATTGAAAAAGAAAAGTTCCGAACTGGGGAGATCGGCGAGATCTTCGAAAGGGATGAACCGTGTTTGGACCCGATCCAAAAGGCTGAACATACTGAGCCTTCCATCCGCGATCGCCTTCTCCGCCGCGGGCCGGCAGGCCGACACGCGATACGCCGCACAAAGCGGCTGCGGCGTTCCATCAGGCTGAATCGGAACTACGGCGGCACGATCGTCCGAGCATTCGGTCAAAAGCCTTTTGAACAGCTCACCCGAAACAAAAGGAAGGTCGCAGGCCGCCGCGATCAGCCATTCGCTCTGTGCATCCCGTAATGCCGTATAGAGCCCGACGAGCGGCCCGCCGGCATCGTCGAGACCAGCGGGTGGTGAATCCGTGATCACCGGCAGCCCCGCGATCTCGATCTGGTTTTTCGCAACGACAGTGGCCGTGCCAACCGAAGCAACAGCCGAAAGTGCAGCCGCTACTCGTGTGATGATCGGCCCGCCGCCGAGCTCAATGCTCCATTTCGGCTGCCCGAGCCGCTTTCCCTCACCGCCCGCGATGATGTATGCCGATACTTTCATCTAATTTTCGGTTTATGACCAAGGTCATTTTTTGCCCGGCCGCCCTGAAAGATAATTACACCTGACATTACCTGTCTGAGGAGTAGTTATGCAAAACCTTTCAACCATGACCGTACGCGAGATCGCCCTTGAAATGCCGCAAACGACAAGGGTCTTTGAGCAATACAAGATCGATTACTGCTGCGGCGGCAGAAAGCCGATCGCCGAGGCCTGCGAGCGTGCGGGCGTCGATTCGAAGGACGTCATCGAACAGCTTGAGGCGTTATTTACTTCGGGCGTCCCGGCTGACGATTGGGTCGGCAACGCCTCGCTCCACGAGCTTATCTCGCACATCCTTGATAAGCATCACGTTTTCACGAAGAACGAACTCCGCAGCCTCGCTCCGCTGATGGATAAGGTCGCCCGCGTCCATGGCGACAACCATCCTGAGTTGATCGAGCTGAAAGAGACGTTCGAGGAACTTTCCGGCGATCTCTTCGCTCATATGATGAAGGAGGAAGAAGTGCTTTTTCCCTTCGTCGAGCGGCTGGTCCGCTGCAAGGAGAAGGGGCTGCCCGCACCGATGCCGCCCTTCGGTACGGTCCGCAACCCCATCCGGATGATGATGAACGAGCACGATACGGCCGGTGATATACTCAGTAAAATGCGGTCGCTTTCGAAGGACTACACGCCGCCGCCGGATGCTTGCCCGAGCTTCACCGGGCTCTATTACCGGCTTGCCGAGCTCGAACGCGACCTTCACCAGCACATTCACTTGGAGAATAACGTCCTCTTCCCGCGTGCCGTTGAGCTGGAAGATGCCGCCCTGGCCGCCGAGGTGTAACGCACGACCGACACGAAATGCAGCAGGCCGCCGAACTCGAACTTGAACGCCCCGCTATCCGCAAAAGCAGGATCGTCCTCCCGGTCGAGCACGGATCGTGGGGGTTCCTGTTCGAGCCTCTTGTGGCCGCTTCGGCCGTTGCATTTTCGGCGGCTGCATTGCCGCTTTCGGTAATGGTGATCGGCGCATTTATGATGCGGCGGCCGCTGCAGATCTTTCTCGTCGATCGGCTCGCGGGGCGGTCGCTTCCGCAAACGCGCATCGCTCTTCAGTTTGTTCTGTTCTTTTTCGTGCTATTTGCGGCCGGCCTCGTCTTTTCTGTCCTGACCTCGCCGCTTGTCGCTTTTGTGCCGTTTGCAGTGGTTGCTCCGTTCGCGCTCTACCAGATCTATTGCGACGCCGCGCGAAAGAACCGTGAGCTTGCGGCTGAGCTGACCGGTGCCTTCGCGATGTCTTCGTCTGCCGCGGCCATCGCGCTTGCCGGCGGTATGACATGGCCGCAGGCTGCCGCGGTCTGGGTGTTCTTTATCGCAAGGTTCGTTCCCTCGATACTTTACGTCCGCAACCGTTTGAGGCTTGAGAAAGGCAAGCCGTTCTTGTTCGCTGTGCCTGCCGCCTCGCATTTGGCTGCTCTCGCAGTGGTCGCGATGCTCTGGAATGCCGCCCTATTGCCGCTGCTCGCGGCCGCGGTTTACGCGGTACTTCTTGCCCGTTCGGTGATCGGCCTTTCGCGTTTCCGCCGGCCGGCAAAGGCGATGAAGATCGGCGTCTGGGAGGTCATTTATGGCCTCGCGGCTGTCCTTTCACTCATCATCGGTTATCATACGGGCATCTGAACGCGATGGCCGACACTGAACACAACTCGATATATGGGCCCGTCGATTCCTGGCGGCTCGGGCGTTCGCTTGGCGTGGACATCCTTTGCGTCGATTCGATCTGCTCCTTCGAGTGCGTCTATTGCCAGCTCGGCAAGATCAATCGCGTCACCACCGAACGAGCTGTTTTCGTCCCGACCGAAAAGGTGATCAGCGACCTGCGAAACGCAGATTGGCAGTCGGCAGACGTGATCACCTTCTCCGGCAGTGGTGAGCCGACGCTTGCGGCCAATCTAGGCGAGATCATCACTGCGGCCCGCGAGCTTACCGGCAAGCCGATCGCCATTTTGACCAATTCGACACTGCTCGGCGATGCGAATGTGCGGGCCGAGGCGGGCCTTGCGGACCGCGTTTACTGCAAGCTCGACGCCTGGTCCGAAGATTCGCTCCGCCGCGTTGACCGCCCGGCAGCGGGCATCGGTCTCGAGTCAATAATTTCAGGAATCAGGCAGTTCCGCGAAGAATTCAAGGGCTTTCTTGGGATACAAACGATGCTTCTGACGCGGCCCGCCGATGGGGACATCGAACGGCTCGCCGAACTTTACCGAGAGAGCGGGCCGGACGAGATCGAGCTCAACATCCCGCTCCGCCCGATTCCGAGCGAGTGGGTGCTCGAATCGCGTGGAAACATTACCGGACGCCCTGCGGGAATGCACGTTCTTAAAACAATGGAGCCGAGCGAGGCGGGCGAGATCGGCAGCCGGATCACCGGGCTCACGGGCATCAAGGTCATAACGCCATTCGACCGGCCGCAGCAGAATTGAACACGAATGCATGAGATAGACATTGACCTTATCGAAATGACGCTCGACGTCATGAAGTATGCCATCAACCGCATCACTGATACCGATCCGCATCTCGGGAAGCCGAGGTCGGAGAAGGAACTCCGCTCGTTGGTCGGTGAGACCGTAACGCCAGCCGGGATCGGCGGCGAGCGGGCGTTCGAGCTTTTCCGTGATGTTTTGGTCAAGGCGAGTGTGCCGATCGATCATCCGCGGCACCTTGCCTTCGTTCCGGCCTCGCCGACGCGGGCGGCGATTATGTTCGACCTCGTCACCTCGGCGACCAGCGTCCACGGAGCCTTCTGGATGGAAGGCGGCGGCTGCATCTTTGCCGAGAATGAAGCGATGCGGTGGCTTGTTTCGCTGACCGGCTTGCCCGAGGGCGCATTTGGAGTTTTCACAAGCGGCGGCACCGAGGCAAACCTTTCGGCGATGGTCGCCGCCCGCGAGGCATGGCGCGAGGCCGACCCTTCGCGAGCCGCGGCACGAGGGCTGATCATCACCTCGGCCGGTGCCCATTCTTCTGTCCGGGCGATGGCGAAGGTGATCGATGCGGACGTGATGTTGATCGATACCGAAGGCAGGCTCGGGAGCGAGATGCTGGCCGAGCGCATCAGCCTGCTGACGCCGGAAGAGCGCTCGAGATTTTTCGCCGTGGTCGCAACAGCCGGGACGACCAACGCCGGCATCATCGATGACCTCGAGGGCATCGGGAAGATCTGTCGCGACCTCGGCGTTTGGTTTCACGTTGATGCTGCCTATGGCGGCGGTGCGCTTGCGGCACCTTCGGTCCGGCATTTTTTCAATGGCATCGAGCTGGCGGACAGCGTCACCATCGACCCGCATAAGTGGCTTTTCTCGCCGTATGATTGTGGTGCGGTCATCTATCGCGAGCCCGAGATCGCACGCCGCGCACATTCGCAGGGCGGTTCGTATCTCGACATCTTTTATGACGAAGGTGCGAGAGGGTTCAATCCCGCCGATTACCAGATACAACTGACGCGCCGTGTCCGCGGGCTTCCGCTTTGGTTCTCGCTGGCGATGCACGGAACCGACCGCTATGCACTCGCGATCGAACGCGGCATTGAGCTCGCCCGGATCGCTGGCCGGCTGATCGACGCCGCTCCGCACGTCGAACTTGTCCGCGAGCCGAGCCTTTCATGCGTGCTTTACCGCCGGCTCGGCTGGCAGCCCGAGGACTACAACCGCTGGACATATAAGAACCACAGCGACGGCTTCGCCCTCGTCGCTCCGACCAAGTGGCGGTCGCATGGAGTCCACGAAACCGTCGCCCGATTTTGTTTTATCAATCCGGACACGACCGAAAAGGACATCGCCGATATCCTTGATTCTATGAAGTGAATGCCGCCGGGTGATACAATTTAAGAACGGCGACAAAGGAGACGCCCTTACGTGGCACTCAAGCTATTAGACGACCTCGCTCCCCCGATTCGCGAACGGATGTTGAAATTCGGCGTTCAGCGCTCTTTCGGCGAGGGCGAGATGATCTTTTCCGAGGGCGAAGTAGCCGAGTTTCTTCCAACTGTCATCTCCGGGCGGGTCAAGATGGTCCGCTATCCCGAACCGGGAAAAGAGATCATAATCGGCACCTTCGGCCCTGGTGAGATGTTCGCCATTCCACCGGCAATGGACGGCAAGGCTTTTCCTTCGACCGCCGTCGCAATGGAAGATTCGCGTGTGCTCATGCTCGCACGCGACCGGTTCCGAGGCCTGATGGCGGAGTTTCCGGATTTTTCGATCGCCGTCGCCGACCGCATGTGCGGCATTCTCCGCGACCGTGCCTCGACCATTCAGGTGCTCTCGGGTACGACGGCCGAAAAGCGGATCGGGACGGTATTGCTGTCACTTGTCCGGGAAAGCGGCAATGGGCTTCCGCTTCGGATCACGCTTCGCAGGCAGGATATTGCCGAAATGGCCGGGCTTACGCTTGAATGCACCATCAGATCGATCCGCCGGCTTGCTCGCCGAGGGGCGTTCGAGATAGTTAAGGGAAAGATCGTCATCCACGACCCCGAAGCGCTGAGCCGCGAGTCCGGCGGATGATTGTGGGCCTTGTCCCAAACAACTCTTAGGCAAACATTTCGCTGCCGCAGCCAAACTCTTCACATCCGCTTTCAAAGACCGGCGTTTCCTTCCGCTCGGGCAGAACCGCCGCACCGGACATCTCATAAAGGGTCTCGCCCGCCAGCATCATATATTTGACGCCCGAGCCGGCAAGCAGTTTTGAGAGCGGCGAGGCGATCTCAGCAACATGCTCTTTTGTAAAGCGGTCGGCAGCCGCGCCGGCGATCTCGGCATTCTCATCCTTTTCCGAAAGCAGGCAATATGCTTCTTTAAGCCGAAGGTAGCCGACAAAGCCGGCCTCGACAGCAATGTGGTCCGGGACGTCCGAATACCGCGGCCGGTACTCAAAGGCCCGGTAATAGGAAGAAAGTTCCGCGAGCAAATAGCCGGGCTGGACCCAACTTCGGTAGCTGACCTCGCGCGGCGGAGCCGGGCCGCCCGGGCCGAAGACGAGATGATAAAGTCCCTCGTCCGCCTCGGTCTGTGCATAACGGGCCGCCTGCCGAAGTGTCTTATTTGTCGTCTCACTGCCAAGCGACCTCATTTCTTCAAGACTCGCCTCCGACGGACACTCAAAGAGCAGCCCGAGCAGCCGCCAATCCATTGCCGCAGCGAATAGCTTTTTTTCGTCAAGTACCTGCATGATCGCTCCTTTACTTGGCCAATAGGTTTATCCAGCCTGTTCGCATCTTTCGCGAGCCGGCCTCGCCGTGCGTGCCTTCCCAGACCGCAAAGGCGACCTGTGTCGGGCGCGTTGCCGAGAATCCGTTCGGTATCGGTCGGACAAAGACGACCACCCAGCCGGTATCGGACCATTTTCCAATGCCGGAGGTGTGCCGTGCGGGAGCGGGTGTCAGCGTTCCCGGCCCTTCGGCGATCAGATCCTCAAATGCCGCTTCCCGCGGGCCGGACCGCACGTTTCCAAGAGCCTTTGCCGGGGCGTATCTGAGCTCGGCACGGCGCCTCGCTTCCTCATTGTTCTCGAGCGGCTTCGCCTCATAGGGGTGATGGTCGACCGAGGCATTCGGGTGAAGGGCCTGGATGCCATCCGGCCGACCGTTGACCGATGCCTGCCAGTCGGCTCGCCAGTATGCGATCTCGACCGTCATTCCCTGCTCGCCCATCTGCGGTGCCGGTGCATTTGCCTGAATGACGGCGGGCAGTTGAACGGCGGCTGCATCTACCGGCTTTCGCGGCCCCGGAGCATCGTTTTGCGAATCGTCCGACCACTCCATGCGAAACGCGATCTGTCCATCTTTCATTATCGCCTTGACACGAACCTCGGCGGTCGTCGGCTCCATCTGACGCGGTTCGACCAGGTCCTGAGGGATCAGCTTCGCAATGTGTGTCGGGGCATTCTCCCAGATGGCGTCATCAGGGTCGAGCGTGATCCGGTCGGCCGCGATGGCATGGACCTCCGGCGTTGTTACGACCGTATGCCCACAGTTCGCGGAAAGGACCAGAGCGATCGCCGCCGTTAGCATCTTGATCAAAACTTGGTGTTTCATATCGTTACTCCCGGGTGCCGTCGGGCACCATTTATGTGCAGTTCATCCGCGTCACCTGCTGGACCGGATCGAAGGCCGGACGAATATGCACCGGCTCGCGGAGCGGCACACTGACGAGGACATTCCCGTCGTCGTCAAGCCCCGTTATCGTCTCTCCGATGCGTCGCCACCGCGTCATCACGCGTTCCGATGAACCAAAGAGCCCGAGCAGTCCGGCAAGGTCCGCATCCGTCGCGGCCGAGCGATAGGTCTCGATCGCCTTTGCGACGCCGGGGCCGAACATCTGTCCCGTAAATGACGTCGGCACGTGGACCGGCGGAATGTAATAGACATTCGGCTCAAGCCCAAACTGCGGAAAGAGAGGCAGTGCCACTTTCTTTATATGGATCAGGTAATCGAGCGGGTTGTCCTCGCGGGCATTCTCCGGCGTGTTCAGGTAGCCGGCCATTCGGATCTTGCCGATGCAATTGACGAAGCATTGCGGCTGAATGCCGAGCTCCATCTTCGGGAAACAGGCGATGCATTTCTCTGAGGTGCCGGTCATTGCATTGTAGAAGACCTTCTTATACGGGCATCCGCGGACGCATTCCTGATAGCCGCGGCACCGACCCTGATCTACCAGCACAATACCGTCCTCGGGCCGCTTGTAGATCGAGCCACGCGGACAGGAGGCAAGACACGCCGGATAGGTGCAGTGGTTGCAGATCCGTGCCATGTAATAGAACCACGCCATATCGTGAGAGTTTTCGAGGCTCGTCCCGCCATCGACCTGGCCTGCACAGTCGTCTTCGCCGACGTTCGCATAGGCATAGTCTTCCTCCGCCGGCCGCCAACCGAGAACGCGTTCGCCCGCGGGTGCCGATTCGAAGATCGTGCTGCCGGTATAAACGGGCAGCTCGCCGCTTTCATCCCAATTCTGCCCGCCGAGCATGTCGAGAAGGTTCAGGTCCCACGCCAGCGGATAGAACCCGTAGGGCTTCGTCTCGACGTTGTTCCAGAGCATATACTCCTGCCCTTTGCCGGAGGTCCACGTCGTTTTGCAGGCAAGCGTGCAGGTCTGGCACGCGATGCATTTATTGGTGTCAAAAACGGCGGCAAACTGCTTCTGCGGCCGGGCCTCGGGATACCAATACGACATCTCCCTTCCTAATTGCCAATTGTTTACGCGTGCCATTTGTTGTTCTCCATTTCGGTCGAATTTGTGTTGATGAGGATATCGGCCCCCGCCGCGGCCGCTGACTTGATGCTCCGGCCCGCAAGGACCGATGCGATCAGGAGCGCCGCGGAAAGTGCCGCGAGGAATAGCATTACGGCCTGTGCCTTGCGGGTCACGTCTGGCCGCTTTCTAAGCCGAATGCTCGCGACGAGAGCCGCAATACCGGTGACAGCGACCGTTACGAATGCCGCCGTCCCGGTCACTTTATGCTTTTCAAGTGCCGTTGCCCGCGGGCCGTCGCTCGCCGCGGCATACATCCCGGCGAACTCTCCGAGAAAGACGACGATCAGCGTTAGCAGGAACACAAAAACGAGCAGCTTGAGGGTGGCCCTGTAAGCTCCCGGCATTCCGAAATACATACCCGCCGCGAGGATGAGCGTTGCCAGAGCGGCGAAGATCGCCGGGTAGTAATTCAGCAGAAGATGCATCTTCAGGTAGGTCATTTACTTCTTCGCTCCTATGTACTGCCCTTCGAGGTATCGCTTCATTGCGTCCGATTCGTTCCGCGGGCGGATTCCAAGCTCGACCGGCCGCCAGACGCCCTTGCCGCCGATGCCGCCCGGCTCGGCCTTCGTGATCTTTACGAACGCCTCCCGAGGAGCACCGGTCGGACAGTGGATGTCTGCCGCAAATCCCTTCCCGATCGCCTGCCCGAACATTCCCTTGCGGACGAGCGAATCGGTCATCCATGTAGGCTTGAGCCACCCGCGGGTAGCCGATTGGTGCGAGCCCGAGCGGAACATCGCCTGATAGTTCGTCCGCGGGTTCTTTGCCAGCCCGTCCGACCGCTCCTCGGCACCCTGCTGCGAGCCCGGCGTTGCGGCGTACATGTTGAACCACATCCGTGTCACGCCCCGCGGCGTGCCGGGATAGTAGCGGGCACGGCACATCATCCGCGCCACTTTGTAGTTGTCCTTGTTCTTGCTTTCGTTCCAGCCGCGGAACGGGCGGTCCTCGGGATCCGGGTCGATCCAAACGTAGTCACCGTCCTCGATGCCGGCTTCGCGTGCATCTGTCGGGTTGATATCGACGTAGCCTTCGGTGACGAAGGGCATTCGTTTGTCGTGCCGGTAGATATCGCCGAAGGGGCCGAAGAGAATGGCGATCATGTCCGTATCGATCGGCGTCGTGTGTGCACCGTGGCGGTACTTCGGTGTATGGAAAATGAACTTAAATCCTTCCTTCACGAGCGGATGGGCGGTCTGCTTCGCTTCGGGCCACGAATAGACCACATTGCGGCCACACCGCGTTTCGCAGCTCAGGTCGTCGCGCTTTGCCCCGTAATCCTCGGGCTGCTTCGGCCGGAGTGCAGCGTGCGGCGGTGCGATGATGATGTTCGGCTCAAGGAAGGTCGAATCGACCGGCTCACGATGGACGGGCAGATTCTCGCCGGCATCGATGAACTCATCTTCCTCGCGGTAGAACTCAAGCCGCCCGCTCTTCGTGTACCACGGGATAGACTCGGTTATCTGATCATAGCCGACGTTTTTCGGCGTTGTCCGGCTGTTCATTATCGCCGGAATGCCCTCGAGGGCCTTCGCATGCAGGTCCTTGAAGTCGTAGCCCTTGGTATTGGTCGAGTGGTCAAGGATCCGCTGAAGATAGACGTCCGTTTTGTTCTCATTGACGAACTTCCAGTATTGGTTGAACCGGTCATCGCCGGTCAGTTCGGCGAGCTTCGAAGCCACCAGCGCATAGACCTCGATATCGCCGATGGTATCGAAGATCCGCGGGATCGGCGTTCGCGGAAAGACGGCGAGGAACGGATTCGTTACCGAAGCCGTCATGTCCGGATGCTTCAGTTCGGCCCACGAATCAACACCAAATACCACGTCGGCCCATTCGCACGAGGTTGACCACCACCATTCATTTACGGCGATCATCTCGATCTTTGGGAGGGCGTTGAAGACCTGGTTGTAGTGCCACTTAACGTTGCCGAGGATCGAATTCGCGTTGGCGAACCAGAGCGACTTCGTAGGGCAGGGCATATGCGACTTTCCGGTCAGGATGGTATTGCCGACCTTCAGCGGATGGTCCTCGTGGTTGTAATAGTGAGCCGATTCGGCCGTCCAGTATTGCCTCGGGCGGGCGGGTTTTGCGGCATCAGGTTCAATGTCGAACGGGTTCTCGTTGATGTACTGGCCCGCTCCATTGAACAGAGCGGTCCGGTAGTTTCCGGCGTATGATCCGATGTTCCCGCCGATCTTGCCGACGTTGCCGGTCAGTGCGGCGAGCATTATCGTGTCGCGGTCCTTGTTGTCGCTGTTGAAGAACTGGTTCGGGCCCATGCCGATGGCGAAGAGTGTTGTGCCCGGTTCTTTGGCGATGTGCTTTGCGACGCTCTCGACCGCTGCGGCCGGGGCCCATGTGAGTTCTTCGACCGTCTTGGGATCAAAATGAGCGGCGTACTCCTTTATTAGGTCAAAGACCGGCCGGCAGAGCACTACCGAGCCGTCCGCGAGCTGGACGTTGATGGCACCCTCGAGCATTGCATCGGCGGTGTTCGAATTCTTGCCGACGTTGTCCCGTGTGCAGGCGATCACCTCGCCGCGGCGCGTGTCATAGAACGTGTAATCGCCCCAGTCGTTCCGCATTGCCTCCGGGACGATGTTCTGGTTCGTTTGTTTGATCGGCGGGAGTTCCTTCTCGCCCGCTTTTATGAGGACGGTCTGTTTGAGTTCCGCCGGTGAGCCGCCGACGACCTCGCTTGCTTTCAAATACTTAAGCGTGTCCATTCGGACGAGGATCGGCATATCGGTCCATTCGCGGACGTACGCATTGTCATATAGCTTGTCGCGGATGATCACGTTCGCGAGGCCGAGAGCGAGTGCCGGAGTCGTTCCCGGCCGCACGACTACGACCTCGTCGCCCTTGGTCGCGGTCGCGGAGTATTCGCAGGCAATGACGATGATCTTCGTGCCCTTGATCCTTGCTTCGGTCAGCCAGTGCGCGTCCGGCATCTTGGTCGTTATCCAGTTCATTCCCCAAACGACCACAGTTTTCGCATGCTCGACCGAGTTGAGGTCGAACTCGACCGTCTGCTGGCCGGAGACCATCGTGTGGCCGGGCGGAAGATCGGTGTGCCAGGAGTAGTTGTCAAAGCCCTTGCCGCCGACGGCCTCGTCCGGCCCGACGCCGCGGATCTTTGCGTCGAGAAGTGCGATCGAGTTTGCGAAGCGATACATCCCGAAGACGCGGGTCATCCCGAGCAGCGGCATTCCGCCGCGAAACTTCATCACATTTGTCCCTATGCCGCGGGTCGCCTCGATGACCTTTTCGTCATAGCCTTGCTTGCGGAGCCGTTCGAGCCCCGCTTCGCCTGTGTACGTTTCGGCGATGTTCTTGAGCGCCGCCGCAACTATCGCCGCGGCCTCGCTGTGCGGCATCCGCACCCATTCATCGCGGGCACGGTTGAAGTAGCTCGGGTCCGGCTTTCCGTCGGAGCCTCGCGGAAATCCCTCATCATGCCAGCGTTTATACCCGGCCCGGACCATCGTTTGGTTCACTCGCCGGTCGCCATAGAACCGCCGGGTCAATGCAAGGCCTTTTTGGCAAACACGCGGGTCCCAGCGGTGCGTCGTCCCATTGCCGTTGAGGTCTTTGGCAAGGCCGTACTTCATCGATGGGCCGATCCTTGTTATGACGCCGTCGCGGACGTAGGCATTGAGGATGCAGTTGTGGGTGTCGTTGGGGGCACAGGTGAAGGTATAGGTGGAGTCGTAGGCCCAAAGGTCGCGATATACCTTTTCCCAACCGCGGTCGGGGTAAACGGCAAGCGGGTTGGTGATAGCATCAAGCCCCCAGGCGTTAGTAGCTGATGCCGCGAGAGCACCGAAACCCGCTGCCGTCAGGCGGGCCATGAATTCGCGTCTGCTGATTTTGTTTGTCATAAGGACTCCGTCAGTTTTTTCTACTTCTTTTCAAGCGTCCGGATGAAAGCGACAATGCTTTCTATCTCCGCTCGCGTCAGGGCCGGCCGAACCGTGTTCGGAGTGGCGAAGCCCTGCATGATCGTACCGGTCCGGCCGCGACTAATGGTCTCAACAAGAAACGTATCCGTTGCCGCGGTCAGGAAACTGGCGTTGCCGATGGCCGGGCCTTCGCCGCCTCCTCCGATCGCGCCATGGCATCCGGCACAGTTGGCCTTGTAGAGCCGCTCGCCGGTGGGTGCATCGCCGCTGACCCATCTCGCCGGCCGCCCGTCGGAGACGAACTGAACTCCGCCGCCGAGTTGGCGGATGTATGCGACGAGCCCGCGGATCTCTGCATCGCCTAGCCCTCTCTCGCCTTCGCCCCAGGCAAGCATCGGCCGGCTCGTTCGCCCGCGGGCGATGGTCGCGTAAAGATAGTCGTCGGAAGCGATCGCGAGGAAGTCCGGATTCGTTATCGAAGGATTGGGCGGGTTGCCCGGGAACCTTGCCCCTTTGCCCGAGGCACCATGGCAGCTAGAGCAAATGGTCGAGTAGACCGTAGCCGGCTCGGTCAGGAACTCGCGGGCTCCGAAACGCATCGCCTTGACGCGGTCTTTTGGCAGGAAGACGTCCGGCAGTCCCCGACGCCGCAGCGAGAGCATATACATCGTGAGCAGGTCGATCTCCTGTTCATTTAGGTCGAGGGCGGGCATCAGCGAGCCCGGCACCGTCGAGGCCGGCGAGCGGAAATGCTGGGCGATCCAGTTCGTCAGCGAGCGTTCGCCCGGCACATTTCGGAAGTTGAGTTGGTTCGGGTCTTTTTCGCCGACCCGTGAGAGCTCAGGGCCATTCTGGCCGCCGAAACCGCTGACCGCGTGGCAGCCCGTGCAGCCGACCGAGTTGAACTGAGCTCGAGCCTCAATCAGCTTCGGTGCTCCCATCTGCGTGTCGAGAAGCAGTTTGAGCAATCGGAGATCCGCATCGCTGATCTCGCGAAACGATGCTTTCCATGCCTCGCTTGCACCTTCGCGGTTCTTTCCAAGATGCGAAACGTACCACTCAGCGTCATAACCCTTGAGCCCGATGTGCGAAAGGTCCGGACCGTCCATTCCCGTCAAATTCCCGCCGGGCCGGATCGTCCCGCCGCGGCCGTCGAGCCGGTGGCAGGCGTAACAATCGAGCCGTTCGAAGGCCTGCCGAGCCGAGGTCAGCGATGCGAGGTTAGGGACGTTGAGCGGCGTATGGCAGGTGCCGCAGCTTGCGTAGGCATATTTTGCCGGGAGCATCGGCTCGGTCCAGAAATGGACGTTGCCGTGGGCGTCGTCCATCTCCGTCGCCTGGCCCTGGCCGCCGTGGCACGTGGTGCAGCCCATTACAGCCGGGTCATGGACGACCGGCTTGTGCGGCTGCGCGACCTTTAGTTGCGATGTGATCTGCTCGCCCGGTGCCATCCCGACGTGGCAGGTAACACAGCGGTCCGTTCGCCTCAGGTCATTATTGACCACCTGCCGGAGCCTAACCTCGATCGGCCCGTCCTCGGCCCGTGCCTGCCCCTGGATCGCGTGCCAGTCCTTTAGAAAATTCTCCGAAACGGCAGCGATGACAAGGAGCGCGAAGACCCCGATACTTGAGACCATCAAAAGGTATTTGTTCTTCTTCATGGCATCAATGAGCGTTCCAATCAGCCGGCGACCAAAAGAAGACCCAGTTTGGCCCGCGGAAATACGTGCCGATCACCGTCAGGACGATGAAGCCGCACAAAAAACAGGTGAAAAGGGCAAGAGCTCCTGCCCGTGTCGAGTTGAACCGCCGCAAAGCCCATATCGAAAAGGCTGCGTAAAGAGCCGTGATCACCGTTCCCGGGTTGAGGAAAGTGATGACGAGCTGCGGCACATCCGGAAACCACTCGCGGAGCCAACCGAATCGGATCGCGAATGCCTCAACGGCGATCGACGTCGCAAATCCATAGACCATCGACCAGAGCGTCAGCCTCGCACCGCCCGGCCCGCCGAACCACTCTCCCGTGCCCTCGGTCTCCTTGTCCAGGAACGGAATCAGGCCAAGTCCGATCCAGCAGAGCATCGGGATACCGATGCCGCCCATGAACGCCGAGAAGGAGACGATCTCCTGCAGGCCGAGGAAGTACCACGGAGCCTTTGCCGGGTTTTCGGGCACGAGCGGATTGGCAAGTTCCTTGAGCGGGGCGTCCGAGACAAGTGCAAGAGCGACACAGACCAACGTCGTGAACATCAAAATGCCGAGCTCAGCGTAGAAAAGGTGCGGCATCGAGGGAACCGTGTTCTCGGGCCCGCTGCCGACCGCCGGAGTGCGGCCTTTGACGACCGCCGCAAGTTGATATGTTTTCTTCGGCTCTTCAGTAAAGACCGGATAATGCTCGGGCTGCGAAACGCTTACGCGTTCGTTCACATCAGCGGGCTTAGCGAGCCCGCCGTCCTTTCGGATCCGCCAGAAATGGACTGCCATCAGCATCGCCATCACGATCGGCAGGATCATCACGTGCAGCAGGTAGAATCGTATCAGCGACTCCTCGCCGACGATGTCGGAACCGAGCAGGATCTCACGCTGCAGCCCGCCGATGTCCATCAAATCCGTGATACCCATTGCGTCAGTGATCTCTCGCGGCGATTGGGCGATGTTCGCTCCGATGGTGATCGCCCAGTAGGCGAGTTGGTCCCAGGGCAAAAGGTAGCCGGTGAAAGAAAGTGCGAGCGTCGTGACGAGCAAGCCCCAGCCGATCAGCCAATTGAACTCCCGCGGCTTGCGGTACGAGGCTGTGTAAAATGCCCGCGCCATGTGGAGGATCACCGCGACGACCATCACATTTGCCGCCCAGCGGTGAATGTTGCGGATGAATCGCCCGGTCGGGACGATGAAGTGAATGTCCTTGATCGATTGATAGGCGACGTCCGGGTACGGCTTGTAATAGAACATCAGCAGCACGCCTGTCACCAGAGTTATCAGGAACGCGGCCGTCGTGATGATGCCGAGCCCCATCGTCGCCGTCCAGCGAAGGCTCCAGAGGTGCGTCCGCACAGAGTGCAGATGCAGGAAGACGTTGCCGAAGACAAAGGACGAACGCGTGCGGTCCGTGACCGGAGCACCGCCGCGGAACATCGCCCGGTAGAGATCCACCGGCACCGCCCGAAGGTTGTGCCAGAAAGTGTTCAGAGCTGTTCTCTCTTCGTTTTCCATTGCTTAGACCTTTGTTCCGGAGGCGACCGTCGTTTCCTCGTCTATCACGACCGAATTCCCGCGGGCGGAGACCTTAAGCCACGGCAGCGGTTTTGGTGCCGGGCCTTTGGTTACTGCTCCGTCGGAAGCAAAGCCCGAACCGTGGCATGGGCATTCGAACCCGTTCGGCAGAGCCTTCACAATGCACCCGAGATGTGTACAAACGGTCGAGATCGCATAAACGCCTTCCGCATCGCGAAAGACGGCAACGTTTCGTCCCGGCGGGACGAACGCCTCGCCGGCCGGAAGAGCGTCGGGAAGATCGACCTCGAACTTCTTTGCGGGTGAGGCCGAGACCGCGGCCTTCGGTAGCCGCAGCATCCCGAATGCCGAGACAAGCAGTGCCAACGCCATCGAACCCAAAGCCGCGAGGCCGAGAAAATCTCGCCGCGGCAACGGTTCGGGGTCGAAACGTGAGGGCTTTTCTTTTGGCTTAGTCGTCATAGCGTTCTCCAGGTTGATGAAAATGTGACCCGCTCCATCGTGATCGCATCGACCGGGCAGCGGATCGAGCAGAGCGCGCAGCGAATGCAGCGGTCCTCGTCTTTTAGGATCGCGGAGTTTGCTTCGAGGTCCGGGTCGGGTTCAAGCGAGGCCCTAATGACCGAGCCGATCTCATCGGTGTATTCAAGCGCGGCGAGCGGCACGAGTTTGAGACACTCGGTCGGACAAACGTCCACGCAGCCGCCGCAGAGCACACACCGTGTGCCGTCAAAGACGGGCGTTACACCGCAATCAAGGCACCGCGAAGCTTCGGTCATCGCCTGCTCGCGCGTGTAGCCGATCTCAACAACGCGATCCGGGTCCGCAAGCCTCTCTTCGGGCTCGATGGCCGGCAGTTCGACCCGGCGGATCGACTCATAGCCGCGTTCGCGTCGATAACGCTCAAGCGGAAGGTGCGAGGTTGTCGCATCCGCGGTGAGCCGGCGGCCGGTAACGAAGCTGTAAACTGAACGAGCGGCGGATTTGCCGGAGGCAACGGCATCGATCAGAAGGCGAGTCCCGTGAGCAAGGTCGCCCGCGACAAAGACGTCCGGTGCGGTCGTCTGCTGCGTTTCGCGTTCGACTTTCAGCCAGCCATTGCCGATCTTTTCTACGTCGGTGCCGCCATCTTCGAGGAACTGAAGCTTAGGCGCTTGCCCGACGGCGAGGAGCACCGTATCGCATGGCACTTCCTTTATTGTGGTGTCATCGAAGACGGGCGCGAATCTCCGCTCCTCGTCATAAACCCGCAGGCATTTGCGGAACCGAACGGCGGCAACATGCCCATCATCGCCGCGGACGATCTCGACCGGGCCCCAGCCGTTCTCGCGTTGAATTCCTTCTTCATCGCCCTCGACTATCTCGATCGTATCGGCCGGCATCTCCTCGGCACTTTCGAGCGAGAACAGGACGACGCTGCCGGTCTCTTCGAGCCGTGCCGCGGTCCGTGCGGTATCGATCGCGACCTGCCGGACGACCGTCCGGGCCACATCATAGGCGACATTTCCGCCGCCGATGACAACGATGTTCTTGCCCAAATGAAGCCGCTCGCCGAGCGAGACCGAGCGGAGGAGGTCAACGCCGCCGAGAACGCCCGGGCCGCTCTCGCCCGTCAGTCCGAGGCCGCGAGAGGACTTTGCACCGACCGCGATGATGATCGCCTTGTGGTCGCGGCGGAGCTCGGCGAAAGAGATGTCTTTCCCGATCTCGATTCCCGTCCGGATCTCGACGCCGAGAGCTTCAATGACGGCGATCTCTTTCATTATCAGCTCACGCGGGAGCCGATATGCCGGAACGCCGACGGCGAGCATCCCGGCCGTCACGTTTTCGAGTTCGTAAACGGTCGGGCGAAAGCCCATTATCGCGAGGTCATGCGCGGCGGAAAGCCCTGCCGGTCCGGCACCGATGATCGCGACCGGTTCGCCTTCCGCCTTTACGAATTTGCCGTCAACTGCTGAATGGAGAAGGGCGGCCATCTCCTCAGAACGAGCTGCGACCAGCGGGATGAAATCCTCGACCGCAGCCAGCACTTCGCTGACCGGCCGAGCCTCGGGCCCGGCCTGCTCGCAAGCGAAACGCTTCAAAGCACGGATCGAGACCGGCCGGTCGATGCCGACGAATACGCCATCGTCGTCAACTCTTGGCACCTTGCCCCGCCGGCACGCCGTTTCGCATGGTGCCCCGCAGATCCTACCGCAGATAGAGGCAAATGGATTCGGTCCGCGGGCGATTAGATACGCCTCCTCAAAACGGCCTTCTGCAATGGCGCGGATGTAGCCGCGAGCATCGGTATTGACCGGGCACGCGGCCTGGCAAGAGATCAAATTCTTGTGATAGTCCTCGTCCGGGACCTGAACTTTCAGGTGCGGCATCTATCTCCTCCCGCCGATACAATTGCAGGAACCGCCTGACCGCAGAACGCGGTGTGATTGGGCCGTGAAGCAAGGCTATACTAGGACGAAAGGCCGAAATATGACCTGGGTCATATTCGGGAGGAAATTGAAGAAGACCGTATCGCTTGAGGAGCGAGTACGGCCCTGCTGCTTGGCAATTCTTGGTCTTGCTTTAGTTCGAGGGGTTCAACTTCACCCACTCGGCGCGGAGGAGGAAGCTTCCGGTCGTCACGATCCGGTCGCCGACGTTCACGCCTTCGAGCACAGGGTAGCGGCCGTTCGATTCGCTCCCGAGCGAGACCTGCCGCAGTTCGAAAACGTTCGGGTCGGCCGTCGCGAGAAAGACCGTTTGACGTCCGTTCACCATCTGAACCGCCGCGGCGGGAACGACCGGAACCGTCCGCTCGCTTTGCTGCAGAGCACCGAACGCGACATTTACGAACATCCCGAGCTTGAGAGAACGGTCGCCGTTGGGTATCTCAACCCGGACCTTTGCCGTACGCGTCGCGGGGTCGATGGCGGGGTCGATATAGGTCACCTGCCCGCGGAAAAGGCGGTCCGGAAATGCATTGGTCGTAACGCTCGCACCGCTTCCGGCTCGAAGCTTCGGCAGGTCGCGTTCAAAGGCCTGGGCGATGACCCAAACGGTCGAAAGATCAGTTACGCGAATGAGTTCCTTGTTCGCATCAACCACTTCGCCCGGGTTGGCCGTCCGGGTCGTGACCGTGCCCGAGACCGGTGCCGGCACTTCCATCTCGGAGCGGATCTGCGACGGCGAACGGAGAGCGTTTATCTTCGCTTCGCTCATCCCGTAGAGCACGAGCCGCTGCCGTGCCGAGGCAAGTTCGGCCTCGGCCGCCCTGAGTTTGTTGAGTGCTTCCTCATTCTGCGAACGCGTCTCCGGGTTTATCTCAAGCAGCCGCCCTGCGCGGTCGTAGCGGTTGCGAGCCTCCGCCACCTCGGCCTCGGCCGTGCGGAGCTTCGTCGTGTCTTGCTCGAGCTCCTCGCGGCTTGCTCCGCCGATGGCGAGCAGGCGGGTCGTCCGCTGAAAGCGGGCCTGCATTTCGTTGAGTGCGGCCTCGGCGGCCTTCATCTGCCGTGCGGCAGCGTCAAATTCCGTCCGGCCCGGTTGATTGATCGCGACCAGCCGCTGTGTTCGTTCAAAGTTACGGCGAGCGTTCTCGGCCTCGGTCAGTAGGGCGACGTAGCGCGACTGAGCATCGGCAAATTCGTTGCTGAAAACTACCGCGACAGTCTGCCCGCGGGAGACCTGGTCACCGAGCTCGGGCACGATGCTGCGGACAACTCCGCCGACCAGCGGCAGCACGGGCGTGTTGCGATACGCATTTGGTTCGACGACGCCGGTCGCCGCCGTTAGGCCAAGCTCGGCGGCAAGTTGCTCGCCAACCGTCTCGATGACTAGTCCGGCGTTCTCCCGTTGCTCGGCTCCGATCGTCAAGGTTTGGCCGGTCAATGGCTGGCTTTCGCTCGGGGCATCGGGCATCGAACGCGGAGCCGGGACGGGCCTGCCTGCAGTGCTGTCGCCGGCGAAGGCGAAATACCAGATGGCCAATGCCGCAAGCAAAACAACTACCGCTCCGCCCGCGATGGCTGCGATCAGCTTCGTGTTTCGCGGAGCCTCGCCTGCCGTCGAAACTTCCTCTTGGTTGTTCAGGTTCTCCTCTTCGTTCATTTACCCGTCAACTCCTCAGAATTTGTAGCCCGAAGCAGTTCGATCCGTGCCATATATGCCTCTCGCTGGGCGTCGATGTATCCGCTTTCGGCCTCGATAAACCGTCGCAGTTCGCCGATATAATCAAGCAGGTTGCGCGACCCGAGCTCGTACATCTGCCTTACGACCTCAAGGTTCTGGGCCGCCTGATCGCGGACGCCGACGCGGTAGATCTGTTCGGCACGGACTGAGCGGTTGAATTTCACATAGGCCGCCGCGACCTCACGCCGGACGACCAATTCGCCAAACTCCCGCCGCTTTGCCGCCGCCTCTTCCTCTAGCTTTGCCGCCGCGATCATTCCCTGCTTGCGGTCAAAAACGGGAAGACTCAGCCGCACGCCAAATGTGAAAAAGTTCATCCGGTTCTCGATCGGCATCAGCATTCCTGCATCATCGAACGCTCGGAAAGGGAACCCCGCTTCCATCCGCTGATAACCGAGCATCAGGTCTGCATCGACGCGGCCTTCGCTACGTGCCTGTGCTCCGCGAGCGGCCGCGAGTTGCTCGACAGCACGTGCACCGGCGATGTCCGTCCGGCGAATTAGCGCCGCTGAAACAGCATCAGCTTGCAGCGGAAGAGCGTCCGGGGCAACGTCGAGCGTCCCGCGGAGCCGCATTGCCGCGTCGGGTGCAAGGCCCATTAGATTTCGCAGATCGAGCAGTGCGATCTCGGCCGCGGCTTCGGCCTCTTCGCGCATCGCCCGGATGCGGTTGAGCTCGACCGCCTCGATGTTTCGCTCAAGCGGAGCCCTTCGGCCCTCTTCGACCTGTGCGGCGACGAGGTTGAAATTACGTTGGGCGGCTTCGAGCATTTCCTCCGTGAATCGCAGCTTGAGTATCGCCGCAAGTGCCTCGCCAAACTTCGCACGCACCTCGCCGGCGAGCAGACGTTCGCGTTCGGCCGCGGCAAGCCGGCGGATCTCAAGTTCGCTCTCGGCGATCCGCTTGCGTGCCGCCCGGCGCCCGCCAAGCTCGAGCGGGATGCTGCCCTGGACGATATAGCTCTTGTCCATGCCGCTGATCTGACGTTCGCCGCCGATCTCAAGGCTCGGGTTGGCCCTGAGGCCCGCTTGCCGCAAAAGCTGTTCGCCCGCCTCGACCTCTTTCCGCATCGCCGCAAGTTCCTGATTGCCTTCGAGCGCCCGTCGGACCGCCTCATCCGCCGTGGTCCCGCTCTGCTGGTCGAGATATTTCTGAACAGAGACCGACCGCGGCGGATCGATCACCATTTGCGAACGTACTTCCGCCGTAACGCCGAGCGACGCCGCGATCAGAAAACCGAGTGTTGTTAGTTTCCTTCGAAACATATTCGGCACGCCTTAGTGGTCGTGCATCTCCAGAAATGCTCCCTTTGCCCCTACGCCTTCCTTATGGACGAGCTCCGCTCCGTGGTGTCCCGCAAGTGCCACAGCAACTGCCGACCCGATGAGCAGCAGTGTGACCACCGCTTCGCTCCACCAAGCTCGCTTGAGCGCAAACTGCGACATGACTTTAGCGAAAAGCCCGCCTATCGACAGCCAGACCGTATAGTCCGCGTAAAGCTCGTGTTCGAGCAATAAACGCTCGGCGCTCGCATTCAGCCCCGTCGTGTGCGGATGGTAAACATACGACGCCAGATATGCCCCGATCGCCCCGATAAGGACAAAGACCACGACCATCCAGCCAAGCTCGCGTCGAAAGACGAAGAATGAAGCGATCTGCACGAACGCCGCGACGATCAGCAGGACGATCGGGAAATGCACGATCATCGGGTGGATGGTCGGAAATTCGGTCAGCCCTGCCGCAGGCTGACTGGCCGGATTCGCCTCGGTCCGTGCCACATCGGGCGAGGCGGTATTTGCCGCGGCGTTGGCCGCAGGCTGGTTGTGGTCCTCATGACCGTAGCCGAACTTGGCCGCAGCGAAAAGGGCGATCATAACGGCGGCGACCGCCGGAAGGATGTATCTAAGCATTTTCCCCATGTCTTTTCATTTCCCAGATCCGCAGCCAATAAAAGATCACGGGCGTTACGATCAGCACGTGCAAGAGGCTCGAAACCATGCCGCCGAAGACCGGCGTCGCGAGCGGCCGCATCACTTCGGCACCCGCTCCGGTGCTCCACATTATCGGCAAAAGCCCGAAGATGATCGTCGCGACCGTCATCACCTTTGGCCTGAGGCGAAGCAAAGCACCTTCGATAACGGCCTCCATCAGCGACTCGCGGTCGAGCCGGCCGAGTTCCTCGGTCTTGCGCCTTACGGCTTCCTCGAGATAAACGACCATCACCACGCCCGTCTGCACCGCCGCTCCGAAAAGAGCGATGAAACCGACCCAGACCGCGACCGAGAAGTTGTATTGCAGCATCCAGAGCAGATAGAACCCCCCGGTCAGGGCAAACGGTACGGCGAGCATCACATGGGCTGCTTCGAGGAACGAGTTATACGTCAGGTAAAGTGTCCCGAAGATTAACAGGATCACGATCGGAATAACGATCGTCAGTCGCTCGCGAGCCCGGACCTGATTCTCATATTGGCCGCTCCAGTTAAAGTAGTAACCGGTCGGTAGTTGAACGCGTTCGCGGACGACTTTGTCCGCCTCGGCAACGAAGCTCCCAAGATCGCGGCCTCGGACGTTGAGCAGCACTGTCCCGCGGAGCAGGCCGTTCTCGCTCTGGATCATCGCCGGCCCTTCGACCGTTCTGATCTCGGCTAGCAGTGAAAGCGGGATCGCCTCGCCGCTTGGAGAGAGCACCGGGATGCGGCCGATCGCTTCCGGCGTTGAGCGATATTCCTCGCCGTAGCGGACACGGATCGGGAAGCGGTTCCGGCCTTCGATGGTCGTTGTCAGGTTCGTCTCGCCGATGCCGCGTTCGATGATCTGTTGGATAGTAGCGACCTCGATGCCGTAGCGAGCCGCCGCCGGCCGGTTTATCTCGATGTCGATATAAGGAGCACCGCCGATCTGTTCGGGATAAACGTCCGCCGCTCCGGGAACGTCGCGTAGCACGGCGGCGATCTGCTGCCCGGTCCGCTCGATGGTGTCGAGGTCGTTGCCGTAAACCTTGATGCCGATCTGCGAACGGATGCCGGTCGCCAGCATCTCGATGCGGTTGATGATCGGCTGGGTCCAGATGTTCGTAACGCCCGGCATCCGGAGTGCCGCATCCATCTCGGTTATCAGCTTTTCGCGGGTCATTCCCGGCCGCCATTCGCTCTCGGGCTTGAGGTGGACGACCGTTTCGTTCATGTTTATCGGTGCCGGGTCGGTCGAGCTTTCCGCCCGCCCGGCTTTGCCGACGGCCCATTTCACCTCGGGAAATGAAGCGATGATCTGGTCTTGTTTGCTCAGTAGCCGCGTTGCCTCATCAAGCGAGATGCCGGGGTCGGTCACCGGCATATACATCAGGTCGCCTTCGTTGAGCGGCGGCATGAATTCGCTGCCGATCTGCGTCGTCAGAAACATTGCACCGCTGAAAAGCACGAGAGCGATGGCGATCGTCGTCAGCCGATGCTTAAGTGCCGCGAGCAGAACGGGCTTATAGACCGCCCGCAGGAACCGCATTATCGGGTTCCATTCCTCGGGTCGCAGCTTCCCGCGGAGCATATAGCCGCAGAGCACCGGCACGAGCGTAACGCCCATCACGGCCGCAGCGAACATTGCAAACGTCTTCGTAAATGCAAGCGGATGAAAGAGTTTGCCTTCCTGGCCCGTCAGTGCAAAGACCGGTGCGAAGGCGACAATGATGATCGCCATTGAGGCAAAGATCGGCCGCCCGACCATCTTTGTCGCGTCGCGGACTATCTCCCAGACGCGCTTCCGGTCAGTAAAATCGACGCCCTCTTTCTCCATCGCCCGATATGCATTTTCGGTAACGACGATACCCGCATCGACGAGGTCCGAGATGGCGATGGCGATGCCGGCGAGCGACATAATGTTCGACGTAATGCCGAACAGATACATGAAGAGAAACGAAGCAAGCGCCGCGAGCGGCAGCGGTATCGTGACGATAAAGCTCGAGCGGAAATGGGCGAGGAAGATGAGGTTAACGAGCGTCACGAGGATCAGTTCCTCGATCAGAGCTTCCTTCAGCGTATCGGCGGTCCGGTTGATCAGGTCCGTCCGGTCATAGAACGGCTCGATCGTCACGCCCTCCGGCAGTCCGAGCTTTATCTCCTCGATCTTTTTCTTGACGTTGTCGATGGCGACCAAAGCACTGACGCCATATCGCATTATGACCACGCCGCCAACGGCCTCTTTGCCGTTCTTATCAAGCGAGCCGGTGCGGAAGGCATTGCCGATCTTCACTTCCCCGAGGTCGCGGACGTAGATCGGCGTTCCGTTCTGCGAACCAACGACGATCGTCGCGACATCTTCGACCGAAGTCACCAACCCAACGCCGCGGACGACCGCCCATTCGCCGGCCTGCTCGACGACGTTCCCGCCGACGTTCGAGTTTGCCGTCTCGACCGCCTCAAGAACCCGTGAGAGCGGGATGTTGTATGCCCGAAGCTTATTCGGATCGATATCGACCTGATATTGCCGGACGTAGCCGCCTACGGTCGCGACCTCCGAGATGCCATCGACCGAGTTGAGTTGGTAGCGGACGAACCAATCCTGCAGCGTGCGGAGTTCCTGCAGGCTATGTTTGTCCGATTCGAGCGTGTACCAAAAGACTTGCCCGAGCCCGCTTGCGTCCGGCCCGAGCGTCGGCGTAACCCCGGCGGGAAGTTGCGCAGCGACGAGGTTCAGCCGTTCGAGTATCCGCGTTCGAGCCCAGTAAAGCTCGACGTCGTCCTCGAAGATGACGTTGATCATCGAGAAGCTGAACGCCGAACTCGCCCTTACGGTCCGGACGCCCGGCAGCCCTTGCAGATTAGAGACCAGCGGATAGGTGACCTGGTCTTCCACCTCCTGCGGCGAGCGGCCGGGCCAGTCCGTAAAGACGATGACCTGATTATCCGAGACGTCGGGAATGGCATCGATCGGCGTATTGAACAGCGCGTAGAACCCAGCCCCTGCAAGCGCAATGTAAAGGGCGATCACGATAACGCGATTCTTAATGGACCACTCGATCAGCCAATTGATCATCGATGGCTTCCTCTGCTTCTCCGTGCGTTACTGCGCGACGATCGGCAGGTTTGCCGAGCCGCTTCCGGCCGGGCCTTCATACTTGATCTGTGCCTGCCATTCGCCGCCCATTTCAAGATCGGTCTTGCCGGCGTAAACGCCCGGCGTCGAGGTCGTCGTAAACGTTGCCGGGTTGTTCATTACGGCCATCGTGCCCATCGCCGGCATATGGAAGTTCAGCGAGACCGAGCCGACATCGACTGGCTTGCCGGAAGCATCGGTGAAGGTCAGCGTAAATTCCTGCTTGCCCTTGCGGAGCACGCCGTCCTTGCTGGCTAGCGTCGCGGTCAGGTTGTTACCGGCCGGGCCGCTCTTAACGGTCTTGCCGGTTGCGGCAGCATCTCCGCCGCTCGATGAACCGCCGCAGGCAGCGGCAAACACGGCAAACGCCGCGATGATCAAAAATACAGTTGTCTTCTTCATAGGTCTTCTCCTTTGGATTTGTTTTGGTTTAAATGCAATTGCGGCCACGCGATCGCGGGCACGCGCGAAAAGGCCGCCGTATCTCGAGGCACACGAATGCGCTCAAAGCCTAACGGCGGTCGTTGAAAAAAATTAGATCAGGAAGGAATTATGTTGTAGGAAAAGGTCCGGCGGCCGCGGAAGTTGCGGCGTCGCGAGTGGTCGTTCCGCTCCGGGCGGCGGTGAGTGCTGGACTATCCGAACCGGGATAAAAGGAACGAACGGCTCGGCCGCGACAATCTTTGCGATCGGGAGCTTCACCTGCGCATCGGCATTTGCACGGTGCACATTGACAAAACCCTCGTCGCCGCAAAGTTCTTCGCAGCAAGGCTGGGCGCTCATCGCGGTGCCCTGTATCTTCTCGCGTTTGCAGCAGCTTGAGACCGAATTGCCGCCCATATCAACGCAGTGACAAACGCCCGCCCAGATGTTGCCGGCGATGGTAAGCACGAAGATAATGGCTGCAAAACGGCGCTTCATAGCTCCAACTTTGAAATATGAACTTGCTAGATGCTTCTTGTCAAGCATCTTTTCAATAATACACGCGAAGGCCAGAACTATTTCCTATCTTCAAAAACTGTAAACAGCGGCGAGATTCACATGGTTCGAGTTCTGCCGTCCGCTCAAGGTCCAGTCGGTCCGGAAGCGGCGAAACTCGATGCCGGCTGAGAACTGCGGCGTAAATTTATAGATCGCCTCGATAGCGGCGGCAAAGTTCCGCGTTCGCACATCACGCGGGACGAACGTAACAAGATCTTCATTTCGCGGGTCGTCAAGCCCAAAAGAACCGTAGATGGTCAGTCGGTCGCGGAAGGCTTCAGGCGTAAAGCCGAGTTGAGCCCAGCCGCCGCGTGTCCCGATCGCCCGAACGCCGCCGGGCACAAGCGTGCTGCCGTTTCGGTAAGCGAACTCGGCATTCAGGCCCTGAAAGATGCCGCCCTGAAACCCGGCCAGGTTCCTGCCGGTAAATGCTTCGCCGGTCAGGTTCAGTCGGTCATGAAGCGGCAGGTTCCAGTCAAGCGCGATGCCGACGGAATCCGATTCGTTCTTTACGCCCGATGCGCCTGTAAAGACCCGCGAGCGGCCGTAATGGCCGGAGATGGCGATGCTGCCGGGTTTCTTGGTGCCGAGGACGTTTGAATCGGCGATCGAAACGCGGCCCTGAAAGTAAGGGACTCGCGACGCGGAACCCGAATTCGGTTGAAGGAAAAATGCGGCGTTCGTCGCCGAATCACCCGATTGCGGAGCGGCAACGGCCGCCTGCATCGTTACAAATTTACCAAGTTTAGTTTCGGCCTTGATCTGCGGAAGCCGTGCCCAGTTGTTGCCGGCCGCGGCCATCTGCGGGATCGCGGCCGCCGCGAGCGAGGTCGGGCTTGCCGGTGCAAAAACTGACCAGTCTTGTCCGAGCGTCAGCGAAGTCTTCTCCCATGCGAGCTTCACATTCGCCAGCCGCAGGCGGACAACCCCAAAGTTCTCACCAATGCCGACCGAAGGAAAACCGCCAAAGAAATCTGCCTCAACCACGGCCGAAAGGTTAGCGTTTCCGGCCCTTGCACCTTCGAGCCGAACGCCGAACCGCGTTTGCCTGAGCGAAGCGCCCGTTCCGCCGCGGCCGGCCGGGGATGCAAAGAGCGGCACATCCGCATTGTTCGTTCCGCCCGTGTTCGTGAATGCATTGAAATAGATCGAGCCGTAGGGCGTAAGCCTCGCACTCCCAACATTCACTCCGAGTTCGGGCTTCTGCTGCGCTGCCGGAGCGTTTTCCGCACGAGCAGTTTCAGCATACTTCGGTTCAGCCGTCGGTGTCGCCGCTTCAGGCTTCGTCGCTGCCGCCTGTGAAACGGCCGTCAAGAGTTTCTTTAGCTCTTCGATCTGCTGCTGCATCGCGGCGACCTGAACCTCAAGCTGCTCGATCCGTTCGTCCGGAGTCGCTTTCTTCTCAGCCGGCCGGGAGGTTTCGACCTCGCTTTTTGGCGAGCCCTCCCGCGTCTGTCCATTTAGGACGACGGCCGATGCAAAATTTATCAACAGCGCCACACAGATCGCTGCAAGAGATCGTTTAGTAGGGAACATATTGTCCTCGCATCGGGTTGAAGCGAGTTGGCAGGGAGGCAGTCGTGCCCCACCTGCCGGGACTCACGGGAGTTCAAGATCGGCGTGTCGCTAGCGCATCTTCTCAAACCGCAGAATGGTCGTCCTGCCGTTTGCCGAGGTTACATCGAGTCCGTCTTCTTCGCCCGACTCTGAGAATTTGAACTCGATAGCCGTTACGTCCTCGATGCTGCGGGTCATGTCGCCGACCATCAACTGGACAGCCGGCCTCTCGTCCTTGGTGTCAATATCGGCACCGACGAACGGCAGGCCGGACTCGATCCAATAGTCGTTCCCGTTCTCGAAAACGCCGAGCCGCGTCGGCCGCCCTTCAAACCTCTCGCTAAAGAACTTCAGAAAATCTGCCCATTCGTGTTTTTGTGCTGCTTTTGTCATTTCAATTACCTCCGGGCAATGCCCGAGCTGCGAAAATTTTCGCACCTTAGGAAAATTCCACGCATATTTCGTCCGTTAGCACGCCGTTTCCGCGTTCGGGTTAGGGAACATATCCGCCTCGTCCTCACCACGCCGCGGGTTAAGACATGCAAAATCCTTTTCGATCAGCACGTTCAGTTCGGCACCATCGCCGATCAACTTTGTGAACTCGATAGAAACCTCGTCGCCTGCCGCCCATTGGACCGCCGCCGTCCGCGGAAGGCTAACAACCACGCGGTTACCGGCAAGCCGTGCGTCGGCTGCGGAAGTTTCATCGGAGCATTCGATCCCGTACGCAAGAACCGCCTCCAGGTCTGAACCGAACGCTACGGATTCCTCGACCGCCGTGCACGAGGCGAGTGCCTCAACCTCGGGCCGGGTAAGCCGCATACGGATCGAATTGTGCCTTAAACGCAACTTCACAAGAATCATTATCTCAAATTTCGTGCCGCTTTCGTGGTCAGCTCTTTGCACATCGTATTTTCGGAAGCCGAGCTTTCAAGAACCTCGGCGCGTCGAAATGAAGGAACAGCGACAACGATCCGATGCCCAAACGAGCGAAGCAAGCGTGAACGCGGCTGCCGATGCCGTATTTCAGATCCGCGGGGTGACGAAGGTCTATCGCATGGGCGAGGTCGAGGTCCACGCATTAAAGGGCGTCGATCTTGAGCTTTACCGTGGCGAGTTGGTCGTTCTCCTCGGTGCCTCGGGAAGCGGAAAATCGACCCTGCTCAACATCATCGGCGGCCTCGATACGCCGACCGAAGGCACGGTGGTTTATCAGGATCACATCCTAACCTCGGCCGATGAATCCGAGCTTACACGCTTTCGCCGCGAGCACGTCGGCTTTGTCTTTCAGTTCTATAACCTCATCCCGAGCTTGACGGCTCTTGAGAACGTCGAGCTTATCACCGAGATCGCTGAGAGCCCGATCTCCGCGAAAGAGGCTCTCGAAATGGTAGGGCTTTCCGAGCGGATCGATCATTTCCCGGCACAGCTCTCGGGCGGCGAGCAGCAGCGTGTGGCTATCGCCCGTGCCGTCGCAAAGCAGCCCGATGTCCTGCTTTGCGATGAGCCGACGGGAGCACTCGACGTGACGACCGGCAAGCTGGTCCTAAAGGTCATCGAAAAGGTGAACCGGGAACTCGGCACGACGACCGCGATCATCACGCACAACGCGGCGATAGCGGCTATGGCCGACCGCGTTATCCACATCGGAAGCGGACGGATCACCGAGATCATCCGCAACAGCGAGAAGAAGAGTCCCGAGACTTTGGTCTGGTAGCTATGAAACCGCTGAATAAAAAGATGGTCCGCGACCTCTGGCACCTGCGGGGCCAGGTGCTGGCGACGATGCTTGTCGTTGCCTGCGGCGTGGCGTCTTTTGTGGCGATGAAGAGCACCTACGAGTCGCTCGTCGAAAGCCGCGACAATTACTATTCGCATTATCGTTTTGCGGATGTCTTCGCCGGGCTCAAGCGAGCTCCGCGTTCGGCCGCGGCCGAGATAGGGGCGATTCCCGGCGTTGCCGAGGTCGAGGCTCGCGTGGTGGCAAAGGTAACTCTTGACCTGTCCGATCTTCCCGAGCCGGCCCAAGGACGCCTCGTCTCGGTGCCGGAAACAGGAGCCGGCCATCTCAATTCGCTTTTCCTTCTCCGCGGCCGTTTGCTCGAGCCCGGCGATCGGGACGAGGTTGTCATCAGCGGTGCCTTTGCCGATGCCAACCGGCTTGAGCCCGGCGATCAGGTCAGCGCCGTGCTCAATGGCAGGCTGCGGCGGCTGCGGGTCGTCGGCGTAGCGCTTTCGCCCGAGTACATCTATGAGATCCGGCCCGGCGACATCTTTCCCGATAACCGCCGCTTCGGCATTCTCTGGATGAACGAGCGGGCGGTCGCGAGCGTTTTCCAGATGGAAAATGCCTTCAATGACGTGGTCTTGACGCTTTCTCCGGGCGCCGGCGAGGCCGACGTTATCGAAAAGCTCGACCGGATCCTCGAGCCATACGGTGGTTTCGGCGCATATGGCCGCAGCGACCAGCTCTCGCACCGCTTTGTCGCGAACGAGCTCTCCGAGCTTCAGGTGTTCGGCACCGTCATACCGGTCATTTTTCTCGGCGTGACCGCCTTTCTGCTCCACCTTGTTCTGACGCGGCTTGTGAACGTCGAGCGCGAACAGATCGGCCTTCTCAAATCCTTCGGCTATTCGAACGCGGACATCGGCCTCCATTATCTCCAGCTCTCCGTGCTCGCGATCTTTGGCGGGATCGTCATCGGCATCGGGCTCGGCTGGTGGACGGGCCGTGGAATGGCAAGGCTTTACGGCGAGTTCTTTCATTTCCCGATCCTCGACTTCAGCATCTCGTTCCTGATCGTCGTTTGGTCTTTCGTCATCAGTCTTGGGGCGGCGGCCATTGGTGCCATTGCTGCTGTCCGCAATGCCGTTTCGCTCCCGCCCGCCGAGTCGATGCGGCCGGAACCGCCCGCGAACTTTCACGCCGGCTTCATCGAATCGACCGGCTTCCAGCAGATGCTTTCGACCGAGTCACGCATTGCCGCCCGCAACCTTGCCCGCCGGCCGGTCAAGGCATTGCTCTCTGCTTTCGGTATCTCGCTTTCGATCGCATTGCTCTTCATCGGGTTCTTTTTCTTTGACGCCATCGATCGGATCGTGATGGTTCAGTTCGACCTTGTTCAACGCGAGGACGTTGAGGTCGGCTTCAATGAGCCGCGGCCCGGCCGTGCGGCGCTCGAGCTTGCCGAGCTTCCCGGCGTCCGGAGGGTCGAGCCTTACCGAGTCGTTTCGGCGAGGCTTCGTTTCGCCAGCCGCTCGCGGCGCGTAGGCCTTATCGGGCTCAGCTCGGAGGGAGAACTCCGCCGCATCGTCAATGACGACCTGCGGATAGTCAACCTACCGCCCGAGGGGATCGTTCTTGGCAGCACGCTTGCAGAATCCCTCGGGGTCGCAAAGGGCGATATCGTCACGGTCGAAGTGACCGAGGGCTCGCGGCCGGTTCGTGAAGTAGTGATCGCCGATGTCCCGCGGGAGCTTTTGGGACTAAGTGCCTATATGGACATCCGGGCCTTGAACCGGCTGATGATGGAAGGCGGAACCGTATCGGGCGCGTTCCTGAGCGTAGATGAGGACGCGAGGGCGGAGCTTTACTCCAAGCTCAAGCGAACTCCGGCGGTCTCGGGAGTTGGCCTTCCTAAGGCGGCGCTAGAAAGTTTCAACGAAACGATCGCAAAGACGTTGGGCACGATGACATGGTTCTTGATCGGTTTTGCGTGCGTCATCGCGTTCGGCGTCGTCTATAACGGCGCCCGCATCGCACTCGCCGAACGCGGCCGCGAGCTCTCGTCGCTGCGGGTGCTGGGGTTCACAAATCGCGAGATCGCCAAGATGCTGCTCGGCGAACAGGCCGCACTTACTCTTCTCGCGATCCCGATTGGCTGGGTCTTGGGTTTCGCGACCTCGTGGCTGGTCACGAGGGTCGTCGATGCCGAGATCGTCAGGCTTCCGGTCGTCGTTTCGGTGGAGACGTTCATATTTTCGGCCGGGATCGTGGTCATCGCGGCGGCGGTCTCAGGCATCATTGTTGCAAGAAGGATCAGGCATATGGACCTGATCGCCGTGCTGAAAACGCGGGAGTAAAGTCATGAAGTTTCCAAAGAATCGCTATCTTTACATCGTGGGTGGCCTCGTGCTCGTACTTGTTCTTGGCTATTTCATGTTCTTCCGTTCGGATGCGGTGCTGGTCGAGGCCGGGAGCGTCACTCGCGGCGAGCTTATCTCATCTATCGACGCCGAGGGCCGAACCCGTTATCACGAACGGTTCGTCATCACGGCTCCGGTCTCCGGCAAGATGTACCGCATCCAGCTCCACGAAGGCGACCGCGTTCCCAAAGGCTATGTCCTGACGCGCGTTGACCCGGCACCGCCGCGGCCGCTCGACCCGAGCCGCGTGCCCGAACCGGAGGTCTTTCCATTTGCCTATAACGTCTATGTCCCGGCTGACGGCATCCTGACCAAGATCTTCGTAACCAGCGAGGGCATCGTTCAGGCAGGTGCACCGATCGCCGAGGTGAGCAAACCCTCGCAGCTAGAGGTCGTCGCCGACCTGCTCTCGGCGGATGCGACGCTCGTCCGGCCGAACATGCCAGTTCTCATCACGAACCGGGCGGACGAAGCCGAACTGAAGGCAAAGATCCGGAACGTAGAGCCGCAGGCCTTCACAAAGGTCTCCTCGCTCGGCGTCGAAGAACAGCGGGTGAATGTCATTGCCGATCTTGTCGATCCGCCCGAGAGGCTCGGCGATAACTATCGCGTCGATATTCGGATCGTCGTCTGGGAGGGCAAGGATGTGCTCCGCGTGCCGGCAAGCGCTCTTTTTCGAAGCGGCGAGGAGTGGCGGGTCTTTGTCATCGAGGGTTCGAAGGCAAGGACGAGGACGGTCCAGATCGGCCATCGTTCGCCGTCATTTATAGAGGTTCGCGGCGGGCTTGCCGAGGGCGAAACGGTAATACTCCATCCGCCGAACAGCGTCGCGGAGGGAACGCGGGTCAGCCGGACGAACTAGCCTGATGCGGCGATCGGCCGCATCCTGGACGGCATTGCAAATGAATCTGTTCCAACATAAACTACCTGTAATTACAGAGGTCCGAGAAGCCTGATGATATCTGCGATCGATCCAAAAGTGACCAAAAAGCCGCTCGTGCGGTGTGCGGAGTGTGACCGCGAGGTTACGCACTACAATACTTTCCTCTCGCCGATGAATGAGCGGCGCAACGTTTGCTGGGAGTGCCTCGCCCGCGAGGAGAAGGGCTTTTTTGCCCATCGCGGCTTCCGTCGCGGTGCCCGGCAGGGCGTCATCCCGCGATAGTGTTCTCCCGCTGACCCGTAATGGCAATTCGTAAGATAACCGAATATCCCGAGGAGGTTCTCGGGCAGATGGGTAAGCCCGTCGAGAAATTTGACGCCGAGCTCGAAGCTCTCTGCGAGGATATGTTCGAGACGATGTACGATGCCGAAGGCGTCGGGCTCGCCGCTCCGCAGATCGGGCTAAATCTCCGGCTCTTCGTAATGGACTGCGACGGTATAAAGCTGATCGCCGCAAACCCGGAGATAGTTCACACCGATGGCGAGCAGACCGGACAGGAAGGCTGTCTTTCGGTCGGGAAGGTACCGGCGGTCGTCACCCGGCCAATGAAAGCACGGCTCCGGGCACAGGACGTCAAAGGCGAATGGTTTGAAAGCGAGGCCGAAGGCTATGCCGCCCGTGCTTTTCTCCACGAAACGGATCACTGCAACGGAAAGCTCTTCATCGACCACCTTCCAAAGATGCGCCGCGATATGCTCGTAAAACGCTTCCGCAAAGAAAAAAGCTGGCGCTAGCAGCGGCTTATTTTTCTACGCCGCTCATCAGTTCCTCGGCATTTGCTCCAGGCTTTTCACCGAGAATATTCCGCAGGATCATCATCCGGGCGAGCACTCTCGTTTCCGGCCGGTCAAATTTATCCGCCGCCGCTTTAGTCCGCGCAAGGTCGGCATCGACCAGCAGCCCGATGGTTGCCTCGGCGACGTTAAGTTCGCTAGAAAGCCCGCGGATCATCCCGCCGCCGAACGATCCAAGCTGTATCTCGCCATCGACGATCATCTGCTCCGTCACATCAATGAACTCGCCGACGCGGACGAACGCCGCGATCACCTCGTTTGCCCGGTAGATCGTGTCATCGAGCATTATGAATGCCCGGTTCGGCTCGGCGGCGGCATAGCCCGATATCACGCTCCACGTCGCGATAAAGTCCCGATAGTTTCGCGGGTCGGGCCGGATGAACGATTCGGCCTCGCGCATGATCTCTCCGGCGAGTTGGGCATCTCCGGCCTGCTTGACCGAGGCGGCAAGCGCGCTCAGGGCCATGATCTTCTTCTCGCGGCCTGGCGTTTTCATTATTATTTCGCGGCTGCGGGCGACGATGCGGTCGCGCTCCTCTTTCGGCAATTCTTTCTTGCCCAGGCCGCCGATGTCTTCCATCAGCTTTCGCTCGGCTTCCTCGCGGGCTTCGCGTTCACGCTCGGCAGCTTCCCATTCCGGCGAGGCGGCGTTCGCTGCAGTGTTCGCGGCTGTCGCTACAGAGTTAGCCGCGTTTGCCATCGAGTTCGAAGCTCCATAAACGCCGAACCCGGTTCCGGTTTGGGCACGCCCCGCCGGGCCCATCTTGAACTTTGCCCTAACCTGTGCCGCCCGCGAAGGTGCATATTTATCGACCGCCGAGATGTAGCCGACACCAACGCCCATGTTCTCATCCGACTCAAGCATAGCCCGGCCGATCAGGTCCGCGAGTTCGCGGAGTTCCTGCTGTGTATAGATCGGCTTCCGGTTCGCCCGGTCGTCGCGTTCCGATGAGATATCTTCCGCCGTCCCGATCAGCCCGGCGGCGACATAGATCTCGAGTTTCTCCGGCCCGTCGTTTTTCAACTTCGAAAGAAAGATGCCCGCAAGTTCGACGCCCTTGTCGTGATCCTTGTCATAGACCTCGCGCAAAAGCCCGAGGTGAAGGTAGTTCAGCGGCCCTTTGAGCGAGTTCCTCGCGAGTTGGATCGCACGAGCCGCGTCTTTGCGAGCGACCGCTGAGAGCAACTGGACCTCGAAATAGCTGTCGTTCGAGGTCATCTGCAGCAGCCTCGCGTTCGTGATCCCCGAGATCGAGTCGTAGTAGAAACTCAGAGCGAGTTCCGGTTCGTGCTCGGCAAGGCTCATCGCAATTGCCTGCCGAACGGCCATCGCCGATCGAAACTTCGTTGCCGCACGTAGGGCATCGGTCGGTTCATTGAACATTCCGGGGCCGGGGCCGATATCGCGCAGGTCAACGTCCTCTGTCACCTGCGCCATGTTCATTTGCGTATCGACCTGAGCAACGAGGTTCTTGAAGTCCGTTACGACGTTGCCGTACATCGCCCGTGCCTGGTCGCGGTCGTGCAGCCACATCAGCGAGGCAAGCTCCGCCATAAAGCTGATGCGGTTCTCGGCCGTCCGGAGGTTTGCGACGGAAAACGACGTTTCGCGGAGCATCTCAAAGGCCTTTGCCTTCAGTTCCTCGGCCTTTTTCTTTTTCTCGTCTTCGGGGTTTTGCGGGAAAACGATCGCCGCGAAAAGCATTAGTGTGCAAGCAAGTTTGATTGGCCTCATAGAAAACCTCGAACAGAAGTTCCGAACATAATATATTGAAAGGACGCTCGCGTAAATGATTTCTTGCCGAAATGCGTTTTGTATTTGGAAGCCGCAGGTGCGAAATTAGACAGAACGGCGATGCTGCTTGTCATAGACAATTACGATTCATTCACATATAACCTCGTCCAGTACCTAGGCGAAATGGGGGCGGAGATGCGCATTTTCCGCAATGATGAGATCACGGCCGATGAGATCGAATCGGAACTAAAGCCGGAACGCATTCTCATCTCGCCCGGGCCGGGAACGCCCGATGACGCGGGTGTTTCGCTTGAGGTGATCAAGCGGTTTGCCGGCCGGTTGCCGATCCTCGGCGTTTGCCTCGGGCATCAGGCGATCGGCCAGCACTTCGGCGGTAAGGTCATTCGTGCGCCGGAGCCGGTTCATGGCAAGCCGGTGACCGTTAACCACGACGGCCGGACGATCTTTGCCGGTATTCCGGATAGCTTTGCCGCCGGGCGCTATCATTCGCTGGTTGTCGAACGCGATTCGACGCCGGAATGCCTTGAGGTCTCGGCCACGTCGCCGGATGGGCTCGTGATGGCGATGCGACACCGCGAACTGCCGGTCGAAGGAGTTCAGTTTCACCCGGAATCCATCCTGACGGAGCACGGCAAAACGCTGCTCCGCAATTTCCTCGAACTTTGATGAATGCACTTTCGCCATTCGGTTGGGCGTATGCGGCCGGAGCCGGGCTCCGCAACGCGCTTTACGACCGCGGATGGCTTGCGGCTCACGACCTCGGTGCGCCCGCGATCAGCATCGGCAACATCACCGCCGGCGGAACCGGAAAAACGCCCGTCGTCGCTCTCGTTGCGGGGTTACTGATCGAAAACGGCGAGCGTGTTTGCATTCTCACGCGTGGCTACGGCCGCCGCGAGCCCGCCAAGCGGGTCGTCGTCTCCGATGGCTCCTCGATTCTTGCCGATGCCGAAACCGGCGGCGATGAACCGGTCGAACTCGCCCGCCGGTTGGGCGGCAAGGCCGTAATTGTAGCCGACCGTGACCGCGTCGCCGCGGCGAAATTCGCAAGAAGTGAGTTTGGCGTCACGTGCTTTGTACTTGACGATGGCTTCCAGCATCGCCGTGCGGCCCGCGGACTCGACATCGTCTGCATCGATGCGACCGATCCTTTCGGCGGCGGCGAACTTCTGCCCGCGGGCAGGCTTCGCGAATCGCCCGCAAACCTTCGCCGTGCGGATGCGGTCATCATCACCAAGGCCGAAGCCGCGGCCGACCTCGCCAAACTCGAACAAGAGATCAGACGCTTCGCACCAGAGGCCGAGATCTTTCGTGCCGAAAGCGGCATCTCGGGTTTCACCAAGCTTTCCGCTTTTCTTGCAGGCGAAAATGCCAGTTCTAATCGTGAATTGCCCGGGCCTGCGTTCGCCTTTTGCGGCCTCGGTAATCCGAGCCACTTCTTCAAAACGCTCGTGGAAGCCGGAATCGAACTCGCCGGAACTCGCGCCTTCCGCGACCACCAACGCTACACCCAAGCCGAAGCCGAATTGCTTAACGAGGCCGCAAAAAACGCCCGGGCCACAGCATTTGTAACGACCGCCAAGGATGCCGTTAAGTTCCAAAACCTCTCATTCGGTCTTCCATGTTTCGTCGCCGAACTCGGCACCGCAGCCTTTCCTGCCGATGCTTTTCAGGCCCATGTTCTAAAGGCCGTTCGAGAAAATCGTTGACTTCCTGCCCTAATAGAACTACGGTTAAGGTACAACACAATTTAGGCTAAGTGGGTACACGCGTCCGTGCGGGTTCGCCTGCCAGGCCCTGTTAATGGGAATAGACACTAAGGGAGAAAAGAACAATGTTCAAGAGAAATTACATAACTGCCCTGACCGCTCTTGCGGTCGTTCTTGCGTTCGGCGTGGCCGGCGTTAGCGGGCAGATGAGCGACAAAGAAAAGCGGGACCAGGTCAAGAAAGCCGGTGATACCGCAAGAAAGGCCAGCAAGGTCCTCGATGAGCTAATGAGGATTCCTGCAAATTCGATACCGGAATCGCTGCTTAGCAAGGCTAAAGCGATCGCCGTATTTCCGGGCGTTAAGAAGGTCGCCTTCGGCATCGGCGGAAGCGGCGGCCAGGGTCTCATCTCGCGTCGGCTCCAGAGCGGCTGGAGCGCACCGACCGCGTTCAAGCTCGCGAGCGGCAGCGTCGGCTTCCAGATCGGTGCTTCATCGACCGACTACGTTCTGCTATTTATGAATGAAGACGGATTGAAGAACCTGCTTGAGGACCGCTTCGAACTCGGTGCCGAAGGCTCGGTAGCCGCCGGGCCGGTCGGCCGCACCGCAGCGGCAACGACAAATGCGCAACTGGAAGCAGAGATCCTTTCTTACTCGCGTAGCAAGGGCCTCTTTGCCGGCGTTTCGCTCAAGGGCGGAGTGATCAGCCCGGACAACGACCGGAACATGGCGCTCTACGGCTTCAAGGCCAATGAACTACTGACCGGAGTGAACAAGGTAGCCATCGCGGATATCCCGCCGGCGACCAAGGTCTTTCAGGAAGTCGTTACCCGCCACGCAAAGTAGGTTGGTAATGCAAGGCGATCGAGGATGTCAGGAAAGTTGCTTTTCCGGCATCCTCTCGCTATTTTAGCCTTGCCCGCCGCTGAAATCTCGGTTTATCTTATTCACATATGAGACTAGCCTCAGCCCTCGCTCTCACATCTGTCCTTTTTGTAATGAACGCAATGCCGCAAACGCCCGCAGAACTCGCCGAACTCTGGGAACGCGAGCACGTCGTGAAAAAGCCCGCCTCAAGCCTCCGCGTTAAGGATGTGATCGAACAGGTGGAGGCACTTCGCAAGCTCGGCATTCGCGTTAACGAGGTCGGCCGCAGCGTTGCCGACCGCCCGATCTTTCAGGCGGAGTGGGGCCGCGGGCCGCTTAAGGTCTTTATGTGGTCGCAAATGCACGGCGATGAGCCGACTGCAACGCCCGTGCTCTTCGATATGCTCACCATATTCCACAACAACCGCGACAAGGAATGGGTCAAGCAGATAGAAGAGAAGATAACGCTTCGCGTCGTCCCGATGCTCAACCCCGATGGCGCCGAGCTTTTCATCCGGCGCAACCTGCAGGGCATTGATATCAACCGTGACGCCCTCGACCTCAAAACGCCCGAGGGCCGCTTGCTCAAGTCGCTCCGCGATGCCTGGCAGCCGGAGATCGGTTTCAATCTCCACAACCAAAATTATTTGACCACCGTCGGCGAAACGGACAAGCAGGCCGCCATTTCGTTCCTCGTCGTTTTCGGTGACGAGTCAAAGACCCTGACGCCCGGGCACGAGCGCAATATGCGGCTTGTTGCGGCGATGTATCAGGCGCTCAACCAGTTCATTCCCGGCAATATCGGCCGCTATGGCGATGAATGGACGCCGACAGCCTTTGGCGACAATTTTTCCGCCTGGGGCACGCCGACCATTTTGATCGAGACCGGCGGGCTCCACGGCCGCGATGAGTTCTATCTTGCCAAGATGAACTTCGTCGCATTTGTCACGGCTCTTCGTGCACTTGCCGATGGCAGCGAGGCGAGGTACAGCCCGTCAACTTACGAATTCATCCCGCGCAATAGCTCTCGGCGGATCTTTTACTTCATCTTCCGCGGGGCTACCCTGATCGAACGCGAGCAGCCGGACGCAGGCAAACCGACAGACATCGGCGTCAATATCGAACGTCGCCGTGCCGGACTCGCGACACCCGGTTTCATTCGGGCCGTCGGCGACCTTAAGAGCGTCACAGGGCTTGAGGAGTTCGACGTTTCGGGCTATAACGTCATCGGCCGCTTCAATCCCGTCCGGAGCGGTGCCTTTGCCGACCTGCTTTTCTATAAGAAAGGCCGGCAGGTAAACTGGTCGAGTGCCGAGCTTGAGACCGAGTTTCCGCCGGACGCCATCTTCTCGCTTGGCAAGTGGCTCAAGGGCGGCGAGGACATTCCGCGGATAAAACGCTAGCACGCCCGAGCGGCATTATGCTGACCGTTCTTAAAATAAAGAACATCGCCCTCATCGATGAACTCGAAGCCGAATTCGGCCGCGGGCTCAATCTGCTGACGGGCGAGACCGGGTCGGGCAAATCCATCATCGTCGATAGCCTTGGTGCTCTCACTGGCGACCGCGTCTCCGCCGACCTGATCCGCGACGGCGAGGAGGCGGCACGAATCGAAGGCGTCTTTTTCCTGCCCGCGAGTTCCGCGTTGCTCACTTTGCTTGATGAAAGCGGCATCGACCACGAAGACGAAGGCGAGGTCGAACTGATCGTCCGCCGCGACCTCAGCCGCAGCGGCAAGAACCGCATATATGTAAATGGCCAGCTTGTGACGGCCGCTTTTCTCAAGCGGCTCGGGCCTGAGCTCGTCACCATCCACGGCCAGGGCGAGCAAAGCACGCTCTTTGACCCGGCGACCCATCTTGCCCTGCTTGATGATTTTGCCGATGCTGCCGAGCTTTCGATGGAGACCGGATATCGCTTTGCCGAGCTCGAACGAGTCCGCGGCGAACTTCGATCGCTTAAACGCGACGAAGCGGAAAAGCTGCAGCTGCTCGACATTCTTCGGTTTCAGGTAGAAGAGCTAAAGCAGGGAAGCCTCTCGCCCGGCGAGGCAGACGAGCTCGAGGACGAAAAGCGGCGTGCGGCAAATATCGAGAAGCTTTCGCTGCTCAGCGATGAAGCGTTCGGGTTGCTTTACGAAGACGAGCATTCGGCACTTTCCTCGCTCGGGCAGGCGATCCGCCGCATCGAGGAACTCGCCGGCTACGACCGCCGCTTTGCCGATTACATCGAGGGCCTGCAAAGTGCCGAGGCGGTTGTCGAAGACCTTGGGGCGACGCTTCGCGACTTCCGCGGCGGGCTTGAGCACTCGCCCGAACGGCTTGAGGAGATCGAGAACCGTCTGGCCGAGATAACGCGGCTCTCGCGAAAATACGGCGGCTCGGTCGAGGTCGCTCTCGAGCATCAGGCCGATGCCGAAAAGCGGCTCGCGAATATCGAATTTGCCGAGCTTCGCGAGAAAGAGCTTGCATCGGAACTTGCTGCCGCCGAGGCATCGTATCTTGAGGCCGCCGAGCGGCTGAGCGAAAAACGCCGGGCCGCCGCGAAAAAGTTCGATAAGCAGGTCGAGGCGTCGCTCAAGGACGTGGCTTTCGATAAGGCGAAGTTCGAAACGCGGATCGAAAGCCTTCCGGCGGAGCCTGCGGCCGACGGCATCGACCGCGTCGAATTTTTCTTTTCGGCAAATCCGGGCGAGCCCGTAAAGCCGCTTGCTCGGGTTGCCTCGGGCGGCGAGGCCTCGCGGCTGATGCTTGTGCTCAAAACCGCTTCGCGGCCGCGGAGTTCGGCGACCGCGACCGTCTTTGACGAGATCGATGCCGGCATTGGCGGGCGTGTTGCAGAAGCCGTTGGGGTAAAGCTCAGGGCGCTTGCGGAGTCGCAGCAGGTGCTTTGCGTTACGCATCAGGCGCAGGTCGCCTCAAAGGCCGACCGGCATTTCGTCGTTGAAAAAGCCACCGCGAAGGGCCGGACGCTGATCGCCTTGCGCGAACTAAACGAAGGCGAACGCATCGAAGAGATCGCCCGGATGCTCGCCGGCGAAAAGATCACCGACGCCGCCCGCGAGAACGCTCGCGAAATGCTCGCCGCGGCGTGAGATATTTTTCAACGTAGAGACGCAAAGACGCGGAGAGATTTTCGTAAAAGTGGTGTATTGCTTCCGGAGTCCGGGATGTCGCAAGGAAGTTTATTGAAATAGGTTCTCAGATTCTCTGCGTCTTTGCGTCTCGGCGGTTCAAACATTTATGGCTTCAAAGGTCCTGGCAAAGGTTTATCGCGGCGATGTGGTCGAATCCGTCCACCGCGGCCACTACGTGATCATCGATGGCGAAGGCCGCGAGGCCGCCTCAGAAGGCAGCCCGAAAACTGTCACCTTCATCCGCTCGGCGGCCAAGCCGTTTCAGGTCTTGCCGTGCATAACGAGCGGTGCCGCCGATGCCGCCGGCTTCTCGGAAGAGGAGATCGCACTTGCCTCAGCCTCGCACTCCGGCGAGGCTCGCCACGTCCGCATTGCACAGTTGATGCTCGAACGGATCGGCCTTTCGGAAATACATCTTCGCTGCGGAACGCATCTGCCCTTTTACGACAAAGAGGCCGAGCGTATGCAGCGGGCCGGCGAATTCCCGACGCAGCTTCACAATAATTGCTCCGGCAAACACGCCGCGATGCTCGCCCTGGCCAAGCACATCGGTGCCGATATCACCAGCTACGACGCGGCGGAGAATCCGGTCCAGAAAGAGATCCTCAACGCCGTCGCCGCCATCACCGAACTCCCGGCCGCGAAGATCAAGACCGCCATCGATGGCTGCGCCGCTCCGAACTTTGCACTGCCGCTCGTCGCGATGGCACGCGGCTTTATGAACCTCATCAAGCCGCCCGATCATTTCTCCCGCGAACTCAAGGCCGCCTGCGGCAGGGTCGTCTCGGCGATGGTGAAAAACCCCGAGCTGATCGGCGGGACCGAACGGCTCGACACGCTGCTAATGCAGGCCGCCGACGGCCGCATCATCTCAAAGGTCGGCGCCGAGGGCGTCTGGCTCTGCGGCGTCCTGCCGAGCGAAGCATATCCAACAGGCCTCGCCATCGCGCTCAAGGTCGAGGACGGCGACGACCGCCGCGCCCGCCCCGTCGCCTCCGCCGCCATCCTCAAACGCCTCGGCGTTGTTTCTGAAGACGCCCTCCCCGACCTCGCCCCAATGCCGATCAAGAACCGGCGGGGTGATATTGTCGGTTCAGTAAAAGCTTTGGAGTTCGACATATGAAAAGAATCGTTTTCACCATCATTTTGACATTTGTCCTGTCGGCCATATCGCTCGCTCAACATGTTGCTAGCGATTCGGTTCGCCTTACGTCGATCGGTTCTCCTTGGTGGCTTGTGATCGACGCTCCAGGGCTGGAGGTGAAATCTGTGGGAACCAAGGCAGATGGCGCATATTTTCTCCTGTATCCGACCAAAGATGAACTAAACGTCTCGTTGTGGATAGAACCTGCTGCAAAGTGCAAGACCAGTGTCGAATGCCGCGATTTTGTTTTGAGTTCCGGCAATCCAAGATGGGGAGCTTATGAAAAACTTAATAAGGCAAGCTTCGGCAAATTCGATTATTTCGAGTTTTATCGTCCAACGGTTCAGGAAATGCCAGTTCAGATGCAGGATATGTATGCACAGCATGTTAACGCCGGATACTGGCTTGATGTTCATATTTCAAAGGCTCTGTACAAGCCTGAGCATAAGGTCCTTTTCGAAAAACTGCTGAATTCGATGAAGTTTGTTGCAAAAGAGACAAAGTCATCTGTGCCTCAAGATGCCGCCGGTATTGTCAGCGTCGGGCAGAGTTGGTTAACTAAGTGGGATCAGCAGAAATGCAGTGAAAGTTATAGTGATCTAACGTCAATTTCCCGCGAAGCGATCAAAGAAGGTCTTTGGCTGGAATATTGCAAATCTGCTCACCTTGGCCTTGGAAAACTCAAGTCCCGCGAGCTTATCGCGATAACAACAACCAGTTCGCTGCCGCCTAGACCAGACCGGTCGGGAGCGGTGTTACGTTTTCAAAGTTCATTTGAAAAGGGCGACACCATCGAATTCATCAGCCTTACGTCTGAAAAGGACGGCAGCTGGACCGTGTCAAATTACGTTACGCTGTGAGTCGTGTTTCCGGTTGCTCGTACCGCGGGGCTTATTAAGAATCTTGCCGCACTATTTTAGTACTTTTGTATAGCAGTTTTACTCAAACTCGATCGAAGCCGCCGCTTTCACCGGAACTCTCGACAATGCCGATCAAGAACCGGCGGGGTGACATCGTCGATTCGGTCCATCCATCTGATCTGCTCTCATCCTTATCCTTTACTTCTACAGGGCACAAAGCCGTGATATTATCCGGGCCTGCGATCCGACCGCACGCCACAAGGAGTGATCATGAAACCTATTTCACCATTGTTGTTTGCTATGTTTGCTCTGAGCGTCATTGCGGTGAACGCTCAGAATGCCAGGAATAATGGCTACGTGAATGTGACCATCGGCGACGAGAACGCGACATCGGAGCTGCTTCGCATGCCTCTCGGGAGCGAGGGAACTTCAGCGGACTTTGATATCGGGATAATGTACTTTGGGCCGGGCTCGGATAGCGACCTTTCAACGATTCTTTACATGAACGGAAGCCGGGCTCGATATTCGAGCGAGTCGGCCTACGGCGTTAAGGTGATCACTGACGATATCGCTCTGCGGTCAAATCATTTGCGCGGTGTCTTGCGAGTGGTCAAGGAGAAGGGCTTTGACCGACTTCATTTCCACCTTAAGCGAGAAGAGCTTGCGTGGTTGGCGACCGGTGAGAGAATTCGAATTGAAGTCTATGACACTCAGAATGCGAAGCTTCTTGATTCAATCTCCTTCACTGGATCAAATGTTGCGGAGTTCAAGCGATTTGCGAAAAGTGTCCTACTCATAACGAGCACGATAGAATGAGCGGCCGTAATTTTGAACCCGTCAAAACGCGGCCGTCATGCCGGCAGACCTCCAATTAACGGTGATCTTTGGATTGTAAAAATTTGCTGCTTCAGATAACTCCCGTCATCGGTGACGGCGGTCACATTCACTCGAAATATAAGAACGAAACTCGAGTTGAAAGTGGCTGCTAAAATCGGCCCGGGTGGTCATTTCAATGAGGCCGCACCTCTCGCCTGAAATGCTCTCTATGATTGGAGCCTACCTTAGGACTTGTAAGTTCAAGATGCTCTGGACGAACTGCTTGGCAATGGACAGCGACGTTGCCTGAGGCCTCGGTAAATGATTTATGAAAAGCCAACTGGCACTTGAGCCTTGGCCGATGACGAACAAACATTAGCTAAGCGAGGCGATAGACAAACTGCTCAAGACCAACGACTCATTGCTAACCCCAACCAGCTTGTTTCATCTTTTTTATCAACATTTTTTTTCAGGACGATACTTACACTTTGTTCGGGAAACGACGGTCCTTTGAGAAATGAAACAGACCGGTATTCGGAATCGTCTAATCTCGGGGGAGTATTCAGACACTCTCTGCTGTCTGCCTTTTCCGCTTGACACACTATATGCGTATATGGCAATATAGCAATGATGAAAGGGAAACCTCTATCAGACGAGTTAATGGTTTTGATCGCAGAGCGGTTCAAGGTGCTTGGCGAGCCGGTTCGGCTTCGCATCCTGCACTTCATCGGCGAGAGCGAAAAGACGGTGAACGAGATCGCGGCCGGCACGGGAACGAGCCAGCCGAACGTCTCGAAGCACCTCAAGGTTATGCAGGAATCGGGTTTGCTCAAGCGGCGGCAGGAGAAGAATTTCAATTACTACTCCGTTGCCGATGCCAGCATCTTCGAGATGTGCGACACGGTTTGCAACTCTCTCCGCGACCGCTTGGAAACGCAGTCAAAACTCTTGGCATTGGTTTAAGAACAAAGGAAAAAGAGAAGAACAAAGCAATGAGCGAATGTACAGTAGTAGGACTTAAGGAACAGTTGGAGAACGGCGAGATACATCTCGTCGATGTCCGCGAACAGGTTGAGTTTGCGGGTGGAAGGGTCTCGGGGGCGAGCCTTCTGCCGCTCGGCGAACTTGAAGAACGGCATCAGGAGCTTGACCACTCGAAGCCGATCTATGTGATGTGCCGGACCGGCAGGCGATCTGCAGAGGCGCAAGCAAGGTTGAAAGCGATGGGCTTTACCAACGTCGTCAACGTGGTCGGCGGCATTGAGGCATGGAAGAAGGAAGATCTTCCGCTTGAGCGCGACGAGCATGCACCGTGGTCGATCGAGCGGCAGGTCAGGTTCATGGCTGGCCTGCTGGTCTTCACCGGTGTCGTGCTGAGCCTGCTGGTGCATCCATGGTTCATCGCCCTTGCCGGGTTCGTCGGCTTCGGGCTAGCGTTTACGGCGGTCATCGACTGGTGCGGCATGGGCCTGCTGATAGCAAAGATGCCCTGGAACAAAAGAGTGGCTTAAGGAAGGAGAAGAGAGGAGAAGGAAATGAAATTCAAGCAGTTTTATTTAGGGTGTTTGGCACACGCTTCGTACTACATCGGTTCGGGCGAAGAGGCGGCGATCATCGACCCGCAGCGTGACGTTCAGCAGTATATCGACGAGGCCGAGGCCAACGGGCAGAAGATCAAGTACGTGATCGAGACGCACTCACACGCCGATTTCGTCAGCGGCCACCTGGAGCTTGCGGCAAAGACCGGAGCACAGATCATCTACGGCCAACGGGCGAACACCGAGTTCCCGACCCTTAAGGTAAAGGACGGCGACACACTAAATGTCGGCGCGGTCGAACTTAAGTTTCTCGAAACTCCGGGCCACACGCCCGAGGGCATCACCATCCTCGCCAGGGACGACGAGAACGCCGATGCACCAATGAAGATGTTCACCGGGGATACGCTCTTTATCGGGGACGTCGGCCGCCCGGATCTGATCGGTTCGAAGGGCTTCACCGCCGAGCAGATGGGCGCGATGCTCTACGATTCGCTCCACGAAAAGATCCTTCCCTTGCCCGATGAGACCGAGGTCTATCCGGCCCACGGAGCGGGCTCGCTTTGCGGCAAGTCGCTCTCAAAGGAAACGTGGTCAACCCTCGGCGAACAGCGTAAGTTCAACTACGCTCTCAAGCCGATGACCAAGGAAGAGTTCATCAAGGTGGTCGCATCCGATCAGCCCGAGGTACCGGCTTACTTCCCCGTCAGCGCGTCACAGAACCTGAAGGGCTCGGTCTCGCTCGAGGACCTGCCAAAGCCGATGAAAATGACGGCCGATGAGATCATTGGCTTCGACGGCATCGTCGTTGACGTAAGACAAAACACCGAATACGGTGCGGGCCACGTGCCGAACTCGATCAACATCGGGCTTGGCGGGCAGTTCGCATCGTGGGCCGGAACGCTGATCCCGATCGGAACTCCGGTCGCTCTTGTCGCCGCAACGGAGGAACAGGTCGATGAAGCATTTATGCGGCTCGCCCGCGTCGGCATTGAAACGACAAAGGGTTTCATCCTGATCGCCGATTTCACCGCCGAGAGGAAAACGGTCGAACAGATCCCGGTCGAAAAGGCAAAGGAAGCGGTCGCTGGCGAAGGCGTTCAGTTCGTTGATGTCCGCCGGCCGGCGGAACACGCCAACGGCCATGCGGCGGGCACGCTCAACATCCCGCTCGATCGGCTCTCGCGTGAGATCGACATGCTCAACCCTGAGCTTCCGACCTACGTGATCTGCCAAAGCGGCTATCGCTCGAGCTTGGGCACCAGCATTCTGGAGAACGCCGGATTCCGGGAGATCTATAATGTCACGGGCGGAACGAAAGCCTGGATGGAGGCCGAACTTCCGACAGAGGTCCTGGCAACAGCCTGTGCGAATTCATAAAGAGCACATTTACCAGCGGCCGCCGAGAAAGAGCGGCCGCTGCCTTTAGGGAGCAATGAAATGAGAACAACGATTTCATTTAGCATATTAGGCCTCCTGCTATTTGCGGCCTCTTCCTGCGGCACGGCGATCTCGAATAACGCATCGGCGGCATCACCCGAGCCGGTTACGATAAGCAACGCGCCCGAGACCGCGGAAGCACAACAGGCTCCGGAATGCCGGATCTGCGACTTCTATTTTGAGAAGTACAAGGGCGTCCTTACGAATGCCGAGATCGAGGGGCTTCTGCTTGCTTTGAACGATGAGTACATGGCGACGGCAACCTACGAGCAGGTCAACCGCGAGTTTGGCGACCCGCGGCCGTTCGTCAACATCGTCCGTGCCGAGATGAGGCATGCCGATATGCTGAAGGCACTATTCACAAAATACGGTGTCGCCATCCCGGAGAATCCATGGCCGGGCAAGGTGCCGACATTCAAGTCGGTAGCCGAGGCGTGCAAGGCGAGTGTTGATGGTGAGGTCGCGAACCGCGAGCTTTACACAAAGCTCTTCAAGACAACCGAGCGACAGGACATCATGGACACCTACCGTGCATTGCAGCGTGCGTCGGAGGAGAATCACCTTCCTGCATTCCAGCGTTGTGGCGGTGGAGGCGGCGGTCGTGGCCCCGGTATGGGACGAGGCCCGCGTGGTAACGGATAATGGAGATCCTTGCTTACATTTTTGCGGCGGCGATCGGTATCTCGCTGGGGCTTATCGGAGCAGGCGGCAGCATCTTAACGGTGCCGGTGCTTGTATATCTTGCCGGTGTCGACCCGGTTCTAGCAACGGCATATTCGCTGTTCGTCGTGGGTTCGACGGCACTTGTCGGCGGAATTCAGAACGCCTTTCGCAAGCTTGTCGATTTCAAGACCGCGCTACTTTTCGGGGTTCCATCGATCATTGCGGTCTATGTGACCAGAGCATGGATCATGCCCGCAATTCCGGACTCGATCGGCTCGGCGGACTTTGGTGTTTCAAAGGGCACGGGGCTTCTGCTGCTCTTCGCCGGACTGATGATCGCGACCTCGTGGTCGATGATCCGCGGCGGAGCTTCGCCCGCACCGGAGTCGATTGAAGAACCCGACGAATCACACCACTTCGGGCTTATATTTATTGAAGGTGCAGGAGTTGGAACGCTAACGGGTCTTGTAGGAGCGGGCGGTGGTTTCCTGATCATTCCAGCCTTGGTGCTCTTTGCAAAGCTCGACATGAAGAGGGCGGTCGGAACATCGCTTTTTATCATCGCAATGAAATCGCTCCTCGGCTTTACGGGCGATCTTCAGGCAGGAATGCCGATCGATTGGCCGTTCCTGCTCGCATTCACCGGGGCATCGGTCTCCGGCATTTTCGTCGGTTCTTGGCTCAACAACTACATCGCGGGCCATAGGCTCAAGACCGCATTCGGGTGGTTCGTGCTTGTGATGGGTATTTATATGATCGTCCGCGAGACGGTCTTCAGGTAATAGGAATATGGAAGGACTTCTGATAATCATAGTTTTCGTTTCGGCGTGGCTACTGCTTCAGCTTGTGATACTGCCGAGACTGGGATTCAACACCTGACTTCGCCGAGCATGCAACGTCGAGTCTCGACGTAGGATCAACACAAAGAGATCAGTAGAGCATCCACCGTAGACATATGGAGGCAGAGATGAACGGCAAAACTGAATATGGAAAAAAACGAGAGGTCCATCTCTCATTCGATGCGGCTCTCGCAAAGGCGAAAGAGGCGCTCAAAGCAGAAGGCTTCGGCGTCCTGACCGAGATCGACCTCAAAGCCAAGTTCAAGGAGAAGCTTGATGAGGACTTCGGCAACTACATCATCCTCGGAGCCTGCAACCCGAAGTACGCGTTTGAAGCTCTGGGAAAGGACATGGACCTTGGGCTTTTGCTTCCGTGCAATGTCGTCGTTTATGAGGAAAACGGTTCTACCTTTGTTGCGGCCATCGACGCAAAGAAGATGTTGTCCGTGACCGGAGGCGATGAACTTGAACGATTTGCCGTCGACGTAAATGAGATGCTTCGTCGGGCTATCGAAAGCATTTAGGCCGGGCTTTGCCGCTCGAGAAATGCGTAATATCATCGCTACGTGACAAGCCTTGAACACGAACATACCCGAGAGGCGATCGCGGCCCGAATCGCAGGAGCGAACCACAACTACGTCCGCGATTTTATTTACGGCGGGGTGGACGGGGCCGTGACGACGTTTGCCGTCGTATCGGGCGTGGCCGGTGCCGAGCTTTCGACAAAGATAGTGTTGATCCTGGGATTTGCAAATCTGGTTGCGGACGGTTTTTCGATGGCGGCGAGCAACTTTCTCGGCACGAGGGCGGAGATAGACGATTACAGAAGGATTGAGGCCATCGAACATCGGCACATCGAGTTAGAACCGGAAGGCGAACGCGAAGAGGTTCGCGAGATCTATCGGGCGAAAGGTTTTGAGGGCGAGGAACTCGAAACGGCGGTCGCCCTGATCACGGCAGATAAGGATCGCTGGGTCAAGACGATGCTGACTGAAGAATACGGGCTCCCGGCGGAGATACGCTCGCCCTGGCTCGCCGCCGGGAGCACCTTCAGCGCGTTCGTCATCTGCGGCCTAGTGCCGCTCTTGCCGTATCTTTTCGGAGCGAAGTCTTCGTTCCTCGTCGCCTGTGTGATGACCGGAATTACGTTCTTCCTTATCGGCTCGTTCAAGAGCCGCTGGTCCACTCACTCGTGGTTCCGCTCGGGGTTCGAAACCTTTTTCGTCGGTGCACTTGCGGCCGGGCTTGCCTATGGCGTCGGTGTTCTCTTGAAGGACGTTGCCGGGGCATTCTAGCTGGTCAGCCGCCGATAGATGTTCGGCATTCGCTCGGGCAGGGAAAGCACATCGTCGATGATCGTGTAACCGACGTCGCCGTAGAGGTCGCGGAGTTCGGCCTCTGATTCGCGGTCGATGGTAATGCAGAAAGGAGTGATTCCGTTCGTTTTTGCTTCGATCAGGGCTTCGCGGACGTCCTCGCGGGCGTAGCGGGCGTCGCCGTAGTCATGGTCATATGGCCGGCCATCGGTGAGAATGATGAGCAGCTTGGTGCGGTTCTCCTGCCGGAGCAATTTGTGGGCGGCGTGGCGTATGGCCGCTCCGAGCCGGGTGTTATTCTGAAACGTGATCCCGCCGATGCGCCGTTCCGTCTCATCAGAGTACTTTTCGTCAAAGTCCTTCACCACGTAGAACTTTACGTTTCGCCGGCCCTCGCTAGTGAAGCCGTTGATCGAGTAAACATCACCGACGGCCTCAAGGGCCTCGCTCATCAGCACAAGGCCTTCTTTCTCGATCTCGATGATGCGCCGCCCCGGATAGGTGTAAGGCTGCAGCGGATTTCGCGTGATGGTCCTTGCGGTCGAAGACGACTGGTCGAGTAGAATTGAAACAGCGACATCACGCTGCCGGCGAAGGCGTTTTGTATAAATGTTCTCTGACTGTCGGCCGTCGGCCTTGCGGTCGATGACGAAATCGATCAATGCGTTAAGATCGTAATCCTCGCCGTCGAGTTCGCGGTTGATCCTCGTAAGGTTTTCAGGCTTCATCAGTTGAAACTGATGCCGGATGGATGATATCACTCCGCGATATCGCGAACGGGCGAGTTCGACGAACGTTCGGTCGCCTTGCTTTACCCGTTTCTCTATCACCCGGCTCCACCCGACGCGGTAGTCGTTCAGCTCGCGGTCCCATTCATCATAGGCAAATGCCTCGTCGCCCGGTTCGAGCGGAAGCTCCGGCATGTCGTTGTTCGACCATGCCTCTGAACCCTGCAGATCGTCGGGCTCGCCGTCTTCCTCATCGCTGTTCCACGCGTTAAAGAGGTCGCGAAGGTCCTGCATCGTCTGCGGCCGTTCCTCGCGTTTGGCCTTGTCCTCGGTGATCGCTTCCTCGGCAGGCGTTTCGTCATAGGCAAAGTCGGCCTTTTCGTCCGGCTCTTCGCTCTCGGCTTCCTGTACCTGCTCGGGCGCGATGTTCTGGAAAAGGTTGTAAACGCGGCTCGTCGCAAAGAGCGAATCGGCGACGGTCGGCGGGTTTCCATTGCCATCGTGCGTGCGGCGAACGTAGCTGTCAATTACGGCCTCGATCTCCGAAACGATCTGTCCGTAAAAGCTCCGTGCATCGTCGGTCGCACCTCCACAAAGTGTTATCTGAAACAGGAGCTCGAAGGGAACCTGGTGATACGGAACATCGAAGATGAACGGCCGGTTCTTTTGGAGAAACGTCTGCATCAGGTCGAGGTCCTTCCTTAGCCCGCGGTAGTTGCGACGAAGCAACCCGTCGATCCGGGCATTCTCCATCGTAGTGAACACCTTTCGGGCGAGCCGCGGTTCAGGGAAAAGGTTCAACACCGCTCGGTAGTCCGAGTCCTTGGGCAGGCTCTTTCTTCGCTTCCTTATTTCCTCGCGGATCTCGTCATCGGTTAGAGCACGCTCGCCCTTCTGAACCTCGTCGATATAGCCGGCAAGCGAAAATGCGTCTATTTGTTCCGCGGTAGCCGAATAAAGCTCGGCGAGTTCGGCAAAGGCAGCTTTTAGCTCGACGGTATCCTTCGCGAAGGTATCGAACTCGATCTGCCCGGCGCCATAAGCGGCAAGAACTTTATAGAGCCGGAAGTCCATCTCCTCCGTATCGTGTTCCGCTATTGCGTTTGGCAGGTAGATCGTCTTTCCGTCGCCGATCCGCGACTCCTGCGGCATTGCCGATTGCGGAGCGATCTCGACCTCGCGGCCTGTTAGAGCCTCAATATAAAGTCTGAGAACATGCTGAACCGCTTCAAGATGAAGGCCGGATCGAGTTTGTTGAAGCTGGTCGTTCGACTGACGTGTTTCGAGAGCAAAATAGCTCCGCCTTGCCTTTACACTTTCGCCTTCCAACTGCTTGAGGCCGGTCTCGATCCACTCCTCAAATTGGTCGAGCGAAACCGACCGAAGAGTAAAAGCCGAGGAGCGAAATGCGGCAAGTGCGCTTTCGGCATCTATCCTAGCGATCTCCCCGATTAGCCGGAGAACCCGTTTCAGGGCGGCGGTCTTGATGCTTCCGTCACCGGCACCTTCCAGGCGGATACCTGCTATTTGCGCAAAGAACTTCGGTGTGGCTCGGAGAAACGCGATGTGTATAGCATTGCCCTGCGGAGCAATTTGTCTAAGCACGGAACACCAATCGTCAAAGACCTTCGTATCTGTTCTTAGCACCGCACTACCGGCTGTCAGGAAATGGAGCGTTACGCTTCCGCCGTGCTCAAGCATCTTGGCAGCTTGTTCTGAAAGCCGGATCGCGGCTTCACGATCCAATCCTTCAAGAGCTTCCGGCAAATGCGCCCAAAGGTCCGCAGCCATTCCGCCCGTTCTTGCAGCAAAGGCCGAGGCAAGATCGATCAAGGCCCTAGTGATATCAGGGTCAAGCGAATCCCTATTATCACCGATGGCAGCCACCGCGTTTGCGACATTGGGAGAGTGTTTTAGAAAATCCGCACTGTGCTTAGCCGATCGGTTTGCGATATCAACTGCGAGCGCAAGAACCGATGCTAGAAATTCGGGATCCTTTATATGCCCCGCAAGTTCCGGAATTAAGTTAAAGGTTTCCAGAGCAACAGAACTCGAAAGTACCAATTGGCGAGTACAGATCTGGAAAACGTGTTGGCGCGAAGGAGCCGGAACTACGGACAACCGAGCGACACCGTTTTCGAAAAACTTTGACCCAAGGTCCGCATTACCCATCGCGACCCTGCGGCCAAGTTCTCCCCATGCGCGGAGGTCATCGGCCGAAAGTAACTTGGCCGCCTTCGGCACCGCTTCGACAAAATCACGGCTGACGCGAAGGCTGACGCCGGCAAGAGCGGCACTCACCTCGACCGCGGCCCGTCGTTTATCCGCCGGCAGCCGGGAAAGATGCTTCGCCAGGTCGGTCAGCGTCTGCTTATTGTCTTCGCCGGGTTCCGTCACACAATCAGTTTATGAAGCGCATGCGGCATATCAAAATGCTCGATCTTTAGTGGATGTGCTCTTCATCGTCGTGGCCGGTTCGGCGTAGCGAGGTAAGGAGCCCAAAGCTCTCGTAGTCGGTATTGTAAAGGTTCAATGCCCGCGGCGGGTTGCCGTCGTGATAAATGAAGACGTGGAAACAGGCATTTACGCCGTATTCGATAAGGGCATCAAGCTGGCCCGCACGCTCCATCTCGGCAAGCTTCTGCATCAGGAAATTTTGCTCATCGACCGGCATGTGCTTGCGGGCGAGGTCAAAAGCACAGCCGGAGGTATGCGGCGGAAGCGATCCTTCACCGCGGACCTTGAATGAATTAGCATTGTTCGAGTTAAGCAGGATCTGATAATCCATCGAACGCGTGAGCGAAGTCACACGAAGAGGGCGCTTGTACTGTTGAAAGTAAGCATCGGCGAGTTCCTTTAAGATCGGCTTCGCCCGAGGCTGAAACATTCGGAGCAGTCGCCGCCGCATCTGCTTCCGATCCGAAGGGTTGTTCAGGTCGTACTTTTGCCCGGCAAAGTTGTCCGCAAGCCGCTTCAGCGTATCGTATTTAGGATGGCCGGGGACAATGTCCGCCACTCCTTCGCTAAAACTAAAGGACGAAAATTGCTTGTCTTGAGCGGAACCGCCAACATCAAGGTAAAAACTCTCCGCCGCCATCGGCATCTCAAGAAGCTCGCGGCTCATTCGCTTTTCGGCAAGGTCCGCAAAGTCCATTGGCTGGCGGTATCCGCCGGTGTTCATCTCGGCGAGTTTTCGCTTCTGCTTGATGACACCGTCGCCAAAAAGTTCCTTTGGAACGTTCAACCCAGGCGGGCGAATGTTGACCGGCGGGCGGCCTTCGAGGGCAAGCCTTTGCCGGTCGGCTAGGAAAGCCGCCGAAACGTTGAGTTCAGCTTCTTCGGCCTCGGGCGAAGCCACCTTGATATCGGAAACGTCCGAAGCGACGAGTTCGTCTTCCGCGACCTCCCAAGAGGAGATAAGGTCATCGAGGTCGCTTTCGTCCTCGCCGCCAAGGGGATCGATGACCCGCACGGGTATAAGTGCAGATGCTGTGACCCGCGACCCGCCTCCCGGCCCTTTCGGACCCGGCGAGTCCCATTGCGAAACGATCACCAATGCCGCTCCACCGAAGAGCAGAATGACGAACGTGAGTATGCCCGAAGCGACCAGGACCATCGGGACGCCGCTTTTTGCCGGAGGCATCGGTGACACCGGTGTCGATTCCTGGAAAACCGGTTCAGCCGCCTGCGGCTTATGTGCATCGCTCGGCGAGCTTACCGCAGAAACTGCGGCCCCTGCGATCTCGACCCTAACGGTAGTCGAACTTCCAAGGGTTACCTCGTCTCCGCTGCGGACGATCTGCGGCCGCCCGGCGACCTTTTCGCCGTTAATGAACGTACCGTTCGTCGAGCCTTCGTCTGCTACCCAGAGCTCGCCATCGTCAACGAAAAATGTCGTGTTCTTTTTCGAGAGTCCGCTGTCGTCAATGACAACGTCGGCAAGTTCGGTCCGGCCGATCGAGAGTTCGTTCTCGACCGTGACCACCCTGCTTTCGTAGGGGCCGCTGATGTGCAGTTTTACGTCCACAGATCTTCGTTGATGCTTAGTGGTGATGTCTTTCTTCTTCGGCTTCGCGAAGCTTTGATGAATCCATCAGTTTAACGAAATCATCGAAGTGGAACATCGAATCGTCCTTGCAGTTCTCACAAAAGAAGGTTGCGTCCTCACCAAGGTACATATCCTTGAGGTGAAACGCGATAAAACACCCGTAGCAACGCTGAATGCGTTTGCCGAAATCGTTCAAAAGTTCGTTCTCGCCGCCGGTTTCTGTTGCCATCGTTTTCAGAGCATTTTATCACATTGCAAAAGCGGGCAGGCTTGCGTTTGCAAGGCCGATGCGCTTCTATATAGGTAGTGATGCAGCTTTCGAGCCTTAACATCCACCTTCACCACCATCATCATGTGCACCATACGCGCGTGTTGTGAATCTCGTTTTAGCTCAGTAACGAAACTAAACTTTTCATATCGACGACGCGAAATTCAATTGGAATTTCCGGGGCGTCTTTTTTTATTTTTTGGACATATGAAGTTAAAGATCGCAATACAAAAACAAGGCAAATTGGCTGAGGGCTCGACAGCTCTATTGAAGAAGTGCGGTATCGGCTTTTCGAACGGGCAGGGCAAGCTTCGGGCTGAAGCAGAGGATTTTCCGTTGGAACTGTTCTTTCTGCGGGACGACGACATTCCTGACTATGTGGCCGATGGCGTAGCCGATCTTGGGATAGTCGGCGAAAACATCCTCGCCGAGGAACCGAAGCCGGTCGATGTCGTCAAGAAGCTTGGATTCGGACGCTGCCGATTGTCGATAGCCGTTCCGAAATCGTTAGAGTATTCGGAGGCTTCCGATCTCAGCGGCCTGCGGATCGCGACCAGCTACCCGCGGATCTTGAGCGAGTTTCTCACCGCTCGAGCGGTCTCGGCCGAGATACATGAGATAAGCGGGTCGGTCGAAATAGCACCGTCGATCGGCCTGGCCGACGCAGTCTGCGACCTTGTCAGCTCCGGCAGTACGCTATTTTCGAACGGGCTCCGCGAGATCGAGACCGTAATGAGATCCGAGGCGGTGCTGATTGCCAGACGTGACCTTTCAGCCGAAAAAAACAAGCTGCTGGAACAGTTTCTTTTTCGTATTCGCAGTGTTCTGGCTGCGGAACGGAACAAGTACATTCTTCTTAACGCACCGGAAGATAAGGTCACCGAGATCGCATCGCTACTGCCTGGAATCAAGAGCCCTACCATAATGCCGTTGGCAGAGCCGGGCTGGGTTTCGCTCCATTCGGTCATTAGCGAGCACGATTTCTGGGAAGTCGTAGAGAATTTGAAGGAGGCAGGTGCCGAGGGCATCCTTGTACTTTCGATCGATCAGATGATCAGGTAAATGCAATGAAGATCGTTGAATATCCAAAGCGAGATGACTGGGCTGAACTGTTGCGAAGGCCCTCAATGGACACAAAGTTTCTTGAGCGAACCGTCGCAAACATTCTGGACGACGTTCGCCGCGGCGGCGATGAGGCACTGCGGCACTGCTCTCGTCAGTTCGACCTGTATCCGATAACAGATTTCGAAGTGACCGAGAGCGAATTTGAAGAGGCCGAAGCCGCGGTGCCCGATGACCTTAAGAACGCGATAAAAGCGGCCAGAGCGAACATCGAGAAGTTCCACGCGATTCAGCGGCAGGACGCCGAACCGATCGAAACTATGCCCGGAGTCCGCTGCTGGAAGCGGACATTGCCGATCGAAAAGGTCGGCCTATACGTACCGGCCGGAAGCGCTCCGCTTTTTTCAACCGCCCTGATGCTCGCCGTTCCGGCCGCGATCGCGGGCTGCCGCGAAGTGATAATGTGCTCGCCTCCGAACGCAACGGGCAAGATCGATCCGGCGACGCTCTTCGCGGCAAGGCTCTGCGGCGTCGGTCGCGTATTCAAGATCGGCGGTGCACAGGCCGTAGGTGCGATGGCGTATGGAACGGCGACCGTGCCGGCCGTTTACAAGATCTTCGGGCCTGGCAATCAGTTCGTAACGGAGGCAAAGCTGCAGGTGATGCGGGCGGGCGTTGCGATCGATATGCCGGCCGGGCCATCTGAGGTCGCCATCCTTGCAGACGACTTGAGCATTCCCGAGTTCGTTGCAGCCGACCTACTTTCGCAGGCGGAGCACGGGCCGGACAGTCAGGTCATTCTCGTCTCAGATTCAAGAAAAGTTATCGAAGATGCCATCGCTGAGGTCAACATCCAACTCGAAAACCTACCGCGAAAGGACGTGGCATCCCGTGCTATCGAGAATTCCAAGGCGATCCTCGTCGAGTCGATCGAGGAAGGCGTCGATATCCTGAACGAATACGCCGCCGAGCACCTCATACTTGCGGTTCGCGAAGCCGAAGATGTTGCGGCAAAGATCACGAACGCCGGCTCGATCTTCATCGGGAACTACTCGTGTGAAAGCGTGGGCGATTACGCTTCGGGGACGAACCATACGCTTCCGACCGGTGGTGCGGCCCGAGCTTTCAGCGGCGTTTCAACATCGAGCTTTACAAAAACGATCACCTATCAGCATCTCGACGCCGAAGGGATCAGGAATCTTGGCCCTGTTGTCGAGGCGATGGCGGCGGGCGAGGGCCTTGAGGCACACCGCTTTGCGGCCGCCGTCAGGCGTAAGAGCGTGGAGGCGAAAGATGTTTGACCTGAACCAGATAGTTCGTCCGAACATCGCTCGGCTCAAGCCCTATTCGTCGGCTCGGTCTGAGTTTGAGGGCGAGGCGGAGATTTTTCTAGATGCCAACGAGAATGCGTTCGGCTCGCCGGCCGGACCGGGGCTTAACCGCTATCCGGATCCGCTGCAAAGAGAATTGAAGGAGGCGATCGCCGCAATGCGTGGCGTCCGGCCTGAGAATATCTTTATCGGCAACGGCAGCGATGAAGCTATCGATCTTCTTTTTCGAATATTTTGCGAGCCCGGCCGAGACGAGTGCATAATCTGTCCACCGACTTACGGGATGTATCGCGTTTCCGCCGACATCAACGACGTCGCTGTCAAAGAAGTGCCTCTCCGTGAGGACTTTTCGCTTGATGCCGACGGAGTCCTCGGCTCGCTTGCCCGGCAAACGAAGATCGTGTTCATCTGTTCGCCAAATAACCCGACGGGCAACGTGATGGATCGAACGTCGATACTCCGCATCGCCGAGAGCTTCAGCGGAATAGTCGTTGTCGATGAGGCCTACGCCGAGTTCGCGGATGCCGAGTCGCTTGTGGCCTCGATCGCATCGCACCCGAACATCGTCGTTCTGAGGACCTTCTCAAAGGCATGGGCGATGGCGGGGCTGCGGGTCGGGATGGCGTTCGCCGATGACGCGATCATCGAATTGATGAACCGCGTTAAGCCGCCTTATAACGTTAGCGGCATTGCCCAACGGGCGGTGCTCGAAGCCTTAAGGTCGGATAAACAGATCAGTCAATGGATCAACCAGGCGATCTCGGAACGCTGGCGTCTGGCCAAAGAGCTTTCCCGGCTCTCGGTGGTTGAGAAAGTATTTCCGTCCGACGCAAATTTTCTTTTGGTCAAGACGTCGGATGCTGCGGGCATCTACAAAGAGCTGATCCGCACGGGGATCGTGGTCCGCGACCGCAGCCGCGTCCTTTTTTGCGACGGCTGTCTTCGCATAACCGTCGGCACCCCCGAAGAGAATGACCGGCTTCTCGCGAGTCTTCGCTCGATCGAAGCAGCGGTCTCCGCCGACGAGATTCTGCCCGTACTGCTTGGAGGAATATGAAACGAGTTCTTTTCATCGACCGCGACGGGACGATCATCCGCGAGCCCGAGGACTTTCAGGTAGATGTTCTCGATAAGCTCAGGTTCATTCCCGGTGCGCTGACTTATCTTGCAAAGATCGCCCGCGAGACCGATTTCGTTCTGGTCCTTGTTACTAATCAGGACGGAATGGGAACCGAGAGCTTTCCGGAAACGGCCTTCTGGCCCGCCCAGAATTTTATGCTTGAGACGCTGGCCGGCGAAGGAGTCGATTTTGCGGATGTTTATGTTGACCGAACCTTTCCGCACGAGAACGCGCCGACACGAAAGCCGGGCACGGGGATGCTGACCAAATACACCGAAGGCAACTTTGACCTTGCAAATTCCTATGTCATTGGCGACCGGCCGACGGACGTTCAGCTTGCGAAAAATCTCGGGTCGAAGGCCATCTATATCAGGAACGAGAACTTCCCGCTGCCATCGGAACTCGCTGATGATACTGACGCCGTCTCATCGTGGAGCGAGATTTACGACATTCTTCGCTCCCGGCCTCGGCTAACCACGCGAAGGCGGCAAACAAAGGAGACCAATATCACGATAACGCTCGACCTTGACGGTTCGGGCAGGTCCGCGATCGATACCGGCATCGCCTTTTTCGACCACATGCTCGAACAGATAGCGAAGCACGGCTCGGTCGATCTTGAGGTCCGGGCCGAGGGCGACCTACACGTCGATGAACACCACACGATCGAAGATGTTGCGATCACGCTCGGCGAAGCGTTCACCGAAGCGCTCGGTGATAAGCGGGGCATTGAGCGATACGGTTTTTGCCTGCCGATGGATGACTGCCTGGCGCAGGTCGCGGTCGATTTCGGCGGCCGCAGTTGGACGGAATGGGACGCCGAGTTCAAGCGCGAGAAGATCGGTGAAATGCCGACCGAGATGTTCTTTCACTTCTTTAAGTCCTTTGCCGATGGTGCCCGCTGCAACCTGAACATCAAGGCCGAAGGGACCATAGAACACCACAAGATCGAATCGATCTTCAAGGCATTCGCTCGTGCGCTAAAAATGGCCGTCAGACGCGAGGGCAGTGAGCTGCCCTCGACCAAAGGAGTGCTGTGAAGGTCGCGATCGTCAGATACAACGCCGGCAATACGGCCTCGGTCGTCAATGCGCTCGGCCGGCTAGGCGTCGAATCGGTTTTGACCGATTCAGCCGAGGAACTTCAAGCCGCGGATAAAGTGATCTTCCCGGGTGTCGGCGAGGCATCATCCGCGATGCGATTTTTGAAAGCACGCGGGCTTGACGAGGCTATCCGGGGGCTTCGCCAGCCGGTCCTAGGCATTTGCCTCGGGATGCAGTTGATGTGTGCCTCCTCTGAAGAGAACGAAGCCGAATGTCTGGGAATCGTGCCGCTTCGCGTTCGCCGGTTTCCCGCCGGCGGATTGAAGGTCCCGCATATGGGCTGGAACACGATCAGCAATTTGAAAGGAAAGCTATTCGCGGGCATCGAGGAAGCGGCGTACGTTTATTTCGTCCATGGATACTATGTCGAGAGCGGCCCGGAGGCCGTCGCCTATTCAACCTATGGCTTGGGCTTTACAACCGCTCTCGAGTACGAAAATTTTCACGCCGTCCAGTTTCACCCGGAAAGGTCAGGAGCGGTGGGCGAGAGAATCTTAAAGAACTTTTTGAAATTATGATCGAAGTAATTCCGGCGATCGATATAATAGGCGGCCGCTGTGTCCGCCTGACCGAGGGCGACTTCAAGTCGATCAAGATCTACGACGCGAGTCCGCTCGACATGGCAAAGCGATTCGAGGACGCCGGACTTGGCCGTTTGCACATCGTTGACCTTGATGGGGCTAAGGTCGGGCATCCGGCAAACCTGACCGTACTTGAACTTATCGCATCTTCGACCGGTCTCACGGTGGACTTCGGCGGCGGCATCAAGACCGACGACGACATCACGGCTGTATTCGAGGCGGGTGCTGCAATGGCAAGCATCGGGAGCGTTGCTGTTCGCTCGCCGGAAGCTCTGGAGCGTTGGCTTGCCAAATATGGAGGCGAACGCATTCTACTCGGCGCTGACGCCCGCGAGGGCAAGGTCGCTATCGACGGTTGGCAGACCGAGACCGAACTTGAGGTCGTTACGTTTCTCCACGGCTGGTTCGACAAGGGCGTCACGCAGGTATTCGTGACGGACATAAGCAAGGACGGCGGGCTCGCCGGGCCGGGGCTCGAGCTTTATGAAGAGATAATCTCCGAGCTCCCTGAGCTCCGGCTGATCGCAAGCGGTGGGGTTTCGGAGACATCAGACATCGAAAGGCTTGATGCGGTCGGTTGCAGCGGGGTGATCGTTGGAAAGGCGATCTATGAAGGCCGGATCGAACTCGAGGAGCTTTCAAAATATGCTGGCTAAACGCATCATTCCGTGCCTTGACGTCAAGGATGGCCGCACCGTTAAGGGCACGAATTTCATTGGCCTCCGCGATGCGGGCGATCCGGTCGAACTCGCCGCCCGTTACAGCGATGAAGGTGCCGACGAGCTTGTCTTTCTCGACATCACGGCAACGAACGATAAGCGCAAAACATTGGCCGAACTGGTCCGCCGCGTTGGGAAGGAGATCAACATTCCTTTCACCGTCGGCGGCGGTATCTCGGAGGTCGATGATATCGCCGCAATGCTCGACGCCGGGGCCGACAAGGTCTCGATCAATACTGCTGCGGTCCGCGACCCGCATCTTCTTACGCGGGCGGCCGAGAACTTCGGCTCGCAATGCGTTGTTCTGGCGATCGATGCAAAGCAGACCGAAGCAGGCTGGCGTGTTTTCCTTAATGGCGGCCGCATCGCGACCGAGCTTGATGCTTCTGAATGGGCGAAGCAGGGCGAGGAGTTCGGGGCCGGCGAGATCCTTCTGACCTCGATGAACGCTGACGGCACAAAGGGCGGTTTTGAGAACGGCCTGACGCGTCAGATATCGACGTCGGCCGGCATCCCGGTGATCGCGTCCGGTGGGGCCGGTTCAATCGATGACTTTGCCGACGTTTTCCTCGCCGGACACGCAGATGCGGCCCTCGCTGCGAGCGTTTTTCACTTTGGCGAGATCGGCATTCCCGACCTCAAGTCGTTTCTTCGGATGCGCGGAATAGCGGTGAGAATATGAACCTCGATTTTCAGAAATCCGCAGATGGGCTCGTTCCGGCGATCATCCAGGACGCCGAGAATGGAAGTGTCCTGATGCTCGGCTTTATGAACGGCGATGCGCTTGCCGCAACCGAAGCGAGTGGCCGGGTCACTTTCTTTTCGCGTGCAAAACAGCGGCTATGGACCAAGGGGGAAACAAGCGGCAATTACCTCGAAGTGATTTCCATCGAAGCCGATTGCGACGACGACACGCTGCTTGTTCGTGCAAGGCCGCAAGGCCCCGTCTGCCATAAAGGCTCCGCAACATGTTTCGGCGACACCGACGAACCAAATAGGATCGGGTTTCTTTCAGAACTTGAAAGAGTAATTGCGAATCGCCGCTCGGAGCCTGTCGAAGGCTCGTACGTCGCCTCTCTCTTCGCAAAGGGCATCAATCGGATCGCGCAGAAGGTCGGCGAGGAAGCGGTCGAGACGGTCATCGCCGCCAAGGAACCGGACATTGCGGCTTTCAAGAGCGAGGCCGCAGATCTGCTATTTCATTACCTCGTATTGCTGAATGAGAAAGGCGTTTCGCTCAATGAGATAGCAAAAATACTTGCCGAACGTCACAAAAAATAGATCTTAACGAACGGCTGCGGAAATCGGTTGGTCGCCCGGTTGGCCAAACTCTGTGATCGTGACCTGGCTGTCACTGCTGCGGATCGAATACCAAACCCGAGTTGAAGGCCGGAATACTGCGATGTCTGACCGACCGTCGCCGTCAAGGTCTGCGTTAAGCGGAATATCCTCCGCGACCCCGAAAGCCACGGCAGAGAACCCGGCTTGTGAACCTAGAACGTACCAAACTCCGTTCGAGGGACGAAAGACCGCATTGTCCGTTCGACCGTCGCCATCGAAATCGGCAGCGACCGGAACATCGCCATCCTGTCCGAACTGCGTGAATGTAACACCGCCGTCGCCTGAACGCAGAACGTACCAGAAGCCGTTCGAAGGCCGAAAAACCGCGATATCGGCCCGTCCGTCGCCATCGTACTCACCTGGCGTGGGAATATCACCCATAATGCCGAACTGGACTATCACGACCTGCGCGTCCGAACTCCGCACCGCGTACCAAACACTGGTCGATGGACGAAAGACCGCGATCTCTGCCCGGCCGTCGCCGTCGAGATCTGCCGGAACAGGAATGTCCTCGCTGATCCCAAACTGGCGAATTTCGACGCCTACATCGCTGCTCCTCAGGACGTACCATACTCCTGTCGAGGGCCGGAAGACCGCAATGTCCGCCTTTCCGTCGCCGTCAAAATCTGCCGCGGCTGAACGGTCACCCGGCGAACCAAAATTGATGCTCCGGATCGCTCCGGTTCCGCTTTCAATAAGGCGTATGTCCGCAGCATCGGCAACGTCGGTGAATGCATAAGACGCGATATCTGTCTTGCCGTCGCCATCGAAATCATAAGGTGCTGAATTCGGAGTTGCGGGCGGACACTCGCAGGTGAATCCGTCGATCACCTTCAGGTCGTCGATGTAAATGCCTTCGCGGAAGGTCCCGATGTCCGTTCCGACCCTCCAGCGAAGCCTAACGCTCTGCCCCGCCGCAGACGCCGGAAGGCGGGCGATGCTATCGATCCATTCCGGGGCTTGGTTAACGCCGCTACGTCCCGACCAGCCGAGCCGGCCGGCAAGAGGATTCTGGCAGCAGCCGTCGATCGTCCCATCGTAACCACCGGTCAAGAACGAACCGCCCGCGGCGAGAATGTCCTGCCACTCGCCTCCCGCGATGCTGAGCTCAAGCACGGCGCCATCATACAGGCGGTTGCGGAGAAAGGTGGTCTCCAGTTCATACCAAAGACGAAAACGAAGCTCCGCGGCCGCGGTATTTACCTGGAACGCCGGCGAGATGATCTCATTAACGCCTCGCTGTATTGGGGCGGGTGAGAAAAGCGCGTTCGGGGCTGACTCGGTTCTCGCCGAAGATGTCCGCCAGAGTTGGTGGTTTTCGGTCGTTGAAGTGGTCCAGCCGGTCGGTAGTTGTGGAGCATTCGCTTCGTCGAAGCTCTCGCTGAATGCGATCAGCTCGGCTCCCGCTCTAAGCGGTACGCTCAATTCGCCGAGAGTTTGTCCACTTTCCGTGAGTGTGATCGTCGGGTTTATGGCTAAACCACAGTTTGCACTTCCCAAGACCGAAAAAGTGAAAACTGCAGTTATGCTCGCGTTCCGTGCCACGACCCCAAGCGTTTGAGGCGGGCCGGGTTGGATGATGATGTCGTCTGCAACAACGGCCGCAGTCACCGAAAGTGAATCCCGGGCACCAATGTTCCTTAGCGTCAGTCGCAACGTGACGCTATCTCCAGGCCGAGGTGACGGCGAGGTCGGGCACGAATCATTGATCAACTCGGCTGATTCGATCTTAAATTCGGCGATGGGCACGAGTGCGAAGTTCCTCGGCTCGGTCTGGCCAGCGGAGAGTGTCACCTGGCCGATCTCGGTTCGGTAACCGACCGCTTCTGCCCTGAGTTCATAGCTGCCCGGCAACACCGTAAGACTCCCGTAGCTGCCGGTTGCGTTCGTAGTCCGTGAATATTCACCTGCTTTCATTAGTGCGTTTCCGATCGGAAGGCCCGTCGCCTTGTCGGTCACGCTGCCCGAGATCGCCGCCCGCGTCGCCGAAGTACATTCATCGAACTTGAAAGCACCGATCCGCGTCAGCCATCCGAGCTCGCTCTGGTCCTGACTCGCTTGTGAGTAGTATTCGCCCGTGAACCAGAAAGTGCAGTCATCGACCGGGTCAGGCGTGATAGAAGCGTAGTCGCCCCATCGGAAGCCGAAGGTCCGCTGAACGCCTGTGCCTTCGACCAACTGTGCCTCTTCACGGAGCGTATTTGGCGGATCAGTCGTTAGCCTGCCGGAGTATAGAATTGACGGCTTCTTCTCGTCGCTGACGAAATTATATTGCACCGCGAGATTGCCCTCGTGATCGAGGGCCGCCGAGCTGATCCACCGCGAACTCGTGCCATTACCGAGCGTTGCCTGTACCGCCGGCGAAAATCCCGCGGATGCTCTTCGAAGTTCTGTAACCCGTACGCCCGCCCGATACGTTTGCGACGCGGGCGTCATCCGAACAGTTTTCGCAACAACGAGCGATTCGTGAGTTCCGAAATTTCGATAAGCCAACCGGTTGTTGAGGCGGTCGCTTTGTGAATCGAGGAACTCGCCCGGCGGCGGTTGTGCGATGTCCGTCCGGCCATCAGGGCTCGTCGGGTCGAAAGGCTCTAGGAGGATCGGACTTTCCGTCAGCTCAGCGAAAGTTGAGTTCGCCGGTTCCGCAAAGTTCGGTGCGAACCCAAAAAGGCGGATCGAATCCGCTGAATCGCCGTATTCCGTTGCCGTGTAGCTCGCGAAGATCCCTGGCGAGTTTTCCGGCGGAAGCTGAAGCCCGTCGATATCAGCGGGCAGCATTCCGCGTCGCCGCGGCTGAACCGGAACTGGTGAATTGAAATATATGTATCTCGCAGAGGTGTCACCGGCCAGCAGCTTTGCCCGTTCAAAGGCGAACATCCCCGCACCGACATAATCCGACCCGAGAAATTCATCGGTCGTCATCATATAGGCCGAAGGCCAAAGGCCGAACTTCGGAAAATCATTGATCTTCACGTTCGGCATGACGAACTCGTAAAGGTAATACTCACCCGCCGGGTCGCCCGTGCGCGAAACGGCGATCATCTGCCGAAAAGGCGGAAATGCCGAACACACCTGGCTGATCAGCCAGCGATCTGCGAATTGGTCATAGATGATGTTCGGGAGCCCGTCAAAGCGATTGGAGCAAACGGTCTGAAGCGGCGCGAAAAGCGAATTGAGCCGTACCGGAGGAGTCAGTGCAATGCCTGTCTTGTCATAGACCCGGATCAATGCGTTCACGACCTGCACATAATGCTCGGGCCCAACCGCTCCGACCATATCCGGCGGTATAAAGAGCAGATTGTACGCCAGGCCGTTGTCGATGTTGTTGATGCCGTCAAACGAAAGCAAAGTGGACGGCATTTGCCCGAACAAACCGGAACCGGCCGCAACATCGCCGCCAAAATTAGCTTCAAAAGAGTTTGAACTTGGGTACAACCCAAACCGGTCAAAACCCTTGGTGAAAAGGCCCGGTTGGGCGGCAGAATAGGCCGGATCTGCTAAGGCTGCTGAGGTCAAGTTGCCGATGGCAAAACGGTTTACGCCTCGCCAAGCTGGCCCAGTGATCGACTCCGGTGAAGCGGCTCTAGCTTCGGCCGTGCGCCCGATTCCGGTCGCCGAAAAACCCAGCAGAACCAAAAGCAAAGCAACTACCGTCCGGATCAACATCTGTAAACCTAAATTCTAACAAAAAAACCGGCGGGATCTTGCGTGTCTCTCGTAAGGTCAAACTGGGAGTAGGATCGTGATCTCGGCCCTTCGCCGGGCGTCGTCGAGAAATGCTTCTATCTCAGCCGCGACCCGGTCTTCGGTCAGCGAGGATCGAATCTCTTCCCGCTTCTCGTCGAGCGTAGGCATCAGCAACCCCGGAAACCGGCGGCGAAAATCCGGAGTAAAGACCTCTCGGTAATAGACTTCCTCATCTTCCGGTGTAACGACGACGAACGAACGGAAACGAAAATCGAGATATCGTTCGATCGCGAGCCGCTGAAGGATGATCCGTTCGAAGTTATCGTCGCGGATCGAGTTAAATCCGACAGCCCTGAGCCGCGATTCAAACTCTGCCGTCGAGGGAAAATAGCCGAGGATCTCCTGGATCTTTTCAGCGACCTCCCTTTCATTCGGCGGCCGGCTCGGTAATCTCTCGGCCTCCAATGCAAAAAGCCTTTGGTCGATCTGCGTTTGAAGTGCCCGATTTAGGTCCTCAGAGCTAGCCGGCGACAGCGATACACCCGGTTGCAGGGCGAGTTGCCAACGAAGGTCCGAAAGCGTTATCAACTCCGTTCGAATCCCATCGCTCACGGTCGCAACGGTCTTATCAACCAATTGCTGGGCCTGGCCGACCGCACCAAGCATCATTATCGCACATATGGCAGTCCAAAAATATGAAAGATGTGATTTCATTAAGCACTTTTTATTCTTCATCCTTTTGGGTCGTAAGGTCAAGCGATTCACGGCAGGAATAAACAATTGACAAAAATGCAAAAACAGCTTTTAATATCTAGGTGAGGCATAGTTGTACCCCTTTGCCTCGTCGATTCGATCCCGCCTCCTTTCCTTATTCCTGTCGGGCATCTAACAAGCGGTTCTATGGTATAAATGGCTCTTACATCTGCAAGGAAGCGAACTGTACCCAAAGCGGAACAAGTGCGCCGCGGGTCCGAAGCCTCGGATGAGCTTAAATTCATCTCGGAGCTTGGGCGAAGCCTTCTTTTCATGGTCCATCCAAAGAAGGTCGCGGCACGCGTTGCTGTCGCGCTCAGGCAGCGGCTGGATGCCGAAGCTTGTGTCTTTCTTGCCGAGCTCGAGAACATTGGCGTGGTTAGCTTCGGAGTTGACCGACGCGGTGAACTTCTAACCAGTTTTTTCCATCGCCCGAGGTTTGAGCGATGGCTCGAACTCCTTCCGCCGCAGGTCGGTCACCCGGAGAGCGACCGGTCGGAATTCATGATCGATGCCATCGAGCACGAAGTCGAATACGTCTCACCGCTGCACATAAACGGCAAGGTCAAAGGGTTGATTGCCGTCGGCTTTAACGAGACCGCGGATTTTGACGACGTAAAGGCAAACCTAATCGAGGCCGCAACCCGGATGGCCGCGATGAGCATAAACCTCTCAGCCCACTACGAAGCTGCGATCAACAGTTCGATCACTCGCGCCAGGGAAGAGCATCGCCGTTTCACAGAGGCGATCCTCGATTCGCTTCCGGTCTCGATCTATGTCATCGACCGAGATTATCGGATCGTGACATGGAACCGGCAACGCGAGGTCGGGCTTCAGGGTATTCCGCGGGATGAGGCAATCGGTCGAAATGTATTCAACGTTCTCGCTCGCTATCCAGAAGGCCAGGTGCGGCAGGAGTTCGAAGACGTATTTCGAATAGGCGAGATCCAACGTATCGAGCAGCAGACTACAGCCGAGGACGGCTCGACAAAACACTGGATGGTGAGCAAGATCCCGATGCGTAACCCCGACACCGGCGATGTCACTCACGTCATCACCGTCGGAGAGGACGTAACGATGCGGGTTGAGGCCATTCATGCCGTTGGCCGGGCAGAGAAGCTCGCAGCGGTAGGCCGACTCGCCGCCGGTGTGGTGCATGAGATAAATAATCCATTGGCGACGATTGCCGCTTGTGCCGAAGCCCTTGAACAACGAGCCGAAGAAGGTTCGTTTGCGGGCAGCGATGCCCTCGACGATCTCCACGAATATCTTGAGCTGATAAAGAGCGAAGCTTTCCGCTGCAAATCCATCACAACCGGTTTGCTGGACTTTAGCCGAATGCGAACGGGTGAGCGGTCGCCGATAGACCTCGCCGAGATACTCCGCTCATCGGTAAACCTCATCTCGCATCAACGCCGCGGTGAGAATATAACCATCGACCTCGATATCGAAGACGGCCTTCCGCCGGTCAATGCCGATGGCGGCCAGATACAACAGGCTGTGATCGCACTTGCGACGAACGCTATCGACGCAATGCCGGAAGGCGGAACTCTAAGATTCAAGGCCTTTGCCGGCAACCGTCGCGTGTCCGTCGAAATAAGCGACACCGGTGTCGGTATCCCCGCAGAGAATATGTCGAAGATCTTCGAGCCGTTCTTCACGACAAAGGACGTCGGCAAAGGAACGGGACTCGGCCTCGCTGTTTGCTACGGTATAATCACCGACCACGGCGGGAGGCTTTCGGTCCGATCCAACGTCGGAAAGGGCACGACCTTCACGATCGCTCTCCCGGTCGTGAAGCATCTTTATTGATCTCTCGCCGGGCGGGAATACGGTCCGGCATCTTCTCCCGGTCCCCTGGTAAAAGAAATGGCAAACCTCCTCATCGTTGACGACGAAAAGAATCTCAGAACGGTCATTCAGAAAGAAATGGTCCGTCATGGGCACAAGGCCGAGACCGCCGAAGACGGCGAAGCCGCCTGGGAAATGCTCGAGGCAGTAGAGTTCGACGTGTTGCTCTGCGACATCAACATGCCTCGGCTGGACGGCATCGGGCTTTTAAAGCGCATCCGCGAAAAAAGTCCCAATCCGCCCGAGATAATTATGCTTACGGGGCAGGGTACGGTCGAAACGGCTATCACTGCGATGAAGCTTGGAGCATATGACTACCTGACGAAACCATACCGGATCGCCGAGCTGGCTGCACTCGTGAAAAAGGCCACTGAGAAACGCGACCTGCGTACCGACAACCAACGCCTCCGGGCTCAGATCGAACACGCTCAGGGCCCGATGCCGGAGATCATTGCCGAGTCTCCGCAGATGAAAGAAGTGCTTCGTCTTGTCCGTCGCGTAGCACCTTCGGATACTTCAGTTCTCATTACCGGCGAATCCGGTACAGGAAAGGAATTGGTTGCTCAGGCGATCCATCGCCTAAGCCAGCGAGCGGACAGGCCCTTCATTGATCTGAACTGTGCGGCGATCCAGGATACGTTGCTCGAATCTGAACTCTTCGGTTACGAACCCGGTGCGTTCTCGGGAGCACGAAGCCGAAAGCTGGGACTCTTTGAGCTTGCTCATGGCGGCACGCTTTTCCTCGATGAGATAATGGAGATGCCTGCACAGCTTCAGTCGAAGCTTCTGCGAGCCTTAGAAACGCGCAGCTTCTTCCGCGTCGGCGGTGTGAAAAAAGTTGAGGTCGATGTCCGGGTCGTCGCGGCGACTAACCGCGATCCGCTACAGGCGGTAGCCGAAGGTGTTTTCCGGTCCGATCTTTTGTATAGGATAAACAGCTTTGAGATCACGATCGCTCCGCTCCGGGAACGCAGTGAAGACATTGAACCGCTCGCGGTTCATTTGATGCGAGAGATCGGCGGTGCAAATGCCCCTGTTCTGACCGAACCCGTACTCGACGCTCTAAAACGGTTCAACTGGTCCGGCAATGTTCGCCAACTTCGCAACTCTCTCGAACGAGCGAACCTGCTTTCAGATAACGGACGCGTGACACTCAAGGAACTTCCACCGGAAGTTGCCCACGGCATTGAAAGATCGAACATCTCGGTTAATTACAACGGCTCCTCGCCGCAGGCGTCTAACGCTTTCACATATACCAGTCCGGTCAATCTACGCGACTTGGAACGACAACAGATACTAAGTGCACTCGAGCGTACGGGCTGGCACCGCGGTAAAACGGCCGAGATACTTGGCATCTCGCCCTCGACGCTTTATCGTCGCTTGCGGGAGTACGATCTGGAGGTGAAATGACCCGATTACATTGCGCGATCCTTATAGTTTTAAGTGCTTTATTTGGCTACGCGATAAACGGGTTCGGGCAGACATTGCAGGGCCGAGTCACGGAAGTAACGGATGGGCGGACACTAAAGATCCTTGTAAATTCGAGTGAGATCTCGGTCACACTGCAGTTCATCGAAACCCCGACCGCGGACCAACCATTGGCCGGAACGGTAAAGGATCATTTAAGTAAGCTCGTGCTGGGCAGGACGGCCAGTTACGAAATTCGGAGGGTCGCGTTCAACCGATCTTCGGGTCGGGTCGTTGTTGATGGAACAGATATTAGTCAGCAGATGCTTCGTGATGGAGCTGCCTGGCTTATTCCACGTGAGATCTCCGGTCAATCGACTGAAGAGTTTTTGGCCTACCAAAAACTAGAAGAGGCAGCCAAGAATGAAAAACGCGGAGTTTGGTCCGTAAGCGGACTTGAACCTTCGTGGCTTGCCGAACAAACAGCCACGTCAAACCCTCGCGGGACAACCTCTGCAACCCAGAGCGAAAATCGATCCGGGCAGAAAGGAAAGTTCGGGGACAAGAACCCTTCAATTGGCGATGTCGGAGCGCTTGCGCACGGATACAACGCCGAGACTCGGGTGGGATTTTTAAGCACCACCCCGCTCGGTGTAAAGATAGCGGAAAATTCGCCCTGGTACGGTTCGGAAGCTGCCGTGGACATTTCCTACATTTATACAGAAGACCCGAAAAAGGGCCGCACCGGAAAGTTCTACCTCACTGTAGTTCGCATTAGTGATGAAAAAAGAACGACCCGACAAACCGATCTTTACTTTCTTGACCAGCCGAGTCGAATCATCGCCAAAGCCGTTCGCCGAACCGCGAGAGACGCATCGGGCAGGTACTGGGAACAACTTCGCTACGAACTGCCCCGAAATGCGATTTCGCGAGTGGTCAATGACGGTTCGACCAGACTAGGCATCGGGAATACGTATATTGAACCGGCTTATGGGTTCCAATTGCTGCTTTTCAATATGCTTCAGCTTTCGCGTTAGCATCAAGCCGCGAGGACGGAATCGTGGAACATCATCAATCCGGAACCAATGAAGAGCGAGTGTGTTGCTCCGTTCTCAGGTCCGGCCTGTGCGTTTCTGGGATTATCTCGTCACAGACGATAAAGGGCATACGACGACCGAGAAAGCGAGGGCCGAAGAAAGTAGACCGGCTGTAAAGAAAACGAGCTAAACTGCCATCGCGCGCCGAGAACTTCGATCGCTCCGGTAAGTGCCGTCGCACCACCGCAACGATCGCATCTAAGAATGGCTCTGTAGTGAACTGCATTGTGCCTGCCCTGAGAGCCGAGGTCCGCCGGGACCCGAGAAGAATCTATCGCTTAAGATAACGAAGCGACGCCATCACCTTGACCGCTTCGCGAAGCGTGATGTCCCCGCGGTCGGCAACCAGCGAGTACCATTGCTGGAGCGTGTCCTTCGGCTGATAACGCTTGAGCGAACCGATCCACGAAACGAAGAGACTTCTCTCTTCATCCATGGAATAGCCAGCCTGAACTCGCCCATCAAAATACGGGTTCCTTCCGTATGCTTGCGGAGTGCTGACATCCCCGATGCCGTCGTTTACCGATTGGATCGTGAATGTGCGCCCTTTCGAATTTCGATACGTTAATGTATAGCCAACGATCTCGGGAGCCGGAGGTTCTTCGATGACGGCCTCGTGAAGCTTGAATCCTGCCGGCAGGTAGGTCGGAACGCCGACCGCCGCCTTGAGCTTTTTCAGGTCGCCGATCTGCTTCTGCGAAAGTCCGGCGGCCTTGCCATCAGTAAACGCCGCCTGAGAAAAAATATCGCCTGCCGCAACCGAAGCCAAGAACATCAATAGAAATAGTGTGGTCAGTGTCGACTTCATGGTCCTTAGATAATGCCGCCGAGCGTGCAGGCTTGTCGGCGTGCAAAAAATCCTTATCCTAAATTGCAACTATGGTGATGAAAAAGATCAGAACCGAGACGGTTCTTCGAACATTATTCCTCTTACTGCTCGCTTCGGCAAGCGTAAACGCCGATGCGGTTGACCGCATTGTTCGCGAGCGAATGCAGGAACGCAATATTCCGGGTGCGGCGGTGGCCGTGATCCGAAATGGCAAGACCACAAAAGTAAAGGGCTATGGCCTGGCCAGCCTTGAGTTTCAAGTTCCGGTAACGACAGATACGGTATTTGAGATCGGTTCTGTCTCAAAGCAAATGACCGCTGCGGGCATCCTCCTGCTCGTGCAGGACGGCAAGATCCGGCTCGATGAGAAGATCTCTGCTTATCTGCCCGGTACTCCCGAATCGTGGGGCAATGTAACTGTACGACACCTGCTCACGCACACTTCGGGTATTAAGAGTTATACCGGATTGACAGGTTTCGAGATCTCCCGCCGCCTCTCGATGGAGCAGTTCATCAAGCAGCTCGCGGAGCATCCGCTCGAGTTCGTGCCCGGTGAAAAGAACATATATAGCAACAGCGGATACAACCTGCTTGCCTACATCATCGAAACTCAAAGCGGAAAGAAGTACATGGACTTCATGCGCGAGCGCATATTCCGTCCGCTCGGGATGAACCGGACCGGCGACCGCGACCCGCAGTTCATCATCCCGCTTCGAGCATCGGGATACGAATGGCGTATCGACCGCTACACGGGCCGCGACGGTAACCTGACAGATCTAATGGGTGCCGGCTCGATCACCTCGACGATCGAAGACATGATCAAATGGGAGGCTGCACTTCGTGGCGATGCGCTCCTAAGACCCGAGACAAAGCGTGAGATGTGGACGCAGTTCACATTCAACAATGGAACACGTTCGGTGTACGGTCTCGGATGGAGAATAAGTGACGTTCGCGGCCATAAGCTGATCGGACATACAGGACAGACCGCCGGCTTCGGTGCAGCCATCTTTCGTTATGTAGATCAAAACGTCACCGTGATCGTATTAACTAATCTCGGAGAACTCGGAATGGGAAGTTTGATCGCAACTTCGGTCTTAAAAAAATTTATCCCGACACTTTCGATAAAAAAAATTCGCGAGGTTGATGGCGATGATGTGAGCCGAAATGCCCGCTTGCTCGATGCCCTCCGTGCGAGGATCGCGAACCGGCCCGACGAGTTGTTTCTTACTCCGGAACTTTTTCGTGCTGTTACTTCACTTAGGGCCAAAGCCGTTAACGAGAGCATCGCTCGGTTCGGAGAAGTTCGACGGCTCCGCTTCGTTGGCACGGAAATCATTGAAAATAAACGGGTTTATCGTTATCTTGCTGAGACGGAAAAGCGGCTCATGCTTTGGCGATTTGCAATGGATGCCGACAGCCGGATCAGCGAGATGACGCTTGAGGAAGACGAGTAGGGGACGAGTGTTTCGGTTGATAGCACTTTTCGATATCACTTTCACTTCACGCGCAACGGATGAAACAAAAACGCTTGCAAGGTAACGCCAAGTTTTTTGTTATAAATACGAGTTAAAACTTAAAGAAAAACTTTACACAAAACGATAAATATGTGTTACGTTATACGTGTTCCGTTTTTGCTTTACCCTAATCCAAACTTTAACTTGAGAAGAAACTATGGCAGCAACAAAAAAACCAGCAGCGAAGAAAGCTCCGGCTAAGAAGGCCGCAGCTCCGAAGAAGGCAGCAGCTCCGGCCAAGAAAGCCGCAGCTCCGAAGAAGTCAGCTCCGGCCAAGAAGGCAGCTCCGGCAAAGAAAGCCGCAGCTCCGAAGAAAGCAGCACCGGCTAAGAAGGCAGCTCCTGCAAAGAAAGCTGCAGCTCCGAAGAAAGCAGCACCGGCTAAGAAGGCAGCTCCTGCAAAGAAAGCCGCACCTGCTAAGAAGGCCGCTCCGGCCAAGAAGCCGGCCGCAAAGAAAAAGTAGTTCGCTACTTTACAGCAAGGAAAATACAAATGCCCGACGAACGATGGACTTCGCCGGGCATTCTTGTTTTGTAGCTAGCTCGCTTTAATAGGAAAGTGAAAGCTCGCCGTTATTCTCGCCGACCAAAACACTTCCGCCTTCGGCCAATCTGCCGAAAAGGATCTCGTTGGCAAGCGGTTGTTTTAATCTCTCATGGATCAGGCGGGCCATGGGCCGTGCTCCATAACGAGCATCGAACCCGTTCTTTGCAAGCCATTCGCGGGCATCGTCCTCAAGCTTTACAACAACGCGCTTCTCCGCGAGTTGGCCGTTCAGTTCCTTAACGAACTTATCAACGATCGATTTGATGATCTCAAGGTCAAGCGGCTTGAATGCGACCCAGGCGTCGAGCCGATTGCGAAACTCCGGCGTGAACGTCCGCTCGATCGCGCCTTTAGCCTGACCTTTCGTTTCGGCCTGATTTCTGAACCCCACTCCGCCGCTCGAAATGTCGCGAGCACCTGCGTTGGTCGTCATGATCAGGACGACATTTCGGAAGTCTGCTTTCTTCCCGTTGTTATCGGTGAGCGTGGCATTGTCCATAACCTGCAAAAGCAGGTTGAACAAATTCGGATGTGCCTTCTCGATCTCGTCAAGAACGAGCACTGCATGCGGAGTTCGCATTATCGCCTCTGTCAGCAATCCGCCCTGATCGAACCCGACGTATCCGGGCGGAGCCCCGATCAAACGCGAGACCGTGTGCGGCTCCGCATATTCGCTCATATCAAACCGAATGAACTCTACACCCAACTGTTCGGCAAGCTGCTTGGAAAGCTCGGTCTTGCCGACGCCGGTCGGTCCGGAAAAAAGGAACGAACCGACAGGCTTCGTCTCGTGTCCAAGCCCGGCTCGGGAGATCTGGATCGCATCCACTACCCGGTCGATCGCTTCGTCCTGCCCGTAAATGTGCTGTCGAAGATCTTCGCGCAGTGTTTTCAACCGCTCTTTTTCATCGCCGACAACGGTCTTTGGCGGTATCTTTGCCATTCTTGCGACCGTATTCTCAACCATCTGGACCGAGACGCGCTTCGGCCTTCGGTTTTCGGGCAGGAGCTTCACCGCGGCGCCAACCTCATCGATCACGTCGATCGCCTTGTCCGGCAGAAATCGGTCGTTGATGTATTTACCGGCGAGTTCTGAGGCAGTCCGGAGCGTTTCGTTCGGGTACTTTACTCCATGGTGTTGTTCGTAGAACTTCTTGAGTCCTTTAAGTATCTTAAAGGTCTCGTCGATCGTCGGTTCACCGATGTCGATCTTCTGAAACCGCCTGGCGAGTGCGCGGTCGCGGTCAAATGCTGCTTTGTACTCCGCGAAAGTCGTCGAACCGATACACCGAAGCTCACCTGCAGCAAGCGCCGGCTTGAGAATATTCGAGGCATCCATTGCACCGCCCGAAACCGCACCGGCACCAACGATGGTGTGTATCTCGTCGATGAAAAGAATGGCGTTTTCCTGCTTTTTCAGTTCCGCAATTATCGCCTTGAACCGTTGCTCGAAATCACCTCGATAACGGGTTCCGGCAACAACCGCTCCCATGTCAAGGGCGAAAACTTTAGCATCGGCCAGGACCTCGGGCACGTCGCCGTTCGCTATCTTTAAGGCGAGGCCCTCGGCAAGCGCCGTTTTACCGACGCCGGGCTCGCCAACGTAGAGCGGGTTGTTCTTCTTTCGCCGGCAAAGCACCTGAATCGTCCGCTCTATCTCCGCATCGCGGCCGACGATAGGGTCGATCGTCCCTTCTTTCGCCTTTGCGACAAGTTCAACCGTAAAGCTCTCGATCGGGTTCCCCTGCTTCGGCCGGCGAGGGCCGAACGGATTATCGTCATCGTCATCAAAATCCGGCTCTTCATCGATCGGACCGAAGGAATCGACTTTAGAAATGCCGTGAGAGATGTAGTTGAGTATGTCGAGACGCGTTACGCCTTGCTGCAACAGAAGGTAAACAGCGTAGCTCTGTTCTGCCTGATAGAAGGCAGCCAGTACATTGCCGGCATCGACCGCTCGCTGGCCGCTGCCCTCGGCTTGCAGGATCGCGTAATTGATCGTCGATTGGAACGTCCCGGTAAGTTCGGGCAGGACCTTCACACCTTCCGGGAGTTTCTCGAGCACGCCCTCGAAGTATTCCTCCAAGGCATTCGCGATCTCGTCTGTCCGAGCTCCGCAGTTGAACAAAATTTCCTGAGCGGCGTTATCGTGGAGCAGCGCATAAAGCAGATGCTCGAGCGTAACGAACTCATGGCGGTGGCTCACCGCTTGGTCAACCGCGAAACTGAGCGTATTTTCAAGTTCTTTCGTTAACATCTCGTACTCAGCTAGTTTACCAATTCCGCGACGAATCATCACGGAAAAATTCACACGCCCGTCTGCTATCGCAATGATGTTCCCTGGCTAACGATCTCCGAGACGTAGGTATTGAACGGAATTCCCGTCGGTTCGTATATCTCCGAAACCGCGGTTCGAACGATCTCCGCCCGTTCGCGCGTTTTGCTCAGCATGAAAATCGACGGCCCGGATCCTGAGATGCCGCCGCCGATCGCGCCGGCTGCCAGTCCGGCCGCTTTAGCCTCTTCGAAATGTGGGATCAATCCGCGGCGCGCCGGTTCGACGATCTCATCGACGAGGCTTCGGTCGATCAGGTCGTAGTCTCCATGTTCGAGGCCCGCAATGAATGCGCCGAGATTGCTCCAGTTTTTGACGGCCGCCGCAAGCGGCACTAGTTCAGGCAGCACCGCTCTTGCCTCGGCAGTTCGGATCTCGATCTGCGGATGGATCACGGTTGCGAACAGCGGAGGGAAATCAAGCCGAACCACATCGACGGGGTCGATCGAGCGTACCAGAACAAACCCACCGATAATGCAAGGGGCTACGTTGTCCGCATGTCGTGAACCCGAGGCAAGCCTCTCGCCTTCCATTGCAAACTCTATAAGCTTCGCCGGTGGAAATTTCTCATCAAGCAGCCAATTTACCGCAACAACAGCGCCGCTTGAACTTGCTCCGCTTGATCCGATGCCGCTCCCGGGTTTGATCGCTTTTTCGATGACGATCTCAACTCCGAAATCGACTTGAGCTTCTGCAAGCAAGGCCGCAACGGCGACGCCGGCCACATTCTGCTCTGGATCGGTCGGGAGACTGAATGCATCCTCGTGTGTGATCGAAACACCCGGCCGATCTCTCCTGCGGACTGTGACTTCATCAAATGGCCCGTCTATCGCAAAGCCGAGGCAATCGAAACCGCACACGACATTCGAGACGGTGGCCGGAGCTCTAACCGTTACCTCTTTCATACTTCCTTATTCCCCGATGATCGTAATATCATTGCTTCGGTGCATGTCCCGCTCGCTCTTTTTTGAATGAGATACTTTAGCACAAACGGCCGTTCTGCCGTCGTTGGCTTTCGCGAGGCCCTGCTCCAAGGTCAGCCGGAGGACGGCGGACTTTATTTTCCGGCCGAGATTCCGAACCTCGCAAAGCTTGCCATCTCACCGTGGCTGGAAGGCGGCGAAGCTGAAACGGCGTTCAGCCTAATGCGGCCCTACGTCGGCGGCGAGATCCCTGACGCCGCTTTGCAAGCGATATGCGAGGACGCTATCGATTTTCCCTTCCCGCTCGTTGAGATAACGCCCGGCATTTTCGCACTTGAGCTCTTTCACGGACCGACGCTCGCATTTAAGGACGTCGGGGCACGGTTCATGAGCCGCTGCCTTGAATATTTTTCGGGTTCGATCGGAAAACGGGCCGTAGTTATCGTTGCGACGTCAGGAGATACGGGCGGAGCCGTCGCTCACGGATTTGCCGGAGTTGAAGGCGTTTCGGTCGTCATATTATTCCCTAAAGGTCGCGTAAGCCGTGTTCAGGAACTGCAACTCACCCGAACGAGTGATAATGTAATTACGTTGGAGGTACATGGTTCATTCGATGATTGCCAAAAACTCGCGAAAACCGCACTTTCTGATAGCGAACTCCGAAATAAGTACTTTCTGACCTCCGCGAACTCTATCAACATTGCCCGTTGGCTGCCACAGCAAACTTATTACTTTGTGGCGAGGCGTCAGTTGCCTGATGCAAAGATCGTTTTTTCCATCCCCAGCGGCAATTTCGGTAACATCGCCGCTGGTTTGATTGCCCAACGGGCCGGTCTCGGAGCCGGCTCATTCATTGCCGCCTGCAATGCAAACAACGTTGTGCCGAAATATCTTGAAACGGGTCAGTATATTCCGGCACCCTCAAAAGCGACACTTTCAAACGCAATGGATGTCGGCGACCCGAGCAATCTTGCCCGGATAAGTCAGTTGTTCAACGACGATCTCGACCGAATCAGGGAGAACATGGCAACGGCCAGCATTTCTGACGAGGAAACAGCGGCAACAATTCGCAAGGTTCACGAAGAATTCGGTTACACTATGGATCCGCATGCGGCCGTTGGCTATGCTTCGCTTAAAAGGCTCAAAAAGCCGGACCATGGCGAGATCGGGGTAGTGCTCGCAACTGCCCATCCGGTCAAATTCGATTCAGTAGCGGAAATACTTGGTAATTACATCGCGGTTCCGAGTGCTGTTGCGATGCTCGAGGAAAGAGAGCGACGAAGCACCGAGATCGCAAACTCGTATTCCGAGATGATCGACGCGATCAAAAGATCACTATGAAAGTGCTCAAATTTGGTGGTTCTTCCGTCGGAACCGGCGAACGCATCTCGAAGGTTGCGTCGCTGGTCAAGGCCGCCGCAGAAACCGACCGCATCGCCGTTGTGCTTTCTGCGATGCAGGGTACGACCGACAGGCTCATCGATGCCGGCCGGCTTGCCGGAGCCGGCGACGATGGATATCTCGAAAAAATTCACGAGATCGAGCTCCAAATTGAGAACGCAGTTTCCACTGTCTTTAAGGACTCAGTGCCGGTCGAGCTGAGCGTTTTCATCGAACATGCGATCGATGAGGTCGAAAGCATTTGTGAGGGCGTTCGCCGCGTCGGCGAGCTTTCGGGACGGACGCTTGACCGCATTCTGAGCTTTGGTGAACTTGTTTCATCTAGAGTGCTTTTTGAGAGACTGTCGATCGATGGCATCAGCGTCGAATGGGCCGATTCGCGAGATCTCATTCGCACTGATAAGCGCTACGGTTCCGCAATGGTTGATTCATCGCGGACATACACTCAGATTATTGAACGCATTGAGTCGTCGGACTCGCGTATTTTCATCCTCCCGGGTTTCATTGGGTCTGCACCGGATGGCTCGACGACCACGCTCGGCCGCGGCGGTTCGGATTACACTGCCGCACTCGTCGCCGCTTCGGTCGATGCCGATCTTCTCGAGATATGGACCGATGTCAGCGGAATGATGTCCGCCGACCCGCGATACGTTCGTAATGTCCGGCAGATCGCAAGTATCAATTACCTTGAGGCAATGGAGCTTTCACACTTTGGCGCAAAGGTGATCTATCCGCCGACCATTCAGCCCGTGATGGCAAAGGGCATTCCGCTTCGGATCAAGAACACATTTCAGCCAGCAGACCCTGGAACTCTGGTCGAAGCCGTTTCAACCGACCGCAGCAACATTATTCGAGGAATCAGCAGTATCGACGGCATCGCAGTGCTTAGCCTCGAAGGAAGCGGAATGGTCGGCGTGCCCGGCTTTTCCAAACGGCTTTTCGACGCACTCTCGCGGGTCGGAATTAACGTCGTCCTGATAACGCAGAGCTCCTCGGAACATTCCATATGCGTCGCGGTCGAGGAGCGCTTTTCGGCACTTGCGAAAGAGGTCGTCGATGTAGAGTTCGAAAATGAGATCAGAGTCGGGAAGATCGAGCCGCTCCGGGTTGAGAACGGATTCTCGATACTCGCAATAGTCGGCGACAACATGAAAGAGCACACCGGTGTTAGCGGCCGGATGTTCATGACGCTTGGCCATAACGGCATCAACATCCACGCCATTGCTCAGGGTTCCTCGGAGCGGAACATCTCTGCCGTCATCTCGACCGCCGATGTCCGCAAGGCCGTCAACTCGCTCCATGAGGAGTTCTTCTCGGATGGCCGCAAGCAGGTCAACGTTTTCATCGCCGGTGTCGGAACGGTCGGCGGTCGGCTCATCGAGCAGATCCGCCAGCAGGCCGAGCATCTCTCAGAAACCCTGCGGCTAAACATCCGCGTGATCGGCATCGCTCGCAGCAACCGCAGCTTAATAACTGAAGAGGGCATCGACCTCGACGACCTTAGCTTGTCGCTTGATCTGGCGCCGGCGATGTCGATCTCGGAGTTCGCGGATGCGATTATCGAACTCAACCTCCGAAACTCCGTGTTCGTTGATGTAACGGCGAGCGAAACGGTCGTCGAGGTTTATTCGCGTCTCCTGGCGAAGAGCATATCGGTCGTCGCCTGCAACAAGATCGCGTGCTCGTCGAGCTATGCTCGTTATCGCGAACTCCGATCGCTTGCCGCCGAATACAACGCCAATTTCCTCTTCGAGACGAACGTCGGTGCGGGTCTTCCGGTCATCAACACGCTCAACGACCTCATCAGAAGCGGCGACCGCATTCAACGGATCGAGGCCGTTCTCTCCGGTACGCTGAACTTCGTGTTCAACAATTACGACGGCAGCGACCCGTTTGCTGAGGTCGTCCGAAGGGCTCAGGCCGAGGGATATACGGAGCCCGACCCGCGGCTCGACCTGAGCGGGATGGATGTCGCCCGCAAGATTTTGATACTCGCTCGCGAAGCCGGTTACCCGATCGAGATAGAGGATGTTTCGATCACAGGATTTCTTCCCGAATCGTGCCTTACGGGTTCGGTCGAAGATTTCTATACTGAAATGCTCCGGCAGGAAGATGTTTTCAAGCAGATCTTTGATACAGCCGCCTCGGAAGGCAAGATACTCAAGTTCATCGCAACACTCGATAACGGAAAGGCCTCGATCGGCCTTCGCTCGATCGGCCCGGAACACGATTTTGCACGCCTTTCCGGAAAGGACAACGCGGTCCTCTTTTTCACCTCGCGTTATTCCGAGCAACCGCTTGTCGTTAAGGGGGCCGGAGCCGGTGCGGACGTAACGGCCGCCGGTGTTTTCGCAGATATTATCCGTGCCGCCCGAACCTGAGACGCTCGTTCGGGCGAGAACATCGGCGAAGGGATTTGTTAAGATGTAGTCGTGCCGACCGAGATCGCGAAAAACCTTACACAGGTGCGGAGGCGAATAACGCTTGCGGCGAAGAGAGCGGAACGCGACCCTGCCGAGGTTAAGTTGATCGCCGTTAGCAAAACGAAACCTGCGGCCGCTGTACTTGAGGCCATAGCCGCTCGCTGCAATTCCTTTGGCGAGAATAAGGTTCAGGAGGCCGACACGAAGATCAGCGAGATCGGCCGTGACAAAGCTGAGTGGCATTTGATCGGCCATTTGCAGAAGAACAAGGCCCGACGGGCGGTCCAGCTCTTTGATGTCATTCACTCGGTCGATTCGCCCGAGCTTGCTCACCGGCTCGAGCGAATCTGCGCCGAAGAAGGAAAACCCTCGCTCGATGTTCTTGTTCAGGTCGATCTTGCGGGCGAAGCGACCAAGTCGGGCGTTGCTGAAACCGAACTTCAACTATTGGTCGAGGTTTTGAAACGCTGCGAACATCTGCGATTCATCGGCTTGATGGTCATTCCGCCCTTTCTTGACGATCCCGAAGATGTCCGGCCTTTCTTCCAACGGCTCCGTGCCATCCGCGACCGTCTTCGCGAGGAAAGCGCGTTCAATGCGGGAGAAGGCGAACTCTCTATGGGAATGACGCACGACCTTGAGGTCGCCATTGAGGAAGGTGCGACGATGGTGCGCGTCGGAACAGCGATCTTCGGCGAAAGAAATTAAGCCATATATTAATTCGATGCTTTCATTGACGGTTTATCCTATCGTTCGGCTGGTGATCTGGGGAGCATTTCTCATGTTCCTTGGATTGCTTATCCTTCGTCTAATTTTTAACTACGCCGACCCGAACCCTTTCGGAACCATTGGCCGGTTCGGCTTCAAGATCCGAAAGATCTCTGAGCGGTTCGTTTATCCTGCTTCACGTTTCCTGGCGAACTTTCGCGTTGACGTAAGGCTTGCCCCGCTTGTTGTCATCTTCATCGCCCTCGTACTTGCCTATTTCAGCACCCAGATCATCGGTAATGCTTTTTTTGTCATCGACGGGCTTTCGGGGTCGATCGTCGGCGGAAACGTAAAAGCAACGGTCGGTTATATTCTCTACGGGCTGCTCAGCATTTTTGTACTGATGATCGTCCTGCGGTTCGTTTCGCAGTGGTTCGTCTATTCGCGTAACACGCTATTTGCCTTCGCCCGCCGGCTTACCGACCCGATAATGCTTCCGCTCCAGCGTTTGATCCCGCCGATCGGAATGTTCGACATCTCACCGATGGTCGTCCTTATCCTGATCTTCCTGCTTCAGGCGGTCGTCATGGCGGTCTTTGTCCGATGATCGAGGTGACCGAGTCCGATCGTGATGTGACCTTTTCGGTCAAGGTCGTACCGCGTGCTTCACGTACCGAGATCGCAGGTGAGATAGGCGGGGCGGTAAGGGTGAGAGTTTCCTTACCGCCGGTGGATGGAGCGGCAAATGATGAACTTATTCGGCTGATCGCCAAGCGACTGTCGGTCCCGCGTTCCGCCGTCGAGATCGTCTCAGGTAAAGCCTCACGCTCGAAGCTCGTACGCGTTACCGGGGTTACGTCCGGGCAATTGCGAGACGGTCTCGCGAGCTAGCCGGCTTTTTCTGCCTTCGGTAATTCTTGCGTAGCACAATGTAGCAGAGCCAAATCAGCAGCAAGGCCGCGAGCGTTTCCACAAACAGCACCGAAGAGAGGAACGACCAACTCAGCTCCGACCGGAGAGCAAGCGTCTGCCGAAGAACGATCGCATCGGCTACTATGAAAAGTACGCAGATGAACAGCACCGTGGTGTTTCTTTTCATACGCCTTTTATTTCACGCCGCCGGTATGAAATTGCTGTGACGGCAAACTGAAATCATTTTGAAATCGCCCGCCTGTTTGTAGCCGAAAATTTCCGCGTGATATAGTTCTTTTTTCTCTATTTGGCCCGAAGGCCCTCAAAGATCAGTTATGTCAGGACATTCCAAGTGGCACACCATCAAGCATAAAAAGGGTGCGCTCGACGCAAAACGAGGCAAGATCTTCACCAAGCTCATTAAGGAGATCACCGTTGCGGCCCGCACCGGCGGAAGCGGCGACATAGATTCCAATGCCCGGCTTCGTAAAGCGGTTCAAGACGCGAAGGGGCAGAATATGCCCAACGACACCATCGACCGGGCGATCAAACGCGGAACCGGAGAACTCGAGGGCGTTAACTACGACGAGATCACCTACGAAGGTTACGGCCCGAACGGCGTCGCCGTGCTGATCGAGACCATGACGGACAACCGCAACCGGACGGTCGCCGAGATCAGGCACCTTTTCTCGAAGAACGGCGGAAATCTGGGCGAGGCCGGCTCGGTCGCCTGGATGTTCGACAAGAAGGGCTACATCGTCGTCGATAAGGCCGCGAAGAGCGAGGAGGAGCTTTTTGAGATCGCCATCGAGGCCGGTGCCGACGACATGCAGGACGATGGCGAGGTCTTTGAGATCTTCACCGCCCCGGATGCCTTCGACGCCGTGCTCGAAGCCGTCAAAGCTGCAGGCATCGAGCCGCAGGCTGCCGAGGTTTCGATGATCCCGCAGAACTATATCAAGCTTGAAGGCGCCGATGCCAAGCAGATGATGAAGCTCTACGACGCGCTCGACGACAACGACGACGTGCAGAAGGTTTACGCCAACTTTGATATCGACGAAAGCGAGATGGAATAGATGAAGCGACAACGAATCACTCCGATCTTTTTTCTGCTGCCGGCCTTGATGCTTTTTCAGGCCGGTTTTGTTTTCCCGCAGGGCCAGTACTTTCCGTCGGCCGGTGGCTGGGAACGCCGCCCGCCGGAGCAAGCCGGGTTTGACGCAGCGAAGCTCAAAGAGGCTGTCGATTTCGCCATCGCGAACGAGGCGAAAGCTCCGCGAAGCCAGGAACTCGGGCAGGTGCAGACCTTCGGTCGCGAACCGTTTGGGGAGGGCATCGGACTTTTTAAGGACCGCGGCGATGCGACCGGGATCATCATCAGCGGCGGCCGCATCGTTGCCGAGTGGGGATTGCCCGATCGCGTCGATATGTCGCACAGTGTCACGAAGAGCTTCCTTTCGTCGGTTGTCGGACTTGCGTTCGACCGTATGCTGATTCGCTCCCTGCAAGACCGAGCCGCCGACTACTCGGCCGTAACCCTGCCCTACGTTCCGGGCCAACGGTTCGACCGCGCCGAGGACTTCGGCAAGCAGCAGTACATCGATCTCTTTACCGGCCCGCATAACAGCAAGATCACCTGGGAGCATCTTCTCCGCCAGACCAGCGACTGGGAAGGCACTCTCTGGGGCAAGCCCGACTGGGCCGACCGACCGGACCGCGATGCGACGACCTGGCTTACGCGTAAGCGGAACGAGCCCGGCACCGTTTACGAATACAATGACGTCCGAGTCAACGTCCTCGCCCTTGCGGCACTGAACGTTTGGCGTCGGCCGCTGCCCGAGGTTCTACGTGAGTATCTGATGGATCCGATAGGAGCATCGAATACCTGGCGTTGGTTCGGTTATGAAAATTCGTTCGTCGTGCTTGATGGCCGAGTTGTCCAATCCGTCAGCGGCGGCGGTCATTGGGGCGGCGGTATGTTCATCAACGCCTACGACATGGCCCGCTTTGGCCTGCTGACTGCCCGCGGCGGCCGCTGGGGCGCCCGTCAACTTCTCTCCGAAGAGTTCGTTCGGCAAGCGCGAACACCGACTGCCGACCAACCGACCTACGGCTTTATGAACTGGTTCCTCAACACAGACCGCAAGTTCTACCCAGCCGCTCCGGCCGCCGCCATCGCACACATCGGCAACGGCACGAACCTGATCTACGTTGACCCCGAAAGCGACCTCGTCATCGTCGCCCGCTGGATAGAGAACGGCAAGATCAACGAGTTCCTTGAAAGGGTAATGCTCGCCCGCCGCCCTTGAGTATTGCTAAGTCGCAGACGTTCAGAGAGTGATGTTATAAAGACGGTTCCTAGTGACAATGAATTAGAATCGGATTGACAAAAAAAGATTCGTTCTTTGACAGGAGGAACCGTCATGACATCGTACATCGGAGTTGATCTTCATCCGCATCAGCAGACGGCAAGTTGGTGCGAAACGGAAACGGGAGAAACGGACACGGTGGATCTGAAACACGATCGAGAGGTGGTCCGAGGGTTTTATTCTTCGCTTCGCGAACCTGCGGTAGTTGGGATCGAGGCATCGAGCCGGGCCAAGTGGTTCGGGAACATGCTCTTTGAAATGGGTCTGAGCTATTTGTCGGCAATCCGGTTTTGATAAGAAAGAGAGCCACATCGAGGCACAAGAACGACGCCCGCGATGCCGAGCTGATACTTGGGCTGCTGATGCGTGGCGAGTTTCCGGCGATCTGGCGAAGGCCGCCGGAAAGCGATCAGGTGATCGAGGTCCTGATGCTTCGGCACCGGATGGTCAGACAGCGAACGCAGGTTTACAACCGGCGGCAGGCATTGGCACACAGTGCGGGACTGCCGAAAGGACGGATAAGAAGCATGAAGTTTCAGGAGCTGATCGGATCGGTCGAGATGGATGAGGCCGCCAGTCTCGCTCGCAAGCAGTATTTCGCTTTGTCCGAATCTCTCGATGAGCGGCTGGCCGAGGTCGAGCGATGGCTGAAAGCGAAGGCTGAGGCCGACCCGAAGGTCCAATTGCTTCAGACGCAGAAGGGTGTCGGGTATCTTACGGCCCTGATAACGGTCAACACGCTTGGTGATGTAAGCCGTTTTAAGAAGGTCGGTAAGGAGGTCGTCTCGTTTGCAGGACTCGACCCCGTCGAGAGGTCCAGTGCCGGGCAGGTCCGGTTCGGCGGCGTCTCAAAGGCAGGATCGTCGATCCTTCGCCACCACCTCGGCCAGGCGGCCCAGATGGCTTCCCGCCTGGATGTGAAACTCAAGAGCTTCTACAAGCGGCTCTCGAAAAAGAAACCGAAGGCGGTGGCCAAGACCGCCGTCGCCCGAAATCTTCTGGTCAAACTTGCCATCATGCTGCGCGATAACATCAACGCAGATGAGTTTGACGTTCAGTGGGAGTTGTCTCCAACACGACCTTTGCGTGGTCGCACAGTTGGCAATGCCCGTGAAGCCGTGGTCTGAAATGACCGTTCGCGTGATAGGGCCAGGCCAACCTTCTTCCAACGAAGAAGTACGCATCAGTACATCACGGGCTATAGGGCATCAGCTACAATGCCCTCGTTAATGCCCGAAGAGATGAATAAGTGAACCACCTGAGTTCTACTCGACGCGTCTGAACCACCACGCTTCAGACAAAACTGCTAAAGCAATAACAATGAACGAATCTACTTTGTCAACAAACTCAAAAATATCTTCCCCGCTACATACGCGGCCAGATACCCCTGCGCTTGACCCCGAACCCGTCTTTAGAGACGGGCCTCCCATCTGCTCACGCCCAAAGGCGTAACTGTTACGGCCGGCTAGAGCCGGGACTCAGAACAACGGGCTAAAGCCCGCGCTCGGAACGAAGATCTGAATTCTGCATTCTGTGAAGGTGACCACAATATATTGTGTTTGAGAATGACGGCACTGCGGGTGGCGGGAATTGAAGAGATACGTCAGGCGAGGCGCCGTAAATGTTGCGAATGAAACGGTTATAAATTTAACATAAAACCACTAGATTTAGTGTTGACAAAACGTTACCTACACAATATAGTCTATATCCACTGCGGGACAGAATAACTCGAAAAGACGCTTGGGGTCCTGCCAGTCAACCTGAAATCACTTAAAACGAGCCGGCCACTTCGGGCCCACAATATATGGACCCCGCGGGAGAGACTCTCTTCACTTCCCGGCGATGTCGTGGCGACGCTCGAAACCCGTTGCAGGAGTTCACAAGAGGAGTAGGAAAACACTATGGATACATTCGTCGCTACGGCAAGGCAGACCGAGGAAGCAGCACAAACGACAATGCGCGTCACCAAGCGCAATGGCTCATCGGAGCCGGTCGATATCAACAAGATCGTCCGGGCGATCTCACGCTGTACGCCGAGCTTGCCGAACGTAGATGTGATGCGGATCGCGACGAAGACCATCAGTGGGCTTTTTGACGGGGCCAGCACAAAGGAACTCGACAAGCTTTCGATCCAGACGGCCGCGAGCCTGATATTTGAAGAGCCAGAATATTCGCGACTGGCCGCACGGCTCCTGATCCAGTATGTCGAGAAAGAAGTACATAACCAGGAGATCTATTCCTTCTCGCAGTCGATCGCCTTTGGCTTCAAAGAAGGCTTGATGAACGAGCGGGTTTACAACTTTGTCTGCGAGAACAGCCGCAAGCTTAACGACGCCATCGATAAAACGCGCAACGACCTTTTCGAATTCTTTGGCCTCAGGACGCTCTACGACCGCTACCTGCTCAAGAACCCGGAAACCCGCGATGTGATCGAAACGCCGCAGTTCTTCTGGATGCGGGTCGCATGCGGGCTTGCCGAAACGCCCTCGGAGGCGATCGAGCTTTACAATCTCTTCTCCTCGCTTGAATACATTCCCTCGACGCCGACGCTGTTCAACTCGGGCACACGACACGAGCAACTCTCGTCGTGCTTCCTGCTCGATTCGCCGCAGGACAGCCTCGAAAGCATCTACAAGAAGTATGCTGATGTGGCGATGCTTTCGAAGTTTTCGGGCGGCATCGGCATTGCGTATCATCGCGTCCGTTCGCAGGGCTCGCTTATCCGCGGGACGAACGGGCACTCGAACGGCATCGTGCCGTGGCTCAAGACGCTTGATTCGTCGGTCGCCGCGGTCAATCAGGGCGGCAAGCGGAAAGGTGCGGCATGCGTTTACCTCGAGACCTGGCACGCGGACATCGAGGACTTTCTCGAGCTTCGCGACAATACGGGCGACGAGGCACGGCGGACACATAACCTGAACATCGCCAACTGGATCCCGGACATATTCATGCGCCGTGTCGAGGCCGACGAGATGTGGTCGCTCTTTGACCCGAAGGCCGTTCCGCATTTTCCGGATATCTACGGCGAAGAGTTCGAGCGCGAATACCTTAAGGCCGAGCAGGAAGGTCTTTATAGAAAGCAGGTCAAGGCACGCGACCTTTACGGCAAGATGATGCGGACGCTCGCCCAGACCGGCAACGGCTGGATGACCTTTAAGGACGCGAGCAATAACAAGTGCAACCAGACGGCCGTGGCCGGCAACGTCGTCCACCTCTCGAACCTCTGCACGGAGATCATCGAGGTGACGAACGACAACGAGACGGCGGTCTGCAATCTCGGCTCGATCAACGTGGCGCGTTATGTAGGTGAAGGCGGGTTCGATTTCGAGAAGCTGCGCCGCAACGTAAAGCTTGCGGTTCGCCAGCTTGACCGCGTCATCGACCTTAATTACTACGCCATTCCGAGCACCGAGGATTCGAACATGCGGTGGCGGAATATCGGGCTCGGCGTTATGGGTCTGCAGGACGTTTTCTTCAAGCTGCGGCTCGCATTTGATTCGGACGAGGCTCGGCAGATCTCGGCGAAGATACAGGAAGAGATCTATTACGCAGCACTTGATGCGTCGTGTGAACTCGCGATCGCCAAAGGCGCTCATCCGGCGTTTCCGGAAACTCGTGCGGCCCGCGGGGTACTGCAATTTGACCTCTGGGGCGTTGTGCCCGAGGACACGGCCCGCTGGGACGCTCTCCGCGAAAAGATCAAGAAGAATGGGCTCCGCAACAGCCTTATGATCGCCATTGCCCCGACGGCAACGATCGCCGCCATCGCCGGCAGCTACGAATGCATCGAGCCGCAAGTCTCGAACCTCTTTAAGCGCGAAACGCTTTCGGGAGACTTCATCCAGATCAACAAATACCTTGTCCAGGAGCTGAAGGCGGCCGGGCTCTGGACCGACGAAGTGCGGCAGAAGATCAAGCTCGGCGAGGGCTCGATACAGGCGATCGAAGAGATACCGGCGGAGCTTCGGGCGATCTATCGAACCGCGTGGGAAGTGCCGATGCGGTCGCTGATCGACATGGCCGCCGAACGCGGGGCGTTCATCGACCAGTCGGCGTCGCTCAACCTCTTTATGGAAAGCCCGTCGATCGGAAAGCTCTCGTCGATGTATATGTACTGCTGGCAAAAGGGCTTGAAAACGACCTATTATCTCCGCTCGCGGCCGGCAACCAAGATCAACCAGGTGACCGCCGATTACAAGGCCGCCGACCTCGTGACTAACAACGTTGAGCCAGATGTCCGGGCTTATACAGATGAAGAAGCCCTAGCATGCTCGCTCGAAAACCCGGAAGCTTGCGAGGCGTGTCAGTAGTTCTAATAGCATGAAGTCCGAGCAGATTCGAGAATTGTTTAGCAACTTCGAGGCGGCTGCGATCGAGTTTGACGGCGTCGAGTGTTGGAGCGCTCGCGAGCTTCAGAGGCTACTTGGATACAGCAAATGGGAGAACTTCGAAAAAGCCATCGGCAAGGCGAAGATCGCATGCCTCAATGCGGGAGAAGTTGTTGAGAATCACTTTCCTGACGTCAGGAAGGTGATCGAAGCAGGCAAAGGCGCTCGACATGAGATTGGCGATTTCCTGCTCACTCGCTACGCCTGCTATCTTACGGCGCAGAACGGTGATAGCAGAAAAGAAGAGGTCGCGTTCGCACAAAACTATTTTGCCGTGCAAACCCGCCGTGCGGAGCTTGTCGAAAAACGGCTCTTAGAAAATGAACGTGTAAAGGCGCGTGAAAAGCTGAGCCAAACCGAGAAGCAGCTTTCTGGAGTGCTGTATGAAAGAGGTGTTGATAGCAAAGGATTTGGGATCATTCGGTCGAAAGGGGACAAAGCACTTTTCAATCTCCCAACCGATCGGCTAAAGAGAAAGCTCGGGGTTCCTGCGAACCGGCCGGTTGCAGACTTTTTGCCGACGATCAGCATTAAGGCCAAGGACCTTTCGGCAGAAATGACCAGCCTGAATGTCCAAAGTAAAGACCTTCGAGGGCAAGGCCGAATTGAAAGAGAACATGTAGATAACAATAAGGCCGTCAGAAAAATGCTTCGCGACCGAGGAATCGTGCCCGAGGAACTGCCGCCTGCGGAAGATGTTAAGAAAATAGAGCGGAAACTGAAGGCAGAAGAAAAGACGATCTTAGAGAAAAAGAAGAAATAGCTTTGATGAGAGAAGAATATGTTGCTTGATCCTGGATTTAACCTCACACTTCGGCCGATGAAGTACCCGGACTTTTACGAAATGTACCGGAACGCCATCAAGAACACTTGGACCGTCGAGGAGGTCGATTTCTCGATGGACGTCACCGACTTGCGAGCGAAAATGACGCCGGCCGAGCGGCACCTGATCAACCGGCTCGTGGCCTTTTTTGCCACGGGCGATTCGATCGTGGCGAACAATCTGGTGCTGAACCTTTACAAGCACATCAATGCTCCGGAGGCGCGGATGTACCTCTCGCGGCAGCTATATGAGGAGGCCCTTCACGTGCAGTTTTACCTGACGCTGCTCGACACTTATATTCCCGAGCACAAGGAACGCGAGGCAGCATTTGCGGCTATAGAGAACATCCCCTCGATCCGTAAGAAAGGCGAGTTTTGCCTGAAATGGATCGATTCGATCGAATCTCTCGATCGGCTTGAGACCAAAGAGGACCGGCGTAAGTTCCTGCTCAATCTGATCTGCTTCGCGGCCTGCATCGAGGGGCTCTTCTTCTTCGCGGCGTTCGCATATGTTTACTTTCTGCGGTCAAAGGGCTTGCTCCACGGGCTTGCCTCGGGGACGAACTGGGTCTTCCGCGACGAATCGTGCCATATGAACTTTGCGTTCGAGGTGGTCAAGAAAGTGCGTGCCGAGGAGCCGGACCTTTTCGATGCCGAAATGGAGCGGCAGGTCGCCGTGATGCTCGATGAAGCGGTCGAGTGCGAGATGCAGTTTGCCGAGGACATCCTCTCGGGCGGAGTTGCCGGGCTTTCGGTCGCGGATATGAAGCAGTACCTGGAGTTCATCGCCGATCAGCGGCTCGCGATGCTCGGCATCCCGAAGGTCTATAAGGCAAAGAACCCGTTCTCATTTATGGACCTGCAGGACGTACAGGAACTGACGAACTTCTTCGAACGCCGCGTCGCCGCCTACCAGATCGCCGTCGCCGGCGAGGTAAGCTTTAGCGAGACCTTTTGATGATGCATATGGCAGAAGAGTGTAATGTAAACCTCCCCGAATTGTTACCAGTCTAAACTGGAGATTTCGGGTCTTGGAGAACTGGTGAGCTCCCCCCTATTCTTGTTACCGATCTAAACTAGAGGATTTCGGGTTTCCTGGTAGTTTTGAACTGCCTCGTTCGGGGCCAGGTCGCACAGCGCGCGGTGCGGCCTGAATCCGTTGTAATCATCCTTGAATGCCCGGGTCTTCCCGACCGCATCTTCGATCGACGTCGATGAACTCACAGAGGAAATCGGGATTATCCAGAGAAGATAAGCGCCTAGTAATTTTTGCCGCGATCTATGAACTCCGTACCTTCAAGGGACCTTCAACGTGACGGAGTTAGATGGGTTTGACTCGCCGTTTTGGGCGTAGATGGTGAATTCGCCGGAGGCGAGGGTCAAGGGAACGCGAGCGATCTCGGTTTCGGAGATCTTAGAATAGAGACGCAGGGCGCTGTTCGGCACAGCACAAGGATTCGTGTCTGGGCAGCCGGGTCCGATCACTTTGAGAAACACATGATCCGGAGCTATTGATTGCCCAGCGAGGCGAATAAAGAACTCGCGTCCGGCGGCTGGTTCGGATACGAATTCGACCGAGTCAATTATCGGAGGCGGCTTGACCGCTCGAGCTGTTGAGGACTTCTCGACTTTCCATTTGCCGTCAACCTTACGCAGTGCGTAGTGAACAAAATAGGGGCCGACGGTTTTGTTTCGGAAGAGCGTCCCATCTCGCAAATACTCCGCCAGGAACCACTTTTCAAGAGTTTTAGCGGTAGCATAGTCGCCCTCTTTGCTGACCTCAATCGCTTGAATCTCAAACTGCTCACACTTCGACTCCGGGCCGTAAAATTTGTTCTCCCGGCTAAGACGGTCGATCCCGGCCCTGATCCGCCTAAGATCCACCTCAGCTCCGTATTCTTGTTCAGTAAGCCAGAACTCCGCCAGTTTAGATTCGTCAATGTTCTGGGGGTCGCGGTAAGCCACGAGTGATTCGTACTTCTGAGATTCTTCAAGCACCCGCGCTATTTCTTCGCGGTCGTTGTTATACGACTTGTATCTCCAAGAGGCGATACCGGCAACACCTAGAATCAGCAACAGGGCCACAGCACCAACGGAAACACGTTGACGGTTCCAACTTCTTCGTTTCGGTTCCTTATTGCCGTTGGCGGCGGGTGCGTCCGCATCCTGGTCTGCTATCTCGTTCGTCTTTTCCGAGACCTGCCGCACCGCAGGATGAAACACCAAGCCCCGGCCTCGAACCGTCTCGATGATCAAGGTGTCATCGCCGCAGGCTGCAAACGCCTTGCGAAGCTTGCTTACGCTCTGAGCAAGGTGCATCTGCGTCACGCCGTGGGGATTATCACCCCAGACCGAAGAAATTATCTGCTCATAGGGGATGACCTCGCTCGGAGAAGCCATCAGGACGGCCAAAACCTCGAGAGGCTTACGCTCGATCTCGACCGGTTTGCCCTCATGTGTGAGAGAGAGTCGGTCTGCGTCAAACTCAAAACTATTAAACTCAAATTTCGTCCGCATCTTGGAAGAGTAAGCAACAAAACCACTTAAAGAGTTTAAAGAAATCTTCAAAAACTCTTAATGCAACCGCTATGGACTCCCAATGAGAAAACCGTATGCTCTGGCTACGATTTTCCACTTTCGCAGGGTTCGTTCGTGAATGTGGAACGAAGTGTATCAGAAACCGGACGGAAAGAGCAATATCTTTTGCAGATTTACGATTTGATCTTGGCGACATCTCTAGTAGGAACTCTGAAGACGAAGGTTGGAAACTTATTTCAATGTGTCGTTGGGAGTTAACGGGATTTACGTGACCAGCCCGTTGACCGCTCGAACTCATTCGTTTGGGAGGGCCGGCTGGAGCCAAAGGCGGCCAGTGAAATCATCTTCTTAAGCTCAGTTTCCTTTTCGACGAGGTCACGTCGGCGATATAGACCAGCTGATAAGTAAATATGAAAGAACTTCCCTTGCAGGCATGCATAAGCAAACTTCAATCGCAACGTTTTTCCAGAACCTATTACACAAGGTTGCTTCTTCTCTTGGCAATGGTTGTGTGCTTAGCCCACAACCCGACTTTTTCGCAATCCAAGGAGGTGCTGACCAATGAACATGTTGTGGCAATGGTGAAGCTTGGAATGGGCGAGGACCTGATCATCGAAAAAATTCGACAATCATCGACCCATTTCGATACTTCCCTCAATGCGTTGGGAAAGCTAAAGAACGCCCGGGTTTCAGACAGGATCATTATAGCGATGATGAATCCAACCGCTGGGCCTGCGACGACGCGTGAATCACCTGGATCGGAAGATGACCGAAACGGTAATGGACGGCCGTCCGGGTCAGATGATGCCGGCCCGGCTGCATTAAGAGAGATCACAGAACCGGGGATTTATCTATATGAAGCAGGAAAGATGACCCCGATCGAGCCAAGCGTTTTTAGCGGGACGAAGGCAAACTTTCTTAAGGGTGCCCTAACGTACGGGATCATGAAATCAAAATTCCGAGCAAAGGTTCGAGGTAAATCTGCGAACTTGCAATCATCGTCGAGCCAGCCTGTTTTCTATTTTGTTTTCAATCCGGACTACAAGAATTCCGGGGCAACAATGGCGGGAGGACTTTGGTGGGGCATGCCCGCTACCTCACCGGCAGAATTCATGATGGTCCAAATGACCGTGAAGCAGGCATCGCGCGAAGCGGTGATGGGCGAGTATGGAACCTTCACCGGGATGTCCACAGGTGCCCGCGACAAAGACATCCGAGAATACTCCTTCGAAAAGATCAGAACCGGGGTTTACAAGGTGGTCCCCAAAACACCACTTCAGCCCGGAGAATATTGCTTCTACTACGCCGGAAACGTCGCCGGCCTCGGCCTCGCCGGCGGCAAGGTGTTTGATTTCAGTATTCGGTGAAGTTACCTGCGGGTCGAGTCGGCAAACCCTAAAAGGTAAGATCCTTCTTTTCGTGAAGCGATAAAAATGCTTTAAGAAAAAACAATTTGGAAATTGTCAGTTGCAAGCACTTGATTAAGACATTGAAGGTAATAATTTATGGAAATGGCACCAAAACGTGAAATTGCGTTTCTTCCACCATATTATCAGCAAGAGTTCACTAAAATTGAGGAGAGTGGCGAAACCTATAAAGGGAAGTGGAACTGGGCGGCTTTCTTGTTTGGCCCGATTTGGGCTCTGACAAAAGGAGCTTGGGTGTCTGCCTTATGCCATGTCGGTGTGAACGCCGTTATTCTTCTAGTAACCTGCGGCTTTGGTGCACCATTAATATTAATCGGTGCAATTATTTACGGGATACGCGGTAATTTTATTTACTATCAAGCGTTTCGGCAAGGAAGGCAACTTCTAACTTAAGAGAGTCTTGGGACATAACGCTCAGTGACTCCTATAGCATAAATCGAATCGGGGCAGAATCTCAATAAAGTTGTAATGCTTCATTTGCCTAGTCGACACGCGGTCTCAATATTTTGGTCACTGTCGTTCTAACCGGATGCGACGATAGGAATCTGATCATGGCAGGCATCCTGCAAAATGGAGGAACAATGAAAATAAGTTTAATTTTGTCATCGGTATTCACAATAGTCATGTTTTCGGGGATTTCGTATGCTCAAGGAAACTGTAATCACCTAACAAACCGTACTGCAAAGCGACATTGCTTACAAAGACAGCTTGACGAAGCAAATCGTCAGCAAAGGCTTGCTAATGAGCGCCTAAATCGAGCCAACCTGCGAATGAAGAAAGCTTGTGATACGGTCGCAGCTTTGGATCAAGCAGCAAAAATTGCGTCGAGACAAGGTCCGAACGTAAATGTCCGAGCCGCAGGAATTACGTGGCGCTCTACTAGAGCAATCATGTCAGCCTTGACCCAAGAGAGACGAAACTGTGCAAGTGCTAGGCAGGAGGTTGAGAAAGCAAGGCGACGACCGTGACTAGGGTTAAAACTTGGACACAACGAACGTGGTACGAGCTTTGGAGCGAAAGTCTCAACTTCTTCTCGTTCACGTTCGTGACGACTGGCGATGTCACCGCGACCGATGACTCTGACTGCGAGCGACGGGTCAATCAGGCGGTCATTCGAACCTATTGCAAATTGCTCTTTGCAATGATCCAGAGGCGAGGTGCTAAAAATGGATGTTAAAATGTGCAGATTCGTTATTACAATTTTCGCATTTTTATTGTGCGCCGGTTTTGCCGAAGCACAAAAGGTCATAAATGCCGATAAAGTGACAAAAGGCCGGACAAGCAATGAAAGAATTCATGAGTTCGTTGTGCCGGCCAATGAGTGGGTAGAAACCAGCTTGAAAGTGTCTCCGAATCAGGAAGTAAATATTCATCATTTTACATCGAGCGAACGGGTTCAGGTAAAGATCGGGAATTACTCCGATTCCAGGCTTCAGAGGCCGGGAACGGTTTTGCCGCTTTATACATCACGCGATTGCTCAAAAGACCGAGGGCCGAATGCACGTGTCACTTATAATTGCGTCCAGATCAGCGGAGCCACCGCAATTAAATTTTATGTGCGAAATCAGACCCGTGTCGGTGTAGCGGTAAGGAACCGATAAGAAGGAATAAATGTTATGAGGACCTATATTCCACTGGGCATTATTTTTGTGGGTCTGCTTCTAGCGGTCGGATGCAATAAGCCTCAAAATACAGGCTACACACCTTCGGGGCCTTCAAGCAGTTCGGCAAGTGCTCCAGCCTCGACACCGAATCAGGGGCTGACAAATTCAAAGGTTGAGACCGCCGTGGCAGATCTTCTTAGTGATTGGCGAATTGGCGGAAGCGTAAGCGTTCGCGGAATTCAGGAAATTCCTCAGCACAATGCGGCTGTTGCCGATCTTCAATTTAACAATTTTGAGTTCGCGGTCACCGGTATGGACGAATTGATAAGGGCTAGGGACTTAAAGCCACCCCAAAAAAGCGGTAAATTAATTCCCTCGCCGGATGAAATGTTTCCGCAAAAGAAAATTACCTACTCGAAACTAGGCAAAGCAACCCTCACAAAATATAACGACGGGCGTTGGGTACTGAAATCCGTCAACTGGCACGACGGCCTAGCCTGCTGTGGTGTGAAAGGAAACGTGGAAATTAGATGAGGTTAAAAAGATATGAAACAGGGAATAATTGCAATTGGACTCTTATTGGTATTTTCCGCTTATGGCTTTGGGCAGAAAACTTTGTCTGCCAGAGGGTTTTTCTGCGGCCAAACAGAACCGAGTTATGTGAATGTCCATATGGTTGTGGGAAACTCTATCAAGGTATTTTCGATTGGGCCTGACGACGGTCTGCAGATTCGCGGGGCCAGGAACAAAGCGTTTTTTCAACTGCCGATTGGAACCGAGTTGATCATCACTTACAAAGTTCAATCGAGATACGGCGTGCGAGGAAATTGGATAAAGGCGGCTAGCGTGACCGGCAAAAGAAACCGTAGCGTTAAGCGTTGTGCTAGCGATTAAGTCGAGACATCTAGCCATGAATAGAAAATTGCTGTTTATCTTCCAATGCGATCTTTTGTGTTTTTTACTTTCTTCCGAGATCGACGCGCAATCAGTTCCTGCGTCGGTCAAGCGCGATTCGATAAGAAAATTGAGATCGTAAAGAAATCTAGAATCAACCAAACGGAGATTGCTATGGCTGTCTTGAAACTATTCTTGAAAGCACTTTGCTTTGCCGTTCCCCTTACTAGTTTGGGCTGTGGAAACTTATCTAAAAACT
>JAHBSL010000014.1 GCA_019639135.1 Acidobacteriota bacterium
GTCGTTCCAGATGTCCCAGTTGTCCCATCTGTCCCATTCGTCCCATTCGTCCCAATTGTTCCAGTTGTTCGCGATGTTCACGGCGTTTTCGCGAACGCGCGATGCCCGAAAAAAACGGAAAACGCCCAATTGCGGAAATCGGAATGTGGAATGCGGATGCGGAGGCCCGCGCGTCAGCAAGGGCTTATCATCCAATGCGATATTCCAAATCTGGAATTTGGAATTCTCGAAACCCGGGACTCAAAACCTTCTACCACCCCGTCCGCCGCAGCGGCGGCGGGGCATCCGCCCCGCGGGCTGATCCGCGAGGGCGACGCCGCCGAGATCGCCCGAGCCTTCGCCGAGATCCCGCTCGACAAAATAAACGAGGCCCGCGATCTCCTCGAGGGCCTCAAAAATAGCGATTGATCTGCCCTAAACAAAGGGCGCTAAGGGCACTGTTCGGGGCGATACGACGGTCGAGCGATTCTGCATGATATTTTCGATCGCCCGGAGCGTCGTGGCTGTCAGGTAACTCTCACCGCAATGCGGGCATGATACGACCGGAACATTCTCGATAACCATGAGATCCGCACCGGACCCCATAGCTACGGGCCATGTTTATCACCCTTTTACCCACGTTCCCGCACTCCTCACAAATTGTTTTTGCTTTAGACTTCTACAAAGAATTTTCTCAACCGATCTCTTCTAAAAAGCTCTTGCCGGCGGGTAGTTCGAGGCCGAAGTTGGCTGCGATGGTCTGGCCGATGTCGGCGAGCGAGCTGCGTGTGCCGAGGTTGACGCTGGGCGTGGCCTTTTTGCCGTAAACCAGCAGCGGAGCGTACTCGCGGGTGTGGTCGCTGCCGCGGAAGGTCGGGTCGTTGCCGTGGTCGGCGGTGATGATCAGCAGGTCGCCTTCGCCCATCGCGGCCATGATCTCCGGAAGCCGTGCGTCAAAATGCTCAAGCGCCGCCGCATAGCCCTCGGGGTCACGCCGATGACCGAAAAGCATATCGAAATCGACCAGATTGCTAAAGATAAGCCCCTTTGTATCAGCATTTAAGGCGTTGATCGTCTGATCGATGGTTTGGTCGTTGTTCTTTGCGGTCAGGTCTTCGGTAACGCCCATTGAGTCATAGATCGAAGCGATCTTTCCAATGCAGACGACATCGAGGCCGGCATTCTTAAGTAGCAGAAGCAGGTTCCGCTCGGGCGGCGGAACCGCATAGTCGTGCCGGTTCTCCGTCCGCTTAAATGTATCGGCCGTCTCGCCGATGAATGGCCGTGCGATCACCCGCCCAACCTTGTCCTCGCCGTCCAAAATGCGGCGGGCCGTCTCGCACATCTCGTAAAGCCGGTCGATGGGCACGACCTCTTCATGTGCGGCGATCTGAAATACCGAATCGGCCGAGGTATAAACGATCGGCTTACCCGTCCGGACGTGCTCTTCGCCCAGCTCTTTGATTATTTCCGTACCGCTCGCCGGTACATTGCCGAGCACGCCGGGCACGCCCGTCTCCGCGACGAACCGTTCGATCACCCGCGGCGGAAAGCCCTCCGGAAAGGTCGGAAACGCCTTTTCGAGAATGATCCCGGCCATCTCCCAATGGCCCGTGGTCGTGTCCTTGCCGTTCGAAGCGAGCGTGCATTTGCCGAAAGAGCCGTTCGGCTTCTCGACCGGCGGCATGCCTTCAAGCGGACGAATATTACCAAGCCCAAGGCTTTGCAGATTCGGCACATTCACCTGCCGTTGCTTGAAGATATTCCCAAGCGTGTCCGCTCCCGCATCGCCCCACTCCACGGCATCCGGCATCTCGCCGATCCCGGCCGAATCAAGCACCACCAAACAAATACGTTCGAACTTTCCCATAAGTCAATTCAAAGGGGCCGTGTAGCCCTCGCGGGCACGCACTCCGAACTTGCCTGCTTTATCTTTCAATTCTACCCTTATCCGCCGGAATTTGCCGTCCCGCTTCTCATTCGAAGAGTAATAACCAAGCGAATAGGTCGTACCGATGTCCTCCGCGATCGAGGCAAAAGCCGCCCCGGCCTCGGTGAGATCGGACGCCGGAAAAACGCGTCCGCCAGTCGCCTTTGCGAGCTTTGCCATCTCCTCGTCCGCGAGCTCATATAGCCGCTTGCTGACCGCCAGCCGCTCAAAATCACCGAGCTTACAGAAATCCATTGACCGCTCGGCCCTCGCCCCGAGCGAAGAGTAATAACGCCGGAGTTGTGCGACCGAGAAGCGCATCGCGAATTGGCAGTCGCCGAGTAGGTTCTCCTCAAGGAACGGCCGCGTATCGACCCGGATGAAGTAAACCGCGATACCGAGCGGTAGAAGCTCGTCCTCTACCTCTTGAAAAACGCTTTCGCTGGTCGAATCAACCCCGTCGCCAAGCACGACCAACACCCGTCGGCGGTTCTCGCCACCGCCCTTTAGCAATCGCTCGGCCGCCCCAAGCAATGCGTCGTAATAGGGCGTTCCGTTGCTGGTTGCGACGGAATCAAGAGCCTGATTCAATGCCCTTCGGTCGCCCGTGATCGCGGTCAAGAGATCAACCGCTGCCTTCGAGCGTCCGGCAACCGTATCCGTCCGGAAGGCGATCATCCCGACCCGGTCGCCGTCCCGGAGCGAAGCGATAAATCGCGACGCGGCACGCCGGATGAGGTTCAGTTCGGATCGTGTCGAGCCGGATGTATCAAGCAACAAGGCGACATCGAACGGCTCGGTCGAAGTCCGAAACTCGGCTATCTCCTGTTCGACGCCGTCCTCGAACACCTTGAAATCGGAAGCCTTCAAACCCTTCACCAATTTTCCGACTCCGTCCGTGACAACGACCGGCACGTCGATCAGGTCCGTATTTACAACGATGCGTTCATCGTCCGGTTCCGTTTTCGGCTTGTCCTGAGCATACAAACAAAGCCCCGCCGCCCAGAATACGGCAGATAGCACCAGAAACTTGCAAACGCCTTTGTGCATTCCGAGAAAACCGTAGGTCTCTAGTTTAGCAAATCCCCTTTTGGACACGTTAAATTTATTTTACTGCCAAGACCTTGAGTGTTGATTTATTTGGCGAATAGTAGGAAATTATATGGGTTCTAGAACATCTTGAATTCCTTTACTTTTTTCGGACAGCGTTCCGGACAAGTCCGCGACAAGTATGCGGCCTAACCGAACCCTGTTTCGGCGCACGAAAACTATGAAAAATCAGTTATTAAATTTGGTTCGCGGACTTTTTGGCGTGTTCGCGTTATTTGCGGCTGTTTCGGCCTACGGGCAAACACCGCTTGCGGTCGAAGATTTTGACTTGGCGGCTGGACAGTTGCTCACTGCGAACGGCTGGACTGCACACAGCGGCGCAGGAACGAACCCGCTCACGGTCGTTTCACCCGGATTGACCTATACCGGCTATCCGAGTTCCGGTGTTGGAAATGCAGTCGGATTTACTACCTCCGGCGAAGACGTACATAAAACGTTTGCCGTACAGTCATCCGGTTCGGTTTACGCCGCTTTCATGGTTCGGTTCACCGAGGCATCGACCGATGTGGTCGGCGGCTACTATTTTCACCTCAGCCCCGATCCGATCGGGACTAATTTTCGAGGCCGCGTTTTCGTCAAGAGAAATGCCGAAAATCAACTTGCTTTCGGTCTTTCAAAGGCTGGAACATCAGAAGCCACTGTTGCGTATTCGCCCTTCAGCTATGCTCTAAACACGACTTACCTGATCGTCCTGAAATACACGATAGTTGACGGTGCAACTAACGATACGGTCTCTATCTATGTGAACCCGACACTTCCAGGAAATGAACCTGCAACGGCAACGGTCACTGCGATCGATACGACGGCGACTGATATTGCACCGGGATCATATGCGATCCGTCAGGGTACGGCCGCGACCCACCCCGCGGGAGTTTTTGACGGCCTACGGATCGGCACCACATGGGCATCGGTTACCTCGGGCGGTCCGGCGGTTCCGGCACAGAACATCGTTGACTTCAACGGCGACGGTAAGACCGATTTCGCCGTGGTACGCAACACCGGCGGCGGTGCGGGCGGCCAGATCACCTGGTTCATTAACTGGAACGGAACCGCTGCCGTTCAGACCGCGGCATGGGGCATCGCGACCGACGCTTTTGTGCCGGCAGATTATGACGGCGACAACAAGACCGACATCGCTGTTTGGCGTGGGGTAAGTACCGACCAGCCGAGCGGCAATGCATTCTTCTACATCCTTCAAAGCTCGAATAACACAGTTCGGATCGAGGACTTTGGCCAAACGGGCGATCGGCCGGGCGTGGTTGGTGACTACGACGGCGATGGTAAGGCCGATGTTGCTGTCTATCGTCCTGGAGCTACCGCAGGGGCCCAGAGCACCTGGTTCTATCGCGGATCGCTCAACAATCCGGGCGGAGCCATCACCTTTGTTCCATGGGGTGTAAATGGTGATTTTACCGCACCCGGCGATTATGACGGCGACGGCAAGAACGACTTCGTTGTCCAGAGAAGTGCCGGCGGCGGTCAGGGCCTCTTCTGGTTCCTGCAGTCGACGGCGGGCATCAAGAGCGAGATATTCGGAACGTCGACGGACTTTATTGCCGCGGGCGATTATGACGCGGACGGAAAGACCGATCTTGCGATCGTCCGTGGCTCCGCCGGGACACTTCAATGGTGGCACCGCCGAAGCTCCGACGGAGCAACTGTCGGCGCGACATTTGGTGCATCGGCGACCGACTTCCCGGTTCCCGGTGATTACGACGGTGACGGCAAGACCGATCCCGGCGTTTGGCGGCCAAGTGCAACCCCGGGCCAGTCGGCGTTCTGGTACCTCGGCTCGACCAGCGGCGCCGCAACTGCACAATGGGGACAAAGCGGCGACTACCCGGTCGCGAATACCTTCGTGTTCTAGAACCGATGTGAGCTATAACAAAATGCCCGGGCCGACGTTGATCGGTCCGGGCATTTTCTTGCAAAACAAACATGAGTTGGCAAACGGCGCCATTACGACAACATCACTCAGCGAGACGTTAAACGTATTTTTCCAATACTCGCGAGATCTGCTCTTGCGAGACGGCTCCGACGATCCGCTCCTGCTCCTGCCCGCCCTTAAAGACGATCAGCGTCGGTATGCCGCGGATGCCGTAACGCTGCGGCACTTCCGGGTTCTCGTCAACGTTCATCTTGTAAACTCCGGCTTTGCCCGAAAGCTGTTCGGCGACCGCTTCGACCGAAGGAGCGATCATCCGGCACGGCCCGCACCACTCTGCCCAGAAATCCACCAGGACCGGCTTGTCCGCTCCCAAAACATTTGTCTCAAATTCTTTATCCGAAACCGCGTGTGCAAAATTTCCCATTGATATTTCTCCAAAAACTCGAATTATAACCAACGACACCGGCTGTCGCAAACGAACCGGCCGGCAATATTCTTTATTGTAACTGTTCTTGTTACAGTTGTCAATCAATCTTACGATCCGAGTGCCGAAAGGGTTCGCTTCCCTCCCGGCACTTGAGGACCCCAAGCTATTTTCCCGCTACGTTCACTTGCTCAAGTGCCGGGTAGTCCGTATAGCCTTTCTCACCGGGAGTGTAGAACGTGCTTTCATCCCATTCGTTGATCGGAGCATTAAGGCGGAAACGCTCCGGCAGATCGGGATTTGCCAGGAAAAGCTTGCCGTAAACTATCGCATCGGCACCGCCCTCGGCGAGCGTCCTCTCGCCGCGTTCCTTATCAAACCCTACGCCGGCCAAATATATTCCATCGTACTTTGGCCGAAGCACCGGATGCCAGTCACGGTTCTGGTCAAAGGTGCCGATGTGCAGGTACGCAAGCTTGCGCTTGTTAAGCTCGCCGATCACGTAGTCGTAAAGCTCTTCGGCATCATTTTCTTTGATGTCGTTGAACTCCCCGCCCGGCGAGAGCCTGAGTCCGGTACGTTCCCAACCGATCTCGGCGACGATGGCATCGACGATCTCGAGCAGGAACCGCGAACGATTCTCGACCGAACCGCCGTATTCGTCAGTGCGAAGGTTGACGTTCGTCGAAAGGAACTGCTGGATCAAATAGCCATTCGCTCCGTGGATCTCGATGCCATCGAACCCGGCCGCGATCGCATTGCGCGCCGCAGTCGCGAAATCCTTCACGATCGATTTTACTTCGTCGGTATCAAGCGGTCGCGGAACGACAAAGTCCTTCATTCCAGCGTCGGTATAGTTCTGCCCGGCAGCCGCAACTGCGGAAGGTGCGACCGGCTGCGCATTCTCGGGCAAGAGGTCCGGTAGAGCTATCCGGCCCGTGTGAAATATCTGCAAAAAGATCTTCCCGCCTTCGGCATGGACCCGTTCGGTGACATTTCGCCATGAAGCGATCTGCTCTTCGTTATAGACTCCCGGCGTACGGACATAGCCCTTCGCCATTGCCGAGACATTCGTCGCTTCGGTGATCAGCAGTCCGGCGGTCGCCCGCTGGCCGTAATACTCGGCGACGAAGTCGGGCTGAACGCCCTCGTCATTCGCCCGGCTCCGCGTCATCGGAGCGTAAAGTATTCGGTTGCTAAGCTCAATATTGCCAATGGTCAATTTATCAAAAAGTGTCGTCATATTTCCTCCCATGTTCGCTAGTTTCAATGCCGCAGGTTCTTACAACGGCTTTTATTTTTCGTTTTCAAAGTCGATCACGATCTTTCCAAAATGGCTTCTTTCTTTCATCCGATGAAGTGCCAATTTCACATCGCCGAACCAGAACGTCGAATCGACGACCGGCCGGAGCCCGTTGACCTCGATCGCCCGGTTCATCTCTTCAAACATCCGGCGATGGCCGACATAAATTCCCTGGACGCGGACCGCCTTCATAAAGACCGACGTCGGGTTGAACGAAGCCGCACCGGTCAGTGCACCGATCATCGCGATGTGGCCGCCAAACCGAGTCGCATTTATCGACCGAGGCAGCGTTCCCGAACCGCCGACCTCAATAACGTGATCGGCTCCGCGGCCGCCGGTGAGTTCAAGGATCGCCTTGTCCCAGTCCTCTCGCGTCCGGTAATTGATCGTCTCGTCAACGCCGAGTTCCCGGAGCCGCCCGAGCTTTTCATCGCTACTAGAGGTGGCGATCACTCGAGCACCCGCCGCCTTTGCGAACTGAAGTGCAAAGACCGAAACGCCGCCTGTCCCGAGTGTAACCACGGTCTCACCGGGCTTCACGCCGCCCGACTCGACCACCGCGTGCCAGGCCGTCAGTCCCGCACACCCGAGCGTCGCGGCCTCTTGATAACTCAAGTTCGACGGGCTGGCGACAAGGCCGCTTTCATTAAAGGCTGCGAACTCCCGCAGCGTACCGTCCCAAGTGCTTCCGGCTCCGAGCGATGTTTTTCGTATCTCGGCATCCGGGTCGCCATCGAACCAATGCTGGGCAAAGATCGGCATCACGCGGTCACCGGGTTTCCATTTCGTAACGCCGCTGCCGACCTCGACGACCTCGCCCGCACCGTCCGAGAACGGAACAGCGGGCAGTTTCATCTTCGGGTTGTATGTTCCCTCAACTACCATGAGGTCGCGATAGTTGATCGAGGTCGCATGCAGCTTGACGAGGACATCCTTCTCACCTACCGATGGAACCGGACGCTCTTCGAGGCTCAACTCGTCGATACCGAAATGGTTGATCACCCAAGCTTTCATTTCGCTCACACCCATTTGTGCCAGCTGCGGCATCCGCCCCCTGGGTCAAGAAGACAGAAGACGACCGTCCGGGCAACGGACGCCGCAGCGAACCTACATTGCTGTTATTTTTTCCGCGGGCTCTTCAGATCGAGCCGCAGGACAACATCATCGCGGATCAGGTCATTAGCCATGCCGGCATAATTAATGCCGAAATCCCTTCGGTTGATCGCAAACTCCGCCTTAACGGCAACCTCGGCGTCAGAGACCGTGATGGTCGCCGGGAACGTGATCGACTTTTTAACGCCGCGCATCTCAAGATCGCCAGTTACCGTGTACGCATTCGCCCCCTTGGCCGAATCGGCTACGATCTTCGTCGATGTGAAGGTTGACTTCGGAAACTTCTGGACCTCGAAAAAGTCGCCGGTCTTAAGATGTTCAGTCAGGTCAGCATTATCGCTTACAACCGATGCCATCTCGATATCTACCTTGACGGAGCTTTCTTCGGGCTTGCCATTGACCAGGTAGATGGTTCCCGTGAACTTTTCAAAACCGCCATCGTGCTTTCCGGTCACCTTTGATCCCGTGAATTCGACGCTCGAATTCTCGGGGTTCAAGGCAAGAGCCTCGCCCTTTGTTGCAGGACTGGTCGCCGTCACCGCTGAGTTTGCAGCGGTGTTCGACGAAGCCGCGTTCGTCGGTTCCGATGTGGTTGCCTTTGGCTTATTGGCCGCCGGGTCTTCACACGCTGCGGTAAAAAGTGCGAGCGCAATTACAAGTACAGCAAAGATCTTCATTCAGATTTCTCTCCTCAGGTTTGGTTTGTTTGAAAAAAACTTTCTATCAGGCAAAAGCAGCGGTCTGCCGCTCGGCCGCATCGGCACATTTGCAGGCGATCTCGGCCATTTCGCGTTGTACCGAGATTCCCTTATCTGCGTTATACCAACGCTGTAATTCTTCCAGGATCACCGGTTTATCGACGCCTTCGGCTCTGCGGCGATCGAAAAGCTCCTGCGCCGCAGCCGGTCGTGGTCCCCACGTTCCGAGAACCACGCGGGTCACGCGGTCGAGCACGATGACCTTCGGTATCGAGCGTGTTCCGCGGGTCAGAAAGCGATCCATCAGTTCGGGGTTCTCGTCCCTCAGAATATATCGCGTCTCGATGTTGCCGGACACTGCGGCAATCGTCTCGATCGCCGGGACGTTCTGCGCCGCGTCGCCGCACCAGCCATCTGTTATTACCAACCAGATCTGCCGGCCGCCGACCGACCGCAGCATCGCTGCCGCATCTTCATCAGCTGAAAGGGTTTTAAGCAGCCGCCGTACGCGGGCCTGATTGAGCCGCGTGAAATCGACGAGGGCCTGCAGTTGATTCGGCCCCGTCGTGCGGTCTGCCTCGACAAGCGAATCGACGAGTCCGTTATACTCCGCAAAGCTCATTGAGCGACCCAAATATTCTTGTTCAATTATCTCAGTATTTGCGAATGACATTTATCACCTCAAAGGTGCAGGTACTGGCGCGGCCTATTGAACAAGCCGGTTCAAAAGTTCAGCCGCTTTCAGGAACAAAGGAAATACCTTTGCGACCTCAGACGAAAGGTTCAGCACGACCGGTGCCGCCATCACTCTTTCGACCACGCACTGTAATGAACACCAAAACATAAAAGAACTGCCCCTTGCTCGTTCAAAATTAACAATACTGTAACCGTCTCTGATACAAATACGGTCAAAAAAATTTAGGCCGTTGCTCCTTTTTCGACCATTTCAAACACATCCGCCAGGGTATAGCCGGAAAGCGTTTCCGTGATCGTCCTGTCGATCCGTTTCTGCAAGTGGCAAAGCACCGCCTCGATGTTTCGCCCGACCGGGCAATCCTTGTTCGGTTCCCGCGGATGAAGTGCAAAAACCTCGCCGCAGGCGACGGCCGAATAAACATCCGCTAGATTTATCTCGTTCGGGCATTTCGCCAGGCGGGTTCCGCCGTGTGCTCCCGACTGCGAGATAACTAGGTTCGCCTGAGCAAGCTGACCTAAGAGTCTTCGTATCACGACCGGATTCGTATTCACGCTGGCCGCGATGCAGTCAGATTTGACGTTCTCGTCCCGCGACGCCGCAAGCATCGAGAGAACGTGTACTGCCATTGAAAATTGGCTGTTAGCCGCCATATCTGTAACGATGTTAGTTACATTTGCTGAGTTTGTCAAGCGGTATTATTAAGTGCGAGGATAATGCGTTACCCGGTCGATGACCGGCAGCCTGTGGAAGCTAGTAAAATGGGGATCAAAGACTACATTAAAAAGTTGATGCGGAATCACGGTTTAGCCGTCTTTCGGCTTCCCTCGGGAGCCGAGATCTACGAATCCGATGGTCTCGCCTCGATGCACGACCATAGTTTTCTCGACGATCCGCGCTTTCGTGCTGCCTATCAGCGAGGCGTGGCCGCGGGCGGCAATATAGCCTGGCACTGGCGTGTCCATATCGGGCTTTGGGCCGCCCGGACGGCCGCAAACCTGGATGGGGATTTTGTCGAGTGCGGCGTCAATCGCGGATTTCTTAGCTCCGCAATAATGAAATATCTCGAATGGGATACGCTCGGGAAGACGTTCTATTTGCTCGATACATTTGAAGGCATTGATCCGAATCAAACGACCGAACAAGTGGAACGCGAGCGGAACACAAAGCACATTGAAGAGGGTTTTTACGTTACCGATCTTGAAGCGGTGAAAAAGAACTTTGCCGAATGGAAGAACGTGAAGCTGATCAAGGGCGTGGTTCCGGATACTCTCTCCGAGATCGACTCCGAAAAGCTCGTATACCTGCACATCGATATGAACCACGCGGCTCCGGAGGTCGCGGCACTCCGCATGCTCTGGCCGCGGATGGCGAAGGCGGGCATCGTTCTGCTCGATGATTACGCTTACTTTGGTTATCGTCCGCAGAAAGAAGCGATGGACGCTCTTGGGCAGGAACTCGGCTTTGCTGTGGCATCTTTACCGACCGGGCAGGGCCTGATCATCAGGACCTGAGGCCCGAAGAAACCCGCGGAGTTGGTCAAGGCTCTCGTCCGATATGAGCCTGAAGACACGCCGTCGATCGTCATTCCCGAGCATCGCCCCGGCCGCCGCATCGCAGATCACCACCGAGCACACAGCAAGGCCGCTCGCCCAATTCGCATCGGACGCCGAACGAATGACGAGCGTTTCAATATCAATGCCGGCCGCGGCAAGATAGACCCTCGCGAATGCGGCAAAATCGTCCCAGAACGAGACGACACCGATCAGTTCATCGCTCGCGGGCCGCCGTTCGCCGGAAAGCGCCTGGGTGATGGAATTTGCCCTGAGCCGAACGGCTCGGGCGTCGGCAGCCTCGTCGCCATCGAGCTTTTCAAATTCATCCGGCAATGCAGCGACGATGTTTCCTTCGCCAAGCCTCTCGGAAACTTCTGCGGGTTCCGAGCGCTCGACACCACAGCCGAGCGATTCGCCAAGCTCGAAAGCCAGAACCCGATACAGCCCATCGTTAGGCTCAAGCAGGTAAACGACGCCGGCCGAGGTTGCCGCCCATCGGCCGAACGCCTCTGCGACCTTTGCAGGGCTGTGGCCCGAGCGGACGAGCATTGCCCCGAGTTCGGCAACGGCAGCTTCGAGCGAGGAGCTTCTTCCATTTTGCGATTCGGCGATATCTGCGACGAATGTCCCGCTTCCGCGCCGCAGTTCGATGTCTCCGGAGGCCGCGAGTTCCCGGTAAGCGGCGGTAACGGTGTTGGCGTGGATGCCGAAGCGGCGTGCTACCTCGCGTGCGCTCGGCATACGGTCGCCGGGCCTCAAGTCGCCGGTCGCAATGCCGACGCGGACCTGCGTCACGATCTGCTCGTGGACGGTCACTTCCGAATTTTTCGTTATCCAGAACTTCACAAAAAAAGCCGGGTTAAATAATAACCCGGCGGGATCAAAGGCGGAGGAGAAAAGTGTTATTTGGTCGGGATCTTTATTTCACGGCCGGCTCCGAGGACCGAGTTCGGAAGAAGCCCGTTGATCTTTGCGACCTCGACCGCATTTGCGCCAACCCGCTGTGCGAGTTTAGTGACGGTATCGCCGGCCTGAGCCTTGACGATCGTGAACGCACTCGTCGCGGCGGCCTGCCGCTGCGAGGTCGGACGCGAATAGCTCGTTGCCTGAACGCGAGCGGCGTTGTTACCGCTGACCGGGACAAATACCTTGCCGGAAGGCACACGCATTCCTGGATTTGCTGCCATCAGTTCGGCAACGCTAACGCCCGTCCGGTTCGAAATTGATTCCCACGTCTCACCGCGGACCGAATTCGCGAGCGACGTGTTGTTGATCTTCGTCGCCGGCAGCTTACGGAAAACGGCAACCACTTCATTGGACTTGCCCGGCGGCACGTTAACGATGTACGGCTCCGGCGGGGTCGAGTTCGTCCGCAGGTGCGGGTTCAGGTAGCGAAGATACTGCACCGTCGTATCCGAAGCCTGTGCGATCAGACCGAGGTTCGTCGAGGGCGGAACGCGGACGCGGTCGTACCGCAGCGGCGGAGCAGGACGCACGTGGCCAAAGCCGTATTGCGTCGGGTTGTTCGCGATCAGGATCGTCGCCAAAATGTTGGGGACGTAGTTTCGCGTCTCGCGCGGAAGGAACGGATAGGCCGCCCAGAAATTTGCCGAGCCTGCACGGCGGATCGCGCGGTCAACGTTGCCCTCGCCGCAGTTGTATGCTGCCAACGCGAGTTCCCAATTGTTGTAACGGTTGAAAAGGAATCGCAGATAGCGGGCCGAAGCACGTGTCGCTTCATCAAAGCTGTTTCGCTCGTCAACGTGAGCCGTCCGGCGAAGCCCGAAGCGGGCACCAGTTCCGGGAATGAACTGCCAGAGCCCCGAAGCGGCCATGTGCGACATCGCACTCGGCTTCCATGCACTTTCTACCTGGCCAAGCCAGGCAACATTCTCCGGGATTCCCTCTTGCCGGAAAATCATACGCGCCATCGACATGAACATACCCGAGCGATAGAGGCCGACCTCCATCGTCCGGCGTCCACGGCCGCGATAGTAGTTTATATACTGCTGGATCATCGGGTGCACCTGGAATGAAAATCCAAGCGACCGGTTCGAGACCGCGTACTGAATATATTGATACTGCTGGGAAGCCTCAGGGTTTCCTTCGATCTCAAGCTCTTCGGGAAGCAGTTCGAGCTTTGAAAGCTCGTCGAGCGGCGAAGGCTCGAACTCCTGCGAGTTGAATCCGACGAGTTCGTCGTTCGGTGCCTGCGACTGAGCCACCGACGCGTCGGCAGTCTTCGTTTGTGCAACGAGTGCAGTCACCTCATCCGCCAGCCCAAGATCGACCTCGTTCCACTGCCAGCCGCAGCTTGCGGCGAGGCTCCGGATCTGCGGCTGCTTCGCGGCCGTCGGAAACTCAATGCGATAAACGGTTTCGAGGAGTTGGTTGTAACAGGTCTGGAGGCGCCCGTCGGTTTGAATATTTATTGCAGATGAAAGAAAGACCTCGACAGACTTATCGAAATTCAGGCCCGAATCCTGCCGGCGGTTGGCCTTTAGAGCCGTGAGCCCATCACGGAAGTGCTTGCCTGAATCCTCCAGAACCTTATTTACCGCTTCCCTGGCGTTCTGGACCTCGCGGGTCTGCTGGGCGTTTGCCTCGATACCCGCCACTGCTCCTATCGCAAAAATAAAAAGGAGCGATCGTGAAATAAATGAATGCATCAATAATTCTCGTTCCCAAAATACCGGCCAGGCCGGGCGTCAATAAATTAAAACGCGGAAAGGATGAAAAAGTTCCGAACGCCTGCTGTTTGCAGGCACACTTTTCCTCAGCTTGAAAGTTACCACAATAGCCCGCCGGGGTCAACGCACTGTTAAACATCGACGAACAGTCGAAGCGCTGGCGATCGGCCTATTTTCTGGCTGCAGCCTTTCTTGGCCGAAGGGCATTTTCGAACACATCCATCACGTTCTCAACAAAAATGAACTTGAGGTCCCGCATAACCTCTTCGGGCATATCTATCAGGTCCCGACGATTGGGTTCCGGCAGGATGACCGTCTTGATCTTCGCCCGGCGTGCCGCGAGCAATTTTTCTTTGACTCCGCCGATAGGCAAAACGTTGCCGCGAAGCGTTATCTCGCCCGTCATCGCGAAGTCCTTCCGGACCGGCCGCTGGGCAAGAACGGAGACCATTGCCGTCGCCATCGTGATACCGGCACTCGGCCCGTCCTTCGGGATCGCACCTTCGGGAAGGTGGATGTGCAGGTCGTAATTCTCGAAATCGTTCTCGTCTATCCCGAGCTCACCGGCCCTGGCTTTTGCAAACGAGAACGCAGCCTGTGCCGATTCCTGCATCACTTCGCCGATCTGTCCGGTCAACTGAAGTTTGCCTTTGCCTTTTGTCTTTATTGCCTCGATGAACAAGATATCCCCGCCGACCGCCGTCCACGCAAGGCCGGTAACGATGCCTATGTGGTCGCGTTTCAGCGCCGTTTCGACAAAGATCTTCGGCACCCGCAGATAGTTCGAGAGATTCTCGACCGTCAGCCTTCCCGGTTTGAACCGCCGCTCGCTCTCGGCCTTTGACCGGGCGACCTTGCGGCAGATCTTCCCGATCTCACGCTCAAGCTGGCGAAGCCCGGCTTCCTGCGTATATTCGCCGATTATCTTTGCCAGTGCCCGTTTGTCGATCGAAAGGTCCTTCGGTTCGAGTCCGTTCTCCGCTATCTGTTTCGGTATCAGGTGGCGACGTGAGATCTCGATCTTCTCTTCGAGCGTGTAGCCCGAAAGCTGGATCGTCTCCATGCGGTCGCGAAGAGCCGGCTGGATCGTATCGAGCACGTTCGCCGTCGTCATGAACATCACGTTCGAGAGGTCGAAGGTCACGCCCAAATAATTATCGCGGAAGGCGAAGTTCTGTTCCGGGTCAAGCACCTCGAGCAAAGCGCTCGATGGGTCGCCGCGAAAATCGGCTCCGACCTTGTCGATCTCGTCGAGCATTATCAGCGGATTGCTCGTCCCGGCCTGCTGCAGTGCCTGGATGATCCTTCCCGGCATCGCCCCAACGTAGGTTCGGCGGTGGCCTCGTATCTCTGCTTCATCGTGCAGGCCGCCGAGCGAAAGCCGCACGAATTTGCGGTCGAGTGCCCTCGCGACCGAACGTCCAAGCGAGGTCTTACCGACTCCCGGAGGCCCGACGAGGCAGAGGATCGCCCCTTTCGGCTTCTCCATCAGCTTACGGACCGCAAGCGCCTCGATAATCCGTTCCTTGACGCGCTCAAGCCCGAAATGGTCTTCGTCGAGTATTTTCTCGGCCTTTCTGAGATTTAGATTGTCTTTCGACTGGACCGACCACGGCAGGTCGGTCATTATGTCCAGCCAATTTCGGAGCGTCGCCGTCTCGGCCGTGTCCGGATGCATCCGTTCGAGCTTCTTGAGTTGTCGAAGGGCTTCCTCCTCGGCGTGCTCGGGCATCTTTGCCTTCGCTATCTTCTCGCGATACTGCTCGATCTCCTCGAACAGCTCATTTCCCTCGCCAAGTTCGGACTGGATCGCCTTAAGCTGCTGGCGCAGGAAAAACTCACGCTGCGAGCGGTCGATGTCGGCCCGGGCTTGGGTATTGATCTCCTGTTGAACGGTCAGGACATCGATCTCTTTGCCTAGCAGTTCGTTGACCCGACGAAGGCGCTCGACCGGGTCAAAAATGTCGAGTATGCTTTGTGCGTCCTCGACCTTAAGATCCAGGTTTGATGAACACAGGTCAGACAGCCGGCCTGCATCTTCGAGATTTGCAATGATCGCAAGCACCTCGGGCGAGATGTTCTTTCCAAGGCTCGCGGCACGCTCCATCGAACCGCGGACGTTGCGGACGAGAGCCTCGACCTCAAGCGAATTCTCAGGGGCAAGCGGTTCGGAAACGGGCGTGATCCGTGCCTGAACATAAGCCCCCGACGAATCTATCGAATCGATAAGCGTACGCGAAAGCCCCTGGATCAAAATGCGGATGCGGCCGTCCGGCAGCTTGAGCATCCGCATGATTATCGCGACCGTACCTGTGGTGAAAAGGTCGCTCTGTTCCGGGTCCTCTTTGTTCACATCCCGCTGCGAAACAAGCACGATCATCCGGTTCTCTTTCAGGGCCTCTTCGACCGCCATTATCGATTTGTCCCGCGAAACGAAGAGCGGAACGATCATGAAGGGATAAATAACAATGTCCCGAAGCGGAAGCACTGGAAGTTCCGACGGGATCTGCATCATCGGCTCGATGGCATCATTTTCGCCGATGGAAATCGGGAATTCTTCGATCTCAACCATAAGCATTAATGTTACGCGGTGGCCGCCTAAAGGGCAACGACAAACGGCTTCCGGTCGCCGCCGAAAGCCGTCTTAACGACACCAATGTCCGGAAGATTACTTCTTTTTTTTCTTCTTCACTGCGGCGGGAGCGGTCGAAATTTCTCGCGATTGGACGAGGTTCTTGAGCTCGGTCATAAAAGCCGTTACATCCTCAAATTCAAGATAAACAGAAGCAAAGCGGACGTAAGCCACCTTGTCTAGTTCCTTAAGCCGCCGCATTATCAGCTTGCCGATCTCGTTCGTTGAAAGTTCACGCTCAGGAGCATCCTGCACCTTTCGCTCGGCTTCGTTAACGATCGCCTCTAGCTGGAGCGTCGAGACCGGTCGCTTTTCGCAGGCCCGCAAGAGCCCCGACATAACCTTATTGCGGTCAAAGGCTTCGCGCTTGCCGTCCTTCTTGACCACCATGAACGGGATCTCGTCTATACGTTCATAGGAAGTGAAGCGACGGCCGCACTTAAGGCATTCACGCCGGCGGCGGATCAGGTCGCCATCCTTCGCCTCGCGAGAATCGACAACTTTGTCTTTAAGATGGTCGCAATATGGGCACCGCATCTTTAGCTACTCCTGTCGAACTCTTTCTTCGGAGTTCGGGGATTCCGATTCGATCTCATCTACCGCGTGCTCGCTTGAGAGAAGGCTGCGAAACCGTTGGAGATTGATATCCCCGTGGACAAAGTAATATATCCCGAAGAACAAGGCCGGAGCAAAATAGACAAGGTGCATCGCGATAGCCATCGCAGCTGCTTCCTCATTTCGTATATCGGGTTTTAGGAAAAGAAGGCTCGCGGCGGTCGCGGTATGGAAAGCACCGGCGGCGCCGCCCGGGGTCGGGACCACCGAGCTTACGACGGCAAAGCCCATGATGAAAAGCGAGTCGCTGAAGGTGATCGGCAGATCGAACGCAAGCAGGACGAACCACGTCGGGATCGAGATAGCGAACCAAAGCGCCAAGGTCCAAAACGACGCAAGGGCCGCCTGCTTCCAGTCCTTAAGGATCGCAAGTGCCGCCGCAAGCTGACGCATTAGACTGAGAATGATCTTGCGGATACGGCCGGGGATGAACTTACGGTCCGTCAGGTCGCCGACCACCTCGATCGCCCATTCGGCTACGTGCTGATAGGCGAAGAGCATCGCAAACCCGATGACCACCCCGGCCAACATCAAATAGCCCGCGAGCGAAACGTTCGCAAATTGCTCTTCCCTTCCCGGCGGCGGGGTAAACCACACCAGATTTGCCGAAAAAAGCACTACCAATGCCGCAAGGTCGAAGATCCGCTCAAGCCCGAGAGTGACCAGTGCCGCCGAGGGCCGGACGCGTTTATCGCGCATTGGGAGCCACATCGGACGAACTATCTCACCGGCTCGGCCGACCAGAAAGATCGCCGCAAAGCCAACGGTCGTCGTTGCAAAGAGTTCTTTTAGGTCCGAGCGGGTGATCGGAGCAAGAAGCACCTGCCATCTTACGGCGCGGAGAAAATACCCGATGCAGATGATCAGCACCGAGACGATCAGTAAAAACGGATCGGCCGCCCGGAAGGCGGTCCGCACCTGCTGCCAGTCGAGGTCCTTGCCGAAAAACCAGAGGATCAGAACGGCGACCGACAACAGAATGAAGAAGTTAAGATTGCGTCGAAAATAATTCAAAACCTGGTCATTACAAAACCCCGCAGACGCGGGGCTGCTCCGCCGCAATGACGAAACGATTAAAATACAGTAAAATCCACCTAATTGCGAACCGAGCAAGCCCTAAAAACTTTGACGTTTTCGGGAACATTGCCGCGGCCGCGGTCGTAAACAAACATTGACACGGCCCGGCTTTAGGCCTTGTTGCTTTTTTAGCAACGTCAGGAGAGGAACAAATAGCCTTGGGAGCACTTAAAGCGACTGTCGAAATGAACGGTCCCGAACTCGCCCGTAGAGCAAGTTCAGGCGATAGTTCGGCATGGGAAGAGATCGTAACGCATTTTTCGCGGCGTATCTTCAATCTCGCCTATCGCTTTACCTCAAATGCCGAGGCGGCCGAGGACCTGACGCAAGAAGTGTTCATTCGTATTTATCGAACGCTCGATCAATACGATGCAAAGCAGGGCGACCTAGCCAATTGGCTGATGCGGCTTGCCCGCAATTTGATAATCGATGATTACCGCCATCGGCAGCGAAACCCGCAAAATTCGATGGCAGAGGCAGTCGATGACCACCAGTATCATCTTCGGGCCGTCGGCGGCTCCGCTCATCGCGAACTCGAACGGCGTGAATTGGCGGCACAGGTACAGGAAGGAATAAATAAGCTTCCGCCCGACCTGAAAACATGTGTCATCTTGCGTGACATAGAAGAACTCAGCTATCAGGAGATTGTCGATGTTCTTCAGATTCCCGAGGGAACAGTGAAGTCAAGGATCAATCGCGGGCGAATAGAATTGGCGAAGATATTGAGGAGAATGAGGGTAGTGACGGTTTAAGGCACTTAGTTTGGCAAAATAAGTCCTTTCTACCGTTCAATTTACAAGGGGTAATGGATATGGAGCAGAAGACGGCAATGAACTGCGGCACCTTCGAGGACAATCTATCGGGTTTCCTTGAAAAGCAGCTGAACGCAGCCACCTACAAGGCTGCGGCCGCCCACGCGCTCGAGTGCCCGCTTTGCCATTCGCTCCTTAACGACGTTAAAGATTCGATCGCTGCTTGCCATTCGCTTAGTGAGGCCCTTCCGGCACTAACGCCGCTTGAGGCAAAGATCCTCGAACGCACGCTTCCCGAAGCGAATATGGTCTGCACCGAATTCGAAGAACACCTGACGGATTATCTCGACGGCTTTCTTCCCGCAGGCGTTTTCCACCGCTGGGAGCGACACGCAGCACTTTGCAACGACTGTACCGATCTTCCGGGAATGGTGGTTCGTTCGCTTGCGACCATCGTCGAATATAAGTTGGACGAACTTCCGGTTCCGGCCGGGCTTAATCAACGAATTCTTGCAGCGACCTCGGCCCTGGAGCCGGTCAAAGTAAAGGGCCCATCGCTCGCTTCGCGGATCTGGGACGCGGTTTCGGGCATCCGAATCCCTTTGCCGATCCCGCAGCTCGCACCGGTGGCGATGATGCTCCTTTTCGCTTTTCTTTTTATCAGTCAGGGCGTCTCGGCCGACGGCACGCTCTCCGACGTTTATAACAAGAGCCTTCAGATCGCCGAGCAAAGCTACCGGCAGAGCTCCGAAGCTCTTAATCTTGGCAATAGCGGCGGAGGTGAGGCCAGATGATCTGTGCATACCACTCACAGAACCCCGCCAACGTTCAGTGCAACGCCTGCGGCAAGGCTCTTTGCCCTTCGTGCGACCACCGCATCAAGGGCTTTCCGTATTGCCAGGACTGTATTGTCGAAGGCGTAGATCGGCTGCGGCAGAATAACCGCTCGGAGTATGCTCCGTTCGTCAGGCGAAAGACAGTGCCGGTTATCGCACTTTTTCTCTCTTTTATATTGCCCGGACTCGGTGCCGCCTATAACGGTCAAACCGTCAAGGCACTCGTATATTTCGGCGTGTTCGTCGGGTTGTTTCAGATGGCAGTGCTGACCGGCGGTACACCGCTTTTCGTTCTGGCGTTCTTCGGCATGTGGGCATTTGCCGGACTCGATGCATGGCGAACTGCGCAGATGATCCGAAACGGCATCACGCCGGACGTCGCCGAAGACGTTCTTGTCAGACGCTTTTCCGGCAACCCAAAGCTATGGGGTGTTAGTCTAACCATTTTGGGCAGCGCTATTTTACTTCAGAATGTTTTCGACTTCCGCGGTATAATGCGTGCCGTGGTCCCGGCAATGCTCATCGGCCTCGGGATCTACATTCTCCGTGGTTATGTTTTTCCGGAAAAGAACGATGAGGATAAATGGACCGACTTTGACACCGCAAAGCCTGCTCCGCTATTCATGACGGCCAAAAGCGGACGCGGTTATGATTCGGGTACAGGACGCCGCTACCCGGAGGAAAGCTCCCGAGGCCGGTCAGGCTGGCGCGATGGAAGATAAAGTTTGATTGTATTTCAAAGGCACCGATAGTTTAATATTAAGGACAAGCTCTCGGGCTTGCAGTAAGAAAGAGGTAATAATATGCCCGTTTGGATGAAAGCAGCAGGAAAATGGGGAAGCATTTTGGTGATCATCGCCCTGGTCATCACCTTGCTCAAGCAGATCATCGCGTTCATTGGATTTCTCACCGGAGCCGTTAAGCTCCTGATCGTTCTGGCATTCATCGCCGTCATCCTAGGCGTCGGCTTCCTCGTCTTTAAGGGGATCAGCGAGAGCAAAAAGAATAGCCAGTAGCTTTCGCGGGTAATTTATAGTATTCTCATTTGGTCTAGGTTCCGGCCTTGGGCACTTGCCTCAAGGCTCGGAAATTCTTATATTTAGACCTTGCACTTCATTGAGTGGACCTTTCCATACTGCCCGCAAAGGTCTCTCGGCTAGTTTTATTATTAAGTGCCCCGGTTTCGCGTTAGTCGCTTGCGGCTGATCCTGCGTGATTCCGAACGTCGGGACGATGGATTCCCGGCTTTAAGAACAACAAAAGGAGCTTTAAAGCATAATGCAGAAAAACGGCAGGGTTTTTACCTTTCTTTTTTCGTACAGATTTAGATCGAGAGTTTTTATTCGTCGCGTCGAGATTCCGAAGGCCCATGTCCAGAATGGGGTTTTGGGTCTCGCATTCGTTTTTATGGTCTCCGCACTTGGAGTTGGAGCTTACGGCGTACTCAATTCATTCGAGCCCGCAATCATCAATAACAGCATCGCTCAGGCACCCGCCCAAGTCGCAACCATCGTCAGCGATCCTAAGATATACGATTACACCCGTCCCGCCGCATCGAGCCAGATGGCACAGAACGCCGGCGGCCCGGCTTTGTCCGAGCTTTCGAGCGAGGACGCGGAGATCGAAAGTCAGCTTCGCGTGATCGAAACGACCGCTGACCCGGTAACCATCCCGAACATCTGGGCCCACTCCGGCAAGATCAACAACGAATTCGGCTTCCGCCGTAATCCGTTCGGCGGTCGCAGCTACGAATTTCACGCCGGTATGGATATCGACGGCGAACGCGGCGATACGGTTGTCGCTCCGGGCAATGGCGTTGTCACCAAGTCGGGCTGGCAAGGCGGCTACGGCAACATGATCGAGGTCGACCACGGCAACGGCCTTACGACGCGTTACGGCCACCTTTCGAAGGTCGAAGTGAACGTCGGCGACGAGGTCACCCGCGGCCAGCTTATCGGGTTCGTCGGTTCGACGGGTCGCTCGACCGGCCCGCACCTCCATTACGAACTTCGCCTCAATGACCGCCCGATCAATCCGCGTCGCTTTCTGCCGACCGAGCCGATCGAGATAGCAAGGAACTAGTCCTTGCGAAAATGCATCAAAGAAGCCGGGCTTTCCCGGCTTTTTTCGTTGGTTCGCATCCATCCGCGAAAGCAGATATACTTCCCTTGCAAGTGATTTTAGTCCACCTTCGGGGATTCAGAATATGATCAAGAAGTTTACCCTTTCAGCTACCTTGCTGATTGTTTTTTCGCTCGCTTTCAGCAGCGTTTCATTCGCCTTCACCGCATTCGACGAAGGCATGTTCAAGCCCGACAAGATCTCGTCGCTGCCGCTCAAAAAGCTCGGCCTCAAGATCAAGCCGGAAGATATCTATAATCCTGCCGGCGGCGGCCTTAGCGAGGCGGTTGTTCGGCTGAGCATCGGCTGTACGGCCGAATTCGTCTCGCCCGACGGCCTGATCCTGACCAACCACCACTGTGCGTTCGATGGTCTCGTTTCGGCCTCGACTCCGGGCAACGATCTGGTCGAGAACGGCTTTAAGGCCAATAACCGCGGCGAGGAGATCCCGGCGAAAGGTTATTCGATCTTCGTTACCGAGCGCTCCGAGGACGTGACTGCAAAGGTCCGCCAGGGCACCGAGTCGCTTTCAGGCGACGCCCTTTCGGCCGCACTCCGAACCAATGCCGAAAACCTGCAAAAGGCCGAACAGGAGAAGGTCCCTGCCGGTTCGGTCATCCGAGTTCAGATGCTCAACAACGGTTACTTCTTCTACCTCTATCAGACAAAGCAGATCAAGGACGTCCGTATCGTTTACGCACCGCCGCGTAATATCGGAGTTTTCGGCGGCGACCCGGACAACTTTGAGTGGACACGACACACGGGCGATTTTACTTTCATCCGTGCTTATACCGCGCCCGACGGTTCCTCGGCGGACTACTCGCCGAACAACGTCCCGATGAAGCCGAAGCGTTATCTTTCAATCAATATCGGAGGGCTCAAGGAAAACGACTTCGTGTTCGTACTCGGCTACCCGGGCGGCACGACCCGCTATCGCGAATCGCAGTCGGTCGAATACGCCCGCGACGTTAACTTCCCGTTCCTCTGGACGTGGCTGCAGGCCCGTGCCGATGCCCTCCGGATGGTCGGAGAGACCGATGAAGCGAAAAGGATCGAGCTGCAATCAGACATCGCCAACTTCGACAACGCCCGTAAGGTCTACTACGGCGGCATGTGGCGGCTTCGCCGTTCGCAGGTCGTTGAGAAACGAAGAGCTGAAGAAGAAGCGTTCGCCAAATGGGTAGCGGCAAATCCGCAGCGTCAGCAGAAATACGGCACCGTGCTTCAGGAACTCGCCGCCGTTTCGGCAAAGTCGAATGCCATCGCTAAGCGCGACGTCCTCGCAAGACGAATTCCGGACGCGACGATGCCGGTATTTCGGGCGATCTTCCAGGCCGTAAGCGAGGGCAAGATGCTGAACGAAAGCGAAAGGCGTGCAAAGCTCGACGAGATCAAAAAAGCTCTCGAAGGACGCGAAGCTATCTACGAACGCGAGATGCTGAAATATTTTCTAAAGGCATTTTCGGAGCTTCCGGAAGGACAAAAGTTCGACGGTGCCGAGAACCTTTTCGGAAAGCTCTCGGGCAAAGCACGCCGCGAAGCAGAAGCAAAATTTGCCGACAACATCGCAGATGGCTACTGGACCGCGGAAACCATTGCCGCACTTTACGGCCCGCAAACGATGGATTACCGGCCGGAACGTGACGACGTGGTCGCATTCGCCCGGGCGCTGATCAAGGCTCGCGAAGAGGCGAACGCCCGTGCGGCAGAGTTTGGTGCGAACATTGACCGGCTCCGTCTTCTCTATCAGCAGGGCATGGCCGAAATGAGGGGCTCGACACCCTATCCGGACGCCAACTCGACACTTCGATTCAGCTACGGCTACATCAAGGGCTTTTCGCCTCGCGAGGCCGAGTATCGAACTCCGTTCACGACGATGAAGGGAATGCTCGAGAAGGACACCGGCGTCAACCCGTTCGATATGCCCGATGGCCTCAAGCGGCTGCAGGCTGCTCGGGACTTCGGCCGTTTCGGCTCGGGCGATAGTGTAGTGGTCAACTTCCTTTCGACCAACGACATCATTGGCGGAAATTCGGGCAGCCCCGTTCTGAACGCCAATGGCGAACAGGTCGGGCTCGTTTTTGATGGAAACTACGAAGGCCTCGGTAATGATTTCTATTACGACCCAAATATGAACCGGACGATCTCGGTCGATATCCGGTTCGTGCTTTTCGTTACGGAAAAATTCGGCGGAGCCGGGTGGATACTCAACGAGATGAAACTCGTCGGCGGCCCGAAGGGCTAGTTGATCAGTTAGCAGAAAAGCAAAGGAGGCCGTCCGGTTGGGCGGCCTCTTATTTTAGTAATTCAGCTTCATCGAGTTCATATACTTTAGAAGCACGCGCTGTCGGCGGACGACGCGTTTGCGGTTTTTCTCGGGATTGAAGACATTGAGCGGGCTCGGGATCATCGCCGCGAGAAATGCTGCCTCTTCACGCGAGAGGCTCGAAGCCGATTTCTTGAAGTGAGTCCTTGCCGCCGCTTCGGCTCCGTAAACCCCGTCGCCCCATTCGATAACGTTCAGGTAAAGCTCGAGTATCCGCTTCTTCGAAAGCTCGCGTTCGAGAAAGTACGTGTAAACGGCCTCGCGGCCCTTGCGGAAAAAGCTCCGCTCCTCCGAAAGGTACAAGTTCTTCGCCAGTTGCTGCGTTACGGTCGAGGCTCCGCGTTTGAAGCTCGGCATCGGAGGTATCCAGTCATCCTCACTCGGTGCACAGTCCTTCTTCGGGGTGTTTGCGGCCTTCGCCTGTGCCTCGCACTCCTCGCGGGCCTCTTTCTCGCCTTCCTTGACCGCCTCGTCCCATGCCTTCTGGATCGCCTCCCAGTCAAAGCCGTTATGCTCAAAGAACCTTGAATCCTCGCCCGCCAGAACGGCCCGCTGCAGGTTTGGCGAGATCTGCTCGATCGGCATCCAGATCATGTATTTCTTCGGCTCTTTGCCGGCGGCCTTGGCTTCGGAGATGCGATACTCGATCAACGAGGACGTGACCGGATTTTCGGTCTTGAGCGATGAGATGCTCGGAAATGTGATCAGCTCGTATCCAAGCCAGAGCCCCAACGACCCAAGCAATACCAAAAAGATGACCTTCGTCCAATACCACATAATTAGGGTTAGTTGTCGTCGAATCGCCGCCGGTTGTCAAGTTTCGCCCCTGTCGGCGGCCGTCCCGACCGAAACTGAAAATAGTCCTTGAAGCCAAACGATATTTGCGGATATTCTTGACACAGCCAACCATCTTTTTTCGGCAGAGTTCTTATGTCACTGGAAAATCAGGTCCTTGCGGTCATTCTCGGCGGCGGAGCGGGCTCGCGGCTTTTTCCGCTTACGCGCGATCGGTCAAAGCCGGCCGTTCCCCTCGGCGGCAAGTATCGGCTGATAGACGTCCCGGTCTCGAACTGCATCAACTCAGGCGTCACGCAGATCTTCGTCGTGACGCAATATAACTCCGCCTCGCTTAACCGCCATATCTCGCAGACCTATCGCTTTTCGAGCTTCTCGACCGGCTTCGTCGAGATACTCGCCGCCGAGCAGCGTCGCGACAGCCCCGGCTGGTTTCAGGGCACTGCCGACGCCGTTCGGCAGATACTCCCGCACCTTCGCGATTGGCGGGTCAAGACGCTGCTGATCCTCTCCGGCGATCATCTTTACCGGATGGACTACAGCAAGTTTCTCGACCGCCACAAGGAGACCGAAGCCGACCTGACCATTTCGGTAATCCCGGCCAATCCGGAGGATGCCCAGGGCTTTGGCCTGCTAAAGACCGACGCCGAAGGGCGTATCGTCCAATTTCGCGAAAAGCCGAAAGGCGAAGCACTCGAGGAAATGCGGGTCGATACGACCGCCTTCGGGCTCGATGCGGCCGATGCCGAGCGCAAACCTTACCTCGCCTCGATGGGCATTTACCTTTTTGATTTCGAAAAGCTCGTCGCCCTGCTGAGACGCTATCCCGAGGCCGATGACTTTGGCGGAGAGATCATTCCGGCCGCCATCAGCGACCACAACGTCCAGGCACATCTTTTTAACGATTACTGGGAAGATATCGGGACGATAAAGGCATTTTACGAAGCGAATCTCGACCTTGCGGCTCCGCTTCCGAAGTTCAATTTCTTCAACGCCGCTGCGCCGATCTACACCCGCAGCCGCTACCTGCCGCCCTCGAAGATACAAGACTCCGACATCGGCAATTCGCTGGTCAGCGAGGGCTGTATCCTCAATGGCGTTTACGCCCGAAATTCGATAATCGGGCTTCGCAGCCGGATCGACAGCGGCGTTCGGATCGAAAATTCGATAATTATGGGTTCGGATTTCTTTGAGTCGATCCCTGAGCTTCGTGAGAATCTGGACTCGGGCCGGCCCAGCATCGGCATCGGCCGCGATACGCACATTCGGCGGGCGATCGTAGATAAGAACGTGCGGATCGGCAAAGGCGTTAGGTTGATCAACGAAGCCGGCCGGACCGAATACGACGCACCGGACGAAACATTCTACATCCGTGACGGCATCATCATCGTCCCGAAGAACTCGGTCATTGCCGATGGCACCGTGATCTGATCACATCTCGGGCCAAATGAACGAATGCCCGGAGACGGCATAAAGTCACCTCCGGGCATTTTCGTTTGTTACAGGCCTCAATTGCCGGCGTAGGACGGATCACCGGCCCCAACGATGTAGCTGGTCTTTGCTCTGACGACCAGATTCGGCCTGAGTACGCGGACACGGAGCTGCCGACGCTCGCCGACCTGTCCCTGTGTCTCGGGATAGTAGCCGACCGAATACTGCCGACGAAGCTCCTCGGCAATCCCGCGGTATGCCGAATCAAGATCGACAAGCGTGTCGGCCTCAAAGCTCCGGCCGCCGCTGTTACGCGAAAGCGTTTCCATATACTGCTTGCCGCGAGCGTATTCCTCGGGGCTTGTTCCCGCCGCACCGGTATTGCCGCCGATGCTGACGTTCCCGCCCGTGATGATCGCACCTAGAATATCTGCCCAGCCGCCTCGCCGCTGCCTCGGCCGCGGATTGTAAACGCCGCCCCCATTTTGAACTCCATAATCGCGGAGCGTGTTGTACCTGATCGAATAGATAAGTACGTCGGTCTCTTCGGCATCGCGGAGCGTGCTCTCAAAGGTACTTCGGCGGCCTGAGGTCGTATCAACGCCATCTGAGAACAGCACGATCGCCTTTCGGCCCTCGATCATCTTGAATTCGCGATTGAGCATCTGATCGATCGCGGAATAAAGGCTCGTTCCGTTTCCCTCATCGGCCTGACGAATGGCACGGGCGATCTCGGCACGGTTGTTCGTTGGGCGGGTAAGCACCCTGGCACGTTGATCGAACGCAACGACCATTACACGGTCATCCGGCCTGAGCTGTTCGGTAAAGGCGATCGCGGCGTTCTGAATATCCGCGATCTGGAAGGCGGTCGAGGGGCTGACGTCGATCATCAAGATGACCGTAAATGGCTGCTCGACGGACTGGAAAAAGCCGATCTCCTGCTGCTTGCCGTTCTCGAATATCTGAAAGTCCCGCTGGGTCAAGCCGCCGACGAATCGTCCGCTCCGGTCGAAAACGGATACCGGAAGCGTAACGAGATTAGTCTCCACGCGGATCACCTCGTCCTCGCCCGTGGGCGGAGTCGGCGACGTGTTTGGGCTCGGAGATCTCTGGTCGCCCTGAAGAGTCGGTCGCCGGCGGGCCGTATCGCTTACCACCGGCTCATCGTCAACGTCGTCCTCGTAGCCGTCAACAATGATCGGCGTCGGCGCGGGTGTCGGCGTCGGAACTACGCGAGGCCTGGTGCGGTTCGACTGGGCAATAATGGCCGTGCCGGCAAACGCAATGACGGCAAGCAATAGGGCAAATCGCTTCATAGCAACACTCCGATCCCGGGATAAAACTCTGGGGAAAGCGCGCACTATGATTTAACAATCGGCCTTTTAGTTGCTTATTTTTTCTCGAGTTCTTCGATGGCGAGGTCGTGAAACCGCCTCCGGACCGAATTAATGTTGACGAAAGGCAGCGGATGGGCGTGCGTCCGGTTGGTCAAAAGCACGAAGATCCGGTCCATGCCCGGGTCGATCCACAGGCTCGTGCCCGTAAACCCATTGTGGCCAAAGCTTTCCGGCGACATCCGCGTGCCGGCGGTCGAATCTTTGGTCGAGGCAAGCTGAAAGGCAAATGAACGATCTTCGTTCATCCCGGGCGTGAAATTAGTGCGGAAAAGTTCGCAGGTCTCGGGCTTAAGAACGTTTGTGTATTCGGGCAGAAACTGCAAGGCGATCTTAAAGACTTCCTCAGCGGTCGAAAAAAGCCCCGCATGCCCCGCGACGCCGCCCAAAAAATAGGCATTCCCATCATGAACCTCACCCCAGATCTGACGCGTGCGAAGGTTTGCAGAGGCCCGCGCGTTAGCAAGGGCGTAACTGTCAAAATCGATGTTAAGCCCGCCCTCACGGTCAGGCTTCTGCACTTGGCTAGGCAGATAGCCTTTCTCGATGCAAGTCTGCTTTTCGTATTCGTTGCCCATCTCGCTCGCCGCGATCTCGATCCGAGCGATTCCCTGAGAAAGCGGATCGAAGCTGGTTCGGTTGAAACCAAGGCGATCAACCACCGAATGGTCAAAAGCCCAATCGAGCCAATCGTCGCCCATCAAGTACGCAAGCGAAATGAAATTCAGGTCACTATAGTCAACCTCAGGATTCGTCCTCAAGCCCTGTCCGTCAATCACAACCGCAATATCCTTTGGCTTGTTCGACCTTGCCTCAAGGTAAAGCGGAATCCAAGAGGGAAGCCCGGATGTGTGCGTTGCGAGCTGCCGTAAAGTCAGATCTGACACCGCAGAACCATCGAAATAGGGCGATGCCGAGCCGAGCGTGGTATCAAGGCCAATCTCGCCGCCCTCGATCTTCGATGCCGCCAGAAGTCCCGTCACCAATGGCTTTGTCAAACTCGCCAGATCATAGATCGTGTCCAGCCTTGCCGGAATTACCACTGGCGTAACGACCGCATTTCCCAGTGCATCATGAAAAACGATCTCGCCCCTCTCCGCGACCAGATAGACCGCCGACGGAAAGTCGTTCGCCGCGATTCGCTCTGCCAGAAACGCCGAAATACGCTCGTTCATCTTACATTTATCCTAACTTGGAGAGATAAGAATTGACACTGCAGTCAGTCCGATATACACTTCTGACCCTCATCAAAAAAATAAGGAGTACGAATCTTATGAGCAAATCTGAATCGGCCGAACTAATACTTAAACTCTATGATCTGCGTCGCGAACCCGTTATGCGGAAGGCACGCGACTGGATGTTCACCTTTCACCCGGAAAGTGCCGAGCACTATTCGGCGACGATGATGGACCCCGAGGTCGGCGCCTATCTTCGCATGGTCACGTCTTATTGGGACATGGCTGCCGCTCTTGTTGCACACGGTGCGATCGACCGCGAAATGTTCAATGACACTAACGGCGAACACCTCCTCGTTTTTGCCAAGATCGAACCGCTTCTGCCGCAGCTCCGCGAGATGTGGGACGCACCCGACGCCTTCAAACATCTCGAAAGTGTCATCATGGGCTCCGACGGCGGTGCCGAACGGCTCAAGAAAATGCAGGATTGGCTTAACTCGATGCGCGGCCAGGCCAGCGAAGCTGCTGCCTAAGACTGGAGCGGCAAGCATCCCTGCTTGCCCGAACGCGGCAGCGTTCGACCTATCTTATCGGGAGTGTCTTTTCATAGGCACTCCCGAATCTCCACTCTTCCGGTTTATCGCATAACCCAGCTTTCACCGGATTCATTTCGATATACCGAACAACGGCATTAAAATGTCGTCGATCACGGATGTATCTGTCGAACGATTCGTGCTGCCAAAACTGTCCCGACCTACCTAGGAGCCGATTCGCCATTTGGGCCGAATAAGATTTTATCGAATGCATTATGTCCGGCAGGTGCATTTTGGCCAGAGGCGTTAACATCACATGCCCGTGATTCGGCATCAGAACCCAAGAGTGAAGCAAATACTTTGTTCCCGCGTGAAATTTTAGAGCGTCCTCGACAATCTTGGCCACTGAGGGATCGGCCAGAAAGCAATCACCCATTCCGGCGTCCAGATACCTTTCGATCCGTTTCCTAAATTGGGCGTCGCTCGCAGATTCGGTTCGCCATTGGTCTAGAACCGACTGCGGCATAGAGTCATGAAGCCGAAAGGTCACAAACTGAGTCCACGCCTCCGCGTCAAGGTGGGGCAACCTTTGGCGAGAGTGCCACCCAAAATCGTACTTACCTTTCCTCGGCTTGAAATTATTGTCGAAGATCATTTCGTGCTTTGCACTCAGGCAAGCAAGGATGCTTGCCGCTCCAGTCGTCCCACATGCGCCTCGATCTTTTCGAGCACTCCGACTGCAAGAGCCAATGCCCGACGGCCGTCCTCGCCGGTCACGGGTGTAGGCGTGTCGTTCTCGATCGAGTCGAGAAATGCGGTTATCTCGGCTCTGAGCGGCTCGACATCATTTATCTCAAGCCGATTTATCGATATCCCGAGCAAAGGATGAGCCGCTTCCGGATTTAGCGACGTAAGCGATGCAAACTTCGTCGCATAGTCGAGCACGACGTAGGCGTTCGTCTGGTAGAAGCGTGTCTTGCGGATCTTTTCGGTCCCGATGCGCGATGCGGTGATGTTTGCGACGGCACCATTCTCAAACTCAATTCTTGCATTCGCCGCATCAACTTTGTCCGAGATGACCGGGATGCCGACCGCCCTGATCTCGCTGACCTTTACATCTTCACCAACCAGCCATTGGACCGCATCAAGGTCGTGGATCATCACATCAAGTACAACGTCCACATCCAGCGAGCGGTTCGGGAAGGGCGAAACGCGGTGTATCTCAAAATAGAGCGGGTTTGTGACGTGCGGACGAAGGGCGACCATCGCCGGGTTGAACCTTTCAAGCTGGCCAACCATCAGCTTTGCGCCGGAGCCATCGGCCGCAGCGATCATCCGGTCCGCCTCGTCGAGAGAGATCGCGATCGGCTTTTCGACAAGAACGTGGACGCCAGTTTGCAGGAACGCGCACGCGATCTCGCAATGCGTCTCGGTAGGTGTCGCAACGGAGACAACATCTACCTTTCCGAGCAGTTCGCGCCAATCGGTGAAGGCCGTTCCGCCGTGCTCGGCCGCCATCTTTTCCGCCGTTGCGGCGTCGATGTCGCAGGCACCGATGTATTCAACCCGCCCCTCGCGGCCGAGTTCGGCATAGTTGCGGGCATGGTGCCGGCCAAGCGAACCAACGCCGATCGCCGCCGCTCTGAGCTTTTTTGCAGTTGCCATTGTTTGAATGCCGCTCGCTATTCGGTAATACTTTCATTTTCAGCCAATCGGCCGTAAATGACAAAGATGGAATCGCTCGTTCGCTTTTCACGTTCGCCGGTCTTCCGGACCGGTTTCTTCCTGCTCGCCGTGGTCGTCTTTTTTTTCGGGCTGACCGTCCCGCTGCTTGGGCCGGACGAGCCGCGATATTCGCAGGTCGCCCGCGAGATGTTCATGCGAAGCGACTGGGTAACACCGACGCTCGGCGGATTTCATTGGTTCGAGAAACCGGCACTGCTCTATTGGCTGCAGATCGCCTCCTATAACCTCTTTGGCGTAAATGAATTTGCTGCCCGCTTCGGCTCGGCACTATTCGGCCTTGGCACAGCCTTATGTCTCTTGTTCATTGGCCGAACCGTCCGGGAAAGCGACAGCGAGGGTTCAACGATCGAACTTGGCCAGTGGTTGGCGATGCTTGCCGTTTCCACTCTTGGCATTCTTGTTTTCGCCCGCGGTGCGAGTTTCGATATCATCCTGACATTTCCGCTGACGGCGTCGCTGGTCGGATATTTCATTGCCGACCGCTCTGAGGAAAATTCACGCCGGGCGTACCCCGGGCTTCTCGCTTTCTACGTTTTCATGGGTATCGCGGTTATCGCCAAGGGGCTCGTCGGCATTGTTTTCCCGTTCGCGATCGTCGGCTTTTACCACGTTCTCAGCCGCCGCTTTCCGGCGAAGCGTGTTTTGCTCAGCGTTGTTTGGGGCGTTCCCGTTGCGGTCGCCGCCGCGTCTCTCTGGTATCTGCCGATGTATCTCCGCCACGGCTGGGAGTTCATCGACGAGTTTTTCGTTCAGCATCATTTTCAGCGCTATACCTCGAACAAGTATCAGCATCCGCAGCCTTTTCACTTTTTCTTTTGGGTGCTGCCGCTGATGACCCTCCCGTGGCTTCCCTTCTTTGCCGTCGGTGTTTGGCGGGCGGTGAGAGACATAATTTCGGGCATAACGTCCGGCCGAACCGATGACGGAACGGACGCGGGAGCGCGATCGCTGAAGCCTCTGATGACGTTCGCGTTCGCGTGGATGGCAGTTCCGCTTGTTTTCTTCTCGTTTTCGGGGTCTAAGCTCCCGGGCTACATTTTGCCCTCCGTACCGGCGGCGATCATTCTGGCGGGAATCGCGGCAAGGCAATTCGCCTTATGCTCTCCGGCACGCGAGGTCGGCATCAAGATAACCGCGGTCGCGATGCTCGTTATCGTGCTCGGAATACTGCAATTCGCTTTACCGGGTTTTGCGGATAACGACTCCGTCAAGAAACTCGCGGCGGCGGCAGAGAGCCGCGGCTTTGCCGAAAAGCGAGTAGCCGGCTTTCTGACCATAAACCACAACGCCGAGTTTTACTTTAGCGGAAGGCTTTTCCGTACCAAGGAAGGCCGTCAACGGAAGCTCAACGGCCCGGCGGATATCCCGCCTCTTCTGCGTGAGAACGGCAGCGAGCCGGTGCTTTTGATCCTCAGGCAGGAGCACATTCAGCATCTGAACAAAGACCCGGAAGCGGTCTCTGAGGTGCTGGAAACGGCCGGCGAATATGCTCTGGCTATTGCACGGCCGCGATAGCCTATCATTCCGCCGCACGGCGAATGCGGTCCATCAAAGCGGCACCGATTCCCGTTTCCGGCACCGGCCCGCAAACGATAAGCTCGACGCCGCCGCGGTCACACTTGCGAAAAAACTCAAAGAGGCTAGCCGCGTATTCTTCGGCCGAATTGACGATCAGGCATTCGGCAAATACATCAGCCGGAGTTTGCATCCCGATGAACGCCGCCCGGCCGGCAAAGCCCTCCGGCAGACCGGTTCCGATCGCAACTCTAGCTCGCGGCGAGTAATGCCTGTGCCTCAATCCCGGACTTTTTTCCGCACCGGTCTCGCCCGATGCGAGTTCCCTGACCGACGGAACTACGGCCCGTAGTTCATCGATCGAAACTGCACCGCGACGAAGGAGTAAAGGCGGTTCGACCGAGCAATCAACGACCGATGACTCTAGCCCGATGTCGGTCGGCTCGCCCTGAAGAATGCAATCGATCCTGCCGTCAAGGTCTTCGAGCACCGCCTGCCAGGTCGTCGGGCTCGGCCTGCCCGAGATGTTTGCCGAAGGCGCCACGACGGGCGTCCCGCATTCTTTTAGAAATGCGAGGGCAAGCTCGCTCTTCGGCATTCTGATGCCGATCGTCGTAAGCCCGGCGGTCGCTATCGAGGGCACCACCTCGGACTTTTTCACCACTATCGTCAGCGGCCCAGGGAAGAAGCTCTCCACCAATCGCTCTGCACTCGCACTCAACTCACTTGCTAACAGTCCGATCTGCCCGATTTTGCCGATATGGGCGATCAGGGGATTGTCCGATGGCCGCCCCTTTACCTCGAAGACCCTTCGAATCGCATCCTGATCAAAGATCGCTGCACCAAGCCCATAGACCGTCTCGGTCGGAAATGCGACAACGCCGCCCCGGCGGAGTAACTCAGCAGCGTCTTTTGGATCTCTGGTTCGTATTGTCTGCTTCGGCACAAGTGAAGCAACCATTGTAAAAGCATTCCAAGCCAAAGCAAACGAGAACCTGACAGAACCTTTCGGTCATCTGATGGGTTTCTCTACACTTCAGTGACTGCGGTAAGATTCTAATGTGACGCTCGACGAGAAGTTAAAGAACTTACCCACCGCCGCCGGGATCTATATCCACAAGAACTCGGCAGGCAAGATACTTTACGTCGGCAAGGCAAAGAACCTCCGCAACCGCGTCCGCTCTTACTTTCAGGCAAGCCGGAACCTCGATTGGAAGACCCAGCAACTCGTCCGCCAGATCGCCGACTTCGAATTCATCGTCGTCGATAGCGAGGTCGAAGCCCTCGTTCTTGAGTCGAACCTGATCAAAAAGCACAAGCCGCGGTTTAACGTGATGCTCAAGGATGACAAGCAGTATCCGCATCTGAAGCTGACGAATGAACCGTTTCCGAAGGTCGTCCTGACCCGCCGCGTGGTCAAGGACGGCGGCAACTATTACGGCCCGTTCCTTCCCGTAACCCTTGCCAGAAAGACACTTAACCTGATCAACCGAACGTTTCAGCTCCGCACCTGCGAGATCGAGATCGATGGCCGCCTGCCGCGGCCTTGCCTTGAGTATCATCTCAAGCGGTGCCTCGGCCCGTGTGTCAAGGGGCTTTGTACACAGAAGGAATACGAGGAAGCGGCTCGCGATGTGAAGCTGCTGCTCGAAGGCAAGAATAAGGAACTCGCCGAGCAGCTCGAGCAGCGAATGTGGCGGTTTGCCGAGGAAGATAAATACGAACTTGCGGCGAAGTTTCGCGACCTGCACCGAACGGTCCTTCAACTCGCCGATCAGCAAAAGATGGCGATCACGGCCGAACGCGATATCGACATCTTCGGCTTCTATCGCGAAAATCAACGCCTCGCACTTCAGCTTTTCACGATGCGCGAAGGGCGTATCGTCGGCCGCCGGGAGTTCTTCTGGGAAGACCTGCCTGAGGATGACACCTTTGATGCGTCGGAGTTCCTCGGCGACGTTTTGCTTCAGTATTATTCGACAGATTTCGTCCCGCTTGAGATCCACGTCCCGCAGGATTTTGAGGACCGCCAGCCGCTCGAACAGCTTTTGACCGAACGCCGCGGCCGCCGGGTGAAGATCCTCGACCCCAAACGCGGCCGCAAAAAGGAACTGATCACGCTCGTCGAAAAGAATGCGAAGATCGCCTTCGAGCAGCGTTTCCGCGTGCTCAAACCGGATTCGGAGAAAGTGCTCGGCGAGTTGCAGGAGGTGCTCGAACTTTCGTATTTTCCCGAGCGGATCGAATCGTTCGATATCTCGAACATCTCCGGAGCAGAGAACGTTGCCGGCATCGTCGTTTTCGAGAATGCACGACCGGCCCGCTCGCTCTATCGCCGCTTCATCATCAAAACGGTAGATGGCAGCAACGACGTCGCCTCGATGCAAGAGGCCGTCCTACGGCGTTACCGGCGAATGATGGAAGAAGGCGGCCGGCTGCCTGAGCTTGTATTCATCGACGGCGGAAAGGGTCAGCTAGCGGCCGCCGCCGCGGCGATGCGAGAACTCGACCTTGAACAGATCATGCTCGTCGGGCTGGTCAAGCCGCCCAAGAGGCACAACGAGATCTCGCACTTGCTGGTTCATGGCCGCGAGGATCGTCCGATACCATTCGACCGCAACTCGCTGGCATTCCGGTTGATCCTGCAAATACGCGAGGAGACGCACAAGACGGCGGTCGAATTTCACCGCAAGCGTCGGGAAAAGCGTGATTTCACGTCCGAACTTTCTGCGATTCCCGGTATCGGCGAAAAGCGTAAGATGCGACTGCTGAAAAACTTCGGATCGATCGAACGTATCGCCAAAGCTTCGCTCGAGGAACTCCGTCCGTTTCTAGGCGAAAAGGCTGCATCTGCGGTCGTAGAACACTTCGACCGGCAGCGCAGCCTCGCCAAAGGTTCGACCGACGATTAGGGCTCGTCACATTCCTCTGTTACACGTGTGAACAGCTTGCGAAACTCCTTGAAATATTCGCCGTTCGATGACCGCTCGTCGTATTCGATCTCCGCATTGGCACAGTTCCACCAACCGAACGACATCGTCTCGACCAAGGCGAACTCAAGCCTCTGCGGCGAACGCATCTCCTCATCAAACCGCCGCTGCAGGCGTGCCGGGTCGGAGTTCTTCGACTGCGAATCGAGGTTTACCGCCCGCCAGGCAGCGAGAAGGCTTTCACCGCCGGCAATGATCGGCTCGGCAAATTTGGTCTTGCAGGCGGCCGCCGCAGGATACTCGCGAAGCACTTCCGGCTTCGTGTATGCACGCATGGTCAGCCGTGCCAAGCGATAGACCTGTTCGATCTCTTTCAGTCGTTCCGCTCGAGCTACCTGCCAATATGGCGTATCGATGATGTCCAGATTCTCAAGCTCGGACTTGACCGCATTGTATTCCCTATCAAGCTTGGCCGTATCGAGCTCCGCGATCTCGCTGAAGTTCCAAACTGTCGCACCGACCGAACTCAACGAAAGATCGCCGGGCGTCAGCAGCCTCGCCGTGTTTCGAAGCTTTGCCTCCGAATACTTCCGCGAATCGTAAGTTCCCTTGAACGTGCAAAGCTCGTCCGTCCATTCAAATGTCCTCGTCTGCGCATAGGCAGACGGAACCAGCAACAAGAATAGCAGTACGAATTTCATAAATTTCCCTTTAGATGACGCAGCCACCGCGAGATTTTGCATTCCCTCAGCCGTCAAAAACTACGACTCATATTGCTGTCCAGTTCGGACATTTAAGCGTTGAAACCACCTATGGTTTGTTCCGCAGCGATCTCAGTCGGATTGATGATCTGGATCGCTTTGTCGAGATCTTCCCTCGTACCGAGAATGACGACCGCATCGTTTCGGCAGAGTTTATAATCGGCCCCAGGGCTGATCTTCGTTTCGCCCTCGTGCTGAACTGCGATCACCGTAGCTCCCGTTTTCCCGCGCAGGTCGAGCTCGCCTAGTGTTTTGCCGATTATCGGCGAGGCCTCGTTCACTCTGATGCTTTCTGTCGAGGCCGCATCGAGGGCGACATTGACGGCCTCTGTTCGCTCGGCCGGCATGTTCGGGCTTCGGAGCATCTCATAGCCCTGCCGGCGGATCCGATCGATCTGATGTTCGATCACATTCCTGGCGAAGCCGTAGCGGTGCAAAACCCGTGAAAAGATCTCGATGCTCGTTTCGAACTCCTCCGGGATGACCTCGTTTGCGCCCAGTTCGTATAGCTCGGTGATTTCCGTTACATATCGCGTCCGCACGATTATGTATATGTCCTCGTTGAGTTGCCTGGCCTGTTTGACCGTAAGCCTGGCTGCCTGAGGGTCTGACATCGCAAGCACCAAAGCCGAGGCTCGATCGATCATGGCATGCTTGAGCACCTCGCGACGTGTGGCGTCGCCAAAATTTATCTTCTCGCCAAGCGCTTTGGCATTCTTGACGACATCCGGGTTCAGTTCAAGCACCGTGTAGTGCACACCTACCGACCGCAGTACACGCGAAAGATTTCTCCCGTTCAGACCGTAGCCTACAATGATCACATGTTCATTCAATCCGCCGCTGGATGTAACATGTGCTTCATCATCCTCAGTATTCTCAAGCCCGCGGAATCGGCCATCCTTCAAAATGCCTTGTACAATTGACCCTATCGACGGAGCATAAGATATCAGAAATGGCGTCGCGATCATCGTAATGATCGAAGCTGCAAGAAATATCTGGTAGTCCGTGTCGGGCATCAGGCCTTGGCCGCGTCCGGTCTTTGCGAGCACAAACGAGAATTCGCCGATCTGTGCCAGTCCGACCGCCGCCGTAACCGCTACTCGCTGCGGGTTGCCCAGCAGTTTGACGATACCCCAGATGATCAGTGCCTTTCCGATCATCAACCCGCCCACCAGCAACGCGACGCTACCGATGTTCTGTACGAAGGAGCCAAGCGAAAGCAGCATTCCCATCGAGACAAAAAAGAGGCTGTTGAAAACGTCGCGGAAGGGCAAGATCTCCGTTGTCGCCTGGTGGTTAAAATCCGTATCGGCAAGTACGACGCCGGCGATAAAAGCCCCAAGTGCGAGTGAAAGCCCAAATTGGAACGTTACCCACGAAAGCCCGAGACAGAGCAGAACGATTGTCAGAAGAAACACCTCGGTGCTCCGCATTCTGACCACCTGTTTTAAGAACGGCGGTATCAAAAGCCACGCTAACAGGACGATGACTATCAACGACCCGAGCGAGGCACCGAGATCCAGGAGGATCGATGTAAATGAAACGATGTCCTTTCCGCCGAGGATCGGAATGACCAGCAGCATCAGAACGACGCAGATGTCCTGAAAAAGCAGAATACCGATCGCCGCCCGACCGTGGGGCGAATCGACCTCCTGCCGGTCAACGTAACTTTTCAAGACTATCGCTGTGCTCGAAAGGGCGATCAAAAACCCGAAGAAGATCGCTTGCGTCACCTCTCTCCCGAGCGAAGTTGCGATCAAAGCCGTTACAAGTACCGTTATCCCGACCTGAAGTCCGCCGCCGATCAGCACGAGGGTCTTCATCTCGCGTAACTTTCGGATCGAGAACTCGAGCCCGATGGTGAATAGCAAAAGCATCACGCCGATCTCGGCAAGTATCTCGATACCCTCAAGCTCACGAATAAATCCCAGCCCGTAGGGGCCGATCGCGATGCCCGTCAGCATCAACCCAACGAGCAGTGGCAGCTTAAGCCGCAGGCAAAGATACGCCACCGGCAGCGAAGCGAGGATGATCACCAAAAAATCCCTGAAGAGCTCGGGCGTGTGCATAGTTTGCTCAAATCTTACAGCACAAATGTCGGCGCGTCATCTCGTCTTAATATCACCCGCATATGCTTGGGAAAGAGGTCCCGGAGGAATAAAAAGGGCAGAGGGTGTGGTTAAATACTGGTGATGCATCAAAACAAGAAGCAAGCTGAGCCGTGTGTGATGATGATCTTCGGCGCAACCGGAGACCTGACGAAGCGCAAGCTCTTTCCCGCGATCTATAACCTGGCAAAGGATGGGCATATTCCGGACAGCTTCGCCGTGATCGGCATTGGCCGACAGGAACTGACGAGCGAGGAGTTTCGCGGGCAGATCTTGGATGATCTGCGCGAATTCACCCCGAACGGGGCCGACGAAGATCTGCTGAACTGGTTCGAGCAGCGGACGTATTACACCGGCGGCGATTTTGATGACGACAAGCAGCTTTTCGGTGATATCAAGGATCTCGCGTCGAAGGTGTGCGCTGAGCACAATATCCCCGCGAACTTCTTTTACTACATGGCGATCCCACCCGGGCTGTTTGCCAATGTCGCCCGAAAGATCGTCGATAACGGTCTCGGCCGCGAAGAGAACGGCAATTGGCGGCGGTTCGTCTTTGAAAAGCCCTTCGGCCACGATCTCGAGTCAGCAAAGGCGTTGAACGCCGATCTCCTAAGGATGCTCGACGAACGGCAGATCTACCGCATCGACCACTACCTCGGGAAAGAAACGGTGCAGAATCTGCTCGTTTTTCGCTTCGGCAACAGCATTTTCGAGCCGATCTGGAACCGCAATTATGTTGACAACATTCAGATCACCGTCGCCGAAAAGCTCGGCGTCGAAGGCCGCGGCGGCTACTACGAAAAGGCCGGAGCCCTGCGGGATATGATCCCAAACCACATATTTCAGCTCGTGACGCTCACCGGAATGGAACCGCCCGTTTCGTTTGACGCCGATTCCGTCCGCGATGAGCAGGCGAAGATCCTGCAGGCGATAAAGTGCTTTTCGCCCGAGGAGGCACTGAGTTGTGCGGTCCGCGGACAGTATGGCGAAGGCGAGGTAGATGGTACCCGCGTGCCGGCATATCGTAGCGAGGAAAGCGTTTCGCCCGACTCCTCGACCGAGACCTACGCCGCATTGAAACTCTCGATCGATAACTGGCGTTGGGCCGACGTGCCATTTTATATCCGCACCGGCAAGCGAATGGCGACGCGCCACTCGAGTATCGTAGTTCAGTTCAAGAAAGCTCCTTTTATGCTCTTTCGCGATACGCCCATCGAGCGGCTGACGACGAACCGCATCGAGATCCACATCCAGCCGGACGAGGGAATCACGCTCCACTTCGGGGCAAAGATCCCCGGCCCGATCGTCCAGATGGGCGCCGTCGATATGGACTTCAACTACGTTGACCACTTCGGCGAACAGATCTCGACCGGCTATGAACGCCTGCTCTTTGACTGCATGATCGGCGACGCAACGCTCTTTCAGCGTGCCGATATGGTCGAGGCAAGCTGGGCCATCGTTTCGCCGATCCTCGACGTTTGGGCCGCCGTTCTGCCGCGTTCTTTCCCGAATTATCCGTCGGGCAGTTGGGGCCCCGCCGAAGCCGATGATCTGCTCGCAAAGGACGGCCGACGGTGGAAAAACACCGAACATCGCACCGATGGCGTTTGATTTCTAGCCGAGTGAAAGATTAAGATTCCGTCTATCCATTCTATGGAAGCAGAGATAGCACTCGGTGCCCTGATCCTCATTTTGCTCGCGTTCCTTGCGACCGTGGACATGGCGTTTTCGCATCTTTCGGACGTCTCGCTCCGGCGGCTGGCAAGCGACGTTGAGGATTCCGATTCGCCCGCCCGTGCCGTATTTCTCAGGCAGATATTGAACGACCGCTCGGGTTTTCGCTTCGCTCTTTCGCTAACGATCCACATTCTGCTTATCACCTTTGCGGTACTCGTTGCCGTTACCGCGATCGGCTGGCTCGAAACGCGTCGCGAGGTCGCCCTCTATTCGCTAGGAATCGCTCTGGTCGCTACCGTGCTTTTCCGGCAGATCATCCCGAAGATCCTTGTCCGCTCCGACCCGGAGAAACGGCTTCTTTTGCTGCTCCCGGCGGTCCGCCCGCTCTACACGGCGTGGAGCTGGACCATCGCTCCGTTTTCGCGGCTTTTCGCCCCGGCGAATGAACCGGCTCGGCTTGATACCACCACAACGCCCGAGAGCATCGAGGAGGACGAAGAGGACGCCGCCGATGATCTTCAGGCCCTGATCGAGGTCGGCGAGGCCGAAGGCATCATCGAGGAACGCGACCGCGAGTTGATCGAATCGATGGTCGGTTTCAGCGATACCGTCGCCGGCGACGTGATGACGCCGCGGACCGAGATCGTTGCCATCCCGATCGAAGCGACCGTCCGCGAGGCACGCGACCTCATCATCGAGCACAAGTACTCACGCATTCCCGTTTACAGCGAGAGCATCGAGAACATCGAAGGCGTGCTCTACGTTCGCGATCTGCTCCAGGCTTGGGCAAACGGCAAGGAGATGCTGCCAATAAAAGATATGCTCCGGCCCGCGTTCTTCATTCCGGAAACGAAACCGGCAGCGGATCTGCTCAAATCGATGCAGCAGAACCATGTCCAGATCGCCATCGTCATAGACGAATACGGTGGGGTTGCCGGCGTTGTCACGGTCGAAGACCTGATCGAGGAGATCGTCGGCGAGATCGAGGACGAGGACATCGAGGAAGAAGAGATCATTGAGATCATCGAGGGCGAGGACGGTTATTGGGACGTCATCGGCTCGACCGAGATCGACAAGGTCGAACGGCTTTTCGGCCTTGACCTCGAAGACGAAGAATACAACACCATAGCTGGACTTGTGGTCACCGAGTCTGGCTATGTTCCGAAGAAGGGCGAGCACCTGGTTGTCCGCGGCCTCCACGTCGAGGTGCTGCGAAGCGACGGCAAGCGGATCCAGCTTCTTCGTCTCAAGCGCGCCGGCGAGGAAAATGAAACGCTGGCGGCGGCAACCGAATAGCACCCAAGCGGTTGTGATATACTGCTTGCAAATATCAATGGAGGTACCCGATATGAGCATACGTCTCGGAGACGAAGCACCGAATTTTACGGCCCAAACGACCCAGGGCGAAATAAATTTCCACGAATGGCTCGGCGATAGCTGGGGCGTCCTTTTCTCGCACCCGAAGGACTATACGCCGGTTTGCACCACCGAACTCGGAATGGCCGCGAAGATGAAGCCGGATTTTGAGAAGCGTAATGTGAAGATCATCGGCCTGAGCGTCGATCCGCTCGATTCGCACATGGGCTGGGAAAAGGACATCGAGGAGACGCAAGGAACGGCCGTTAACTTCCCGATGATAGCCGACAGCGACCGCAAGGTTTCGGACCTTTACGGCATGATCCACCCGAACGCGAGCGACACATTCACCGTTCGTTCGGTGTTCGTCATCGGCCCGGATAAGAAAGTAAAGCTTACACTTACGTATCCGGCCTCGACCGGCCGCAACTTCGACGAACTGCTGCGGGTCATCGATTCGCTTCAGCTAACGGCGAACTACAGCGTAGCGACGCCCGTAAACTGGAAGGACGGCGACGACTGCATCATCGTTCCGGCGGTCTCGAATGAAGATGCGAAGGAGAAATTCCCGGCCGGTTGGAAGGAACTGAAACCCTATCTCCGCGTAACGCCGCAGCCGAACAAGGTGAAAGGCGAGGGCCAATCCGCATAGTCGCGACAAAGATCAATGAGAGAAAAGGCGGTCTCGCGGCCACCTTCCCATTTATGAAGCTGACCGCCGAAACTGAAAACGGCTCGTTGCCGATAGAATTTCGCCGCGAGGGCGATCGCGTTGCTGCGATCATCGACGGTCGGGCATATGACCTTGAGGTCTCCGAACCTGAACCCGGCGTTTTCCTTTTCAAGCATGAGGGCCTCATTTTCGAGGCGTCTGCGATCCGCGACCCGGCCGCACGCTCTGTCTTTACCGTCTCGCTAAAGGGCCGCGAACACAGTTTCACCATCATCGACCCGAAGCGGCTTCGCGGCTCGGGTTCGGGCGATGCTCAAGCCGATGGGTTTGCCGAGATCAGGACCGCGATGCCGGGCAAGGTTGTTCGCGTTCTCGCCGCCGCTGGTGATTCAGTCGAGAAAGGTGACGGCGTCGTCGTCGTCGAGGCGATGAAAATGCAGAACGAACTCAAGTCGCCGATCACCGGCACCGTTAAGACCGTTACCGCAATTGAGGGAGCGACCGTCTCGGCAGGTGAGGTCCTTGCGACCATTGAATAGCTGCGAGATCTAAGCGCGTTAATTACTCGGCAAAGCCTCGTTAAGCGATCCTTTCATCAATGGTCCGCTGGAGGACCATCTGTGCATTATCCAGATGTGCCCTGGTTCTTAAAAGCCACTCCGAATCAATTTCGGCCGTATCCAACTCTACTCGAAGGGCTCGCTGGGTCTCCGAAGGAGCAGGGCCGCCATAGATCGTGCGTACGGCGACGAAATTCTCCGGGCTAACGGCCGCGGCAAGTTCCTCAGGAGAAAGTTCAAGCTCGTGGCCGAGTACGTCCATCGCCGCCTCCTGAATGATCTCATGCGTTACGTCGCTGCCGGCCTCGATCGCCAGCCGAACGCTCTTTCCAACGATCTTATGCGAAAGGCTGAAGGGCAGATTCTCCCGGCGGACGATAGTATCGGCAAGCTCGGTAACGGCGATGAAATTCTCGCCCGCACGCCGCCGGAGATTTTCCGTATCGAACCGTGCCGAGCGCAACGTGTGGCCAAAAAGCGAAACCGCCCGATCGGCATCACGCATCGCGTTGAAGATCAGCGGCTGAAGGTCGTCCTCAACATCGTTTATATCGCCAAATGGCGTGTTGTGGACCGCCGTGAAAACACCGAGCGTTTGCCCGAGGGCCTTGCTCCCTATCGCCCGAATGTGCTCAAGGGCGACCGGGTTCCGCTTCTGCGGCATTATCGATGAGCCCTGAACGTAGCCGTCCGGGAGGCGAATGGCATTGAACTCGACCATCGCCATCTGCATGAATTCTTGCGCAAATTTGCCGATGTTGACGAGCAGTGCGGCCACCGCCCCGAGCGTTTCGGTGAAATAATCGACCGAAGCGATCGAGCCGTAGCTGTTCACGGTCGGCTCCGAAAACCCTAGAAGCTCGGCAACGCGATGGCGGTCGATCGGGAATCCGCTGGTCGTTATCGCCCCCGCCCCGAGCGGCGAGCGGTTCATATTCTCGAAAGCGGCTCGCAGCCTGCGAATATCACGTCCGAGGTTCTCGGACATCGCCAAGAGGAAATGGGCGAGCGTCGTCGGCTGGGCCGGCTGCGTATGCGTATATGCCGGCATAACGGTCTCGTGATGCTCGGCGACAAGTTCGTTAAAGACCCTGCGGAGTTCAACAGCGGAGCCGATCAGCTTGAGGCAAAGTTCGCGGAGACGAAGCCTGTAAATGGTGACGTCAATGTCGTTACGGCTGCGAGCGGTGTGCAGCTTGCCCGCCGTTTCGGCATCGCAGTGCTTCCCGATCTCTTGCTGGATCAGGTAGAAAACGTCTTCGAACGTGCCGTCATATTCCCTCGCCTTGATCGCATTGAAATCAAGCCGCCGGAGTGCCTTGAGTATGGCCCTCAGCTCGTCGGGCGAAATGATGCCCTGCTCGCCGAGCATCAACGCATGGGCAAGGTCAACTTGATGATAGCCATCAAGAAAATATCGTTTTGCGTCTTCAAAACAGTCCGCGAGTACATTGTCTTTGTACCCGCGGGCCGGAAATTTCTCTTCCATTTAACTTTTACTTCTTCGCCTTTGGCAGGCTCAAAATATTTGCAAATATTCGGTACGCCCCGGGCGTTCCGGCGGGAAGCTGGCGGAACCACGAATACGAGGTATAGAGATAATGGCCCTTGCCGAGCGGGGCGTAAAGCATTCCGCCCTTGTTCGGATCGTCGCCTTCGTCGGTCGATTCGAGAAGTGCCGTATATGCCGGGTCCCACGTAGAGAAGCAGTAAAGGTTCCTCTCCTGGATCCAATTTGCCCAGTCGCTCTCGCCGATCTTGTTCGGGTAGTTGAAGATCGGATGATCGGGGACAAGCACATTGACCTTGGCGTTCTCATCCGTAGTGCGGACGTTGCCGATCCGCTGGTTCCCTCGCGTTACGCCGGTCATGCTTGCCGGGAACGGCTGCATATTGTTCTGGATGTATTCCTGCTGCTGGTATTGAACAACCAAAGTGCCGCCGTTCCTGGCAAAATCGAGAAGCCGGCCGTTGTTTGCGACGAAGTCCGGACGTACCTGCGAAGCACGAATGCCGACAACAATGATGTCATAGGCTGAAAGGTCGCCGGTCGAGAGGTCTTTCTCGCCGAGCATCGTCACATCAGGCCCGAGCCTGCGGATCGCCTCGGGAACCTTGTCGCCGCTGCCCATGATGTAGCCGATCTTGACCTGAGCGATCTCAAGGTCGAGGACGTGCGCCGTAACGTCGGCCTTCTTAAAGATCCGGTGCGTTTGGATGTGCGGGTAGGCGATGGTCTGCATCGATTGTCCGTAACGCTGGCCGCCGGCTTCGGCAACAGCCCCAACCTTATACGAACCGACGGCCGTATTTGCCGGAACCGTCACTTCAAACGTGAAAGCCGTCTTATCGCCGAACCGAGGAAGCTTGAACGGGATAGAACTCGGCGTCTTCGTCCAGCCGGCCGGAAGGTCGAGCGTCGCATTGCCGGAAAGCTCGCCCGGCGTGTTGTTCGAAACGGTCGTAACTATCCGGTGCTTCGTCGCCTGCGGCTTCCGCGAGACAATGAGCAGATCGGAATCAAGTCCGATGGTCGCTGCCGGGACGACCGCGAGCGGCCGGCGAAGCTCGCCGCGAATGTCGTCGGCAAAGCGATACTCGATCTCCCGGCTGACCGTTATCTCCTGGCCGCCGATCTCAAGCACGGACTCTGCGGTCGCAAGCGGCTCGGCAAAAGGCATATTTTGCGAAATGCCTGCCATTGACCAATCGAACGTAAACTTTTCGCGTGGCCTCTCAAGCCAGTATGGCTGCGTCGGCGATGCGTTGGCCGCCGCGGTCAGCTTAAAGAACGACGCGTTAAGTGCGCTTTCATTCCTCGGACGGAAACCTGTTGCAGCCGGTTGCTCGGGCTCAGCGATACTTTCGGCCGACCAGCCTGCCGGAACTTTGACCGAAGTCTTCACGACCTTCACCGGGCTTCCGTCGTTGGCAAATACACGAACACCGATATTCGTCGCGGCTCCCGGGTTAAGCATTTCCCGGTCGGCGAGTGCATCAACCACAACGCCGGCGGCCATCTGCAAAGCCTCGGCAAATTCGGCCTTTTTCTGGCGAACGAAGAACTTCGAGGCCGGCTTTCGCGTGGACCATTCCGCCTCTTCGGCCTGCTTGTATCCGCGGGCGAGGATGGAGACGATCTTTTCGGGTGCCATTGCATCATACGAGCGAAGAGCCTCGGCGGCGGTCGCCTGAAGCTCGGCAAGCTTTTGCCTAAAGGGCTCTTCGGTGTTGTTCGTCAAAGCGGCGATGCCGGTTATCGATGTATCGATGCCGTCGAAAACACTTGTCTCTTTCTCAACCTTCGCGGCCCTTGATTCGAGAAGCGTCATCCCTGAAGTCTGCCGTCCGCGAAGCTCGAGCACTCCCATCTCCTGCGATTTATGCTGGCTGCGGCCTTCCATTGCTATCTCAAAATAGCTACGGCCGATCAGCGGGTCGTAAATGCCGGTGTTGAGAACGAGCGTTGGCGGGTTCGCCCCATCCGGCCGGAATCCTTGTCCCCGATAGAGCTTCAGCGGCTGCCAGGGCTCGATGCCCTCCCGCATATGCTCCGGAAACTGCGCAGGATCTCCTGCCGCCTCAAACGCCAAGGGCGTCAAATGGCCGGCAAGCTGGTGATGCCCGTGGCCATCGGCCGGTGTTCCCGAAAATCGCGAGATGACGACCAGCGGCTTGTAAATGCGTATGGCCCGCACCATATCCGCCAGCACCTGCCGCTCGTCCCAATTCCGCCGGGCTTCTTCGATGGTCTTTGAAAAGCCGTAGTCCATCACCCGCGTGAAGTGCTGTTCGCCGCCGTCGAGCCGGCGAGCCTGGAGCAATTCCTCCGTCCGGATCACTCCAAGCCCTTCAAAGAGTTCCTCCCCGATGACATTCTGTCCGCCTTCCCCGCGGTTCAGAGAAAGATAGGTCGCACGTGCGGCCTCCCGGCGTGCGAGGTAGGCCATCAGCCCCGAGTCCTCGTCGTCCGGGTGTGCTCCGGTGTGCATCGCACTCTTTGCCGACTGGAGCCGTCGGAGCATCTGGCCGAGCCCCGAAGCTCCCATGTCGTAAACCGGGCGGACCTGGGCCGTGCTCGTCTGTGGAAGACCAAGCGGAATGGCGGTGAGGACCATTGCCGCAATTAGCGCCAATGCGACAGAACGAAATGCTCTTTTCATTTTCTCTCCGTAGTTTTCTACGCCGCAGGGGCAGCGTTTTCCGTATTGGCCGTCGGCTCGTTCGGGACGGTCAGGCTGATGAGGTAGCCCGCAATGACCGTGACGAGACAGCCGACGACGTTGAACCAAAGGAATTCGATATTTGTGAAATTACTCGCGACCCAGACCGACGCGACACCGAACATCAGCCCGAAAAAGGCTCCGCGGGCATTCGCTCGCTTGACCGCGATCGCCAAAACGAATACGCCGAGCAGCGAACCGTAAAAGAACGAGCCGAACTTGTTCACGACCTCGATAAGCGAACCGAGATTTGTGGCGTATGTGGCGACAATACATGCGAATACGCCCCAGATGAATGTCGCCACGCGGCCGAACCGCACGAAATGCGCGGTGTCGGCGTTCGGGTTGAAGTGGCGACGATAAAAGTCGATGGTCGAGGCGGTCGCAAGTGCGTTCAGCTCAGATGAGATCGAAGACATAGCCGCGGCAAAGATAGCGGCGATTATCAGGCCGACAATACCCATCGGCATATTCGCGACAACGAACGACGGGAAGACGTAGTTAACGTCGGTGAACTTCGAATTGCCGGTCGTCGATTTTACGAGGTCAGCCGCTTCTTCGCGAACCTTTGCAAATTCCTTGTGTGCTTCCTGATACTTTTGTTTTGCCGCGTCGTCCTTGTTCTCCGCATATTCGAGTGCCGCCTCCGAACGTGCCGCATGGACGTTATTGAATTTCTCCTGAAGCGGAGCGTATTGTGCCGTCTGTTCGATCTTTCGGCTTTCGACCGGGTTAAAGATCATTGGCGGCGTAACGAACTGGTAGAACACGAAAACGAAGATACCGATCAGCAGGATCATGAACTGCATCGGTATCTTGAGGAAGGCACTCATCAGGAGCGACGTTCGCCCCTCGCCGACCGATTTTGCAGTAAGGAACCGCTGAACCTGACTCTGGTCGCAGCCGAAATATGAAAGAAAAAGGAAAAGTGCGGCGATCGTGCCCGACCAGAATGTATATTTTTCCGTAATGTCGAAGCTGAAATCGACCGTCTCAAGCTTGCCGAGTGCTCCTGCAATATGCAGCCCGTCCGTAACCGAGACCGAACCGGGAAACTGCCCGACTATGACGAAGATACAAACGAAAAGCCCGAAAAAGATCAGCACCATCTGCTTGACGTCCGTCCAGGTTACGGCCTGAACGCCGCCGAGCATCGTATAGAACGTTGTGGACATTCCGATCAGGAATATCGTCGCGATCTCGCTCCAGCCTAAGATAATGGAAAGCACGACCGAAGGTGCCGCAATGATCACGCCGACCGAAAGCCCGCGGGAAAGGAGAAAACAAAAGCTGGTAAGCGAACGGGTCTTTGCGTCGAACCGCTTTTCGAGATATTCGTAAGCCGTGAAGACCTTTGCCCGGTAAAAGAACGGTACCAGCGTCACGCAGAGGATGACCATCGCAAGCGGCATTCCGTAGTAGAACTGCAGGAACCGCATGCCGTCCGAATAAGCCTGCCCGGTCGTGCCGACAAGCGTGATCGCCGACATCTGCGTCGCCATCACCGAAAGCCCGACCGCCCACCAGGGCAGGCTCCGGTTGGCGAGGAAGAAGCCCTCGACATCGCCTGTGTTTTTCGAGAGCCGGATGCCGTCCCAGATGACGTAAGCCAGGTAGGCAACGACGACCAGCCAGTCAAGGTACCTCATTAGATCTCTTTAGGGTCTCAGGCGGCGAAATATCTGCTGAAAAGCCAGAGAAGGAAAATGACGACGACCGTCGTCACCATAACGGCGACATAGATCTTGTACCACCATTCGTCCGGCATCTCTTCCGGCCGCGGGGCTTCCGCTTTCTCTTTCTCTGCCATCGGTAAATTTGTCAGATGTTCCCGGAATGCACCCGGGTTGGATGCATTCCGGAAAGCGAAAGCTCCTAGAAGATGAACTTGAACCCGATCTGGAACTGCCGGCTGTCTAGCGATACGACCTGGTTCGACGCCTTCCTCAATTCGTACGTAGGGATCGGACCGGTCGGGTTTCCTGAGGCATCCGTCGTAACGGTTAAAGCATTCAACTGAAAAACGCTATTGATGTTGAACACATTTAGGAATTCGCCGAATGCTTCAAGTTTGTACCGTTCCGTGAAATTGAAGTACCTCGAATACCGGAAATCGACGTTAACCTGTTTCGGCGTCTTGAACTGGTTGCGACTTATTCCAACCGGATTGTCGGAACCGGTGAAACCATCACCATTGATGTCGATTGAAGCGACGACATTAAAGCGCTCGCCGCTATTCGCCGTAGTAATGATCCCAAACTGATTGTTATTGAGCAGGTAACGAAGAACCCGATTCTCGAAATTGAACTCCGGCCTGCCGACAAAGCTCATATTGAAGGTGTGGCGCTGATCTGCAAGGGAAGGTCCGAAGTCCCGAGATTGGTTACTCGGATCCTGAACGACCAGATTGCCGAACTGGGTCGCGACGAGGTTTTGCTCAGGTGCGTTGTCTTCGGCTTTCGAAAGCGTGTAGTTCGCGCTGAACTGATAGCCCTCCGAAAATCTCTTGCTAAGCTGGAATGTCAATGCGTTATACCGCGAATTACCGACCGACTCATTCAAAAGGATGTTATTGAACCGGGGATCGATTCGCGTTCCCGGTGCAGGTGCCGAAGTAATGTATTTCGGTCGCCCATCCGCCAGAAAAGTGCCATCCGGAATGCGGTTGATGCTCCGATATACCGGTAAATGCCGCCCGCTCGAGTGAATGTAGCCGATCGTAAACGACAAGTTCTCCGTTATCGCCTGCTCGATCTGTGCGTTCGCGTGCATCGCGTACATTACCTCAAAGTCCGAAGCAAGCGCAGTTATGTCTTGTCTCGGCGGTGTTGCAGTCGAGACCCCATTCGGAAATGCTGGTGCTCCGGTCGCCGTCGGACTGTTAAACGATACGGTAAAGAATGCCGGGTTACCGTTCGCCTGCAAGGCCCGCTGATACATATCAAGGTACACTGTATCGTAATAAATTCCAGCGCTGGCCCTTATGACAGTCGGTCGTGCTCCGTCACGCAACCCATACACAAGCCCGACGCGAGGTGCAAAGTTATTCTTGTCAACTTTAAAGTCCCGCGACGGTTCGTAGGCCGCATTTGGGTCAGCATCCGGAATACGATAAAGGTCATACCGAACTCCGTAGTTGATCTTCAGTCTTCTTGTCACCCTCCAGTCGTCCTGAGCAAAGAAATTCCAGAAAGTGGAATCGTAGGCGATATTCGTGTCACCAAAGATCTGATCGAATCGAGTGTACGCAAACGGATTAGCTCCTGAAGCTGCAGATGAATAATTCGCAATGCTTGAGAACGTGTAACGAATGAACGAGTTGGTCCGGCGTGTGTCGTCAATGAAATTGAAACCGCCGCCAAACTTCATCACGTGGTTGCCCTTCGTCCATGTAAGGTTGTTCTGGATCTGATTGGTCGCTTGAAGCGGCGCTATCGTATCCAGGTTCTCCGGTGAGCCTAAATTTGCAACGTTTGTAATGACAATACTTGGCCCAGTACCTGAGTTGTCGTTACCAACGTTACGCGAATCTCGCTTGGCGTATTGATAACGGAATTCGTTCAACACATTAGCGTTGATGATCGATGCAAGCTGGATACCAACCGAGTATGATTTGTCATCGAAATCGATGCTACGCTGAAGGGTGTTCAGGCCGCCGGCGATGTTGTTCGGCGAAATGTTCTTGAAATAGTTGAAACGGCCCGAGAGGCGATTGTTCTCGTTAAGCTGTGCGTCCGTGCGGAAGATGAAGAAGTTGACCTTTTGTGCAGCCGGGATCGCCGTCGGGAAAGCACTTGCCGGAACTCCAGCCGCTATCAATTCCGCTTTATTAGCCTCAGAAATGGTGATCGTCCGCTGCGGTTCGCCCGCGAGGTCGCGCTCGACCCATTCGTAGCCGCCGTAAAAATGCCAACGGTCCTTGATGATCGGCCCGCCGATCGCTCCCGTAATGTTATCGACCTTCGTTTCCGGCTTCACCGCCGTCGGAGAAATATTGAACGGCCGCGATGACATTCCCGTCCGGCGGAAACGATAGCTCGCTGAGCCGTGGATGTCGTTCGTACCGCTCGGCGTAACTGCGTTCATGATCAGGCCAGGGGTGTTGCCGAACTCGGGTGCAAAACCATTCGTCACAAGCTGGACTTCGGCCACGAACGTATCCGAGATCGGCATCAGGCGGATACCGCCGCGGTCTGCCTGCGTATTGTTGTTGCCGTCAAGCTGGTAGTTCGTCCGGCGGGTGTAGCCGTTGGCGTTGATACGCGGCACCCCGAACTCGACGTTCGGCCGGCCCGTGACGTTTGCCTGAAGAAGGGCATAGTTATACGGGTTTCGCGAGACGAGCGGAAGGTTCTGCACCTCGCGGGTGTTCATCACGCGGCCGACGTCGATCTTTCCCGGATCGGCGATCGGGGCGTCCGATGTGATCGTCACCGTCTCTTCAAGGCCACCGGTCTCGAGCTGTGCATTGACCGTCGCAATAGCACCGGTCGTCAGCGTAATTCCCTCGCGGACAAGCCGACGGAAGCCGGTCGCTTCGATCGTCACCCGGTATGTTCCAAGCGGAAGCAGCGGCAGGCGATAACTCCCGTTCGACTCCGTCGTTACTGTTCGCTCTGCTCCTGTTCCGAGGTTACGTGCCGTTACGGTCGCGTTCGGCAGTGACGCTCCATTCGGATCGGTGACAACGCCCTCGATCTGGGCATTTATGGCCTGCGACTGGCCATTGGCAGTGAGGACACCAAAGATCGAGACCGCAGCAACCATAGCGATGGCCGCCAGCGATCTCTTAATAAACCAAGCTTGACGCATATTCTTTCTCCTTTGCTACGAAAAATTGCGGAAATCCCTTTTGTAAAACCATTTCCGGCTACTAACCGTTCGGGAGATGTTTAGGCAATATGCTGATAGTTTGTCGGAGTTTCCAACAAAGATGTAATACAGAATCAATACTCTTGTCAAGAATCGACGCTTAGACCTAAGTCACCGAGCCGAACTTTCTTGCCAGAACTAGGCCGATCGCACCGATTAGGGTCGGCGCATCGCCGAGCGAGGACGGGATCAGCTCCGTCGGCGGAAGCCCCGCAAGTACGCTTCGCTCCGAGACCCGATAAAGCTGATCGGCGAAAACGTCCCATGCCTTCGTCATCTTTCCGCTGACAACAACGACCTGCGGGCTTAGGCCCACGATCAGGTTCGAGATGCCGTTGCCGAGATACCGAACTGTTTCCTTGAGTGCCTCGACCGCATGCTTTTCGCCATCGACGGCGAGCTGCACCAGGTTGTCAACATCCATCTCGTTCTGCTTGAGGTCGCCGTTTCGCAGCCGGTCTTTGTAGCGGGCGATAAAGGCCTTCTCCGAAGCATATGCCTCCCAGCATTCGCGGCTCCCGCAGGAGCACTCGACCGGAGCGTTATCGCCCGCGATCATATGGCCGAACTCGCCGCCCGCACCTTTCTCGCCGCGATAGACCTGACCGTCGAAAATGATGCCGGTTCCAATTCCCTCCCCGACCAGGACCATCACAAAAGTGTCTGACTTCTTTATACGTTCGTCGCCGAACCAAAGTTCGGCAAGTGCCGTAGCGTTAGCGTCGTTTTCGACCGTTACCTTTGATCCCGTGGCCTTTTCAAGCCGATCGGCGATGTCCCAATCGCGCCAGTCGAAATAAGGAATATGAAAGATCCGTCCGTTCATCTGATCGACCAATCCGGGAACGCTTATCCCAATTTCAATTCCCTCTGCACCGGTGTCCGCGATCATCGCTTTGGTACGCCGGACGATCTGGTCCGTCATAAAATCGACATCCGGCGAGGTAGAAAATGTCTCTTTTGCGAGCAGAGTCCCTGCGAGGTCGGCAACCGCTACGGTCGTCGTCCGCGGCGTCACATCAATGGCAATAGCCGTCGGGTCGCCCTTCTTCAGCTCGAAGAGTTCGGGCCGCCGGCCGCCGGTCGAAACGCCGACACCGATACCGACGATCAGTCCAGTTTCAAGAAGCTCGTCCACGATGACCGAAACGGTTGATCGGTGCAGCTTTGTCTCGCGAGCGATCTCGGCTCGTGAGATCGGCGAACGATCACGTACGTAGTTAAGCACGATCCGTTTATTGATATCGCGGATGGTCGTCGGTCGTGCAATCTGGGAACTTGCTTTTTGTAGGTTGATTCGCTTCATCGTTCTTTAGGGCCACGCCGGATAGCTTTATTCTGTTTGTAACGAACAGTAATGTAACTTTGTCTGGAGACTCAACAAACACAAAAATATATCCGATTCTGGCAATAATGCAAGAAGAAAATTAGGAGTTTCGCAACATTTCTAACAAAATCCTCATAATATCTGCCAAAATGAAACACTTTGGATGCCACCGTCGCCTGCAAACAGTTAAGTTCGGTGAAAGCCGCGCTCGATGTCCCGCATCGTCAGCCGCAGGATGACCGGTCGGCCGTGCGGGCAGGTGGTCGGCGACGACGTGACCAGCAGCCGGTCGATCAGCCAAACCATCTTCTCGGGTGTCAGCGGCATGTTTATCTTGATCGCGGCCTTGCAGGCGAGGCTTGCGGCGATGTCGTCGCGGATCGAGCTTTCGGCGCCGGAACGGCCGCGGCCTTCGAAATTTGCCAGCACTTCTTTGACCAGCATTCTTCCCTCGGCCGGCGGAAGATCCGCGGGAACAGCTTTTATGGCGATCGTTCGCCCGGAAAGCCGCATCACATCAAAGCCGAGAGCGGCAAGCGTTTCAGCGACCGACTCAAAGACCTCGGCCTCGGCCGGCGTCAGGTCGAGCGTTTCCGGGATAAGGAGATTCTGAGATTCGAGCGGCTTGTCATATTCCGCACGCCGAAAGCGGTCGAAGAGAATCCGCTCGTGTGCGACGTGCTGGTCGATCAGCAAAAGCCCCTCTTCGTCAACGGCGATGATAAAGCTCTCGTGAAGTTGGCCGACCGGGCGGATCGATCGCGACTGAACGTCCTTGAGTTCCGCCGGCTTTACGATCTTCGCCGCCGAATCAACCGGCGGCAGAACCGGATAAACGCTCGGTTCTGATGGCGTCGAAACTTCCTCCGGATCCGGCATCTCGTATGCCCGGGCCTCTGCCTGAAGTTCGAACTCCATCGAAGCGAACTCCGGAGCCGAGTCGAGCGAGAAAAGGCCTTGTGTAAATTCAGCCGCGTCTTCTTCCCGCTCCTCAACCCGAACTTCCTCCCTGCCATAAGCCCCGGCCGCGGCCACATCTCTCCGCTCTTCCTTCCGTTCGGCAACCACCGGCGGCGTATCGGCCGGATGCTGCCGCGGATCAAATTCATTCGGCACCGGGAGGCTTTCTCGATTTGCGGTCTCGGCCGCTTCTATTCCCGCCTTTGCCAGCGATTCGCGAACGGCCTCGGCGATCACTTCCTTCACAGCATCGCGCCGCCGGAAGCGAACTTCCGTCTTTGCCGGATGAACGTTTACATCGACCTCCTCAACCGGAATATCGAGGAAAACGAACGCAACCGGATAATAGCCGTGCGGCAGAACCGAACGGTAGCCCTCGCGAATCCCCTCGGCAATCGCCTTATCGCGAACAAACCTGCGATTGACAAAGTAGTATTGCGAGTCCCGATTTGTCCGTCGCTCACGCGGAGCAGAAACAAACCCCGATAAAGTTGCAACGTATTCGCTCCCTCCGCTCACCGGCAGAAGGCTTTCGAGCAGGCTGCCGCCGAAAAGCTGAAACGCCCGCTCGCGGAGGTCCTTTGCGGGCGAGACGTTGATCACCGAGCGGCCGTTGTTGTTGAGCGCAAAAGCAATGTGCGGATAGGCGAGGGCGTAGTGTTGAATTATCGACGTCAGGTGATAGTTCTCCGTCGCTTCGGACCGCATGAACTTTCGCCTGGCCGGCGTGTTGAAAAAGAGGTCGCGTACCGAAACGGTCGTCCCGGTCGCTCGCGGCGCGTCGCCGACGTCGGTCAGCCGGCCGCCTTCGATCTCGACACGAGTTGCTGCCGCGTCTTCCTCGGTCTTGCTGACAAGCTCGACCCGAGAGACCGAAGCGATCGATGCCAACGCCTCACCGCGAAACCCGAGCGTTCCGATCCGGCCGAGGTCGTCGAGGTCGCGTATCTTCGAGGTCGCGTGCCTTTCAAATGCGAGCACGGCGTCGTCGCGGCCCATTCCGTGGCCGTCGTCGGCGATACGCATCAGCCTTCGGCCCCCGAGTTCGACGTCAACAGTGATACGGCCCGCACCGGCATCGAGCGCGTTTTCAAGCAGTTCCTTAATGACGGACGCCGGCCGCTCCACCACTTCGCCGGCGGCGATCTGGTTTGCGAGGTTATCCGGAAGTATGCGGATCTTGTTCATCCGGTCTAAAGGTAAAGCACTCTATGGTCCTTATTGTCGAGGTCGATGCCGTCATAAAGCCAATCGACAAATTCCGGCCCGTAGCGATTCACAAAATGTACAACGTTCAGGCTTCGCTCCTGCAGATGCCCGAATGGCATGGTCGAGGAAAAAAGCGATTCGACCCGCCGGCGGATCTCCTGATCCTTATTGAACTGAATCGTTCTGAATTTATTCCGAAGGGCCGAGATGTGGTAAATGATTTTTCGCCTGCGGGTGGCAAGATTTTCTGAAAGCGTCGGGTCAATATTGAGGAAGTTCTGGTCAAGCCGGTTAAGCTCGATATTTATTCGCTCCTCAACGTCCGCGATCAGGGCCGAGGTGCCGGTGTTCAGGTGCCGATCGACCAGTTCCGGGATGAGGGCATTCAACCCGGCGAAGAGGTGATCGAACCCGATGTCGAATTTCTCCATCGTTCGCCCGAACCGCCGCTCGACTATACTAAAGCTCTGTCGATGGAGGATCGGCGTCGCCGGCCGGTCGAGTATCCGATAGACCTCGCTGCTCTGTGCAAAATAGGCGATCTCGGCCGCCCCGCCGTAGTAACACGCGGTCGGGAGCAGATGGTCCTGCACCACCGAACGGAGAACGACACTCGGGCTGAATCGGGCCGGATCTCGCTCGGCGGTCTCGGCAAGCTCATCGAGCGTGAATTCGCGGGCACCGTCTTTGGTGTGAAAGGTGCCGTTCTCGCTCTTCTTAAGCGCGTTTCGGGTGCCGTCGCGTGCCTGCCAAAAGAGCGGAAAGTAATCATCGCCGACAAAGACCTGAGCGACATACCCTTCGGAGGTCAATTGCTCGCTCCTCGCCTGAAGGGCACGAACTATTTCGTCCGAATGTCTGATCGCATTGACATAGATCGGCGAGGCGAGCGTCTTTAGACGCGAATCGAGGGGGCAAAGAATGACCAGTCCATACTTGCCGATCAGCGCATTAAGCAGCCGGGCGAAGGCATCGCCATAATAGGTCTGCGGCATCCAGATGTCGTCGAGCAGGCCGCGGAGTTCCTCGGTGTGTTCGGTCATCGGCAGCGCGTCAAAGAGACCGGCAAGGGTTCGCCGAATGCTGTCGTCGAGCTTTACGTAGCCGACCGGAAGGTCGTCGTGGCACCGCTTCGGCTCATTCTTCACCTCGGTCAGCCGGCTCTCGCGGTCGAGCACGAAGGTCCGCGAAACCTCGTCAAAATCGTGGTCCTCCGTCGCCGCCCAAAAGACCGGAACGGCTTTGACCCCGCGTCGGCGCAGTTCATTGGCCGTCTTGACCGCGGAAAGTGCCTTGTAGATGGTATAAAGCGGCCCTGTAAGCAGGCCGGCCTGCTGCCCGGAGACTACGGCGACCGAATCTGCCTCGCGTAGCATCGCGATATTTGCGAGCGTCGCCTCGGACGCTCCGAACTTGCGGTTCATCTCCTCGAGCGCGTCGCAGAGAACCGTGCGGTCGGCTGTATAGCGCGAGAGCACTTCCGGTACCCGCTCGACGACTTCGCGATGCGAGCCGATCGCCCCGGGATAAAATCTCTTCAACGAGACAGGGTCGGCCTGATACTCGATGAAGAGCTTCGATTGTCCTGGTATCTTGGCAAACGGAATGTCGAGCGTTGCGGAAAATGGAGATCTGCTCGGCTCGGGACAGGCGGATTCTTGCTGCACGAAATAATTTCTCCTCTCGAAAATTATAAGTTTCCGAAAGCGAAAACAAAAGGAGGCGTCCCGCTTGGAACGCCTCGCTAGTTTGTTCGATGACGCGGTATCACTGATTTGTTGCCGTCGCGGCGGCGGTCTTCGCCCCGCTTTTCTCAGCAGCCGTGTCCTGCAGGCGGTCGATGCGGTAGATGCCGGAAGAGTGCGATGCGGCATAAATGCGGTTCGGGTCGGCCGGGTCGAACGCCATTGCCCAAACGCGGCGGCTCGGCACGACCATCTCCCTCGAATCGATACGCGTCCATTGCTGGCCGGCATCGCTCGAATAATAGAGACCGCCGCCGATCTCGTGAGCACTGCCGAGAAAGATCTCGTCCGTGTTCTCCGGATTGATCAGAATCGCCGTGTACTTACCAAGCGGCAGATTGCCGCCGCGTCGGATCCACGTCCGGCCGCCGTCGCGGCTAAGGTAAAACGTCTGCGTCGTGCCGGCGTAAACATAGTTAGGCCGCTTCGGGTCCGAAGCAAGCGAGACGACCGGAATCCCTTGCGGCGTCGCGTCCACTTTCTCCCAGGTCATTCCGTCATCCCGGGTGACCAGAACGCCAGAGGTCGCCGTGCCGACCCAGATAGTTCCCGGGACGAGCGGCGAGGCATGAATAGCAAAGATGTTGGCATTGATGCCCTCGCCGAGCTCAAGCTTTTCCCAGCCCTTGGCGATGTCGTAGGTACGATAGATTCCCTTGTCGGTTCCGGCGATGATGCCGTTCTTGTCGTCCTCGGTCGGGATCAGAACGCGAACGCTGTCCTCAAGAGCGGGAACTACCTTTGCTTCGGCCGCTGCTTTCGCAGCCGCGGCCTCGGCTGCCCTTCGTTGGGCGGCTGTCATCCGGCGGGTCGGACGCCGAACCGGTGCCTTCTTGGGTGCCGTTATAAGCGTCCATGATTCGCCGCGGTCGAGCGAGCGGAAGATCCCGCGGTTGGTGCCGAGAAGAAGCCGGGTCGGATCAACGCGGTCTTGCATCACGGCAAAGGGAGCGACCTGGTCGAGCCCGGCTCCGCGTGCGGCGGTCCACGTCTGCCCGCCATCCTTACTGAAGAAAAGACTGCCGCCGCTGGTCGCGGTATTGTGCGTGGTCGCATAAAGACGACCGGGCATGCCGACATCTGGTGTAACGGTATAAGCAAAGCGGCTGGTGAAGCTCTGATTAGCCGGCGTGAATGTCCTCCCGCCGTCGTTCGAGATCATCACGCCGTTGTTGTTGGTTCCGATGAAAACACGGTCAGGAGTGTCCGGGTGAACGGCGATCGAATTGACCTCAAGGTTCCGTTGCGTCGTCATCCGCCAGGTCTTGCCGCCGTCAACGGACATCCAAAAACCTTCGGTCGTTCCTGCATAAACGGTTCCCTGCCGCGAAGGATGCTGCAGAATGTCGCGGGTCCGACGCGACGTAGAGGGAATGCCCTGGATCTTTCGCCACTTCTCACCGCCATTGAGCGATTCGTAAATGCCGCTGCAAGCCGAGGCGACGATGTGGTCGCGGTTGCGTTCATTGATGCTGATCGCAAAGACGTCCGAGTCGTCGATCATTCCGTCCTTGATCAGCCGCCAGTTCTTGCCGTTGTCGGTCGATTTATAAGCTCGCCACCAGGTGCCGGCGTAGATCGTTCCGGTGCTTCGCGGGTCAATGGCAAGCGAATTGACGTTTATCGGCATCGAGTCCGACGAGATCTTTTCCCAGCTATCGCCTGAATCACGCGAGACGAACACGCCGTTCGTTGAACCGACGAAAATATAGTTCGGATCGCTCTCGGCCTGCGTCATCGCGTGGATGGCTTCGTTCTTTAGTTCCTTTGCCTCGCTCCAGGTCTTGCCGCCGTCGATCGATTTGAAGAATCCGCCGGCTCCTTTATGGCGGTGGCCGGAGGCATAGATCACATTCGAATCGCGACGGTCAACGAAAAGATCGTCTATCGTCAACTGCGGCTGCTCAAGGTTAACAAGCAAACGCCACGTCCGCCCGGCATCGGCCGAGGTGTGGATCTGCCCGTCAAGCGTACTGATATAGAGTCGATCCTTGTTGTTCGGGTCGATCGCCACCGAGCGAACATCGCCGCCCTCGGGGCCGATAACGGTCCAGGCGGTCATTCCCTTCTTGTCCGTAAAGACCTGGCCACCAGAGCCGAGAACGACGTGGCTGAGCAGAAGCGATGCCAAAACCGAAAAATGCAGAACAGTGCCGATGATTCCTTTTGATCTTTTCATTATTGATTCCCGTTACTTGTCGAAAACTGAAAAGGGTTTGCGAGGCCGATGGTTAGGATGACGCGGCCGCCCGAGGGGTTTACAGTTATTCGCCGCCGGCCAAAATTCGCCCTGCCATCAGAAATACTTTCTACATACTAAAAAATTCCCAATGCTAAAGCAACACTTTAAGTTCGGCAAAGATTACCAACCGGCAGGAAATGAAAAAGCGGAGCCTCGAAATGAGGCCCCGCTTTGATGTTCATCTGCCTCGCGGCAGGTGAAGCTTGTCCAAATTACGGATTCGGGTTATCGGCACCCGGCGGTACGCGATAGAGCTTGGTGTTGATACCGCTACCAAGGTCTCCGCCGCGGACAATCGTGATCCTGCTGCGGTCGAACCGGCGGAACGTGATGTGGTTGTTGATCAACCTTTCACGTGCCGCGATCTCGCGATCCGTACCGTAGTTGATGATGTAGCCCTGGTTGGTCGGGTTGTTCTGCAGTTCAACGAAGAAGGCGTCGAGACGTGCTCTTACATCGTCGTTCTGCAGGCGTCCGAACTCATCCACGAGGACCGGTTCCGGTTGCGTATCAACGATACCGCTGTCCGAAGCCTCGCTCGTGCAGTTGCACGTCGGATCAAGTCCGCCGAGCATGACCATTGCTCTGATCGTAGCACCGGCATCTGAGGTCGAGGTACGAACTCGGATGCTCGGAGTACCCTGGCCGCTTTCGATCGTGCCGCCGCCGCTGATGGTCCAGTTATAGGTAACATCCGGGCCGCCGCTTACGTTAGCGGTAAAGGTCATCACTTCACCCGGCTTCGTGACACCGGCCGGTCCGCTGACGGACAGGGTCGGGCACTCGCAGGTGATGCAGTTCGGACAGTTTTCAACGGTGACCGTTCGGGTCTGCGTTTGTCCGCAGAAACCGCAGCCATCGTCAACACCGGCCGTTATCGTGTACGTTCCTGGAGCGACTCCGCTGAGGTCCCACTGCACGTTCGCGCCGGAGCCGACAATGCGGCCGCCGCTTACAGTGTAGTTATAGACCAGCGGGTCATTTTCCGGATCGACCGCCGTCGTTGTGACGTTGATCGTCGTGTTGTCGTTGCAACTCAGGCCCTCGGCCGGACGTCCAGCCGGACACGGCAGAGTGATCGTGCTGTCGCTGACCTCGATCGCCGTTACGTTTGCCGGCTGGTTGATGATGTCGCCCAACCGCGAGTTGCGGCGTCCGATCCAGGTCTGGAAGATGAATCCGTGCGGGTCCTGCGAAAGCTGGAAGCCCGGCGGCACCCCAGTGAACGAACGGTTGATCGTCTGCGGAACGCATATCGGACCATTGCCGATGTCATCAGTCGGCTGCTGCGTAACTCCCGTGCAGGGGACGAAAACACTATTGGTGAAAGTGTCATCGTCAAAGATACCGTCATCCTGCTGATTGACGTGGTAGCGATAGGCGAAGCCCATACCAAACCAACGTGTCGGGAAAATGCGGAAACCGCCGATGAAGTCCATCGGATGATTCTCGAATGCATTTGGCGTTCGTCCGCCAACATAGCGGAGCGAGCGGAACTCGAGGATCGGCTGGAAGTAGCGATTGACCGGGAAGTCAACACCGACAGCCGTCAGGAGCTCATCCGGACGATCGAGTAGTATGAACTCGCCGCCGGGGAACTCGCCCTTGACATCGGCATTCCAGTGGTAGCCGACGTTCGCCGAGAAGTTCACCCATTTTGCGAGCCGTGCATCGGCAAACATTCCGACGATGAAATCGCCGCGGTTGCCGCCCGGGCTTGCACCACGCTGGAGCTGATTAAAGCCGCCCGCGCCGTCTGCCGTATCGGCATAGAAGCGATAGCCGGCATTGATACCGAACCCGATCGGGTTATTGACGTTGGTCCAACGCCACTTACCGCCGACCGTGAAGGTGCTGAATGCCGAGGTTCCCCACGTACGGTTCATGAACGGAGCATCAGCGAGGTACGACGGAGCCGTCGTGAAAACGGTCGGGGCCGAACCTGCCGGAGCACCGGTCGGTGACTGAAGCGTGATGGTCTGGAGCACAACGCCCGGAAGGATGCTGCCGTAAACCGAACCGAGGCCCGGGAAAAGGTCAGCACCGCCGCCGCTTGCACGCGGAGGCCCGATCAGAGCGTTCGTTCCTGCCGGGAAGCCGAAAAGGGGTCCCGAAAAGAACGGTGGCGTCAGGCCAAATGAACCCGCGCTTCCGCCAATGTATGGGAACTGAACGAACGGTGCAGTTCCGGCCGGGCGATATACAGCCCGCCCCGAAAACGGTCCAGGCGTCGGCCCCTGCGGAGCAAGGACGATCGCTGCCGGGCTGATTCCGCCGATCCGTGAATTCGGAAGAGCGAATGCCGAGAGGTTTCTCGGCGAGTTGATCTTCAATCCGCGATACGCGTCAGTGTTAAAATAAAGTTCGAAGTAGTTGGTCAGACCTACCTGAAAGCTTACAGGGATCTCAGTGAAGTCAGCATTGCCGGGGTCCCGGTCAAAATTGCTGATCGCTGCACTAAAGGTGAATTCCCCTTTTCTCAGGGTTTGACCATCCAAGACCGTAAAAAGGCCCGTGCCGCCGCCCATGGGGCCGCCCGTGCCGACGGTCGGAGCCGTGTTTCTAGGGTCCTTCTCCGAGCGCTTGCTGTTGTCGGTGCTCGTCGTCTGGGCGATGCCCGCGACCACGAAGGTAAACAGAGCCAGCGTCAAGAAAACCACTCTATAACCGAGTTTCATCATATTCCTCCGCCGAAAAAATGGATCAATTTCAATTGTTATCAATTAAAAACAGTGCTGCACTCTCATTAGGCAGCAAACGTGGCCTGGGTCTTCGGAATTGCCGAATTTCAACGGTTTTCCCCGAAAAGTCCAAAGGCCTTTAAACTGAACTCTTTGTTCGTCCGGCTGATCAGACCGCTGTAAATACACTAACCGCCAGACTTACTTCTAAAAGACGATATTACAACTCAAACCGAAAATCAAGTGTTTTTAACAAATTAACAGCTTTCGGCTAGGCGTAGATACCGCGCATTCGCGTATGATATGCGACCCGGTCGATCGCCAGCATATATGCCGCGGTCCGCGTATCGACCTCGTGCTTGTCGGCATAATGGGCCAGTTCGTTGAAACTTGCGACCATTTTTTCCTCAAGCCTCTGATTGACCTGCTCCTCTGACCAGAAGTAACCCATCCGGTCCTGGACCCACTCGAAGTACGAAACCGTTACGCCCCCTGCATTGCAAAGGATGTCCGGGATCACGAAAATGCCCTTGTCGTGCAATATCTTGTCGGCACGCGGCGTCGTCGGGCCGTTGGCCCCTTCGGCAAGTATCTTGCACTTGATGCGGTCGGCGTTTTCCGATGTGATCTGGTTCTCGGTCGCACACGGGGCGAGCACGTCGCACTCGATCTCAAGAAGATCCTTGTTTGAGACCACATCGCAGTCAGGGTAACCTTCCAGCGACTTATTCTTATGCAAATAGTCCAGGACGTGCGGGATATTGAGACCGTTCGGATTATAGATACCATTAAAGATGTCGGAAATGGCTGTGATCTTGTATCCCTGCTTGTACATCAGCTCCGCGCCGATGCCGCCGACGTTCCCGGCTCCCTGAACCACCACAGAGGTATTCTCCGGCGTCAGGTTGAACCGCTTGATCGCCTCGTTAACCGTGATCAGCACGCCGCGGCCCGTCGCTTCCCTGCGGCCGAGCGAACCTCCGAGAGCAACGGGCTTACCGGTAACGACCGCCGTAACGGTATTCCCGGCATGCATCGAGTATGTATCCATGATCCACGCCATGGTCTGCTCGTTAGTGTTCATGTCCGGTGCCGGGACGTCGAGGTCCGGACCGATGAAGTTTATGAGCTCCGCCGTGTAGCGGCGCGTCAGCCTTTCAAGCTCGCCCTGCGACATTTGCTGCGGGTTGCAGATGATGCCGCCCTTTCCGCCGCCGAAGGGAACATTAACGACCGCACATTTCCAGGTCATCCATGCCGCAAGCGCCTTTACCTCATCTAACGAAACGTCCGGAGCGTAGCGGATGCCGCCCTTTGCCGGCCCGCGGGCAAAATTGTGCTGAACGCGATAGCCTTCAAAGACCTGTATATGCCCGGTGTCCATTTTCACCGGTATGTAAACCTTGATCTCTCGGCTCGGGACGCGCATCACCGCGTAGAGGTCCGGGTCGAGTCCAAGAAGCTGCGCAGCCCTGTCGAACCGTTCGCTCATCGCTTCGAACGGGTTCTTTTCATCGCTGCCCTTAAACCGCCGCATTTCATCGGCCATGGGGTTTGCCATTTCTTATCGATTCTCCAAATTATACCGGCGGCCATCTGCCGCCATTTAATTAAGTAACTATCCTTTTGCAGGGTTCATCGATCCCGATCGAAAGCCTTCCAGGTCAAGCGTTACATACTTGAACCCCAGCGGCTTCATCTCACCGGCCAGTTGCTCGATCACCGCGGGCACAAGCAAACGCTCGAACTCGCTTTTTGCGACCTCGATGCGGGCAAGGTCGCCATGAACGCGAAGCCGGAACTCGTGAAATCCGTGTCGGCGAATTATCTCTTCGCCCTTTTCAATCGCCGAGAGTCTTCTGAGCGAGACGGGAGTTCCCGGTGCGATCCGCGATGCAAGGCACGGGCTTGCCGGTAGTTCGGCGGTCTCGAGCCCATGTATTCGGCTCATCTCTCGTATCTCCGCCTTGCTGAAACCAAGTTCGGCGAGCGGGCTGCGGACGTTCTTTAGCTCGGCTGCCCTGCGGCCGGGCCTGTGGTCGCTAAGGTCGTCGGCGTTCGTTCCGTCAAGCACAATGGCATCTGCACCGCTCGCGATCTCTGCCAATACGCCGTAAAGCTCGTCCTTGCAGAAAAAGCACCGGTCGCCTGCATTCGCCCGGTACTTCTCACTTTCTATTTCGCGTGTTTCGACCGTCCGCCATCGAAGGCCGTGGCGAAGGGCAAAGCTCTCTGCCTGCTGCCGCTGATACCCGGAGACGCTTGGAGAGATGCCGGTAACGGCCTCGGCCGCGTCGCCGAGTTCGTCTTTCGCGACCCATGCCAGATATGAACTGTCAACGCCGCCCGAGTAGGCGACCAACACCGAACCGAAACTACGCATCAAAGCCCTTAATTCCTGCTCTTTACCGGATCGTGCCGGTGAAACGCCGTGGGCGGATTTGATTTCGGTCTGCATCGAACTACGCGCTAGGAACTTTGTACCGACATCGATACAAAGCCAAAATCTTAACGTAGCAAAATGCGGTTAGCAACCGTCTAGGTTCGAAAATGCGAACCCGCGGAAACGGGCGAAAAATTTAACTTTTATCGGGCCTGCGTGATATCATCAAGGCTCCAAGTTCAACATCGTGGTTCAGCACTCAAAATTCCGGTCGGCTATCGAAACGGGGCGTCCTTTCGCCCTTGTGATGCTTATTCTTTGCCTGTGCATCTTTGCCTCTGAGCCTTTCGCCCAGGAAGAGACCGACCCGACCGCCGACGCCATCGCTTTGTTCGAGGAAGGACAGGACTTGCACGAAAAAGGCAACCTTCGCGGAGCTATCGAGCTTTACACGAAAGCCCTCGCGCTGATACCCGAGTTTCCCGAGGCCGAACTGCAGAAAGGCAATGCGCATCTCTCGTTAAAAGAGACGCCCGAGGCGGAGGCCGCGTTTCGGCGTGCCGTCGAACTTCGCGAAGATTGGTCGCTTGCCCTTGCCTCTCTCGGGTCGCTGCTCGTGCAAAAGGGCGAATTTGCCGAGGCAGAGCCGCTGCTCGCGAAAGCGATCAAGCTCGACGAGCAAAACTATCCTGCGCTCTCGGCGATGGCGGAACTTCGCCTGCGGACGAACGCATCCGAAGCGATTCTTCGTGAGCTGCTCACGACGTTGGCTGCGTTGACCTCCGGCAAAGTGAACCCGCCGGCATTGGCATGGGCTTCGCGGGCGGCCATCGAGAACCGGCTCGGCGATCTTCGCTCGGCAAAGGCAAGCATTAGACGGGCTCTCGCCATCGAACCTTCGAGTATTTCCGCTCTAGGCGAAGCGGCGGATATCGCACTTCGGGAGAACGACCCGGCGAGTGCCGAAGAGTTTGCCCGCCGCCTTGAAGCGGCCGGCGGCGATGCTGACTCGGTGAGGCTTTTCCGAGCGAGAGCACTTCTGCTTCGCGATGACGTTGCCGGGGCGGAGAAGGTATTGGCCTCCGTTTCGCCCGACAACAAGGACGCCTCGAAGCTGCTCGAACGCATACGCGCATCCGCCGCGGTCGATCCCGCCGAACTTGAAAAAGAGCTTGAGACAAAGCCGAACGATCCGGCCATTCTCGGAAGGCTTTGCACGCTTTACCGCCGCAGCGACCCGCCTAAAGCATTGCAGTATTGCCAGGCGGCTTACAATGCGGAGCCTGGCAATACCGGGCACGCGGTCGGCTTCGCGGCTGCTCTTGTGCAGGCAAAGAACTTCGCCGCCGCTGCTGAGCTTCTGAAAAAGCTCGCGGCGACCGAACCGGAGAATGCGACCATCAGGGCGAACCTCGCTACCGCCCTTTTCCAACTTCGCCGCTATCAGGAGGCAAAGCTAGAGTTTCTCTGGCTTATTAAACGCCAACCGGACCTCGCGGCCGCGTATTATTTCCTGGGCGTCGCCCACGACAACCTCGGGGAATATTTGGACGCGATGGCGAACTATCAGGAGTTTCTTCGCCGAGCGAAAATTGCCGAGTTCAAGGACGAGATCGACCGGATAAATCTCCGGCTGCCGGCTCTCGACCGCCTGATAAAATCGGGTAAGGGAAAGAAAACTAACGAAGAATAACGATGACCTATTCCAGAAAAACACCGCCATTTGCCAATACAGGAAGCCGGGCCCGCTCGGCAGCACGGCAGGCGGTGTTTTTATGTTTCGTCATAGTTCTCTCGACACTCGCGGCCGCGACCGCCTCTGCACAGGACGACCCGCCGCAGTATGAGCTTGCACCTCCGCCGCTGATGGTGATGTCAAAGGACGAACGCGACAAGCTCGACGCTGAACAGGGAATCAGAAAGCGAACCCAGCTCGCCCTCGAGCTAATGGACGCACGCGTTCGGCTTGCTGAAGCAGCCAACACCCGCGACGACCTTAACGAGATGTTCTCGCACCTTGGGGCATTCTCGGCGATCATGGAAGACACTCTTGCATTTCTGAAAACGGCGGACCGGAATCGCGGCCGCACGCTCGATAATTTCAAACGGCTCGAGATCGGACTTCGCCGCTTCTCGCCCCGGCTTGAACTCATCCGCCGCGAGTTACCGCTGACGCACGAATTTTACGTCCGCACTCTGCTCCGTCAGCTTCGCGACGCGCGCTCGCGGGCACTCGATCCGTTTTTTGATGATTCGGTCATCCGTAATAACACCTGAATATGAAGCGTTCCTATTTTTATCCGCTATGCCTCATCGCCCTGACGCTCGTCGCCGGAGCCGGCGAAAGCTCCGCACAGCGCGACTACATGACCGAGGAGGAGATCGAGATCGTCCGCGACGCGCAGGACATCGATCTTCGCATCGACGTGCTGACGAAGATGATCGACAGGCGGCTGGCTGCTCTCGGGATAGAACATGGCGGCTGGAAGAACGCCGCGAAGGAAGACCCGAAATGGGGGCCGCTGCCGAAGGGCTCGCGTGCGGAACTGCTGACGGACATTCGGCGGCTGATCGAGAAGGCGATCGACGACATCGAGGCCATCGCCGACCGCGACGACCGCGCACTTGAACAGAACAAGACCGGCGGAAAGCTCTTTCCGAAAGCCGTTCATATGCTCGACGCCGCAGGCCAACGCTACGCCGCCATCTTTAAGAAACTGCTTGACGGCAACCCCGAAGAACGCGAACGCGGCGTCCTGCTAAACTCCATCGACCTCTGTGACCAAATAAACGCCGCCGCCAAAACCATCCCAAAACCAAAGAAATGACCGCCGGAGTCTGGCAAGGGTCCTTTTCTCTCGAGTCATTTCCTACCTTTAATCCATCAGAGTCATTGGCTTCAGATCCTCATGCTTACAAGGATCATAGTCGGTCGAATAATGCTCCCTCATGTCGCTCGAAGCGTATCCACGCTCCATCGTTAGGGTTTGGTTGTGACCGTTCCCTTCGACGATATCGAAAGATACCAGCATTCGTTTGAACCCGTATTTTTCTGAGAGCATACGGTATTGGCCTGCTGGCAGAACCCGTGATGTGAAATGCCCTGCCGCGTCGGTTCTCCCTTTTACGACCAATTCCCATTTGTCTTGTTTTCGTTTGTGCGGGCGCTCGATCCTCACGCGTACCCCGTTAACCGGTTTGCCGTCGCATGAAGGATCGACAAACGTGAAGCTCGCAGTTCTTGCTTGTAGGTTAGCTCCATTGTCCGACACTACCTGGAACGCACCAGGAACCGGCAAAAGAACGAAAACCACCAGGGCTACGATTGTCGTCCAAACTCGCTGCACGTTAATTCAGAAGATTCGCCAGTTCAATAATAAGTTGCTTTGATCGGAAAAAGACTAGATCATTACGGAAGCGAACCGAGTCTCTAAGCCACCACGTTCTCCGCATCAACGAAGAGCTTCGCAAAAACTCCCCTCCTTACGAAGGAGGGGTGGCACCCGCTTCGGGTGACGGGGTGGTTCTCTGCGTCCAACCGAAGTTGCCGTGCGATCCGCTTCTGCTCCGTCGGCACCCGCCGTCATTATCCAGCATGTTCCCAACGATCAACGGCCACGTCCAACCCGAAAACGTCGCGGAGGTCGTTGAGGAGCATCTTGAGAAGGGAAGCGTGGTCGAGAGACTGGCGTTTATGGAGCTATGAGAAAATCGACGATCAGTTTGATCTTCTTAGGTTTGAAAGTCTGTTAGTCAGAAAACCGATTATCGCGCCGTCAATAATGCTTGGTATCAACAGAACGGCAAGGAATATCAAACCATAATACATTACAAGAACAGAAAAGGCAGAAGTTGCGAATTCGAAAAAACCTTTAAATTGGTGTGCTGGCGGCCGTTCAACAAACGTGAGATGTAGAGTGAAGCTAAGTATGATCACTAAGACCAACGCAATCAGAATCACGCATCCTAAAACGCCGCCTCGAAACGTTTTCAGCCCGAAGCGTCCGGCGATGATACCGCAGATCAGACCGTGTGATCCGAGAAAAGCGATCAACCTTAACATTGAATACACGTCGCCCAAAATATCGACTGCAAGAAATGTTTTCAGGAGCGACGCTATGAAGAAAGCCATAACTGTCCCCACCACTGTACCAGTCACGACTCCTAAGAATGCACGATGAGAGTTTCTCATCATATATCCACGACCTCGCCAACGTCGTTGATAATACACCAATTTCGGTGTTCTTAACAACGTTTTGTTATATATCGTGTAGTTAGCACATCATATGTCCGGTTGGAGTAGCAGATGAGATGTCCGCTTTCGGCGGTTGAGGGAAACAGGACAATAGCTTAGGAGAAAAGCTATGAGAATGTACCCGGAGACGAGCAGTGGAGAAAGCGATGAAGCGACAGGAGATCATATTGAGGGCGTATGCGGGGAAGATCAGCTGGATCGAGGCAGCGGAGATATTGGGGTATAGTGCGAGGCACCTGAGGCGATTGCGGGAGAAGTATGAGGAATATGGGTTTGAGGGGTTGTTCGACGGGCGAATGGGGAAGGTGAGTCCGAGGCGGATACCGGTGGCGGTGGTGGAGGAGGTGCTGAGGCTGTACCGCGATGAGTATTTTGATTTCAACGTGCGGCATTTTCAGGAGAAGCTTGGGGAGGAGCACTCGATCATGATCAGCTATACGTGGGTGAGGAATCTACTGCAGGAAGCAGGGCTGGTGGCGAAAAAGCGGCCTCGGAAAAAGCATCGGAAGCGACGCGAGCGGAAGCCTGTGCGGGGGATGATGCTGCACATCGATGGTTCCGAGCACAAGTGGTTTGCCGGCGACGGGCGGCGATACGATCTGATCGTAGTGATGGACGACGCGACAAGCGAGATCTATTACGCCCAGCTGGTCGATGAGGAATCGACCGCGACGTGCATGAGAGCGATCCGCGAGGTAGTGGAAAAGCAAGGCGTATTTTGCAGTCTTTATTCGGACCGGGCGAGTCATTTCTGGACGACGCCGAAGGCCGGAGAGCCTGTGGACAGGCAGGCACTGACGCAGATCGGGAGAGCCTTGCGGGAACTCGGCATTCGGATGATCGCAGCTTACAGCCCGCAAGCCAGAGGCCGAAGCGAGAGGAGTTTCCGCACCTGGCAGGGACGCCTCCCGCAGGAACTGAGGATCAGGAACATCACCACGCTCGAAGAGGCGAACCGGTTCCTGGAGCGCAGCTATGTGCGGGAGTTCAACAGGAAGTTCACCGTGCCTGCGGCCGAGCCGGATGCATCGGCGTTCGTCCCCTCGACGAGCGATCTCGAACGGGTCTTCTCTATTCAGACCGAGCGGACCGCCGGCCGCGACAACACCGTCAGTTATATGGGGATGACCCTGCAGATCGAGAAACAGTCATGGCACGGCTCGATGGCCGGCTGCCAAGTGATGGTCTATAAACACCTCGACGACACCATCACCATCGGCTTCGGGCCGCACCAACTCGGCCGCTTCGCAGCCGACGGCAGACCGCTCAAGAGATCCAAAATGAAGAAAAACAAAGCTGTGGAAATGCCGCTCATGAGGAAATGTGGAAAATCAAAAAACGATTTCCCACAGTCCCTCAATCGCTTGGAAAAGCCTCAAAGCAGGCTTTCCCACATTCCCACAGCTGCTACGACTGCTCGTATCTAACTATGAGGGCCAAAGAATTCAAAACCGGACATCTAATGTGCTAATAAAACCGGACATCTTCATTTGCTATTAACACGTTTTGTTATATATCGTTTACTACGGGGTTTTCTTTTACTTGATGAAGCCGGATTTGCGGTCGCAGCCCATTGCGCCGTAGAGCGGGCTGTCGTTGCCGAAGTCGCCGGCGTTGACTGAAATAGACTTAAGATCAATGCTCTTTTGGCGGATCGGTCAGCATCGGGTAGAACCCGCGGGCGTCTTCGGGAAAGTCCTTTTCTCACGGAAACTTTCCAGCGACGGTCGGGTAAACGCTACAAATCACTGAGCCAGTCGTCAATATCGGTAATCTTCCGCGAATGGACATGAAACCGAGTGCCTTTATTGAGTAGAATTACCGTCTCAGCGCTTGTATCATCCCCTGAATAAAACATCAGGTCAGTCCGCCCATCTTTATTGACATCGCCCGCGGTAACCAGAGAATAAACCCAATAACTCCCGCCCTGCCCTGCAATACCGTAGTTGTAGGTGAAAAACGACTTTATCGACTTTCCGGTAGAGGCCTTTAGATCGAAAGTGATCCAATTCTTAACGTATTTATTGAGGAGACGTTTCCCCGGTGGGTTGTGATAGGTCTGGTATGTTCGAGGCTGAATCCGGTCCGGTACTCCGTCACCGTCAACATCAATGAAGATCGGAGCCAGATTGTCGAAACCGCGCCTGTCGTCGTCAGAAATTTGTTGGGCATTCGCCGACCCCAGAAGAACGAGAAGAGCAAGTTTCAAAAACAATATAACTTTGATCATCTCAACTTAAATCCTAATCGCCGTTAGAATCTCATCCACCACCATATTCGCATCAACGAAGAGCTTCACAAAAACTCCCCTCCTTACGAAGGAGAGGTGGCAGGCCCGACGTTTTTTGGCGGGGCTAACGTGGTGGTTCTCTCCGCAAGATCAGCATTCTTCCGTCATTCATGGAAACCAAAACAAAGAACCACCTCCCGGCAAAACCCGTCCCCCTCCTTCGTAAGAAGGAGAGCCTAATCTGACAGGGTGGTTCTCTCCGTCCAACCAAAGTTGCTTCTAATGATGGCAAGAACCCATTCCGCATCTTCAAATACCAACTTGTTCTCGAATCGAAGGACGCGAATTCCGTGTGACTCTGCAAATTCTCTCTTCGTGCGGTCGTTCAACCGCGGGTGTTCGACAAAATGAAGTTGGCCATCTAATTCGATGGCTAGTTTTTCTGACGGGCAATAGAAATCAAAAATGTAATTGCCGATGCTGTGCTGCCTTCGGAACTTACGCCCGTCAAGTTTTGAGTTCTTTACAAGATTCCAAAAGGCCGCTTCTGCCGGCGTCAAGGATTTGCGTAGCTTGTCGCGGAACTGTGCGACCTGGGGCAACGAGTGTAAGTCGGATTTGCTTCTCTTAAACGTCATTTCCTAATTGCCTAGAGAACCACCCCGTCCGCCGAAGCGGCGTCCACCCCTCCTTCGTAAGGAGGGGAGCCCTTACTTGATCACCCGCGCATCGCGGTCAAGATCTCATCGACGACCTTCTTCGCATCGCCGAAGAGCATTTGGGTGTTGTCTTTGTAGAAGAGCGGGTTGTCCACTCCGGCGTAGCCCGAGGCCATCGAGCGTTTCATGACGATGGTGTCGCGGGCTTCCCAAACGTGGAGCACCGGCATTCCCGCGATCGGCGAGGCCGGGTCATCGAGCGCCGAGGGGTTGACGATGTCGTTCGCACCGATCACCCACGAAACATCCGTACCCGGAAATTCGTCATTGATCTCTTCCATCTCGAAGACGATATCGTACGGGATATTCGCCTCGGCGAGCAGAACGTTCATGTGGCCCGGCAGCCGCCCGGCGACCGGATGGATGGCGAACTTCACCTCGGTGCCGCCTTCTTTCAATATCTTGACGACTTCGGCGAGCGAGTGCTGCGCCTGGGCAACCGCCAAGCCGTAGCCCGGAACGATGATCACTTTCTTCGCCTGTCGCAGCATATCGGCCGAGGTCGCCGCATCTACCGAGCGCACCTCGCCCGCCGGGGCCGAGCCGCCCGCCGCTGCGGCTCCGCCTTCGGTGCCAAAGCCGCCGAGCATCACGCTGACGAACGAACGGTTCATTCCGCGGCACATTATGTAGCTGAGGATCACACCGCTCGAACCGACCAGGGCTCCGGTGATGATGAGCAGGTCGTTCGAAAGCATAAAGCCCGCAGCCGAGGCCGCCCAACCCGAGTAGCTGTTCAGCATCGAAACGACCACCGGCATATCCGCACCACCGATCGCCATTATGAAATGGATGCCCAAAACGCCGGTCACGACGGTCGCGGCGATCAGATACGGGTTCCCGTCGGTTCCGGGAGCCATCACATAGAGCACGCCGAGAACGACCGTCGCTATCAGCATCAGCAGATTGATGAAATGACGGCCCGGAAGCAGGAATGGGTTGCCGCTGATCGAGCCGCGAAGTTTGAGGAACGCGATGACCGATCCCGTGAACGTTATCGAGCCTACGCAAACGCCGACGAAGATCTCGATCAACAGGATACCGGCGTCCTCTACAGTTTTCCCCGCGGCAAATTTATCGAGGTAAGTCCCAAATCCGACCAGCACCGCAGCGAGTCCGACAAAGCTGTGAAGGATCGCCACAAGCTCCGGCATCGAGGTCATCTGCACCCGCGAGGCGACCGTGGCGCCGATCAATGCACCGACCAGCACGACCGCGCCGAGGATCGGCCAGCCGCTCGGCTGCATCGCCGCGACCGTCGCCGCAAGAGCGATAAGCATCCCGATAATGCCATACCAGTTCCCCCGCCGGGCCGTCTCCTGCTTGGACAACCCACCAAGGCTCAAAATAAACAACGCACTCGCGGCGATGTATGCGATCGTGATCAAAGATTGTTGCATACAATGCAGAAGCCCGCGCATAAGCAAGGGCTTAACATCCAAGTTAGGCTAATCTCGAAAGTCGAAAGGAATGTCCTCCTGGCAATATTTCACATAGTCAACTGCACGTTCGACGTGTCTGGGTTTCCATAGGTAACGAGTACTTGCTCCTCTAGACCAAACTTTCTGTTTCGGTACCACAGAGTCGCTCTGCCCTTAATGGGCGCGTGGCATAGGCCTTGAGATCGTTCACGATCTTCTCCGGCTTTACGGCTCCGGAACTCACGACATGAGCATGATTTGTTCTCACGTTCAGCGCCCGAAGGTCGTAGTCCCTAATTTCACAAACTTCCTTGATGGCCGCCTCAACACAAGGCCGCTGTCGTTCGTCGAGCACCAACGGAGTTTGCTTTCGACCGTCCTTCATCGCCTCAATCAACGGAACGCTCGGTGTCACCATCGGACCACCGTAGCGATTGTTGCCGTTCCGTCTAACCGAGGTTCGTGCATCCCCATGCAACCACGTACCATAAGTTCGGAACGTTAAGAGGTAAGCTATCGGGAATGGATTTTCCTCGTAAACCTCGAATCCGTGATCGTCAAGCATATTCCTGCATTCGATGTTGCCAGTTAAGCCCTTGCTCACGCGCGGGCTTCTGCATCCGACAACCCACCAAGGCTCAAAATGAACAACGCACTCGCGGCGATGTATGCAATTGTTATTAGACCCGTTCTCATTCAGCAATCTTTGACAAAGCAAGAAATGAAGCTGTATCGTCTTCGAGAAAATGAAGCACGGCTTCGATCTCTTTCCTAATTAATTTCTCAACATCATTGGTCGAGCAGTTGCCCAATCTGACCCATATGACCTTTGGCGGAAACCCGAAGACTAAACTTCGGTCGTGCATATCCGAATCTTTTGACACTATCGCGAATTCACCTTCGACTGCGTACTTCCAGACCAGTGGGTCATCCGCCGATCTCAGCCCGACATTGCGGACATGCGTCTAACCGGGAAAAAGATCGGACACCATAACCGCTAATCTTGGAGAAAGATTTTCGTCGAATAGAAGCTTCATGCCGCAAGCGGTACTTCCATCAAACGCCTTTCGCGGTCGGCTGCAAATGCAATTGCCGCCTTAAGGTCTTCCTTCGTGAGATCCGGAAAGTCAGCCAGGATCTCTTCTTCGGTCATATCAGATGCGAGATATTCCAAAACCTCATAGACCGTGATCCGCAATCCGCGAATGCAAGGCTTTCCGCCACGTTTGTTCGGCTCGATCGTTATGTAATCTCTGTAGTCCATTTTTCGATTATCGATAATCGCTAACGGCGATGTATGCAATTGTAATAAGGCCGGTTTTCATTAGATGAAATTATGAAACGACGACAACAAGTCCAGGTACGATCGATTCCAATTCTTCGAGAGCCTTAGGGATCAATGGCTTCAGAAACGGATATGTACTTCGTTTCGCCCGCAAGACAAGGATCGAGATCGGAAAATTTTCCAAGTTCTGTTGAAAGCGAAGATTTTGGTCAACCGTGACCAATACATCAAATCTAGTCGAAGCAGCCGTTAGAAGCTTTCCGTTCTTAAGTCCTTTTAGTCCTGCTTCATCGATCGTTGAAACCTCGTGACCAATAAATTCGGATTTCAGATAATTGGTCACACACTCATCAAGCAGCAATTTCATATCCCACGAGCAGCCTCTCCATTGATTCTTCAAGAATGGCGACAACCTGTTCGCGGCTGACCGTTGGATACTGCTCTAAGAATTGCTCGACCGATTCACCTGTCTCCAATGAATCAAACAGATTCTGGATCGGAACACGCGTCCCACGAAAAACGGGCGTTCCGCCAAGTTTCTCCGGGTCGATCTCAACTAAATTGTTGACCGAATTGTTCATCTCTTTGCCAATTCTACCACGCAGCGATCTACGCAATTGTGATTAGTGATTGAGTCATCAAGAATTTAGGTGCTCATGCCGCGACTAGTAGGCCCGGTGTTTTGGCTTCTGCGTGAACGACTAAGATTTTCATAACCTCTGTGCACTGATCAATCTGGACCCCAAACTTTAGCCAGGAATGGACGCCTTTGTTACCGTGAAAAATGTTGTTTCGATAGCGATAAACAGTAAATGTCGCTAAAAAAACAATTTCGGGCGATTTTAGTGATTCGAAAGGCTTTCCAAGCAAACTCTCCATTTCGGGGCAAGAATCGTTGTGCAGCAGATTTCTGTAACGGTTCTTGTCTTGGTAGCGCTCATGAAATCGTTTTGCAATTTTTGCTACCTCGCTTTGATCAAAAGATTTATCAGCAGAGACCCGCTTCGCGAAAGATTCGATATCTGCCTTTCGCATAAAGCCCTTAAAGCATTTCGACTCAAACAAAGACCAAGCGATCAAAAACTTAAGCGCTCTCTTGTACCTTAGCAATGTCGTAACTTCGGATACGTCCTCACCAAGTAGGGCAGCAAGCCAAGCCTCAAAACTCATAACTATCCTTTCACTCTTTTCACCTGGAGAAAGTCTCTAGAGCATTGTTTTGATCGAGAAAAACATAATTTTCTCCTGGTTTTACATCTACTTTTAAACTCCATAGGACATGATTAACGCCGACTGAACCAAAAAAATAAACCCAATAGGTCTTGGGAGGAACGTCCGCGAACGTTCCGTTTCCTTCAAAATCCGACGCTGTTTTGATGATCTTATGCGGCTCAATAAGTTCATGATCTTGGGACAGCATGTATGCTGTCGAGCGGTCGAGCAAGCTCCCACTCTTAAGTTTCTCTGATACTTTGTCAGCGAGGATTTCGCGCAAGTCCCGATCAAGTAACCAAAAATCACCGCGAGCTGCCGGAATAACATTACCGCCTCGCGTTATCACCGCTGCCTTGAAACGTAAGATTCCTTTTGCCTCAACTGGTATTTGAGTCGGGGTACCGATAGGTGCCGGCCGCGGAGTCGTGTCGTATTCCCAAGTACCATCGCTCTTAAGAAGCACAAACTTCCCCGTTTCCGTCGTAGCTTTTTCCACCATTATCGGCGGAGACAGCTTTGGCGTGGCCTCGACCTTAGGCATAGGGCCGGCCTGAGGACTCTTTGTTACCTGACCATTAACTTGCAGGGCCAACAGAAATCCAACAAGAACGATTGCACAAAAAAAGTTCGAACGTAGTTTCATTTCCTTCACCCTTCTAACTTGGCCTATGGAGTCGGGGTCTGCTCTTTTCGACGCACCATTCCCGTTACTTCCTAAACATCGCAAGCATTCTGTTCGTTACCAAAAATCCGCCGGCGATGTTGATCATGACGACAGTGACTCCAAACCGCGTGCGTTTCACCGTCGCCCGTATTGATTACCAGATCGTTTCGACGTTCACCAGCTTTTGAATATTTCCATCGCTGGTTACAAGCGGAACGCCTAAGTGCTTCGCCGTCGCCGCAATGATGCGGTCGGGCATGTCGGCGACGATTGAGCGGTCGATGTTCGCAACCTCATCTGCGACACCGCGATCGAGATTAGCGAGGCGAAAAGATGTCGAGTCATCATCGAAAGCTTCGCGAAGTTTGTCGATCGTCGCAATAGGAACTCTTTTCCTTTCCGCGAGGTATGTTAACTCCACGATCGAGATCGAAGACACGTAAACCGTACCGTTCGCGACTACGTCGTCAACGGTATTTTCTGCGTGTTTCGTTAATTTCGAATAGTTGCCAAAATACCAGATGACGATGTTCGTATCGATCAGAATCGCATCCATCTTTTACAAATGGTCTTCGGTGTCTCGAGTATATCCGCGCCACATTTCATTGCGAGCTTGCCGCATATCTTCTTCGGTCCACTCGAAATTCAAATGAGCCAGACTGCCTTTTAGAGAACGACGCGGCTTGCGGGCGGGCTGTTTTGATTCGAGAAACTCGACGAAATCAAGCACTTCCTGTTGTTTAGCGACGGGTAGCGTTTCTAATTTTTCCAGTACTGCTTCTTTAACTGTCATACCAGATACCTCGCCTAAATCTTATCACTCCGAGCAACTGACGACATCAACAGATCTACTTCCTAAACATCGCCAGCATTCTGTTGGTTACCAAAAATCCGCCGGCGATGTTGATCGTGGCGATGAGGACTGCGACGGCGCCGAGTATGGTGGTCACGTTCATCTCGCCGGAGAGCTGGAGCATTCCGCCGACGAGGATGATGCCGCTGATCGCGTTGGTTACGGACATCAGCGGCGTGTGCAGAGCGGGTTTCACATTCCAGACGACCTGGAACCCGACGAAGACCGCGAGCATAAATACCGTAAAGTGCGAGAGCTTCGAGTCAGGCACGTAAAAGCCGATCAGCAGCAGCACGAGCCCGATACCGACGAGAGCGAGCGGGTGCATTCCCGTGCCTTCGTCGTGGCCGTGGCCGGTAGAGCTTTTCGCCGCGGCGACCGCTGCCGAGCTCTTGGTCGGCACGCCCGGTTCCGGCGGCGGCGGCTGTTCTTTGACCGGTGCCGGCCAGAGCATCTTGCCCTCGTGGAGCACGATCGCACCGCGGACTATCTCATCCTCGAGGTTCACGACAAGTTGCGGAGGCCCGACCGTGAGGGAGGGCTTAACATCCGAGTTTGATGGCACGTCGTTCCGTTGCGTGTCAGGCCCTTGCTTACGCGCGGGCTTCTGCAATTCTTCGATCAACGCCGTCACACACGCTCCATAAAGCTGCGAGGACATCGAGGCCATCCGCGAGGGCAGATCCGTGTATCCGATTATCGTAACGCCCTTGTGGTGGACGACCTTTCCCGGCTCGGTCAACACACAATTTCCGCCCTGCTCGGCCGCGAGATCGACGATCACCGAGCCCGGCTTCATCGATTCGACCATACCTTGCGTTATCAGCTTCGGTGCCGGTTTGCCGGGTATCAATGCGGTCGTGATGATGATATCGACCTGCATCGCCTGCTGGGCAAACAAGGCCATCTCGGCCTTCAAAAACTCGTCCGACATCTGCTTGGCATAGCCGCCCTTGCCTTCGCCTTCTTCCTTTATGTCGAGTTCGAGGAACTCGGCGCCCATCGAAGCGACCTGGTCCTTCGTTGCCGACCGCGGGTCAAAGGCCCTGACAATAGCCCCCAAGCCTTTCGCCGCCCCGATCGCCGAAAGCCCAGCGACGCCTGCCCCAATTACCAGCACCTTCGCCGGGTCGATCTTGCCGGCCGCGGTTATCTGTCCGGTAAAGAAGCGGGGAAAATGCTGAGCCGCTTCAACCACCGCCCGGTAACCGGCGATGTTTGCCATCGCCGAAAGCGTGTCCATCTTTTGCGCCCGCGTTATCCGCGGGACGCTGTCCATCGCAAAAACGGTCGCCTTTCGCTTGGCGAGCTTATCGACGATCTCACGGTTCTGCCCCGGCCATAAAAAACCTATCAGCCAACCGCCCTCGCGAAGCATTTCGGCCTCGCCTTCCTCAGGCGGCCGAACCTTCATCACCACGTCCGAGGTGGACCAAAGCTCTTTCGCGTCCGCAGCGATCGTGGCACCAGCCTCCTGATACTCTGCATCTGAGGCGTCGATGGCAACGCCTGCTCCTGATTCGACCGCTACGTCGAACCCGAGTTTCTTTAGCTTTAGTATCGTCTGAGGAGTGGCGGCGACACGGCGTTCGCCCGGATGGATCTCTTTAGGGATTCCGATCGTTGGCATATGTTGACGTAAGTATAGTGGGAAACGCCCGACGCGCAAATCGGCGCGCAAGTCGGTATGGAAATTTCTTTTCTGCCGGCCGGACTAGATGGCCTGCATCGTGATGACGATCATCGGGTTGTCGCCAGCAACCTTTACGTACGAGACCCAGTAACCCTGTTTCTCATATTCGACCCGCTTGAACATTCCGCCGTCCTCTCGCGCCGGTATGTCCTCGCCGATCACGGCTTTCGCGGTCGGAGCCTTGCTGATGTCGCCGGTGTACATCACCGAGATCGCCCGAACTTTTCCGGCCTCATCGTAAAAAACACGTGCCTCTTCACCATCGGCAGGTTGATACAGATCCTCAGTATCAGATTTCTCCTTCGGGTCGCCGAGAGCCGAACGAGCCTCGCTCGCGGTCATCCCAAGCTTCACTCCGCGATAGGCCTTAAAGACCGGATCAACATTCACGGAAACTGCCGAAGCTCCGGCACTGCCGTTGATCACTCCTCCTAAGCAAACAACGCCGGCGGACAAAAGAAATGAAAACATCAATGCTCGATATCTCATGATCTCCTCCTTATCAGGCGGTCGCGAAAAAGCAGGTGCGACGAATATCAAAAAGCTGTCTTTGGTTGGTGATGCAGGGCTTTTGACTTAATTATATACCCGAATCCGATATGAAACAAAAAGTTTTCATTTTGGCCGGGATCAAGGCCGCTCGAGGATCTGCTTGAGATTGGCGAGTCCTTCTTCGTAGTCCTTCCCGATCGCCTGTTCGAGGTCCATAAAGAGCAGCATCAGGTTCATCGGCCGCGGCATCTCCGTGCGAAAGCCCCAGCGAACGCGAGTTTGCTCGGCGCCGACTGGTTCAGTAATCAGGTAGGCGTCCGCCTTTGATTCGAACGGAGCCTTGAACCGGAGCTCAGTCTCGATCCGTTCGCCCTCGACGATCCGCTTGATCTCCTGCTCGCCGGAACCGACCTCCGGGTTCGTGCTTTCCCAACGCGAAATGAAGCCGACCGTGCCGTCGGTCCCGGCCGTTTCCTGTTTCATCCCGGGGTCGCGTTTGTTCCAGATTGCCCATTCATTCTGGTTCTTTACCTGTTTCACATAGGCGAAGACCTCATTGCGTGGTTTGTTGATAACGACCTCGCGTTCCGCACTTACCTCCGTCCGCGTAAGAAAGACGGCGGCCGCTGCGACCGCGAAAATAACGACAATTATCACTGCAATTGCGATGGTGATCTTTTTTAACATAATTAGATTAGCTCCTCTATTTTATCGAGACCGTCAGCCGGTAAGTTGCGTTGCCGCGGGTTCCGCTGACCCTGATCCGGTAGTCGCCGTCAAAGGGCAGCGAGTTGGTGACGCCGCGTGCCTCGTCCTCCTCGCCGGCGTCCTGCAGATACTCTCCGTCCGGCCCTTGCACCGTAAAGACGGCATTGTCCTCGACCGAGCGAATGCTGACCGTCATCATCTGCTCGGCCTTTGCCCGGACTATCCACGTATCGGCATCGCCCCGTATAACTACCCCGCGGACCGTCGCCGAACTCTTCCCGCGGGCAAAGCTGATCCGCTTCGTAATGCCGTCAACCGCCAATGCCGAAACCGCCCCGAGAGCCAGGAGCCCAACAATTGCGGTAAAAAGATTCATTCGTTTCTTCATCTTTGAATTTCCCGTTTGCGCGCAAATATATTTCAAGTCCGTCAATTCTCAAAACCTCGAGAGGCCTTGCAGACTTTTGGGGCGAATCGTCCATTGCCGGAAGAAAGTTCTGGCAATCGATCGAACTCTCGCGTATAATTCCCGAAATCGTCTAGCGGACATTCCCAATATGTTCTTCCAGGAGTACCGAACCATGAAGACCCAAGCCTGCATTCTCGCTCTTTGTTGCCCGGAGTTTTTCTCACCTCATCGGCCCAAACGCGAACAGACCCCAAAATGATCGGCGACCCGTTTCGAACTGCCGGAAGAGGCCACGGCCGCCGGGATCGAGGGCCGTATTGTCGTCTCGCTAAAGATCGATAAGGAAGGAAAGCCCGAGTCTGCTGAGGTCGTCGCCGGCCCCGAATGGCCGTGCAAAAGCAACCTGCGAAGACAACTTGAAGCAGTGCGTAAAGCAGCCGAAGCCTATGCTCTTGGCCTGAAATTCGAACCGGCGACCGAGAATGGAAAACCGGCATCGGCAAACATTCTGGTCACTATTTCAACGGGCCGGGCACTCGATCAGCTTCAGCGGCAAGGCAAGGCATCGGAAAATGCTCCAACCGGAAGACCTTTCTTCGTTCGAGCCGGGGTTGTGAACGGTAAGGCTCTTTCGTTGCCCAAACCGGAATATCCACGAAATGCACGCGGAAACTCGGTGGTTCAGGTCGCCGTGCTCGTCGGCGAAGACGGGAATGTAGAGAGGGCCGGTGCGTATAGCGGCCATCCCTCACTTCACGAGTCCGCGAGAGACGCGGCGTGCAAGGCAAGATTTCAGCCAACCACGCTTCAAGGAAGCCCGATCAAGGTTTACGGATCGCTGACATATAACTTCGTAGGCCCGCGTCCCTAAATGATGTATCGGACCTTAACGATGGCACATCCCGATAAACAGGAGTAATTAAAATGAAGAGTATTTTTCCCGCAATGTGTTTGCTAATCGCCCTCGCATTCTGCCAATCCGCTTTCGGGCAGGATGTCGAATTCCAGGCAGATGCAATAGTTGGCCAGGTGCCGCCGACGGTTCTTGACGACAGCGCCGCAAGAACATCTTTGCTTGGCATGACGTCAGGACACTACGGCGGTCTGAGTGTTAACGTCAAGATCGACGAGGCCGGAAATGTCGACGGCATCGGTTCCGTTAGCGGCCCGGGGCTGGTTTGCTCCTCGACCACGCGTCCCGATATCGTCCATCTCCGATTATCGGTCGCCTCGGCCGCAAAGACGATCCGATTCAAACCAGCAACGCTCGACGGACGGGCCATTCCTTAGTCCGGCAGACTATATTTTCGGGTCGAGGGTAGCTACCCGAAACCTGCCCAAGAATCTACAAACCCCGGAAGCGACACGGCTATTTTGGTGAGAGGTGACGACGGCGTAAGGGGTAGCCTCGTTCAGAACGATACGAAGGCCCCGGTTCCGCCGATAAGCGACCGCTCCACCGTTTACTCGGGGCCCGTAAGAACAAGCAACGATCCTCCCGCAGCGCTCGGCTCCAACGACTCTGGCAACGCAGGTGCTGCAAGCGGACAAAGCCGAACGCTAAGTGGCGGAGTCCTGAACGGCAAGGCGATCTCACTTGCGAAACCGACCTATCCCGCGGCCGCGAGAACTGTGAACGCCTCGGGTGCAGTTAATGTTCAGATTTTGATCGATGAAGATGGTTCGATCTTTCTTGCTGTACCGGTGACTGGGCACCCGCTACTGCGCGAATCATCGCGGCTCGCTGCATGCGAGGCGAGATTCAGCCCGACGCTTCTGGAAGGAAAACCGGTAAAGGTACAAGGTGTCATCACCTACAACTACGTTGCACCGTAGTTCGTACGAGCTAACTCCGACCAAAAAGGGAGGAACGACTGCGAACAGCCGTTCCTCAATTCACACCCGATACTAATCGACCATCTGTAGCCGAGATCGATGATCTCCGCGAACATGCGTTCTAAGCCGATTTGCCCAAACTTTCCATATCCGGTTTCCAGCGATGTTCGACATTAAAGAGCTTCCACGAACTCTCCCATCCTAACGATCTTCGTCTTCCCTATTCGCTCCAGAACACGAAGGTCATCATCGCCAGTTACCAAATAATCTGCCTCTGCATCTATGGCCAATGCGAGCAGGTAGTTGTCTTTTGCGTCGCGGCTCAGTTCAACGTTGGTCGTAATCGTTACCTCTTTCAATTTCGATAGGACAAGCGACTGAAATCGCATCGCTTGAGCCTCGGAAATTATCTTCCGAAATTGCTTGCGGTTTATAACATCTTGAAACTCTTTGAGGAGTTCCATTGAGAAGAACGTCTCGATCGAGGGATTCGTCAAAAGAACGTAGAGAGTTCGTCGGGATCTGCGGTTTATCGCAGCTGATGTACCAGTTCGTATCTAGGATCACCCTAACGCTTGTCTTTCTCGGCATAGCGAACGGCCCGAACCTCGTCCATTATTTCCTGCTCTGACAATTCTACATCGGGCAATTCGGCGTCCAAGAGCTTCCAACGAGCCTCGAACGTTTCACGGTTTATCTGGTCAGCGATCTTGATCTTGTCCGAGGCCGAGAACTTCTTGAAGATGTTCATAAAACGCGGGACGCTGATCTTTTCAGTCTCAGTGTTCATGACATTAGATTACGCCGATTTGCCCAAACTTTCCATATCCGGCTTCCAGCGGAGCACCGGTTTGCGGGCGGCGGTCGCTTCGTCGAGCCGGCCGATGCGGGTCGAGTGCGGAGCGCCGAGAACGAGTTCGGGTGTTTCGCGAGCTTCGCGGTCGATATGCTTCATCGCATCGACAAAGGCATCGAGGTCCGCTCGGCCAACCGATTCGGTCGGTTCGATGAGCATCGCCCCTTCGACCACCAGCGGGAAATAGATCGTCGGCGGGTGAAAGCCGTAATCGATCAGCCGCTTGGCGATGTCGAGCGTATGGACGCCGCTCGCCGTCTGATGCTTGTGCGAGAAGATGCCTTCGTGCATGCAGTCCGCTTCGAAGGGCATGTGATATGTGTCCTTCAGCTTGGCCGCAACGTAGCGGGCATTTAGCACCGCTGTCTCGGTCGCTTCGCGAAGCCCTTCGGCACCGTGGGTGTAAATGTAGCTCAACGCTCGGATCATCATTCCGAAATTGCCGAAAAATGCCTTGACCCGGCCGATCGAATGCGGCAGGTCATAGTTCAAGTGATACCGCTCGCCGGTCTTTTCGATCCGCGGCACGGGCAGAAATTCGGCCAGTTCCGCCGTGCAGCAGCAAGGGCCGCAGCCCGGTCCGCCGCCGCCGTGCGGAGTCGAAAATGTCTTGTGCAGATTGAGGTGGATCACGTCAACGCCCATGTCGCCCGGCCTTGCCACACCGACCAGCGCATTCATATTCGCGCCGTCCATGTAAACAAGCCCGCCGGCGTTGTGGATCGTTTCGCAGATCTCTTTGATGTTCGTTTCAAAGATGCCAACCGTGTTCGGGTTCGTCAGCATCAACCCCGCGACGCCGCCCTCGGCACAAAGCTCACGGAGGTGGTCCATGTCCGTCAGCCCGTCTTCGTTCGCTCGGATCGCCTTCACCGTAAATCCGGCGAGTGCGGCCGAGGCCGGATTCGTCCCGTGGGCCGATTCGGGAATAAGCATCACGCGGCGGTCCTTTGAGGCCTCGCCGTCGCGCTTGTCAAGAAATGCGCGGATCAGCATCACGCCCGTCATTTCGCCTTGGGCACCGGCCGCCGGTTGGAGCGAAACGCCCGGCAGGCCCGTTATCTCCGCAAGGTCTTCCTGCAGCCGATACATCAGCTCAAGTGCGCCCTGCGTCTCTTCCTCCGGCGCCAGCGGATGCAGATTGGTGTATCCGCCGATGCGTGCGACCTTCTCGTTAAGCCGCGAGTTGTACTTCATCGTGCACGAACCTAGCGGATACATACCGAGGTCGATCGAGTAGTTCCACGTCGAGATGCGCGTAAAGTGCCGGATCACGTCCACTTCCGAGACCTCCGGAACGTCCGCGAGCCCGTCGCCGCGGCGAAGCTCCGCCGGGATGATCTCATCAATGTTCGCGGCCTCGACATCAAGCTTCGGCAGGCGATAGCCGACGCGTCCCGTCTGCGAACGCTCAAATATCAAACCCTCGTTCTGTGTCGGATGCTGTGTAACTTTTGTGATGCTCATGCTGTTTCCCTGACCTATATAGCAATTCGTAAATGCTAAATATCTTTCAATACAAATCTTACGCTTTCGGCAACCCCTTCTTCGCCACGTCCTCGACCACGCTGCAAAAGCGTTCGAGTTCCCAAAGCGTTGTGTAAACATTCGGCGTTATCCTTATGCCGCTAAATTCCTCATGCACGATCGGCGTCGTAAATATCTTGTGCTTCGCCATCAGATAGCTGCCGAGTTCCCGCGGATCGACACCTTCGATCTTGAAATTCCCTATCGCACACGATTGCGCCGGGTCGAACGACGTATTGAACCCGACCTTCGGAACCTCGCGGAGCCGGTTCATCCAGTATCGCGAGAGATACCTAAGCCGCTCTTCTTTCCGTTTGGCGCCGATCGCGTGGTGAAATAATATCGCCTCGCCGATCGCCAGCCGCATCGCCGCCGAGTGCGTGCCGATCTCCTCAAACTTGCGGATGTCCGCCCGGTTCTTGTCCTCGCTCGCCATCAGCGCCCAGACCTTGGGGATCTTCTCCTTGCGGACGTAGAGCATTCCCGTGCCCTTCGGAGCATAAAGCCATTTGTGGAGCGACGTCCCGAAATAATCGCAGCCGAGGTCGTCCCGCTTGAAGTCGAACTGCGCAAATGAATGCGCTCCATCGACGATGGTCTCGACCCCGCGTGCCCTCGCCATCTCGCAGACCTTGCGGACCGGTGTGATCTGCCCGGTCAAGTTGATCATGTGCGAGATAAGGACGAGCTTCGTCCGCGGCGTCATCGCCTGTTCGTAGGCCTTTGCGATCTCGTCCGCGCTCGCCGGTGCGACCGGCACCTTGATGAGCTTGAGCCTCAGCCCTTCGCGGAGTTCCCGCTGGCGGAGCGTGGTCAGCATCCGCGGGTAATCCTGCGTCGTCGTCAGTATCTCGTCGCCGGCCTTGAGGTCGATCCCCATCAGCAAGATCTCGAGCGACTCCGATGCGTTTCGCGTTATCGCGATCTCCTCGCGGTCGCAGCCGAACATTTCGGCCAATCCCGTCCGTACGGTCTCGGACTGCGGCTCGAGCAACTGCCACATCGTGTAGGCCGTCGCGTCCTCCTGTTGCCAGGTGTAGCGGACGAAAGCTTCCGTCACGATCCGCGGGCTCGGGCTGACGCCGCCGTTGTTAAGGTTGACGATGCCGCGTGTGACCGAAAAAGATTGCTGGATCGCCGCCCAAAAATCCTCATCCGCGGCAGCCTCTACCGGCGAAAGATGCGCGACCGCCCTCGCCGCTGCCCCTACATTCTCAAAGAGCGAACCAACCACCGCCGACGACATCGCCATCAGGCCAAGGCCCTTGCCGACCGAGCCGAGAAACCGTCTCCGGTCGATATCAGGAAAGTTCTTTTCTAAGCGACTTCGCACTTTCAAGTTCCGCCTTGCATGACCAGCAAATGTAAGCCTCGGCGTTTATAGCGGCGAGGCATTTCGGGCATCGCGGCCCGCGGCTTCGGTACCAGTCAAGAATGTCGCGGCCGGCAAGGCCGAGAGCCACGGCAAGGGCGAATGTCAGCACCGCTCCGAGACAAATTGCGATCTCGAAAGGCCCGAAGATCATAAACCCATTACGCCGCGGCGAGCCCGGCGACGAGCTTGTCGATATGCTCCTTCTTCGCCGTTTCGGTCACGGCGACGATGAAGTCATTCTCGTGGCCGTCGTAATATTTCGAAACTGCCAGCCCGCCGATAACACCGCTCTCGGTCCGCACTTTCTCAAGTATCTCGGTCGCCGGACGCGGCCCACGGACCAGAAATTCATTGAACGTCGGTGCCGAAAATGGTATCGAAAATCCCTCGATCGCCGCGATCTGCCGCTTGGCGTAAGCCGCCTTCTGGGCATTCTGTTCCGCAACTTCCTGCAAGCCCTTTTTGCCCATCGCTTCCATATAAATGGTCGCGGCGAGGGCGATCAGCCCCTGGTTGGTGCAGATGTTAGAGGTCGCCTTTTCGCGGCGGATGTGCTGCTCGCGGGTCGAAAGCGTCAGCACAAACCCGCGATTGCCGTCCTTGTCGTAAGCGACGCCGCAAAGCCGGCCCGGCATACTGCGAACGTATTTTTCCCTGGTTGCAAAAAGCCCGAGGTGCGGCCCGCCGAAGCTCATCGGGATGCCGAACGACTGTCCTTCGCCGACGACGATGTCGGCTCCGCATTCGCCCGGCGTTTTAAGCAGCCCGAGCGATATCGCCTCAGTAACCACAACGACGAAAAGTGCCCCGACAGCATGTGCCGCCTCGGCCAGCGACTTCAGATCCTCGACCGATCCGAAAAAGTTCGGCGACTGCACGACGAGGGCCGCCGTCTTGTCATCCAGAGCCTCAAGCCCCGCGACGCGTCCGGTCGCTTCGTCATAGCCGATCTCAACGATCTCGGTATCGCCGTGCTGGGCGTAGGTGACCGCTACGTCGCGATATTCCGGGTGCACCGACTTCGCTACGACGATCTTATCCCGCCGAGTCACCCGTTGTGCCATCAGGTACGCCTCCGCCATCGCCGTCGAGCCGTCGTACATCGAGGCGTTCGCCACTTCCATTCCCGTCAGTTGGCAGATCAGCGTTTGGAACTCAAAAATGTACTGCAGCGTGCCCTGCGAGATCTCCGGCTGATACGGGGTGTAGGACGTAAAGAACTCGGACCGCTGGATCAGGTGATCGACTATCGTCGGCGAAAAGTGCGAGTAAACGCCCGCCCCGAGGAACGAAGGCTTGGTCGCCGCCGTGTTGCGGGCGGCCATCTCTTCCATCGCGGCGATCACTTCCGGCTCGGCGAGCGGATCGGTGATCTTCAGCTCACGGCCGAGCTGAACGTCCTGCGGGATCGTGCGGAAAAGCTCGCTCGCACTTCCGAGACCGAGCATCGAGAGCATCTCCTGCCTCTCCTCGGGTGAATTTGGTATATAACGCATAATGAAATTGATAACGGATAATGGACAGCGGAGAATGGACCGCCAGCCGAGATTGTCCGTTGTCCACTGTCAACTATCCATTCGAACTGAGGTAGTCTTCATACTCCGCCGATGTCATCATCGCGTCGGCCTCGCCGGGATTATCCATCTTCACCTTGACCATCCAGCCCGCGCCGTAGGGGTCGTTGTTGACGGATTCCGGAGCATCATTAAGGCCTTCATTGACCTCGACGACCTCGCCGCCGACCGGTGTAAAGATCTCGGAAACGGCTTTGACCGATTCTACCGAGCCGAACGCTTCGTGGATCGCGAACCGGTCCCCGGCACGGGGAAAGTCAACGTAAACCACGTCGCCCAGCGACGATTGTGCGTAATCCGTGATGCCAATGGTAGCAACGTCGCCTTCAACCGAGACCCACTCGTGGTCTTTACTGTACTTTAGATTTTCAGGAATGTTTGACATAGATTCAGGATGTGTAAACCTTCTAATTTGTAAAACAAGAGCTACTTTTCGCGTTTGTAAAATGGTGTCGGGACGACCTTTGCCGCGACGTGCTTCCCGCGGATATCGATCTTGATCTCCTGGCCCGGGTTTGCAAATGCGGCCGGCAGAAATGCGAGCCCGATGTTCTTCTTGAGGAAGGGTGCCGGCGAACCCGAAGTCACCGTCCCGGCCTTTTCGCCGTTGATGTAAACGTCATAGCCGTCGCGGGCAATTCCCGGTTCGGTCATTTCAAATCCGGCGAGCTTTCGCTTCAGGCCCGCTTCCTTCATCGCGGCGAGTTTTTCTTTGCCGATGAATTCCGAGTCCTTCCCGAGCTTCGTTATCCAGCCAAGCCCGGCCTCGAGCGGTGCAATATCATCGCCGAGTTCGTGGCCGTAAAGCGACATTGCCGCCTCGAGCCGAAGCGTATTTCTCGCCGCCAGCCCGCACGGCAATATGCCTTCATCGGCTCCCGCATGGATCATTGCATTCCAAAGCTGGACCGCTTTGTCCGGTGCCGCATAGACCTCAAAGCCGTCCTCGCCCGTGTAACCGGTCCTCGAGATGATCGCCTCGACGCCGTCAACCTTGCCCTCGGTAAACCAATAGTACTTGATGCTGTCAAGGTCGGTTTCGGTCAGCTTTTGCAGTATTTCGCGTGCCTTCGGCCCTTGTATCGCGATCTGGCAGTAATCGGCCGAAGCATTCCGCAATGCCAGGTCGTCGTGTTCCGAATGGTGCGAGCGGATCCACGCCCAATCCTTCTCGGTCGTCGCCGCATTGACCACTAACAGCAACTTTTCCGGGCCGAAACGATAGACCAGAAGGTCATCAACGACACCGCCGTCCGCATTTGTAAAGCAGGAATAATGGGCCTGTCCATCGGCGAGCTTGGTGACGTCGTTCGTCGTAAGGCGGTTGACGAAGGCGATCGCGTCCGGCCCTTCGACCCAGATCTCGCCCATGTGCGAGACGTCAAAAAGCCCGGCCCGCGTCCGCGTCGCCATGTGCTCTTCGATCACACCGGCTTTGTATTGGACCGGCATGTCCCAGCCGCCGAAATCGACCATTTTCCCGCCGAGTTCGCGGTGCACGCCGTTGAGGGGCGTCTTTTTTAATTCTGTTGACATAAATGCGAAAAACTAATCGTAATCGACAATAGTAAAGTCCGCAAACCGGTGGCGTTAGCCGGGGGCTAATTCGTACCGAATTCCCCTATCAAAGCAAGCCGCTCGACAACTTCGCCGCGTTCCAAGTGGCTCTCTATGATCTCGCTGACGTCCTCCGCCTGCACCTGTGCATACCAGACGCCCTCGGGATAGACCAAAACCGCCGGCCCGACCGAGCAAAAACCGACCGACCCGCAGTCCGTCAGCACGACCGGGCCTTCCGGATTGCGGCCTTTCGAGGGCTTGCCGTAGCGAATGTCCTTCTCCGTGAGAATGCGTTCGAACTCGGCCTTCACCTCCGCGGCACCAACGGCGGCGCAGCTTTTGCCATTGCAGACGAAAACGTGCCTGCGGACCGGCGCTTCCGCCACCGGAGCGAGCTTCACAAGCCTTTCCCGGTCATCGATCTTCTTTGGCTTGGCCATTATGTTTATTGTGCCACGTTTGCCCTCGGGAATGCATCGAAACGCTCGGGTTTTGTGTTAAACTTTCAGCAGGTAAACGTGTGTTTACCCGACAATGGCATCAGGCATTATCATTCATATCTCGGTCGGGGCAGAAAAGCGTACCGAATTCTTTTCTGAAGAACGGCTGAGCATCGGCTCCGATGAAACCTGTGACCTTCAGATCCACACCAAACAGCTCGACACGTCGGGCGTATGGCTGCGGCTGGAGAACGCAGAAGGTGTGTACCGGGTCATTGATTTCGACTCGACGCTCGGCCTGACCGTAAATGATAAGCCAATCCGCCGTTTTATAGCCCTAAGCGACGGCGACCTGGTCAAGATCGGCGAGACCGACATCACTTTCGGCTTCTTCTCGCTCGTTGAAAAGCCCTCTCTGATCACGACCAAGCGGACCGATCCGCAGATCGCCCCCTTTATCGCAGATGCCGCCCTTGACGCTGCGGCTTCGCCGGAAAGAGACGACGCAAAAGCCTTTTTACGCGAGTTCAGCCGCGAGCTGATGCGCGAGATAAGCTGGACGACCAAGGCGGTCGTTCTAATTCTTTCGGTCGGCTTTCTGACGGGCATTCTCTATCTCGGATACGCCGTCGCCTCCGAGCTCAGGGCAAATCGTGAACAATCCGAAAAACAGCAGCAGTTGATCGCTCAACTCGAAAAGCAGCTCGGCCAGACCAGCGACCAACTCGGCACACTCGAGCAGACGAACAAAGACCTGATCCGCACTCAGTCGCTGGCACAGAACGTAAAGGTCGAATACGGCAACTCGGTCTGCCTGATCGTCGGCGTTTATCAGCTCGTTGACCGCTCGACCGGCCGCGTCCTGCGTTACCCTGACCCGCAATCATTTCAACCGTTGCCCTACGAAGCCCCGTCCGAGGGCGACACACCTATGTCCGCCGCTCCGGTCAGCGGCCTGACGACCCTCGGCAACGGCAGCCCGGTCGAATATGACTTCATCGGCACCGGTTTCCACGTCGGCGGCGGCTTTATCGTCACCAACCGCCACGTGCTCCAGCCATGGACCGAGGACGACGTTGTCAAATCGATGATGACAAGCTCCAACGGCCGTGCCCGCGTCCGCAAACTGCTCGTCTATTTCCCGAACAATCCCGAACCTTTTCCGCTCACAGTTCGCCAGACAAGCAGCCGCGAAGACCTTGCCGTCGGTATGATCGACATGAGCAAACTCACGACGCCGCTCGCCGCGATACCCTTGGATCCTGATAGCGATGCGGCGACCGTCGGGAAGACCGTGGTCACGATGGGCTATCCGAATGGCCCCGACCGCCTGCTTGCGATGGTCGATGATGAAGAGGCGAAATCGATAAACCGCCGCTTCGGCAATTCACGCGAGAACCTCGTGAATTTCCTGGCACAGACACAAAAGATACAGCCGCTGACCACCCAGGGTGCTATCACGGACCTAGACGCCCGCCGGATCGTCCACGACGCACGCACCGCCGAGGGCGGCTCCGGCGCTCCGCTCTTTGGCCAGTCGGGCAAGGTCATCGCCGTTAACTTCGGCGTCTTTACCCAGAACACCGCCGTCAACATGGCAGTGCCGATCAAATATGCCATCGAACTTCTGAAAATGTCCGGCTGGCGGTCGCCTGAAGAAACACAACTTGAGCAACAGCAAGGCGGCCAGGTCGCCGCCGGTAACTCGAACACCGCCGCCACGCTTGCCCAACCGAATAATTGATGGATTCCCTTGTTCTTTCAAATATGTTTCACCGGCCGGCCCGGACCGCGGTCAGCGTTCTCGGCATCGCCGTCGGTGTGCTGCTGATCGTTTTCACCGTCGGTCTCGCCAATGGCACTATACGCGAACAGGCCGCTCGCGATGCGAATGTCGGCGCCGAACTCCGCTTCTCCTCGTCCGGCACCATCGGTATCGGCGGAACCGATGCATTCCGGCTTCCCGCTTCGGTTGTTGATGAGATAAAGCAGGTCGAAGGCGTTCGCACGGCGGTCGGCATCGGCCAGAACTCCGTCGATGCGACGGACAACAATACCGGTAAACGCACCATCGACGGCGTGCTCCTTGAGGAGTATTCTGCCATTTCCGGCCTTAGGATCGTCGAAGGTCGTGCCTTCGCATCCGGCCGCGACGAAGCGATCATTGACACCGCATTTCAACGGCAAAAGAAATTCAAGATCGGCGAGACGATCCCGATCTACGAGCGGCCTTTCACCATCGTCGGAACATACGAACCCGCCGGCGGCCCTCGCATCAAGATCCCGCTCGATGTGATGCAAACGCAGCTCGGCTCCGAAGGCAAGATCTCGTCCGCACTTGTTGCGATCGAACCGACCGCTACCGTCGATGCCGTCGGCCAGCGTCTGCAGGAACGCTTTCCCGAGGCTCAGGTCATCCGGATGTCCGACCTCGAGGAGCTTTACATGGCCGGCATTCCGGCGATGAACGTCTTCCTCAACGTTTTTATCGGCATTGCCGCCGTGATCAGCGCTCTCGTTATCCTACTGACGATGTACACGACCGTTACCGAACGCACACGGCAGATCGGCATAATGAAATCGCTCGGAATGAGCAATGCAAAGATCGCATGGACAATTACACAGGAAGCTCTGCTGATCAGCCTTGCCGGAATAGTCGTCGGCGTGGTGCTTACTTTTGCCGCCCGCTACGGCCTTAATCTCATCACAACGCTTGAGGTCGAGATCAGTCCTCTCGTTATCGGTATTGTTCTGCTGGTCGGCCTTCTCGGCGGAGCGGTCGGCGCTCTTTATCCAGCTCTCCGTGCAGCCCGTCTCGATGCGGTCGAGGCTCTTAGCTACGAATAAGATGTCCGCTAACGAAACAAAACTCGCCGAAGACCTCCGTGCCGCATTCATCGGCTGCGGCGTGATGGCTGAGGCGATCGTCGCCGGTCTGCTCCGCGAGAAAATGCTCTCGCCGGATCGCATCTTTGCCTCGCACCCGCGTGAGGAACGCCGCCGCGAACTCAAGGAACGCTACGGCATCCACGTTTCTGCCGATAACCGCGAAACGGCCGCTGCCGCCGGTGATTCGTTCGTCTTTCTCTGCGTAAAGCCGCAGCGGCTTGGCCGCGTTCTTGAAGAGATCAAAGACTCGGTTTCGCCCGCCGCGACCGTGGTCTCGATCGTCGCCGGAGCCACTATCCGCAAGATCGGCGAATCGCTTTCTGCAGAGAACGTCGTTCGGGTAATGCCGAATACTCCGTCGCAGATCGGCGCCGGAATGTGCGTCTGGACTGCATCGCCCGAGGTTCCGGCAGAAAGCCGTGATGCGGTAAAGACAATGCTCCGGGCTCTCGGCAAAGAGCTTTACGTCGAGACCGAGAACATGATCGATATGGCGACGTCCCTGAGCGCGACCGGCCCGACCTTTACCTTTATGGTAATGGAGGCCTTGACCGATGCCGGCGTCCACCTCGGCTTCTCACGCGAGGTCGCCAGGGAACTCGTCCAGGAAACGATGCTCGGTTCGGTCAAGTTCGCGATGGAATCTCACAAGCATCCTGCCGAACTTCGCAACATGGTCACCTCGCCCGGGGGCACGTCTGCCGAAGCCATCTACCAGATGGAAAAGGGCGGCCTCCGTACCGTGCTCTCCAAAGCCGCATACGCCGCATACCGCCGTGCCGTCGAACTCGGAAAAAAGTGAAAGATTGCCTGTAATTTCCCGGCCCTTTTCTACAATTCGGTGATACTATTCCGCCATTCCTACGCGTAGTAAGGTGAACGCAGCCGTCGGCTCCTCCGCCGGCTCGCTCAGAAATTCCGTAGATTTGGAGGGTCGAAATGGCAGATTGGAGTGAAAAATTTAGTGCGGCGTGGTTGACGATCAAGAAGAAAGCTGGGGCCTGCGCAGCTAACACTGACCTTGAAGAGCTTAAGGCCGCAGTCGAGTTAGGCAAGAGCCGGATCGATAAGGTGCTTATGACCGGACAATTGATCCAGGGAAAATCTGATGCGATCGAAAAACTGACGAAGGCGAACGAAGGGCTCGGAAAGATCGGCGAGGCTCTTGGCACCGTTCAGGACATGTGCATCGACATTACCGCCGCAAGCAAGATACATGAAGCGGTGGTCGCCCTGAGCGACGAACAGATCATCTACAATAATCCCGAAGGAGCGGCCGCCGCTTTCGATTCGATGTTTCAAGGGTTCGGCCGGCTTTGTCGCCACCTTCCTCCGCCGGCGAAATCGTGGGGACAGTTCTTCGAGAGCTTCAATCTCTTCACTTCAATGACACCGAAGCTCGTTCCGGAATTGCGCTGGAAAGATCAGTTCAAGCAGGTCGAAGGCTGGAACTGAAAACTCGCATAAGCGGGATCACGTAGCGGACCGCCCGGCCCGAGCCCAGTCCCGGTCCTTTTCCCCGAGTTCGCCGATCTTCTCCATCAGATGATCGGCGATCTCTTTGTGCGTTCGCAGCCGGTCCGGTTTCTCCATGAATTCCGAGAGGTCGATCGCTTCGCCAAACCAGATGCGGATCTTCTCGCCGCCGGTCCAGTTTCCCAAAATCTGCTTCGGCAGGTCGTTGCCAAGCCCGGCTATAAATACCGGGATAACCTGCGGCCGGGCAGCGAGGATGATCTTCCCGATGCCGGGCTGGGCGGGGTGATACGAATAAGGGTCATCATTGAGGTTTCGCTTCCCTTCCGGGTGAAAACCGATGATGTGGCCGTGGCCCTCGGTGCAGATGCGGGTCAGCTCCCGAAGCGAGTATTTATCGAATTCACGCTTTTCCGCCTCGCGTGCCTCGCGAAAGAACGGCGGGTACATCGACCACCAGCCCATGACGAGATTTACGAACCAACCCGCCGGGTTTGTGTAGAAAAACTTTGCCCTGACCGGAAAGTAAAGCTCCATCGGCCGCGTCGTCCGCCGGAAGAGCACGCTCGAGACCGTGTACATATCAAAGAACGAGCGGTGATTGGCTACGAGCAGCAGCGGCCGCGAATGGTCGGCATTTTCGACGTTCTCGATGCCGAAAACGTTCATCAGGTTATAGGTCGCAAGATGGATCCAGAGCGAGCCGATGTGACGCTGGCTGAATGTCCAGAGCCGCTTCCACGCGCCTTGATTCATTCGCCGCGTCAACCAAAACCCGGCGCGCTCGACCGGCCCGAGGACCTTTATCTCCTCCGGCATCGGCTCAAGCGGCAGCTTCCTTTCGGCTTTTTCTATCGCACTCGACATCAATAAAAGCGGTAATTGTACGAAACACTTGGTCCTGACCTTGCGGGTTCGACCGAACCTTCGTGCTCTTTGTGCCATCACTTTGCGCCCTTTGTGATTAAGAAACGGATAAACACAAAGCCCGCAAAGCCTTTCTCAAAGGTCACCAAGTAGTGATTTTATCTGTCCACCATCCGCTCTAGCCGGACGCAGCGAAAATGAAGTTTAGCATTTTGAGTTTTGCGGGCCGAATCCGAGAGAGCTATATATCGATGACGATCGGCTTGTTCGACGGCCGATAGTCCTCATCGCAGACCGAGGCGTTGACGAACTTCACCCCAAGCTCTTCGTGGACGCCGTAACCGCAGTGAATATGCCCAAAAACATGGAGCTTCAACCGGCCAAATTCAGCGATCTCTTCGACCCGCTTCCGCAGTTCCTCGCAGCCGGTTTTTTCGTCCCAGCCCTGCCTCGGAACTAGGTCCAGAATACCGTTCGGCGGTCCGTGTGTGATGAGGATATCTACGTCGTCCGGGATCATCGCCCACTTTTCGGCCAACTCGGCCCCGCGCATCAGGTTGAAAGCCCAATCGTAGAACCGCGGCTGCCATGGGCTTCCGTAGATCTTAAGCCCATCAAGCTCGACGGTCGAATCCTGCAGATAGATGACGCCGATGTCGAGCAGAGCCTGAGCTTCATCCGGCCGCTGCTCGAAAAGCGTATCGTGATTTCCGGCAACGAAGATCTTCAGCGGATGCGGCAGCTCCGCAAACCATCGATTGAACAGCTTGATCTCATGGAGCGTCCCGGTGATGGTCGCATCGCCCGAATGGATAAGCAGGTCGCCATCCGGGACGGCGACCTGCTCATTGCAATTATGCGTGTCTGAAATGCAGACGATCCTCATCTATAAATATCCGCGACGAATCTGCCGCTCAGGAACTCCGCCGGCTCGATCTCACTCTGGAGCACAACGCCTTTCAGCCCACCGCCGAGCAGCATCATTGCCGATTGGCAGAGTGGCCCGGCCGTCGTCGTTTGGATGGCACGCAGCCGCTTTCCGTTTATCTCGAGCGGTTCGACGAAATAGGCCTTTTCGAGCATTCGCCGCCGGCCGTTCGAATCGAACCCATCGACCGAAGCGTGAACGACGACCAGGTCGTCCTCGACCGAAGGGATCGCCTGCATCATCAGTTCCTGCAGGCGGTCGGGCAGGCTCTCGTTCTTCGGCAATGTCTCGACGATCGACTCGACCCAGTCATAGTGGCCCGGGTACCGAAGCGTCTTGTAATCGAGTTCACGTGCTTTCCCGGCAAAGAAATCCGGCAGGTCCGCGGCACCGCCCGATGTCAGGTCGGCCTCGTAGGTTCGGGCTCCGATAACGATCGTCTCGCGGGCCGAGAGTGCCGGCCGCTCGGCTATTTTGAAGTCGCGAATGACCCGCGAATCCTTAACATATTCGGTCGCAACGCCGATCGGCGACCAGGTGAAACCGTAGTAGTGAGGCTCGTGGGCATGGGCCGTCAAAGCCCCGACCTTCATCGCTACCCGCTCGACATTCTCATTCTCGAACTTGCTGACGAACTCGCGGTAAAGAGCCATCGCCTGAACGTTGATAAAGCCCGGTGCGAGGCCCGTTTGCAGGATGAAGCCGGTCTCGGCGTCCTTTGCGAGTTCCATTATCGCGTCCGTCTCGGCGACATACTCCGTCAGGTTCGCGTAGTGCATCCCGAACTCTTTGGCGTAACCCGCCATCCGCGGAGCCTGTCCGCCGGGCGAGCAATCAAGAAGAACGTCCGCCCGTTCAAATGCCTTGCGCATTTCGTCGCTCTCACCCTCGCGGGGCATCGGCACGGTCTCGACCTCGGTCCATTTCTCCGAACCATCGCACACAAAAGCTCTTGCCTTTTCCAAATTCTCTTCGCTGACATCGCCGAGAATTATCGTTGTTTCAAAAGCACACCACTCTCTCAGCAATAATGCAGCAGCTTCGCCGATCCCGCCCGAACCGGCGATAAATATCGTTTTGGTCATACGTATGATTTCTTTTCAGATAGTGCGAGAAAACGATATTTTATTACCAAAACGCCGCCAACGCTAATCCGCCCATTGAGGTATTCTGAGCCGCCGCCCGGAAGATGCTAATTCGCCAATTCGGCGACCTTTTCACTCCACGAAGCGAGATCATCTCCGGTCCTGGAGTTGTGCTTTAGGGCCGCCTCGTTGTAGGTGCCGATAAGACTCCGGGTATCGCAGAAGGCCTCGATCAGCCGTTTGCGGCCAAGCTCCTTCTCGATCGTTGCCGACATCCGCCAACCGACCGTGTACCAGGGGCCTTGGACGCCGAAGAACTCAAAACCACGCTGCCTTGCCGCCGTCTCGTCAAGCTTGCCGTCGAGGATCTCTCCGAGAAAAGCCTCGATCAGCCGAAGATCTCTATCGAAGTTCGCGACGTCGCGGTCCCATCGGGTCCGATCCTCGGCCTTGCTGTGGAGATGGGGATGAACTTCGGGCCCGCCGGCAGCCGCCAGCATCGCAAGCCCCTCACCGAACGCGCTCAGCCACCCGATAGCGATCCGCTTCCCTTCCGGCATTTTCTCAAGATCCGCTGTTGTCTCGGGTGCCGGGCAGGCCGTACCGAAACCGACGTGGTGAAGCTCGTGCGCCAACGTATTTTCGAACTGCTCGGGGGTAATGGCCGGGTCGAGGTAAAGAAAGATCGCCGGGTCGTTCTTCAGATCGAATACGAAGCTGTTATCACGCGGTTTGATGACGGGATAAATGCTAGCCCGGATGACGGCTTGCTCCGGCAGATACGCAAGGGAACGTTGTGCCGCCGCTCGGGCATCGAGAGTTTCCCAAGACCGGAGCGTCCGGCGAAGCTCCTCCCTTCGCCCGATCAGTTCGTTTGAAGAGAGAAAGTCGCGAAACGCATCGTCCTCGAATGCCCGCCCAAGCGAAGCCTCACGTTCTTTGAGCCGCCGGTAGCCTTCGGTCGCAAAAACCTCGCGAAGGTCCGCCTCCGTCACCCGCTTTCCAGCCGCCCGCTTGTCGAGGATCGCAAGCACGGCCCTCGCCTGCTCCGCTTTTATCTTCACATCGAGCCGCCGGTCCACTTGACCCGCAACGCCCATAACCGCACATGCTAGAAAAACAACGCCAAAAAAAAGTTTTGCTCTCATACAGCCTCTCAAAAAGAAAGACGCCGCCGAGAGCAAAAAAGTGACATGCTAGTGCGTAAATTAGCCGACAGATCCTATTCGACTTGGAAGTACCTTTCTTCCGGTTGGCGATGATTCTAGGAAAAACGGTCAGCAAGCTTTTCCGGGTCACGCCTTGTATCGAGGACGGCATGGATCATGATCGTCGCGTCTTCAACTGAATAATAGATCGCATACGGAAACCTGCTCGCGATCTTGCGATAAAACTCGTTAAAGTGGACTTCGTGAACTCCTGCGAAGATAAGTAGCGACCGGATATCAGCCTGAATGGAGGATTCAAAATACTCGCCTAAACCTTGTTCCTGCATTTCATAGAACAAGAACCCTTCGGCGATGTCATCAGAGGCCGATTCGGTAATTACGATCATCATCCGCGGCCCGTCTTCTCGCGTATCCGCTTTTCAGATTCTTCAAGACTAATGAATCGGTCCTTTCCGGCTTTCAAAGCCTCTGCCCGTTGGCGAAGCACCTCGCCGTGCCATTCGATGACAGGAACAGAGGCCGAATTGCGAGAAAGGTCGTCCATGATTCGATCAACGACGTCCATCTTTTCCGCAACGGTCATCTTTTCAAGCGGCAGGACAATTTCAGCATTCATAGCAAAATAATATCACGTAAATGGCTATCAAATTCTACAACCCTACTCAATATTAAAGTACTTCGCCTCCGGGTGGTGGATGATTATCGCCGAGGTCGATTGCTCGGGGTCGAGCTGAAATTCCTCGGTCAGTTCTACGTCGATCCGCGACGGGTCAAGGAGTTCGAAAAGCTTTGCCTGGTCTTCCAGGTTCGGGCAGGCCGGGTAGCCGAAGCTGTATCGCGAGCCCTGATAGCCCTGATGGAATAGCTTTGCAAGCTCCGGTGCGTCCGACCCGGCAATACCGAGCTCTTCGCGGATACGCTTGTGCCACATTTCCGCCAACGCCTCTGCCGATTCGACCGAAAGCCCGTGGAAGAGCAAGTAGTCCTGATAGTTGTCCGACTTGAAAAGCTTTGCCGAGTGCTCGCTTGCCCGCCGTCCCATCGTGACCAGATGGAACGCGACAACATCGGCCCCGCTCTTTTCAGAACCGCCTGCGTCAGCGGGCGGCCAGTTCGCTGGCCTGAAGTAGTCCGCCAAACAGAGCCGCTTCCCGCCCCGCTGTTCCAACGGCTGTCGTGGAAAGGTGAAACGCGTCCGTTCGGTCTTTAGGTCGTCTTCCCAAATGATCAGGTCATTGCCGTCCGAATTACACGGAAAATATCCATAGACCAGCTTCGCCTCAAGCAGTTTTTCGCGGATCGCCTGAGCCTTGATCTCGGCAAATTTCGGATAGACCGTCTTCTCAAGCAATTCCGCGTATTCCTCGGCCGACTTTCTGCCCTGTTTGAACTGCCATTGGCCCTTGAACAGCGCCGTCTCATTGATGAACGCAAAAACCTTCGTCAGGTCCGTGATCTCCACGACCTTTGAGCCATAGAACGGCGCCTTTGGCACTTCGTCAAGCACGGCGATATCCGAGCGGTTCGTATGCGTAGTATCGCCGCTCGAACGCGAAGAAACGCGGGCCGCCTCAACGCCGAGCTTCGCATCCTCGCCAACAAGATCCTCGTCCGATGTGGAGGCCTGCGCGTCAGCAAGGGCGTCGCTCGCATCGCCCTCATCACGCCCTTGCTCACGCGCGGGCTTCTGCATGGAGTCCGCATCAGCACCAACAGCAATTCCTATCTCATTCTTCTCTGGGCTCTCTGTGGCGTGATCTTTCTGCGTCAGTTCATCCATCGCGTGCAGCCCATCAAAGGCGTCGCGGGCGTAGAAAACGCGGCCCGTGTAAAGCGGCTTGAGATCGTTCTCTACGTACTTCCTATTGAGCGCCGCACCGCCGAGAATGACCGGGACATCGATGCCTCGTTCCTTCATTATCTGGATGTTGTCGCGCATTATCAGCGTCGATTTTACCAGCAGCCCGCTCATCCCGATCGCATCCGCTTTCGTCTCTTCCCAGGCTCGCAGGATCTCGTCGATCGGCTGCTTGATGCCCAGATTTACGACCTTGTAGCCGTTGTTCGTCAGGATGATATCGACCAAATTCTTGCCGATGTCGTGGACGTCGCCCTTAACGGTCGCAAGCACCATCGTGCCCTTTTCAACGCCTTCGACCTTGTCCATAAAGGGCTCAAGGAACTTCACCGCCGCCTTCATCGCCTCGGCCGATTGCAGCACGAACGGAAGCTGCATCTGCCCCGCACCAAAGAGGTCGCCGACGACCTTCATTCCGTCGAGCAAAATGTTGTTGATGATCTCAAGTGGCGGATATTTTTCGAGCGCCTCTTTGAGCGAATCCTCAAGCCCGATCTTCTCGCCCTCGATGATGTGTTCCTTTAACCGCTCCTCGACCGGAAGGTTCGAAATGTCCGGCTTTATCGACTGTGCGGTCTTACCCTCAAAAAGCTTTGTAAATTCCGTCAGCGGGTCGTAGGTACAAATCGACGGAGCGCGGACACTCTTGTCCGCATCGCCGGTTCCTCCGGCGAAACCATCGCCGCTATTCGAACCTCCCGATTCGCCGGCGCCGTCTTCGCCCTGCGGGCTCATGCGGACAGGAGTGTCCGCACTCCATTTCCGGCGGTCGTAGATAAGATCGCGGGCCGTTTCGATCTCGTGCTCGTTGAACCGCATCAGCGGCAGGATCTTCGAAGCGTTGACTATCGCCGAGTTCATCCCGGCCTCAACGCAATCATGCAAAAACACAGAGTTCAGCACAACGCGGGCCGCCGGCGAAAGCCCGAACGAGATGTTTGAGACGCCGAGTATCTGGTTCGCTTCCGGCATCTCTTCCTTGATCTGCCGTATCGCCTTGATGGTCTCATCCGCGTTCTTGCGGTCTTCCTCGATGCCGGTCGAGATCGGCAATGCCAGCGGGTCGAAAAAGACATCGTGGCCCGGTATGCCGAATTCGGTCGCCTGCTTATATGCCCGGCGAGCGATCTTAAGTTTATCGACCGCCGTCCGGGCCATGCCGTCCTCGTCGATCAGCCCGACAACCACCGCCGCTCCGTATTCTTTCGCAAGCCCGAGCACCTTCAGGAAGCGCTCTTCACCGTCCTCATAGTTCGTCGAATTGAGAATGCACTTGCCGCCCGCGTGCTCGAGCCCCGCTTCCATCTTCTCCCACTCGGTCGAATCGAGCATTATCGGGATCTTCACCTGCGTAACGAGCCGCGAGATCAGCTCGTGCATATCCGCAACGCCGTCGCGGCCGACGAAATCGACGTTGACGTCAAGGATGTGCGCACCCTCTTTCTCCTGTGACTTCGCCAGGTTGACGAGTCCGTCCCAGTCCTCGGCCTGGAGCAGGTCCCGCATCTTCTTCGAACCCGATGCATTGACCCGCTCGCCGACGATCAGGAACGAAGCATCCTGCGTATAAGGCTGCTGAAAATAGATCGAGGCCGCCGAGGGAGCAAGTTTGGCATCACGCACCTTCGGGGCGAGGCCGCCGACGCGGTCGATAACCATCTTTAGGTGCTCGGGCGTTGTGCCGCAGCAGCCGCCGACGATGCTCGCCCCAAGGTCCTTCGCAAAGTGCTCCACCTGTGCGGCAAAGCTTTCGGGCGTCTCGTCGTAGTGCTGCTTGCCGTCTTTTACCTCGGGCAAACCCGCGTTAGGCAGCACCGAAACCGGGATCGGCGAATTCTCGCAGAGATACATGAAGCTATCGGCCATCTGCTTCGGCCCGGTGCCGCAGTTCATCCCGATAACGTCGATCGGGAAAGGCTCGAGCGCCGTCAGGGCCGCACCGATCTCCGTCCCGTTGAGCATCGTGCCGAACGTCTCGATCGTCACCTGTGCGATCACCGGCAGCCGCATTTTGTGCTCGGCAAAGTGGTCAAAGATCGCCGCAAGTGCCGCCTTTGTCTGCAAGAGGTCCTGGCACGTCTCGACGATCAAAATGTCCGAACCGCCATCTATCAGCCCGCGAACCTGCTCTACGTACGCCTGTTTCAGATCACGATAGGTGATGTGGCCGAGCGTCGGGAGTTTCGTCCCCGGCCCGATCGAACCCGCGACGAAACGCGGCTTGTCCGGCGTCGAGTAATCCCTCGCCAACCGCTTTGCAAGCTCGGCCGCTTTCTTGTTTACGTCATACGTCTTTTCGACGATGCCGAACTCCGCCAGCACGACCTCGCTCCCGCCAAAGCTGTTCGTTTCGATCACGTCGCAGCCGACCTCGAGAAAGCTCCGATGCACCGTCTCGATCGCGTCCGGCCGCGTGTAGAGCAGATTCTCCGAGCAATTCTCAAACTCCGGCCCGCCCCAGTCATCAAGCGTCAGCTCCAACGACTGCAGATTGCTCCCCATCGCGCCGTCAAAGACGACGACCTTTTGTTTTAATAGATCAAGAAAGTTCATAGGAAAAACTCGAAGCTCATTTTCGAAAATTCTTAGAAATTAGAGACCTCACTATTTCAATCTGCCCCGAATCATCGAAAAATCGTTTCGGTACGCCGTAGAAAATATTTGACTGGATATAGAAAATAAAGTCGTCCTGGGTCTCTACAATTCTCTTGTATGCGGCCCATCTAGTCTTTGAGCTTGCTCTCGGTCCGTTGATTTCAACGCCTTCGTCGTCAAAGGTCATCGTCACGATCTCGGCCTCGACCGCGGCCTTTTTCGCGTGGGTCTTAAGTGCGACGTACACTACGAAAACAACAAAAAGAGGCACAAACATCGAGGTGATGTAAAGAGCCAAGCGAAGATCATATTCGGGATCTGCCGGCGTCGATAAACTTGCGTAAAATGAAAACGAACCTAGTACCAAACAAATAAGGAGGATCGTGACAATTAAGGCCCTGCGGCGCGTCCGCCAAAGAAGACGATAGAAATCCGCCTCTTCATTAAGTACCTGAATCGAGATTCGCTGCTCCAAATCCATATAAAAAACTCTGTACCAGTACAGCACAGAGCTTCATGAAATATTGACCTCTCTGCTGTTTAGCCGTTTATTTTACGTGGCCGCAAGTCGCAATAACTCACCACGTCTCAAAACTATAACTTAGAACTCCAACGCCTATAAGTCAACGCTTCGTCAGGTAGTTCAAAGCCATCGAGGCGATGTCGTCCATTGCCGAGCCGTCGCGGTCGCTGTCGAGCATTGAGGATGCCATGTCCATCATCGCGTTGCCGCTCGATTGCGGAGCCGCCGCCGATTGCCCGCCGAGCAAGCCGCCCAACAGCCCCCCGAGCCCGTCCGCACCGACGCCCTGTTCGCGCTTTTGCTTGCCGAGATAGCCCATCACGAGCGGTGCGAGCATCATCAGGATCTGTGCCACCTGGCCCATGTTGAGACCCGTGTTGTTGCTGACCTGCTGGACCACCGGACCCTGATTATTGCCCAGAATGTGGCCAAGGATGCCGCCGGCATCAAGCTGTTTCGGGGTCGGCTCCGGCGTTTGAAGCTGGCCGAGGATCATGCTCCCGAGCCCGCCGAGATTGCCGAAAATACTGCCGTCGTGGTCGCGGCTGAGTGCCTGATCAAGGCTCTGGGCACCTTGCGGGTCGGCCGCATTATTCGCCAGCCCACCGATTATCGCCGGAAGCGCCATCTGTATCGCCGAATTGACGAGCGAAGGTTCCGCCCCGACCGTATTGCTGATCTCGCCGAGTGCCGCGTTGCCCTGATCCTGCCCGAGCAGGTCCTGTAATGAAAGCATTATCCTTGTCCCTCCCTTTGAACCGCGTTTGAAAAGTATTTGTAACCTGTAGGAAGATAGTAGCAGAGTCCTTCGTTTTCGGGCAAAGTTTTTTCTTAACGAGTGCCTTTCATCGCCATATCGCATCGCCTTCGTGCCTTCGCCGCGATTCTTATTGCCGTCGCGGGCGTGCTTCTCGCTGCTTGTTCCGAAACTTCCTCGAACTATCAGTTTTGGCGAGTTTCGACCGCCTATTCATTTGAGAATAAGCTCGCCGAACCGTTTGGCATCGCCTTCCACAAAGGCCGTGTTTACGTAACCGATGGGCAAAATGGCGAGATCCGGTCATTCGTCCCCGGCGATGGCGAAGTCTCGACAATTAACGGCTTTGACACACCGTCGGGCATCGCCGTCGGCTCTGGTGGCGAGGTTATCGTCGCCGATCCCGGCACGAATACGATCAAGCAATTCACATTGGGCAAAGAGCCGTCCGATATCGCGGGCCGTGCCAATGTTCGCGGCTTTGCCGATGGGCTGGCACTCGAGGCTCTCTTCAATGGCCCGACCGGCGTCGCCGTTTTCCCCGATGGCCGCATCGCTGTTGCCGATACCTACAACGACCGCATCCGCATCATCGAGAACGGCATTGTCTGGACACTCGCCGGTGCCGAACGCGGGTTCGCCGATGGCAACGGTGCGAACGCCCGATTTGACACCCCGCTCGGCATCGCCGTCTGGCGCGGAGAAAAGCTGCTCGTCGCTGATTCGGGCAATCGGCGGATCCGCGTGGTCGAGCCGGACGGCAGCGTCTGGACGCTTGCGGGAGACGGCGGCTACGAGCTTCGCGATGGCATGCCCGCGTCGGCTTCGCTCGTCGGTCCGACCGCGGTCGCGGCCGATGAGGAAGGCCGTATATTCATCGCCGATGGAAACGCCATTCGGGCGATCGGCCTTCGCTCATTTCCTTATCTCGAAACCATCGCCGGCGGCGAACGCGGCCTCACCGACAGCACGCCCCGGCTCGCTCGCTTTAATCGCCCTTCGGGACTCGCTTTGCTAGGGCGAACACTCTTCATTGCCGATAGCGACAACGCCGCGGTCAGGATCGTCCATGCCGCAAGGGCCGAAGCGGGGTTAACGATTTCGAACAGCGCTCAGCCGCTGACCGCCGCAGCGTTTCGCTCACTCCAGCCAGGCCGCTGGCCTTACGACCCGCCCGAGCGGACCCGCGAAATTGCCGGCACACTCGGCGAGATCCGCGGCGAGATCATCGACCAAACTTCCGAGGCCTGGTTCCACAACGGGCTCGACATCCCCGGTGCCTACGGCGAAACGGCCCGCTTTATCCGCGACGAAAAGGTCCTCGACCCGCACGCCGCCGAGAACTTCGGCACCCTTCGTGAACTGCTCCGAATGCCGACCATCGGCTACGTCCACATCCGGCTCGGCCACGACTCGGACGACCGCCTTTACGATGACCCGCGGTTCTTGTTCGAGTTCGAGCCGGCTTCGGGCAAGCCCATTTCCGTTCGCGTTCCGCGAGGTGCGAAGTTCAAGGCCGGCGAGCCCGTCGGCACGCTCAACGCGATGAACCACGTCCACCTCATCGCCGGCCGCCCCGGTGCCGAGATGAACGCGCTCGATGCCCTGGTCTTGCCCGGCGTTTCGGACTCGATCGCTCCCGTGATCGAAGAAATTCGGCTCTTTGATGAGATCTGGATGGAGATCCCGGCCGGCACCGCCCTCACTGGTAAGACCCGCGTCGTCGTGAAAGCCTATGACCGCAAGGATGGCAACGCAGAGCGCCGACGCCTCGCTCCATATCGCCTCGGCTATGAGCTGATCCCGGCCGCCGATGCCGCGACAGCCAATGACCAAAAGCTTACATCATGGACCATCTCGTTCGAGAAAATGCCCTCGCACCGCGCCGTCAAATTTGCCTACGCACCCGGCAGCCGCTCCGGAGCGACCGGCGAGACGATCTTTAACTTCGCCGTCACCAATCGCGTCGATGGCGACACCTTCAGCGAAGGCTTCATCGATCCCGCCACGCGCCCGCCCGGCAACTACATCCTCCGCGTCTTTGCCGCCGATTTTTTCGGCAACACCTCCCGAAAGGATCTTCCCGTTACGCTCGGCCGCTGAAAACCATTTTTCCGGTTCGGCCTAACAGCGTTTCGGTAGTAGTTTCTGAGTTCCTTTGAATTCAGTCTATAATCTCCCATTCGCGGTCCCTTACAACGTGATCCTCGAAATCCTTACAAAACTACGTGCCGATCTTGCCGTTTTGGACGGCAAAGTTTTGGTCGCCCTGATCTACACGGCGTTCGGGCTGACCTGTATCTACTATTTTAAAGATCAACCGGCTGTCGCCGCTTTTCTTAAGGGCACAATCGTTGAGAACTTTGGCCGTTGGATCGCCTATTCGCCGGACAACAACCTGCCCGGCCTCGGTTGGTGGGTCTTCGTCGTAACGGTGTTCTATTTCGTCGTTCCGGCCGCGATCATTAAGCTGCTCTGGCGGGCCGATCTTCGCGATTTCGGGCTGCGGCTACGCATCGAACCAGGCTTCTGGAAGCTCCTGGCTTTTTCATCGGCGATAATGCTTCCGCTTGTTTACCTGATGTCGCTGACCGAGGGCTTTGCGGCGAAGTACCCATTTTTGCAGATCTACAACGGAGAACCTTACATCGGCGGGACGCTCGTCGCGTGGGAACTGATATACTTTGTGCAGTTCTTTGGTCTCGAATTTTTCTTTCGCGGGTTTCTGGTGCACAGCCTAAAACCGACGCTCGGGCTCTATTCGATCTTTGTGATGACCGTGCCGTATTGCATGATCCACTTCAGCAAACCGATGCCTGAAACGCTCGCCGCCATCGCCGCAGGCATCTTTCTCGGCTGGCTAAGCTACAAAAATGGCAGCATCTGGCTCGGTTTAATTTTGCACTGCATGGTCGCATTTTCAATGGACATCTTCGCCCTCCACGCAAAAGGTTTGTTGTTTTAGAGTGTTTGTTCAACGCGAAGTCGCAAGGTTGCAAAGACGCGAAGGTTATTGGCGAATTTTTCGATGATCCAAATGACGTCGCACAACGACCGAACGCCCTTTGCGTCTTCGCGACTTTGCGTTAAAAATTAGTTACGTGACAACAGCCGCAATTATCGATATCCGCAATGAGACACTCTCGCCCGATGAATCGAAGTTCGAGGCGAGCCTGCGGCCTGCTCATTTGGCCGAGTACATCGGCCAGAAGAAGGTCAAAGATAATCTTCGTGTCTTTATGAAGGCGGCCTTGAAGCGGCGCGAGGCTCTCGATCATATTCTGCTCACCGGCCCGCCGGGCGTCGGCAAGACGACGCTTTCGAACATCGTCGCCAACGAAATGGGCTCGGCACTTAAATCCACCGCCGGCCCGATCATCGAAAAAGCCGGCGACCTCGCGGCGATCCTGACCAACCTCGAAGAAGGCGACGTGCTGTTCATCGACGAGATCCACCGGCTCAATCCGGCGATCGAGGAAATTCTCTATCCGGCGATGGAGGATTACTCGCTCGATCTAATGATCGGCCAGGGAACGGCTGCCCGTTCGATCAAGCTCGAACTGCCGAAATTTACGCTGGTCGGAGCAACGACGCGACCGGGCTTGATAACGGCGCCGCTCCGCGGCCGTTTTGGCATCATCTTTCATCTCGACTTTTACGGCATCGCCGAGCTTCAGCAGATCGTCGAACGTTCGGCTCGCATCCTCAACGTCGGCATCGACGCCACCGGCTCGAACGAGATCGCCCGCCGTTCGCGTGGAACGCCGCGAATCGCCAATCGCCTGCTCCGCCGCGTACGAGATTATGCCGAGGTGGACCACGACGGCAACATCACCGAACACGTCGCGAATGACGCTCTGAACCGGATGGAGGTCGATACCTTCGGCCTTGATGAAATGGACCGCAAGCTCCTTTTGACCATAATCGAAAAGTTCGATGGCGGCCCGGTCGGCCTCGGGACTATTTGCGCCGCACTCCACGAGGAAAAGGACTCGATCGAGGAGATAATCGAGCCCTATCTTCTCCAGATCGGCTTCCTCAACCGCACGCCCCGCGGCCGGATGGCGACCCGCCTTGCCTACGAACATTTCGGCATCGATCCGGCAGGCAAGCCGGCCGAGTCGCCAACGCTTTTTACCTAAGCCGGACAACGTACAAGCAACCGTCGCATCATACCCAAGCGGCGATTCTTTACGAACGGCTGCCCTTCCCCCATAATTTCATTATGCGAAAGACAATTTTTGCGGCGTTTTTTCTTGCTGCGGCCGGCGTGTCCGCGGCATTTGGCCAAAATCGGTTCGAGGGATATAACTTGGTCGTCGATGTTCCGACATCGCAGCGGGCACCCGCCTGCGCGGTCCGCTACGTACCGGCGAATACGATAATCACGATCACCGATCTCGACCGGGCGACCCCGATGGACATCAAGCCATGTGCCGGTTCAGGAACAACGATCGTCCAGAGTTCGGCCGGGAGCGTGACCTTCCGTGCGAATGCCTCGACCAATAAATGGTGCTTTACCGGAGCCGACAAGCGGTACAGAATCACATTGACAGGCGACCAGTTCGCCGGCACCGTCAGCTACGATTGGATCGCCGAACCCGATCCGCGAGAGGCCGGCTTCTTCAATATCCGCGACTTCGGCGCGGTCGGCGACGGCCGGACCGATGACACGAACGCCTTCCGAAGTGCGATGGCCTTTATCGCCTCGCGCAATGGCGGCACGGTCAGGGTTCCCGATGGCGAGTACATCGTTACCGGACCGATCGCATTGCCTTCGGGCATCACACTTGAAGGCTCGACCGGGCTTCACTCGATGGCCTCGACAAGCGACATCCCGCGGCAAAATCCGGTCCGCATAACGCTCGACGGGGCGAACCGCTCGCTCTTCCGTATCGGTGAATGCGTTGAGAACGTCACGCTTCGCAACATCGAGTTCTACGCCCGTTCGAACAACAATACCAACGGGCTTGAGGCCATCGGAGCCTATAATTCGTCACAAGGTTTCGTCGCCGACCACGTCATCTTCCACGGCTTCAACCGCGGGATAAATGCCTACGGGCTGCCGCAGACGAACCTGAACTGGCAGTTCGATTACGTCAAGATCATCAACAGCCGGTTCATCTACAACCGCGATACCGGCATCTTCGTCAATTCGCGGAACACCGACTGGAAGATCGAGGGCTGCTTGTTCCTCAATCCTCGAAGGCAGGCCGGCCAGGCCGCCAACTCGATGCACTTCGAACGCGTCGGGATGGTCATCGTTCAGGACACCTTCGGCGGTGGCTTCACCAACGCGCTCGGCGGGACGTTCATCAATATCCTCGATAGCGGCAGCCTGACTATCATCGGCTCGCAGACCGAGGCGATGACCAATTCGCTGGTGTACAACGACGTCCAAAATCCGCTAGCCGGCGATTATTCCTATCCGATCACGATCGTTAACTCGATCTTCGAGCACCCGATGATCTTCAAGGCTCGGCGGACGCTCGTCTCGACCGGAAACCTCTATGGGGCGAGGACGTTTCAGGCAGACGACCGCGTCCGGGTCTATTCTACCGGCGACCGATTTTGTTTTGACGGTTTCATACTCGGCTGCACCGGCGGCACGCCGAACAACTTCGACAAGGCGACCGTGATCTTCATGACCGGCCAGCCCGGCGAAGGCCAGCTCCGCGGCCACCCGACATATTTCGGCACCGATGTCCGCTTTGGTGCACCGGTCCAGATGCCGAGCCTTCAGCAGAACGCACTGCCGGCCGCCGCCGAGAACGGCACGATGGTCTATTGCCAAAACTGCCGCCGCAACACGACGCCCTGCCAGGCGGGCGGCACCGGAGCACCCGCGATGCGCGTCGCGGGCCAATGGAGCTGTTTGTAAGGTAATCTGTGGAAGCCCGAAACGAAGCTGTCAGTAAAGCGGTTCCGATCTGTGTGTTAGGTTTTTCTTCTGTGGGTCCTGTGGTCTTCCCGATTAGGTAACGGAAAAGAACACAGAATCCACAGAACCAAGACACAGGAACGAAGGGTCTGACGACTGCGCCTTCACTTATGCGTGCTGGAGCACTTTTTCGTATTCGCCGCTTTCGGTCCATTTCAGTATTTCTGAAACACGCCAGATCGGGAAAGGGTGCGAGAGCCCGGCATTGATGATGTCTGCCCAGAACTTATCGAGCTTGCTGTGGTCGTAGTTCTTTTGGAACTCGCGGGCCTGCTCGAGAAAAAGCTCATAGTTGATCTTTGAGGCAAATGTGCCGCCGGCCAGCTTCATCATCGTCCGCCCGATGACATGAGGGTCCTGAACAACGAGCTGCGCCGCCCGGTCGCATGAAAGCTCTGCCCGCCGCATCCACGCAAGCAATGCTCCCCGCATCGAAGCTGTCAGTAATTCCTTGAGGATTCCCGCGATCGGCAGCGAGGCAAGCGGTATCGTCGCGATGGCGAGGATAAGCTGAGCCGCCGTCAAGTAAAGCACGTGCTCGGCATGAATATGCCCGACCTCGTGGGCGATGACGGCCAGCGTTTCTTCCTCATTTAGCCGCTCGATCAGCGACGAATGAAGCACGATGATCGGCTTTTCAACGCCGCCGGTGAAGGCGTTTACGATCGGGTTCTGTTGGATGTAAAGGTCCGGTGCGGCAACACCGAGCGTTGCACAGGCGACCTGGAGCTTTGCGTAAAGATCGGGACACTGCTTTGGCGTTACCTTCACTGCACTCGCCATGAAAGTCACGCGGATCGCCGATTCGCCCGTAACCTCAAGCAGCTTTTTGACCGCCGTGTCGATGCCTGGGATCGCCCGAAGGGCCGCAAGAGCCTTGCTGTCCGCCGGATGAATATAGTCGTGCTTGCCGAGGTTGGCCCATTTCTTGTGAGGCTCGTTTGAGAGCGGCAGCTTACACTTGCCGCAGTTCGCTTCGTTGTTCCTGTAGCCTTGCTTCACCGCGTTCTTTTGCCCGCAGTAACGGCAACGCACGGAAAAGCTCTTGATGATCGCCGCCGGTTCGTCCGAATCCGCTTTCTTTTTTGCCATAACTAGAAGTTTAGAGTAGTTGCTCGGCTCTATTCAAACCGTTTCCTCGCCGGATTTACGAATTACAGTGGATTAAGTTTAAACTTACTGAACATAAGGCTCTGTTATCTTCGTAACTTTTGTTCAGAATGGAGGCAAGGAATGCAGCGAAGAATGATCTATACCACCACCGATTCGATACCCGGACGCGAGGTCGCAGAGATCCTCGGCGTCGTCACGGGAAATGTAGTGCAGACTAAACACATCGGCAAAGATATTTTTGCAGGCCTCAAGTCCATTGTCGGCGGCGAGATCTCGGGTTATTCCGAAATGCTAACCGAAGCCCGCCAAACCGCGATCAGCCGAATGGTAAAGGCCGCATTGGAACTCGATGCGGACGCCGTCATCTGCCTGCGGTTTACGACCAGCTCGATAATGACCAACGCTTCCGAAGTCCTCGCCTATGGGACTGCCGTTAAGCTAAAGGGCTGATCAATCGGGCGACCGTTTCAACGTGGTGCGTCTGCGGGAAGAGGTCGATCGCGGTTATCTTTTCGATGCGGTAACCGTTCTCGACAAAACGCTTTAGATCACGGGCAAGCACCGACGGCTCGCACGAGACATAAGAGACAACTCGCGGGTTCAAAGCGATCAGATTCATTATAGTATCCGCTTCCGTCCCGGCCCGCGGCGGGTCGAGCAGGACCAGATCGACGCCGGCGAGGTCGCTCTCCGCCAAAAACCTTCGCACCGGTTCCGCCACGAACTCGACGTTACCAAGCCCAGCCGTCTCTGCGTTCCGGTTGGCAAATTCGACGGCAAAACGATTGTCCTCAACACCGATCACCCGCTCGAACCGGCGTGCCAGCGGTAACGTGAAAAGCCCGACGCCGGAATACAGATCGAGCGCTAATGACCCTGATTCATCTCCGATCGCCGTCGCGACCAACCGCTCGATCTGAAAGCGGTTTCCCTGAAAAAATGTCCGTGCGGAAAATGCGAACCGCTTGCCCGCCGCATCAAGCCAAACCTCTTTGGTCGGCTCAAGCAGTTCTGCTGAAAACGACGAAACCTCGCCTCCGAGGCCGCAGGCGGAGTCGATCTGTATGTTCGTCTGCTTGGGGTCGATCCGGTGAAGGCTGTCGCGGAGCCTCGACATCTCCTGCTGAAGTTCGGGAACAATTACCGGGCAGGAACGGACATCGATCAAGTCGCGCGAGTTCCGTTTGAAATAACCGATCATTCCCCGCCCGGCATCGGCGTGCCACTGGGCGCGAAGCCGATAGCCGAAAGGCTCGGGACAGCCGATCATCTCAATTTCGGGAATCGGGTCGAGCTTTGCAATCCGGCGGAGGCAATCGGCGATGATCGCCCGTTTTGCCTCAAGCTGGGCCGCGTAATTCATTTGCTGAAGATCGCAGCCGCCGCAGGACCCGAAATATTCGCAAGGCGGGGCGATGCGGTCCGGCGATGGCTCCAGCACCTCCTCGATCTCGGCGAAAACGGCATTTCCCTTCACCCGCGAGACCACGACGCGGACCAGATCGCCCGCCGCCGCCAGCGAAACAAAGATCGGCGTTCGCCCGGCGAAGCCGAGTCCAAAGCCGCGGGGAACGATCTTCTCAATGCGAACGTCCAGCCGCTCGCCCACGCATAATTCTTTGCTCAAGCTGCGTTCTCTACCTCGATCTCAATGCCGCCGACAATGCCGGCAAGGATGTTATAGATAACCGCCCCGAGGGCACCGCCGATGAATGCTATCACAGTGTACATTATCGGTATCGCGATCATCACCACGATCCCCATCACAATTCCGCCGCCGCCGAGTGCAAGAGCACCTTCGCTGCTCTGGCCCGAGGCACCGGCCGCCCCGATCAACGAGAAGACGATGATGAAAAGCCCGTAGGGTATCGCGATCAAAAGGCTAATGATGAAGGCCATCACCGCATACATCTTCGCGACGGACAGAACCCCGAGTTTCTTGATCCTAAGTTTGTTCATTTTTTGCTCCGGAAACAGAAATTGGGACGCCTGCTTGTTTAGCACAGTTTCCGGGCAATTGAAAACTCAGGCTATTTTTCAGGCTTGATACCGAAGTCGGCTTCGGCCATTACTTTGCGGAAAGTTACGAGGTCGGCGGGCTTGGAATAGCTCAGCGTAAACAGCAATGCAACACCGCGGCGGACCGTAACGTACATCCGCTTTTTCCCTGCATTGTTCTCGGTATCGATAAAGGCGAATTGATTGCGTCCAAGCTGCTCGGCCTGTGTCTCCGAGTATTTGAGGTTCGGCGGCAACTTCGCCGCGGCAAACTGGCTCCGCATCAGGTCAACGTAATCGACAGCGTCCTTCACCTGCGGAACGGTGCTCAGGTCCTCGACGGCGACGCGCACAATGGCATTATCCGACGAACCCGGCATCGCCCGAAAGGCCGTGACGAGCACTCGGACACGCTCAAGAGCTCGCTCAAGTTGGATCTGATCGATCCGCCCGATGCTCTCCGGTGCCTTCAGCCCGATGTCGATGCCCTGCGATTTGAGATAGTCTTCGAAATCATCCCCCGGAATAATCCATTCGTCCGGAAACGTGATGCGGAATCCAAGCTCAGCATTCATATAGGTTCGGCCACTGACTCCGCTGACTGCCGTTTCCGGCTTCTCTGCCGGCGGGACTTCCTTCACCGGGACGCCCGGCGGGATCGGGCTTCCCTGGCCGAATGCAGCCGATGAAACTACCATCAAAACTATTGCCAATGAAATATCTCGTGCGGTCATAAGTAAAACAAACCGAGGCGTGGTACACCATGCTCTTCGCGAAGCCGCTTTAGCAGCATCAGCCGGAAGGTGTTCTCGTAAGATTCCTTCGCCATTTCCTTTTTGTAGGCCTTGAGCTGCGTCTTGACCTCGGCCTCGATGCTCTTTAGATGCGAGTTATCCCGATCCGATAGCATCGCTTCATCGAGAAACTCCTCGATGTCGCTTAGTGCCTTATCAACGGTTTCAAAATCGCTTGTGACCTCGCCCGCGAGAATTCGAAGCCTTGCCGACGCTCGTTCGCACGCTTCGCGGAGGCCTTGTGACTTTACATTGTCGAGGGCCGCAGCCGCCCGCTCGATGTGCTCGCGGATCGCTTCTATGGTAAAACCGGGCCGGGCCTCTTCGCCCTCTGCTTCCACTGAACGCCCCGCCTGCGAAGCCAGCCATTCCTGAAAGCGGGCTTCAATTTCCTCGCGACAGAACATCAGCGACTTGATCGTCCGCGGTCGCGGATTCGCGTCGAAATTATCGAAAACCGTCTCGATGCCGCGTATCACCACGTGAAGCGGCACACCCATTTTCTGCCAACCCTCGATCAATGCCCAATCGATCGGCGAAAGCAGCAGGTGCTTGCCGCGGCGGCGGATAAATGCGTCCTCAATTTCCGTGAAATAGTTGAAATAATTCACGTTACGTCATCTGCTTCGGAGGCCATTGCGGCTCGGCTCCACCCATTTCTCCCGAAGAAACTATGGTAATCTATTTCCGATATGGCAGACGAACGGCGTGAGCGATTCCTGACAAGCTCGGGCATCGAACTCCCTAACGATTTCAATCCCGACAACATCTCGGCGATCGACCCGGACTCCGATCTCGGCTCTCCGGGCGAATTTCCATATACCCGCGGAGTTCGGCGAAATATGTACCGCGGCCGCTTTTGGACGATGCGTCAATACGCCGGTTTTGCGACGGCAAAGGAATCGAACGAGCGTTATAAGTACCTGCTCTCGCAGGGCACGACCGGACTCAGCGTCGCCTTCGACCTTCCGACCCAGATCGGGCTCGATTCCGACGACCCGCTCGCCCTCGGCGAGGTCGGCAAGGTCGGCGTCGCTATCGATAGCCTCGACGACATGCTGACGCTTTTCGACGGCATTCCGCTCGACCGCGTTTCGACCTCGATGACGATAAACGCAACGGCGTCAACACTTCTGTGCCTCTATCTCGCCGTTGCTCGCCGCCAGGGCGTCGGCTTTCACATGGTCAACGGGACGATCCAGAACGACATTCTCAAGGAATACATCGCTCGCGGGACGTACATCTATCCGCCCAAGCCCTCACTGCGGCTCATCACGGATACCTTTGCTTTTTGCGCCGCCGAGGTGCCCAATTGGAACACGATATCCATTTCCGGCTACCACATTCGCGAGGCTGGCTCGACTGCCGCTCAGGAACTCGCGTTCACGCTTGCCGATGCGATCTGTTATGTCCAGGCGGCGATCGATGTCGGCCTCGCCGTGGACGACTTCGCCCCGCGGCTCTCATTCTTTTTCAACGCCCATAACGACCTTTTGGAGGAGGTCGCGAAGTTCCGTGCGGCCCGCCGCCTTTGGGCAAGGATAATGCGCGACCGCTTTGGGGCAAAGGCTGCAAAGTCGCAGATGCTTCGCTTTCACACGCAAACGGCGGGCTCGACCCTCACCGCTCAGCAGCCCGAGGTCAACGTCGTCCGAACGACCATTCAGGCCCTTGCCGCCGTGCTTGGCGGCACACAAAGCCTGCATACGAACTCGATGGACGAGGCCCTTTCGCTCCCGACCGAACAGGCCGCACGGGTCGCACTCCGCACCCAACAAGTGATCGCCCATGAATCCGGCGTCGCGAACACGGTCGATCCACTGGCCGGAAGCTATGCCATCGAAGAGCTTACGACTCGGCTCGAACGCCTGGCCGAAGAATATATACAGAAGATCGACGACATGGGCGGTATGCTCCGGGCCATCGAGACCGGCTACGTTCAGCGTGAGATACAAGAAGCGGCCTATGAATATCAAAAGGCCGTAGAAAGTGAGGACGCCATCGTCGTCGGGGTCAATCGCTTCCGCATTGAAGAGGACGAGCACATCCCGACCCTATCCGTCGATCCGGCGATCGAACGCGATCAGGTCGAGCGGCTTCGGGCCTTTCGTGAACGGCGGGATCAGGGAAAAGCCGATGCATCAATGCTGAAGCTGAAAGAGGCGGCTGCGGGTACCGAGAACCTGCTTCCGCTGATCCTTGACTGCGTCGAAGCCTCCGTGACCGTCGGCGAGATCAGCCATTCTCTTCGCAGCGTTTGGGGTGAATATCAGGAAGCCGTAACGATATAAATAATCGCTGACAAAAGCTGTTCGGCTGTGCTAATCTTTAAGGGTGCCCAATTTTGGGTACCCTTCGTTCTTTTACCTCACAAATCGCTCCCGTCCCGTCGAAACAATGGAAAAGCTTAACCAGTATCTAAGTATACTTATGTCGAGTTCGAGCGAGGAACTCCGGCTCGAACCCAATAAGAACCCGGTCGTTTTCTCGGCTAACGGAGCGGCCGAGGTTGCTGCCGAATCGCTCTCCGGCTCGGAGATCACGAGTCTCGTTTTTCCGCTAATACCTCCCGATGTTCGCTTGAAACTCCCGTCCTCAAACGAGGTCGAATTCACCCATCCGCACAATCTCGGCAATTTTCAGTTCCACATCCGCAAGTCGCCCGCTGGTTTTGTCGTATCGGTAAAGCCGATCTTTTCGCGGCAATCTCGTGTACACGCGGCCGCCTCGCCGATCGAGCCGCTCCGCTTTGAGGAGCGGCCGCCCGAACCGGATGCCGCGGAACTTCCCGCTGTTGAAGCGATCGCAAGCGAAGACACGGCCGAAACGCTTCCCCCGATATTTGAAGAGCTATCGGGATTTGTCCCGCCGCCGCGGGAGTACGTTCCCGAGCCCGAGATCGTCCAACCGGCCGTCGCGGTCGAAGCAACTCCGTTGGTTGACAGGCGGCAGAGCGATCGCCGCAAGGTCAATCTTGTGATGGTGGACCGGATGGAAGCTCTTTTCCGGCAGATGGCCGAGGTCGGTGCGTCCGACCTGCACCTATCTGCTGACGTCGCTCCGATGGTACGAAAGGACGGAAAGATACAGCAGCTTGAATGCGCCGAGGGCGTGCTCACACCCGACCTTATCGCTGAGCTTTTAACGTCGATAATGCCGGAGAAGAACCGCGAAGAATTTGCCCGCCGGAGCGATACTGACTTTGCCTACGAGATCCTCGGGCTTGCCCGTTTCCGGTGCAACGTCTTTCGCGACCGCAAGGGCATGGGCGGCGTTTTCCGGATAATCCCTTCGAAGATCCTGACGGCCGAGGACCTTGGCCTTTCGAAGGCGATAATGGACCTCTGCAATCTCTCAAAAGGACTCGTCGTCGTCACCGGCCCGACAGGTTCGGGTAAATCGACCACGCTCTGCGCGATGATCGACGCCATCAACAAGAACCGCGACGATCATATCCTGACCATCGAAGACCCGATCGAATTCGTCCACGAGAACCAGAAGTGCCTCATCAATCAGCGTGAGGTCCACAACCACACGGAATCGTTCAAGGATGCATTGCGTGCCGCACTCCGCGAAGACCCGGACATCGTCCTCGTCGGCGAAATGCGTGACCTTGAGACGATCTCGATCGCCATCGAAACTGCGGAAACAGGACACCTCGTTTTTGGAACTTTGCACACCACGACCGCGGCTTCGACGGTTGACCGCATCATCGACCAGTTCCCCGCCGACCGGCAGCAGCAGATACGCGTAATGCTTTCGGAATCGCTCAAGGGCGTGATCGCCCAGACGCTTTTGCCGAAAAAGGGCGGCGGACGCGTCGCGGCACTTGAGGTCCTCATCGTTACACCGGCGATAAGTAACCTGATCCGCGAAGGCAAGACGTTCCAGATACCGTCGGCAATGCAGACGGGCAAGACCCACGGCATGGTCGTTCTAAACGACGCCCTATTCGCATTGGTGCAGAAAGGCATCGTCGAACCGCGTGACGCTTACATCAAGGCCGTCGATAAGGTCGGCTTTGAGACGATGCTGACCCGCGGCGGTTTCAAGCTCTAATAGAAATCACTCTTTGGTCGTAGAAGTTATCGGAAGCAGAGGCCGTGCGTTGAAGGTAAATTCGCGGTCGCGGCTGCGGAGCAGAAGATTGCGGCCATCGGTAACGGACACATTGTTTGCCGAAAGGGTCGTTCCGGTCGCACGCTGAAATTCGGAGATCGCCCGGTTGAGGTCGGTCTGTGCCTGAAGCTCGCGGCCCTGCGAAGCGATCAACTCATTCTGCCGTTCAAGCACGCGATAGAAAGTGGTAGTACCCGATTGGAACTGCCGCTGCTCGCTTTCGTAAAGCTGTTCAGCTGCGGAGCGATTCACCGATGCCGAAGCAAGCCTCGCCTCCGCCGACCGAAGTGCCTGAAGCGCGTTTCGCACCTCGGCCTCGATCGCCTGCTCGGTCAGGGCCCGCACGTTTCCGATGCGGCGTTCCTCGACAAGCGTCCGTCCGAGATCGGCCTTGGCGGCCGTGTTTCCCCAAGGGAGCGTGATCGTCACTCCGACCCGGAAGGTCGGGTAATCCTGAGCCAGGAGATTGCCGAGCGAGGTCAGGTAATTTCCGACAAGATTCGCCGGAACGCGGCTCAAACCCGTGGTCGGATCGATCGCCCTTGCCGTCTCGGCTCCGGCAAGACCCTGTGAAGAATAAGAACCAACCAGATCGATCTGAGGCTTAGTCTGGTTCTCGAAAAAGGCCCTGTCGATCCTGTTGATCTCGGCGCTTGTTTCAAGCTGAGCGATCTCAGGCCGGTTCTTGAGCGCCTCGGCGATCGCCACATCAAGCCCGATCCGCGGAGCCTCATAACTCACCGGCGATACGGGCGTAAGAGCCTGCGACCAGACCGAAGAATTTCTATCCGGAGCGATCAGCGTCTTGAGGATGTTCTCGTTCCGCGTCACCTCTTCCTGGGCCGCAAAAACGTTCTGCTCGAGCGAAGTTACCTGAGCGGTCGCCGCCACGACCTCGATCGGAGCCAGAACCCCTCGCGAAACAAGCCTCTCATTACTCTCAAGTTGTGACCTCGCCTGCTTCACTGCGTCTATCTGCACCTGCAGATTGCGCAGGGCAAATGCGAGGTTCCAGTATGCCTGTTCGAGCCGCGAGATCACTTCTATCGCCTGAGCCCGAAACTGCGAATCGCTGAGGCTCAGGTTCTTTTTCGCGATCTCGATCTGCCGGCGGTTGTTGTCGGTCGAGCGGTTGCGAAGGAGTGGCTGGGTGTACTGAAAGGTTAGAAGCGCCGGATAATTCGGATTCAAGAAGGCGTTCGTGTTGCTCGTTGTCGAACGCGTCGAATCGAACCGGGCAACATACGAACCGCCGAAACGCCGCGTGAAACCCTGTACACCGCCCGAGCCGAAGTATCTCGTGTTCGTCACCGAGCCGTTGACCGCTCCGCCGATAAGCGATGCGACCGGCGTCGTTGCTCGCTCGTAGGATCCTTCGGAAAAGATCTCGGGGTCGTAAACACCCTCTGCCCTCTTCAAGTTGAACTCCGCTATCTCGACGTCGTTGCGTGAGATCGCGATCGCATTATTATTCTCAAGCGCCAGCCTGATCGCGTTATCAAGCGTAAGCGGGACCTGATTTCCGACATCGACGCCGACCCGGTTCGTCGTCGGAAGCGGCCGCGGCGGAGCTTTGAAATCGGGTGCGACCGGCGGCGGCTCGTTCGGGAGATCGGCCGGTGGTGTCCGTTCGATAGGGATCGGTGTTGGCGACGGCAGCGGCGGCGCATCCTGTGCCGCGGCCGAGAGTACGGCAACCAAGACCGCAAGTGATACACCCGCGGCCCATGCTGCCATGCGTACGATCAGCCCTGTAGAAGACGCTGTAAAATTCATCGGACTAGGCTCTTCTGCCGCCCTCCACAAGATCTTCGTCGCCGATATCGGAAGGCTTTGACCGATCCTCCGTTTTGCTAAACTTGCTCGAAAACGCCGCCGAGAAAGGCCGGGTTATTGCATCTTTTATCTTGCCCATTCCATCGCCGATCGTGCGGAAGAACTTCGTCTCGCCGGCATCGTCAAAGAGCGAATAAAAGACCGGGACGGCAAGCAGAGTAAGCAATAAGCAAAGCGATTGCCCGCCGACAACCAGAATGCCGATCGAACGGTTCGTTGCCGCACCGGCTCCTGTTCCGAGGGTCAGCGGGATCATTCCGGCAACTAGGGCCAGCGTCGTCATCAGGATCGGCCGCAATCGGTCGCGGTTCGCCTGTATGATCGCATCGTAGCGGTTCATTCCCTTCGCCCGAAGCGAGTTAGTGTGGTCGATCTGCAGAATGGCGTTCTTTTTCACAATGCCGAATAGCAGCAAGATGCCGAGTGCCGAAAAGATGTTCAGCGTTTGCCCGGCGAGCGCCGTCGAAAGCAATGCGAAAGGCACCGCCAGCGGCAGTGTCAGCAATATTGTGATCGGGTGAACGAATGACTCGAACTGTGCCGCGAGCACCAGATACATGAAAACGAACGAAAGAAGGAATGCCAGCAAAAAGCTTTCATAAGCCTTCTGCAATTCCTTTGATTGCCCCGTCACACCAGTAACATATTCCGCCGGAAGTTTGAGTTCCTTCACATAGCTTTCCAGCTTTGCGAGTGCGTCCGATTCCGAAGCGTTCGGCGGAAGACTTGCGCTCACAGTAACTTGCCGAAGTCGATTCAGTCGGCTGATGGTGGATGGAGCGAGGCCTTCCTCGAGTTTTACTACGCGGTCCAGCCCGACCGTGCCGCCGTTGGTCGATGCGACCGTGAAGAGATTGAAGCTGCTTCGGTCGCGTCTGTACGGCTCATCGGCCCTGACAACAACGTCGTATTGATTTGAGCCCTCGCTATATGACGAAACGATCTGCCCGGCGGCAAGAATGTTCAACGCCTGAGCCACATCACCCGCACGCACCCCAAGGTCGGCTGCCTTTGTGCGGTCGATCGCGACGCGGATCTCCGGCGTTCCGACCTCGACCGAGGAATCCGGGTCGCGGAATGTCGGGTCGGCCTTCATTCTCTCAACGAGAATATTCGCGTAATCATTCAACCGAGCCATATCAGGGCCTGCTATAAAATACCCGACACCGCTGCCGCCGCGGCCAAGCCCGATGCTTCCTGCGATCGAGGACGAGGCGGAGACGCTGATCTGATAATCCTTGTTCGAATACTTTCGAGCGATCTGCCTCGTCTTATTGATAAGCTCCGCTTGAGAGAACTCGCGTTCACTGACCGGTACCAGGGAGACGTTTATAAATCCATTGTTCGGCCCGCGGCCCCGGCCAAACCCGGCGAGCACGAGGGTCGATCTCACTCCCGGAACCTCGGCACGAATGTCACGAGCGATCCGATCCAAAATACTTTGCGTTGCAGAAAGCGATGTGCCCTGCGGCCCCCGGAGATTAACCTGATAGAGCGATTCGTCCTCATCAGGCAAAAACGCCATACCTACATAATTGTAAAGAGGCACTATCGATGCGACGGTGAGTACGCAGACCAGCACGACAGCCCAGCGATGCCTCATCGAGAGCTTTAGCATGAAGGTATAAGCACCGTCGATCTTTTGCCAGGCTTTACCCGATTTGGAATCGGCACCGTGTGTGTGACCGCCGCTCTTTTCCCCGCCCTCGCCGTGCTCGGGCCGCTTTATCCAGCGAGCTGCAAGCATCGGTGTCAAAGTAAAGGAAACAATTAGCGAAATTGCGATAGCCGCCGCAGACGTCAATCCGAATGAGGACATGAACCGGCCGACGATACCGGTCATGAAACCGACCGGAATGAAAACGGCGAGGAGCGAGAGCGTCGTCGCAAGCACGGCGAGGCCGATGTCCTTCGTTCCCTCGATCGCCGCCTGAAAGGGCGTCATCCCCTTCTCCTCAACGAATCGATAGATGTTCTCGAGCACGATGATCGCGTCGTCGATCACGATGCCGACCATTAGCGTCAGCGCCAGCATCGTCATCTGGTTCAGCGAATAGCCGAATGCCGCGATCGCAGCGAACGCGCCGATGATAGAGACCGGAATAGCGAGTGCCGCAATGACGGTCGAACGAAAGTTCCAAAGGAAGAAGAAAACGATAATTGCCGCGAAAAGCCCGCCGAGCACCAAATGCTCTTCGATAGCATGAAGAGAATTCTCTATGAACTCCGATTGGTCGCGAATGATCACGACGTTCATATCCTCGGGAAGGTTTGGAATGATCTGGGCCATTCTGTCCTTCACATTCCGGATAACGGCGATCGTGTTCGCCCCCGCCTGCTTTCTAACGCCGATCGAAACCGATTGAACGCCGTCAAGCGAAGCGGCCGTCGTCGGCTCGGCTCCGCTTTCCTCAGCCCGGCCAATGTCCGAGATCTTGATCGGAAAGCCGTTTCGGGTCGTGATGACGATATTGTTGAACTGCTCGATCTCGGTCAGCTTGCTGAGCGTACGGACGCCAAGAGTTCGCGGCCCTTCGACCAGGTCGCCGCCCGGAAGCTCCTGATTCTGGGCACGAACGGCATTTACGACCTCTGTGACCGAGATGTTGTAGGCCCGCAGCCGCTCAGGATTTATGCTTATCCGCACCTGCCGCCGTCGCTGGCCGAACATGAACACTTCGCCGACACCGTCCGCCGATTCGAGCCGCTTCTGGATAAGCTCTTCGACCTGTGTCGAAAGTGCTATCACGTCGCGCGGTGCTGAGATTACGTACTGAATGACCGGCTGTGAATCCGGGTCGGCTTTCTGTACTTCCGGCGGATCGGCCGTGTCGGGAAGGCGGTTGGTAATGCCGCTGAGCTTTTGCTGAACTTCCTGGAACGCAACGTCCGGATTCTTTTCGAGGTTGAACGTGAGGGTTACGTTCGAGCGGCCGCGGGATGAACTCGACCGCATTTCCTCAACGCCCGGAACCGTATTTAGTGCCGCTTCGACGATGTCGGTGACTTCAGATTCGATCTCTTCCGGAGCTGCCCCCGGGTTGCTTGTCGAAACGGAGATCGTCGGGAGGTCGATCTTCGGAAATCGATCGACACCGAGCGTGAAGAAGCTAAAGCCGCCGACCACCGTGATGAAAAGCACGATCACGGTCGCAAACACCGGACGATGTACACAGATCTCAGCTAACCATTGCATATCTCTAAAACCCCTTGGTGACTAAACTGCGACCCTTGCACCTTCGTAAAGCTGATCGAGATTGCTCGTCGCAACCACCTCATCTGCCTCAACGCCGATCAATATCTGGACGCTGTCGCCTTCCTCGGCCCCGGGCTGAACCGTCCGCAGGCGTGCCAGACCGTCCTGGATCACGAATACGCGATACGACCCCGTCGGCACGTGGTTGTAAAGTGCAGACTTAGGTACGAAAACTCCGACCGACCCTCCTTCCTTGTTGATCCTGGCGGTCGCGAACATTCCCTGCCGTAGTGCGTTGTCACCGTTCTCTATCGATGCTTCGACGATCGCCGAACGCGACGCGGCATCGACCGCCGGATTGATCGCCGTAACAACTCCCGAGAATCTGCGGTCGCGATACGCCTCGACCTCGATCGAAACACTGCGCCCCATATTGACGAAAGGAACGTCGGCCTCGGCGACCTGTATTTCTATCTTGATCGGGTTCGTCCGCAGCAAAGTAGCTACGACCGTCGCCGTCGAAACGAATTCGCCGACCGCCACCTGCCGTTCGCTGACGAATCCCGAGAACGGGGCCCTGATCACTGTATCTGTCACCGCCTGTTCCGCGATCCGGACCTGCGTACGAGCGGATTCGACCGCCGCCTCGGCACTACGGATCTGCTCGTTGTTCTGGCGGGCTGCGTTGATCTGAGCATTTAGCTGCTCTTGTGCGCTGTTCACCCGTGCTCTGGCCGTATCACGGGCAAGCCGGAACTGTTCGTAGGTCACCATCGCGACATCGCCGGTCTCGACGAGTTCACGGTAACGCTTCTCGTTCGCCTCGGCCTGCCTGAACTCCGCAACAAGCTGCTCATAGTTGGCGTTTGCCGCACGAACCTCAGGGATCGACGAAGCATTGAAGTTGCCGTTCGGCCCGAGCCCGAGCCGTGCCTCCGCCTGCCTGACGGCGGCGACCGCCTGCTTTACGCTTGCCTGTGCCGAAGCAAGCTGCAGGCGTGCATCGCGGTCATCGATCCGGGCAATGACGGCGCCCTGCGAGACGAACTGGCCGACGTTTACCGCTATATCCGCGACCTTGCCCGCGACCTTCGGTGCGATGTTCGAACGCTCATCCGCGACCAGCGATCCCGTCGCCTGTATGAAAGCCGGAACCGGCCGAGCCTCTGACCTTCCGGTCGTGATCGCGATAGGTGCGTTCTCCGGCTGCGCCGTATTACCCGTTTGCTGGATTGCAGCGGATTGTGAAGAGGAACACGAAGCGACAAAGAACGCAACCGCTGCGAAGGCAAGAAAAGGTACCGTATGAAGGTTTGGCCGAAGGCTTTTTCGCATAGAGATCTGGAAAAGATAAATTGTATTATACGGATTCGCCCGAAATAAGAATGTATATGTAAATTTTTGTAAAAGGATGACTTACGCTAATCTCCTTCGGTGTAAGCGCATAAGCCTGTGAGTTGCACCCGAGGCCAAAAAAAGGGCACAATTAAGGCAATTGTAAGACACTAGATTTAAGTTTCGAACTGGGAAGAAAACGATGATCGAAGAGATCTCTGCTGCCGACCTGAAAGCTCGGCTTGATGCCGGCGACAACATTCAATTGATAGACGTCCGCCAGCCGGAGGAGCATTCTTTTGCAAGGATCGAAGGAGCAAAGCTGATCCCGCTCGGCGAGATACTTCGGCGAATGGGCGAACTTGACACCGAGAAGGACGTCATCATCCATTGCAAAATGGGCGGAAGAAGCGCGAGAGCGATCGAGGCTCTTCGGCAAAGCGGTTATAAGGGTCCGCTTAAAAACCTCAGGGGCGGGATCACGGCCTGGTCGAATGAGGTCGATCCAAAGGTTCCTAAGTATTGACCGAGACGTCAGATATCTATGACCGGATTGATGTCCTCGATGGCCATACCGGCCGCGATGTCCGTCCGACATGACATTACCGTCCGCGAACGGCCATTCTCGGCCACCCGCACCGTGCAGTTCTGGCAGGCGCCATTCCAGCAGAGCTCCGCTTCGGAGATCCGCTGCAGTTCAAGGAACTGAAGACAACGCAGAATCGTGTTGTTTTCGGGAACGTTGTAAACCTTTCCCCGGATCGTTATCTCGATCAGCCGCTCGAACGGCCGAAAGATGTCCGGGTCTTCCGCCTTGTCGCGACCCTTTGCTGCCACGATCCCGTCTTGTTTTGAGGAACTCATCGACTTCGGTAAACTATTCCACATTAGGGGGAACGAAATCAAAATGTCTCTGGTAATGTACACAAAACCCGGTTGCCCTTACTGCGACCAGGCACGTTCTCATTTCAATTCCGAGGGCATTGAGTTTATCGAATACGATGCTCAGAACGACCTCGAACGCCAGCGGGAGATGCTGGCGTTTTCCGGCGGTGACCTTACCGTTCCTTGCATCGTAAGGGACGGCGAATATGTAGGTTCGGGGTGGGGCGATCCGCCCCGCGGCTGAACGATCGTACCCAGTTGACCTGCGGTCCGTAGGTCGAAAATGTTGAATTAGCGATTTCCGATTTTGGAAATTCCATCTTTGGGCATAGAGTAGTCTCTTACTGATCTAGGTTCGCGGCGGCAATTTCTCCTGCATCTTTTTTGGCCACAGGGCGATCCAAAATCAACTATGATCGGTTCTGAGATCAATCAATACAAGATCCTCGAAAAGATCGGTTCGGGCGGCCAGGGCACTGTGTATAAAGCGCTCGATACCAAGCTCAACCGGCAGGCGGTGATCAAGATACTCCCGCCGGAACTCACCAACAAGACAGCCAATTTCAAACGTTTCGAACGCGAAGCTCAGCTTTGCTCCCAGCTCGATCACCCGAACATCTGCACAATATACGATTTTCAGGACGCCAACGGCATCTTCTACATCGCGATGCAACATGTCGAAGGTAAGAACGTTCGGCAGCTCGTCAACGGACGGCCGCTTGAGCTTTCAAGCGCGCTCTCGATCGCGATCCAGGTCACGGACGCTCTCGCCTACGCTCACTCGAAAAACATAATCCACCGCGACGTAAAAGCCGGCAACGTGATGGTAACGAGCAGCGGGCAGGTAAAGATCCTCGACTTTGGCCTGGCGAAACTCCTTGAGGACGAATATGCCGACGAGGCCCGCGGCCACGACCGGACCGAAATAACCGAACTCGGAATTCCCTATGGCACAGCGACCTACGCCGCCCCTGAACAGGCTCGCGGCGAGCGGGCCGATGAGCGCTCAGACATTTTCTCGACCGGCGTTCTGATCTACGAGATGCTGACCGGCATCTGGGCATTTCAGGGCAAGACCGTGATCGACGTTCGCCATCAGGTCCTTTACGGAACACCAAAACCGATCGCCGAGCTTCGACGCGACCCGATACCGCCGGCCTTGCAGGCAATAGTTGATAAGGCACTGCAAAAAGAGCCGAAAAACCGTTACCAGAAGATCTCGCAGATGCGCGACGATCTTCGGCAGGTCTATCAGCAAGTGGCCGGTGCGGGTATGATACCGGGCGAAACCTTTGCCCCAAAACACCTTGAAAGCGGCGTCTTCCGCCGAGCTTTAAGCTGGATCACCGGCAAGACCGGCGGCGAAGGCAATACCGGCTCGTTCGGCTCGTTTTCAAATCCGCCTTCGCTGGTCCCGGAGTCACCATTAACGGCGACCTCAACCGGAACCGAAAAGAAAAGCGTTGCGATCCTTCCTTTCCGCAACCTCAATCAGGATGCGAACTCAAGTTTCTTTGAATTCGCTCTGGCCGACGCCGTCATCACCGAACTCGCCCAGCTTCGTTCGCTGGTCGTGAGGCCGAGTTCCGTTGTTGCTAAGTATCAGGGCAAAGAGACCGATCCGCGGGAAGCCGGAAAGGAACTCCGTGCCAACGCCGTACTTTCCGCTGGATTCCTTCGGGCCGGCGACCGCCTTCGCGTAACAGCACAACTGATCGACGTGTTGACCGGCGATATACTTTGGAGCGACCGGATCGATGCCGATGCGAGCGATGTTCTGAACCTTCAGGATGAGATCGCTCAGAAGATCCTCGAAGGTCTGCGGATGGAGCTTTCCGAGAACGAACAGGAAAAGCTCGGTCGCCGGATGACGGACAATCACGAAGCCTGGGAAGAATATCTCCGCGGCCGCGACCACTTCGGCCGATTCATTTTCCGCACGCTTTCGGCCGAAGATTGCGACGCGGCCATCCAAAATTTCAAGCGTGCCGTCGAGCTCGACCCGCATTTTGCTCTTGCATACAGCGGTCTCGGAGCCTGCTACGCAAATCGTGTTTTCAAGGGCCTGGGCGAAACGGAAGATTATACACTCGCCGAATCGGCGTTCAGCAAAGCGTTCTCATATGACCCGAACGTTGTCGAGGCACGCGTGCTGATGGTCATGATCTACATGGCCCGCGGCGAGAAAAAGAAAGCCCGAGCCGAGATCGATCTCCTAACTAAACAGTTCCCAAATGAACCCCCCTTGTTCTTTGTTAAAGGCGTAGTTCACCGTTTGGACGGCGAGTATGAGGAATCGCTGAAGGCTTTCGAACGCCTTTCGCGTCTCGACCCGGCAGCCCGTGCGGTATCGGCCTACAACAGGGCCAGGATCTTCGTTTACAAACGCGAATATGACAGGGCGATCGCCGAACTCGAGATAGGCGAACGTGCCGAGCCGAACCACCCGATGCTCAAGCTCTTCCGTGCATCGACCTACTATTATCGCGGCGATGCCGAGGATGCGATCCGGTTGATGGAAGAAGTGCTTGCCGCACATCCGCGGATGGATGGCGTTCGTCCGCTCTACGCCCTCTTCCTCGCCGGTGCCGGAAGACAAGAAGATGCCCGGTCTCAACTTACCGAAGACGCTCTTAAACTCGCCAAGGCCGACCATGACACGGCCTATTGGGCGGCCTCTGCATACGCCGTTCTCGGCGAAAAGGACCTCGCCTTCAAATGGCTCAATAAAGCGATCAAGCTCGGAAATGAGAATAAACCTCACTTCGAGCTTGATAGAAATCTTGATTCGCTTCGCGATGATCCGCGTTTTGCCGAGGCGATGGCCAGGATAGGCGACTAAACCGCGATCCGCTGATCGCGCAAGTCTATTTCTGACCGAACTCTTTGCTTGAGCGCTTTCTCGAACTGCCTGGCCTCGTTCACACCGTCAAACGCCAAGCCCTGAAGGTTCGCTTCGATCCGTTTGCGATAGTCCGAAACAAGCGAATCCGAGACCTCGAGCATCTCCGCGACCTCGAGCTGCGTCCCGCCGTCAGAGATCAAGTAGCAATGCCAGAGCACCCGCAGCATCCGGTCGAATTGCTTCTCCTTACCGCGGACCGAAACACTAAGTTCCTCAATGAACTCGTCAACGCGTCCTGCCGCGTTCGCTTCCGCTTCGCTGCGTATATAGCCGTCCTCTGGTGTCTCCCGCGTATCCGCGATCTCCATCGGCATCCGCTCGGGGTCATCACTATCTCCTGAGCCGCCGACCGGCACTAGGTGGATGTCCATTATCGGAAGCCGGGACATAACGAACGACCGCAGCGAACGCATATCGACCGGCGAATCTATCGCCTTGAAGATGCGGATGATGAGCTTTTCGAGTTCGACATTGCTGATCACGATCTGTGCATCGCCCGTGCAGCCGACCATCCGAGTGTCGCGGGCAAAGAAGGCGACCGTCTTTACGCGGCCATCCATTTCCTGAACATCACGCCTGGTCTTCTGATCGGGCCAATTTGCAAGTCCATAAAGCCTGTCCGCTAATCGGCGGTGGGCGTCGGGATTTCCTAGATTGTCGAACCGCTTGAACCTCCGGCTCTGCTGAACTATGGTCGAAATGCGTCGCGCAAGACGGTAAGACTCCGGGTACCGTTTCCGCAATTCGGACGTGAGCATATTGCTCAACTCGATCTGGCTGATCTCGGCCTCGATCTGCTGATCGGACATCCCGGTCTCTATATAGTGCTGGAATCGGTCTTTGCTTAGAAGTGTGACGAACAACTCCTGGGTCAGGTCCGTGTAAGCATTGTATCTCCCCTCTTCGACCAGAAATCCGGCGCGCCGCGACGCTCGCACCAGCGGATGCGACGAAACGATCCGGTGAAGCTCTATCCAGATCTGATTTACGTCCGAAGCTTCGAGATTCTCATTCCACTTACCGATCTTTATTGGGCGGCCGGAGAGCGAACGGACTTGGGAGTCTTGTGATGAGGGTGTTGTCATAGCAAAGTTTGAGTATGCAATGAAACCGCGTAGGCTTTTGCCTAACTTTTGAGGTCAGGAACTCGGTCGAGCCCGATCTGTTGAAATGTTCTAAAGTACTCGGTGGTGATGGTCACGTCTTTGCGGTCCCAATTGCCTGATTTGGTCGAAAGGCGGGCTTGCCGGCAAAAGGAGCACCCCGCCGACAGTTTCAATACTAGCAGTATTTCAGAGATTGAGCAACAACTTTTTTATCTGTTAAACACACTATAACCAAATCGCCCGGCAACGGCCTGACAGCCTGTTTACGATTCTGGAAGGTGCTGATAATTAACGATTTACTCAAAATGAACGCTTGAACTGTGCAAAATGAACGCTCCCAAATGAGGCTTGCGAGTATGGGCGTCATTGATCGAAGATAATGTCTGATTTCCAAAAACAGGGCGATTGCCCTTCCTCACAAGACCTCCTCGCATTTCAGACGGGCGAAATGTCCGTGGCCGATGGCGGCTTTATTCGCATGCACCTAAGGACCTGCGATTTTTGTGCTGCCGAGGCAGAGTTTTACGAGCATTACCCGATCCTTGATGACGCCCACGAGCAGGTCAGCAGCCCGGAGATCCCGGAGCCGCTTTTCGAGCTTGCCGAGGCAATTCTGAGCAAAAAAGAACCGAGCCGAACTCTTGATCGCTTGATCAAGGAGATCGACTCGGTTTCAAGTTAAGCCCGATTGATCGGTCGTTTTTCCTAATTATCCTCCGCAGATCTCATCTATCGCATCGCTGTATTTCTCGTCGATAACCGAGCGCTTGATCTTGAGGGTTGGGGTCATTTCGCCCTTGTCGATAGAGAATTCTCTCGGCAGCAGATAAACACGCTTTACCCTTTCGAAATCTGAAAGCTCGCGGGTCAGTTCGACCGCGTCCCGCTGAACGCGCTTTATGACGTGCGGATTCTCGCAGAGCTCTTCGCGGCTGCCCTCGACGGCGATGCCTTCATCGGCGAGAGTTTCTTTCATGGCATCCCAATCCGGCACGATCAAGGCTCCGACCTGCTTGCGGCCCGAGCCGACAACGACCGGCTGAGCGATCAGCGGGCTTTGCTTGAGCAGGCTTTCGACCTGGAGCGGGGCGACATATTTGCCGTTTGAGAGCTTGAAGAGGTCCTTGATGCGGTCGGTGACGTAAAAGTGCCCGTCCTCGTCCACATACCCCACGTCGCCGGTGTGGTAATAGCCCTCGCTGTCGATGACCTTCGCCGTCTCTTCGGGTTTTTGATAATAGCCCTGCATCACGTTTTTCCCGCGGATGAGGATCTCGCCGTTGCCCGGGTCGATCTTCATCTCGATGCCCTCGAAAGGCGTGCCGATCGAGCCGACCTTGTTGTCCTCCGGCCGATTTGCGCAGGTGATGCAGGCCTCGGTCATGCCGTAGCCTTGCAGGATCGGGATGCCCGCCGCCCAGAAGGCATACGAAAGCTTTTTCGAAAGCGGAGCTCCGCCCGAGACGAAGAAACGCAGATGCCCGCCGACGCCCGCACGCCACTTTGAGAACACGAGCCGCGAGGCGAGAGCGTGTTTTGCCGCGAGCACCGCCGGCACCGGCTCGTGCAAATCCTTCGCCCGCCAATAATCCTGCCCGACGTCGAGCGCCCAATCGAAGAGCTTCGTTTTCCATCCGCCGGCGGCCTTACCTTTTTTGACTATCTTGTGATAGACCTGCTCGAAGAGCCGCGGCACGGCCGTCATTATCGTCGGCTTTACTTCCTGCAGATGCCCGGCGATCTGGTCGAACGCCGCGCAGTAATGGATCGCCACGCCGTTCGAGCAAAGCACATAAAACACCGATCTTTCAAAGATGTGCGAGAGCGGCAGAACGGCGAGCGAGCGGTCGGTGTTGCGGATCGGCAAGCCCTTCGAAATGGCCGCGACGTTCGACGTAAAATTCTCGTGCGTCAGCATCACGCCCTTCGGCTCGCCGGTCGTCCCCGAGGTGTAAATTATCGTCGCCAGGTCGTCGGCCTTGACCTGTGCCAGCAGCTCGTCAAAGTTGTCGATCTCGTCCTTGCGGCTGCCCTCTGCCTCAACGTCCGCGAGCCGCATCGCCCGGCTGTCCTCGGGCAGAAAATCGGCGTCGAAAAAGATCAGCTTCTCGAGGGTCTCAATGCTCTGGATGACCGATTCGGCGTGTTTCCAGAGCTTTTTGCCCGAGATGAAGAGCATCTTCGCCCCCGAATTTTCGATGATATAGCGGATCTGATCGACGGCCTGCGTCGTGTAGATCGGGACGTTGACCGCCCGCAGCGAAAGAATCGCGAGGTCCGTGAACGACCACTCCGGCCGGTTCTCTGAGATGATGGCGATGCGGTCGCCGGCCTTGACGCCCATCCGCGAAAGCCCGAGCGCGATCCGCCGGATACGCTCGATGGCGTCCGAGCCCGAAACCCTATGCCAAACGTCGTCGATCTTGAAAGACAACGCGTCCGGTTTATTATTGCGGCGGAAAGATTCGATGCAGTAATGCGGCACGGTCTGCGGCAAAGCATCGAACCCGATAAGATTCTCAGCAACCATCGGTTTAGATCAGACACGGCAATCCCCCAGAAACACCGGGCAATTCCCCAAAAATTACGAAAACATTACATTCTCACAAAATCACCCCATCAAGTCCAACGGTCAGCATTCAGCGACGTCACCAGCGACGCGAGTTCTGTCGCCCGGAACAAACTCCCCTCCTTGATTAGGAGGGGTGGACGCCGCTTCGGCGGACGGGGTGGTAGAAGGTTCTGAATCCCGGCTTTCGAGAATTCCAAATTCCAGATTTGGAATATCGCATTGGATGATA
>JAHBSL010000015.1 GCA_019639135.1 Acidobacteriota bacterium
GCTATTCCAGTAACCACAAGTAGCGCCACAGGAAGCCTGAGTAAAACCAACCGACAAGACCCTATCGTTATTCGAATAAACGTTTGCGCGGATTGCACCCTTTCCGCCGTAGATGCTTCCGTCATTGGCCGTCGATTGTTCGAAAATCCGGTGAGTGTACGGTGGCTTAGCGATGATATACAACTCCGAGAGTTGAAGAAACCTGTTGATCTTTTTCGCAACGTGCCGTCGTGACGGTTGAGAGAATACAGGAAACGAAAAGTGTTTACCTTTCCTGACCATTTCCTTTTGGAAGAACCCGCCCTGTGCGATCGCGATCGGGCGAAGGATCATGACAGCCAAGACTATTATTACGATCCGGACAAACATAGGCCTCGGATTATAGCATCGTTTTTGCCTGCTTTTTCAAAAACTCCTTCCGCTGAACTAAATTTTTGAGTTATCTCTGCTTGAGAGCATTCAGTACCTTCTCGCCGCGTGGTGAGAGGCGGTAGCCAGGGCGGAGGGATTCGGTCAGGCCGAGGGCTTTAAGTTTGCGGACCCAGGGTTTGAAGGTAGGAATGGTGAGGCCGATCTGTTCGGCGAGGATGGCGGCGTGGGTGTTGGGTTGGTCGTGGATCATCTGCAGATAGTCTCTCGTCCACGGGCCGCGTTTGCTGCCGGCGTCGAGCTTCTTGAGTTTGGCAATGATCTCATCGAGTTCGGCCTTTGAAAGATCGGCTTCGGAACGAAGTGCCTTTCGCGGGTCTTCGCCCACCCAACGCACGCCGATGCGGTAGATCGCCGTGCCCTCCTCGGCCGGCGGCATCGAGGCCAAAAGATCACCTTTCGAGGCAAACCCCGCAGCCGCCGCGTCCGCCGGCGTGATCTTTCGCTCCGTGACAACCTCGACCGAATCGACCGCCAAAACGCCACGCTGCGTCATTTGCGTCCCGCCCGCCTTAACGCCGCACTTCTTCCAACGGCGAAAGATCAGTGTGATCTCACCCGCCTTGATGCGGTCCAAAATTGCGTTCTTTATTAGCATTACCCGCCGCTGACCGCATTGAAGATGTGAAGTTCGTCCGTATCGATCGCCGTCTCAAGGCCATTGGCTTGCTTCACGCTTTTGTCGCCGAGAAAGACGTTGACGTGGGTGCGGATCTTGCCTTGCTCGTCCAGCACGCGGTCGCGAAGCGCCGGATGCAGCGACCATAAGCCACCTAGAGCCTCGCCGACCGACGTAAAACTACCCGGCAGGCTGACCTCCGTTTCGCCGCCCGCAAACTGCTTCAAATGCCCGCTTAGATAAACCTTCATCAGAGCGTGTATGCCTTTACGCAGCAGATCTCCGGCAGCGAGCCTTCGATCATCTTCCACGAATCGCCGTCGTTGTGAGAGGCGAAGAGCTTCCCGTTCTTTGTCCCGAAAAAGATGTTGTTGCCGGTCGAGGTAACCGCATCGCGCAAAACCACCTCGTATGCGTTCTTCTGCGGCAGGCCCTTCGTCAGCGGCTGCCAGCTTTTCCCCTCGTCGCGGGTGCGGTAAACACGCAGCTTGCCCTCGCAGGTAAATCGCTCGGCGTCCTTTTGGAGCGGAACGATGAAAGCCGAGCCGGCCTCGCTCACCGTCAGGCCGAAACCGAAATTTGACGGCAGGCCGCTTTCGATCTCTTCCCACGTAATGGCACCGTCTCGGCTGCGGTAAACTCCGTGGTGATTCTGCAAGAAAAAGAGCTTCTTCTTCGATGGATGCCGGGCGATCTTGTGCACGCACTGGCCGAACTCAGGATATTTATTCGGCATGAAATAGGCCGAAACGCCGGTGTTCGTCACCTTCCACGTTTCGCCGCCATCGGCTGATTGATAGACGCCGCCGGTCGATATCGCGATCTTGATGTCCTTTGGGTTCTTGGGGTCGGTGACTATCGTGTGCAGGCAAAGCCCGCCGAAGCCCGGCTGCCACTGCTTCCGGTGCGGATGCTTCCAAAGCCCTTTGTTGAGCGACCAGGTCTCGCCCCGGTCGTGCGATTCGAAAAGCGCAGCGGGTGCTACGCCAACGTAAAGCGAATCGCTGTCGCCGCCCGCGGTTATCTGCCAGATATTCTCAAGCGGCTTTTTCGTCGTCGCGGGCATCTTGATCCGCCGTTTCTCCGGCTGGTCCCAGGTTTTGCCCATGTCCGTGCTCTTGCAGAGTTCGGCGCCGAAATGCCAACTCGCCGGTGCGGCCCACATCTCGTTGCGGCCCTTCCGCTGATCGAGAAACGCCGAGTAAACAGCGAGCCCCGGAAAGTGCGGCCCCTCGATCGACCACTTGCCACCACCGCCGCGGAGGATGAATAACCCCTTTGCGGTGCCGACGAGGAGAATCGTTTCGTTTGGCATATATCTCCCTCGCTAAAACCAACTCGATTTCTTCTTTGAGGTCGAGCCGCCGAAGATGCCGCCAAGAATGCCGCGGACGATCGTGTTGCCGATCTGCCGGCCGATCGAGGTCGAAGCGGAGCGGGCGGCGCTCTTTACAACCGATTCGACGATCCCATCCGGCTGGCGAGATGCAGCTCGCTCGGCCTTTGCCTGGCGTTCGGCTTCTTTCTGGGCCTCGAGTTGGGCCTTTGCCTCTTCTTCGGCCGCTGACTTTTCTTCGGCACGTTTGGTCAGCATCTCGAACGCCGATTCGCGGTCGATGGCTGTGTCGTAAATGCCGGCCACGATCGACGTATCGATCAGCTGCTTTCGCTGGTCGGGTGTGATCGGCCCGATCTGGCTCGCGGGCGGCACGACAAAGGCACGATCGACCACCGTCGGCACGCCCTTTTCATCGAGGAGAGAGATCAGCACCTCGCCGACGCCGAGCTCCGAGATGGTCTTGACCGTATCGACCTCGGGATTTTCGCGAAAGCTCTTAGCCGCGACCTTCACGGCCTCCTGCTCCTTCGGCGTATAGGCACGAAGCGCGTGTTGGACCCGATTGCCGAGCTGGGCGAGCACCTTGTCCGGGATGTCCGCCGGGCTCTGCGTCACAAAATAAACGCCGACGCCCTTGGAGCGAATGAGCCTGACGACCTGCTCGATCTTCTCGACCAATGCCTTTGGCGCGTCGCTGAAGAGCAGGTGGGCCTCATCAAAAAAGAAGACGAGCTTTGGCTTATCGAGGTCGCCGGCCTCGGGCAACATTTCGAAAAGCTCGGAAAGCAGCCAAAGCAGGAACGTCGAATACAGCTTTGGCGAGTTGATCAGCTCATCGGCGGCGAGGATATTTATCACGCCTTTGCCGCCGAGCGTCTGCATAAAATCTTCAAGCCGTACGGCCGGCTCGCCAAAGAATTCGTGCCCGCCCTGCTGTTCAAGCTGCAGCAACCCGCGTTGGATCGCACCGACCGATGCCTTCGAAACATTGCCGTACTGCGTTGTAAATTCCGACGCATTTTCAGCCACGAAGATCAGAAGCTGCTGCAGGTCCTTCAGGTCAAGCAAGAGCATGCCGCCCTCGTCCGCGATCTTGAAAGCGAGCGTGAGAACTCCCTCCTGCGTTTCGTTAAGCTGCAGGATCCGCGAAAGCAGCAGCGGCCCCATCTCCGAGATGGTCGCCCGCAACGGATGGCCCTCTTTGCCAAAAACGTCCCAAAACGTGACCGGGCTGCCCTCAAACTTTGTGTCCGCAAGCCCAAGCTGCTCGAGCCTCGCCAGGATCTTAGGGTGGTTTCCGCCCGTTTGGCTGACGCCGCTCAGGTCGCCTTTGATGTCCGCCACGAAGACCGGAACGCCGCGTTGGCTGAAGCCCTCAGCCATCTTCTGCAGCGTCACGGTCTTGCCCGTTCCGGTCGCCCCGGTTACCACACCGTGCCGGTTCGACATTTCCATCAAGAGGTTAAATTCGCTCGCTTCGCGTTTTGCTAAAAGTATTGGTTCAGGCATATCTCGTGAGTATAAGAGAGGAGAGTTTAATTGTTAAAAAGCGCGAAAGTGAAAAGGTTCAAAAGTTAAGAAACTTGAAGTTGAAACCGGACCGTTACCGCTTTAATCTTTTACCTTTTTCACTTTTTCACTCTTTCACCTTTTCACTTTTTCTCTTTCTCGTATTTCCAATTCCGGCTCTTCCCCTCGCTGAGCCATTCGATGGCGGTGGCGGTACGTTTTTCACGGGTCGGTTCGGTCTTCGCTTCGTTTATCCACTCGATGTATTCCTTCCGGTGGCTGTAGCTGAATTTGTCGAAAGCGGCTTTTGCTTTATTGTTTCCGGCGAGAGCCTTCGCAAGTATCTCCGGGACGACCAACTCCGCACGTTCTGCCGGCTTTTTCTGCGGCAGCTTGATTCCCTTTTCATTTAGCTCGACTGCCTTGTGGACAAGTTCGATGATGACCTTGTCCTTCGGCAGGTCCTTGAGCGAGGCGATCTTGCCAAAGCTGCTCAGCGTGTTGCGTTCGGAGTCGATAGCCTCGTGCTCAAGCAACTGCTGCTTCCAAAAACCGAACGCGCAGTGCTGCTTGAACGCCGCCATGTTGCAGACCGGCCCCTTGAAATCAAAGTGCGGCATCCCCCACTTGATCTCCTCTTCAATGTCCGGACACGCCCGATGCACCAGCTTCCGAATATGCGTCAAGATCGGCCGGGCAAATTCCGCCGACCTCTCGATGTATGCATCAACCCTCGGATCCGTAACCGGCATCGCTCGCGTCCTCCTCAATAAAGGCCTTGCTGCTGTTTGAAACGCTAAGGGATTATAAACGAATATCTTTGCCGAAGACCAACTTTCCCCCGCCACCCGCCAAAAAGCTTACAGCTAACCGCTAAATGCTAACGGCTTAACGAAAATGCTCCGCTTATCGCCGGTCCTTTGCCCGCTCCGCCGTCCGGACGCGATAAAGCCTTTCAGTGAAGCCGCCTTCTTCGACAAATGCCTTCTCAAGCGAAGCGATCTGCCGGTCGAGCAGGCTGCACGCTACGGTGATAAGCGCAAGTGCTCCATTGGCTGCGATCTCAGGGTAGATCGGTTGAATGGACAGCGTGGACCCCGCGGACCCGGCGGACGACGCATCCGCCTTTACCGGTCCATCGTGTACACCAAGTCCATTCTGTCCACCCTCTTTCACCGCCCGCACCCACTCGGCAAAATCATCGGCGGTCGCCGGCCGGCTGTCTATCAGCAGTGCCCTTCGCCCGTCCGAACGCTCCCATTGCCGTAGCCCCCGCTGCCGAAGAAAGTCCTCGTAATCAAGACGGAGTTACTCAAGGCTCGCCCTCGCAACGTTCGTCAGCTTTAGCTCCATCTTCTTCGAGGTCCCGCTCGCTTGGCTACCCTCTGCGATGTTCTGCACACCGCTCCGCGCCGCCTGCACCATCTGGTCATTTGTTCTGCTCCGCTTGTCGATATACCGGCCGCAGAACCGGACCGTCACATCATAAACAAGTTGGGCCATCTGAAAACTCTTAAGCTTTCGGTAGCCCCCGTGCAGCGGAATTAGTTTCTCCGGTTTCCTTTGTCGCTCCATCCTTATTATGTGACCGCCGTCGATATAATTTGCCGCTTTTTACCGGAGCATTATAACCCGCCCGTCCATCCTGCCCACAATGCAATCATCTCAAACATGTCCACTCGATCCACCCAGTCCACTATGTCCACACAGCACCTCAATCAAACTTCCCAATTTCTCGTCCCCGCCTCCTAGGGCCGCGGGAGACGGTTACGGTTTCGGAGAGGTTGAGGTACATGCGGCCGACGGCGTCGATCTTGGGGTTGATGAAGCGTTCGGTGGTTTTCAGCCGGATGCCGAAGTGCCTGCAAAAGGGGTTGGCGTAGATGCGTCGGCCGGACATTCGGGCGTCCTCTTTCAGCTTGAAAGCCGGCCGGGCGGTGATCGCATCCGTCGGTTCGAGGATGATCAGGTCCTTCTGCCGGTTAAAGTAAAGATAGACGGCGAGCGGCCGGCCGATCGCCTTGTGTGCCCGTTGGTTGAGAAAGATCAAGCCCTTTGGGCAGATCGTTACGTGGAACCGTTCGGCAAATGGCACCGAAGGGCCGCCCATGAAATTTTCGCATTGTCTGTCTAGCTGCATAGTTAGTGTCCTCACAAATGATATCTTTGCGTGCCGTGCTCGCACGGAGGTTGCATTTATAGCACATCCATTCATCGAATGCGAGGTTTTTTCTCCCGGGCGCGCAAACGGATCCGCGGCGTTGGCCGCTGCGGTCACAGCCTCAAGGGTTTTATGCTTTTACGGCGCCACAGCACCGGACGCTCTTGACGGTTTTGAAAAATGTTGTGGGTCACTGCCAGGAAATTCCCACGACCGAATCCGGGAAACGCGTCACCGGACACCTGTAATCCGCCGCTGGAGAGAAAGATCCCGCCTAAAAATGGCAGGGCGTCATTCGGCCGGTCAGGAAACGATTGAACATCTGCGCCTCGCCCGAACTTAAGGGGAAATTCGTTCCTTGATGTCATTATCGGTTTCGCGATAGCGTCTTACTTTGTATGGTGGAATTCAAGCAAGCGGAAACTGACGATGAGCTTGTGGGCATACTTGATCTTCAGCAGAGCAATCTGGCGGCAGGCCTCACATCGAAGGAGCTAGAGCGAGAAGGCTTCGTTACAGTTTCGCACTCGCTTGAGCTGCTTCGTGAGCTGAACGACATCGAACGACACGTTATCGCAATCAAGGATGGCCGCATTGCCGGCTACGTTCTCGCCATGACCAAGGCGAGCCGCCATCGAATTCCGATATTGTTTGAGATGTTCGCGGAGTTTGATCGACTTTCGGTATTCGGCCACGACCTTCGCGGGTCTGCCTACATGGTCATCGGTCAGGTATGTGTCGCAAAGGAGTTTCGCGGGCAGGGCGTTTTCGAGGGGCTTTACCGTGAATATCAACGCCAGTTTTCTACGCGGTACCCGATCGCGATCACCGAGGTCGCGAGCAGCAATACGCGCTCGCTTGCAGCCCACCGAAAGCTCGGATTTCGCGAAGTGGCCGAATACACCGGCGAGAGCGGGACCCGATGGGTGATCGTGGCCTGGGATTGGAACGCCGGCCAGTGAATATCACCACTTCTTTTAAGGTCTAAATGCCACACGCCGACTCGCAGAACATCCCGATACTTTCCCTCTCTTCTGACATTTCATCGAGGCCGGCCCGTACCCGAACCTTTTTCGCCCGCGGTTGGTTGTGAAATGGCGGCATTTGTTCGATAATTCTAGGTTTTGGTATTCAAAGGACTTTTTTAGTTCGCATCCCAATATAAGTTAGTAAATATCTATCTTGAGAGGGTGTTTCTGCGGCCCGCGGGGCCGGAAGCACAAGATCGAAAAGACTATGAACGATTACGTTATTTATCTGGTGCCCGCGTTGGGGCTTTTCGGCATTCTGGTAATGGCATTCAAATCTGCCTGGGTCGGCAAGCAGGACGCCGGCGAGCAGAATATGCAGGAGCTTGCGGGCCACATCGCCGCGGGCGCAATGGCATTTTTGAAGGCCGAGTGGCGGGTGCTGAGCATCTTTGCCGTTATCACGGCCGCCTTGCTTGCCTATTCGGGCACGGTGCATGAGGTCAATGGCCGCGAGATCCACTCGCACTGGACCATTGCCATCGCGTTCCTGATCGGAGCGGTCTTCTCGGCGACGGCCGGCTACATCGGGATGAAGGTCGCGACCAAAGCAAACGTCCGGACGACTCAGGCCGCAAGGACGAGCCTCAAGCACGCACTCGCCGTTTCATTTACGGGCGGTTCGGTGATGGGTCTCGGCGTTGCCGGCCTCGCGATCCTCGGGCTTGGCGGGCTGTTCATTGCATTTCTCGCCCTCTTTGCCGACCTCGGCGTAAATCAGGTAAGGACCGCGATCGAGGTACTGACCGGCTTCTCGCTCGGTGCTGAATCGATCGCACTTTTTGCACGCGTCGGCGGCGGTATCTACACGAAAGCGGCTGACGTCGGCGCCGACCTCGTCGGTAAGGTCGAGGCCGGCATTCCCGAGGACGACGTCCGCAACCCGGCCACAATCGCCGATAACGTTGGCGACAACGTCGGCGACGTCGCGGGCATGGGCGCCGATCTTTTCGGGTCATACGTGGCAACCATCCTCGCGACGATGGTGCTAGGGCAGGAGATCACCTCGCGTGACGCGCTCGGCGGGCTCGCTCCGATCCTGCTACCGATGGTCATCGGCGGGCTTGGTATCGTCTTTTCAGTGGTCGGAATGCTGTTCGTCCGCATCAGCGGCGAAAATGCCTCGGTGCAGAATGCCCTCAACCTCGGCAACTGGTCGGCGATGATCATGACGGTTGTCGCTTCGTTATTTGCGGTGATGTGGATACTGCCGGACGGGCAGATCACGCTCCGCTCGCAGTCGTTCGATAAATGGGGCGTTTTCTACGCGATCGTCGTCGGAACGATCGTCGGGGCGATCATGAGCTACGCGACCGAATACTACACGGCGATGGGCAAAAAGCCGGTAAATTCGATCGTTCAGCAGTCCTCGACCGGCCACGCGACGAACATCATCGGCGGGCTCGCTGTCGGAATGAAATCGACCGTTATCCCGATCATCACGCTGGCCGCCGGTATCGTTACGTCATATTACTTCGCCGGGCTCTACGGCGTGGCCATCGCCGCCTCAGGGATGATGGCGACGACCGCGATGCAGCTCGCTATCGACGCCTTCGGCCCGATCGCCGACAACGCCGGCGGCATTGCTGAGATGAGCCAGCTCCCGGCCGAAGTTCGCGGGCGGACCGACATCCTCGATGCGGTCGGAAATACAACTGCGGCAACCGGAAAAGGCTTCGCGATCGCAAGTGCTGCGCTAACTGCCCTCGCCCTATTCGCAGCCTTCGTCGGCATCGCCGGTATCGAGCGGATCGATATCTACAAAGCGAACGTTCTCGCCGGGCTCTTCATCGGCGGCATGATCCCGTTCATCTTCTCTGCCTTGTGTATTCAGGCGGTCGGCAAGGCTGCGATGGACATGGTGCAGGAAGTGCGGCGTCAGTTCCGCGAGATCCCGGGCATCATGGAATATGAAGCCAAGCCGGAATATGAGAAATGCGTTGAGATCTCAACCAAGGCCTCAATCCGCGAAATGCTTTTGCCCGGTGCGATCGCTTTGATCACTCCGGTCATCGTCGGGTTCACCTTTGGTCCAGAAGTTCTCGGCGGTTTGCTTGCAGGTGTGACCGTTTCGGGCGTGTTGATGGGCATCTTCCAGAACAATGCCGGCGGTGCCTGGGACAACGCGAAGAAGTCGTTTGAGAAAGGCGTTGAGATCAACGGCGAGATGTATTACAAGGGCTCCGAGCCGCATAAGGCCTCGGTAACGGGCGATACGGTCGGCGATCCCTTCAAGGACACATCAGGCCCGTCGATGAACATCCTCATCAAGCTGATGTCCATCGTCTCGCTCGTCATCGCGCCGTACATTTTCGGTATCGGGCAGTAGGTAGGCTTATCTAGGTAAAGGCCATATAGGAGGGCATATGCGTCCTATGTGGCCTATTTATTTTTCATCATTCTCACAAACTGCTCAAACAAATATTCCGAATCATGCGGGCCGGGGGCTGACTCCGGGTGATACTGGACGGAAAATACCGGCAAATTTTTGTGCCGAAGGCCGGCCACCGTGTTGTCGTTGAGGTTAATGTGCGTCACTTCGACATCCGCGGGAAGCGAATCGGGATCAACAGCAAATCCGTGGTTGTGTGAGGTGATCTCGACTTTTCCGGTCGCGAGGTTTTTGATCGGCTGGTTGCCACCGCGGTGGCCGAATTTCATCTTGAATGTCCGCCCTCCGAAGGCCTGCCCGATCAACTGATGACCTAGGCAAATGCCGAAAATCGGCTTTTGCGAAGCGGCGAGTTTTCGGATCTCTTCGATCACTGCGGTCATCGAAGCGGGATCGCCGGGGCCGTTCGAAAGAAATATGCCGTCGGGCTCGAGCGCTATAACTTCTTCGGCCGTTGCTCCTGCCGGTACGACCGTCACCCGGCAGCCGAACTTCGCAAATTCCCGCAGGCTATTCGTCTTCACGCCAAAGTCGTAAGCGACGATATGGTACCTGGCATTGGTGGCTGTTGGATATTCGAAGCTCGCCTCGGCAGTGACTTCCGTAGCGAGTTCGCGGCCTTTCATATCAGGCGAGGAACGCACCTTTTCGAGAAGGCTGGTATGGTCAAGATCCGTCGTCGAGATAACGGCGCGCATTGCTCCTTTGTCACGAATGTGTCGGACAAGGGCCCGAGTATCGATGCCTTCGATTCCAACGATGCTGTTTCGCGAAAGGTAGTCTTGCAGTGTTTCGGTCGATCGCCAGTTCGAGGCGATCCGCGACGCTTCCTTTACCACAAAGCCTTGAGCCCAAGGACGGTGGGATTCGACGTCTGACTCATTAACGCCATAATTGCCGATCAGCGGATACGTCATGCAAATGATCTGCCCGGTATAGCTCGGGTCGGTCAGGATCTCCTGATAACCCGTCATCGATGTGTTAAAGACCATTTCCCCAAAGGCTTCGCCCTCAGAGCCGAACGCGGTGCCGCGAAAGGAGCGGCCATCCTCCAGAACAATTATCGCCGGACTTGCTTTAATCATCTGTAATCCAGTTTATCGCAACCGTCGTCGGCAGTTAAGTTGACTTTGTTTGGAAATGCGGGGGAGCTTGAATCACTATTGAACGGTACGCGTATCTGAAAGGTTTTCGAGTCCTGAGTCCTTATAATCTCCATGTTCGACGAAGCCGATCTTGTCCGGCTGCCAGTAGCGAAAGAACGCCTTCCCGTAAATGTACTTCTCGGGAACGAGGCCCCAATAACGCGAATCAGACGAATTATCTCGGTTATCACCCATTACAAAGAAATGATGGGGATCGACCTTTTTCGCGGGCCAGGTCGGGAGGCTTTGGTTGTGTTCGGTGTCAAGATAATCTTCCTGTAGCTCGACACCGTTGATATAAACCCGGCCGTTCCTGACCTCGACCGTTTCGCCCGGCAGCCCGATGATCCTTTTCACGTAGCTCTTATCCGGCTCTCGCGGAAACCAAAAAACAACGATATCGCCTCGCTCTAAATGGCCCCAACTTACGCTTTGAATGTTGTAGTAAACGAGTTTGTTGACGAGAAGCCGTTCGCCATTATGCAGATGCGGTAGCATCGATTCTCCTTCGACGACAACCGGTTGGATAGCGAACACACCTAGCAGGACAAAAACGACAAGGATCAAAAAGACGTCACGAACCAGCCGCATTCCCTCGGCCCAGAGGAATGTTCGCGACTGCTTGCGGTAGTGATGCACTGCGATGTCGAGATCATCCGCCGGATCAAGCGGTCCGAATGGTATGGTTCTTTTTTTCTTGCCGTTGAACACTTTTATTGTGTTTGATTCCGAAATGCGGGCAAATGGTTGACCGCACTAAACATCTTCGATTTTCTGCCCCGATGGGAGATTTGTCAACGAGTTCTTTTCCTTACTCGAGTTGCATCGGTTCATAGGTCGGCAATGCTTGTTATAGAATCTTTCCAATGACGCCTGAGATCCGTTCGCTTTTTGCCGCCACCGAGCAATACGCCTACCTTAACTCCGCTGCCGTTTCGCCGATGCCGTGGACGGCGATCGAGGCTGTCAATTGGCAGCTTAACGACGTAGCCATGAATGGTTCGGAGCATTATTCCGAGTGGGTCAAAACGAAGGGACGCTGTCGCGAACTCCTTGCCGGAATGCTGAACGTCAGCCCGGAACAGATCGCTTTCATGCGCAACACGTCGGACGGCTTTGCGGCGGTCGCGGCGGGGCTGGAATGGAACCCGGGCAACAACATCGTCACATTCGGCAATGAGTTTCCGGCAAACTTCTACCCGTGGCGGCGTGTTCGCGACCGTTTTGGCGTTGAACTGCGCATTTGCCATGAACGCGACGGACGATACGAGATCGACGAACTCATCGACATGATCGACTCGAAAACGCGCGTCGTTGCTGTTAGTGCTGTCCAATTCGCTTCGGGTTTTCTCGCCGATCTTGAAAGGATCGGAACCGCGGCCCGGGCAGCCAATGCCCTTTTCGCTGTTGACGTTATTCAAGGCCTCGGACAGATGGGATTTGATCTTGAGGCCGCTCGGGTCGATGTCGCGGCCGGAGCGAGCCACAAATGGCTTTGTGCCCCGGAGGGCTGCGGCATTCTTTACGTATCGGAACGCGCTCGCGAACGGGTCGATCCGGTCTTCGTCGGTTGGATCAGCGTCGAAACTCCCTGGGACTTTGACGACCGGGAACAGCCATTCAAACAAAACGCTCTCGCCTGGGAGAGCGGAACCGGGCCATCATCGCTATTCTACGGGCTAGAGCAAAGTCTGCTGCTTCTTGGGCAGGCGGGCCTCGGTAACATTCGCAGCTATCTTGCCGAGCTTTCGGGCTATCTCTGCGAGCGGCTTGCCGGCAGAAATTACCGCATTATCAGCTCTCGCGAGCCCTCGGAAGCGTCGGCGATCGTCTGTATTGAACATCTCGGCGGGCTGCATTGCAATGAAGTGGCGCAAAGACTTCGCGACGCGGGTGTCATCGTCTCGCCGCGGGGTGACCGTCTTCGTATCGCGCCGCATTTTTACAACAACAAGGAAGACATCGACAGGCTGATCGATGCATTGCCGGAGTGATCTGCTACTCCGGCGTGATAGGCTCTGAAAGGTCGTCGAGGTTAAGGCGTGTGATCCCTCCTGCGTCCGAAAACGCGACCATCTTTTCGCGTACGCCCTCGCGGTATTTGAAGTAGGTGTATCCGGCGATTCCGCCGAGCAGTATGGCAACCGCGAAACCCATAAAGATCCACAAGATGATCGAGTAGATTATGTCCCGCGATGTCGTGACGAAGTACCGCTCCAAGTTCTGTAGAAGAAACGGGCTTTCCCCGAGCCACTGGATGTCTTTCTCGTACTTCACCTGGTCGATGAGTCCGGCGGCGGCCTCTGCGTCCTGAGTATCGAAAACGAAAACGGCGTAGTTTCCAACCCGCCGATAGACCGTCGGCGGTTCGGTCAGCGTCTGTGTGAGGATACGCAGAAATTCAACATCGGCTGCCGAGGCGAACTGCGGCGTTGTGTATTCAACTATCAGAAGCCGCCCTTCCGGATAAACCGCACTCGCCGCTTCGGTGCCGCCGACGAACTCGATCGCACTATTGACCTGGCGTTCGCCTATCACCCGAACAAGTTCTTCCTTCGAGGCGATAAATGCTGCATTGCCTCGAACAGCCTCCCAATTCGGCAGGTGTTTGAGGATTACCGGCACGCCGTCCTTTTCGTCAAATTCCTGAGTTCGAACATTCGGCTGAGGCTGTGCAACGGCTGTTCCAGCGAAAAAAACGGCCGCAAGCAAGACCGCATGCAACCGAACGCAAGCCGGTCCGAGCCCGAGCGTTCTTATTGAGCGGAATAAACCGTTATTGAAATGGGATTTGTACGTGAGCGTCGCCACAGAATATGTATCAAAATCGTTCAAGAGACAACTATACCATATCGTGCGCACTGCTACGTAAAGCCGACACGAGAACGAATTGAATCCTCTCTTTGATGTTCGGCGAAATGAAAGGTATGCCTCGAAAATACAATAAAAATAGGAGAAAAAGGGCCGGTATGGGAAGGTTTTCGGGGTTTGGCACGCTTTTTGATTCTTGGGATAGCGGGGGATACACGGAAATGACTACAGAAACCTTGAACTATCCTATCTGGCAGAGCGGTACGGCGGCCGCGGAGAACGAAACGACTTCGGCCAAATACGTTTCTCCGCTCGCGGACACGAGCGACTTTGAGCTTACTCAGGCGGCGGCGTCCGGCGACATGGCGGCCTTTGAAGAGATCTATCAGCGGCATCATCGCCGGGTCTATTCGATCTGTCTTCGAATGCTCCAGAATGCTTACGAAGCCGAAGACCTTACGCAGGATGTCTTCATCCAGCTCTATCGTAAGATCGGCAGCTTCCGCGGCGACTCGGCCTTTACCACGTGGCTGCACCGGATGACGGTCAATCAGGTCCTGATGCACTTCCGCAAGCGAAACGTGAAGTACGAGAAGGTCACCGAAGAAGGCGAAACGCCGGACCAGGTGGTCACGGGCACGACCGACCCGGAGCGGATGCAGGTCGTTGACAAGATCGCCCTTGAGCACGCCATCGAGCAGCTTCCGGACGGTTACAAGAACGTCTTCTTGCTCCACGACGTTGAGGGCTTCGAACACGAAGAGGTCGCTCGCATCCTCGGATGCTCGGTCGGCACGTCGAAGTCGCAGCTCCACAAGGCTCGGCTCAAGCTTCGCAAGCTTTTGCAGAAGAAGGCCAATCCGCGTCTGGTTGGTGTAAATATTTAGGTCCGAAATGCGTCTCCTGTCTGAGAACGCAGGGCTCGCCGAAAGCGGCGGGCCTTTTCTATTTTCCCCTACCGCATTTTCTTCCCCGCAACGCTTGACCAATCATGAAGTAATAATTAGTAATGGTGCATGACCCTTCCGAATTAGTAATGCTGCATGACCCTTCCGGTTTTTGGGGCTGCGTCTTTAGGGATCGTTAAAGTCAGGCCGGGCGATGATCAATGGTTCTATTAGCCGAACGATCTCCATCAGTTCTTTCTCGTTCTCCTCTCTGCTTCTTTGGTGGTTGCTAAGGTAAACGCTGACCATTGCGCGGCCTTTTACAAAATGAAGCCCAACATTCGTCATCTTCTTATTGAACTCGACGTTCTTCACCAAAACCGCCTCGCCCCCAATTCCCGGCGCTTCAAAAAACTCGCCCAAGGAAATCCCTTCTAATCCCAATCGAAAAGACCTGACTGTCTCCTCTTTGTTAAACTCGAGTTCAACCGCTATACGCAGACCTGTGCCGTTTCTTCTCCACGCAAACGAGGTATAAGTTCGACCGGGATGCCCAGGAGTTAAATCATAAATCAGGTGAGGGGTAGAAACATTTTCAAGAACGAAACGTTTCTCATGCTTTGCAATTAGATTCATGATTTGCTTCTCGATGTTGCTTGCTTCGGCAAACGCCTTTTTGATTTTCTCGTCAGGAGCATTCTTGTAGCGTTTATGGAGTTTCGGATGCACAGGTTCCGCAATCTGCGCCATTCCAACATTCTCGCTAGTGATAGCATTAGCGTTGCAAAGAAAGGGATCTTCAACGCAGTTGCGCCTCTAATAAAAGCCGTTGTTTTTCTTATCTCTCCTTTCTAAGAGAGTCTTCAACCTGTTTCATTAGAGTCTTCCTCTTGGTCTATGCCCTTAGAACCGGAACCCAAATCCGGCGCTGATCTGTAGATTGTGCCTTGCGAAAGTCGGGTTGATCTCTCTTATTCCCGCCTCACTCGGCTTGCCGTAGCGGATGATAGTGTCGCCAACGTCGAATCTGATCATTGTTCGCCGCGTCGGATAATATTCGATAACCCCGCCAATATCCGTTGAAAAGAAGTTGCGTGGCTCGCCAACATTCTGAGTAACTACAGGTATAGGAAAGCTTTCGTCAATACTGACAATTGTCGGAAAATTCGCAAATCGGACAAAGCCTGGCCTGATCTTTCCAAACACGCCGATCTTCTTTCTTTCTGACCCGAATCTCTTGCCGATCTTTGCTCCCACCTGAAATTGAAATTTACCTCCGCCGCGTTCGAAACGGTTATCGGGGTTCGATGCGTCAGAAAACCGCGGAAGATAGTTTCCCTCCGCCTCGATAGCAATGTTATTCGTAATATTGTAGGTAAATCTCGCGCCAAATCCCGGTTCCGCCTGAGTTTCGATCAGCGGGCTTGACCGAAACACGATCGTAATTCCCTCTCTTTTGTAAAAGACCTCAGCAGGGTCATAGTTCTCCAGATTCAGGAGTGTAAAATGTCCCCCGATCTCGAAACGTTTAATTTTCTCGTCATTTTGCGCTGAAATTGACAAGATAGCGGTAAGGAACAATAAAGCAGCGAAAAGAATTGTTTGCAGATCTTTCATAGTTTCTTAATTTTTCCTACATAAAATATGAGGATAGACATCCGAAAGAATGCCTATCCTCGCGGACTCGAACTAGTAACTACACTGCGGAATTGGCTGCAAGCAAGGATTCGGTTGAGGTGGCGGCTCAGGATTTTCATTTCCATGAACCCAAATTCCCGATGCACCTAAAACGGACCCTTCAGTTGGTGTTTCTGTGCTGTGAACAAGAATAAGGTAATTACCATTCAGCCAGTTCGAAACATTTGGAGTGCTGAAGGTTACCGTACCCCCCTCAGAAGAATAAGTTTGAGAAACACTTGTGGCAACGACATGTCCGAACTCGTTGTACCAAGTCGCTCGAAGTGGCCCAGCTTGACCCGTTAGCGATTTCCCGTAAAGCGAAATAGTGGACGGCGGTTGAAGCACATCGATGTCGCCCGGTGTGACAATCAGTTCAGCGAAATTGACACTACAGGTTAGCCGGGCAAGGTCATCTAGCCTCATAAATTGCAGGCTAGGAAAACACTGACCCGGCACGCCCAGTACTGTGAAACGCCACGTACCCGGCACAATCGCAAAGGAAATCCTTTTTAATTCACCCTGCGTGAAAAATTCATTGAAGTGAGTTCGGTTACCAGTTGTTGCTCCTGATGGCTGCACCAGGAAGCCATTCACGCTCGCAAGGATGGGGAACGGAAAAACAGTTCCACGACTTCCAACCAGCAGACTTACTCGAAATCCGGCATTCGGATCAGTGTTTCTGGTTCTACATCCTGTACCAAGCAACGAAATGACAGACACAAATACTACAGTACTTAAGAATATTCTGCTCATTTTACCATCCTCCTCTATGGTTCTAATCCCAAGATATCCAACATCCTCTTTGGAAGATTTTGAATGTCCGTGGCTGATAGCGAAGCAAGTCCATTTGTTACGGCTTGTTCCATTTCCTCGAATCGAGGATTATTCGCTATTCGCTCAGGCAGAGTACCTTCGTAATTGAGCTTGTAATCATGTTCAGTCGCCCACAAACTTGCTCTTTCCGATGGAGTAAGCTGATAGTCCGGGTTATTCATCTTTTGGAACAAGAGTGATGCTAAAACGAATACCGCTTCTGCGGGAGACATTTCAGTTGGAATATTGTCGCCAGTCGACTGAAAATTCGGAGCATTTCTGTTCTTTCCGATTAGTTCCGGAAACATAGGAAGGATCGCGGTGCGTAGCCTTCTGATTTCGTATTCGCTGGTGTTTGAGTATTCTGGCGTGCCCAGTTTATTTTTCAAACCGTTAACTGCATAAACAATTTTTTCTTCGGTTATGCCAGCATGCTGATTCTGACGATACAAAACTTCGGCTCGCTTTACTCTATCCTTAAATTCCAGGCCGGGTTGTCCTACCAGGTAATCCTTAAACCCAGTTACTTTAACTATCGTATCAACAAGTTCCTGAACAGCGGCGGGATTGCCTCCACGAGCAGCTTTAGCCTTTTCATTTAGGACTATGAAAAGATTCTCAGACGTTGTTTCCTGGGCCTTGCTTCGGTATACGGTCAACACCGTTAAGGAGACCCCAAGAAAAGCCACTACTAAAATTGAAAGAAGAAATATCTTTCTCATTTTCATGATCCTCCATTGTGGTTGAAAAGAACAACCGAACGTATTTCATTCCGGTTTCTTCCGTAGCCTTTGGGTTGTGCCGCTACTGTGATTTACGCTAGGATGGAAATGCTTTTGACGCCCATCTGTTGTCCTCAACACAGCAGAGACGGTTATAAACAAGCAGGCCCTGAAGGGTATCGCAAGTATCCTTCAGGGCATTTCTTGTTCAGCGAATGAAAGTTTTTGCCGGGCCCCGCAAAGATCGTGAACTCCCGAACGGCAAGGAATCCCGAAACCGCCAAGGGAGACAGCAATATTAAACCAATAATTCAGGAGCAATGCGGGAAGCATAAAACCAACTTCAAGTTTTGCAAGAAAGATAGAGCACTTTGAAAAAAGTGTCAAGATAAATCTCTTGTTTTTTTTTTTTTGATGGACGCTATCTGTTGCAGCTAAGGGGGTTGCAGATGCGTTTTTTCTGACCCCAGATGAACCGAATGGGATCAAATGGCCGCACTGCGACTGATTTATGTAGAAAGCTGTGAGCACGAATAGGTCGCTCGCATCCTCGGATGCTCGGTCGGCACGTCGAAGTCGCAGCTTCACAAGGCTCGGCTCAAGCTTCGCAAGCTATTGCAGAAGAAGGCCAATCCGCGTCTCGTCGGTGTGAATATCTAAGTTTGATTTGCGTCTCCTGTCTTCTGAGAACGCAGGGCTCGCCGGAAGCGGCGGGCCTTTTCTTTCGCCCCCTGCCGCATTTTCTTCCCCTCCACGTAAGAGTTTGGAAACACAATTTGTTGTGGTGAACTTCCGGTCCGTCCAAATAAACAATGGTCTAGAGTAGTTAAGCGTTACAACGGATGAGTTCTGAACATGGACAAGAGTGTTTTATAGAGATCATGGTTTCGGTGGTTGAACCTGAATTCGCATTCCTTCAAATGGAGCAGGAACTTATCGTTCCGAAGGCCGTTGAATTTTAGCATACGGCGCTTAGCGAAAGACCAGAAGCTCTCGATACCATTTATGTGCCCGGATTTATTTGCAAACTCATTTACATGGTGATTAACGCGAAAATGTTTCTTAAAGCCGAGATCGACCAGGCCGTCGTATCCGACCCATCCGTCGGTGTGGATGACGGCATCGAGACCGATCTTACCCCGTATAATAGCCTGCAAAGTGCGTCTTTGGCAGTTAGGAACGATTTCCGTATAAACCTTGTCACCTCGTTTGTAAATGCCAAAGACGATCGTCTTGCCGCTCGCTCCGCGTCCACGCTTTCCGGGGATTCGCCGACGGCCGAAATACGATTCGTCGAGTTCGACGACTCCGGTCTGAAAGGGGGCGTGGCGTTCGCATTCAGCAAGCAGCCGAACTCTTATCTTCTAAAAAATTACATTCACGCTTTTTCGTGTTATACCGGTCAACTCGCTTGTCTTTGCCGCTGTCAGATCCATCGCAAAATAACGTACTATTTGACGAAATTTCTTCTGTGCGATTCGGGAACGACGATAATACCGGTTAACTTGTTGCATCTCAGTAGCTTAACTCCTATCAAAAGATGCTTAACTACTCTAGACCCTTAACAATTTGGAGTTTTCGATCACCATTCGATCACTAAAAGAATGGCAGCAGCATGTTAGGCTTCGCGACATGTATCAGGAGGCCCGAATCGACCCTAAACCTATTCGCCTTTTGCTAGATTCTCACGCCGGTTCCATTCGATGAAGCCGAGCGTGCCGACGTAGATGCCTTCGATTAGGAAATGGGCGGCGGCGAGGACCGAGTCGCCCTCGACCATTCTCGCGGCGAAAATTATGCAAAGAACTGCCCATGCGGCGTTGGCGATGGCAAGCGTCGAAATGAGGCCAATCGGCCGGGTTCGACGGACGGCGAGCGAGAGCGAAAAGCTGCCGTAAGCAAGATGGACGCAGGCGTGGGCGATGACCCAGGACTGCGGCAGGTTGTAGATCGGGGCGATGTGGCCGCTCAGGGCGGCAAGCAAGATGCCGGTCAAAAGGGCCCCGAGGCAATCGACCCAGAGAATGTGTTTTGCGATGAAAGGCATTGGCGTTGAACGGTCGTAAGATCTTAGATCAACGCAGTGCCGTCGATCTTAGCAAGCTTCGTGTCGAAGGTGCCGAGCGGCGTGTGGCCGGCCTTTTTTGAAACGGCGAGGATCATACAATCCGAGAAAGCGACGCCCGTATGCGTCTTGAAAAGCGACAGGGCCGCCGACACAATCTCCGGCTCTTGCAGCACCAATGCCTCGTTCTTCAATGTGACCTCGACCGCACGAACGAGGTCGGCCTTAGGCCTTTCATACACAGTTCCTAGCACCCAGATGGTCTCGACGAGCGCGATGTGAGAAACCCAAGCCTGAGTTCCAACAAAAGCCTTTGCAAGCTTTGATTGCCGCTGGTCGTCTTCAGTAAATATGCGGACCAGGACGTTAGCATCGACCGCTTTCATGCTTTTTTCGGACGTACTCAGCGATACCTTCTTTCAATTCTTTGAGCGTCTTCTTAGGTGGCTTTTCATTGCCGAAGACCTCTTTATGAAGGTCGTCGAGCGAATAGAGGTTCGACCTCTTCACGATAATTTCTTCGCCCTTTTCTTCCCATTCGATGACGGAGCCCGGGCCGATGCCCAGCTTTTTCCGCACCGATGCGGGAACCGAGATCTGTCCTTGTGCCGTGATCCGCGACCTGACCTTTTCCATAAACGAATCTTGACGCATTACCGTGGTAATGTCAATCAAGTTTTCACCGGCGTCTTAGTCTTTCGGCCGGCGGTTGCGATGGCGACGATAACAAACGCGGCGTGGAGCCAGCCCCAGAGAAGTTCGGAACCGATGCCCCGCCAGCCGCGAAGGCCGATGAACCCCGAAATGCTGAACTACAAGACAATCGCCACCTTTAAATAGTCAAATTCTGATTTAGAAATCACTGGTGAATTCAATGAGTTATAAGCCTATTCGTTCCTGCAATCTGATAAACCTGGGATGGGGATGAAGGCCTTGAATAAGAGGATACACACGCAGGATAGCCATCGTGTCGGAGCGTTCATTAAAGGCTTCCTCGAGCCGCTCGAGCGCTTCGTCATTGTCACCAATGCCGGAATAAACAACCGCGAACCAAAAGGGTTTGATATATCGAGTTTCTGAAAGCTTATTAAGATCAGCTACGATTTCGAGTGCCTTTTCCCGCTGGCCGGATATCCCAAATGCGTAGCCGAGCAGAGCGATCGTGCTCGGGCCGTCATGAAGCCGCCTAGCCGTTTCAAATTCGGTTATTGCCTCCGGGATCCGGCCTGTTTTCAAATATGCGATGCCTAGAGCATTACGCGCCGGCGCAAAATCCGGGGCGATTCGAGTCATTTCCTTTAGCTGCGTAATCGACTCGTCATATCGGCGAGCCCAGCAATATATTTCACCAATATCCGTGCTGATGCTCAATGAAAGCGAGCCTTCGATCTCATGAGCCTGTTTGATATGCGCAATTGACCGGTCAAATTGTTCAGTAGCTGCCAGAAAATAAGCATACCAGTGATGGGCTGTCGAATAATTCGGGTTTAGCCGCAATGCTGTTTGAAATTCGTTGTCCGCTGCGGTTTGATCCCAATCGTAAACCCATTTGATAAACGCCAGAGACGTGTGAGCGTCTGCCAGTGAGTCATCGGCTTTGAGCGCCATCAAAGCGGCTTCTTTTGCCTTTGGCATCGCCTCGTTTGGACGCAGTGATCCCCAGATTCCCAGAAGAATGTAGCAATCCGCCAAACCGGAATAGGCACGGGCGTAATTCTGATCTTTCTCTATCGCCTGATTAAAAAAGAGGATTGCTTCTTTCAGATCTTGTTCGGTGCGACGATTCCACAAATAGCGCCCTTTCAGGTAATCATCGAAGGCATCTCTATTTTCAGTGTCGCGACGCGCGATCCGCTCGCTTTCGCTCGCCCCCAAACTTAACTTCAAAGCCCGCAAAGTTCCCTCCGCAAGGCGGTTTTCGAGATCGAAAATGTTTGCACTTTCGCCGTCAAATCTTTCTGCCCATATCTGTTCGCCGTTTTCTACTCTCAGGAGACGTGCGTTTATGCGGATCTGGCCGTTAGTTCGTTGGATGGTCCCCTCCAGCACCGCATCTGCCTTCAATTTTTTCCCGATCTCGAGCGCGTCTTGCGTTGCGTCAGTGTAAACAGCGACCGAACTCACCGGACGGACGACGATCTGCCGCAGTCCGCCGATCTTCATTATCAAGGCGTCTGCCAGCCCGAGTCCTAAAGCCTTGTTGCTTTCGTCATCAGTTAAAGATCTCAATGGCAGAACAGCAATCGAACCGATTTTTTTCGTCCCATTTCGAGCAAGCCAGAGCCAGGAACCAACCAACCCTATAAGAATAACCAACACTGCAACAACAAATGCGGTGGCTGAAATTCTTTTCTTTGGCGGGAGAGCGTGCGGCGATTCGTCAATTTCGTCGTCTTCTTCAAAGTTAACGGTCAGTCTTTTTAATGTGCGTTTCTCAAAAATCGCCTGGTCTTCAGAACGTACGATCCGCTTCACGTCTGCTGAAAATCGATAGCCATGTTTAGGAAGTGTCTCAATGGTTACTTCGCCGTCAGAGTTGAACAACTTTCGTAATCGCGAGATCTGTTTGGCAAGATTGCTTTCTTCGACGAATGCATCATGCCAAACCGCTGTCATCATTTCATCTTTCGATAAAGCCTTTCCATTGTTCTCAACCAGTAACAGCAGCGTATCGAATTCTTTTGCCGGCAGATGAATGGGAACGCCCTCAGAAAACAAGGTCCTCTCATTCGGGTCAAGAACAAACCGTTCGAATCGGTAAACAAACCTTTTATTTTCAACTGGTTGCACTAGAGTCAAAAATAAGTCAAAGAAAAACCATAAAAACCGCAAGACCTTACGGCCCACACAAGGCGAAGATCATACGCACAGGCCCTAACTGGCGTTACAGAAAAATCAGCTAATTGTACTGCCGAGTGAGCGAGTGTAGCAAGACTTATTTTCTGTACAGAGCGGGCGTTGGTATTTCAATTGACCAGAAAATTTATGGAGGTAAATGACAAAAATGTGTAAGAGGAAACTTTCGATAATAGCAATTCTGACCGCATTCGCGATCACCGGTTTTTCGCAGACCATTCCACCGGATATCAGAGATATGATCCCCGGCAACACTGCGATCGTTGCGCCAGATAAAAAACCGGGTGTCATTAGGATCGGCGTATCCTCGCCGATCGCCGAAATGGGTAAGGATTTCAGTTTTGCCGATGCGCCGATGGCTATTCGCAATACGCTCGAGGTGGCACTTACGGAGGATAACGTCGAAGTAATTTTCCTTGAATCGTCCCTGCCGGAAAAAGAAGCAAAACTAAAAAAATGCGACTACATATTTATTAGCAAGGTCACCCGCAAAAAGGGCGGCGGCGGATTTGGCGGCATGGGCATGCTTGGCGGCATGGCGGGAATGATCCCCGGTGTCGGCGGTATAGCAGGAGCCGTAGCAGCCACTGCCGCCGCAACGGCCATCAGTGTTGCGTCTATGTCGGGCGGCTTCAAATCCAAGGACGAAGTCGCTTTCGAATATCGCGTCACAACCGTGGAAGGCGCGGTGATCATTCCGCCGACCATTACAAAACAAAAGGCAAAAAAAGATGGGGAAGACGTTCTAACCCCGCAAATCGCACAAGCTGCAAAGTTGACATTGGAAAAGGTCATGCCGCCGAAACCGGAGCAATAGAAGGGGACTTTTCCTGATTTGACCATGAGGAGCCTTAGACAAGTGGTGATCGAGGTAGAGGAAACGGTCGTGCTCCGCAGCGGCGAGATAACCGCGGCCGTTTTCTGTCCTGCTTGCGGTGAAAAGGTTGCTATGGCAACACCCTGGATAGCAAGTGCCGTTAGCGGCATAACCGAACGTGAGATCTTCCAACTGATCGAACTCGGTATGGTTCATTCAGTAGAGCACAAAAGGCTGTTCGTCTGTCTGGATTCACTGAAAAAATGTACGGGAGAAATATGGCGATGAAAAGAGGAATATTTACATGGGCAGCGGTTCTTATATTTTGTATCACTGGAAGCTCCCAAACAAACATTTTTACTTACCAAGGAAAACTGACCGACGGGGCCGTAAACGCAAATGGTACTTACCAGATGCGGTTCTCGCTTTACGACTCGGTTTCGGACGGAACCCAGATCGGGGCCATCGTTGAGCTCGATCCGGTTATGGTAACCGGAGGCATTTTTACTGCCGAACTCAACTTCACGGCCCCAGAAGCCTTTGACGGTTCTCCGCGCTGGCTTGAGATCGCCGTAAAGAGACCTTCCGACCCCGAGTTTACGACGCTCAGCCCGCGTCAGCCGATCACAAGCACGCCGTATTCGCTAAAAAGCCTGAACGCTGAAATCGCCGAAACGGCGTTGAATTCAACCCAACTCGGCGGTGTGGCCGCAAGCCAATACGTCGTCACAACCGATCCGCGAATGACCGACGCCCGCGAACCGCTGCCGAACAGCCCGAACTACATCCAGAACACAACGACGCAGCAAACTTCGAGCAACTTCAACATCAGCGGCAACGGCACCGCGAATATTTTCAATGCGGTGAGCCAGTTCAACCTGGGCGGGAACCGGGTATTGAGTGCTCCCGGGACGTTCAACTTCTTCGCCGGGATCAACGCCGGTCAGTCCAATTCTGGCGGGCAAACGAATTCGTTCTTCGGAATCGGCGCGGGACAGTCAAATGTGGACGGCAGCGAGAATGCGTTCTTCGGGTTTCAAGCGGGCCTTTCAAATCTGGCCTGCTGCAACTCGTTCTTCGGGAGGAGCTCCGGTGTGCAGAACACTAACGGGCAGCTCAACGCGTTCTTCGGAAGTTCCGCGGGCTTCAACAATTCCAGCGGGTCGAACAACACATTCATCGGCGCCGGAACGGGCGATGCAAATCTAACGGGATCGAACAACACCATCATCGGGGCGGGGGCGAATGTCCTCAGCAACAATCTGAACTTCGCTACCGCAATCGGAGCTCTCTCCATTGTCTCATCGAGCAACACCATAGCCCTCGGCCGAAGCACCGGCGAGGACACGGTAGTGATTCCGGGGCTGCTCGCCGCCAACGGCTCGGGCCTGACGAACCTCAACGCCGCGAACATTACGAGCGGAACGCTAGCGATCGCTAACGGCGGCACGGGCAGCTCGACAAAAAATTTTGTCGATCTTTCGACCGATCAAACCGTCGGCGGCAACAAGGATTTTGCCGGAAGAACTCAGCATTACGGCGATTTTTTTGCTTACGGTTTAAACAACAGAATTGTCGGACTGCTCGTTCGCCCGCTTCTCGGTAATGCAATCGTTAACTTTCAAGCGCAGGACAGTTACTATTCGCAAACAATATTTTCGGACCATACGAATACCTATCGCGGCTACATCGGTTATATCGGTGCAAACGCCGGACTCGGCACGAGAAACGACACCGTTGAGCTGGGCACGAACGGCAAAGACCTGACCCTTCGGCCGAACAATATCGAGGTCATGCGGTTCAGCACGTCCGGCAATATCGGGATCGGCACGACCACGCCCGGCTCGAGACTGCATGTGACCGGAGCGAGTGCGGGAAGCACGATCCTAAACGTCGAAAACACCTTCACGGGCCCCAACGACGGTTTTGCGGTGCAAGGACGCTCAGTAAATGGTCCTGGTGGGGGCACGGGCGGCTTTTTCACGGGCGGCCGATACGGCGTTTTCGCACGGGCGGACTCAGGCCCGGGCACCGGCACCACAATTGGCGTTTACGGCAATGCAATCGGTACCGCAGGGTTTCGCTATGGTGTCTGGGGCGAGGCCAATCCCGGCTCCGGGGCCGTCAGCGGAACGGGTGTAATGGGCCGCGCGGTCGGTCCTTCCTCCAACACGAATATAGGCGTAGAAGGATTTGCGTCCGGAGCGCCGACGAACTGGGCCGGGTATTTCTGGGGCGGCAATACATATGTCGAGAACAGTCTCGCTGTCGGCACGACCAATCCTGGATTCAAAATGCATGTTGTCGATGGCGGCAACACGGGCCTGCGGGTCCAAACCGCTGCTGCCGGTGGCACCGTAGCCTCGTTCGGGGGCAACGGCGCGTTTCAGGTCGACGCTCCCGGGATAGCGGGCGGGAGGCTGCATGTGGCGGAGAACGGATTCGTTGGGGTGGGAACTAATTCGCCGTCGTCGCGCCTCACCGTGGCCGGGACTATTACGACCTCCCTCTCCGGCGGCGGCGGTGGTTCCGTATGCCATACGAACATAGGCGGTATAGGTACGCTGTCCATCTGCGGCTCCAGCCTTAGGTATAAGACCAATGTGAGGGATCTTCGCTCAGGCTTCGATCTGATCGACCGGCTCCGCCCGGTCACCTCCTACTGGAAAAGGGACAACGAGGAAGACCTGGGTCTTGTCGCGGAGGAAGTCGCCGCGGTGGAGCCTTTACTTGCCACTTACAACGACAAAGGCGAGATCGAGGGTGTGAAATATGACCGTATTGGCGTCGTGTTGATCAATGTTGTGAAAGAACAGCAGGCGCAGATCGAGGAGCAGAAGAAGATGATCCAAAATCAGCAGCAGCAGCTCGACGTGTTGAAAAAACTTCTCTGCGAATTAAGACGGGAAGCGGATGTATGCAAGGAGAACTGACATGCAAAAAACAATACTATTATTTTTGAGTCTGTCGATTGTAATGCTGTGCCACTTTTCCGCGGCGGCGCAGACGACTCCCACTCCGCAGCCGACACCGGCGAACGGAGTGGAGAAGATCGTATTCCACTCGCAACGCGACGACGGCATTACACGAGAGATTTACATCATGAATTCGGACGGTACCGAACAGCGGAGGCTGACCTATAACTCGTTCGACGACATGAGCCCGTCGATCAGCCGGGACGGAAGGAAGATTGTGTTTCATTCCGACCGAGGCGCCGGTTTCGACATTTTCATAATGAATATCGACGGCACGAATCAGGTAAATCTCACCAACAACGGGCTGTTCAACATTCAGCCCTCGATCAGTCCGGACGGAGGCAGAATCGCGTTCAAGTCCATCAGCGATATTTTCGTCATGAATGCCGACGGCTCAAACCCCGTGAATCTGACCGGCGCGTCTCTGTCAAACAACTCCGATCCCTCTTTCAGTGACGACGGCAGCAAAATAGCCTTCCGATCGGATCGTGACGGGAATCAAGAGATCTACGTGATGAATGCCGACGGCACTAACCAGACACGGTTGACCTTCACGCCGTCGGTGCTCGAAGAGCAGCCGGCGTTCAGCCCCGATGGAACAAAGATCGTTTATAACACCGAGCAGGATGCGACGAGCGAAATCTGGGTAATGAATGCCGACGGCTCAAACCCTGTTCGTCTGACCAACAACACCGTGCTCGAACGCCATGCCACGTTCAGCCCCGACGGAACCCGAATCGCATTCACTTCGGCGCGCGACGGCAATAACGAGATCTATGTGATGAACGCCGACGGATCGAACCCGCAGCGACGAACAAACGCGCCCGGCAGCGACTACGGCGCGAAGTGGGGCGTGGTAGCACCGGCACCACCGCCCGGCATTCCTAAAATCGCGTTCGTGAGCCAGCGAGGCGGTACTCCGGTGCACATTTACACGATGAACGCGGACGGGTCGAACCAGACGCCGCTGACAACCGGTCTCGCGGACAATATCGACCCCGCCTGGTCGCCGGATGGGACGAAGATCGCGTTCACAAGTGATCGCGACGGCGATCATGAAATTTTTGTGATGAACGCCGACGGCTCGAACCAAACGCAGTTAACGTTCAACGCGGTTATTGATCAGGGGCCGGCGTGGTCGCCGGATGGGACGAAGATCGCATTCAGCCGCCGGATATCATCGACGTCGTCCGCAATCGTCATCATGTTTGCGAACGGGGTGGGGCAGACAATAATAACACCACCCAACAGCGGCCATAACGATTATCCTAAATGGTCGCCGGATGGAACGAAGATCACGTTTACTCGCATTTTTACCAGCGACGCCCAGCGCGACATCTATGTAATGAATTCCGACGGATCGAACGCCGCGAACCCGATCCGCCTGACCAATAACGCTCCGCTTTACGACAACCACCCTGACTGGTCGCCCGATGGGACCAGGATTGTTTACACCTGCAGCGATCCGGCGACGCCGTCGAATTGGGAAATCTGCACGATGAACGCGACGGACGGTTCCGACGTCCGAAGGATTACGACGAACGCTGCCACCGACGTGTTTCCCGCGTGGTCTTTCGACTCTCAGCAGATCCTTTTCTCGACGAATCGTGACGGCAACAGAGAGATCTACTTGATGAGGGCGGACGGTCAGTACCTCACAAATCTCACAAACAACGCGGAGTCCGATTCGCAGCCCGATTGGCAGCCGAACATCGCGTGGGCCGCCTCAACTCCCAACGGGGCCAACGTCGCCGTACAGATCGGCACGGTCAGCGTCACGTTCGGCGGGGTGACGCAGCCGGGCAATACGTCGCAATATCCGATCAACCCGGCATCGCTCGGCCCGCTGCCGGTCGGTTTCACATTTGGACCTGGTCTGCCAGCCTATGAGATATCGACGACGGCCGGGTACACCCCGCCGATCACGGTTTGTATACAAGTGCCGAACATTTCTGATCTGACATCATTCAACGCATTGAATCTTTTCCATTACGAAAACGGCTCCCTAATTAACCGAACTTCATTGCGTGATTTTGCAACGAAAACCATTTGCGCCGAGGTTGCAAGTCTTTCGCCATTTTCCGTTGCGGTAAATCTCACTCCGACCGCAGCAAATGTATCAATAGGTGGGCGAATTATGACAGCCGACGGGCGTAACGTTTCCCAAGCAGTAATTTCAATTACCGATGCCAATACAGGCGAAACACGCTCGGTTCATTCAAATACGTTTGGTCATTACCGTTTCGACGACGTGGCCGTCGGCAGAACTTATTTTTTGAGCGTTAAGCACAAACATTACCAGTTTTCCACTCAGGTTCTAACCGTTTTAGATGAGATCACGGGTTTCGATCTTGTCGCCGAAAATAATGAGAAATGATTCATTTTAGTTAAGCAAAATCGGAGATTAAAACCATGAAAGTCAATGCATTTTTCAAATTATCCTGCATTGTATTTTGTGTTGTTTTTTGCTGCGGCCTGGCTCAGGCACAGACGACAGCATTCACTTACCAGGGCAAGCTGACCGATATGAGTCTCGCCGCCAACGGGCAGTATGACCTGATGTTTCGGTTGTTTGATACAGCCGAGGGTGGTGGCCAGATCGACGGAGCCGCCGCGTGCAACGGCGTGGCGTCGGGCAGCCCTGATGCCGTTTGCGATGATGTTTCTGTTTCTGGCGGCATCTTTACCGTCAATTTGAGTTTTGGTGAAGCAGCTTTTATCAACGGCGAACAAAGATTTTTAGAGATACACGTCCGACCCGGCGCAAGCACAGACGAATACACGCGGCTTTCACCGCGACAAGAGATAAACAGCTCGCCGTTTTCAATGAAAAGTCTGAGAGCAGCCGCCGCCGATTCGCTCTCCACTTCATGTGTATTATGCGTCACGGATGCAAAAATTCAGTCGATCGATGCAAGCAAACTTACCGGTATCTTACCGATAACAAACGGCGGCACAGGCAGCTCCACGAAGAATTTCGTTGATCTTTTTTCCAATCAAAGCGTTTTTGGAAACAAGACGTTCAACAACGGAGTAACTTTCAACAGCGGAGTTACGCTTAATCAAACTCTGACGATCAACGGATCCTTGGATGTGCCAAACGGCATCGTTTCGGCTGATCAATTTCACGGCAACGGCGATGGGCTGTTCAATGTTCCCGGCACGTTCAAGTGGCAAGCCGTCACGGGTTTGTCGCAACAAGCGCAGCCAAACAACGGGTATCTGCCCACGAATGACGCGCAGGTAACGATCACGCTTCCGAAAAACTTAGGCATCGGTGAGATGGTTCGAGTTTCCGGTGCGGGCAGCGGCGGCTGGAAAATTGCCCAAAACGATGGTCAATCCATCATCCTCGGCAGCGGTATTAAAGTGACATTGCCGCCTCTCGTCTGGACTCCGCGGGCTGTAGCAAGAAATTGGCAATCGGTGGCTTCGTCGGCTGATGGAACAAAACTGGTTGCGGTCCCGAGAAACGGACAGATCTACACCTCGAGCGATTCCGGTGTGAGATGGACACCCAGAGACGTCAATCGAAACTGGCGATCAGTTGCCTCGTCAGCCGATGGCAATAAACTTGTCGCTGTAGTTGAAAGCGGCCAGATATATACTTCGACGGATTCAGGCGAGACCTGGCTTCCTCGCGATACCAACAGGTTCTGGACGTCTGTGGCATCGTCTGCCGATGGGACCAAGTTGGCCGCCACTGGCGATGGGCTTGTATATACCTCAAATAATTCGGGACTCAGCTGGATGCCGCATAGCATTCAGAATTCCCTGAACATCGGTCTCATTGTTTCTTCATCCGACGGCACGAAATTGGTAGCTGCCGATAACGGCTACAGCACGGGGAAGATCTATACGTCGGACAACTCGGGGGTCGGCTGGCAGCAGCGAGCCCACGGGGGATTTTGGCAATCCCTCACCACTTCTGCAGACGGAACTAAGCTATTCGCCGGAATAGACCCGGGGCCGCTTTTCGTGTCACATGATTCGGGCGTAACCTGGAACGCGAGTGGATACCTAAGAAACTGGTACTCCATCGCTTCATCGGCAGATGGAACCAGAGTGCTTGCCGCAGACTACGGCTTCGGGCTCTACTTTTCAATGGATTCCGGCCTAACGTGGATCGCCGTTTCTCAGGATCCCAGAAGCTGGTTGTCCGTAGCGATATCCGCCGACGGATCTAAACTGGTTGCGGCAGCCCAGAGCGGGCTTATCTACACCGCTCAAATACCGGCGCATTATGGACGAGCGACATCGGTCGGAACCGCCGGCTATCTCGTCGGTGGGCAATTCACATCCGTCGAACTGCAGTACATGGGAAACGGACAATTTATGGCCCTCAGCGCCGTAGGACCATTGTCGGGTAACTGATCGGTCGTCTGAGTTGAAAACCGCGCAAATATCGGCCGGAATCGCCGATTTGCAAGGAGGATCAAAAATGAGCACATTGGAACCACTTGCCGTAACTTCAATCACTTCGTCAGGCAGCCCCTCGAAGCTGGCGGGGGGTTGGATTGTTCTGGTAATGACGGTGCTGTCGATCTCGCTGACGGCACAGACGGGCGGGCAGTATTCCGTGACGCAATCGGTAATTGCTTCAGGCGGCGGGCTGTCGAGCGATGCCCGATACGATGTCACTGGGACCGTCGGGCAGGCCGTGGTCGGCCGAACTGACGCTGTATTACCGTACTTCGTGCAGACCGGTTTCTGGAGCTTCAGCTTTAGCCCGACAGCGGCCGGAATTTCCATCGAGGGCCGGGTCGTGTCCGCCTTCGGCTCGCCTCTCGGTATGTCAACGGTCGTGCTTTCGGATGTTGAGGGCAACACCCGCATTGCGATTACCAACCCGTTCGGTCGATTTCGATTTGAACGGGTCGAAGCCGGACGCGGTTACTTCATCATCGCGAAAGCCAAAGGGTTGTCCTCCGATCCTCAGTTCATAAATCCCGACCATGACGTAACCGGGATCGAACTGATCGCCTTTGAACAATAATGAGAGCACCGCACCTTTTCCGATCAACTGTGAGGAGGCATTGAAAGGAACTTTTCGAGAAAAAACCTGACCACGATTCCGGGTAATTTTTCGCTCTTTGATCATACCTCGAAAGCGAGCCGAACCCTCTCTGATCCTCAGCTCATATTGTGTTTTAGTTTTGTTTTGGCCGATTTCTTTTCTATTTTCTACTACCTGTCCATAAACAGAAAGGATGTTCAACCGCGGCCCAAAAGCGGGATCTCTGTTTGTAGAGTTTCAACCCGTGACGCTCAAGTTATTGGTTCCCAGAGCCTTATTCAACACACTAAATAAGAGCCCATCCGCAAGTGTTGCTCGTTTGGCGACCTCCTTATTTCTCATGTGCCTCTTCTGCAAAGGAAAGCTGGTTGCTAAAGCCGCGGTGGCCCCATTCGCTCGAATAGGCGATGTTAAATCGAAAGGCGATGACGTCAAGATCGGGGATGACTGACGCCGCAAAGCCCGCCGCCATGAGCCGCGGCGGAATGATGTTTTTCCCGAGGCCAAAGCCAAAGGCAAGCGGAACGGCGGGATGTGTAAAGATCGTGGGCATCGTGTTCGAATGGAAAGATCAAACCCTTCCGATGGAAAGCTCCGGACAATAGTAGCTGATTGCTCCCGTTCGTAAAAGATCTCCCGCCCGCGAAGGTGACGGGCGGTTCTTTCCCGGAGTCAGCTGCTCACTCATTTATAAAAAGAAAAAGGGCCCGACTGCGTTGGCCGGGCCCGTTAGGTCAATGATGTGAGGTCATTGCGATCCCCTCCAGTACCTGGCTGAAAGCTGGCTGCTCCTCGGGTCAAACTCATAACCGGTCTTTGACACACCGGTAATGTATAGGCGATACGTACCTGCAACTGACTGCACCCCAAAAGTAGCGATGCCTCTTGCGTCGGTCCGGGCCGTTTGTAGAACGTTCCTTCCGTTGGGTGTACGCCACCGAACCGAGACCGTTGCTTCTGCTACGGGGCTGCCGGCCTTATCAAGGACGGCTACGTCTCCATAGACCCAGTAACCGCTCCGCGTCCGCTCGCTGTACATCCTTATCGAACTGACCCGCATAGTGCCGGTGGTCGAGCCTGCAACTATTACGTCCGCCTCGCTGCGGTTTACGTTACCCATCGTGTCATAGGCCATCGCCATTATGCGGTAGGTCGCCGGAGTGAGTTGTGTCGTGTCCCAACTGAACACTATCTCGCCTCCGGTATTCGAGGAACCGATGACGACCTGTTGGCCCGTGTACTGATTCCAGAAGCTGATCTCCTGATACTCAACGGCAACATTGTCGGACGCCGATGAGCGTGTCGTCACGATCCCCGAGACGGTCGATCCTCCGGCCGGTTCGAGCAGGATTACCTCTGGCGGTGTCGTATCGAGCGGCGTTGCCGGAGATACAACGGTGATTGTGTCAGACCATTCGCTCGTACCGCCGAGGCCAACGGCCCTTACGCGGTAGTTGTATGTGACGTTTACGCCCACCGTCGTGTCCGAATGGCGTGCGGCAGTTCCCGGCGGAACAAGCGGCAGGGTCTCCCAGTTCGAGGTACCCGCAACGGTTCGCTGAAGTTCCCATCCACGCGTCAGCGTACTGGTATTGACCCAGGAAAGCTCGATCGAGTTATAGGGCTCCATTCGGGTTGCAGGATGTGCAATTCCGACGAGCCCGGCCGGGGCGGTCGGCGGCGGGATCGCCCCAATGGGCAAAAGCAGCACGGCACCGGTCTGTCCGGTCGTATTGTTGCGAGCGATGGTCGCGATCTCGCGGTTGTTGTTAACATACGAGCCGTTGCCGGTGATGACCCAGCCATTTCCGATGGTCTCGGGGCTGAGTAAGCTGCCGACGGCGAAAGTTCCCAACCCATCGAAGAAAATGCCCGCGCCGAATTCGCCAAAGGTAATGTCGCCCAGGTCGTTAATGTCATAACCGACCGTGTAGCGGGTTGAGCCTGCGATGAACTCCCATCCGGGGCCGGGTATATATCGAAAGACCGAGACGATGTTAAGCGAAGTTGACCGGAGCGGCGATGAGCCGATCATCATCCCGCTTGAATTTATGCCGATGTTTGAGATCGGCTGGTAGTTTGAGGGCCCTTGGCCGGTTACATCGACCTGCCCGGTTGCGAGGTTCAGCCGTTCCTGGCCGCCGATCACGAGACCGGAGTCATTGATATCGCGGGGAACGATCCAGAAGCCGAAGTCGGTAAGCCGCCGAAAACCGGCCTGATCGCTATAGACCAAGCCCGTTCCGGTCGGCTGGTAGCCGAGCGAGCTTCGTGAGCCGACTATCTGTCCGGCGTTGTTTATCGCGGTTGCATAGGCCGCCGTGTCGCCAGGCATCAGGGGCAGAACCTGAAGTGAATAGCCGCCCGTTCCGGGTGTCCACCGCACGGCCGAGGCATTCCATTGCGGGCTGAACGACACGCCGACAATAACACCTAGATCATTGACGTCGGTCGGGATCGTACTCATTGAGCCGGATGGGACGGGAAGCTGGGTCCATGGAGACGCGTTGACACTGACGAGCGGTTCGTAGTTGCCACCGGTCGTCCGCGTTCCGATCACGACGCGCTGCGAGTTGATCGCGGTCGGCGAGCCGGAGCCCAAAAAGCGCAGTTCATAAGCGGGCGGCGTGCCTTGTGCGGCCACATGCCCGACGATGACCGATATCCAAAATACTGCTGTTAAAAAGAATTGACCGATGGCCGAATGGCCGCTGAAACTAAAGGGGTTGTTGATTTTTCTTGACCGCATAACGATACCTCCTGCAGCGAGCAGTTATCGTCCGGTCGTCTTTCACCCCCCTCAGAGCGTCTTACGCCTAAAGCCTGAATCCGGCGTGTAAATCTACTCGCCTATTGTTATTTTCACGCGATCCGGATCGTTGTCTGTGACCGCAGTCACAAGCGGGCCGGTTTCATTTAAGCGATTCTGGAGATGCTGTCCGGTGATGGCCAACGTCGTTTCGCGGATGGTGGCTACACATTTATAATCGTTGGAAATGAACGCAACAGTAACTGACTTCATCAAGCATCACTATCGGCACTTTAATGCGGCGGCGTTGATCGACGCGGCGGAGGGGTATAAGCGGCACCTTGAGGGCGGCGGGAAGATGATGATCACGCTGGCGGGTGCGATGAGCACGGCAGAGTTGGGATTGTCGCTTGCCGAGATGATCAGGCAGGACAAAGTGCAGATCATCTCGTGCACGGGTGCGAACCTTGAAGAAGATCTTTTCAACCTGGTCGCCCACGATTTTTACGAACGCGTGCCGAATTACCGCGACCTGACGCCGGCGGACGAACAAGATCTGCTTGACCGCCACATGAACCGCGTGACCGACACCTGCATCCCGGAGCACGAAGCGATGCGGCGGCTTGAAAAAGCGATGGTCGAGGTCTGGACACGGGCCGAGGCCGAAGCGCAGCGTTATTTCCCGCACGAGTTCATGTACCAGGTCTTAAAAAACGGCTCGCTCGAGGAGTATTACCAGATCGACGTTAAAGACTCGTGGATGTACGCAGCGATGGAGCGGAACCTGCCGATGGTCGTGCCGGGCTGGGAAGATTCGACGATGGGCAATATGTTCGCCGGCCATGTGATCACGGGCGACGTCGAGAACGTCCACACCGTCCGCACCGGCATCGAATATATGACGATGCTTGCCGATTGGTACACGGCGAACGCAACCGAGGATTCACGAGTCGGCTTTTTCCAGATAGGCGGCGGCATCGCGGGCGATTTCCCGATCTGTGTCGTCCCGATGCTCCACCAGGACCTCCAGCGTGAGAACGTCCCCGTCTGGGGCTACTTCTGCCAGATCAGCGACTCAACCACCAGCTACGGCTCCTACTCCGGCGCCGTCCCGAACGAAAAAATAACCTGGGGCAAACTCGAGGCCTCAACACCGAAATTCATAGTCGAGAGCGACGCCTCGATCGTCGCTCCGCTGATTTTTGCGTATATCTTGGGGTGGTAACCTAATGTTTTAACGTCGGTCGGGTCCATTAATTTTTTTGTGCTTTAACGTCTTTGGCAAACAAATTCAGCTGATTGACTTAATCAGAGAAGAAGGACATGAGATTGACGCAAGTAAAAAAATAATGCTAGCTTTCGGTGTTTGGTAAATTTACTTCACTAAACCTTATCAAACCCAAGTCAAGGAGAATTTAAATTATGAAAAGGTGGGCTTCCTTTACAATAATTATCTGCTTTTGTGCGGTCATATTAGGCGCACTAACTTGGAAACTCAATGTTGCTTCTGGAGTTACTGCGACGGAGGAATATATTCATAAGGTCAGAGATGGATTGGCAGAAATAAACCTGCCAAAAACAAATGATAGTTCCTTGGTAAATGCCATCCCTGAAGGTCTTTCAGATTTTTTTCAATCCCGTTCTGGAGTTAGCATTAGTCAGTCTAACAGAGATTTACTGAGGTCAGCGGAGCAAAATGCACGAAATAATTCAAAAGAAGTGGATGCTGCTGCGCTTACCCAAATCCTCACCGACATTGCGCTAGAAAGACTTCCTACCTTGAGTGATACGGAAATTGCCAATATAACGAATTCGTTACGCGGATTTGATGCTCCTGATCTACCGCAAAGTTTTCAAAACGGCCGCAGCATGGTTAAACTGCGGGGAAGCGCATACAAAGGGATGTCCGCCGACGATTTTAACTCAAAGCTAACAGAGGCCCGGAACGACGGAGCTTCGAACAGCGTGATGCAGGGACTGATTTATACTTTGTTGGAGAAAGAGATAGACCAACGTGTCTATTTATTTAGTCAGGCTGACCCCCAATTTTTTGGCGGAACGAAATCCCGAATGACACCGGCACAAGCGTTATTAATTACTTATTCGGTTATCGCGGATGATCCGCTGTTTACTCAGGCTGAGATAGCACAAAGAATGCAATATAACCAACAATTGGGATCCCGGGCTAGCGGAAGCAATTTTCCGAGTCCGCAGGGACACAAGGCATTCGGAGATAACGGCCATCTCTACAGTTCTCCGGTAAGCATCCTCCTTAACGACGCATCTGTTGAACGGCTCCTAACGCTTGTTCAGGAAAGGGGGAATTAAGCGATGATAAGAAACTTCTATACTTCGGTATTTCTTGCGTCAATCCTCTTAATTGCTTCTTGCGGGGATTCCGGTCCTAGTAACTCTGGTTGTATACCCAAGTCACCGTAGAAATTCCGGCAGGGCAGCGATATACTGTCGACGGAGTAAGTGCAACGGCTGGACCAAATGGTGCAACTGTTACCGGCTGCGTTGTACTTCAGTAAACTTTCTGTTTTTACTAACTATAAATTTGGAGACGCTCGCGCTGATCAAAAGCTGCCGAGCGTTTTTGTTATATTGCACTCCGCTAAGTCAAAGCGGAGTATTTGAGAGCATCCTTATCCTTTAATCTCCTTACCCTGTAATCGTGGCGCTGATGGTTTCGGACCAGGCGCGGGTTGAGCCGTCCCGCATGGCCCAGCGGAGCATGTAATGGGCCATTTTTCCGGCTTCGGAGCCTGGGTAATCAATTACATACGGCGTTTGGGAATCGGTCGCGAGATAAGTGCATTCCTTAACGTCGGTTGGTGGCGGGCCGTCGATCTTGACGAATATTTCGGCGCCGATCGAGCCTCGCGGACGCCGTTTGTTGTCCGGCGTAGTGGCCTCGGTCCAACTGATCGTGTGTCGGAGCCGTTCGGAAGTATCGACCGAGCCGACGGGAACGGTCGCATTTGACGGAACTTTTACGCCGCCGAAAGGCAGACCGGTCGCTGCCAATTGAGCCTCGGTCGCACCGTGGGCTTTTGCCACGTCGCGGCGAGTTCGCATTGCGAGCTCAAGCGGAGTCCGGCTACCGGTTTTTTTCGCGGTCGCGGCCTTCGCAGCCGCCTGTGCTGCGACCTGTGCGGTCACGTCAGTTTCAAAGGTATCCTTTGCATTTGTTAGGGCCGTAATATCGACCGGAGTTGCGTTGTAAGCTGCCGGATCGGCGGTCAAAGCGGCGATCAACTGGTTGGCGACATCGATCAATTCGCTGTCAGAAAGGTCCTGCAAACTCTTTGCCATCGTGTGAAAGTCTCCAATTAAGAACGATTCCAAAAATTAAAGGGTGTTGGGCTGCACAGGTTTTATAAACAAAAACTTTTCAAAAGTAAAGAGATTTTTTGGACGGAAATGTATTGAATTGAGCAATTAGCAGTAAAAATGGCGTTTGGAAGAGGTTTTCTTGCGTAAGATAAAGATATCCAGACTCTTGGAAAAGGCTTCCAAACGCTTGAAAATGATTTCCAGATGCTAGGAAAAGATTTCCAAATGCTTGGAAATCGTTTTCAAAGGCTTGAAGATGGTTTCCAGATCCTTGAAGTTCGAGTCAAAATGCTTGGGAATACTCTCCAGACGTTTGGAAATAATTTCAAAAGGCTTGAAAATAGCTGTCAGACGTAGGATGGTGAAGTCGAAGGCCCAGTTGCTATCGCTCCCGGTTCTGACATTATGGAACATTTTGACGTACTCATAGTCGGGGCGGGGCTTTCGGGGATGGAGTGCGGACACTCTTGTCCGCATCGCCGGTTCCTCCGGCGAGAAAAAACTGGCGTTTAGAGCTGCGAGGCTAAATTGAGCCCCCGAATCGCGAAGGCTCTTTCGTGCTTCGCACTCATGCGGACAGGAGTGTCCGCACTCCGGTTTATGGAACATTTCGACATTTTGATCATCGGTGCGGGGCTTTCGGGTATCGGGGCCGGTGCGCATATGCGGATGGAGCTGCCGGGGAAGCGGTTTGCGATACTTGAGGGCCGCGAGGCGAGCGGCGGGACGTGGGACCTGTTTCGATATCCGGGCGTGCGGTCGGATTCGGATATGTACACGCTCGGGTATCGGTTCAAGCCCTGGCGGGACGGCAAGGCGATCGCCGACGGGCCGGCGATTTTGAATTACATCCGCGAGACGGCCCGCGAATATGACCTTGAGAAAGAGATAAGATACGGGCATCGGGTGCGGCGAGCGGAGTGGAACTCGGCGGAGGCGACGTGGCGGGTCGAGGTGGAGGTGGTTCGACACGGAGACGCGGAGAATGGGAGAAAAGGAGAAGAGGAGACTTGGGGAGAAAGAGAGGGGGAGACGCGGCGACGCGGAGATGCAAGCACACCAACGAACTGGCCGTCCGCTGAGAGAGGCGGTTCTGACGTGGCCTACTTCACTTGCAGCTTTCTTTATCTTTGTACGGGTTATTACCGGTATGAGGAAGGCTATACGCCGGAGTGGGCGGGGTTTGGGGATTACGAAGGGACGGTGGTGCATCCGCAGAAGTGGCCCGCGGGGCTGGATTACTCGGGCAAACGCGTGCTGGTGATCGGGAGCGGTGCGACGGCCGTAACGCTTGTGCCGGCGATGGCGGCAACGGCCGCACACGTAACGATGCTTCAGCGGTCGCCGACCTACGTGGTCTCAATGCCGTCCGAGGATCGCATCGCCAATGCGTTTCGTGCCGTGCTGCCGGCAAAGGCGGCCTATGCGGCGACGCGTTGGAAGAACGTGCTGCGGCAGATGTTCTTTTACGGCCTTGCGAAGAAGCGGCCTTCGGCGATGAAGCGGCTGATCGAGAAAGGCGTCCGGGCCGAGCTTGGTGAGGAGTATCTCGAGCACTTCCGCCCGACCTACAACCCCTGGGATCAGCGGCTTTGCCTCGTACCGGATTCGGACCTTTTTGCCGCCATCCGCGAGGGCAAGGCGTCGGTCGTGACGGGCACGATCGAGACCTTTACGAAGACAGGCGTGCGGCTCGCTGGCGGTCGGGAGATCGAGGCGGACATCGTCGTCACTGCAACGGGGCTAATCCTTAAATTGATGGACGGTCTCACGGTCGTTGTCGATGGCAAACCTGTCGTTCACTCCGAAAAGATCGCCTACAAGGGGATGATGTACAACGACGTGCCGAATTTGGCTCAGGCCTTCGGCTATACGAACGCTTCGTGGACGCTGAAATGCGACCTGACGAGCGAATACGTTTGCCGGCTGATAAAGCACATGGACGAGCACGGGTTCCGGAGCTGCACGCCGCGGCTGAATGACGAGACAATTACCCGCGAACCGGCACTCGATTTCAACTCCGGCTACGTCTTGCGGGCGCTCGGCGAGATACCGAGCCAGGGCTCGAAGCATCCCTGGCGCCTGCATCAGAATTATGCCAAGGACCTGCGGATGCTCCGCTACGGCCGGCTTGAGGACGGGACGATGGAGTTCAAATGACACTTCAGAAAAATAGCGTTGCTGTGGTGACCGGTGCCGGTTCGGGCATCGGGCGGGCGCTGGCCAAGCGGCTCGCGGCCGAGGGAATTGCGGGACTTGCGATTGCCGACGTGAACCGCGAGGGGCTTGATGAAACCGCGGCGATGCTGGGCGATACAACGGTGTCTCAGCATGTTGTGGATGTTTCGGACCGCACGGCGATGCAGGCGTTTGTCGATGCGGTCATCAGCGAACACGGCCGCGTTACGCATGTGATCAACAATGCGGGCGTCGCGCTCGGCGGCACGTTGCGGGAGGTCACGCTCGATGAGATCGAGTGGCTGATGGGCGTAAATTTCTGGGGCGTGGTCCACGGGACAAAGCTCTTCCTGCCGCATCTGGAGAAAGAGCCGGAAGCACATATCGTCAATATCTCGAGCCTTTTCGGTCTGGTCGCCCCGCCCGGGCAGACGGCCTATTGCGCGAGCAAGTTTGCCGTCCGCGGGTTTACGGAAGCTCTGCGGCACGAGCTCGAAGGGATGAACATCGCCGTTTCATCGGTCCACCCCGGCGGCGTTCGGACAAACATCGCGAACAATGCCCGCATCGCTGCCAACACCGAGCACACTGCCGAGGAGATCGAGCGCCGGCTGAAACGAATAAACCGAAACCTCTCAACGACCACACCCGACCGAGCAGCCGAGATCATCATCAAGGGCATCAAGAAACGCAGCCCGCGGATCATCGTCGGCCCCGACGCACAACTCCTAAGCTGGATACAACGCCTTTTCCCGAAACGCTACCTCGCCATAGCCAACGCCATCAGCGGCGGCAAGCTGAAGGAGACGTAGTGGAGAGCGGACACTCCTGTCCGCATGAGTGCGAAGCACGAAGGCAGTTCCGAAAATTTGGACACCTTAGTGAGACTGAACGGCTCAATTTAACACACCGTTTTCGCCGCACTGCGGCGATGCGGACAAGAGTGTCCGCGCTCCATCCCTTCCGACAATATGCACCGTCTGGGCGACGGGTGTATCATTTTCAAGTATGTCGAAGAGTAGGATCATCGTAACCGGTGGGGCGGGGTTCATTGGGAGTGCCGTTGTTTGGCGGCTGAGTGAACTGGGCGTTGACGATATTTTGGTCGCTGACCGGATGGATGAGACGGACAAGTGGAAGAACCTTGCGCCGCTCCGGTTTGCGGATTACATTGATGCCGACGACTTTGCCGAAGAGCTGGACCTGCACACTGATGTCGCGTGCGTTTTCCACCTCGGGGCGTGTTCCTCAACGACCGAGACCGATGCGGACTATATGTTCCGCAACAACTTCGAATATACAAAGCTGCTGGCGATGTGGGCGGTGGCCCACGACACGCGGTTCATTTACGCCTCATCGGCCGCGACCTACGGCGACGGCTCGGCCGGAATGGCGGATGGTTTCGAACAACTCGGGAACCTTCGGCCGCTGAATGTTTACGGCTACTCAAAGCATCTCTTCGATCAATGGGCGACGAGGAAAGGGCTCTTCGACAAGATCGTCGGCTTGAAATACTTCAACGTCTTTGGGCCGAATGAGGACCACAAGGGCGACATGCGGTCGCTTGTAAACAAGGCGTTCGATCAGATAAATTCGACGGGCAAGCTACAGCTTTTCAAGAGCGCAAACCCCGACTATGCCGATGGCGAGTTCGGCCGGGATTTTGTTTATATCAAAGATGCGGTTGATATGACGCTGCATTTCTGGGATTCAGGAGCCCTTACCGACGTGCGGGCCTCTGGCAATCGCGGCGGGTTGTTCAATGTCGGCTCGGGGCGGATGAACACCTGGAACGCTCTTGCCGATGCGATCTTCAAGGCCCTCGATCTGCCGCGGAACGTCGAGTTCATCGAGATGCCCGAGCATCTCCGCGACCGCTATCAATATCACACCCAAGCTGATCTCACCCGCATCCGCGATTCCGGCTATACCGCGGAGACAACCCCGCTCGATTCGGCAGTCGCCGATTATGTGAGAAACTATCTGGTTCCGGGCAAGCATCTCGGAGACTAGCGGAATGAAGATCTTTCACGGTACAGAGAACGCGAATATACAGAAGCCGACAGTCCTGACGCTCGGCGTTTTTGACGGGCTCCACCTCGGGCATCAGCGGATAATGGAGACCGTGGCCGAGCGGGCGGCGGCAGTTGGGGCTATCGCGACGGCGATCACATTTGATCCGCACCCGCGGGCAGTGCTTCATCCGGAGTCGGCACCGCCTCTTCTGCAGACGCTCGATCAACGGCTTGCAAATCTTGAGGTGCTTGGCATCGAGCAAGCGATCGTCATTGCCTTTGACCGCGAGTTTGCCCAACAGCCGGCAGAGGATTTCATCACCGCGATCATTCAGGACCGCCTTCATGCGAAGGAAGTGCATCTCGGAAAGGATTTTGCCTTTGGCCGCGGCCGGAGCGGGAACATCGAACTGCTTAAAAAAATGAGCGCCGAACTCGACTTCGTTGCCGAAGAGGTTCCCGAAGTTCGGCTGCGCGGACATCGGATAAGCTCTTCGCGTATCCGCGCCTTGCTCGGCGAGGGGCGAGTAAATCTTGCCCGCCGGATGCTCGGCCGGCCGTACGGAGTTGAAGGCGTGATCGAACGCGGAGCCCAACGAGGGCGGACGATCGGTTTCCCGACCGCAAACCTCAAACCGCATAACCGGGTGATCCCAAAGTTCGGCGTCTATGCAACGGCAACTTTGGTCGATGGCACTTGGCGGCGGAGCATTACGAACATCGGCGTTCGGCCGACGTTTGAGAACGACGCCGAACCCTCGATAGAGTCATACATCTTTGATTTCGAGGGCGACCTCTACGGCGACGTGCTCCGCGTGCGGTTCCTTCACCGCATTCGTGACGAGCGTAAGTTCAATGGAATAGACGAGTTGCGGGCACAGATCGAGCGAGATACCGCGAGGGCGAGGAACTATTTCAGCCGGCCGGGCGTAAAGAATATGCTAGATTTGTTGTGAGGTGGGTTTATGAGCATCACGATCGAAATTTCCGAGAGCACCGAGCGAAAGATCCGAGACCGAGCAGAGAAGATCGGCCAGCCGGTCGACAAGGTCGTTGGAGACCTGGTCGAGGAGGTCTGGGACGATCATTTTCCTGGCGAAGTTGCGTCGGAGACAAGTGATAAAAAGCTCACTATTAACGATCTTACCGGCATCTTCTCGTCGAAATCACCCGTGGACACGTCGACTCGCGCCTCAGAGATCATGCGAACGGAGCTCGGTTTGTCGAGTATTGGTCAAGAATAGACATGCGCTACATTCTTGACTCCGGATTTCTCTACGCTCGTCTGAACGACCAGGATACCAATCACGCCGCCGTGCGTTCGGTCGCGTTGCATGCGAGCGACTTGATCATTCTGCCCGTTCCGGCAATAACGGAGATCACCTTTCTATTAAGTCGTGACATTGGAACGCATGCGGTCGCGGAGTTTATCCAAGCTCTGCCGAAATCGAACTTTATACTCGAGGTTCCGACGCCCGAAGATTACGAGCGGTCTGCCGTGATCCTAAGGAAATACGACGACAACAACATTGATTTCGTTGATGCGTGCATTGTGGCGATGGTGGAGCGGTTACGTATTACGAAGATCCTGACGGTTGACAGGCGGCATTTTAGTGTCTTTAGGCCGCAGCATTGCGAGGCCTTCGAGCTGGTGCCGTAACGATTCGGATGAGTGTCCCGGAATTCGCGAACGGGCAATGACCGGCGAACGAGAAGTACACACAAACGCATCGAAAGAGGCTTGAGCGGCGAAGACTATAGCTGGATGAAAGATTTAACGAAAGAGCAACGGCTGGCGGTGATCGAGCCAGCGACTCCGGCACGTAACGGCGCAAACGGCAAGGCCCCGCGGCCGATGGTCGCGACCGAAGAACTGCCGATCTCGAAATACGTTACCAACGACCAGATCATCGCCGAGGAAAAATTTCTCGCCAAGAAAGAATCCGAGGTCGAACGCCGCTACACTGGCCTCCGCGGCTGGTTCCGCATCGTGCACGTTTCGGCCGTTATCGGTAAGCTCGCCCTTTATCTATACCTCGATCAATACGAGATGCACCGAAAGGCGCAGCTCCGCCACGCGAGGGAGAGAATGAAGACCGCCGAGCGGCTGACCCGAGCGGCAGTTTACGGCGAAAAGCTCTACGGGATCCGGCTTTGGTTCTTTCACAAGACGATGCTGCTGCTCCGCCGCTTTTTCCTCGGCAGCGAGCTCAACCGCGAGGTCAACCAGGAGAAGCAGGCCGTTTGGCTCAAGGAAAAGCTGATCGAGCTCGGGCCGACCTTTATTAAGATCGGGCAATCGATGGGCACGCGGGCGGACCTTCTGCCGCTGCCGTTCGTCATTGCGCTCGGCGAACTGCAGGACAACGTCCCGCCGTTCGATAACGAGATCGCCTTCGCCCGGATCGAGAAAGAGCTTGGGCTAAAGATCAACGAAGTTTATAAGGAATTCGAGCTTAAGCCGGTCGCTGCCGCATCGCTCGGGCAGGTCTATCGGGCACGGCTCCACACCGGCGAAGAGGTCGCCGTAAAGGTCCAGCGGCCGAACCTCGAAGCGACGATCAAGGGCGACCTTGAGATATTGCGGAAGGTGGCGGACTTTGCCGAACGCTACCCGCAGCTCAACGAAAACGCCGATTGGTCCGGGATGCTCCGCGAATTTAACGAGACCATCCACGAAGAGATGGACTACGCCGCCGAGGGGCAGAACGCCGAGCGGTTCCGCGAGAATTTCAAGGGCTGGGACAATGTTCACGTTCCGAAGATCTATTGGAACGCCACAACCTCGAAGGTGCTGACGATGGAGTACATCCACGGCACGAAGGTCACAGACCTCGAACGGCTTGCGGCTCAGCAAATAGCTCCGGAAAAAGTGAATCGTCTTTTGATCCGGACGTATCTCAAACAGCTTTTGGAAGACGGGTTCTTCCACGCCGATCCGCATCCGGGCAATCTACTCGTAATGCCGGATGGGCGGCTTGCGTTCTTTGACTTTGGCATGGTCGGGCGCATCTCGCCGGAACTGCAGTCAAAGATGATCGATGCGTTCTTCCACGTGGTCGGGAAAGACCCGGCGGGCATTGCCCAGGACCTGATCGACCTCGATTTTCTCAAGCCTGGGGTCGATGCCTCGGCCGTCCGGCCGGTAGTCGAGAAGATGTTCGAGTTTCATTTGAACCTGAAGCTCAAGGACGTAAATTTCAAGGAACTGACCTATGACCTGGCGGATGTGATGTACGATTACCCGTTCCGCCTGCCGTCCAATTTTACTTACATAATGCGGGCTTTGATGACGCTCGAGGGCATTGGCATTATCACCGACCCCGAGTTCAATTTCTTTGAAACGGCAAAGCCCTACGCCAAGGAATTCATGCTCAAACGCGAGGGCCGCGACTTCCGCAAGATCTTCGTCGATAAGCTGATGGGCCGCGAGGACGGCGGTAAGATCGACTGGGACCGCACCTGGAAACTCGCCAAGATGGCGGTGAAGACGGTTTTGAATACCGGAAAGTAAACCTTGCATCGATGGGTTCACTGTTTTACGATACTCTTATGGATGCTGATACCGTAAAACTATCGTCAAAGTTTCAGGTGGTTATTCCGCAAAGGGTGAGAGAGCGAATGAACCTCAAGCCCGGGACTCGGTTTCGCGTCGTTGATGTCGGCGGAACTATTGAAATGATCCCGATCCGGCCGGTTCGAGAAATGCGAGGCCGTTTCAAGGACATCGACACGAATATTGAGCGCGAGGATGACCGGTTGTGAGCGGCCTTAATGTTGTCGATTCGTCCGGTTGGCTGGAATACCTGAAAGGCTCGGATCGGGCTGACTTGTTTGCTCCCGCTGCCGAGGATCAGGCCAGCTTGATCGTGCCCATAATTACGGTGTACGAGGTGTACAAGAAGTTTCGTCGTGAGCGGACCGAACGGGATGCTCAGGAAGCGATAGGAACGATGATGAACGGCAAAGTCGTCAATCTTGACCTATCTCTGGCAATAGATGCCGCGAAACTCAATCTTCCGCTAGCGGACAGCATCATTTACGCGACCGCCCAGTACCATCAGGCAACGCTCTGGACACAGGATGAGGATTTTGAAGGCCTCCCGGGTGTCCGTTATTTTCCAAAGGTATGACAGATCATTCCCCCTTGAGACTGCGTGACCGTCTGATTGACGATCTTTTTCGCTACCTTGAAACGCGAGGTGACGTCGTTATGGGTTCTGCGAGCTCGGCCGATGTTGCAGCCCTTGAGTCTTTGACTTTGCCACTCGAGCTTAAACGTGTCTTACAGTGGAACTGGCCAGTTCAGTTAGGGAGGGTTGGACCTTATAGTTTGTATGGTGTCACCGACCTGCTTTCCGATGAAGACCTTACGTTACTCATGGATGTGGGCATGCTTCCGATTGGTTATGCGATTAACGGTGACCCGCTGGTTATCAAGTTCTCAGACAGTCAGTATGAAGTTGGCCTTATTAGCCATGATGAGTACTGGGAGGACCGATCAGCGGGTCCAGAGAATTGTTATGTAACGGTCACAAGTTCTTTAGATGAGCTACTCTGGCGCGCGGCTGAGAGCAAGTTTCTCCCCGTCGATTTTTACGCGGCCTCTGAGTTGGCCGAAATGAGGGCTGAGTTTGATTATACGTCCCCGTCCTGATATGACTCGACGTTCGTTTTTGATCAGATACCATTCGGAGCCGCTCAACGCGAGTGGTGAAAACCCATCGGGACCGTTTTCTTTCGATCTGAATAGCTATTGGCATGGCGGCATAGCTCCAAAGTCAAGGTCAACCCGGATAAGCGCTTGGTGGAACTTCGACTATTTGGAGGTTGTTTTCGATTATGACGCATTGGAGCCGTTGGTAATAAATTCGATTCCTGATCGCGTGCAAAAGACCATCGGTCTCTGGGAACGGGATGTCTGCGAGATATTTATTGCTCCTGATAGGAATGAGCCGCGTCGGTATTTTGAGTTTGAAGTGGCGCCGACCGGAGAATGGCTTGACCTGTCGATCGACCTGACCAGCGGCGAGCGCGTAACTGACTGGGACTATAACTCGGGGATGAAAGCGGCGGCAAAGATCGAGGACGGCCGCGTCCTGATGGCGATGAAGATACCATGGGAAGCCTTTGGGCGAAAGCCGAAGGCCGGCGATGTCTGGCTCGGCAACATCTTCCGCTGTGTCGGCGAGGACGAAACCCGCGGCTACCTTGCCTGGCAGCCGACAATGACAGAAAAGCCGAACTTCCATGTTCCCGAGGCGTTCGGCGAGTTTGAGTTTGTAAAGTAAATTAGGTTTTGAAATGTGATTTCGTAGGTTGTGAGATCTCTTCTCGCCGAGCGGAAAAGCTCCGCTTTTCCGACAGGCATTCTATACTTCTTTCGCGGCTATGCCGCCAATTTCTATGTTCATCATCTCTCGCAAAACGCCTGCGGTCTATATCACCGCCGTCACCCATCACAGGCTTCCGATCTTCCGAACCGACCAACTCAAGCAGGTTCTCTGCCAGGCTTACGCCGAAGCTCGCACAGGCCACGGCATTTTGATCCTTGCCTACGTTATCATGACCGACCACGTTCATATGCTCGTGAGGTCTGACAAAACGATGAGTGACATACTAAGGTTGATGAACGGTATCTCGGCACGGCGGATCATCCAGCACCTGACCGCCAACGGACACGAAAAGTCACTTTTCAAACTCCGCGGTTCTGTACGCGGACGTAACCACAAACATTCGGTTTGGCACCACCACACTGATTCGCTTGAGATATTCGGCGAATCGACGTTCCGCCAGAAGCTCGAATACATCCATCAGAATCCCGTGAGGGCAGGAATGGTCGAAAGGCCGCCGGATTATCTTTACTCGAGCGCCAGGATTTGGGCGGGAAGTGAGATCAAGGAAGAACCGCTTCAAGTGGATCATCGTGTGATCCAATGGCGGCAGCACGTGGCGGCATAGCCGCAAATATTATAGGGCATCACACGGAAAAGCATAGCTTTTCCGCTCGGCGAGTTTTCAACCTTTAGCCTTGAATTAGTTTTTCGTTTACTAACAACGCGCCCCAGGCGAGGCTGAAGAGGCCGGCGAGGACGCGGATGCCCTTATTGAGGAAGTCGAAGCGGCCGGCGGTGAAGTGGAGCGGCAGGCCCATCAAAACGCTCATTATCATCATTCCTGTGATCGAGCCAACGCCAAAAATCACGAGGTAGAACATAGCAACTGCTGGCGACGAAATGGTCGGCAGCACGAGCAGCATAAGGCCCGCACTTCCGGCAAGGCCATGGACGATCCCAACCGCGACCGTCCGCGGAGCGAAGCGGTGATGCGAACTTTCGGATGCCTCATCTTTGTGCACGTGAATGTGGGTATGCGAGTGGCCTTCGTGTTCGTGGGTGTGGGCGTGGATCTTCTCGGCGGTGAGGATCTTTCGTAACGCGTTGAGCCCAAGCACGACGAGCATGATCCCGACAATGCCTTCGAGCCAGGCCTCGGTGCTTTCGGAGATCTGCAGCTTGGCGAAGACGACGAGTGCCCCGACCGCGACCAGCGAGATGGTATGCCCGAGACCCCAAAAGCCGCCGATGATCGAGGCTGTCCAGAGACGTTTTTGCTCGCTGACGATGGCCGAGACGGCCGCGAGGTGGTCGGCCTCAACGGCGTGGTAAAGCCCGAATAGAAAGCCGATAATGAGCACGGCGAAGGCGGATTGTTCAGGTGATGGCGAAAGAAGTTGTTCCATTAAGTGCTTCGCCGGCTAAAGCCGGGACTCCAAACCTAGACCGTCATTCCCCCATCGACCGCGATCGTTTGGCCGGTGATGTAGCTTGAGGCATCCGAGGCGAGAAAGACGACGGTGCCTTTCAGCTCGCCTTCCTTACCGATCCGCGGGATCACATTATTTTCCTGTATAGAACGCTCGTAGATATCGATAACGGCATCGGCAAGCCGGGAGTGGAAAAAGCCCGGAGCGATGGCATTTACGCGAATTCCGCGCCGGCCCCAGCTAGCGGCAAGCTCGCGCGTCAGCCCGATCAAGCCCGCCTTGCTGGCGACATAGCCGGCATAGAAAGGGCCGTTTGCCGAGGACGTCAGGCCGGCGATCGAGGCGATATTGATGATCGAACCGCTGTTCTTTTTGAGCATCTCGCGGCCGGCGGCCTGGGCCATAAGAAAACAGCCGGTCAGGTTCACATCGAGCACCTTTTGCCACTTCTCGAGCGGCATATCCTCGGGCATCGCTCCCCACGAAATTCCGGCGTTGTTGATCAAAATATCGAACGCGCCGAACTTCGAAACAGCTTCGGCAACCAAGCGTTCGACGTCCTCCGGTTTCGAGACATCGGCGAGAACGCCCGCGGCCTTGAAGCCGCGTTCGCGAAACTCGCTGACCGTTTCATCGAGCCATTCCTGCCGGCGGGCACAGAGCACAACGCTCGCACCGGCCTCGGCGAGCCCTTCGGCCATTTCTTTGCCGATGCCGCGTGAGCCGCCGGTAATGATCGCCGTCTTACCGGTCAGATCAAAGAGTTCCATTACGTTCCTGCCTGGCATATCGCTTTTCGGTCACATTTCGGGAAAGCAAGAGTTTACCACACGATAGCGGGCGAAGCGTCAGGTGGACTCACCCGCCGGATTGCAGTTTAATCTAAGTATGGAAAAGAACGAGCGGGAACTGGCGTTTCTCCGCGACCTGTACATCACGGACGATTTTACGCGGCGGTTTACCGAGCTTGCCGATAAGCATTTGAAGCTCAAGGACGCCGAGAATGTTCTCTATATGAATGCCGGCACGGGCACGCATTGCTTTGCGGTCCGCGAGGCGGCCGGCGACGAGACGGCCGTTTTTGCCACCTGCGAGAATGACGAACTTCTAAAGATAGCAAAGGACAAGGCGGTCGCCTTGAGTTCGGATGTCGAGGTCTCATTGATGAGCTACGAAAGCGATGCTTTTGATGCCGTTATCGCGGATGGGAGCCTGACGAGCCCGGCCGAGGTCGGCGAACTGATCGCGGAGGCGGCCCGTGTCACAAGGCCGGGCGGTAAGGTTACGGTGATGTTTCCCGCGGCCGGAAGCTTTGGCGAGATCTTTTCGCTGCTTTGGGAAGTGATGCTCGAAGAGGAATTCGCCGCCGATAGCGTTTTGACCGAAGATCTGATCTCGGAGCTGCCCTCGGCGTCATCGCTCACCGAACTTGCCGAGGCTGCCGGGCTGACGAAGGTAAGCCTCAACTCCGAGAACGAGATATTCGAATACGAGGACGGAGCAGCCCTTGTAGCCTCGCCGCTGGTGGCGGATTTTCTGATGCCGCGTTGGCTCGGCACGATGCCGGACAAAAAGAAAGAGCAAGTCACGGAACGACTTGCTCAATTGATAGACTCCGAGGACGGCGATCTCGCATTTCGATTTACCGTAAAGGCAACGGTGCTGACCGGCGAAAAGGCGTATTCGCACTAATGCGTGATCATTTCGCCTCGGCACGTCGGCGAAGTTCCTCGGCGAGGGCTTCGTCGCTCATCTCGCTGATCATTGGCGTTTCAACCGAGCGGAGTGACTTGTCCGCGGCCTCTTCCTCTTCTGCCTCGCGGAGCCCCTCTTTAAAGGCTTTTCGCGACTGGCCGAGCGATTTGGCAAGCTGCGGAAGCCGCGAGGCCCCGAAAAGCAGGAAAAGCACCGCAACTATCAGGATTATCTCAGTTGTCCCGAGAGCAATTGCTAACATAATGACACCTACGATTTTTTAGACGCACGAACGGCAACTAGGGCCGAACCGGTCCGAATACCCCAACTATATCACAAACCGGCCGTGCGGAAGCGGTCCATCGCGTCTATTAACGCGGCCGTAATGCCTTTCTCCGAGACCGAGTGGCCCGAGTCCGGAACGACAATGAACTCGGCCTCCGGGAGTGCCTTATGCAGCTCCCAGGCGGACGTCATCGGGCACACCACATCATAGCGGCCCTGGACGATGACGACCGGCAAATGGCGGATCCTATCTACATTCTCAAGCAGATAATTGTCCGAAGGGAAGAACGAGCCATTGACGAAATAGTGGCTCTCAATACGGGCAAGGCTCAAGGCTTCGTGCTCGCCTTCCCAGTGATCGACCAAATCCTGATCCGGGAAGAGCTTTGAGGTCGCTCCTTCCCAGGTGCTCCAGGCACGGGCGGCAGCAAGGCGGACCTGCTCGTCGTCGCTGGTCAGCCGCTTATGATAGGCAGCCATAAAGTCGCCTCGTTCCGCTTCCGGGATGGCGTCGCGATAACGTTCCCAGAAATCGGGGAAGATCTCCGAAGCTCCGTATTGATAGAACCAATCGAGTTCTTTCTTGCGGGTCAGGAAAATGCCGCGGAGGATGAGCCCGAGACAGCGGTCCGGATGATTGATGCCATAAGCGAGGCTGAGCGTTGAGCCCCACGAGCCGCCGAAAACGTACCACTTATCAATGCCGAACTTTTCGCGAAGCGTCTCAATATCCTTGATCAGGTCCCAGGTCGTGTTCTCGCGAAGCTCGGCGTGCGGCGTCGATCTGCCTGAGCCGCGTTGGTCAAAGAGCACGACGTGATAAGCCTCGGGGTCAAAGAACTGCCGGTACATCGGGATCAATCCGCCGCCCGGCCCGCCGTGGAGGAAAACGACCGGAATGCCGTCTGGATTGCCGACGCGTTCGTAGTAGATCTCATGAATATCAGAGACCTTCAGCATGCCCGAATCAAAGGGCTCGATCTCGGGATAAAGTGTTTTCATATGTCTAAATGATAAGGGAATTCTGTTGAATGTAGAAGTCTTGCCGGACAACACAGTTTAAGAACAGGGATGGAGCGGATCAGGCGGATATTTCTTCTTCGGTTCGAGCCAAAGCGTTACGAATGCATTCCGCTGGCCGCTTCTTTCTTATTTTCCTCTTTTGTGGTTACCAAACTTTCATGAACCACGAAATAAGAAAAGAAGAAAAGGAAACATTAGGATTAACTACTTGATGCGACATTATCCGAGAAATCTATCGCTCCAGAGCTGAAATACCAGCAGCGTCCAGAGTTCCTTGTGGTGCGAAGCTCGGCCGGTTTCGTGTTCGGTGATAAGACGTTGGACGTAGTGGGGGTTGAAGAGGCCCTGTTGCTTTAAACTTTCGAGTGCGAGCATGTCGTGCATTAGCGGATTGAGGCGGCCCTTTAGCCATTCGGCGATCGGGATGCCGAAGCCTTTTTTGGGGCGGTGGAGGATATCCTGCGGGAGCAGTTCACGCATCGCCTCTTTCAGGATCACTTTGCCGCTCTTGCCTTTTAGTTTGTACTCGACCGGGATCGACGCGGCGAATTGGCCGACGCGAGGATCGAGGAACGGTGCACGCGTCTCGAGCGAGACGGCCATTGCCGCACGGTCCACCTTGGTCAGGATGTCTTCAGCGAGATAGAAATTGATGTCCGCGTACTGCATCTGCTCGATGACGTTCTTCGCGTCCGAGCGGCCGACAATTTCGCGGACGCCGCGGTAAATGTCGGCGTCGGTCTGGGCGAGGACGTCTTTTGAGAAAAGCTCGTTGTGCTGGTCAATCGAAAACGAGCCGAACCACGAATGATGCCGCGTGACGGCGTCGTAATTCGCCGCACGGACGAACCGCTTTGCCTTGTAATCGAACGACATATTCTTGGTCGAAACCGGCAATGCGTTAACGACCGGCTCGATCAATCCGCGGCGGAGGATCGAGGGAATCGCCAGGTAATTTGCCGCCACGGTGTGGGCGTAATACATCGGGTAGCCGGCGAAAAGCTCGTCTCCGCCATCGCCGCCGAGGGCGACCGTAACGTGCTTGCGGACAAAGCGTGCGAGGAGATAGGTCGGTATCAGCGAGCCGTCGGACATCGGCTCGTCGAGCCAGGTGCCGATCTCGCTGATCAGGTCGCCGGCGGTCGCGGCGGAGAGCTTGTCCTCGTAATGCTCGGTATTTAGGTGCCGGGCGACCTGCCTCGCATATTTCGATTCATCGAAGCTGTCTTCTTCGAAGCCGATCGAGAAAGTCTTAACGCGCTCGGTCGCGTGTTGAACGGAAAGAGCCGCGACGGTCGAAGAATCGATCCCGCCGGAGAGCAAAATGCCGAGCGGGACGTCAGAGACCAGCCGCATCCGAACGGCGTCGGAGAGCAGGTCGCGGAGTTCTTCTGCTTTCGCGCGTAGCGATGGAGCGCGGACACTCTTGTCCGCATCGCCGGTTCCTCCGGCGAAACTATCTCGGTCATTCGAGCTTGTTCGCGTCGAAGCGACGCTCATGCGGACAGGAGTGTCCGCGCTCCAATTTAAGTCCCAATAGCGGCGGGTTGTTGCCTCGCCGTTCTCGACCGTCAGGACGTGTGCCGCCGGAAGTTTTTGAATGCCTTTGAAGATCGACATCGGGGCCGGGACGTAGTCGAACGAGACGTAGTGGCGGAATGCATCGAGGTCGAGCTCGGGCTTGACGGCGGGATGGGCGAGAATCGCTTTAAGCTCCGATGCCCAGATCAGCTTGTCCTCAAAAACGCCGTAATACAGCGGCTTTTCGCCAAAGCGGTCGCGGGCGATGATCAGCTTTTTCCGCCGCGAGTCCCAGAGCGAGAAGGCGTACATGCCGTTAACGTGTTCGAGCAGGGCGTCGCCGTGCTCTTCGTAAAGATGCGGCAGGATCTCGGTGTCAGATTTGGTCGTAAACTTGTGGCCTTTAGCTTCGAGCTCGGAGCGGACCTCGCGATAGTTGTAGAGCTCGCCGTTCATCATCACGACGACCGAGCGGTCGCAATTGAAAACCGGCTGGTCGCCGGTGTGCAGATCGATGATCGAAAGCCGCCGCATTCCGAGCGCGACCGTGTCGTCAAGCCACAGCCCTTCGCTGTCCGGCCCGCGATGCACGATCCGCTCGCACATCGAGTGCAGCACCGCCTCGGCACCGTCGTTCGAATCAGATCGCTTTAGGTTTATCCAACCGGTGATACCGCACATTTTCTGAACGTTCTATGCGGCCAATTCGAGCAGTTCTTCGACCTCATGGGCGAGCGGGAGAGGTAAAAAGTCTTCTTTGTCACAGAATGTGGTCTCGCCATTTTCATCACGAACGACAACGCCGGATTCGCCATACTTAACGAGGTACAGCTTGCGCGGGATCAGCAGCTCGTGGTCGTCCGACTCAAGACAAACCGCCCACATCTCGACCGGGGCTTTCGGAGTCTCGGCACGTTCGATGACGAACTCACGCGAAGGCTGCATTTCACCTCGCATGATCATCCCTGCTTCAATAATGCTTGCTTTTAGTTGTTCGAAACGAGTTTCGTTCATTGCCGCAACCACTCCTCAACGATCGACCGAAGGTTCTTGATCTCCGCCTGCGAAAGAACTACTTTTTCATTCTTTAAGTAGATATCAAGCATGTAGAGCGTTTCCCTTACGACCGCAAAATAGTATATCACCCGCGCACCGCCCCGCGTTCCCTTTCCTTTTGCAGCTTGCCTGATCTTCCTCAACCCGCCGCTGCCCTTGATTAGATCGCCTGCATCCGGAAATTCGCACAATCGGATTTGTAGCTTTTGATACTCTTCATCCGTTAAATGTTCAACGACCTTTTTCGTGAACTGGGACGTCTCTCGGAATCTGTAGTGGACATTCTTCATTGAGATGAAATGCAAAAGGAAATTAGTTTTGGAGTTCGGCGCCGTTCCCGTCCCTCCGCCCGGGCTGCATTGCAAATCTGTATCCGCTCCGCGACTCCGTAACCTCGACTTACTTCAGTTGCGAATAAATCGGATTGAACAAATGTTGATCAATAGTCTGTGTTTTCCAGTAACCGCCTGCCGCCAAAGCCATCCAACTTTGATAAGCCCAAATTTCGTATCTGCTGCCATCCGGATTAAACAGATTGACAAACATCGCACCGCCTTTGCGTTCGATGAGAACAGGTCCGCAAATAAGTCTTTGGAGAGTTTTCTTACCCTTTGACTCATCTAGTAGATCTCTTTCATCAAATTCGACTGCTTCGTCGTAGGTTTCGATGTCGACACGCATCCCATCCGCTTGCAAATGAAAGTCGAGCATAATCGAATTGTGGCCGACGCGCATTAGTTTGAACTTGAGATAGTAGTGGTGTATCCACCATTCATCGAAAGTTATGTCAGGATTGTCGAAAATCTCGGGCGCACCACAGTCGCTAAGAATTGCGTTAATAATCTCCACCTGCCGCTTTACCAGCGGGTCGTAGTTCATTTCCTTTGGATTCTTAGCTTCGACCATCGGTAAATCCTATCTTCTCCCGTACCGCATATATCGCCTTGTCCTGTGATTCGTGGTAGGTGCGGACGAGGAGTTCGGCGAGGAGGCCCATTAGGAAAAATTGTACTGAGATAGCGAGCATCACGATGGCGATAATGGGCAGCGGCGTTAGGATGAACGACGTGCTGTAAAAGAGCTTCAGCACGATCGCCCAGACGCCGGCGATCATTGAAATAAAGAACGCCAGCATGCCGAACCCGCCGAATACGTACAGTGGTTTGGTGTGATACTCGGCCATGAACTTGATGGTGATCAGGTCGAAGATGACCTTGATCGTCCGCGAGATGCCGTATTTTGATTTGCCGGCGGTGCGTGCGTGGTGATCGACCGGGATCTCGGTCACGCGTGCCCCTGCCCATGAAGCGTAGATCGGGATAAAGCGGTGCATCTCGCCGTAGAGCTTTACGTCTTTCAGCACGTCGCGGCGATAGGCCTTGAGCGAGCAGCCGTAATCGTGAAGGTGAACGTCGCCGATCCAGGAGATGATCTTGTTGGCGATCATCGAAGGTATCTTTCGCGAGACCATCTTGTCCTGCCGGTTGCGCCGCCAGCCGGAAACGACGTCGTAGCCTTCGTCGAGCTTATCGAGCAGGCGTTTGATGTCGGCCGGGTCGTTCTGCAGGTCGGCGTCCATCGGGATCAGTATCTCGCCGCGGGCGGCGTCAATGCCGGCACTCATCGCCGCGGTCTGGCCATAATTGCGGCGAAGCGAGATTACGCGGACGCGGTCGTCCTCGGCGGCGATCTCTTTCAGTATCGCAAGGCTCATATCGGTCGAGCCGTCATCGACGAAGATGACCTCGGCAGTCTTTCCAAGCGCATCAAGAGCCGCCTTTATCTTGGCGTGCATCGGCCGGAGGTTGTCCTCCTCGTCAAGCACGGGCAGAAAGAGCGAGAGCTCCGGCACGTCGGTTCGTTTTTCAGTATTATCCGAATCCATTTCAATAAATCCGATAAACCTAATAATCTAGAACTTTCGGCGGCGAAAATACAGCAGGCACAAGCGGTTAGCACAGGAACTATCGCCGTTCGCGCACCGATAATACGAAAACATGAATCGAAGAACCTTTATTGGGATACCGGCCGCGGTCGCCGCTGCTGCTAATTTGACGCCAGCCAACGCCCGGTCTTTTTCGACAAGTTCGGGCCTTCGGGTAAAGCTTCCGGTCGTGGTTTCCACTTGGGACAGCGGTGTACGGGCGAATGCGGCCGCGTGGCCGGTGTTGGCCGGCAAGGGTTCGGCTCTTGACGCGGTCGAGGCTGCGGGGCGTGCGAGCGAGGAAGAGATCAGCTGCTGCGTTGGGCTTGGTGCGAATCCGGACCGTGATGGAACGGTGACGCTCGATTCGTGCATTATGAATGGCAACGGCGATTGCGGCAGCGTCGCGTATCTGGAGCGGATCAAACATCCGGTTTCGGTCGCCCGGAAAGTGATGGAACTCACGCCGCACGTTCTGCTCGCCGGCCGCGGAGCACAGCAATTTGCCGCGGCGAACGGGTTCGCGATCGAGAGCGGCGAGCTTTCGCCCGAGGCGGAGCGGGAATGGAAGAAATGGCTTGAGAAATCGAACTACAAGCCGGAGATCAACATCGAGAACAAAAAGGTCTCGCAGGCGGCGCCGTACCGTTTGAGCGACGGCTCACCGAACCATGACACGATGGGCACAGTTGCGATCGGGGCCGATGGAAAGCTTGCCGGAATGGTAACGACGAGCGGGATGGCTTTTAAGATGCACGGCCGAGTTGGCGACTCGCCGATCATCGGTGCCGGGCTTTTCGTTGATGACGAGGTCGGGGCGGCGACGAGTTCGGGCGTTGGCGAAGAGGTGATCCGCATTTGCGGGACGCACACCGTCATCGAACAAATGCGGATGGGCCGCTCGCCCGAACAAGCCTGCCGCGAGGCCATCCGCCGCATCGTCAAACGCGACCCAGGAAAGGCAAAGGAGTTTCAGGTCGGCTTCGTCGCTATCTCACGCCGCGGCGAGGTCGGCGCCTTCGCTATACAAAAGGGCTTCTCGTTCTCTGTCACGAATGCTGAATTTCCGGATGGCAAGGTCTTTCAGGCGAGAAGTCATTTTTAGCCTCAGAGTACACGGAGAGTATTTGGGGCGGTCTTAACGATAACAAGTTCGGGCACTCTGGCTCTTCTTCTCGAGAAAAACCGAAGCTTTCTCTTTGAGCCCTCTGTGCGCTCTGTGGCCGACTACTTCGGATCGCCGGAGTTGATGTGAAAATGCAGATGTTTTGAGTCCTGGTATTCGCCGAGGTTGGTGAGGACGCGGGCGGCACCGTGTTCCTCGAAGACCCGGCCGGCCACCTCTTTGATCACGTCGAAGATCTCGATGAGCAGATCGCTTTCGACCTCGAGAACAGAGGCGACGTGCCGCTTCGGCACAACCACGATATGCACCGGCCAGAACGGCCGGGTGTGGTGATAAGCCAAGACATGCTCGGTCTCAAGCACCTTCTCTACCGGCGTCTTGCCGGAAAAGACCTCTTCGCAATAGAAATCTGTAGACATATGAATCCGCGAGAGAAGTGTAACGAACTTATCGCCCTCTTACGCAGACGGTTCTGACTTTCTTGCGACGATGACGATCGAGACGCCGAAGGGGAAGTCGAGGTTTTTGAGGATGTGCCGCTCGGCGGAAAATATCTTGCCGAAGAGTCCGTTTAGGGCGGAGACGTTGATGTTGTTTTCCGAGTCGGGCTTGATGCCGGTCAGCTTCATCAGCGTTCGGCCGCCGAGGATCGGGGCAAAGAAGGTAAAGTTGGCGTAGGTCGCCCGCTCGACCGTGTAGCCGGCCTTTTCGAGCCGCTCGACGATCTGCTTACGGGTGTAGCGGATGCGGTGGTGCGAGATGTCGTCCTGCACGCCCCAGAGCCACATGAATGCCGGCACGAAGATCAGCGAATAGCCGCCGGTCTTCGTCACGCGGTGCATCTCTTTGAGGCCCGCGATATCGTCATCGAGGTGTTCAACGACGTCGAGAGCGGTTGTGATGTCAAAGGTCTCGTCTGCGTAGGGCAGCTTCTCGGCAAGGCCTTTTTGAACGGCCAACCCCTTGCGGCGACAGAATTCGAGAGCCTCATCCGAGACATCAACGCCCTCGGCCGAGCCGAACTGCGAGAGCATCTCAAGATTTGCACCCGTCCCACAGCCAACGTCTAAAATGCGCAGGTTTTGAGTACCGGCTTCAGCCGGCCTATTTGCGTCCGCAGTCGCACTTATTAACTCAGAACTTTTAACGATATCGCGGAGAAAAGATTCAAGGATCGCCCGGCGGCCGACGAACCACCAATGGCTATCCTCCACACGATCCATGATCGCGTAGGTGTGCTGCTGCATTTCCTGCGGAAGTGCCGTGTTCATAAACTTTATATCCTACTAAATCCGGCACCGCTCAAACTACCCTACCAGGTTCATCGTGGGTTCCAAATGTTCAAAGCGATACAACGTTCTAACGTGCGGGCAAGCTTTGGATTGAGCGATTTTAACGTTGTGAGGTAGTTGCGAGCTAAATCAAGCTCGCCTAGCCTGACCGAAAGCAGACCGGCTTGGAAGATCGCGGCCGTATTCAACGGTTTCAGGGACAGCGACCGCTGGTACATTTCCAATGCCTCGCGTCGCCTGCCGCTCTCACGCAAAAGGTCCGCAAGCCCCTTCATTATATCTGGCGTATCCGCCTTGCCGGCTATTACTTTCTTATATTCTTCGATCGCTTCGTCAATCCTTCCAAGTTTGCGATACTCTCCGGCGAGACCAAGATGTGCGGCCAGATTCTCCTTTTTTGCTAGCGATTTTTTGTAGGCCTCGATCGACCTTAAGACATCACCACCCTCCGTATAGATAATGCCGATGTAGTGATAGATCTGTGGATCGTCTGGATCGAGTTCGTAGATCCTCTGGATATATCGTTCAGCATCGCCTAAACGATTCGCGTAGCCGAGTGCGGAAGCGAGATAAAGCAATTTGTCTACATCTTTCGGGAAATTCTCGATCGCAACGATCATTTCTGGGAGTCGCTGAATGATCCTCTGGCGGTTTTGCGAAACCTCAAGGAACATTTCGTAACCCTCGTTACCTGGGTTCAGCTTGACGTTCCGTTCGTGATACTCGATCGCTTTATCAAATTCGGCGAGAGCCGCATGAGCGGAGCCAAGCTGCATAAGGATATCCGGATTATCCGGATCGTTCGCTAGTGCTTGTTCGAGAACCGCCTTCGCCTCCGAGTACAGGCGAAGCGACGACAAACTCACTCCTAACTGGTACAAGACCGCCAAACGGTTCGGTTCTTGTGCGGCCAAGGGGCGGAGAATTTGTACAACCGCTTCATGTCGTCCCAGAACGGAGCTACTCATCGCTGTAAGCAACTTCGCGGTCGTTTCTCTAGTATCGTAGGTGTTGACGCGTGAGAATGCCTCGATAGCTTCTTTGTGTTCGCCGAGCTCAAACAAGATCAGCCCCATCGCGAAGTTGGCATGCGGATCGACTGGCCCTAAAGCGAGAGCACGCCTCGCAGACGCAAGAGCCTCAGGGTCACGACCAAGATTCAACAGCACTTCAGCCAAAACGCCGTGATGCCTCGCCCTTTCTGGCTCAAGCGTCGTCAATGTCTGAAGAATGTTCACCGCAGTCTGGAAGTTCTTGCGGAATACATAGTAATCTGCGGCGACAGTAAGCAGTAATGTACTGGTTCGGAAGCGATCGACGGCGATGCCGATCGTTCGTTCGGTCTCGTCATCCATTCTTCCGGCCGCACCAAGGGCGTCGATGCGGGCCGCATGGATTCGATCGGAGTCGGGGGCTAACTCTACCGCTTCATCGCAGGCTTCGATAGCTTCGGCGTGTTTGCGCTGAACGCTAAGTGCCGTACATAGATTCGCAAGGAACTCTGCATTGTTTGGAGCAAGCCTGACCGCCCTTCGAAAGGCAGTTTCGGCTTCCACAGGCCGCTGAAGCTTAAGATTAAGCGTCCCGATATTTGCAAAGGTCGCGGGCTCCTTGTCGTCCAACCTCGCGCTTCGCTCAAAGCTTGCAAGGGCTTCTTCTAGGTTATTGAGACGCAGAAGCCTTATACCTTCTTGAAAATGCCATTGTGGGGTATTAGGTTGGTTCGATTGTCCTGGGACGCACAAAACAAGTACGATTATGGAGGCGAGCAGAAACGCGGGTTTGACCATCTGGGAAAATCTCTCCTTCGGATTTACTAAATCCCACGATTATACCCTATATGGCAATTCCCGACGTAGGTTTTTCTTTACGGCGTTTCGACGGGGGAATCCTACTTTAGCACAAGCCCAAGGAGTTCGCTGGCACGCGGGCCTTGGTTGCCGTCGGGCGTGAGGCCGTAGCTTTCGCTTAGGCGGCGATGGATGCCCTCAAGGTCAAGGAAACACGGGCCTGCGTCGCCCTCGCGGCCGAGGATCATCAGGTGCAGGCCCTCGTGAAGATATTCTTCCCGGTCGATGCAGAGCATATACTCGCCCGAGGTCCGGTGTGCCTCAAGCTCGAGCTCATAAAGCGTCGGGTCAAATATTGAGAGCGGGTTGACGTCTGCCTTTGAAAAGCTCTCGATGGTGCGGGCAAAATCGTATGCGTGGCGGCCCTCGTGAACGAACGTGCCCTCGCAGCCGCGTTGGCCGCCCGTATCGATCGTCTCCTTGGCGATGGCGATATAGACCTCGCCAAAGGCCTCGCGAAGTCCGAGCCGCTCGTCCGCGATCTTCTCATTCGTTGCCGCAGGGTCGATCAAGCCGGTGATGCCCGAGGCATTGATCTCGGCCACCGGCTTTACCCGAACCGTCATCTCCGAGCCGAGAATGTGGCGGACGATCACCTTCTGCTCGTCCGTTCCCCGCTCGGCAATCGTCGAAAGAGCTTCCTCGACCGATCTGCGGTACTTCCTGTCAATACCGTTGTCGAATTTCATGGATCCTGACCAAGTGAATAGAGAATAGAAAATCGTGAATAGCGGATCGACAGGTACTGTTCCTGGCGAAGGTCATTTAGCCTTCGATCGAACGTGGTTTATTAGTCCACTCAACATCCGCCCAAGCTCATCAAATCGAGGCCTGATATCGCTGTAAGATTTCTCCGAAATGTAACCCAAGCGAACTGCAATCAAGAGTTGGGTTGAAGCTTCACTTGCTGAACCCTGCGAATTTGAGAGGAAATATAGGAACTCCTTGTCAAACGTCCAAGCAGCTCCCTCGGGAATATTCGATGGTATGGACACTGCCGCTCGACGAAGTTGCGATGTTAGTCCAAATCGCTCATCAGTGGGAAATTTCTCGGTCAGCTGATAGATCTCAACGACAAGGTCTGCGCCCCTCTTCCAGACTTCCAAATTCTCGTGAGTTCTCATACTTGGTACAGTAACCCCTTCAGAACGATGGGGAGAATTTCGATGACCACCTATTTTCTATTCACTATTCACTATTCTCCTACCACAACCTCGGACAATGAATTCACACTCGTCCAAAGCCGCACCAGCTATTGCTATTGTGCCAGATTATCTCGACGTCCTGGGCCTTAACGTCATTCCACCAATCCTCGAATTCCTCTTTCGAGATATAGAACGCCGTCGGGGCGACGAGGTGGTCGAAGACGATGTTGTGCTGTTCGCGCCAACCGAATGTGCCGAGGTGATTGAGGTAATCGTTGTAGAAGAGCTTTTTCGCGACCGGCTTCGCCGCGATATTCGCGGGGCGATAGACGAGTTTCGTTGTCAGAAAAAGCGAGAGCGTCGGCAGCTTTGAAAGCTGATAAAGCACCGGCTGCGACATCTTTGAGGTAAAGCCCTCGCGGATCGGGTTGACGTATTTCGTGATCCACTCGTTGTTCTCGGCACCATAGACCCAGGCCGAGATATGCCCGCCTTTCTGCACTTTTGAGGCGAGCGAAAGGAATGCCTTTTTCGGGTCGGGCGTGTGATGAAGCACGCCAACGCTGAAGGCGTAATCGAACGCCCGCTTGAGCGGCAGCTTAAAAATGTCGCACTGAATAATGTGGGCGTTCGGCAGGTCTCGCGTTAGAGCAAATGCGGATTCGACGCCATCGCCGAGGTCGATGCCGACCACCTCTTTCGCTCCCCACTGAGCGGCGAGCTTCGTGTGCCGGCCCTTGCCGCAGCCGCCCTCAAGGACGACCTTGCCTACAAAGAACTCCGGCTTTACCGGCTGCAACCAGCCGAGGAATTGCTCGTTATATTTCGGGTCTTCCTGCGTAAAATGCGTCCACTGCCAACCGAAATTTTCGGCCGTCTCTGCCTTGTCCGCCTCGATCTTACCGAGATCTGCAAAGCGCGGAACACCGCGGACGACCTTATATTCGCGGTCGCACTTCTTGCAGGTCAGAACACCTTCGATTATCTCTTTGCCTTCATAGGTGCTGACATACGCCAGCAAAATGTCACCGCCGCATGTCGGGCAGGCGAGAAGGTCTAATAGTTTTTCTTTCACAATTCAAGACAATACCGGACGGCACTTTCTACCTTGTTCATCATCTCTTCCGGTAGTTTTCCGGCGGGGGCATCAGGAAATCTGCGATGGTCGATCGCACGAATTTGAAAGCACAAAAACACGGTTTCGATCGGGAGGCCGCTATCCATTGAAGAAACTCTCACATTTGTAGGAAAGTCGCGCTTTATGTTCTCGCCTTTCGTTCCAAAGACTACAGTTACAACAAGCGGCAGTTGATTTATTCGGTCAGAAGACAAAACCAATATGGGACGTTGAACTGCCTGCTCACGGCCTTTTGTTGGATTGAGGTCAACAAAATAAATCTGGCCACGTTCGATCATTTCGCTAGTCCGTCCAGTTCCGTAAAACTAAAATCGTCCTCGATTTCTTTCAGTTCATGCCGGATGTCAGGGTCGGATGCCATTTCAGCCAACTGTTTCTGCGTTTCTTCCTCCTGCCGCTTTCGCAAGGTCTCCTAAACACGTGAAATGAGACGAAGTTGCTCTTTCTCCGGTAGCGCAAATATATTCCTTTCAATTTCTGCAATATTGGTTGCGTTCACAATATTCATTACCCTATTTTACCTTATCCGTGACCGATTTGAACGCTGAAAACTCGCGATGCGGGAACGGCTGACGCCAGTTGAACTCGAATTCGTCCGTTTCGCGGTCTTCGTAGAGACGGTCGAAAGTTTCGCCGAAGGCCCTGACTATCTCTGCGGTCGGACCGGTGTACGAATAGACCAGCTCACGTTCGGCGGCGTCGCGTTCGTCGGTCGGATACTGATAGATCTCAATGGTCAGATCATCGCCGCTCCGCAGGAAATGAAAATCGAATTCCTCGGGGTCGCGGTTCCATTTTAAGATGTGCTCGCTTGAATCGACACCCTCGCTACCGGTCGGGTTTCCGCCTTCGGAGGCGATCGCCGTCAGGATCCGCATTAAATCGGACAGAGCCGTCTCATGCGGCGAATGGGCGGTCGTCGTGTGAAATTCGTTCACACCATCGCTGAATCCTATCGACATCCATCCGCACTGCGGGCTGTTGAAGCTGATCTCTAGCATCGTGAGTAAATAGTAAATCGTGAATCGTGAATAGTAAATCGCAGGTCGGAGCACAGCCTTTTTACTATTTACTATTTACGATTTACTATTCACTAAATGCACCAGTATCAAGATCTGTTAAGGCATGTTTTGGCGAACGGGACGAAGCACGAGGACCGAACGGGCGTCGGTACCATTTCGGCGTTCGGATACCAAACGCGGTTCGATCTGCGTGCGGGTTTCCCGATAGTGACAACCAAACGTGTGCCGTTTCGCTGGGTCGCCGAAGAGCTTTTCTGGTTTCTGAGCGGTTCGACCGATGAGGCCGATCTGCGGGCGCGCGGCGTCGATATCTGGCAGGAATGGGCGACCGCCGAACAGACGGCGAGATTTGGCAGAGAAGAAAATGATCTCGGGCCGGTTTACGGATATCTGTGGCGTTCGTTCGGCGGTGATTATCCGCAGATGAACGGCGTTGACCAGATCGCTAGGCTGATCCGCGAGATCGAAACGAACCCGAATTCCCGCCGCCTGATCGTGACGGGCTGGAATCCCGAGACTTGCGACGAAGTTGCCTTGCCGCCTTGCCACACGCTTTTTCAATTCAAGATCGACGGCGGGCGGACGCTGCACTGCCAGCTTTACCAACGTTCGGCCGATGCCTTCCTTGGCGTGCCGTTCAATATCTCAAGCTACGCATTGATGACGCACCTGGTCGCACACGTCTGCGGGCTTGAGGTCGGCGAGTTCATCCACACCTTCGGCGATCTGCACATCTATTCCAACCACCTAGAACAGGTCGAGGAACTGCTCTCGCGCGAACCTTTAGAATTGCCGACGCTCGAAATACAAAACGCCGAGAACCTGAAAGGCCTCGACGGTTTGCTTAACTTTAAGTACGAAAATCTGAACTTGGCCGGCTATCAGTCACACGGAAAGATAGCAGCACCGGTCGCGGTTTGAGCTATTGCCGGACGACCGAGTATTCGATCCGGCGGTTGTAGAACTTGCCGAGGTCGGTGTCGTTGGTCGTCTTTGGACGGGTCGGGCCGTAGCCCTTTGTTTGCAGAGCTTCGGGGCGTACTCCGAAGGTGACGAGTGCATCTTTGACCGCTTTGGCACGGTTGTCCGAAAGCGTTTGGTTCGAAGCGTCGCTGCCGACGTTGTCCGTGTGGCCGCCGACCTCAAGCACGACCGAAGGCGGGAGTTTCTGGATAAATCCGGCACCTTTCTTCAAGGCTTCCATCCGTTTTGCCGGGATGTCGAACTTGCCGCTCTCGAAATTGATGATGAGAATGTTCAAGGCATTCTTAAGCTGCTCGGCTGTGAATGGATCGGGAAGCCCGTCGAGGGCCGCGTTGTAGCAGCGTTCGGCCTTGTCCTCTTCGCCGAGCCCGATGCGCGAGCAATCTTCGCCGGGCTTTACGGCCGCCTGCCGGCAGCGGGCGACCACTTCACGCTTACTTGAGTTCACCGTTGCGGCCTCACATTCAAATGCCGGGTGAACAATGGTTATCGTGCGGTCGCCTTCGGGCTTGAGGTTCTGCAGGAGAATGGAACCGTCTGGCTGCTCGACACCCCAGAGTCGGCCATCAACAAAGATATCCGCACCAATCGGTGGATTTCGCACTACGGCGTCGAAGGTGGAACCAACGGAATTCCAAAGCAGAACACCAACCAGCACAACAACTGCAAACATGAACATCGCGAGTAGCCCCGCGGCCGCCCAAACCCAGCCGGGAATCCCGCCCTGAGCCTTTGCTGCGGCCTGCTCCTCTGCAGCGACCTCGCCCGGCGTTGGCGGGACCTGCTCGTATTTTTGTCTTAGGTCGTCGGGAAGCTGAAAGTAAGGCGTCGTCTTGCCGTATCCTTCGTCGCCGCGTCCACCGCCGAAGTCTGTATCCGGCACGCGGACATTTGCCTGTGTCGCCCCCCAATCGACCTCCGGGGCCTTGCGGGCGCCCGGATACATCGTCTTGCCGAAATCATCGTTATCGATGTCGATTGGCTTGATGTTGGCGACGGTTTTGCCCCATTCGTCGGCAGTTGGTTGTTTGGGATAGTTGTAATTTGTCTTGCTCCAATCGTCTCCGCCACCGGACGCACCGCTCCCGCCCGGCACCTTGATATTCGGCACGGTCTCGGAAAAATCATCGGGCGGCGGCCCTGGTTTTTGGTTCGAATCGCTCACGATCGGACGGCAAAGGTCAAACTTTGACTAAGCAAATTGTAACATAACCCGCTCAAAAACCGGCCGATGAGCGGTAACTATTTGAGGGTCGGCGGTTGGGCGTTCTTTGTTCGGATGGCGATGCCCTCATTGGCAAGAACCAGCAGCCTGCGGTTATCAAAAGAGGTCGTATTTACGGGAATGTACGAAAGAAGATAGCGGTTCTTTCTCAGCTCGTCGCAGATAAATTTTGCGGCCTGCTGGGCTTCGTCAAGTGGGAAGGCGAGCCCGCCGGTTCCTTCCGTTAACTGTGTTATAACGGCACCGGCTTTCGGCTTCCCGCCGCGGTAGGCTCCGCCCGTCCGGTCCGGAACCTGAAGTGCGTAAACGGTGATGTTCTGCGATTGCACCTCGGCGAACATATCTTCGAACGAGACCTTGCTGCCGCGGTCGAGTCCGTCGCCGATAACGACGACGACCGTTTTTCGCGAACCCGGCATCAGCGGGAGCAGGACCTCGCGGACCGTCGCGCTCATCGCGTCAAAAAGATTCGGGTTGCCCTGTTTGCGGAACGACTTGAGCGATGCCTCGAGCTTTTCGGCGCTGTCGGTCCATTCCTGAATGATCTCCGGCTTTTCGTCATAAGCGACGACGAATAGCTGGTCGCCGTCGAAGATCTCGTAGGCGAATTCCATCACTGCCTTTTGGAGCTTTTCTATATCGGCCGGGACCGTTTGCGAATTATCGACAAGAAGAACGATCCTCGCTGGGGAGGGGTCGTAAGCAAAATTGCGGATCCGCTGCTCGACGCCGTTCTCATAGAGAAAGAAGCTCTCAGCAGTTATCGGTTCCTTCTTATCATCGGTCCGCCACGCCGTCACGTTTACTATCACGCCTTCAAGGTCCCCGCCGCGTACGCTATGGCGCGATTGCCCGACGGCCATTCCCGCAAGCAAAACTGCGAGGGCCGTAATGAGCAGGGCTTTTTTGGCAGATCTCATCGGGTCAATCCTTTGTTGGGCCGGACGTGGCCGTACTTTCACTTTTCGTCTTTGATGCAGAATCGGCCCCCGAGGTTGATTCCGAGGTCGAACTTTTCTCGCCGGCTGGCTTATCCGAGCCATTCGACTTCTTTGAATAGTCAGTTATATACCAGCCGGCCCCTTTGAACTGGAAGCCCGAAAGCGACCATTGCTTTTCAAGCGCGCCGCCGCATTCTTCGCAGGTTTTCAGCGGTTCGTCTGAGACCTTTTGTCTTTTTTCGATATGCTGCCCGCACTCGCGGCAGCAGTATTCATAGATCGGCATAAACTTAATTTCAATTTAAATGATCTTCGTTTTGTTATCGCGATTCGGCGGCGTTTATAAATCTTTACAACCGAACCGCATCTGTTAACATTCTAACTTCGAAATCGCTGGGTGAAAAGCGTTTTGCAGGGTCGAAACGCTTTTCAGGGAGAATATGATGAAGCAATTTTTTCTTGGATTTCTTTTTGTCGCTGCGGCGGCGGTTAGTTCATTTGCACAGGGAAGCCAACCAAAGCTTGAGGCGGTGCCGAAGGTCGAACTCGACCGATACCTGGGCAAGTGGTACGAGATCGCCAAGTATCCGAATAAGTTTCAAAAGCAGTGCGTTGGCAACACGACCGCGACCTATTCGCAAAAGCAGAACGGCCGGCTTGAGCTGCTCAATGAATGCCTGAAGAAGGACGGTACGATGGAGGCCGCAAAGGGCGAAGCGAAGATCGCCGATAAGCAAACGAACTCAAAGCTCAAGGTGCGTTTTGCACCGGGTTTTATCTCGTTCCTGCCGTTCGTTTGGGCCAATTACTGGGTCATCGACCTCGCACCGGATTATTCCTATGCGGTCATCGGCGAACCCGGCCGCGATTACTTCTGGATCCTGGCTCGCGAGCCCGAGATGGACGACGCGACCTATCAGCAGATCCTGCGAAGGGCCGAATCGATGGGCTTCAGCCCCGGGCGTGTAGAAAAAACGCCGCAGGGGGTCGAAACCATCCGCGGCGGCGTTTTGAACAGGACGTAGTTTCTTGATCTTCAGCTCGCGGCCGCACCGGCCTCGCTTTCGTGCTCGGCAAGAAAGCGTTCTGCATCGATCGCGGCCATGCAGCCCGTTCCGGCAGCGGTGATGGCCTGCCGATAGTAAGAATCCTGGGCGTCGCCGCAGGCAAAGACGCCCGGGATATTTGTTTTCATCGTTCTGCCTTCGGTCTTGAGATAACCTGTCTCGTCCATCTCGAGCACGCCCTTAAAGAGATCAGTATTCGGCTTATGGCCAATGGCGATGAAAACGCCTTGCGTCTCGTAATCGTAGGTCGCGTTGGTCTCGGCGTTAAAGAGCGTGACCCGCTCAACGCCAGTCTCTTTGGTGCCATGAATCTCTTTGACCTCGGTGTTCCAGAGCACCTTGATCTTCTCGTGGCTGAGCACGCGGTCGGCCATGATCTTCGACGCACGGAACTCATCTCGGCGGTGAATTACCGTCACCTCCGAAGCAAACTTTGTCAGGAACAGGGCCTCTTCCATCGCCGTATCGCCTCCGCCCACGACCACGATCGGCTTACCGCGGAAGAAAAAGCCGTCGCAGGTTGCGCAGGCCGAGACACCGTTGCCGCCAAAACCGTTCGGCACTGGGTCTTCGCCGGGAATCCCTAGCCACTTGGCCGAAGCTCCGGTCGCGATGATAAGCGTTTCAGCTTCGATTGTGGTGGTTATTTCTTCGGCGTCCTGGCTTGATTTGCCGTAAAGCGTGAAGGGCCGCTTGGAGAGATCGACGCTGTCGATCCAGACATTGATGATCTCGGTACCGAATCGCTCGGACTGTTTGCGAAACTCGTCCATCAGTGCCGGGCCCATTATCCCTTCGGAAAATCCGGGATAGTTCTCGACGTCCGTGGTGATGGTCAATTGGCCGCCGGGCTGCGGCCCGTCAATTACGAGCGGTTCAAGCTGAGCACGAGAGGCGTAGATCGCCGCCGTAAGACCGGCGGGGCCGGAGCCTAGAATTACGACCTTCTTCTGAATCCTGTTTGGTTCCATTTGTTTTATATGTCGGCCTAAGTTCAATAAATAGTTGATATAGGTTCGACCTTTATAGTATAACTATCGAGTATTTGGTTAGTCGAATGTTGGGGGCCGCACCGCACCTAAAGTAATCCCGAAATCGCGGGAGATATTCCGTGCGGCGGCATCGGACCCGGGCCGAATATATCCGATCCTGTTTTTCCTTTGTCACATGGTAACAACGAGCCAGCCCAAGTTTGAAGAAAGGCGATTTGCACTTCGAATGGCGCTTCGCCTGCCGGTAGTTGTTTCCGGAAGGACGGAGGACGGAGCCGCCTGGAGCGAGCCGACCGAAACGGACGACATCTCTACGCTCGGCGCTCTTTTTCAGCTAAATCAGGAGATCGAGATCGGCGACAGCCTTTACCTGCGGTCCCATCGGCCGGACGGAGTTCCGGTCGAGGTGAAGGCAAAGGTCGTCCGCGTGACGCCGGCAAGCTACGGCTCACACCGCGTCGGCGTTACGATCATCGAACAGCAGGAAAGCTGGCTGCGGCTTTTCGTTGCCTGGATCGCCGATGACAACATAGCCGAAGGCGTAACAGAATAACGAACGTATCAAAATCCACTAACAGGATCGGCAGGCCGAAAATTGCCTGTCGATAGTATTTTATGAGCAACTATAATTCGATAAGCGTGGAGCACCGCGGACACGTTGCCGTGCTGACGATTAACCGGCCGGAGAAGCTGAACTCGCTTTCAAGCGAGGTGCATGCGGAGGGCATTGCCGCTCTCGATGAATTTCGCCGCGATGATGATGTGCGCGTGGTCGTGATAACCGGCGCCGGCGAAAAGGCCTTCATCGCCGGTGCGGACATCAGCGAATTTGAGGGCAAAACTCCGGTAACGCAGCGGGCGGTCTTCTATGAGCGGACGCTTTTTAATCAGATAGATCTTTTCCCGAAACCGGTCATCGCGATGATCAACGGCTTTTGCCTCGGCGGCGGTAATGAACTTGCACTAGCCTGCGACCTCCGCGTGGCGAGCGAGAATGCGAAGTTCTCGCAGCCCGAGATCAATCTCGGCATAATGCCTGGCGGCGGCGGAACGCAGCGGCTTTCGCGCTTAATCGGCGAAGGCCGGGCGATGGAGATGATCCTCTCTGGCGATATGATCGACGCCGAAACGGCACTTCGCTTCGGGCTCGTCAATCACGTTTTTCCGCTTTCGGAGCTCAAGGCAAAGACGATGGAGCTTGCAGAGAAGATCGCCGCGAAGGCTCCGATCGCACTGCAGCTTTGCAAGGAGGCGGTCAAGTTCGCCTCGCGGACAAGCCTCGATGAAGGACTGCGGCGTGAGGTTGACCTTTTCGCCATCGTCTTTTCAACCGAAGACAAACAGGAAGGCGTCTCCGCGTTTCTGGAAAAAAGAAAGCCGGAATTCAAGGGACGATGATCTTGAGTAACGAGGGATGAGTGTTAAGTGTTAAGTGATGAACGTTTCGTTATGTGGGATGTGGGATTCCAAGTTTATGATTCACCCCTCGTCACTTGTCACTAAACACTTGCCACTGGCTATTGCAGCCCTTGACGCACAGAGGCAATTTCGGTAGATTCAGAATTTGCCCTTCGGGGCGGAATTTGGGGTCGTAGCTCAGCTGGGAGAGCGCATGAATGGCATTCATGAGGTCAGGGGTTCGATCCCCCTCGACTCCACCAAGTTTAGGCAAAAAGAGGCTGTCCGAAAAGGCAGTCTCTTTTTTTGAGCGCCAGGTTGAAGTCGCAGCGCAGTTTGAACTTTCGCGTATAGCGATCAAGGTCGTATTCAGGATGTATGAGCAGAACCAGTCAATGTGGGGGCCAGGCTATGAGGATCTTGTGCCTGGGAATCAACAAGTGCGGCCTGCATAAAGAAGAAAGTACCTGAGGGCAAATTACCATCGCGAGAATAAGGCCATGGTCGCGGTGGTTAACTCGATCTTCGTGGCAGCTTACCACCTCCTCACCCGTCGTCGGCAATACCCCCGACTTGGGGACGAACTACTTTGACGAACGCGACCGAAACTCCGTGAGGCTACGCTGCAAAGCGTCTCGAAAACCGATCCCAGCTACAAACAGACAATTTCAGCCGGGCAGCAGAAAGAGGCTCCTAAATTCATTTGATTAGAGCCTCTTTTGGAGAAGTGGTGGCGGGGGGGAGGATCGAACTCCCGACCTTGGGGTTATGAATCCCACGCTCTAACCATCTGAGCTACCCAGCCTGAAAGATAAGAGTATAGGTTGTGCCGCAAAAAAATCAAGCGAATTTCGGCGGTTCGTGCGCCGGGCGGTCTTGCGCTCGGGTCGTCTGCTGTTAGAATTTCCACTTGAGTTTTTATCCGGGAGTAAACTTACCGCAGCATGCCACTTGTCTTAGGAGCAGCCGTTGAGCACGCGCAGGTTCTACTTGCGCTCTTTATCATGATCGCCGCCGCGAAGGTGATGGCGGAGATATTTGAGCGGCTCAAGCAGCCGGCCGTCGTCGGTGAGATCCTGGCCGGCGTCGTTATCGGCCCGAGCGTGCTTGGCTGGGTCCAGCCCTCGGAGATCATCGGCATAGTTGCGGAGATCGGCGTCATCTTTCTGCTTTTCATGGTTGGGCTTGAGACCAAGCCGCAGTCCATTCTAAGAGTAGGAAAAAAAGCATTTCTGGTCGGCACACTCGGGGTGATCCTGCCTTTCATTGCTGGCTATTTCATTGCAATGGCCTGGGACGGCTCGTTTGTCGAGGCGATGTTCATCGGGGCGGCTTTGGTGGCGACCTCGGTCGGGATAACGGCCCGCGTGCTCGGCGGGCTCGGCCTGCTCGATAAGCGAACGTCGAAGATCATTCTCGGAGCGGCGGTCATAGACGACATTCTTGGACTGATCATTCTTTCCGTGGTTTCAGCCGTTAGTACGGGCCAGGTCAATTACATCGAGCTTGGCAAAACGGCTCTGCTGGCGATCGGGTTTACGGCACTTGTCGCCACGATCGGCTCGCACGCAATGAAGCGGCTATCACCGCGGGTGGCGGCCCTGAGGCTCGACAAGCCATTTTTTAATACCGGCCTGATCTTGTGCCTTGGACTTTCGGTCGCCTCGATGTACGTTGGCGTTGCGGCGATCATCGGTGCCTTTCTTGCCGGGATGGCCCTTGCCGAACCGACCGAAGAGAATCACGGTATGCACAAGCTGACCTCGGGAGTGACAGAGTTTCTGGTGCCGTTCTTTTTGGTCAATATCGGGATGCAGCTTAACCTTGCGGTCTTCAGGGAATGGGAAGTTATTGCGCTTGCCTTGGTCATCACATTCTTTGCATGCGTCACTAAATTCATCGGCTGCGGACTGGGAGCCTGGGGCCTCTCGCGGCGCGAGATGGCGCAGGTCGGTGTCGGGATGATCCCGCGGGGCGAAGTCGGCATCGTCGTCGCACAGATAGGTCTCGGACTTGCGGTGATCACGGACAAGTTCTTCGCCGCCGTGCTTTTCATGGCGGTCGCAACGACGTTGATCGCACCGCCGTTGATCAAGTATTTCTTCGCGGAGGATAAGAACAAGGACGGAATTCCGGACCCGTTCGAGGAGCAGGATGTCTCTGGAGAGTTCACAAGGATCGGATGAGAAAAAGGCTCCGGGACTGCTGACGCGGTGGTTCCGCTATCTGCGCTTTCTGCTCGCAATCCGCGGCGGTACGGACGTCAACGGCACGATCGAGGAGATCTGCGAGAACGTAAAGCTCCGCGGAGCGAACACGTGGCTGCTGATCTGTTCGGCACTGCTTGCCTCTATCGGCCTTGATGTGAATTCAACGGCGGTGATCATCGGGGCGATGCTCATTTCGCCGCTGATGTCGCCGATACTCGGTGTCGGGCTTGGAGTTGCCATACTTGACCGGCAGCTCCTGAAGAGATCGGTCGGCAGTCTCGGCATCGCGACACTCGTCTCGCTCTTGACGAGCTTTATCTATTTTCTCATCTCGCCGTTCGCAGAAATGACCTCCGAGCTAAGCGCCCGGACAACGCCGACCATTCTCGATATCGGGGTGGCGTTCTTTGGCGGTATGGCGGGCGTTGTTGCCGGCTCGCGTATGCGGAAAACGAACGCAATACCGGGCGTGGCGATCGCAACCGCGTTGATGCCGCCGGTCTGCACTGCCGGGTTCGGGCTTGCGACCGGAGATTGGACGACGTTTCTCGGGAGCTTTTACCTCTTCTTTATCAACGCTTTCTTCATTTCGCTCGCTACCTACTTGATCGCTGTTTGGCTGAAATTCCCGAAGAAGGCAAGGCTAAACGAGGAGCAGGGTGTTCGCGTGCGGCAATCGGTGATCGCCTTCGCCGTTATAGCGACCATCCCGAGTGGTTTGATAATGTGGGGCGTTCTTGACCGGCTAAAGACCGAGCGCGGCATCCGAAACCTGATAAACGCCGAGTTCAGGAAGGACGACCGGCAAGCCTTTCGCTGGACGCTTTCAAAAGAGGACGGCCGGACGCTGCTCAAGATCTACACGTTCGGCGCCCCGATCACGCCCGAGGAAGAGCAGCGCCTTCGTCTTGTGAAGAACGAGTTTGGCCTCTCATCTTTAGATATGAAGATCTACAAGATGAATGTCTCGCCATCGGAGTTCAAAAACATCACCGGCGAGTTCGAGGCGAGCCTGGTCGATGGCCTCCGGGCGTTGAGCGAGGTTGACCAGAACCGTTCCAAAGAGCTTGAAGAGCTACGAAAAGCACTTGCCGACCTGACGAAAAAGAACGATCCGCTCGAGGCCTATGCAATGGAGGTGACCGATAGGTTTGCGAGCGTTGAAGCTGCGGAGTGGCAGCCGCCGACAACTTTCGACGCGGTTGAGGCATCAACTGAAAAGACAGTGCTGACCGTGAGATTTCGGCCCGAGGCGGACGAGGCCGAACGCGTCCGCGACCTGCGGGCGATCGGCCGGACACTTGCAGAACGCTGGCCCAAGCGTAGGCTCACAGCCGTTGAGGAGAAGCAGGAGAATGCGGTTACCGAACCTGCACAATAAAAAAGCGATCCTTACGGGGGCGGCGCGTGTTTTCGCTCTCGGGCTGTTCGCATGCGCGTTTGCGGGCAGCGGCCTCGCCCAGCGAACCGCTTCGGCACCGGCTTTCACAATAAAAACCGAACCCGGAGCAAAGATCTGGCTTAACAATATATATTTCGGGACGGCCGGGGATAATGGCGAACTTTCGGTCAATCTTCCACCGAAAGCACCGATCGAGGTGCGAGTACGTGCGACGGGGTACGCGCCGGCCGCGGTTAGGGCGGGTGCGCAAAGAACGGTGACCGTGGCTCTCAAGCGGACAGACGACGCCGCCGAGCTCGCATTTCAAGCCGCCGAACGGCAGGCAACGATCGACCGCCGCGAAGGGATCGAGCTTTACGAGAAGGCGATCGAGCTACGGCCGGCGTTCATAGAGGCACATCTCGCTCGGGCGCGGCATCTGATCGAGACGGGCGATTTCATAGAGGCCGAAGCATCGCTCGCCGCGGCGAGGAAGACCGCTCCAATGCTTCCCGAGATATCGGCGATCGCGGGCAGGCTTTATCGCGAGGAGGGCGACTTCGCAAAGGCCGAGGCGGCATTCAAAAAAGCGCTCGCAGACGGCAAGGGCTTTCAGCCCGAGGCATTGACCGGACTCGGGATGCTATATGCCGACCGGGCCGAAACGCCGCGAGGGGAAGATACGCTTGCAGCGACTCTCGAATACTACTCTCTGGCGGAAAAGTACCTGCGAAAGGCGATAGAGCAACTTGCCGGTGCTCCGGATGCTAAGGTCGTTTTCCAGTATCTCGGCCGGCTCCTGGAGCGGCAGGACAAGGCCGCAGAGGCCATCGAACTTTACCAAAAATTCCTCAAGATCTTTCCTGATAGCGTTGAGGCAACCGCTGTCCGCTCCTTCATTGAACAACTCCGGCGCCCGCAATAAGCGGCACACTGTTTCATTCTGACCTGTTTTCTGTCAAAAAAGCACCTTGACACGGTTAGAATAAATGCGTATTATCTTTTTACAACGGTGTTTACCACTGTTGTTACGCCGTCTCTTCATTTGAATTGGTCAAAGAAAGACTCTTCACTTCTACTTCTGATCCGGTTTCCTTTTTTTCAGGTATCCGACGCAAATAAATGTCAGCTAAACTTGGGGAAATCCTTGTCCGCGAGAATCTCTTGACGCCCCAGCAGCTCCGCGAAGCGCTCGACTATCAGCGCACGAACGGCGGCCGCTTGGGGTCCAGCCTGGTCAAGCTCGGGATGATCTCCGATGACGTAATAACGGCCGTTCTTTCGCGCCAATACGGCGTGCCCTCCATCAATCTCGATCTCTTTCATATCGAGGCGGACGTTATCAAGCTCATCTCACAAGAGGTCGCTCTCAAATACACAGTTCTGCCGATCTCAAAGGTTGGAGCAACGCTAACGCTTGCGATGGCCGACCCGACGAACGTCTTTGCCATGGACGATATCAAGTTCATGACGGGGCTCAACGTCGAGCCGGTGATCGCATCTGAGGCTTCGATCCAGATGTCGATCGGCAAATATTACAGCGGCACGATGGACATCGATGTCTTTGACGCCGCATTTGCCGAGTCCTTCGTCGCCGGCGGCCGCAGCGGCAAGAATGGAGCCGGTAAGGCATCGAAGAACGGAAAGGGGAACAAAGGCGACAAGCTTTCGGATGCCGACCTCGATGTTTCGCTTGGCGACTTTGAGTTTCATGGTGACGGCGAAGAGCTTGAGGTAGTCGATACAAATGAAGAGATAAACCTCGCGGACCTTGCACGGGCGTCGGAGGATGCTCCTGTCGTTCGACTGGTCAACGTACTTTTGGTTGACAGTCTTCGTCGTGGAGCTTCGGACATCCACGTCGAATGCTACGAAAAGCTCTTCCGCATCCGGTTTCGCATCGACGGCGTTCTCTACGATGTAATGCAGCCGCCGATGAAGATGCGCGATGCACTCATCTCGCGGCTTAAGATCATGGCGAAACTCGACATCGCCGAAAAGCGTTTGCCGCAGGACGGACGCATCAAGATCAAGGTCAAGGTCGATGACCGCTCGCGGGAACTCGACTTTCGCGTTTCGACCCTGCCGACTCTCTTTGGCGAAAAGGTCGTGCTCCGGCTCCTTGATAAAGACAAGCTGATGCTTGACATGGCAAAGCTCGGCTTTGAGCCGGAGAGCCTCGAAAAGTTCAAGCGGGCTATCGCGAATCCTTATGGTATGGTCCTCGTCACCGGCCCGACCGGTTCCGGTAAGACCAATACGCTTTACTCGGCACTGCAGTCGCTCAACACGCCCGAGACAAACATCATGACGGCTGAGGATCCGGTCGAGTTCAACCTTGAGGGCATCAACCAGGTGCAGATGAAGGAACAGATCGGGCTCAATTTTGCAGCGGCCCTTCGCTCGTTCCTGCGGCAGGACCCGAACATCGTGCTCGTCGGCGAAATTCGTGACTTTGAAACGGCCGAGATCGCGATCAAGGCGGCACTCACGGGCCACCTTGTGCTCTCAACGCTGCACACGAACGACGCGCCTTCGACCGTTTCGCGGCTTGTTAATATGGGCATCGAGCCCTTTCTGGTCGCGACCTCGGTCAATCTTATCCAGGCCCAGCGGCTCATCCGCCGGATCTGTAAGGACTGCAAGGAAGAGGTCGAGGTCTCGAAGGAACTGCTTATCGAGATCGGCTTTTCACCGAGCGAGGTCGATGACCTTCGGCTCTACAAAGGCCGGGGCTGCGACAACTGTCTCAACACGGGCTTCAAGGGCCGGGTCGGCCTTTATGAAGTAATGGAAGTAACCGACGAACTCCGCGAACTGATCATCATCGGTGCGAGCGCGATCGAGCTTCGAAAGAAGGCGATCGAGCTCGGGATGATCACGCTTCGCGAGTCGGGGCTATGCAAGATCAGAGAAGGGATCACGACGATCGATGAGGTCGTGAAAGAAACAGTGCTTTAACCACAGGAGGAAGTATGGCAATACGTGCGATCGTAATTTCGATAGCTTTACTGCTCGGGCTCGGGACATTCATCCCGCTGGCGACCGAATATGCCGAGGCCGGAGCGGTCAAGACCAAGCGCTATAAGAACAAGAAGAAAAAGAAAAGGTACTGGCGCGGTGTCAAGAAGTATTCGAAGCGTTGGTGGCAGCTCTATCGGGCGCAGGAGCGCCGCAAGCGGCAGGTTGCCCAGCGTCGGCGTGCCCTGAGGCTTCGCCAGATGCGGCTCGCCAAGGCGAGAAAGGCCGCTGAGGAACGCCGTGCGGCTGTTGCCGCGGGCAAGGCTCAGCCGAAAGAAACCGCAGCGGTCCTGCCCTCGGGTGCTCCGGCTCCGAAGAATTGGTCGGTCGGCAGCGCCGATTCGAGCGAACTGAAGTTCAACGTCGCCGGCAACAGCGGCTCGACGGTAGGGTCGGCCTCGATCTCGGTCGTCGGTGCTGCAACGGGCGATTCCTCGTCGCGGTTCAATAACAAGACCGTCGGCGGCATCCCGACGACGGCCCTTCGCCGCGACGTCATCAACAAGATGATCAAGGAGAACGGCTGGGTGGTCAATGACTATCAGAAGCAGGTCGGCGACGATACGGTCTATGTCGTAGTTGCCCAATCGCAGGGCCGCGACGGCCGCGTACACTCACGACTCTTCTACTTCACCGAGGCCGGCGGACGCGTTTACAGCGTTGCCACAAACTCGGCGACCGACTCGGCCGAACGCCTTGCCGAAGAATCGGAAAAGGTGATCCAGTCGCTTCGCGGCGGAGCCCGCCGTACGCAGCAGGCCGCTATTCGCGAATAGCGAACGCCTTCAAACAACACCATCGGGAGCCGCAAGCCGCCATACCTTGCGGCTACCTGACCTACGTATCTACCATGAGTAAAGAAACACCAGAAAGCATAGCTTCGCAGATAACGCTTCCCGAGCTTTTGAAGCGGATGACCGACCTCGGCGGCTCCGACCTTCACCTGACGACCAACTCGGCCCCGCAGGTTCGTGTTCACGGTCATCTCCGACCGCTCGACGGCTTTCCGCCGATGACGCCGGCGGACACCAAAAGGCTTGCGTACTCCGTGTTGACCGATGCACAAAAGCATCGCTTTGAAGAGAACCTCGAGCTTGACTTCTCATTCGGCCTAAAGGGGATGTCGCGGTTTCGTGCGAACCTGTTCAATCAGAAGGGTGCGGTCGGAGCCGTCTTTCGTGCGATCCCCTACGAGATCAAGACGTTCGAGGCACTCGGCCTGCCGCCGGTCGTCTCGGATCTCTGCAATAAGCCGCGCGGGCTGATCCTCGTTACCGGCCCGACGGGCTCGGGTAAATCGACGACGCTCGCCGCGATGATCGACAAGATCAATAGCGAACGGCACGACCATATTCTGACCATTGAAGACCCGATCGAGTTTCTTCACAACCATAAGAGTTGCGTGGTCAATCAGCGTGAGGTCGCAGCCGATACTCATTCGTTCGCGTCGGCACTCAGGACCGCACTTCGCCAGGACCCGGACATTGTCCTCGTCGGCGAAATGCGTGACCTCGAAACGATCGAGATGGCTCTCCGCATCGCGGAAACGGGCCACCTGACTTTCGCCACGCTCCACACGAACTCGGCCTATTCGACCATCAACCGTATCATCGACGTTTTTCCGGCAAGCCAGCAGTCACAGGTGCGCACGCAGCTCTCGCTCGTGCTCGAAGGCATTATGTGTCAAGCCCTGCTGCCAAAAGCCACGGGCGATGGGCGGTGCATGGCTCTTGAGATCCTTGTGCCGAATTCGGCTATCCGCAACCTGATCCGAGAGGACAAGATCCACCAGATCTATTCGATGATGCAGACCGGCCAGGACAAGTTCGGAATGCAGACGTTCAACCAGTCGCTTGCCACGCTGGTTCATAAGAAGCTGATCACCATAGACGCGGCGATGCAGCGGACCTCGAACGCCGACGAGCTCAAAGAACTGCTCGAACGCGGATCAGGATTGAACCAATCATATGGCGGAGCCGCAAAGCCGGGAATGCCGCCAAATGGACATGCAAGCCCATATGCCCAGGGCCGCCCTATCGGGCAAAGGCCGCCGGCACGATAAAAGCGTAAAGGGTGTAATCGAAGGAGTGTAAAAAAAGATGCCAACATTTGCATATAAAGGAAGGAACCGCCTGAACGAATTGGTTGCCGGTGAGCGAGAGGCAGCAAATGCCGACGAACTTCGCAACCTGCTTCGCCGCGAACAGATCGTCATGACCCAAGCGACCGAAAAGGGAAAGGTCATTTCGATACCGAAGCTCGGCACTCGTAAAAAGGTCAATGCCAAGGAGCTTGCGGTTTTCACGCGTCAATTCTCGGTGATGATCGACGCGGGCCTCCCGCTCGTACAGTGCCTTGATATACTTGCCGAACAACAGGCCAACCCTTTCTTCAAGGAAGTGCTCCGGCAGGTGAGGCAGAACGTCGAAGAAGGTTCGACCCTTTACGCGGCGCTTGATAAGCACCCGAAGGTCTTCGACTCACTTTACACGCACATGGTCGAGGCCGGTGAAACGGGCGGTGTGCTCGACCTGATCCTTCAGCGGCTTGCGACCCTTATCGAAAAGGTGGTCAAGCTTAAGCGGAGCATAGTCTCGGCATCGATCTATCCAGCGGCCGTCATCCTTGTTGCGATCGCGGCTATTGCGGTGATCCTTATCGTGGTCATTCCGCAGTTCGAGCAGATCTTTATCGGCTTGCTCGGACCGGGCGAGATGCTCCCGCTGCCGACGCGGATCGTTATGGCCTTAAGCGGATTTCTTGCCGGCTGGGGCGGCCTCGCAACGCTTGCCTTCCTGATCGCCGCCACGATTGGCACCCGCGCATACTACAAAACAGAAAAAGGTCGTTGGCAGATCGATTCGCTTCTTTTGAAGACTCCGATCTTTGGCCCCTTGCTGAGAAAAGTAGCGGTTGCACGATTTTCGCGTATTCTATCGACGCTGCTCTCATCGGGTGTCCCGATCCTGCAGTCGCTCGATATCACATCGAAAACGGCCGGAAACGTCGTCATTGAAGACGCGATCCTAAAGGTCCGGGCCGGTGTTGAACGCGGTGAGAACTTCGTCGATCCGCTCAAGGCGACCAAGGTGTTTCCGCACATGGTCGGACAGATGATCGGCGTTGGTGAACAGACCGGTGCCCTTGATGCGATGCTCGGAAAGATCGCCGACTTCTACGAGGAAGAAGTTGACTCGGCCATCGCCGACCTGCTCGCGATGATCGAACCGGTGCTGATCGCCTTCCTTGGCGTCACCATCGGCGGCATCGTTATCTCGATGTACCTTCCGCTCTTCACCCTCATCGGCAAACTCGCCGGCGGGCCGAAGTAAAAAGGCACAACGCAGAAAACAAAAGGCGGCATCTTCGGGTGCCGTCTTTTTTATTGCTTCGGAGTGCGGATGAAAGCGATCGCGAAAGGAATGGCGAGCAAGAGGTCGATGGCGGCTCCTGCGGTGATCTGCCAACGAGCAAGGCCATTGAAATAAAGATAGAACGTCGGGATGACGAACGCTATCTTCTCAAGAACGGCCGCAGGCATTATGGGGCGAAAACGGATCGGATCACGGGAAATGATCAGGAAAACGACCTGAAATGCCAGAGCCACGCCGATGAAGCCGTAGAAATATTCGGGGTGCGTTATCGCCGGCGGGCTGTCGATGCCGATCTGTTTCTCGAGAAAATATTGCGGGACGAGGGCAATGATGCCGTAGATACCGGCGATGGCGAATGTATATCGGGCGAATCTCATAACGCTCTGAGCCGCCGCGGCGGGCTAAACAAAGCCGGCCTTTTCGAGCGTCTCCATCGTTATACGCGAATCGGGCACACGTGCTTGTATCATTCGCTCGACGTATTTTGCGATGACGTCGGCCTCAAGATTGACCGGGTCGCCGGGTTTGAGTGATGAAAGGTTGGTAAATTGCCAGGTCTTTGGGATAACGGCGATCTCGAAATGCGCATCGGCGAGCGAAGCGACGGTAAGGCTGATGCCCTCGACCGCGACCGAGCCTTTGAAGACAAGATATTGGGCCATTTCCGGCGGAAAGCCGATCCGGACGGTCCAAAAATCATCGATTTTCTCGGCACCGAGAAAAGCTCCGCGGGCATCGACGTGGCCCTGGACGATGTGGCCTCCAAGCCGGGTTGAAGGCGTTACGGCTCGCTCAAGATTGACGGCCGAGCCCGGTGCCAAGCCGCCGAGCGTCGAGCGGACGAGCGTTTCGCGGGAAACGTCCGCCGCAAATGAATCTTTGCCGATATCGAGCGCCGTCAGGCATACGCCGTTGACCGAGATCGAATCGCCAGAGGCAGTGCCCTCGACCACGGTGTTTGCCTCGATAACAATTCGGGCATTCTCGCCCTTGCGTTCGACCGTGCGTACACGGCCGAGTTCTTCGATCAATCCGGTGAACATCTTCAGACCCTGCGAACTGGAAACGACCTAGAACCACGGCTTTTTGCCGATAACGTAGGTCTGTACAAATTCTTCGTCAGATTTGGTCAGATAGATGACGCCTTCAACAATGCCGATGACCGTCGGGATAAGGATCAACGGAGTTCCGATACCGCAGGTCACGATAGCGATGATGAAGGAAATGAGATAGACCGAAAGCAGAATGATGCCTTCCTGCTGATAGCCGAGGATGAATTTGTGGATACCGAGGCCGCCGAGCAGAATGCCGCAAAGGCCGGCGGCGATCTTTTTATCGGCACCGACGGGCTTTGACTGCATCTGCGGCGATTGTTGCATCGGTGCCCCGACTCCCATGAATGCCCCGCAGTTCGTGCAGTTCTGAAAGGTACCCGGGTTTTGGGTTCGGCAATTCGGACAAGTTGTGTAGCTGGTTGCCATAGTTACGTCTCCGTGGGAGTTTGAGGTGCCCTAAGTATCGGCCGAAAAACCGCGTTTGTCAACGAACTTGGCCTCGACCGCCGGCGGGTGAAACGCGGCGGGAAACCGTGTAAACTTGAGAGCAAATGAACGAAGCAGCAACGGCCGGCCAGGAGCCGCCGAAACTTAAACGCGATGCCTCGGGGGCTTTGGACAACAACTCGCTTGCCGACCTGATCGAGTGGTTTCTCAACTTTGACGAGCGAACGGCCCGCATCCGGCACGAGATGTCCAACGAGCTTTTTCTTTGGAAGCAGGCCGATGACGAAGCGAACGGCGTTCCGACATATCCATTCGAGAATGCCGAGGCGAGGTTTGCGATCGGGGTCTTTCAAGCGGTGCAGGAGAATAGCTCCGAGCCGCTGCTCGGACTTTGGCTGAACGACATTCTCGCCGCCATCCACGATGCCAAAGAAACAAAGCAGGAGATCGCCGACGCGAACAAACTGCAGGACCCGGCCGCGACGACGATGGAAAATGCCGAGAAGTTGACCACCAACACCGAGCGGCGGCTTTACCTGACAAGTTCCTGGATCGAAACGCTTTACACGGCCGAGGCACGTGTTCTCGGCTGGATCTATCAGGAACTTTACGGCCGTCCGTTCACACCGACCTCGGCGGCGTGATCTTCAGCCTAGCGGAAGGTCTGGCACTGCCGCATATCGCCGCCATTGAACCCGCGGGCGAACCACTCCATCCTCTCTTTCGACGAGCCGTGGGTGAACGATTCGGGAACTACGTACCCCTGCGTTCGCTTTTGGATCATATCGTCGCCAACCGCCGCGGCCGCACGGAGAGCTTCCTCGGGGTCGCCGGGTTCGACGATTCCCTTTTTTGCCGCGTGGTGAGCCCAAACGCCGGCGTAGCAATCCGCCTGAAGCTCGAGCCTAACCGAGAGCGCATTATTCTGTCCGCGGGCCTGGACCTGTCCCATCGTTCCAAGCAGATTCTGAATATGATGCCCGACCTCGTGAGCGATGACGTAGGCTTGGGCAAAATCGCCGGGTGCCTTGAACTCGCGTTTGAGCTCATCAAAGAACGCAAAATCGAGATAGAGCTTTCGGTCGCCGGGGCAATAGAACGGCCCCATCGCGGCACTCGCATAGCCGCAGGCCGATGAGACCTGGCCGGAAAAGAGAACGAGCGTCGGCGGTTGATATCGCGGACCACCCTGGGTCGGAAGTATTTGCGAGAAAACGTCTTCCGTGCTGCCGAGCACGGCGGCAGCAAATTGCCGGTTCTCGTCTGGCGGAGCGTTGTTTGCGGCGGGCTGCTGCTGGGTCTGCGGCTGTGCCGGAAGACCCTCGAGAAATTGCCGTGGATCGCCGCCGAGCAGGCAGACAAGAGCAGCAATGATAAGCACTCCGATACCGCCGCCGCCCATTGCGATGCCGGGGCTCATACCCCGCCGGTCTTCGATGTTAGAACTCTGCCGCTGCTGTCTCCAACGCATTTGCCCACCTCGTTTTTTTTGGTCTTTGCGAAAGTTTATCGAGATTTTACCATCATTTCTGCCGGCAAACGAATGATTTGGTATGGGACGGATGCGAAACGACCAAGGTGCGGCGAGCAAAAGGCGGCGAAATAATCGGCCGCTAGTGCGATAACGCCGCGCGGCGGGCTCACCGCAAAATGTTGACAAAAGTGGATTTACGGGTTTATTATCAATTTTGACGCGACGGGCCGTTCTTTCCCTGGGGTCAACCGATCCGCCCGGAGGGCAAAATGATAAAACTGGACATCGTCAATCAGGTCGCCGATAAGACCGGAGTTCCGAAACAGAAGGCGGAGCAGGTGGTAGATTCGCTCTTCAACGCGATGAAAGAGGCTCTTGCCCAGGGCAAAAGGATCGAGCTACGCGGTTTTGGCGTATTTGTCGTTAAGCCACGCAAACGCGGCGTAGGGCGAAATCCGCGGACGGGCGAAGAAGTTCCGATCCCGGCTGGAAAGACGATTAGGTTCAAGCCCGGAAAGGAATTGACCGGCGGAAACTCCGACGAGGACCAAGGAGAATAGATAAAAGAACGAAGTTTTGCACCAATCGCAAACTACTCCGAATGCATCGGGCAAAGTAGTTTGCGATAATTATTTTCAGGCAGGAAATGCAGGAACTACCCGAAACGGCCGCATACGAACGAGCCTTTATCCTCGAACGCGAAAAACTGCGGGCCTGGCGGCATATCGGACTGCTCTTGCTTACCCTAATAACGGCGACCATCGCGGGCAGCCTTTACCCCTTCGGCCCGCTGATGATCTTTCCCGAGGCCGACCCAAAAAGCTGGAAGGAGGTTTTCCAGTTCCTGATCGCAGCCCCGGCCAGCTATATTTCGCTTCTCGTCTCCGCTGTCGGCTATCTTACTTCTGATTGGGCCAATCTCGCCCGGGCACTCTCTTTCTCCGGTTCGCTGCTATTTATCCTCGTCGCCCACGAAATGGGGCACTACGTCGCCTGCCGCATTTACCGCGTTGACGCGACGCTTCCCTATTTTATCCCGACACCGCCGCTCATCGGGCCGGCCGGAACTTTCGGTGCCTTCATCAAGATCCGCTCGCCGATGCCCTCGCGAAAGGCCGTTTTCGATATCGGCGTCGCAGGACCGATCGCGGGCTTCATCGCCCTGCTACCGATAGCCTTTCTTGGGATCTTTACTGCCGAGAAGGCCCCGCCCGAGGTCGTTGCGAATTATCAAGGGATCGTTTTCTCAGATCCGCTATTGATGCAGGCGATCGGCTGGCTTGCCGGAACCGGGACAGACGCGATCTACGGTAATTCGTTTTATTATGCGGCGTGGGTCGGACTGCTTGTAACGGCACTCAATCTCATACCCTCAGGCCAGCTCGATGGCGGACATGCGATCTATGCAGTCTTTGGTGAGCGTGTACATTACTGGACCGGGCGGATCGCCTTTGCGATAATGGCCGTGCTTTCTGTGCTCGGGATGTTCTACTTCAACAGCCCAAGCGGATTTCTGATCGCAATACTGCTCGGGATAATGATGCGGATCGGGCATCCGGAACCCTGGGACACCTCGCCGCTCGATGGCAAGCGAAAGCTCATTGCCTTCGGTATTTTGGTGGTATTTATTCTCAGCTTTGTGCCGTTTCCGATAAAGATCAGTTAGCGGTGAGCCGTGAGCGGTGAGCGGTGAGCGGTGAGCAGTGAGCAGCAACGCGCGAAAGATCACTGCTTACTGCTCACCGCTTACTTCTTACTACGCAGGTAAAAGTCCTTTGATCTCGCGGACCATCTTTTCGACGTCCTCCTGGCCCTCGAGCGCGATCATAAAGAAGTCGTAGCTGGTTTTGAAGCAGACGACGCCATTGCCGAAGAACCATACGCCCTCGAGCAGCGGATTGCCGCCGATCAGCCAATCGATCGGTGCACCGGTAATGGTCTTCGGATTGAAAACGTTCGTCATCATCACCGCTCCCGAAGCGAATGAGAATGCTCCAAGCATCGGTGCACCGAAGTAACGGGCGATGTCGCGTTCAAAGCGGACCTGCGCGGTTCGGGCCTCGTCGAGCTTGCCCTCGGCGATCATTTTCTCACGCGAACGGAGGTACTCGTTGAACTGCTCGGCGACCTTCTGGACCGACCATGCCGGAAGTGCTGAATTGAAAAGCCAGTGCGAACTAAAGCCGGTAAAAACGGCGCCGAGCCCGGCACCGACCGCCATCGAAAAACCTGTAGCTGCGGCCTGAAGCGGATTATCCGCTAACCATGACGAAGCTTTCGAAAGCGATGTCATTGCCGAATCGACCGTCCTTGCCCAGCCCGTACCGAGGTTGAACGCTTTGGTCGCTCCTTCGGCGGTCTTCGAGACGGTCTCGCGGGCATCGTCGATGATCTCGCCGGCTTTTTCCCCCGCCGAGCCGATTACGTCACCCGCCGCCCTGGTCGCCTTTTCTGCAGCATCGCCGGCCGCCTCGCGGATCGGTTCCGCGGCGGTCCATGCCTGTTTGGCAGTGTCCGTTGCGGCCTTGACGGTCTCTTCGGCGACCTTCACGGCCTGTTTGCCGACTCCAGTCTTTTCGGCCTCGGCCTTCAGCCGCTCGGCGCCTTTCTGTGCCGTATCGGCAACGGTCTTGACGCTTTCGATGACGTTCTCCGAGATGCCCAACTGCTTATCGATCTCGCCGAACTTTTCCTTCGCCTCTTTCTGCCACGACTCGAACCGGTCCTTGATATCGCTCATAATTCCTCCGCGAGCTTGTGTGATGAAGTTATTAACGAAACTGATGCTCCGGATGTTCTGTCAACATGCTAATGATTGCATCAAATCGCCCGGCAATCAACAAAAATCGGCAATGGCGAGGGGCTTACGGCGGCCGCCGCGTTGTGGTAACCTTTCGTTTTGAAGTGCGATGTTAATGGAAATAAAATGCCCGACCTGCGGGCGGATGGCGCCCTACGAGGGGAATGAGTTTCGGCCGTTCTGTTCGGAACGGTGCCGGTTGATCGATTTCGGGGCGTGGGTAGATGAGGAGTATTCGCTCCCGGCCGAGGGCTCTTCGCTGACCGAGGAAGACCTTCAGCACATCGAGCGAACAATGGCCGAGAAGGAGCGGCAACGATGATGGAGTTTTCGAGTACAATTCTGGCCGTCGTCGCGGTTCTTATATTTCTTATCGGGGCCGCGGTCGCGTATATCGCCTTTCGCGTCCTGAGAAAAAGCGTCCGGCTTGCTATCCGTTTAGTGCTTGCCGGGGTGTTGCTGATCGGGGCGTTGGTCGGCGGCGGAACGCTCTGGTACTACGCCCTTGGCAGCGACGCAGCCGGGAAATCGCCGCCGGCGCGCCGAAGATAGCCGCTGCTTTTTTCTCCTGCGAGGCATTGAGTGTTCCTGCTTTCAAAGATCCGCGATCTTGCGTCCCGTTATCGCGGGCTTCCGCGAAACGTCTTTGCCCTTAGCCTCGTCAGCCTGCTTAACGACACCTCAAGCGAGATAATATATCCGCTTCTGCCGGCCTTTCTTTTTCTTGCACTTGGGGCATCGCCTTTCGCCATCGGACTGATCGAGGGTCTCGCCGAATCGGCCGCGAGCATTCTGAAGCTCTTCTCCGGCTATCTCTCGGATAAATTCAACAAACGAAAGCTGCCGGTCTTTCTCGGCTATTCGCTGGCGGCGGTAACGCGGCCGCTGCTTGCGTTTGTAACAGCCTGGCCGCAGGTGCTGGTCGTCCGAGCCGCGGATCGCGTTGGCAAAGGTATCCGCGGGGCTCCGCGTGATGCACTGCTCGCGGCGGACGTCGAACCCGAGCGGCGCGGGCTTGCCTTCGGTTTTAACCGTGCGGCGGACCACCTTGGGGCTGTGATCGGGCCTGTGATCGCGTTTCTTTTGCTGAGCTATATCGCGCTTGATGCGGCAGAGCCGACGGTCCGCGAGTATCAGCAGGTCTTCTTGTTCGCTTCGATACCGGTCGTGTTCGGACTCTTCGTCATCGTCTTTTTTGTACGCGAGGACGGCGTTCGCAATGCCGATGCCGAACCGCCGAAGCTTACGCTCTCACTGAAGGGCTTTGATGGCAGGTTCAAGCGCTATCTGCTCATCGTCGCGCTTTTCACGCTTTCAAACTCGACCGATGCGTTTCTGCTGCTTCGTGCAGAGCAAGCCGGAATTGCCCCGATCCTCTTGCCGTTCCTCTGGATGGCGCTTCACTTCAGCAAGGTCGTCTTTTCACTTGTCGGCGGCGACCTTTCGGACCGCTTCGGGCGGCGGACGCTTATCGCCGGCGGCTGGGTTGTCTATGCGCTCGTCTATCTCGGTTTTGCGTTCATAGATTCGGCGTGGCAGGCATGGGCACTTTTCATAATTTACGGCGCTTACTTTGGACTTTCGGAAGGGGCCGAAAAGGCACTCGTCGCCGATATGGTCGAACCGGAAAAACACGGGACGGCCTATGGGCTTTTCAATCTCGCTTTCGGTATCACGGTGCTGCCGGCCTCGCTGATGTTCGGGTTTCTCTGGTATCAGTTCAATGCGGAAACGGCGTTCATTACGAGTGCGGTCATCTCGTTGGCTGCGGTGGCGTTGTTGTTGATGATGGGAAGTGATAAGGGACGGGGGGCGAGTAACGAGTGACGAGCAACGGACAGTCGATAATGGACAGTGGAAAATGGCGGAGCTTTGGGGATTCTGCGATTATCTCTGCGAGAACTGCGGTAAAGTATATTGAAATACCGTGAGCAGTGAGCAGTAGGCTGGAAAAATGAAAATCCCGGATACGCTTTTGACGACTCCGGGATCTTCTTTTTCTTGACGCTTGTTAAAGCGAGGCGTCGTTGAGCCTTACGGAATTGATAATGGTCCGGAAGGTTCGGTCATAGTTTGCGGCCTGCTGCTGCGGCGAGACGGCAATCAGGTAGAACGTCTCTCCACTGCGAAGCGGTGTCGTGTAGATGGTCACAAGTTCGGTGCCGCCATAGATCGGCGAGCGGCCTGCGAGCTGGATCGCAAGGCCCTGTCGGCCTGCAAACCGTACTTGCTGGTAGCCGGTTTGCTGCCGAAGGTAACCATTTGCCTGCAACAACCCGCGGACGAACTCATCGGTATCGCGGTTAAATTGCCCGCTCTGTCCGCGATGAACACCGACCATCATTCCATGCGTGAAGCCGTTATCGCCATAGGCACCTTCGGGAGCGAAGGTAGCGTCCCGCTGGCCGCTGAATTCGCGCCAATTCTGCGGTACGTTCATCCGCAGCCAGTTTCCGACTGCATATGACCGGTAGCGGGCCGACGGCAACGGCACATTCTGTGAATACCGTCCGCCTGACATCGCTCCGCCCGAGCCTGTGTTCTGACCACGTTCGGCTTCCTGCTGTATTTGAGCCATTGATTTGGCCGGCGGCATTGCCCTGAGCCTTTCCTGGACGCGCCGGAACTCCGGCGTCATTTTGATCGGGTTCGGCGAGACCTCGACCCGTTGTGCTTCGGCGAGGATCTTCTGTTGGCGATTGCCCGGGTCGGGGTGGCTGCTTAGCCATTCCGGAGCGCGGCCTCCGCCTTCGCCAGCAATGGTCTGAAACATACCGGCGAGGTCACGCGGATCGTAACCCGCATCTGCCATTATCTGTGCTCCAAGAATATCTGCCTGCGTTTCATATTCGCGACTATAACGCAGGAAGTAACCGGCAGTGAAGATCTGTCCGATCTGTGCCCCGGTCTGGCCGCCGACCACAGCACCGCCGAGGATGGCGCCGATACCGAGGATCTGGTTCCACGGATTATTGAGCTTTGTCTGCTGAGCGGTTGCGTGGCGAAGTGCGACGTGGCTTATCTCGTGAGCCATCACGCCCGCCATTTCGCCCTCGTTGCGGGCGGCTTCGATCATTCCGCGATTTACATACATCGGCCCGCCCGGAAGGGCAAAGGCATTGATGTCGCTCGCGTTTACGACCTGAAATTCATAGTCGAACGCGGGCTGGCGAAACTGCGGCGGGATCGCGGCCACAAGCCGTGCTCCGACCCGCTGTACGTACTGCGTTGCCTGTGCGTCGCGGAGGATCGGAAACTGCTGTTCCACCTGGCTTGAGGCCTGCTGGCCGAGCTTTACGTCGTCCTGGACCTTGTACTTGTTCTTCGGCATTTTGACGGCCGTTTGGGCGATAATTGCCGGAGGCAATACGACCAATGACAGCGTCAAAACAAATGCCGAAATAGTTTTCACAAAATGACCTTTTCTCATTTTTCCCTCCTCGAAATGTAGTGAGGATATTATTCCATTTGCCGGGGGCGGGCAACTTGGGCACCAAAGGCAGGGATACGATGAAGTCGGGCTGGGCGAAGTTCGCCGTAATCTGGTTAGTGGGCGAACGAACGATCGGCAGATCGTCCTAAATTGCGGCCTTTCGATGGTTCCAGAGGGATTAATGGGAACGCTGGGAAACAGCGATGTCGGTCCGCGGGAGTGCGTTTGCTGGCAGCCTTTGTCCGGTTTCAGAAAGAAGTCCCTGAATGCGGTTGATGAGGTCAATGGCCTCACGGCTCTCTATCTTATGCGAATGACGCTTTTCGATCAAAAAGGCAACCGCGAGGTCGCTGCCTATTTCGTCTATCAGGTCCATAATCATTTTACCTTTCGACACCAGCACCGAGATATACCGACATATAATGTCAGGCTCGAGAGAAACAGCGTTCCAGGATAAGCGAATAGAATATTGCCCGCATGTTACCTTGGTGTTAACGGAATGTTAACTTTTTTCCTGTATGAGAGGATTATTGCACAATTTAAGTGTAATGTAACCTGTATAAAAAGCTCTATAGACTATAATTCAATGATTTATCAGTTGGCCCGAGCTTCAGTTCGCAAAACGAGTTCTAAGGCACCGGGCCGGAGACAGAGAAAATGAATATCAAACGCAACTATTTCAGTAGGTTCGGTACGTTCGCCATTACGATTTTCGTAGCCGTTTCGCTTGGCTGCAGCGGACAGCAGATGGGCAGCGGCAACGGCACGACAAGCTCCTCGGGAACGATCAAGATCGCCGGAACCGGCTCGACCTTCGTCAAGCCGATCATGGATAAATGGGGCAGCGAATATGGCAAGATTAACCCGAACATCCAGATCGACTATAGCGGAACCGGCTCGGGAGCCGGCATCAAGGGCATTCAGAACCGCACAGTAGATTTCGGCGGCAGCGATGCCGCAATGACCGACGACGAGATGAAACAGACGACCGGCGGTGAGATCGTCCACCTTCCCGTCGTGCTCGGTGCCGTTGTGCTGACCTATAATCTGCCCGATGTGAAAGAGCCGCTCAAGCTCACGCCCGAGCTCATCTCTGACATTTATCTCGGCAAGATCCGTAAGTGGAACGACCCGAAACTCAAGGCCGAGAACGCGAACCTGAACTTGCCGGATACGGACATCACGCCGGTCTTCCGGGCGGACGGCAGCGGCACCTCGGACATCATCACCGACTATCTTTCGAAGACCGTTCCGGAATGGAAAGAGAAGGTCGGCCGCACCAAGAACCCGCAGCTTCCGCAGGGCATCGGCATCGGCGCCAAAGGCAATGAAGGCGTGATGGGCCAGGTCAAGAACACACCGAACACCATCGGCTACGTCGAGCTTGCCTTTGCCAAGGCGAACAACCTCCCGGCGGCACAGATCAAGAACAAGGCCGGCAACTTTGTAACGGCGGACAGCTCGACCGTATCGAAAGCCGCGGCCGCGTTCACGGACAAGATGGCCGACGACCTTCGGTTCGAGATTACCAACGCCGATGGACCCGAGGCCTATCCGATCTCGGGCACGGTCTTCATGCTTGTTTACAAGGACCAGCAAGATGCCGTGAAGGGCAAGGCGTTGGTTGATTTCCTATGGTGGGCGATAAACGACGGCGAGAAATTCGTCGTTGACCTGCATTATGCCCCGCTTCCGGACACGCTGGTCCAAAAGGTCGATGCCAAGATTTTGTCGATCACCAGCGGCGGTAAACCGCTCCGGCAATAGTCAAAAGTAACCGTTAACCGAACGTGGCACAGTCGAGCACCCTCGGGGACAAGGTCTATCGCACCATTCTCTTTGCTGCGGCAACGAGCATCTTGCTCATTGTCGCAGCGGTGTTTTACATGATGGTGCAAAGCTCGATGCCGACTCTTCAGCGTTTCGGTATTGGCTTCCTCTGGGCGAGCGAGTGGAACCCGTCGCAGGAACTGTTCGGAGCCTTGCCGTTCATCTACGGCACGGTAGTTTCCTCGATCCTTGCCCTACTGATCGCGGTGCCGATATCGCTCGGGATCGCAGTTTTTCTTGTCGAACAGGCTCCGAAAAAGATCGCCAAGCCGATCGCCTTCATGATCGAGCTTTTGGCGGCGATCCCGTCGGTCGTTTACGGCCTCTGGGGTATTTTTGTCCTTGCTCCTTTTATCCGCGAATATCTCGGGCCGGTCCTCCAGGACAATCTCGGCTTTTTGCCGATCTTTCAAGGAAGGCTGACCGGAATCGGGATGCTGACGGGCGGCATCATCTTGGCGATAATGATCACGCCGATCGTGACCGCGGTTGTCCGCGATGTGCTTGAGGCCGTGCCGAACACCCAGCGGGAAGCGGCCCTCGCTCTCGGCGCGACAAAGTGGGAAACGACGATGATCGTGCTCGGCAACGCGGCCTCGGGGATCGCGGGAGCCGTTGTACTCGGACTTGGCCGTGCGGTCGGCGAGACGATGGCGGTGACGATGGTCATCGGCAACTCGCCGCAGATCTCGGCCTCTCTCTTCGAGCCGGCATACACGATCGCCTCGGTGTTGGCAGCAAATTTTGCCGATGCAACGGATGAGCTCTACCTGAGCGCATTGATCGAGATGGCCCTTGTGCTATTCCTGGTCACCGTTGTAATCAACGGATTGGCGAAACTATTGATAATGAGCGTTGCCGGGCGGGCAAACGCCTCGAAACACACTTAGGAAATTAGAGAACCGATGGCTGAGGCAGCGACAGTACATAGCAAACGGCGGATCATCAATCTGGTGATGACGTCGCTTACTGCCGTTTGCGCGGTCTTTGCTACGTCCGTGCTGCTGATCATCATCGGCTTTATTGCCTATCAGGGCATTTCGTCGCTGAGCTGGGAATTCCTGACCGATACGCCAAAGCCGGTCGGCGAAGGCGGCGGCATCGGCAATGCGATCGTCGGCTCGGCGATGATGACGCTTCTGGCGGCGGCGATCGGGCTTCCGGTCGGGATCGCGGCTGGCGTTTACCTCGCAGAATTTGGCAAGAACTGGTACGGCAATACGATCCGGTTCATTGCCGATACACTGATCGGCGTGCCATCGATCATTATCGGTATTTTCATCTATACGGTTGTCGTTATGCCGATGGGGCGGCAATCGGGACTCGCCGGCGGGCTTGCGCTCGCGATCATAATGATACCGATCGTTGCACGGACGACAGAGGAGATGATAAATCTCGTGCCGAATTCGATGCGTGAGGGAGCTCTTGCTCTCGGCGCACCGCAGTGGCGTGTTTCATGGAACATCGTTCTGCCGGCGGCGACTTCGGGCATCGCGACAGGTGCGATGCTGGCCATCGCACGCATCACCGGCGAGACGGCCCCGTTGCTTTTCACGGCCCTTAATAGCCGTTTTTACAATTTCTTTTACGACCAGCCGATGTCGTCGTTGACGGTGCAGATATATAACTTTGCGACCGGCCCGTTCGAGGTAGAACACGCGATGGCGTGGGCGGCAACGCTGCTTCTGGTCGGGTTCATCCTCGTCATCAATATCGCTGTAAGGTACCTGACGCGGAAGAAGTATTAGCAGGTTGGAACAGGATGCAGAGCAAAATTAGCATAAAGGACCTGGATTTCTTTTACGGGAAGGCACAGGCGCTCTTCGATATCTCTCTTGAGATTCCGGAGCGTGAGGTCGTTGCATTCATCGGCCCTTCCGGCTGCGGAAAATCGACGTTCCTGCGGACGCTGAACCGGATGAACGACACCATCCCGATCGCCTCTGTCAAGGGACAGGTGATCATTGACGGGAAGGACATCTACGCGCCGGGGACGGACGTCGTCGCACTTCGCCGGAAGGTCGGAATGGTCTTTCAGAAGTCGAACCCGTTTCCGAAATCGATCTTTGAGAACGTTGCTTACGGCATTCGCATCAACGGAATCCACTCAAGCAAAGAAGACCTGAACGACCGCGTTGAGAAGGCCCTTCGCGACGCGGCGCTCTGGGACGAGGTAAAGGACCGGTTGAGCATGTCGGCATTTGGGCTTTCGGGCGGGCAGCAGCAGCGGCTTTGCATCGCGCGTGCGCTCGCCGTTCAGCCGGATGTGATCCTGATGGATGAACCGGCATCGGCTCTCGACCCGATAGCGACGCAGAAGATCGAGGAACTCGTTGTTGAGCTTAAGAAGAACTACACCATCGTCATCGTAACGCATAATATGCAGCAGGCGGCACGTGTTTCAGATCGGACGGCCTTTTTTATGCTCGGAAAGCTGATCGAATACAACCCGACGCAGAAGATGTTCACCAACCCTGACGAAAAGCTGACCGAGGATTATATCACCGGACGGTTTGGATAAAGCGGGAAAAAGGACTAAAATAAGGGATTTTCCCGCTGAGGTAACTTAGTATCGATGGAACACAGAATCATTGACCAACAATTGGACCTGCTAAGGGACAAGATCCTTCTGCTCGGCGGAGCGACCGAAGCTGCCGTTAACCGGGCGATGCAGGCGTTGGTAGAGCGTGACAGCGAACTCGCAAAGAAGGTGCTTGACGAAGACAAGATCATCGACCAGATGGAGCTTGAGATCGACCAGATGAGCATCGAGATACTTGCGCTGCAGCAGCCGGCAGCACACGACCTCAGGTTCGTCATATCGGTCGCGAAGATCACGCCGATCCTTGAGCGAATAGCCGACCACGCAAGCAGCATTGCCGATGCAGCGATCGTACTCAACAACGAGCCGCAGATAAAGAACTACGTCGATTTTCCTATCATGGCAAAGACCGCCGCCGAAATGCTCCGCTCGGCTCTTGATGCTTTCACATCTGAGGATTCGCAACTCTCGCGTGAGGTCATCAAGCGGGACAAGGAGATCGATTCGAGCTACAAGCGGGTCTTCAATGAACTGCTTGAAATGATGATAGACAATCCGCAGTCAACTACCGGTGCTGCCCACCTGCTTTTTGTTGCAAAGCACCTCGAACGCATCGGCGATTACGTAAAGGATATCTGCGAGCTGAACGTTTACCTGACGGAAGCCGCGTTCATCAAACACAGCAAACACTCCTAAGCCCTCTGCGGGACGGCATTTGGAACCGCCCAGCTTTTTCTGCCACTCGCAACACATTGTTCACATCGCTTCTCTATACTTTATATACGCGCTATCCGAGGTTCGCTCGCAGCAATTTCTCAGGTCGGGAAGTGGCCGGGAATGAGTGTCTTCTACGGCCTTGTCACGCGGGGAGGTCTAGGTGATGTCTTCAGTTGCTGAAACAATTGCGGTTGTTGTGGTCGCGGTCGGTCTGGTCCTTGCATTCGCGGCGGGCTTTCTGCTTGGCTGGCGTTGCGCGGTTCGTCGAGTGCTGGTCGAGAACGAGGATCTTGGCTGTCCGGTCGAGGACGGAAGTTAATCTTAACATCGATTTCTCCTGGCCGTAACACTCATTTCATGGCGGTGCATTACTATAATGTTTGAACTGTAACAAGACTGAACGGTTATCCGATCTGAAAAAGTCGGAACGGTTCGCAGTTCTCTCCAAAGGGCGAGGTTTGGCAAGACCTCGCCCTCCTCATTTGTAAAGCGGGTGATTCGCCGGGCACAAAAAACGGCCCTCGAATCGAGGGCCGGAATGATCGCCTGATCGAATTCCGAAAGCCGGGTTCGCCGGCATCCGGTATTGACTCAAATGTTACGGACGAGCGAACTGCGGTGTCGGCCGGTCGGTGCTGATACCGAACTGCTGGACCGAGACGCCACCGGTGGAACGGTTTACCCACCATTGGCCGTTGCGATAGATCGCCTGATCCTCTGTTCCGTCGCCGTCGTAGTCACCTACGACCGGGATATCACCAGTGGCGCCGAATTGGATCACAGGCCGTGAACCGTTGCTGCTGAGGATCGGCCGCCATGTCCCATCCGAAGGACGGAAGACCGCCTGATCGTCGCGACCGTCGCCGTCGTAGTCTCCGGGAACCGGGATGTCGCCGGCCTGGCCGAGTGCGATGTTGACCTGCGGGCCGCTCGAAAGCGTTCCGACCCAGTTGCCGTTCGTGTAGATGATGCCGTCTGCCTGGCCGTCGCCGTCATAATCGCCCGGAACCGGTGTGTCGCCCGGATTGTTGACGATCACGGCCGAACCGTTCGAGCTAAGAACGATGTACCAGGTGCCGTTCGAGGGGCGATAGACCGCAACATCGGCCCTGCCGTCGCCGTCGTAATCCGCAACCGCGGGAACGTCGCCCGCGATACCCCATGAGGAGCCCGAGAAGGTGAAGCCGTTGCTGTTCAGTATCCAGAAGTCGGGCTGTGCCGCATCGGCCGCAGCACGGAATACCGCTGTGTCTGTCTTGCCGTCGCCGTCATAATCAGCCGGTACTATGATGTCCGTGCTGATGCCCCAGGTAAGAACACTGAAGCCGGCAGACGAACCGAAGAGGTACCAGTTGCCTTCCGAAGGACGGAAGACCGAAAGATCGGTACGGCCGTCGCCATCGTAGTCGGCGCGAGCCGGCGATGCCGGAGCCGCGGTCGGTACGTTCGGAGCACCGGGTGTAAGCACGCCGCCCGTCGGGAAGTTTGCGCTTCGCGGATCGACGAACTCGACAGCCTCAACCGGTGAAGTCGCCAGTTCACCGTAATAGAAGGCAGCGGCACTTCGCGGAGTATCGTTCCCAGGGAAGCGGACGAAAGCATCGGGAACGTCTTGGAAGGGTGTTCCGAGGATCGCACTTTGATCTGCACCGTTCGGGTAAACAAAGTGCTCATCGGGGTTGATCAGAAATGCAGCGGCGTCATAAACGGTGCTTACCGAAATATCGAGGACACCATCGTCGTTCGTATCAATATCAAGACCGGCGAAGATGTTCGCGGTTGTCGTGATGATGGCAAAACTCTCCGAGCCAACCTCGAGGTTTCCGCCGCCGATGCGAATGACCGAGCTGTAATCAACTACGGTCGTACCCGCAGCAGGTGTGCGATTCGGGCAAACTGGAGCGACAGTGTTGCGGAGGTAGATAAGGCCATTAGAACCAACCGTTACACCACCAACCGGAACGACGTGGTGAAGGCGTCCTGGAAAAGCGGCGTCGCTATCGATAGCGACAAAGTAGGTGTTTGCCGGAACGGTCGTGCCCGGCGCACCACGAAGCTCGATGTACTGGCAGGAATCATTCTGCTGGTTGCCGGGGTCGGCTTCGACCTCATTGATCAAAAGCGTGAAACCACCGGCCAGATCTCCGCCTTTAGAAATTGCTTGCCCGTCGGCCACGGCCGCCGAGCTGAATAAGACCGCGCAGGCCGCAAGTAGGGCACCGAGCGTAAAACGATAATCTTTTCTCTTCATTCTCATCTCCTTGTTTGTGACTCTCATCACTCTTTAGGGCTCAGGACAAAATAGTGATTCAGACGATTACGGACTTTCGGGCGCGCCGCCCTTTCTATTCAGAAGCTGCCGGTGCTTCGGCCGGCACTTCGATCTTGCTTTTCGCCATATATTCGTCGACCAGTCGGTCTCGCTTTTCGCGCTCAATCAGCATTCGAGCGATCTCTTCGGCCGTCATGAATGGCGGTGGGATCTCTGGGTTGTTGACTCCCGGTTGTTCGAACTTGTTTTGAAAAAGGATCTGGCGGTAGGTGTATTCGGTCACCTCGCGGCCATCATCCCTTCGTTTCGCCGTTCGCTTGACGAGCATAAGAACATGCCGACCGAGTTCGCTCTCGACCACCTGCGGAAGTACCTTTCCCGGCGTTGCGGCGAGAAGAGCCTTCTCGACCGGGCCGGGGTTATCGCCGGCAACGATATTCTCGATCAGTCCGCCGGTCGTTTTTGTCGGACGATGTTCGCTGAACTCGGCTACGAGCTTGTTGAAGCTTTCGCCGGCGAGGGCCCGTTTGAGAACTTCATCAGCTTTTTGCCATTTCCGCTTCAGGTCATATTCGGGCCGCTTGGCGATGAACTCACCGATCTCGCGGTCGGTGGCACGGATGCGTTCGGCCCAGTGCTTCCGGAGCAGATCCGAAGAGAGAAGGCCCGCGACAAGCACGTTGACACGTAGCTTGACCTCTTTGCTCTCCATGAACTCCGTGTCTGCCTTGGCCCGGTCGGAGAGCAGCTTGGCGCGTGCCCAGCTTTTCCGTGCCCGCTCAAGGCTCTCGCCGGCGAGAATTCCCGGCTGAATACCTGTGCCCATCTTGGCGTTAACGTCGTTCTGTATCTGCTGAAGCGCGTCCATGTCGCGCTTAAAGGCGGCGGCATTGCCGCTATCGGCAAAGACGCGGTCGATCTCTTCCTTCGAAAGCTTGAAAGGATTCTCAGCGTTATGCCCGAGCTTTGCCTCATACAGATCGGCGAGCAACCGATCGACCTTATAGTCGCGATTGATCTTGAAAAGCGGGTCGTCATCAAGACCCTCTTCCTTGGCCGCGGCGGCAAGAGCGAGGTGCTCCTTCATGCCCTTCAGGAACGCTTGCCGGGCTTCGGGAACCGCGAGAGACTCGACGAGCGACTTGTCACCAAGCTGCTCCTGCGAACGGACGATCGCCTCGACGTCAGCTTCGGTTAGCTTGGTCAACGGTTCCGCCTCTGCGGACGAGCCCGAGAAGATCAGGGCAAGTCCGCCGATGATAGCGGCGACGATGGCGACAGATGCGATAATGTACTTCTTATCCATTTTCGTTTCCTCCGTTCTCGTCCGCTAGAACCTAAGCTTCGCACCGAACTGCATCACACGCGGTGCGCCGACCGTCCTCGTTATCTGCCCGAAGTCTGTCTCATCGCTGAGGTCGGAGTTCGGATTGGCGAAGTTCGCCCAGTTGAAGATATTGAAGACGTCCCATTTGAGTTCGAGGGAAAGTCGCTCGGAGAGCCGCGTCGTTTTCTGCAGACTGAAGTCAATGCGCTTCTGCGAAGGGCCGCGGAGCGTATTCCGGCCGAGATTTCCAAAACCGCCGAGCGGTGCGACGAGCGCACACTCGGAGTTATTCGGGTCCTGGCAAATATTAAAGAACTCGCGGAGCCTGTCCGCGCCGCCGCGGCGAAGCAGATCAAGGCTGCGGACGCTCGGGCGACCGAAGGCGGCATTGAAGATCGTTCCGCTTGCACCGCCGACGTTGAAGATCCGCACAAGAGTGTTGAGCGGGATCAGCGGAGCGTTGCGTTCGGTCGCCTCAAGGAAGATGCCGAAGAACTGAGATTCGATATCGCCGCTCGTGCGGAGCACCTCGAAGCCCGCATCCGAAGCGATGATGCTGAACGGAGCACCTGACTGCCACTGGCCCGAGCCGACAAGCTGAAAGCCGTTGATCCATTTGTTCTTCGACTTATTGAACGGCAGGTCCAAGGTGAAAGTACCGGCAAGCTTGTGCGGACGGTCGAAGTCCGATACCGCCTTGTTCGCGTTCAGGTCTCGCTGGTCGCCCTGAACAACTAGGCCGAGATTCGGCGTGTCCGGACGGCCCGAGGCGGTCGTGCTGCCCGGGTCTGTCGAGCCGATATCGATCGATTTCGACCAGGTGTAAGAAAGGTTGAGGCCAAATCCCTTCGAGAACCGGCGAGTCACATTGAGCAGGCCTGAATGATATGACGAATATCCGCGTGACTGCAGAATGATAGCGTCTGTCGGGTCAAAGCCGAGGTAGGGTACGCGAACCTCGGCGGCGATCAGGGCATTAACGAACTGGAAGTTTGCCGCCGATGCGTTGAGGTCGATGCCGCCATTGCCGTTGTTGCAGACGATGTAGCCCGGAAGTCCGCGCCAGACCGTGCTGCAGGCGCCGAAGGCTCCGTCAACGTTGTTGTTCGGACGCGTTCCGCGGGCACGCTCGCTAAGTCCCGGAGCACGTGCCGGAAGCACGCCCGGACGTGCGAGGTCAAAGGCGTCATTCAATCGGCCATAAATGTAATCCGGAGTATTCGGATCGTTAAGGTCATAGGGCTGGTTAAAGCCGACCGCAAGCAGCAACTGCTGGCCTTTTGAGCCGATGTAACGAGCCTCTACGGTCCAGTTCTCATTCTTTCCGAAGGTGAACTCACGCTGGAGGCCGACGTTCCACTGTTGAACCATCGGGGTCTTCAGGTCACGGTCAATTGCACGAAACTCGAGCGACTCCACTCCGGCGATCGGATCGGCGCCGGGGCCCTGGTCAATCAGAACATAGGGCGTAAAGCGGTCTGCATCGCGGAATGCGACCCGGAACGGGAAGTAGCTCGAGAACGGCAGCATCGGGTTCGTCTGGTTGAATGCGGTCGTCGTCTGCACGGTCGAGGGCGAACTCTCTGTCGCGACCTCGATCTCCTTGAAAAAGGGATAATTCGAATAGATCGTGTTAATGAACGCAGCCGAGGGCCGGTCAAAGAAAATGCCGTAGCCGCCGCGAATGACGGTCGAATCATTCTTGAACGGCTTGAAGGCAAAACCGACGCGCGGTGCGAAGTTGTTCAGGTCGTGGCCGTTCAGCGTGTGCTTATTGCCGGCCGAGGCGATCGAGCCAAGCGATTGGTCGATGGCCGCGACGCCCGTATTGGCGATGTTCGTCGGGAGAATGAATCCCGGCTGGATGTTGTTAGGGTCGGTAACGCGTGAGAAATCGAAGTTAGAGAAGCGTCCGAATTTCTCGATCGGCCAACCGAACCAATCCCAGCGAAGCCCCATCGTGAGCGTCAGCTTTTGCGAGAACTTAAATTCATCCGAAATGTAGAAGCTCAGGTCGTTAAAGCGGAACTGCTTATCGGTTATACCGAAAGCGACGTCTGCTTCGGGCACAAAGCCGGTCAGTAGTTCGGTGAAATTGGTCAGGCCCTCAAATTCAACGCCCTGCTCCTCGGGCAGATTCGTGTCGTAGAGGTTCCGCTTGTGCTCCACCCCGAAGCGAAGCGAGTGGCGGCCCTTGATCCAGGTTGTGTTGTTGGCAAAGGTCAGGGTCGTCTGGTTCCGTTTGTTGTAAACATCGTTCGGCGCCATCAGCGAGAAATCGCGGAAGTTGCCGAAGCCCGCCCAGCGCGCTCCGCGTAGCGTTGCCGGCCCGGAGTCAAAGACCGTCGCCGGGTTGAATATTCCGAGTCCCGGATTGGTCAGTTCGTTAGCCAGGAAACGCTCGTCAAGTTCGCGGGTGTTGTCAAGGAAGAAGTAGCCAAAGCGGACCTCGTTGATAAGCGTCGGCGAGAAAAAGTGTGTATTCGTAATGGCCAGCGTCCGGTTCCGGTCGTCCTTGATAAGCGGCGTTGCCGATACGAGCGTGTCGTCGGAGAACGGATCGAGCGACGGGAAATCCGACCAGAACAATGTGCCGGAGAGGGTGTTCAGCCCCTTGCCCTCGCTGTTGCCCGGCGAGACCGTGTAGTCGATCCTTCCGGTGAACTGATCCTGTTCGTACTCGGCCGGGAAGACGTTGCGGACACGAACGAGCGGAAAGCCGCCGCGGACGCGGCCCTGTACGCCGCGGTCGAGGATTGGTAGGCCGTTCGGCAGGCCGAAGGGCGTAAAGTCCGTTATGCGTGTCGTTCCGTTGAGCAGTGCCTCGACGTTGGCGGTGTTGTAGAAGAGCCGCTCGAAGCGTCCCGCCGTAAGTTGCGGGATAAGGAAACCGCCGGTGACCGGATTCCTGAGGCCAAAGAGCCTGAAGCCGGGGCTTGTCGGGTCGATACAGGTGGAAGCGATCGTGCCGGCAAAGGTACCGGGCGTCAACGTCCGAACGCAGTAACCGGGCGATCCCGGGCCGGGAAGGAACGTGAAGGCGTTGCCGAATGTGCTGACCTGGCCGCCGTTCTGGGCCGTCCGGAGAAAGGCGAGGCGGATCGCTTCCGGGTCTGTCCGGTCGTTGATCAATGCCAAGGCTTCGGGAAGGATCGTGTAACTCTGTGCCGTAGGCACGTATGCCGTGCTTGAGTCGGTCCGTTGGTATCCGACGAAGAAGAACGCCCGATCCCTTTTGATCGGCCCGCCGAGCGTGGCACCGCCCTCGAATTTGCGTGCCTTCTGGCGGTCAATGCCGTCGCGGTTGAAGAAAAAATCGTTTGCGTTGAAAAGCTCGTTCTGAACGTAGGCGTAAGCATTGCCGTTGAAGGTATTGCCACCGCCGCGGGTGACGAGCTGGATGTTGCCGCCGCCGCTGCGTCCAAGCGAGGCGTCGTATCCCGAAGTCAGGATCTTCACTTCCTGAACAGTTTCTGGCGCGGGCGAGATGTTGCCGGTCAGCGACCCGGTACCGGTAGCATTGGTTGCGTCGATGCCGTTAAAGAGGACTGATTGCGACGTGGTTCGCGAACCGGCGACCGAGACCTCCTGATTGCCGCTGCCGTTCGCAAGCGGATCGTTGAGGTCGGCGGCAACCGAAGCGTCAGTCGTAAGCGAAGTGAACGCTCCGCGGATAGACGGCAGAGCCTCAAGCTTTTTACCGGTGAGCTGTGCACCGGTAACGCTTGTGCCTTCCGGCAGAGGGCCGCTGTCGTCGGTTATCTCGACATTAACGACGGCACCTTCTACTCCGGCGACGCCGAGGATCAAAAATACCTCGGTCGCAACGCTCGCCGCGACGGTCGTCTGCTCTATTTTCGGCTCGAAACCGGCGGCCTCAGCCTTTACTTCATAATTGCCGAGCGGAAGCACGGCGAAATTCCACGTTCCGTTGTCGCGGACGGTCGTTGTCCGGGTTAATCCAGTGGTCAAATTCTTGATGGTAACGGTCGCGCCGGGGATGAGCGCTCCGTTCTGGTCCGAAACAGTGCCGTTCAGGCTGCCGTTATCGGTCGCTTGGCCGAAAGCTCCGTTAAGGCTGGCAAGGCCAAAAACTACCAGAGCAATGAATTGTGTAAATCGTTTGATGCGCATGGCTCAAAAAACCTCGCTAAATTGTTCTCTCCAAGATCTCTTGTTATTAAAATTTGCTTCGGGCGGCGGCGGTTTCAGCCAACCGCCCGAAGTGCTTTATTCCCCTTGTTCGTGATCGAAAACTAGCGGATCGGAAGGACCGGGATGTCGAATCCTTCGAGGTCTCCGCAGAATGCTCCGGTGCTGAGGCAGCCTGGGGTCGAAAGCGTGTTCGAACCGGCCGGATTGCCGAGAGGGAAGACAAGAGCGGTTGCCTTGGCCGTTCCTGCCGGTCCGGGTGTCAGGTCTGTGATGGTGTAAACACGTCCGTCCTCGAGCAGCAAATAAAGGGTGTTGCCGAAAGCGGCAAGGCCGGTGTCGCGGTTAACGTCGGTCGGGAGCGTGTTCGTGATGAAACGAGCGCGGCCGGCGTTCGCACCGGTTGCGAAGAGTTGGTAGATCGCTCCATGAGCATTCGCCGAAGCATTGTTGAAGCGATTTTCCGAAGCGAAGATCCGGCCATCGGCAGTAACGGCAAGGCCGTCAAAGTAGGGATTCTCGTCTCCGCCCTGGCTGTCTGCGGTCTTGATCAGGCCGGCTGCGGTCGCGCCAGAGCCGATCTGTGTAGCAAGGCCGGTGGTCGGGCTGATGCGGAAAAGGCGGCTCCGCGGTGCGTTTGCGGGAAGCGTATCGTCGGAAGCGATAGCGTATATCCAGCCATCTGTGGCGTTGTAGGCAGCGGCCGCTTCGGTGAATCCGGACGGGAAGCAGGTCTCGCCGATCTGCGGTCCGATCGGGCCGCTAACACCATTCGCCTGCGGATAGGTTCCGGGCGTGCGGAAGATGCGAAGATCGGAGGCGAGGCCGGTCACCGGGTCCGACCCCGTGTTGCAAAGTTCGGTGTCGAACTCAGCGACTCCGTAAAGAGTCGATCCGATCGACGCCAGGCCTTCGTATTCGCGGCGGATCGTCTGGCCGTTAAGCGAAAGCTGGCTGATCAGCGTGCCTTGGCCGGTGGCAAGGTCAAACTGGTAATACTGCTGCGGAAGATTCGTAACGTCGCGGTTGTTGTCCGTGATCGAGTAACCGATCTGGCCAAAGGCCGTTACATTGATCGAAACGATCAAGGCCGCGGCAAAAAGTGCTTTGAACAAATTTCTCATTTTTCCTCCAAATGGTTGGGCTTGGTTGCTTGTTTACTTGGTTATGTCAACTCGCTCGATGGGCGTCCTGTTCGCATCGAGCCAAATGTCCGATCGCAATAAAGTGATCATTAAGATTCCGTAGTTCGTCTGTTCGAAAGCCGTTAAGCCATTTGGCCCGAAGCGGCCGGCCTCAACAGCTCTTCGCGGCAATAGGCGACTGATGCCCATCAGGACAGCTACAAGCCTTTGAATGCTGCGAAGTGAAGAGTCTATCGGCGCGAACTAAACGGCGTGTGACCGTAACCTTAAATAAATTGGTACTTTCTGTTACGAAAACGTTACGTGCTGGAAGGCCGCTCTTCCCCGGCGCCTATCACCACACAGGAGTTGCTTGCGCAATTGCGCGGCAAGTGACATCATCAAATTTGCTGTGAAGGTGTCTTTTTTCAACGCATTTTTGGGAGGCGATGATGAGTACAGCAGTTGAGCAGGTTCGCCCGCTTGAAGATTTTCTGGTGATGCCGGAGGCTGAAGTTGCCGAAAGCATCGAGGCGGCCCGCGAGGCACTCGGCGGGGATGTTATCATTCTCGGCCATCATTATCAGCGTGATGATGTTATCCGCCACGCCGATCTTCAGGGCGATTCCTACCAGCTTTCCGTGATGGCCTCTGAGACCGATGCCCAGCACATCGTCTTCTGCGGCGTGCATTTCATGGCCGAATCGGCCGATATTCTCGGCAAGCCTAAGCAGCGTGTGATACTGCCCGATATGGGAGCGGGCTGCTCAATGGCTGATATGGCGACGATCAATCAGGTCGAGGACGCATGGGAGCAGCTTGGCGAGATCGGCGTGCTCAAGAGCAAGGTCGCTCCGATCACCTATATGAATTCCTCGGCGGCGATCAAGGCCTTTTGCGGACGCAACGAGGGAGTTGTCTGTACCAGCTCTAATGCAGTTCCGCTTTTCGACATTTACCTCAAGGAATTCGACAAGATGTTCTTCTTCCCGGACCAGCACCTCGGGCGAAACACGGGAGCGAAGTTCGGCATCCCGCTCGACAAAATGGTCGTCTGGAATCCGCACGAGGAACTTGGCGGAAACACGCCCGAGGCTTTGCTCAAGGCAAAGCTGATCCTCTGGCGAGGCCATTGCTCGGTACACGGGCGTTTCAAGGAGTGGCACGTTGACCGCATTCGCGAACAGGTGCCGGGAGTGCAGGTGCTTGTGCATCCGGAGTGCACGTACGAGGTCGTGCAGAAGAGCGACCTGAACGGCTCGACGAGCTTTATCATCAAAACGGTCGAGAACGCCCCGGCGGGTTCGAAATGGGCGATCGGCACCGAGGTCAACCTGGTCAACCGGCTTGCTCAACGGTTCCCGGATAAGGAAATTCACTTGCTGGCCCCGGACCTCTGCATGTGTGCGACGATGTACCGTATCGCTCCGCAGAATCTTGCCTGGGCGATGGAGAACCTCGCCGAAGGCGTCGTTGTCAACGAGATAATCGTCGATGACGAGACGAAGCATTTCGCCAATGTCGCGCTCGAGCGGATGATCCGGATGACCGAAACGGGCAAGTAGCAGGCAAAAATGGCAGAGATCTCTGACAAATTGCCGGACAACGTCCGCGGCCGGTTTTACGTCGATCGAATGTGTATCGACTGCGACGTTTGCCGCGATACCGCGCCCGCAAACTTTACCCGCAACGATGAGAACGGGTATTCGTACGTTTATAAACAGCCCACTTCCCCCGAAGAACTTGCCCTCTGCGAAGAGGCAATGATGGCATGCCCCGTTGAGGCCATCGGGGATGATGCCTGATGCCTTAAAGCCCGTATTGACGTAGGTGTTAAAATTGCTGAAAACGTTAGTAAATTGAACTCGCCGGCGGTGCAACCGGAGTGAGCCTTTAGGAAATTTCGAACATCTTTGGGAGGAAACTAGAATGAATATCCGTCTTTTGACGCTGCTTTTTGCCCTCTTTGCGGTCACCGCCTCTGGCCAAACGTCGTGGCTTGACCGCGATCTTTCTACCGCTTGGAACACGGGAAACGGTGTGATACCGACGGCACCTCGGAGCAACGGCGAGTCGCCGAATTCGCAGATGTGCCGCGGGACCATCCGTGCTGCCGAATCGATAAACGACCGGGCGATGACACGGGCAGGCTGGTTCCTCTTCGGCCCGACCTACAGCTACGGCACTATCTCGATCGTAACGGCGATGGCGAGCGTTGACGGAATGTGCCGGCCGAACGAATACAACGGTTTCGTCTTTGTCGGAAACCGCTTTGCCGGGACGCTTTCGCCGACGGTCTCCAATTCGCGGACCGACGGTGCGCTAAGCACGATCCAGTTCTTCAATCCCGACAACCTGACCGTTCAGTTCGTCCGCTACGATGACGACGACGGGCTCTGCTGCCCGTCGCGTACGAGCTACGTCAACTACGAGATCACGCTGGGAACTCGGCCGGTGGTCAAGGCCGTTGACGTGGATACGCGGCCAAACTGTGAAAATTCAGGCCCGATCGAGACGCAGGACAACGTGGTTTCCGGAACCGTGACATACCGAACCCGGATGGCACTTCCGCCGACCGCTGTCTTGACCGTTTCGTTGCTTGATGTCTCAAGGGCGGATGCTGCGGCCGACGTGATCGCCCGGCAGCAGATCAACACCGCAGGCAAACAAGTCCCGTTCGATTTCAGCTTTGCCTACGACAGGGCGCGCATACAGGAGCGGAATCGCTATGCGATCCGGGCCGAGATCCGCGATGGCGGCCGGCTGCTTTTTACGACCGACACTAACTATCCGGTGATAACGCAGGGCAACCCGCGGAACGTCGATCTGGTAGTTGTCCCGGTCGGCCGCCCCGGTCCGGGAACGGGCCAGGCTTCGGGAACGATCCGCGGAACGGTCACCTATCGGCAGCGGATAGCTTTGCCGGCCGATTCTGAGATCACAGTCAAGCTTATTGACGCCGCTGACCCCGAAGGGACGCCAGTGGCCGAGACGACCGTTACGCCGGGCACTCGGCAGGTGCCGGTTCCGTTCGAACTCGGATACGAACGCCGCGATGTCAATCTTCAGCGGAGCTATGTTCTATTTGCCGAGATCCGCTCGAGCAAGACGCTTCGCTTCCGATCGGAGACCGGAACGCCGGTCAACCTCCGCAACGCGAATGTGCAGGGCGTTGAGATAGTCGTCAACCCGGCGAGCGACGAACCGGAGGTCATAACGGGCCAGTCCCTTAATGTCTCGAAGTTCGGCACCGGCTCGTTCCAGATCGAAGGCCGCGGCTCTGAGCTCATCATCCGCGGAACGGTGACGATCCGGACCGACGGCACGGCGACCGTCTCGATAAGCAGACTTAACGGAACGATCAACTTTGAAGGAAAGCTCGTCGCCTTTGACAGCAATTCGGCGAAGATACTTGTCCAGAGTTCGGGTGATGCCGGCGCTTCGGGCGAGATCGATGTCCGCTATAGCGGCCGCAGCCTGAATGCCGTTATCGGCAACAACCTCGTGCTGGACGGGCAGAACGTGACGCTCCGATTCTGATCGAAAAAACACGTGCTTATCATGCGGGTGGAGGCTCGAATAACGGGCCTCCACCCGCTTTTTAGCGCCCGGCTTATGCAAAAAATGCCGTGAACCTTGGTCAATAAACCTGTATGGGAGGCTTTAATAATGGGCTTTGTAGATAACGATTATAAAAAAGTAAAACCGATCAAACAGGAACATAAGAACGCGTGCTGGGCCGCATGTCTTGAATGGTGGCAGCGTGCAAACAAATTCGGAACCGTTTATTCACAGTCGGCTCTAAGAAAAGAGAAAGACATTAAGGCGATGTACAACAGCGACAGCACGACGGGCTATGTGCATAAGAAGAGCCACGCGAACTACGGCGTACTGGAAAAGCACGAGTTGCTCAGCCTTTACCGCCAGCCTCGGTTCGAGATGTTCGTTTACGAAGAGCCGGCACTGCAACCGGGGCTTTTTCACGAGCTGCTAGCGACGCGAGGTCCGGTCATCATCGGCTATTTCGACTCGTTCTCGAATGGTAACCACGTAAACGTGGTGTGCGGTTATGACCTTGACCTTCAGATGGTCGAGGTAATGGAACCGCGGAAGGGCAAGTTCGTGGAACGCGGGGTGACGGAGTATCTGGGCGGTCCTGAGCCGCTCGTGCTTGCATACCGCAACCGAAATCTCTGGTCGTAGAAATCGAAGGATCTGATAAATGAATATTCGGCGGGTTCGAAGGCGGGCTCGCCGAGTTTTTTATACGTGGAGCTTGATCATTCCGTCTTCGATGGTGACGTCGTAGCGGTCGATCGAGCATTGAGGTTTGGTAAAGCACTCGCCGCTGGTGACGTCGAACTTCCAGCCATGGAATTCGCATTCGACCGTAGTACCGCGAAGCTTTGAATCGGCAAGCGGGTAGCCCTTGTGCGGGCAGAAATTCTCGATGGCGAAAAAGCGTCCGCCGACGTTAAAAAGAGCGACCTCGCTACCGTCCTTTAGCTGAACGGTCGCTCCGCGGCCGGGCGGCACCGCTTCGGCACGGCCGACCGTGATCGTGCGCCCTTCGCGGGGCGGCTTTCGCTTATTTTCCCTGGACTTTCCCATTTCTCGACCTGCGGCAAGATCCGATCTGCATTAAATGCTCGTACCGCCAAAAATATAGGATAACGCACCGGCCGCGGCATCTCACGCCCGCGGGAGGCGAAAATTCTTTTCCTTGCTTTATAAGCCTATCTAAAACAAAATAAAGGAACGGAGCAATTGCGATGACAGAAGCGACCAGAGGCGAGCGCGTTAAATGCCGCGAGATAATGACGGCGAACGTTACGACGGCGACCCGCGAGATGATGCTCCGCGACGTGGCCCGCCTGCTTCGCGAAGGCGATATGGGCTCGGTGCCGGTTGTCGAGGGCGGCCGCCTTGTCGGCATCGTAACGGACCGCGACATCGTCGTCCGAGCGATCGCCGAAGGCAAAGGGCCGGAAACACCGGTCGCCGAGGCGATGACCACCGAGATCTTCTCCGTCCGTCCGGACGACTTTGCCTTTGAGGCCGTAAGGCTGATGGGCGATAAACAGGTTCGCCGCATTCCGGTCGTCGAGGCCGATGGGTCGCTCGCCGGCATAATCTCGATAGCCGACGTCGCACTCGAGATGGAAGACGAACGCGAGATCGCCGAGACACTCGAGGAGATCTCAAGCGGAGCCGCATTCTGGAGCAAGAAGTAGGTTTTCGCCGCATATGGCAAAGGCATTCAACCGTCATTTTCAGCTTTTGAGCTCGTCAAAGGGAGCGAAGCCCTCGGGGCGTTTGTGGTTTCCGGCGGCGGATGTTTACCAGGTGCCGGAGGGCTGGGTCGTCAAGGTCGAGCTTGCCGGGGTTGCGGCCGAGGATGTTGAGATAGAGGTCGAGGGCAACGTGCTTTACATCACCGGCTGCCGCAAGGACCGTTCATGTGCTGCCGGTGCTTCGTATCACCAAATGGAGATCACATACAGCCGGTTCGAAAAGACGCTCAAGTTCCCGTCGCCGATCGAGGGCGTCCAGCTTGACCATATGTTCGATAATGGCCTGCTGATCATCCGGCTTCGCAAGGCCTGAGAAAAAGAAACCAGCACCGGCCGGCGGCCGAACTTCATCTATACAACGGAAAACGTCTATGGCAGATGAAACACCCCAAAATCCGACGATAGTAACCGAGGTAGCGATACCGCAGGTCTCTGAGATGGCGATCTTGCCGCTTCAGAACACGACCCTTTTCCCGGATACGGTCGTGCCGCTGGCGGTCGGCCGCGAGCGCTCGATGCGGGCGGTCGAATCAGCCCTCGCGACCGAGGAGAAACTGCTTGGCTGCATTACCACGAAGACGGACGGGGTGTCCGGCGACGAGGCAAAGTTTGACGACATATACACCATCGGCACCATCGTCAGCATCAAGCGGATGATGCGGAACGAGGGCGTTATGCAGCTCATCGTCCAGGGGCTTGAGCGGTTTCGCGTTGTCGAGTGGCTTGAGGAACTGCCGTATCTCAAGGCTCGGGTCGAGAAGCTGCCGGAGCTTGAACGCGTTGACGAGGAAGAGATCGAAGCGCTCAAGCGGAACATCCACGGATTGATCCAGGAAGCTCTCGCGATGCTTCCGCAGGTGCCGCCGGAGATCCGGATGGCCGTTATGACGCAGCAGGATCCGGTCCAACTCTCGTATTTCATGGCGTCTGTGCTCGACCTCGGCACTGAGACCGAGCAGAAAATGCTCGAATCCGAAACAGTCGATTCGCTCCTGACGCTGACGCACGCCGCACTCGCCCGCGAGGTCGAGATAATGCAGATCCGCACCAAGATCGCCACCGAGGCACAGGGTGAAATGGACAAGGCCCAGCGGGACTACGTTCTTCGCCAGCAGCTCAAGGCGATCAAGAAGGAACTCGGCGAGGACGAGGACCGAGGCGAAAAGGCCGAGGCCGAGCAACTCCGCGAGCGGCTTGAGACGGCCGATCTTCCCGAGGACGTCCGCAAAGAGGCCGAACGCGAACTCAAGCGGATGGAGGCATTGCCGCAATCGGCGCCGGATTACCACGTTATCCGCACTTATCTCGAATACGTGCTCGAGCTTCCGTGGCGAAAGTCGAGCGAAGAAAAGCTTGACCTCAACGAAGCTCGCCGCATCTTGGACGAAGACCATTACGGGCTTGAGGACGTAAAGGAACGCATTCTCGAATCGCTGGCGGTGGTAAAGCTCCGGCCGGATTCGAAGAGCCCGATCGTGCTTTTCGTCGGCCCTCCGGGCGTCGGCAAAACCTCGCTCGGGCGGTCGATCGCCCGCTCGCTCGGGCGCGAATTTGAGCGGATGTCGCTAGGCGGAATGCGCGACGAGGCCGAGCTCCGCGGCCATCGAAGGACGTATATCGGTGCGATGCCGGGGCGGATCATTCAGGCACTTCGCCGTGTCGGCGTAAACAATCCGCTGATGATGCTTGATGAGATCGATAAGCTCGGCAACGATTATCGCGGCGACCCATCGGCCGCCTTGCTTGAGATACTCGACCCGGCGCAGAACAATACGTTTCGCGATAACTATCTCGACCTGCCGTTCGATCTTTCAAAGGTCTTTTTCATCGCGACGGCCAATTCGCTCGGGCCGATACCGATGCCGCTCCGCGACCGAATGGAGATAATCCAGATCGCCGGATACAGCGACCGCGAAAAGCTGAACATTGCGAAGCAGTATCTGGTGCCGCGGCAGGTGCGGGAGAACGGGCTGACCGAAGAGCAGTTTGAAATAACCGACGCTGCGATCAATCTGCTGACCTCTCGCTACACCCGCGAGGCCGGGGTTCGCCAGCTTGAACGTGCCGTCGGCAATCTGGCCCGCAAGGTCGCGCTCAAAGTGGCGGTCGGCTCGACGGAGAAAGTTACGATAGACGTGGCAGAGATCCGAGAGTATCTCGGTGCTCCGCGGTTTCATCCCGAATCTGCCAGGTCAGAGATGCCCACAGGAGTCGCGACCGGAATGGCATGGACGGAAATGGGCGGCGAGGTGCTCTTTATCGAGGCGACGGCACTGCCGGGCGGCAGCGGCTTGACGCTGACCGGCCAACTCGGCGATGTGATGAAAGAATCGGCACAGGCGGCCCGCAGCTACCTGTGGTCGCACGCCTCGGAATTTGGCATCGAGCCCGATGCGATCAAGCAGAACGGCGTTCACCTCCACGTTCCGGCCGGTGCGATCCCGAAGGACGGCCCGAGTGCGGGCGTTACGATGGCATCGGCGCTTGCTTCGCTTTATAGCGGCCGGAAGGTTCGGTCGGATACGGCGATGACGGGCGAGATCACGCTCTCCGGGTTGGTGTTTCCGGTTGGCGGCATCAAGGAGAAAGTGCTGGCGGCGCATCGTGCCGGCATTCGAAGGATAATCCTTCCCGAACAGAACGAGGCCGACGTTGACGAGATTCCGGAAGACGTCCGCAAGGAGCTCGAGATAATCACGGCAAAGCGGGTCAGCGATGTGCTGAACGCGGCGCTTGAGCCCTCGGGATCGGCCGACACACCGCCGCCGGGCTTTCTGCTCCCGAAGCAGGACGGAGGCGAGCAGCCCGCGGACCGGCTGATCGCAAAAGAGAGCTAAAGGCTGTCAGCAAATTGTCGAACTCTTTCGCGACTTTGCGACCGAGCCCTTGATCAGGCGTTCGAGCACTTTCATGTCCACATCGGCAAGCTTGTTGACGTAAAGACACGAAACGCCGTTCTTGAATTTGCCGAGCTTTGCAAGTAATTCTTCCTCGCCGGGTGCTCCGCAAAGCACGTATAGCGAGAGGTTTTGCTTTCGCGGGCTAAATGCCGCGACCGGCCAATCGAGTTCGCGGCCGGAGGCGTATTTCAGCATCCGGCTGCCAAAGCCGATGATCGACGGGCCCCACATCTTCGGTTCCTCTTTCGTTATCCGCTTGAAGATCTCCAGCAGGCGAAAGGCATCCTGCCGCCGCGTTTCATTCTCGACCGAATTGATGAAATCCTCTACGCTCGCGTCGGTCTCGCGTGTTTTTAACTCTGCTTTAGCCATCGTTTCACCTCAAAGCTCACTCATTTTCGTTTGCAGATAATCCTTTACCGCCGCCGTCGCCCGGCAATCGTCCTCATTGTATATCAAGATCCGGTTGAGCAAAGCGGCATCGCCGCCCTCGACGAATTCGTTGTACCACTTTATCGAAAGTGCTCCCGAGGGCGAGTCGTCACGCCAACGGAATCCAATAAAGCCGGCAATGGATTTTATTCCATAGCTCCCGAGCGGCCAATCGGTCTTTTTCGCGACGACATCTGTGTAAAGATCGATCGCGTTCGCGTGGGCAAAGACCGCTTCGACCTCGGCGGTCGAGGCGACATCCGGATACTTTACCTGGAGTCGGCGATAGGCCGTCTTCTCATAAGGCGAATAGAAATACATCGCCATCCGCTCAGGGTCGAAGCTGCTGATGAACTCAAGTGCGGCGGCAAAGGCTCGTTCCTCATCGGCGGGCTCAGTCCCCGAAGCGAGGAAATGGACGAACCGCTCCCGGCCGCCCTCGCGGATCCAGAAGCCATGCAGATAAACAAGGTCGCGGGTCGGGTCGGACTCGATATCAAAGAAGATCTCGGTCTCGACCGAAGGAAAACAGAAACGTTCGTGCATCACGGGTTCGCCGCCCGTTCGGAGTAGCTCAGCCCGGCGAAAGAGCTTCGCAATGCCCGAGGTGCCGATGCCCGGCAGCCGCGTTTTATCCTCGCGTTTGTATGCGATGAGGTCATCGACACCGCGGGCGAGCAGGTCCGGAATGCTCGCGATACCGAGTTCGTCGCGGAGCGTATCGCGGTCGCGGCGACCGACGGAGAAGACGAGCGTCAGGTCCTCGGCTTGCTCGCACCAGCTTCGGCACGACCGCTGCCAGGGGCAATTTCGGCAGGCGGGCGAGATCGCGGGGTCGTTGCTTTCCGTCCCCTCGATCAGCCGGCGAACGCTTTCAGCCGCGGCAAAGAAGATCTCGCGGACCGTTCGGCCCTCTGAGTCATACTCGGCGTCGAGCTCGACCGTGACCCGTTCGCCGGTCGTATCGATCAGCACGCCGCGGCGGCCGCTGCCGATTCCGAGCCGACGGATGACCTCGGCATAAAGTGCAAGTTGAACCGCCCACTCCTTTTTGACGCGCTCGCGGCTGGGCGACGTGGCCGAGCCTGACTTTATGTCGTGCGGGACATAGCCTTCCTCCGCGTCCAAAACCAGTAGGTCGGGAATGCCAAGGTATTCCCCGGCCGCGATCACGCCCTGATAAATGACGGGCTCGCGGCGGGCGATGGCCGCGGCCGTTGCAGCAAGCCGCTCCTCCTCGCTTCCGCGGCTGAGGTCGAGAAACTCAAGGCCCTCAAGCACGCTCTCCTCATGGCGGAGCCCGCGTTCCCAGAGCATCCGCATGAACTCATCGCCGGCATCGCCCATTTCCTCCCGCGGTCCGTGAGCATCGCGCCAGGGTCGGTGCGGACACTGGAAGTGGTCGTAAAGAAGAGAGGGCGTTATCTTCATTCGGTGGTTCGCAGTCCGGTGCCCGGCGGCGTAAGGGCTGCGTAGAAAAGATTCTAACGGCACCGCGGCCCGAAGCCGAAGCCCTTGCGGACGCGCTTGACAAGGATTTTCTAAATTCCTATCCTCTAAGTTCGCTCCTAGTGGGCGCTATTCCGCAGTAGCTCAATGGCAGAGCATTCGGCTGTTAACCGAAGGGTTGTAGGTTCGAGTCCTACCTGCGGAGCCAAATTTTAACGCAAAAGAACGGGCATCTGTGCCCGTTCTTGTTTTTTATTAAAGAATGTCGGAGTTTCCTTAGCAATGCCCAAAACTTCACCTTCTTTTGGGTTTGGGGGTGATGATGCCGGTGTCTGCGATTTCCGGGGCGTTCGGGCCGAAGTCGGTGAGCGAGAGCGAGCGGATCTTGCGGATGGCCTCGCCGGTGGGGTCGAGCACGGGGATGCCGCGGCCTTCCTGGCGGCCGGCGTGGATCTTGCCGGAGATGAAGCGGCCATCGCGGTCGAGTTCGGTTTCGAGGATCGCCGTCAGGGCCGTTTCGGCCTCGAGCCGGAACCAGCCATAGGTGGCAAAGTTGCCGAGCGAATAGGCGATAAGGCGGTCTTTGTAGACTTCGATGCCGCGGAGTACATGCGGCCCGTGGCCGAGCACGAGGTCGGCTCCGGCGTCGATCACCGTCCGCGAAAATAGCGGGAGGTTTCCGCGCTTCTCGCCAAAGTACATCTCGGTTCGGTTCGGGACATTCTGGTTGGCCGTGCCTTCGGCTCCCCCGTGGAACGAAACGACGACGATGTCCGCCTTCTTGTCCGCTTCGGTCACGAGCCGGCGAGCGGTGACGAGGTCGTTAACGTTCGGGACGATCGAGTTATGGGCAAAGCCGATGAAGGCAACCGTCAGCCCTTTTACTTCGACGTAAGCCGTCGAGTGTTTCAGGCGATCGCTGCCGGCGTGTTTAAGGCCCAGAGCATCGAGCGTCTCGCGGGTATCGGCGATTCCGGCGAGGCCAAAGTCGAGCGAGTGATTGTTCGCCAGGCTGAGGACGTCAAATCCGGCTTCTTTCAGATACTTGCCATAGCGGGTCGGCATCCGGAAAGCGTAACAGCGAATCGGTTCGTTCGGCTTCGGCGGCCGGCATTTTTCCGATTCGCCGCCGTCGGTCATCGGCCCCTCAAGGTTTCCGAATGCGATATCCGCGGCCGAGAGCAGCGGCGTTACTTCCTTAAGCAGATCGGCGCCGTCGTTCGGCGGCATTCGCGTGTCGTTCGGAAAGGGCGAACCGAGCATTATGTCGCCGACGGCGGCAATGGTGATCGATTCTTTTGCCGTCGGCGTCGGCGTTGCCTTTACCTCGGTAAAACTCACGGAGTCAATGCTGACGGCGGGTGCCGATTGGCAAGCCGTCAGGCCGCCAAGCCACGTAGCAAGGGCCGCAAATCCAAGTGCAATGTAAAACGTATTGACCATTTGCTCGGGGGTAAAACGAGGGCGGCCGACCGCCCTCGGTCAAATTAAGATGCCCGTTCGGCCTCATGCCGTTGCCGGGGCAAGTTTCTCCGAAACCTCGGGCTCGCTCGCGGCCGAGATCTCGTCCGTATCGGCGATGATGCACCGATCCACGATCTGCTTTTGTTCGAGTTCGTGGATGGTGTAAGACCCGGTCGCCGGCGAGGCCGAGGCGATACGGCCAATGTAGCGGAGCGTCCGCCCATCCGAAAGCAGGCTGCGAAGCCGAGGTTCGACAAAAGTCCATCCGCCCATGTTCTGCGGTTCTTCCTGCGCCCAAACGATGTCCTTCGCGTTCGGGTACGAGGCGAGCGTTTCCGTTATCGCCGCCGTCGGGAATGGATAAAACTGCTCAAGCCGGACGAGTGCGATGCGGCCGTCGTTCGTTTCTTCACGACCGGCCTGCAGATCGTAGAAGACCTTGCCCGAACTAATGACAACGCGGGTGACCTTTGAGCGGTCCTCGATGGCCGCATCGTCAAGCACCGGACGGAAACCGCCTTCTGTCAGCTCTTCGATCTGCGATGAAGCGGCCGGAAGCCGGAGCAGGCTCTTCGGCGTCATAACGACGAGCGGCCGGACGCTATCTATCTTGACCTGCCGACGGAGCAAATGGAAATACTGCGCCGGCGTCGTCGGGTAGCAGACCTGTAGGTTGTTCTCGGCACAAAGCTGAAGGAAGCGCTCGAGCCGAGCCGATGAGTGCTCCGGCCCTTGACCCTCATACCCATGCGGGAGCAGCATTACGAGCCGGCACTTCTGTCCCCATTTGTCCTCGGACGCCGCGATGTATTGATCAATGATGACCTGAGCTCCATTGGCAAAGTCGCCAAACTGAGCTTCCCACATCACGAGAGCGTTCTTAGCCTTGACGGCATAGCCGTATTCAAAGCCGAGAACGGCATTTTCGGAGAGCGAGCTGTCATAGACCTGGAAGCGGGCAAGCGGGTCGGCCTCGCTGCGGATGTCACCGAGCGGCGACCAAAGGTCACCGGTATTCGTGTCATACATCAGCGCGTGCCGCTGCGAGAAAGTGCCGCGTCCGGAGTCCTGTCCGCTAAGGCGGACGCGGTGGCCTTCTTTTACCAGCGAACCGAACGCCATCGCCTCGCCGAACGCCCAATCCATCGGGACCTCGCCCGTGCCCATCTTGGCGCGACGGCCAAGCTGGCCGACCATCTTCGGGTTGATCGAAAAGCCATCGGGGATGAGCGTGATCTTATCGGCGATCTCGCTGAGCACCTCGCGAGCGGTGCCGGTCGCGATCACGGCCGAGCCATCCTCTTCGGCCGGATGCGGCGGAAGCTCCGTGCGCTTCTTCGAACCACCGGCGATCTCCTTGGCGCGTTCGAGAATGCCCTCGTATTTTGCGACGATCTGCCCGGTCATTTCGGCGAGTTCCTCCGCCGTTATAACGCCCTCGCGAATTAGATGTTGTGCGTAGAGGTGCCGGACGCCCGGATGAGCCTTGACGCGGGCATACATCAGCGGCTGCGTGTAGCTCGGCTCGTCGCCCTCGTTGTGGCCAAGCCGGCGGAAACCGACGAGGTCAAGAACAACGTCCTTGTTATATTCTTGGCGATAATCGAGCGCGATCTGCGTAACGCGATAGGCCGCTTCCGGGTCGTCACCGTTGATGTGAAAGATCGGCGTCTGAGTGATCTGTGCGGCGTCGGTCGAATAGATCGAACTACGGCTCGCCTCGGGCGAGGTCGTAAAGCCGATCTGGTTATTGATGACGATGTGAATTGTACCGCCGGTGCGATAGCCGCGGAGGCTTGCGAGCTGGAGCGTTTCCATCACGATGCCCTGGCCGGCAAATGCCGCGTCGCCATGGAGCAGCACGGGAAGGATGCGGTCGTGGACGGCATCACGCTCGCGGGCATCGGCCTCTGCGCCGCCGAGGAGTTGATCCTGGCGGGCGCGTGCCATTCCCTCGACGACCGGATCGACGAACTCAAGGTGCGAGGGGTTACAGGCAAGCTCGATCTGGATCTCTTTGCCTGATTTTGCTTTCCGTTTACCGATGGCCCCCTGGTGATACTTCACGTCGCCTTCATCTGCCGGGAAGCTCGGGTGCGAACTGCCCTCAAAGATGGTGAAGATGCGCTCGGCGAGATCGCCGGTATGGACATCGCCGACGATGTTCGAAAGAACGTTGAGCCGGCCGCGGTGGGCCATTCCCATGAAGATCTCGTCAACGCCGCGTTCAGATGCGCTTTCGACCAATTGGTCGAGCATCGGGATGACGGTCTCACAGCCCTCAAGCGAAAACCGCTTCTGTCCGAGGTATTTTTTGTGGAGAAAATGCTCGAACTGCTCGGCTTCGATGAGCCGAAGGAGAAGCTCTTTCCTGATCTCCGGAGCTAGCGGTTCGGTATCGACAAAGTGTTGGCGGATCTGCCGCCGGATCCATTCCTTCTCTTCTTTGCTCTGGATGTGGCGATACTCGGTGCCGACCTTGCCGCAGTATGCTCGGCGAAGTATCTCGAGAATGCGGCGGAGCGTCAGTGTTTTTTCGCCGTGGAGCCCGCCGGTGATGAACTCGCGGTCGAGGTCCCAGATGGTCAGGCCGAAGTTCTCAAGCTCAAGTTCCTCCGCACTGTAAGGCGCCATATCGAGCGGGTCGATATCCGCGAGCAGGTGGCCGCGGGTACGGTAGGCGTTGATGAGCTGAAGGACGTTCGCCTGCTTCTCGGTCTGCTCGGCAATCCGGTCGCCGCCGAAGAGTGCGGGGTTGAAGTCCTCGGACCATCGCATCGGCGGTATCTTGATCTCAAGCTCGGCAAAGACCTTATCGTAAAAGCCTTCCTGCCCGACCAGCAGCTTATGGATCTTTGCGAGGAAGAATCCGCTCTCCGCCCCCTGAATGACGCGATGGTCGTAGGTGCTGGTCAGCGTCATCGTCTTGCTGATGCCGATCTGCGAAAGTGCGGCCTCGGTCATCGCCTGATATTCGGCCGGATACTCGATGGCACCGGTCGCGATGATGGCGCTCTGGCCGGCCATCAGCCGCGGGTTCGAGGCAACCGTTCCGATGGTGCCGGGATTCGTGAGCGAGATGGTCGTGCCCTGAAAATCGGCGATCTCGAGTTTGCCGTCGCGGGCCTTGGCGACCTGTTCGTTATAGGCATCAAGGAACTCGCGGAAGGTCATCCGTTCGCACCCCTTGATGTTCGGGACGAGCAGGCTCCGCGATCCGTCCTTCTTTTCGATATCGATGGCGATGCCGAGATTGATGCTTTCGTTCTCGATGCGCGAAGGTGCTCCGTCAACAACGGCAAAGCCCTTGTTCATCTGCGGATATTCTTTGGCCGATTGGACTATCGCCCAGGCGATGAGGTGCGTGAACGAGACCTTGCCATTGCCGCGTGACTTAAGCTGCTCATTGATGACGCGGCGGTTCTCCTCAAGCAGCTTGACCGGAACGTCGCGGAAGCTCGTCGCCGTCGGAACAGTAAGGCTCTGCTCCATGTTCTCGACGATCTTTTTTGCCGGGCCGATGATGGCCTTGGTCTCAACGCCGGCCGGTGCGGGCGGGGCTGAAGAAACCGGCTTGGCGGCGGGTTCGGGCTTTACGGCGGGAGTCGGTTTTGCCTCTTCAGCAGGTCGTGCCGGAGAGTCAGGGTCGGGCCTTCCGCCGGCCAAAAGCTCGCCGAAATAGCTCTGCCATGATTCATCGACCGAGCCGGCATCATTCTTATAACGCTCGAGCAGGGCCTCGACGTAGCTGGCATTTGCCCCAAAGTTCTCCGTTATGAATTCCGAGATGTTCGTGATCTTGTCGCTCACAGTTTTTACTTCCTCAAAAGCTTATATAAAAGGCACCAAAGGTAAACTTCAATTTTAACCGAAAGAACGCAAAAAGATAAGGACCGCATCACTTGCGGGCACGGATGACGGGATTATCGATATTGATGTCGATATCGACCGGGACGACACGTTTGTGATGTATACCGTATCGCTTGAAGCGGCCGAAAACAAAAACGCGGCCGCGAACTCGCCACTTCGGCTGCGAGTCGCGCATCTCACGCCAGGCTGCCTGCACGAGCCGGTGTGTTGGGACAAAGATGTTGACCGGTGACGGTAGCACCATCTGCTCGCCTTTCCGAAAACGAAACTCAGTCCGAAATTCATCGACCGCGACGGAAATGCCGTTCACGGTCATCTCGGAAAACGTAATGAAATCGACACGGCCGCTGTGCGGCATTGCGGAAAGCTCGATCGGCATTTCGAAGCTCACGCCGGTCAGCGAGATCTCTTTCAGCGCGACCTGTTCGGGATCGATGCGGCTCGCGACCATTGGTGAGGACGCGTCGGTTGGCCCGGCGGTTTCGCGGACGGTGACTACCTGTTTATGGACCTTGTACCCACGGATGCGGTCCGGAAGTTCTTGTGAAGAGGCGATAGCGGCCGCAAACAGGCAAGCGACGACCATCGCCGCGGCCCGATAGCGACACAAGAACCAGAAACTGCCGGTGCCCGTTCGCATTGTTTTCTCAGGGGTTCGAGGCCGTTTTGGATTCTGATGCCGGAGCAGGTTCCTTTGCGAATTTTGATTCGAGGTCGAGCCGAATGGCATCGAGAAGGCCGTTTATGAACTGGGTTGCTTCGTAAGACGAAAACGTTCGGGCTATCTCGAGTGCTTCGTTGATAACGACAGTATGCGGCGTGTCCTCGTAGAGAAATTCATAGACCGCAAGGCGGAGAATGTTGCGGTCAACAACTGCCATTCGTTCGAGCCGCCAGTGCTCAGCCCGCGACATTATGGTCTTATCGATCGCTTCGAGATTCTTGAGCGTGCCGGTAACGATGCGGTCGGCGAACTGCCGCGGTTGGATCGATTCGGCAGCGAGCTTTTCGACCGCCGAGAGACTCGTGGTGGCAAGTGCTTCGAAATGCTTTTCCGCATCGGCCGCGATCGCCGCAAATTCGCGCTTCTCGTCGGCGGTTATCGAGGATGCGCTCGCAACAGATGCTGCAAGCCCTGCGAGCTGGCCGCGGGCTGTTGTGAGCCGCTGACGTAGTCCAGCGAGGTCCGGTGCAGAACCACTTGCGAGGTCGGCCATTGACCCCTTGAATGCTTCTTCGGCACGGTCGAGGGTGAAAAGAAGTTCCTTATGTCCGGTGAGATACGACGAATTGCGGTCGAAAGGATCGAGCTTTTTGAGCGTTGCCCGCAGGCGGCCTACAGAAGTGCGGATTCGGTCGAGGGTCTCGGGAACGGCGGAGATGCTCTTGGCAGAGCCTTCGGCGAGCGATTCGAAACCGAATTCTGACCAAAAGGGCACCGTCGCGTCCCGGTCTGTTTCCAGAAAATCGGCCGCGAACAGCATCTGGAGTGCACATTCACGAGCCTTTCGCCGCACTCCGGAGCCCTTACTTTGTTTTTCAAACGACATGTTGACGAACTTTCCCTGCTTCTGCAGGTTGTTCGAGTTCGGCGATCTGCTTGTGCAGGTTCGCCACCTCGATGGCAGCAACAGCCGCCTCGTACCCCTTGTTTCCGGCCTTTCCGCCGCAGCGATTGATCGCCTGTTCGAGCGTATCGGTCGTTAATACACCAAATATCGAAGGGACGCCGGTTTCCATTCCGACCTGAGCAATGCCCTTTGCCGCCTCACCGGCAACGTAGTCGAAATGCGGTGTTTCCCCGCGGATGACGACGCCTAGTCCGATGACCGCGTCAAAGCGGCCTGTGCGTGCTGCCTTGAGCATGGTCTGCGGTATCTCGAACGCGCCGGGAACCTCAAAGACATTTACGTCATCTTCGCCGGCGCCGTGCTGGCCGAGTGCATCGAGAGCTCCGCTCAAGAGCTTTGACGTAAGGAACTCGTTCCAGCGGCTTACCACGACGGCAAATCGCAGCCCCTCAGCGGTTATTCGGCCTCGGTGTGTATTCGGTTGCAAGTCAATGACCTCCGGGAAGCACTCAGCCTCCTACAAATAGAGTATAGAGAAGCCGAAATTGAAAATACAAGGATACTTTTCGATTGCATTGCGGATACGGATGAGGGAATAATGTTGAGGTGCGAACCGCGGCGGCAGAACGTGTCATTGAGACCGAGGAGACTCTTATCATCGAGACTCCCGAGCGCGTTCCACTTGCCTTTGCGCTCGCATCGATCGGGAACCGCTCGCTCGCGGTCGCTATCGACCACATCATCCAATTTGTTTCTTACATCGCGGTCATTGCCATCGGTTTTTCGATCGCCGGGGCGTTCGGGTTCGGTGGGCCGGATTCGACCGTCGAGAGCTTTGTCAGCGAGGCCCCGAAATGGGTGATCGCCCTGGTCGTCTTGCTTCTTTTCCTCGTATTTTCGGCATATTTCGTTATTTTCGAGTGGATCTGGGAAGGCCAAACACCGGGCAAGCGTCTTATGAAGCTCCGCGTTATCCGCGAGGATGGCCGGCCTATAACGCTTTGGGAATCGGCTGCACGCAACCTGATACGAGTACTCGATGCGGCTCCCGGTTTTGTTATACCGATCTATTCGGTAGGGCTGATCACGATCTTTTTGAGCAATCGCGATCAGCGGTTTGGCGACATCTTTGCTGGCACGGTCGTTATCCGCGAGCGAAGCGACGAGGCACCGACCTTTGACGAGACCTTCTCAAATCCGGTCGCGGACGGAGCTCTGCGCCGTGTTCAGAAGCCGCTCGAAATGCAGGTCGATATCGCAAAACTCACCTTCGAGGAGGTCGAGGTTGCGGAGAACTTCCTTCGGCGGCGATGGGACTTGACCGACCGCCAGCGACAGTGGATGGCGTGGCGGATCGCCTTGCCGATGATGTTCAAGCTCAAGCCGCAATACACGGCGGAGGATTTCACCTACGAGGGATTTCTAGAGGAGGTCGTTCACCGTTTCAGCGCTCGGGCCAGATTTTTGAATTAGCGGTTTTGCCTGCGAATCTTTTCTCGTGATAACTTTTGCTAATCCCGCATAGGGCCGCCAGCCCTTTTCCTTGTTGAACTATCGTGAAGAAGACCGTTCTTTTGACCGGCGGTGCCGGTTTCATTGGCTCGCATTTGTGCGAGGACCTGCTTCGAAGCGGGGATTGGCGAGTTGTCATTGTCGACGACCTTAACGATTTCTATTCGACCGATATAAAGCGGGCGAACCTTGCGGCGTTTGCAGATTCAGGGGACGTTGAGTTCATCGAGGGCGACATCCGCGATGCTGAAACGCTTGCAGGTATTTTTGCCGCGAACAGCTTTGACCAGATCGTACACCTCGCGGCCCGGGCAGGCGTACGGCCCTCGCTGACTCAGACAAAGCTTTATTACGAGACTAACGTCATCGGTACTCTCAACCTGCTTGAGCTTGCCCGCGAGCACGGCGTGCCGCACTTCGTTTTCGGGTCTTCATCGAGCGTTTACGGCGCAACGTGTTCGGTGCCATTCAGGGAAGATGCGACGATCCGCAAGCCGATCTCGCCCTACGCCGCGACCAAGGCATCGGGCGAACTTCTTTGCCACACGTATTCGCACCTCTACGATATCCGCACGGTTTGCCTACGCTTCTTCACGGTTTACGGGGCAAGGCAGCGGCCGGACCTTGCGATCCACAAGTTCACCCGGCTCATCGCCGAGGGTAAACCGGTGCCGATGTTTGGCGATGGGACGACCCGGCGTGATTACACCTACATCGACGACATTATTCAGGGCGTCAGGGCAGCGATGGATCACACTGCGACGAAGCATGAGGTGCTGAACCTCGGGGAATCTGAGACGACCGAACTGCGGCGCCTGATCGAGCTTATCGAGGAAAGCCTCGGAACAAGGGCGATCATCGACCGCCAGCCGCTGCAGCCGGGTGACGTGCCGATAACTTTTGCAGATATCACTCGCGCCCGCGAGGTACTCGGCTACAACCCAAAGACAAAAATCGAGGACGGCATCCCGAAATTCGTCGAATGGTACCGCTCGGCCGCGACCGCTAACGCCGCACCCTAAGGCCGGGGCTCTGAAAGAAGCTTCATCAATTCGACTGCGGCAACCTCGCCCTTTTTACGGATAAAGTCTCGAGGCGTGTTGTCGCCGATCTCGTAGACGATCGCCTCCATACCGCAGCAATCGAAAAAGTAGTTCCGCGAAACTCGGGTCGGAAATAGACGTTCGGTCGCCTGGATCCGCGGTTCATAACCCTCGATCGCCGCTTGAATATTCCCAAGCCACCGTTCGACGAGCCGCGGTGAATTGCCCTCGTAGATGCGGTTCATCGGATAATAAATATCATTCCAGGTCGAGTGGAAATCGATCCCGAAATAAAAACGGCCGCCGGTCTCGGCAATCCGGCGAGAGAGGAAATTGCGGACGGCCTGGGTCTCGGGCTGATTGAAATCCTGCCAATCGCGGTTCAGGTCTATGCCGCCCTGATTATGCCGCCAGTGGCCCTCATCAACACCGTCCGGGTTCATCAGCGGCACGACGTAAATGCCCCAATCCCGGCGGAAGGCCCTCGACGCCTCTGAGCCATCGATCAGCTTTTCGATGAAGGCCTGCATTGCAAAATAACCCGTAACCTCAGGCGGATGCTGACGAGAGATAACGAGCATCATCCGTTTCGACGCGGTGTTGCCAAGTTGAAGCATCCGGAGCGGTCGCCCCTCGCGGCTCTTGCCGATCTCTACGATCGAGGCTCCGGCCCTTTTTGCTATCGCATCCATCCACTCAAAGACCTCCTTGGAGGTTTGCAGTTCCTG
>JAHBSL010000016.1 GCA_019639135.1 Acidobacteriota bacterium
CATCTTCGAATGCAGAATTCCGAATCCGGAATTTGGAATTCTCGAGAGCCGGGACTCAAACCCCCACGCCGTTTCACGCGTTTCACACGTTTCAGGCGTTTCAGGCGATTCATCTGTTTCATCTGTTTCAGAAACGCACTGCCCTTGTAAAAAATGAAACAGAGACCGACGGCCGTCGCCGCAATGTGATAAAAAAAAGCTGTAACAATTAGACCGACTACGTTAAATATGTTCACAATTCTAAAGCCCGACAGCCGCACGATCGCTGACTTCCTCGACTCGGCTGGCCGGACCGGCTTTTCGTACAAAGAGATCGGCGCGACACGTGGCGACATCCCGGCCGGATATACCGTTGACCGAAATCGCATTCTTCTTGGAGCGGGCGAGGAAGTATGGGAGCGGGCAAAGGCTGCAATTTGCGAGTGGAAGATGTTTGACATCGGTTGGGCGCGAGCAGTCCCGGCCGATACTCCGATCGAGGAAGGAAGCGACGTCGCAGTAGTCGTTTCGCATTTTTGCATCTACAGCCTGAACGCAGCACGTATCGTTTACGTTCTCGATGATTCTGTGCGGTTCGGATTTGCATACGGCACGCTCGAGGATCACGGCGAATCCGGCGAGGAAGTGTTCCTCGTCGAACGAAACCCAACGAACGGCGAGGTGCATTACAGCCTCCTCGCATTCTCGCGGCCCGGCCATCTTTTCACATATCTCGGCTACCCGGCCTCTCGATATTTGCAGAAGCAGTTTGCCAAAGACTCGATGGCCGCGATGCTTCGCTCGGCGGCGACAATCGGCTACACTACACCGAAATGAAGCGCGTATTTCTGATCGATTCGATGTCACACATCTTTCGGGCCTATTTCGCCCCAATGGGCGCCCGGCAGGAGCCGCTCCGCAACAGCAAGGGCCAGGTAACACAGGCCGTTTTCGTCTTTACGAACATGCTCCGCAAGCTGATCAACGACGAAAAGCCCGACTACATCGCCGCCGTTTTTGACACTGCGGCACCGACCTTCCGGCATGATTCTTATGAGGCATATAAAGCCAACCGCGAGGAAATGCCCGAGGACCTTGCGGCTCAGTTGCCCTTCATTGTCCGCGTTTGCGAGGCATTTAACCTGCCGATCCTGAAATACGACGGCTACGAGGCCGACGACATCATCGGCACGCTCGCGAAAAAGGCCGCGGACAAGAAGCTCCAAGCCGTGATCGTCTCGAACGATAAGGACCTCTGTCAGTTGGTCCGGGACCCTTACGTCATCGCCATGCGGCAGAACTCGGCCAATGTAAAACGCAAGGTGCCGGTGCCGCCGATCGAGTGGTGCGACGAGGCCTGGGTCGAGGCAAAGTTCGGCGTGCCGCCCTCGAAGATCATCGACCTGCTCGGGCTGATGGGCGATTCGATCGATAACATTCCGGGTGCTCCCGGCATTGGCGAAAAAGGAGCGCTCAAGCTCGTGTTGGAATACGGTTCAGCGATCGGTGCGATGGAAAATGCCGACAAGGTAACGCACAAGACCTATCGCGAAAGCCTGCAAAATAATCAGGACATCATCCGCCAGTCGCTAGAGCTTGCGACCGTCCATTGCGAAGTGCCGATCGAGCTTGACCTCGACCAGCTTCGTTTCCGCGAACCCGATCGCCAGAAGGCGTATGAACTCTTCCGCGAGCTTGAGTTCAACTCGCTGACAAAGGAGTTTTCCGATGCCGCCACGCTCTTTGACATGCACGGCAGCGAGGCCGCATCCGAACGGATCGAGCGAAAATACGAAGCAGTCAAGACGCGCGAAGCTCTCGATAAGCTGATCCGCACGCTCTGGGAGAAGGAGAAGTGGGCATTTGAGGTTGATGACTCCAATGGCGGCGACCGCCACAGCGCATTTGATAAGGTCGCACCGCTCGGCATCGCCATTTCGTATGCTCCGGGCGTCTCGTATTTCGTTGACCTGCAGGAGTTTGAGGGCGGGAGCGAGTATGCAGTGCGGATGCTTGGCGACACATTCGCTAATCCGTATATGACAAAGGCCTGCCACGATTACAAACGCAATCTTGGCGTGCTGCGGGCCGTTGGCATCGAGCCTCGCGAGGTCAAAGAGGACCCGATGATCGCGGCATACTTGCTGGACTCGGGCCGCTCCAACTTTACGCTCGCGTTTCTCGCACAAAACCACCTTGATGCCTATCCGCCCATCGACACGCCCGAGGGCTTCACGGCGAGCGGATTCGCGGCGGCCGAGCGTGCCGACATGGTTTATCAGCTTGTGCCGCAGTTTCGCAAGAAGATCGCCGAGGACGAACTGACCCGGATCTATGACGAGATCGAGGTGCCGCTCGAGCCGATCCTTGCCGATATCGAAACCGCCGGGATGAAGATCGACTCCGAAGCTCTGCACGACTTCTCCGAAAAGATCTCAAAGGAACTCGAAACGCTCTCCGAGCGGGTCTTCAAGATCGCGGGCCGCGAGTTCAACATCGGCTCGCCAAAGCAGGTCGGCGAGGTCTTTCAGGACCTCAACATCGCGACCGGCAAAAAGACGGCGACCGGCCAGATCTCGACCAGCAAGGACGTGCTCGCCGAGCTTGCCGTTGACCATGAGATCGCCCAGCTCATCATCGACTATCGCGAGATGGACAAGCTCAAGGCGACCTATGCCGATTCGCTCCCGAAGATGGTCGGCACCGATGGCCGCATCCACGGCGTGCTCAACCAGACCGTTGCGGCAACCGGACGGCTCAGTTCGACCGAGCCGAACCTGCAGAACATCCCTGTGCGTACCGAGATGGGCCAGCAGATCCGTAAGGCATTCATCCCCGAAACCGGCAACGAGCTTATCTCGGCCGATTACTCACAGCTTGAGCTCCGCATACTGGCCCACATCACCAAAGACCCGGTGATGCTAGAGGCCTATCAGAACAACGAGGACATCCACGCAAAAACGGCACGGCTCGTCTTTGGTGCGACCGATGAAAAGGACCTGAAGGAAAAGCGTCGCCTGGCGAAGATCGTCAACTTCGGCATCGCCTATGCGGTCGAGGCGTTTGGGCTCTCGCAGCGTGTTGGTATCTCGAAACAGGAAGCGCGGAAGGTCATCGACGACTACTTCGCCACCTACAAGGGCATCCGCGCCTACATGGACCGCATCCCCGAGGAGGCCCGGGAGAACGGTTACGTGACTTCCCTCTTCGGCCGCCGCCGATATTTCCCCGGCATCAAGGATCGCAACTTCGCCGTCCGTTCGCGGGCCGAACGCGAGGCGATCAACATGCCAATTCAGGGCACCGCGAGCGACATCGTCAAGATCGCGATGATCAACGTCGCAAAGGCTCTCCGCGACGCCGGGCTTAAGACAAAGATGATAATGCAGGTCCACGACGAACTTCTCTTCGAAGCGCCGAAGGACGAGGTCGAGCAGGCCTCCGAGATCATCAAACGTGAAATGGAAGCCGCCGCAATTCTCGACGCCCCGCTCATCGCCGAGATCGGAGCCGGGGATGATTGGATGAGCACAAAGTAAGATTCGCACGTCATGTATTCATTTCTTTCGACACACTTTAAGGGCAAGGCCTTCGAAACACCGGGCGGTGAGCTGGTTTGGCGAATTTCTGAAATGCCAGAAGTCTTGCGAGAAATTGCCGAAAGTCAAGTAGCAATTCTAGGCGGGGATTTCTGTGTTGTCGAAAACCACAAACTTGCATCGATTGGAGTATTTGGACAGTTCATGCCGGTTTGGAGTACGACACCACAATCAAAAGAAACGACTTGGACAGAATATTGTGTTCGAACTTTGGATGAGTCGCTGTCGGAACTGGCTCAGTTCGCGGCGATGAAAGAAGTCGCTGATCCCCTGCATAGTTCTCAGGGTTTTATTCGACCCGTGATTGCCTTGCCAGATGACCCAATTCTATTTGTGCCGCGAGACAAGCACGATCACGCTCGTGCTGAAGCAGCGATTGCCGCCGGATATCCTGCGGTCGAACCGGTTCTGCCTCAGCTGCTAGAATGGCTGCAAGATATGAACTGGCCGGTGGCTCAAACCCTATCTCCGTTTATTGCCAGCATAGGGCCACCTTTGATTCCACATCTAAAGCACATATTTGAAACCGACGATCAAATTTGGAAGTACTGGGTTATTCAGGAGGTTTTGCAAGAGTCGAAGGAGCTTACACTTGAATTCCGCGACGTTTTAAGCCGAATCTCCCAAAATCCGACTGATGCAGAGAAAGAGGAAGAACTTGACGTTGAATCGCGTAAATTGCTGGTAAAGCACTGCCTTGTATAACTTTCCTTCAAACATTGATTGCAACCTATGAAAAATGCTTTTGAACCAACAGCCCGGATAAAAGTAAAACGCCTTCCTGCCCGTGGGGCTTATGACCGCGAGACGATCTATTCGATCCTCGACGCGGGTTTTATCTGCCATGTCGGTTTTGTGGTTGAGGGCCAGCCGTATGTGATCCCGACCGGGTACGCCCGCATCGGCGACCAGATTTATATTCATGGTTCATCGGCCAGCCGGATGCTCCGCAACCTCGCGCAAGGCGTCGATGTCTGCGTTACGGTAACGCACGTCGATGGGCTTGTGCTTGCCCGGTCGGCGTTTCACCATTCGATCAACTACCGTTCGGTCGTCGTGCTCGGCCGGGCTGAACTCGTTACCGACGCCGACGAGAAATACGCTGCACTCGAAGCCTTTACCGAACACATCATCCCCGGCCGCTGGCCCGAGATCCGTTGGCCGAACGAACTCGAAATGAAAGCGACATCAGTCCTCCGGCTCCCGATCGAAGAGGCCTCGGCAAAGATCCGCACCGGCGACCCGAAAGATGACGAGGAAGATTACGCGATGAACGTCTGGGCAGGGACATTGCCGCTCGAAACCGTGCCGGGCGAACCGATTACCGTCGCGAAACTCCCAAAGGGGATCGAGATCCCGGAACACGTCCGGGAATACAAAAAGCGTGGCCAACGTTGAGCCACGCTTCTTAATTCTGGTGGAGATGAGGGGGATCGAACCCCTGACCTCGGCATTGCGAACGCCGCGCTCTCCCAGCTGAGCTACATCCCCGAAACGTAAATGATAATTGATAGATGAGAGATGAAAAATGAAAGTTCTCCCAGTTTCATCCTTCTTCCGCCTTTATTAAGCCGTTGAGCCGGCCGGTGGCGAACTGCGGTAATTCCGAGATCAGCCTATATTCCCAACCAGTCCTGATCACAAATTATCATCTATCATTTATAAATTATCAACTAATTCATCAATTGACTGCGCCTGCCGGCAGCAGCGAGCCCTTCGGGTCGGAAACATAGGCGAATCCATCCTCGATCTTCCCGATCATCCCGTGGAAATGTATCTCGCTGCCCGAAACTACCACGACCGCGTCGCCGGGGCTGACCTTTTTCTCATCGACCGGGAATTTGATCGTCGTCGCGTTGCCGTTCTCATGGGCGACCGCTTCGTATTCAAAGGTCGCCGCGTCAAAACTAAGTGTCTGTGAAAATGAAACTTCCATTATGTTCTCCGTTAGTCAGAGTCTAAGCTCCCGAAATGCGAAAGTCCAAGCCGATGGCGTCATGATCGGAAAGCGGTGTCCCGTTCGCATCGCGGAGATCGCCGATCGTTTTGACCGCCGCGTCATGTGCTGGCTCGATGCCTTTACCGGCAAACCAGTCCAACCGCCCCGAAACGCTCCCGCCGACGCGGTTCGCCGCCCAGAAAATGAACGGGAAGCACCATTCCGGCACCCAATCGCGGAGGTTCGTGTTCTTTTCGATGCTCTCGACGTGGTAATGCAGAGTCCCGGCACCGAGTTCATTGAGGCTTCGGAAATCGTAGCCGCGGCGTTCGAGCATCTGGAAAAGCGGCCGCTCGAAATATCGCTCGGGGTGCGGCAAGTGATTTTTCGCAACGTTCTTCGGCCCCATGAGAACGCGGCGCCAATAGCCCATTATCGCCCGCCGCGAGTTCTGCGAGTTAAACGTCGTCGTGTTCCAGTCGCCGCCGATCACGGTCGGAAGCGGCGGCAACGTTTCGAGATGGTCAAGGATGATCTGCATCTGCAGCCGCCGATGGGCACGCGAGCAGTGCGAATCAAGATGCACCGTCACGGCCCGGAAAGTTCCCGCCGGATGTTCGATGTCGGCGATCAACGCCCGGAGCCAGCCAAGCCGCTTTTCCTTGCCCCACATCTTGTCCTTGCCGTTCGGGATCGGCACGGCGTGGATATTTCGCATCGGCCACTTTGAGAACATCGCAAGGCCGTGGATCGACTTCGTATTCTCGCCCTCAGCCATCGCCTCAACACCACTGCCCTTTTGCAAGGCGATATAGACCGGGGCGAAGGCGTAGTTCATCCCAAGCTCGCGGGCGATCTCCTGGGCAACAAAGCGATTCCCGCTCCGCGCCATTCCATGGTCAAGCTCGGTCAGCAAAAGCACATCCTTGTCACGCAGGTCATCGTGCGATTTGAGCGACTCAAGTATGCCCTCAAAAACGCAGCCGCGTTCGATGTTCCAAGCGATGGTCCTAATTATTTCCGCAGCCTCGTCACCATTCGGCCGCTCGGCAGCCTCCTCGTGAACTACTCCATTGAGGATCCGCTCGGCCTCCTCGCGAATTTCGGCATGCAATGACGACGCCTCGAGTTCCTCGGTCGATTCGAACTTCAAAAGCTCCTGAAAATACGGCTCAAGCCCGTGATCAAGCAGATCGGGCAAGTGCACGTTTGTGGATACACGAGGCGTCATAAAAATACAGAGGATAGCGATTTGGACGGCAAAAGAAAAGAGCGGCCGCAGCCGCCCTCTTTAGCTTCGTCGGATGCCGGCCTAATCGTCGTACCGTTCCTTCGCGGGGGCGACCGCGAGGAAGTCGTCGCTTATCCGCCGCGTATATTCTTCGAGCAGGTCATCGACTCGGTGCTTGTCCGGAGAGTGGAAGATAAGCCCGACGTGCTTTGGCTTCTTTACCCGATAAACGATCTCAGGGTCGGTGTAGTGCGAGGTGTCCGGTTCTTCATCTTTCGAAAGAGCAAGGGCGACGCCGGCATATTCCTTTCGCACCTTCGGCTTTTCGTATGGATGATCCTTGTCGGCGACAGAGAGCTTTGCCCATTCACGCCAGAGATTGAACCCGCAGGCATATTCGAGAACGTTTGCGATATACGCTCCGCCGACGCGGCAGGCAACCTCAAGCAGGTAGAACTTTCCGTCATCCTTTCCGCGAAGAAACTCGCCGTGCGTGACTCCTTCTTCGTATTTGAAAGCCTTCAAGAGCTTAGCATTGAGCTTTTCCAGTTCCTTGCGTTCCTTCGAACCATATTCGACGATCGCTGTGGTGAACACTCCGCCGTAATGCGAGACCGAGAACGGCGGACGCCCGTAGCGGCTCACGCCCGCGGCCACGACCTTGCCGTCATGGACGACCGAATCTACGTGGAAAACGTCACCCTCTATGAACTTCTCGATCAGGAACTGCGACGGATGGTCTCGCCAATTATTGCGGTTGTCGAGGTCGTTGAGCACTTCCCAGACCTGCTCTTTCGTCTCGCATTTCCTGATCCCAAATGCCGAAACTTCATGCCGCGGCTTTACGATCCATGGTGCGGGCACGCGGGCGAGAAATTCATCGATCTCGGCCGGATTTAGCGGGCAGATATAGTCAGGACACGGAATTCCCGCCTCATCTGCGATCTTCCGCATCGCGTATTTATCGCGAAAGCGGACGGCGTGCGAATAGGTCATACCGCCGAGCTGCAGGTGCTCGCGGGCACGAGCGGCGGTGACGACGTCGAACTCATCCAAACCGACCACGCGATCGATCGGCCGCGTGCCGGCGATGTTTGTGATCGCCCGGACATAGTCCTCAACGCTCGCATCGTTCTCCACGGTCCGGACGTCGTTGAGCGCGGTCCACACCCACGGCTCATCGAGCAGTTTCTTGCGCGTCACCAGCGTGACGAACCACTCGGCGTTCTGGCATTCTTCGAGAAACTCGTTGCCCTTGTGCTCGCTGGCTATGCAAACGATGTGCTTTTTCATAAAAGCCGGTTTCGCTACTTCCTGAGGAAGCTATCGACGCTCCAATCGCCCGAACCCTTAAGCATGAAAGCGATCGAAATGAAGAGGAAAAGGAACGCCTTCTCCTGGACGTTGAAGGGATCTGCCCCGTGAACGCCGACGAGTGCGACGAGCATCGTCACCGCGATAAAGAAGCTCGACAACCGCGTCAGAAGCCCGAGTGCGAGAAAGATGCCTCCGACGAACTCAGACAGCGCCGCCGCCCAGGCAAAGAACGCCGGCATCGGGAAGCCCATCTCCGCCGTACGGCCGATCAATCCTTCGGCCGGAGGCAATTTGCCGAGCCCATGGGCAAATGCCATCGCGACACCCGAAAAGATCCGCAGCAATGCAAGCCCCGCATTCGCCTGCCACGACAAACCGCTCTCACCGCCGAACAAAAGTTTATTAAGCATTACGTAAACCCCTTGTTTGTTTTATTTTGTCGTAAAAGAATGGCACAATCGAACAATAAAAACAACGCTCCGAGCGTTACTTTGCCGAGCTTTTTGGCGACATAAACCGTAGTTTTTGAGGAGTTTAAATGGGTGATATCGATCTGGCCGTCCTGGCAAGCCATCTCATAGTTTTCATGGTCGTGCTGCTTCTTGCGGTCTCGGCCCATGAGGCGGGCCACGCCTGGATGTCTCACAAATTTGGCGACGACACGGCCTATATGCTCGGCCGCGTCACGCTCAACCCGGTCGCCCATACCGACCCGATCGGCACGCTTCTGATACCCGTCGTCGCTTTTATTTTGGGAACGATCGGCGGAGCACTTGGCTCGATCCCGCTGATCGGCTGGGGCAAGCCGACACCGGTAAACCCGCGCAACTGGACCAGATATAAGCTCGCGAATGTGATGGTCTCGGTCGCCGGCGTTCTCGCGAACCTGATCTTGCTCATCATCGGCATCGTTCTGGCAAAGGTGCTTTTCATTTACGGCTTTACGCCAAATGACCTCTTCGGCGGGGCGACCAATCCGCTGGCGATGTTTGTCAGCAACCTGATGCTCCTCAACCTTTCGCTCTTCGTGTTCAATCTGCTGCCGTTTCCGCCGCTCGATGGCAGCAAGATACTCTCGACATTTTTGCCGCCGAGCACGCAGCCGATATTTGATTTCCTCGAGCAGTTCGGATTCCTGATACTGATGTTCCTTATTTATATCGGCGTTTTCCGGTTCATACTTTATCCGTTCCTGATGGGATTGGTTTACGTGCTTTACGCTATTTACTAGTTCGCAATGACAAAACGTATTTTCAGCGGTGCCCAGCCTACGGGGCAGCTCCACATTGGCAATTACCTCGGTGCGTTGAAGAATTGGGTCGCGCTTCAGGATGAGTACGAGGCGTTTTACTGCATCGTAAATCTCCACGCGATAACGCTTCCGCAGGACCCGGCGGCATTGCGAAAGGCGACGCTCGACCTCGCCCGCATTTATCTGGCGGCGGGCGTCGATCCCTCGCGTTCGACCATCTTCATCCAATCCGACGTCCCCGAACACGCCGAACTCGCCTGGACGCTCTCCTGCATCGCACGTATCGGGGAACTGTCACGAATGACTCAGTTCAAAGATAAGGCGGGCAAGTTCTTCAAAGAACTAACAATGTGGGAAGCTCTCTCAATGAACGAGTATCTTTCCGAGTCGGAAAAATCATCTCTGTCAGAAGAAGAAAGAGTCCCGCTACTTGCAAAGCTGAAAAACAAGGCAGAAAAGAAGATTGCCGAGTCGAAGCAAGGGCCAGGAGTCGGGCTTTTCACTTATCCGATTCTGATGGCAGCGGACATCTTGCTTTACCAGACCGATCTCGTCCCGGTCGGGCAGGATCAGAAGCAGCACCTTGAACTGACACGCGACCTCGCTGAGCGCTTCAACCGCGACTACGGCGAGACGTTCAAGGTGCCCGAGCCTTACATCCCGCAGGCCGGTGCGAGCATCAAGTCGCTGCAGGAGCCCGAAAGGAAGATGTCGAAGTCCGACGAGAACGCCGCGGGTTCGATCTTCCTGCTCGACGACCCCGACACCGTCACGAAAAAGATCAAGCGGGCCGTCACCGATAGCGGCACGACGATCGAGTTCGACGAAACCCGCCCCGCGATCAACAATCTGCTGACCATTTATCGCCTGCTGACCAACAAACGGGAAGAAGAATGCGTCGCCCATTTCGCCGGCAAAGGCTACGGCCATTTCAAAACCGAACTCGCCGAGGCGACCGTCGAATTCCTCCGCCCCTTCCAGGAACGCGTAAAACAATACGACGACGAAACGCTCCTCGCCATCCTAAAACCCGGCGCCGAAAAAGCCCGCACCATCGCCTCGGAGACATTGAGGAAAGTCTATGAGCATACGGGTATCAAGTAGATTTCGGGCTTGCCCAAATGATGAGCGGAAGGGCTTGCCCTTCCGAAAGGTAACCTAACTCTCCCTGGGAGGCTATGCCTCAACAAATATGCCCAGACCGACATTCGACACTCCGTTTTATTTCTTCACTTCTGTGACTCATAATCGCTTGAAGGTGTTCCGGACCGAGAAGTATAAAGAGTTGATGTGCGATGCGTTGAACGAGGCGCGTCGGTCGTCGGGGATGTTGTTTTTCGCTTATGTGATCATGCCCGAGCATTTCCACATCGTTACCGACGGAGCACGCACGCCCTCGGACTCGTTACGGTATCTGAACGGCATAACCGCTCGGCGGATCATCGATCATTTGAAAACCCACGGGCCTGAGGAATCGCTCAATAAACTGTGGCTGCAAACGAAGGATGCCGATTACAAATATTCTCTGTGGGAGCATCATTCGGACAAATTTCTGATCACAATCGAATCGATGCTGATGCAGAAAGTGCGGTATATTCACAACAATCCCGTCGAAGCAGGTTTGTCCGAGACGCCCGAGAGCTACCGATGTTCGAGTGCCAGGTATTGGCTGAGAAAAGGATTGCTCGATCCTGAGCCGATCGAGGTCGACATTAGAAAGATCGACTGGAAACAAAGATGATCGGAGGCATAGCCTCCTGAGATCGGGGGAGTAACCGGACGGAAGGGCAAGCCCTTCCGCTCATCATTACGGCAAAGCCGAAGCGTCTTCGAAGTATATGAACGAGATTCGCGATTTCAATGGGCAGGGGCGTTGGAGCCGCGAGGAGATCGAGCGGCGTTTCCGGTCGTATGCAAAGGCGTTTGGCACGACGGGCCTAGAGTTGAATCCACGCATTTATGAAGCGGGTTCAACGAAATGGTTCTACCCTCTTATCGAAGAAGTAATTGTCGGCATAAGGCAGGGCGATCGGGCATGTATCGAGCTCGGCGTTGAGCTGATCGAAGACAGCGATTCGATGCCGTTCGGTAAGATACTGAAATCCGACGCGGCGAAGGCACTTCGACATTCTGCCGGCCATCTGTCCGAAGACCATCGCCGCCGCATCCGCAAACGCGTCGCAGATATGCTGATCGAGCAATACATGCCGCGTGAGTTCGTTCAGTACGTAAAGCTCGCAAGAACGGTCGGATTCGCCGAAGAACTCGAACGCGTCCGATCCGAAGCCGACCTGACAAATCGCTGGGTGCGTCATTACCTCGAAAGGTTAACAGGGATTGATGCATCGAAAGGTTAGATCGTCACTAGTCGCTTTCTCAAGGAGCCGCAGAGGAGGCAAAAATTATTTATTTCCGACGCTCTTGATGCTAAACTTCGAATTCAGGTGAATCGAATGCAGAACACAGTGGAACTAACTCTAAATCTTCCGCCGAACATAACGAAGGACGAGACGCAGACGCTGCTCGCGATAAAGCTCTTCGAAACGGGCCGAGTCTCGCTCGGCAAAGCCGCCGAGATCGCAAACTATTCCAAGCGGGCGTTCATCGAGGTTCTCGGGCATCACGGCGTACCAGTTATCAATTACTCCCCGGAAGACCTGAGAAAGGAACTGGAATAGTGAGTTTGACGATCGTCTTTGACAGCACTTGTCTGATCGGCTTTGAACGCATCCGGCATCTTGATCTCCTTCCTAAACTCTACACCGAAGTCGTCGTTCCTCCTGCCGTAGTTGCGGAGTTCGGGCGGCAGCTTAGTTGGATGAAGGTTGAGCCGGTGAGCTCGCCTCATCTTTGCAATGCGTTGCGGCTTACGCTCGGAAAAGGAGAGGCCGAAGCAATTGCGCTTGCGGTTCAGATGGATGGTCAGCTTGTAACCGACGATAAGCAGGCGAGGTCGGTTGCCGAGGCAATGGGGCTCAGAGTCGTCGGGACTTTGGGCATCCTCGTCCGCGCAAAAAGGGCGGGCATCATTGAGCGCGTGGCGCCCTTCATCGGTGAGCTTGAGCGGAACAGCTTTCGGATTAGCCGAGCGCTCCGGGAAGAAGTTCTAATTCTGGCGGGTGAAGAAGAACAATGAACACCAACGAAAAGGTCGTTATCTACGAAAAGCCTACTTGAACGACGTGTCGCAATTTGGCGGGGCTGTTCCGGGAGAATGGCGTTCGGTTTGAGCAGGTTGATTATTTCAGGGAGCGGCTGACGGCGGCGGATGTGAAAATGCTGCTCGGGAAGCTGCGAATTCCGGCGTTCGGGCTGCTGCGGACGAAGGAAAAAGAGTTTAAGGAACGCGGATTTACGCCGGAGACGCCGGAAGACGAGATAATCGCCGCGATCGTCGCAAATCCGGGGCTTCTCAATCGCCCGATAGTCGTCGCCGGCGACCGTGCGGTCATCGCCCGCCCGATAGAAAAGGCCCTCGATCTAATAGAATAGCCCGCCGTTAGATAAAATATCCCGAACATTTCTTGCAACTTCGTGATATCGCACCGCCACTTTGTAATATCGCAGTGCAATAATTTGTGGTCGCAACATAACTACTGATACTCGCGATGCGATTTTATTATATTCCACCGCGATGTATAATAAGTGCGATGTAATTTCGTGTTGTCGCACTGCAATATGTGTTTATTGCACCGCAACTTGTTGATGTTGCGAGAAATGATTGCTATAATTTCGCTATATATGGCTGGCGTTTATCCGACGCTGTGCGATATATCCCTTGTAATTGCCGAGGTTGATTGAATATGAGGCCGAGTAATCGTTGGTTTCCGCTGGGTTTGTCCGAACAGGCGGCGTGGATGCGGAATTTTGCGGCGGAGTTTGCAAAGCAGGGTGCGGCGCTCGGTTTTTCTCCGCCGGAGATTGCCGCGGTCGAGGCCGATGCGGCGACTCTCGCGTGGCTGGCGCAAAATCAGGTAGATATCGAGAGTTTCCGGCGGGCGGCGGCGAGCTATCGGCGGCATGTTTTGTCCGGCAAGCCGGGCTCGCCGCTTAACGATTTCCCGCAGCCTTCGTCGCTTACGCCGCCGCCGGAAACCGCGGTCGGTGTTTATCGCCGCATCGCCGAGCTGGTCGAGCGCATTCGCGTTTCGCCGGGTTTTTCTGCCGCGACGGCCGCCTCGTTCGGCATTCGTCCCGCCCACGGCGAAGCCGCCGACCTCAACGAAGCCAAGCCCAACCCGAGCCTCGCCGTCGATCCCGGAAATATCGTCAGCGTCCGCTTCAAACGCGGCAAATTTACCGGCATCGACATCCAAATGCAGCTCGACACGGAGAAGGAATGGCGGCCCGCCGGGCGATTTATGCGTTCGCCGGCCGAGCTTCGCATTCCCGCCTTGCCGGAAAATCTGCCGCGGCTCGTCCGCATCCGCGCCCGATACCTCGATGGCAACGACGCCGTCGGGCAGTACTCGGACATCGACACCATCTCGACGATTCCGTAGAATATTGGCATGAGCTATACGAACGGGAACGGCAACGGGCATAAGCCGGCGCCGCGGAATGTGCTCGGGGGCGAGCTTGAGAGCTGCTGCACGGATCCGATGACGGGTTTTTACCGCGACGGCTATTGCAAGACGGGCGTGGACGACACCGGGCGGCACACGGTCTGCATCCGCGTGACGGACGAGTTTCTCGCTTTTTCAAAGGCGGCGGGAAATGACCTTTCAACGCCGCGGCCGGAGTGGTCCTTTCCCGGTTTGAAGCACGGCGATAAGTGGTGTTTGTGTATGCTCCGCTGGAAAGAGGCTCTCGAGCACGGCATGGCCCCGCAGGTTTTTCTCCGCGCCACGCACGAACACGCCCTGACCGTCATCCGGCTCGAAGACCTGAAGGAATACGCGGTGGAAGGGTAAAAAAGTGAAAAGGTTAAAAGGGGGAAAAGTGAAGAAGTGGCGTGAGTATATGTTTACAGATTTTCGTCCGGCTAGATCAGTTTTAGGAAGCGAATAAAAAGCCAGGTTGGGCTTCGCAAACTTTCCGCCATTCAGCCCTTTCAACATTCTCACTTTTCCACCTTTTCACTTTTTAACTTTTTCACTTTGAAGTATGCAGACCATCGAACATCTCCGGCAGCTTTTTGCCTATAACGACTGGGCGAACCGGCGAATGGTCGTCGCGCTGAAAGGCGTGGAGATCGAGCGGGCGGTCGCGGTATTGGCGCATCTGCTCGTGACGGAACGTGAATATTACGAGCGGCTTTACGGGAAGGACTCGACCGGCTTCGACTTCTGGCCGGCCCGGACGATCGAGGAATGCGGGCAACTGGCACGCGAGAACGCCGATCTTTTCGATAAATTGCTGCGTCGGTTCGACGAAGAGGGCCTCGATATCCGCGTCAAATACCGCTCAAGCGAGGGCTTGCCGTTCGAAAATACCTACCGCGAACTGCTGACACACGTCCTCTTTCATTCCTCGATCCACCGCGGCAACCTGATGATGCTCATCCGCGACGCCGGCCACGAACCGCCGCAGATAGATAACATAATCTACCTCCGCGAAACGAAGTATATTTAGCTTTTGAGAGATTGGGAACGATTTGGGCTAAACTGTTTGCCTGCGGTCAATGTGAACCGACTTCCTTTACCAACGACTGCTCGGCCATCTGGAGAACTGCAACGGCTTGTTCGCGGGTGACGGGCGGAAAGCCTTCCAAGAAATCCTCAAGCGTATCGCCCGCTTCGAGATAATCGAAAAGGTTCTTTATCGGCACACGAGTACCCGCGAAAAGAGGAGCCCCGCTGACCTTGTCCGGATTTATTTCGATGACCGGGTTCTTCATATTCCAATCTTAGCGCTATTCGCCGCGGGATTCTATCACTTTGCTTGTTTGCGTCTCCTTACCGTTAGGTTAAAATGCCTCTTTCCCTGATGCAGGAAGAGCAAGAACAATACACATTCGATTTCCTAACGGAAACGGCCGAGATCGTCGCCGAGTCGCGCGACGAGCTGAGCATTCGCATCGGCGAATTTGCCGGGCCGCTCGATCTTCTTCTTTACCTGATCAGGCAGGAGCAGGCTAACATCTTTGATATCCCGATCGCCCGCATCACCGATGAATATCTCCGCTACATTCGGCTGATGAAGTCGCTCGATATCGCCGTCGCGGCGGATTTCCTTGTGGTGGCGGCACAGCTTATCGAGGTCAAGTCGAAGATGCTGCTGCCCCGCGATCCTTTTGCCGATCCCGAAGAAGTGGCGGAAGACCCGCGGCAGGAACTCGTCGACCGCCTACTCGAATACGAGAAATACAAATCGGCCGCCCAAATGCTTTATGAAAAGGCGACCATCGAACAGGCCGTCTTCCCCCGCGGCAAGATCGAAAGCGACGACAACAACGCCGAGATCAGCGCGACCGTCTTTGACCTGATCACCATTTTCCAGAAGATCGTCGAGCGGCAGAAAGAAAAGATCACGATGGAGATCGAGCGGGACGAGGTCTCGCTCGCCGATATGATCAGGCGGCTCCACGCACGGATATTGGAACACGCGGAACTCAGCCTCGCGAGCTTTTTTGAGGAGTTTGACACTCGCCGCGAGATCGTCACGGCCTTTATCGCCGTACTCGAGGTCGTCCGGACCGAGAGCGTCAAGCTCGTCCAGAAAAAGACGTTCGACGACATAATCCTGAAGAGAGTTTGATGTCAGAAGAAGCAACAGAAACAGCGGTAGAAATAAAGCAGGCACGCGGCACCGGCGAGCTGATGGCACTGGCCGAGGCGTTGATCTTCGTCGCCGATGAGCCGATCACCGCACGGACCATCGCCGATGTGCTCGAAGAGGACAAAGCGAGCGTCGAGGCCGCTTTGCAGGCACTCCGCGAAGAATACGATAACCGCGAGAGCGGCTTGCAGGTGCGCGAGGTCGCGGGCGGCTGGCAGATAGCGACGCGAACCGAACTGCACGAATACGTCCGCCAGTTTCTCAAAACGCGCCCCTCGGCAAAGCTCTCGATCGCCGCTCTCGAGACGCTCGCCGTCATCGCCTACAAACAGCCCGTAACCGTGCCGGAGATCCTTGAGATCCGCGGCGTGCAGTCTGCCTCGGCGATTAAAACGTTGCTCGAAAAGCGGCTCATCGTGACCAAAGGCCACAAGGAAACCGTCGGCCGGCCGATGCAGTACGGCACTTCGAAGGAGTTCCTCATCCACTTCGGCCTGAAAGACCTTTCCGATTTGCCGTCGGTCGAAGATTTTGAAGACCTCGTTCAATGAAGCTCCGGAAGAACGGCGAAACGATGACGATCAGCCAGAACATGGGGTGTTTCTGGCTTTTTGGATCGTTCTTTGTCGTGATCGGGCTAATGTTCGTTTACGGGGCAAGTGGCGGCTATTCGAATTTCGCAGAGGCAAGCTGGATCTTGCTGCTAGCACATTTTTGTTTTGGGGTGGTCGGCGTAGCGGCCGGCCTTTGGTTCATCTCAACGCATCCGGCAATATCCGTAACGATAGACAAGAACGAACAGCTAGTAACACTATTGACCCGCGGGGTATTTCGAAGAAGCGAAAGGACGTTCGAATTTGGGCAGATCCGAAAGTTTGAAGTTGTAGAAGACATCGATTCCGATGGAGATACGGTTTGGATGCTGGAGCTTGTAACCATTTCAGGCGAATCGATCCCGATCTCGAGTGTGCCTAGTCCGGCCGAATCGAGTAAGCGCGGGCCGGCATTTGAAGCAAATGCCTTCCTTGGCCGAAAACCGCCCTTATACCTTTCCGATACTGAATAGTACGGAACTCGCAGCGGTGCCGATGAAGTTATGAAAGAGAGATTACAAAAACTCATCTCCCAAGCCGGTGTCGCCTCGCGGCGGGCTGCAGAAGAATTGATCCGCGGCGGCGAGGTTACGGTCAATGGCGAGGTCGTAACCGAACTCGGCACAAAGGCCGATCCGGATAAAGAACACATCAAGGTTCGCGGCAAGCTCATAAATCCTCTGCTCGCCCATCGTGAAAATGTTTACATCCTGCTCAATAAACCGAAGGGCTTTCTTTCAAGCGTCGCCGATCCCGAAGGGCGAAATCTGGTAACCGACCTCGTAAAGGGTTATGGAAGGCTGCACCCGGTCGGCCGGCTCGATTTCAACACCGAAGGGCTGATCATAATGACCAACGACGGCCGGTTCACCAACGCCGTCGCCGGTTCAAAGAAGATCCCGAAGGTATATGTCGTAAAGGTCAAAGGATTGCCAACCGAGGTCGCGATCAGAAAGCTTTCCCGCGGCGTTAGGCTGGAAGACGGCTTCAAGACCGCTCCGGCCGAGATCAAAACCCTAAAGCCGACCGACAAGAATGGCTGGTATGAAGTAACACTTTACGAGGGCCACAACCAGCAGATAAGGAAGATGTTCGATTCGATCGGCCATTCTGTAGTTAAACTCCGCCGTATTCGGATCGGAAACATCGACGACCTCGGCCTTCCGGTCGGACGTCACAGGAAACTCACCGAAAAAGAGGTTCGCTCGCTTCTTCCGGCAAAGAAAGTCATCCGTTCATCGTAAAAGCGCGCGATGCTCGACCAAAAGGCATCGGTCCTGGACGACGTCGATCCCTGCTTCGATGAAAGCCTTCGCCGCCGCGTCATTTCGAATGCCAAGCTGAAACCAGACCGACCTCGGCTTTGCCGCAATGATCTCATCAATGTGTTTATCGATATCATTCGGTCGCCGGAAAACATTGACCATGTCCCGCTCGCCGGGTATTTTTCTTAGATCCCGAAAGACCGGCTCGCCTAATATCTCCTTAACGTCAGGATAGTAAACCGGCACGGGTATGATCTTGTATCCGGCGTCCTGCATATATTTCGTTACGTAAAACGCCGGCTGCATCGCGTGCGTCTCGGGCTTGATGCCAAGCACTGCGATCTCCCGTGTCGCCCGAAGCAATTCGCGTATCTCTTCGTCGGTCGTAAGTTCCCTTCCAATTTTCGCCATTCTCTAAGTTTAGCCGCTTGCCCGCCGGCGAAACAATTTCGCCGGAAAAACTTGCCCTAAAACCCTGCATTATGCAATCATAATATTTCGTTATATATCTATGAACTTCGAACTAACGGAAGAACAACAGCAGATCAAGTACAGCATCAGGGAATTTGCGGAAGCAGAGATTCGCCCGAACGTGATGGAATGGGACGAGTCTCAGCACTTCCCGATCGAGCTCCGGCCAAAGCTCGCCGAGCTCGGCCTGATGGGCATAATCTTTCCCGAAGAATTTGGCGGCTCGGCAATGGGTTATGTGGAATATGCCACTATCATCGAAGAGCTTGGCCGAGTCTGCGGTTCGGTCGGGCTTTCCGTTGCTGCCCATAATTCGCTTTGCTCGAACCACATTTATATGTTCGGGACCGAGCAGCAAAAGAAGGACTACCTCGTCCCGCTTGCACAGGGCGAGTCGTTCGGTGCCTGGGGATTGACGGAGTCGCAAGCCGGTTCCGATGCGTCAGGAACACGTACCACTGCCATTCGTTCGAACGGCGGTTGGATGGTCAACGGTTCGAAGAATTTCATTACGCACGCAATTGCCTGCAACACACTCGTCGCAGTTGCCGTGACCGATAAAGAGAAAGGAAACCGAGGCATATCGGCCTTTATCTTCGATAAGTCGATGGAAGGCTTCCGACCCGATAAGAAAGAGAACAAACTTGGTATGCGAGCCTCGGAAACTGCTTCCGTAGTTTTCGAAGATTGCTACGTACCCGAAGAAAACTTGCTCGGGAACGAAGGCGAAGGATTTCTTCAGGCGATGCAAATACTCGACGGCGGCCGCATCTCGATCGCCGCACTTTCGGTCGGAATCGCCCAGGGCGCTTATGAAGCTGCCGTGAAATATGCCAAAGAACGAGAGCAATTCGGCAAGCCGATCGGCGAATTTCAGGCGATTCAGTTCAAGCTCGCCGATATGGCAACGCAGATCGAGTGTGCCCGTTTGCTTACGCTTCAGGCCGCGGCGATCAAGGATTCCGGCAGGCCCGTGACGCAAAAGTCCGCGATGGCGAAGCTCTATGCCTCGGAAACGGCGGTCCGCGTGGCCGAAGAATCGATCCAGATCCACGGCGGTTACGGCTACACCAAAGATTACCCGGCCGAGAAGTATTGGAGAGACGCAAAGCTCTGCACCATCGGCGAAGGCACGAGTGAGATACAGCGGCTGGTCATCGCCAAGCATTTATTGAAAGCGGCCTAATAACGGACAAACTATACGGGAGCGTGATGGTATCCGTCATACTGAATTGCCGCCAAAGTCCGATCTTTATTAGGGCCGATGTCATTCGGTAATTTCCGGCAGACAGCTTGCAACGAATGTTGTTGCATGTTGCATCTATGCAATTTTTATAGTATGCTTCCCTTCCAAATTTAGTTTGCAAGGAGATCTTTATGAGTACAAGTACAGCACAGAGTTCGAACAACGTTGCCTCTGCTTTCATAGCCGAATTGCAGCACGAGGCAGCAACCACCCGTAAATGTCTGGAACGGATACCGGCCGAGAAATTCGACTGGAAGCCGCACGAAAAATCGATGACCTTCGGCCGGTTGGCCTCGCATATCGCCGAGATGTTCGGCTGGACACCCGCCACACTTACCCAGCCGGAACTTGACTTCGAGAAGTTCGATTACGCTCCGTATGACCCGAAATCGACCGAGGAACTTCTCGAATTTCTCGACAAGAACGTCAACGAAGCGATCGAGACGCTCCGCAATACGCCCGACGACGTTTTTCTTGAAAATTGGACGATGCGGAACGGCGAAACGATCTATTTCACGATGCCGAAGATCAGCGTAATGCGGTCGTTCGTCGGCAACCACATTGTCCATCACCGCGGCCAGCTTTCGGTCTATATGCGGCTGAACGACATCGCCGTTCCATCGATCTACGGCCCCTCGGCTGACGAAGGCCAGATGTAGCGGGAATGTGAAAAAGTCGAAGAGTTAAAAAGTGAAAAAGGCGGGAGCGATCGGCCCGCCTTTTTGTATTTCCGTTAAATGCTGTCAAAATTGAGAAACATTACGCGAGGTCATTCACATGAACGAATTGAAACTAACCGCGATCTTTGAGAAAGCAGAGGAAGGGGGTTACCTAGGTTACGTAGCCGAGCTTCCCGGGGCAAATACGCAGGGCGAAACCATTGAAGAGACACGAGAGAACCTAAAGGAAGCCGTGACTCTTTTGCTCGAATGTTATCGTGATGAAGCCGAGGCAAGAATGTCACGATCACGAGATTTCAAGAAAGAAGAGCTGATACTGCAGGCCGCCTAAATGAAACTCAAAGACTTGCTCCGACATCTTAGCGAGCACAATTGCTGTCTGTTTCGCGAAGGCGCGAATCATACGATCTACAAGAATCTTAATTCCGGTAAAATGACCTCAATACCGCGGCACCGCGAAGTGAAATCAAACCTAGCAAAAAAGATGTGTGATGACCTCGGGATCGAGAGGCCGGCGAATACGAAATGATCGATATTGACGAGCTCCTACAGGGAAATCCGCGTTCAGTCGCCCGGGCGATCACGTTGGTCGAGGCCGGCGGGCCGAAGGCTGCGGAGTTGATGCGGGAGGTCTTCCCCAAGACCGGAAACGCGACAGTTATCGGCGTGACCGGTTCGCCCGGAGCAGGCAAATCCTCCTTGGTCGATAAACTCGCCCTCTTTTACAAGAACCAGGGTCTTCGTGTCGGCATCGTCTGCATCGACCCTTCAAGCCCTTTTTCGGGCGGAGCGATCCTCGGCGACCGCATCCGGATGTCCACGCTCGGCCTCGATAAGAACGTCTTTATACGCTCGATGGCGACCCGCGGAAATTTGGGCGGCCTCTCGCGTTCGACGGTCGATGCCGTCGCGATCCTTGATGCGGCCGGCTATGACAAGATCATCGTCGAGACCGTCGGCGTCGGCCAGGACGAGGTCGAAGTGGTCAAGACGGCCGATGTTTCGATTGTTGTCCTCGTTCCGGGCATGGGCGACGATATCCAGGCGATAAAGGCCGGCATAATGGAGATCGGCGACGTCTTTGTCATCAACAAAGCCGACCGCGAGGGCGTGCTTCGAACGCAGAAAGAACTCGAAGCCCTCCTTTCCCTTGCCCACAGGCCGGATATGTGGAACCCGCCGATAGTTCCGACCGTCGCGACCGAATCCAAAGGCATCGAAGATCTTGCCGCCGCCATCGAAAAGTATGTGAATTACACGGCAATGGCCGATGGCGAGGCAATCGCAGATCGCAAAGAAGCAATAGCACGCTGGCGTTTACTAGAGCTTCTACGTGAGCGGCTGCTTGCCGATCTGCTGGAGCGGAACGGTACGATGAAAGAGATCGAACGCCTTTCGGCCGAGGTCGCGTCAAAAAGGGTTGACCCGTATTCGGCTGTCGAAGAATTGATGAACCGAAAGAGGCAATGAACCGTCGATCTGCCTCCGCATTCTCTATGTGCTCGGTGGCAAAATTTTTTTATGAAGATCAATCATTTAGGAATTGCTACGAACGGCATCGAAAACGCGCTTAAATTCTGGGAAGACGCCCTCGGGCTTGAGAATGTGCATACCGAGGTCGTCGAGGATCAGAAGGTCCGCGTCGCGATGCTCCCGATCGGTGAGAGCCGCGTGGAATTGCTCGAACCGACGTCGGATGATTCGCCAATTTCCAAATTTCTCGAGAAACGCGGCGGCGGCATTCATCACATCGCAGTCGAGGTCGAGGACATTCGAGCGTCACTTGAGCGGCTTAAGGCCCAAGGCATGCAGCTTATTGACGAAGAGCCGCGGATCGGGGCCGAGGGCTGCCTCGTCGCATTTGTCCACCCAAAGGCTTCGGACGGCGTTCTTCTCGAACTTGTGCAAACCGAACAGGGGGCGACAACATCCTAGCTGTTTTGAGGGCGTTTTGGTATGATTGCGGTTTGCCGCAAACAAATTTGCATTAATCTTTTGAGTGAGGAATTAGGAATTGAGTAACTTAACTAAAGGGCTGATCTTATTGCTTGTTGTACTTGGCATCGGCGCCGGGTTGGTATTTTGGAAAAGCAAGGTCGGAGGCCACTCAACCGGCGGCTTTAATAAGATCACACAGCAAGAGGTCGAACTTCTTGTCAAGGATCTGGCCGAACAGAACCCGATGGCGATCAAACGCCTCGGCGAAGATGCGGAACTCCGAAAGCAGCAGTTGAACAACCTGAAAGAACTGTTCGCATTTGCCTCGGAGGCGGAGAGGAATGGGATGACGAACGATCCGAAGTTCCGCAACGAGCTCCAGAACATCCGTACCGAGCTGACGGCCGTCAACTACGACCGCCACATCAACAAAGACAAGGGCCCGATGCCGCCGATGGGATTCATCGGCGAAGATCGCGTCAAAGCCTTTTGGGGCGAAGGCGAACAGCCGGCTCAGGGCTTCTTCGACAATCTCAAGGACAAGATCGGGCTCGGTAAGAAGGATAACGAAATGGCCTTCCAACGTTTTCTCGATACCAAGATCTCATTGCTGAAAGAAAGCAACCCGGCGATGAAGGACCGCGAGATCTCCGAAGAAGAGAAAACACAGGCCCGCGAGTTCTTTGCGAAGATCAACATCTATAACGACGAGTTCAATGACAAGATCGCTTCGGGTGAAATTCCTCGCGAGCTCAAGGACAAGATCGACCTTCAGGTCAAGCTACAGCAAGCACAGTTCCTTGCCCGCCTCTATTCGGAAAAAATGGCCAAGGAGATCGAGGTAACGGATGAGGACGTTGCGAACTACATCGCGACGAATCCCGAATTTGATACCTCGGCGAAGCGTGCAAAAGCTGAAGAGATCCTGGCTCGTGCCAAGAACGGCGAAGATTTCTCCGCTCTTGCAAACGATTTTAGCGAAGATCCGGGCAATAATGCCGGTGAGGACGGCAAGAAGCGCGGCGGGCTCTATGAGAATGTCCGGCTTGGAATGATGGTCAAACCCTTCGAGGAAGCCGCGCTTGCTCTCGAACCCGGCCAGGTTTCGCAGGGCCTTGTCGAAACGGATTTCGGCTATCACATCTTAAAGCTCGAGAAGAAGGGCGAAGCCGACGGCCGCGACGGCCAGAAGGAACAAACTTACGACGTCCGGCACATTCTCATCTCGACCGGTTTCAAGGACCCGAACAGTCCATTTGGTCGCGAAGAGCCGATCAAGCAGTATGTTCGCCGTAAGCTACAGGAAGAACGCGAGAAAAAGGCAATCGATGAGCTGGTCGCTCGCAACAATGTTCAGGTGCCCGAGGACTTTAACGTGCCGCAGATAACCGACGAGCAGATCCAGGAGATGATGAACAAGCAGCAGCAGATCATCAACACTCCGGGTGGACACTCGGAAGGCGACGGCCACGACCATTAGTTCGTAAACGCCTGATGGAATTTGGCGATTACAGAGTAGAAGTGGTTCCGGACACGGAATTCAGGTTAGACGGAGGGGCGATGTTCGGAGTCGTCCCTCGCGTTTTGTGGGAACGCGTCTGCACGCCCGATGAACTCAATCGCATCCGCCAGCAGATGAACTGCGTCTTTATCGACACAGGCAAAGAAAAGGTGCTGATCGAGACCGGCATCGGCGAAAAGTGGTCCGAGAAAGAAACGAAGATCTACGGCATCTTCCGCGAGCGGCCCTTTGCCGAAACGCTCTTTCAAAAGACCGGCTGCCGCCCCGAAGAGATCACCATCGTCGTCAACACCCACCTCCACTTCGACCACGCCGGCGGAAATACCATCAACAATGGTCAGTTGTCAGTGGCCGGTAGTCAGTCAGAACCGCCTGCGTTAGCGGGCGGCCAGTTCGCCGAGACGCAAGCAACTCCCCAATTCCCGAATGCCCGTTACCTGGTTTCCAAACGCGAACTCGAACACGCCGAATCCCCGCACGAACGCGACAGGGCGAGCTATTTGCCCGAAAACTGGCGGCCGATGGTCGTGACCGGCCAGCTTGAGTCGATGCCCGATGAATATGAGCCGATCACCGGATTGAAACTCCAGACCATCCGCGGCCATTCCGAAACAATGCAGACCTGGCGGCTCGACCGCGGCGGCCAAACGATGTACGGTTTCGCCGACCTCATCCCGACCCGCCACCACCTCCCGCTACCATGGATAATGGGCTATGACCTCTATCCGACCGAAACGCTGGCCTTTAAAAAAGAAGTTCTCCCAAGAGCCGCAGCAGAAGGCTGGATGTGTCTTTTTTATCATGATGTCGACGTGCCACTTTGTAGATTAGTTGAAGTAGACGGCAGGTTCTCAACCTCGGTCGTGGTGATATCCTAGTGTTATAATTCCGAATATGTTGCGGTTATTTTTTTCATCCATATGGGTCATAGTTGCGATTTCATTCATCTCAGTTACGACACCAACATGGGTATCCGGCCAGACGGCAGATGCCATTAGAAGAGGTCAGCTGTCTTTTAATGAAGGCGTATCTTTGGCTTCAAAAGGCGATGCGGCGATGGCGATCGCCAAGTTTACCGAAGCGATCGCTTTTACGCCCGATTGGCACCTTCCTTATCTAAATCGGGGGGTGATGCGAATGTCGGTCGGTCAACCTGTTGAAGCTGAGGAAGACGCAGACAAGGCATTAAGTTTGATCCGTCCCGACCTACCATCGGCTAAAGTTTATTCAGCTCTTGCTTACCAGGTAAAGGGTTCTGCTCGGCAGCAACGGGGTGAGAACTCGATCGCTTTGGATTTCTTCACAAAGGCAGTCGAATTAGATCCGAAAAATCCGAAAATTTTAAATAGTCTTGGCACGGCCCTACGGGTTTTAGGAAAGCTAGAAGAGGCTCTGAATGCTCATAATAAATCTATCGAAATGAATTCAACTGTCTCGATGTTTTACGTTAACCGATCCTACGTTTTGGAAAAGTTAGGAAAGTCGGACGACGCGTTCAAGGATCTGAATAAGGCAATCAGTTTGAACCAGAATGACGCAACCGCTTACTATACCCGCGGAGCGATGAGAATGCGGGTTTCTCTCTATTCTGAGGCTTTGACCGATTTAGATAAGGCGATACAGCTGAATTCGAACACTTCGGGATACTTTCATGCACGCGGACTTTGCCATTATAACTTGAAAAACTATGAGGATGCGGTGAAAGACCAGACAAGGGCGGTCGAACTTGATCCGAAGAACGTTCGAGCGTTCTCCGATCGGGCGATAATCCATGCCGCAATGAAAAATTTGAAGTTGGCGGTCGAGGATCTGAGGACTGCGATAGCGATTGCGAAAAATTCATCAGTCCTGCGATACAATCTCGCATATTTCCTTTACCAGTCGGGTGAGTATGAGGCATCGATCCAGATATTGACCGAGGTTATTACGAATCACCCAAATTGGAAGGCTCCATACATGCTTCGGTCAAATGGTTATATAAAACAAGGCATGCAAGCGAAGGCAAGAGCCGACAGAGCCAAGCTCGCAGCTATAGCATCAGATGTAAAGCCAACAGGCGAACAGTACACGATATTCAATATTGATGTTGCAGCCTTGGACGAGGCCGTTAATTAGAATGGAACAAGTAACAATCGGAATAATCGGCGGCTCTGGGCTTTACCAGATGCCGGAGTTGGAAAATGTGCGCGAGCAGGTGGTCGAGACGCCGTTCGGTTCGCCCTCGGATGCGTTCATCATCGGCGAACTTGATGGCGTGACGGTGGCGTTTTTGCCGCGGCATGCACGCGGGCATAAGTTTACGCCGACGGAGGTTCCCTACCGAGCGAATATCTATGCGATGAAGCTCTTGGGAGTGGAGTATATCCTGTCGGTTTCGGCGGTCGGCTCGCTACAGGAGCAGTATGCGCCGACGGACATGGTCATTCCCGATCAGTTCTTTGACCGGACGCGTGCCCGAGCGAAGGAATCGACCTTCTTTGGCGAAGGCATCGTCGGCCACGTCACCTTCGCCCATCCCGTTTGCGATGAGCTTGGCGATATCCTGGAAGCCGCGTGCAACGAGGTCGGCGTAAAGGTCCACCGCGGCGGAACTTATCTCTGCATGGAAGGGCCGGCGTTTTCGACCAAGGCCGAATCGATGGTTTATCGCCAGTGGGGCATGGACATCATCGGCATGACCAATTTGCAGGAAGCAAAGCTCGCCCGCGAGGCCGAGATCGCTTATGCGACCCTCGCTCTGGTCACCGATTACGATTGCTGGCACGAAGGCCATGACGACGTAACCATTGATATGGTCGTCGAATACCTGAACAAGAACGTCCGAAACGCCCAATTGATCCTGAAAGACGCCGTGAAACGCGTTGCCGTAAAGGAAACTCCGAATCAATTCGCCGGAGCGACCAAGAACGCCATCTTTACCGCCCCCGACCACTGGCCGGCCGAAACGGCAAAGAAACTCGATGCGATCATCGGGAAATATGGACCTAAGTAAACGAATTTTGCGATTCGACCATCTGAACTACTTATGAGACTGATCGCCTTCGCATTCACTGCAATTTTGCTAACCGTCGTAGCGGCCTCGGCCCAGCGGAACGTAACGCCGGCGATCGAGCGTGACCCGCTGCTTGAGGCGGATGCTTTGCATAACCTCGATGTCGCCTGGCAGGCATTTGGCCCTGCCCGCAAGGCATATAAGCAGGTGCTCGGGCGGTTTGAGGAGACGTATGCCGCTTATCCGGAATTCTCGAAGATCGACGAGTTTCTTTACCTGGCCGGAATGAGCAGCTATTACCTTTCGAAGAACGAAGGCAAGCAAAAGGTGAACCTCAATTTGGAACGCGAGCGTGAGAAATATGACCCGCAAAGGCTTCGCGAGAATGCGGTTGCGTACCTTTCAATGATGCTTGAGCGAAACCCGGAAAGTAAGTACCGCGAAACGGCCGAAAAAGTACTCAAAGAGCTCAAACCGGCCGACCAATGATCCAATTGCGTTTGCTCGATGAACCTTAATCAAGCGACCATCTATTCAGCGAAGCCAGTTGAGACGGTCGAGTTTTTCCAAAAGCTCGGCCTTCGTCTTATCGTCGATTCCCTTCCCCGTTATGCCCGGCTCGAATGCCCGGATGGCGAGGCGACCCTTTCGGTCAACATCGCTGACGAGGCTCCCGCAGCTAACCAGGTCGTTCTTTATTTTGAATGCGACGATGTAGATGCCGAGGTCGCCCGGCTAAGATCACTCGGCTTGGAGTTCATCCAAGAGCCTCGTGACGAAGAATGGCTCTGGCGGCAAGCCTACCTGCTCGACCCCAACGGCAACAAGATCTGCCTTTTCCACGCCGGCGAAAATCGCAAGACTCCGCCCTGGCGCGTGTCAAAACCCGTTGCGTAACCGAACTGTCTGCTCGCTGATCGTTTGGCTCTCGCTTGATTGACCGAACTGAACTCTACGCGACTGACCGCCCGCTTACGCAGGCGGTTCTGACTTTCGGGAATCGCAAAAATCCACATTCGCGTGTAAAATAGGACTTCGTTTGTCTGTCTTCGCCGGTCAACAGAAAAGCGCTGTCTCACCACTGACGACCGACAACCGACCACCTAAATTTATGTCTTTAACAGTTGTAGGTTCTGTCGCTTTTGACGCGCTTGAATCGCCGTTCGGCAAGCGCGATAAGGTTCTTGGCGGTGCGGCGACGCACTTTGGGCTCTCGGCCAGCTTTTTCACTGAGGTAAATGCGGTCGGCGTGGTCGGCGGTGATTTCACCGAGGCCGAGTGGGACGTTTTCCGGCGTCATCATATCAACACCGATGATATCGAGGTCATGCCCGACGGCAAGACTTTCTTCTGGAGCGGCCGTTACGACTACGACATGAACACGGCCCACACACTCGACACGCAGCTCAACGTCTTCGAGACCTTCGACCCGAAGCTTTCCGACCGTTCGAAAGGGGCGAAACTGCTCTTCCTCGCAAACATCCTGCCGATGCTTCAAAAAGGCGTCCGCGAGCAGTGCCCGGATGCAAAGTTCGTCGCGATGGACACGATGAACTTTTGGATATCGTCGATGAAAGATGCCGTCATCGAGACGATCAAGGTCGTCGATTGCATCATCATCAATGACGCCGAGGCTCGCCAACTTACCGAAGAACCGAGCATCTATAAGGCGGCCAAAAAGATAATGGACTACGGCCTCCGAGCTGTCGTTATCAAGCGGGGCGAATACGGAGCGACGCTTTTTACCAAGGACGGCTACTTTGCCGCTCCGGCTTATCCGCTTGAGAGCGTTTTCGATCCGACCGGAGCCGGAGATACTTTTGCGGGTGGGTTTATGGGCTACCTCGCCGCTCAGAATGAGATCACGGACGATGCGATGCGGCGGGCGATGATCTACGGCTCCGTCATGGCTTCATTCAACGTTGAGAAGTTCGGCACCGAACGGGTCGATGCTCTTGACTACCCGGAGATCAACCAGCGTTTTAAGGACTTCAAACAGATGACACACTTCGACGATATCCCGTTCGAGCGCGCATCTGCGGCCTGACCCTTAAATGGCAAAGCAATTCGATAATTCCATCACGACCTTTTCGCGACCCTCCGGCAATACGACGCTGATGATCGGCGGCGGTGTCATCGGCACGCTTCTCGTTGTTTCGATCGTGCTGTCGCTCGTTTACTCGGTCTGGCCGCTTGCCGTCCTTCTCGGCCTCGGGCTGATCGGCTTCGCGGTCTTTTTCTGGGTCGCACTCGACCAGGCAAAGGCTCTTGCGGCATGGCGTTCGGGAACACGGGTCGAGTGGGACTCGACGGTTCCCGACGTGCAGCGGCAGAGCCTCGGCATCGAGGTGACGGAACTCGCCGGCATTCTTGAGGTCGAACCCGAAAGCATCAGCGATCTGCAATCGGCCTATATCGTCGCCGAAGACCTTGCACTCCGACAGATCCAACAGGAAGAGGGCGTTCCGCTTCTCCGCCACATTAGCGTCCATGGCGTGCCGTTCGATGCGGCGTTTGTGAAGGGAAAAGGGCTCGTTTGCTGCGAGGTGGTGTTCCTTGTGACGCCCGAACTTCGGCAGGACCGGCGTGAGGCCGTGCTTCGAAAGGCAGGCCTCGTCCGAAGGGCTCTCGAAACGCGAAATTCACCGCTCGATGTCCGACTGATGCTGATCCTGATCACCCAACTCACCGCCGAAGATGAACGGCATCTCCGCGGTACTATCGGGTCTTCCGCCTTCCGCGGGACTCCCGTGAACATTGAGGTCCGCTTTCTTGATTTCGAGGCTCTTCAGCGAATTTACGTAACCGAACAATGAACCTACTGGAAAACAAGGTCGGGCTCGTGCTCGGCGTCGCAAATAAACGGTCAATCGCCTGGGCCTGCGCCGATGCGTGCCATCGCAACGGTGCCATGCAAGCATTTTCCTACCAAGGCGACCGGCTTAAAGAGAACGTTGAAAAACTTGCCGGCGACTTGCCCGAGTCGCTCATCGTGCCGATGGACGTGACGAATCAGGCTGAGGTCGATGCGGCGTTCGAGGCGATAGGCAGCAAGTACGGCAAGCTCGATTACATAATCCACTCGATCGCCTTCGCACCTCGCGAAGCTCTCGAGGGCGATTACGTAGCGACCACGCGAGACGCGTTCCGCACGGCCCTCGAGATCAGCGCGTTCTCGCTAAATCAAGTCGCGTTCGCGGCCGCTCCCTTGATGAAAGAGGGCGGCAGCATCGTAACGATGAGCTACTACGGCGCCGAAAAGGTCGTACGAAACTACAACGTGATGGGCGTTGCAAAGGCTGCCCTTGAAGCATCGGTCCGTTATTTGGCGGCCGACCTAGGCAAACAAGGAATTCGCGTGAACGCGATCTCGGCCGGGCCGATCAACACGCTTTCCGCCCGCGGCGTAAAGAACATGGGATCGATGCTTTCGTACGTCGCAGAGAAGGCACCGCTCCAGCGGAACGTAGAAGCCGCCGAGGTCGGCAATACTGCCCTGTTCCTCGTAAGCGACCTCGCTTCGGGCATCACCGGCGAAACGATCTACGTAGATTGCGGATATAACATCATGGGGTTATAGGAGAGTCTTGTCAGTCGAGGAAGTCTAGACAGTCTGGGAAGTCATCAAAGTCTCTGAATTCTGGCCAGTCTCGTGAGAAATGGAAGACTGAAAAAAGAAAGACGATATGTACAACGTGAAAACAAAGCAAGTTTCAAATTTCCCGGAATTCCAAGACTTCCCAGACTTCCAAGACCTCCCAGACTTCCTAGACCTCCCAGACTTCCTAGACCTCTAAGACTGATCTATGGCTGAAACCGACGCAAACAAACCGAAGAAGAACAAAGACCTGCACAAACCGCCGGAGCCCAAGACCGTGGCCGAGGCAAAGAAGCGAGAGCAGGAGCCGGGCTATTGGCAGTTGACGGACGATGAGGTCCTTCTCCGCTCGCCCGAGCCGGAGGATGAATACAAGACCTCTGATTCGTGGCGCGTCTTTCGCATTCTCGGCGAGTTCGTCGATGGGTTCGACAATCTCTCGACCATAACGCGCGGCGTTTCCGTTTTCGGTTCGGCCCGTACCCGCGAGGACGACCCGATGTATATTGCCGCCCGCGAAACGGCCAAGCTCCTCGCCGAGCTCGAATTTGAGATAATCACCGGCGGCGGCCCGGGCATCATGGAGGCCGCGAACCGCGGTGCATTTGAGGCGGGCGGCGTTTCCGTCGGCTGCAATATCGAACTCCCTTTTGAGCAATCGGCCAATAGGTACCAGACGAAATCACTTTCGTTCAAGTATTTCTTTGTCCGCAAAACGATGTTCATCAAGTACAGCAACGCATACATAATCTTTCCCGGCGGTTTCGGTACTATGGATGAGCTATTTGAAGCTCTTACGCTGATCCAGACGCGAAAGATCCGCAATTTCCCCGTCGTCCTGTTTGGCTCGCAGTATTGGCAGGGAATGCTCCAGTGGATAACCTCGATGATGCTCAACGAACGCAACATCAGCCCCGAGGACCTGAACCTGATCCACTTGACGGATTCGCCCCAGGACGCCGTTGACTTTATCTTGAAGACCTGCGGGCATATCGAGAACAAACACCGGCTATAAGCCTACGGACTCCGTGACCCATTGAAGATAGCCATCTGATACGTAGCTTGCCGGGAGTGCGACTATCTCCGGCTCGTCGTAGCTGTGGTTTGCCTTCAGATATTCCTCGACCGCGGCGAAGTTCTCTGCCACAGTCTTTATGAGTAGAAGATGCTCACTATCTTCCTGAAGTTCACCTTTCCAGCGATACAACGACGTCATCTTCGGAAGCACCTGAACGCACGCAGCGATCCGGCCTTCAACCAGGCCCCTAGCCAGCCGAATGCCCTCTTCCTCGCTACCAACTGTTGTCATCACAACGATCATGCATCGATTATAAACGATTCCGCCGCCTACATTTTCATGATCTCTCAGCAAAGAAAAATGGGCCGTCCGAAGCTATCCGGACGGCCCTTTCGTTATTTGAAGCAGAGGAGAACTACGCTTCCTCTTCCTCGGACGCCAGCAGCGTCGCTGAGGTTACGCAGTCGCCGTCGTCGCAGCGAATAAGCATCACGCCCTGTGCCGAGCGGCCCGTTTCGCGGATCTTATCAACCCCAAGCCGGATCAGCTTTGCCTGCTGCGTTATGATCATTATCTCGGAATCGTCTTCGACCGGGAACGCAGAGATGACCTTGCCGGTCTTCTCGGTCGTCTTCATATTGATGACGCCGATGCCGCCCCGCTTCGTCAACCTATAGTTGGCGACCTGCGTCTGCTTTCCAAAGCCGTTCTCCGAGACCGAAAGGATCTTCTGCTCGCCCTCAGGCGATACGGCACATACCGAGACAACATAATCGCCTTCGCGAAGGTTAACCCCGCGAACGCCGCGAGCAACCCGGCCCATCGGTCGGACGTCGGTCTCATTGAACCGGACGGCCATTCCGTTGTGCGTTGCGATAAAGATCTGCTGCTTCCCGTCCGTTCGGATGACGTTCAAAAGCTCATCGCCTTCATCGATATTGATGGCATTTATACCGTTAACACGGATGTTCTGATAATCCGAAAGCGCCGTCTTCTTGATAACGCCGTTACGGGTGACCATCGTCAGGTAAACTTCTTCGGTAAAGTCGCGAACCGGCATTACGGCTACGAGTTTGCGCTCCATTGAGATCTGAACGAGATTCACGACCGCCTTCCCTCGGGCCGCCGCTGCGGCCTCGGGAATCTCATGGACCTTGATCTTATAGACCTGACCGTCATCGGTGAAGATCATCAGGTAATCGTGGGTCGAGGCTGTAAAGATATGCTCGACGAAATCTTCGTTCTTCGCCGTTGCCCCTAGCCTTCCTTTACCGCCGCGTCCCTGACGTGAGTAGGTCGATACGGGCGTTCGTTTGATATAACCTGCCTTCGTAACCGTTATCGCGACCTCTTCGTCCGGGATCAGGTCCTCGATCTTGAGTTCCACGCCGGCGTCAACAATCTGCGTCCTCCTCGCATCGCCAAACGCTTTCCTGACCTCGAGAAGTTCGTCGGTTATGACCTCTTTCAGCACGCTGTCATTCGCAAGGATGTTTTCGAGTTCCGCGATAAGCTTGATTATCGATTCGTACTCATCGAGGATCTTTTGCCGCTCAAGTGCCGAAAGCCTGCGAAGCTGCAGGTCGAGTATCGCTTGAGCCTGAATATCAGTAAATGCCAGGCTGCCGATGACCTTCTGAAGGTCTTTCTTGAATGCGTCCTCGGCCTTTCCGCCGGTTATTCCGCGCCATTTCTTGACCTCGTCAAGCGTTGCAAAGTCGGCGGTCATCCAGCGTTTTGCTTCATCGACCGAACGCGAATTTCTGATCAGCGGAATGATGTAATCGAGAGCGTCGATGGCCTTATTGAGGCCTTCCAAAATATGTGCCCGGGCCTGTGCCTTGCGAAGCTCGAACTGCGTCCGGCGGGTGACCACCTCGCGGCGGAAGGCGACGAAGCACTCAAGCATTTCCTTGAGCGTCAGCACTTTAGGCTGCCCGTCGACGATCGCGATGTTGATGATGCCGAACGACGACTGCAAGGGCGTCAGCTTATAAAGCTTGTTGAGAATGACCTGCGGAATGGCGTCGCGTTTAAGCTCGATGACGATCCGCATCCCCTCGCGGTTCGATTCGTCGCGGACCTCGGAAGCTCCTTCGAGCTTCTTCTCGTTCATCAGCTCCGCGATCTTTTCGATCAGCTTCGCCTTGTTGACCTGATAAGGGATCTCGGTAATAACGATAGCGTCCCGCTCGCCGCGGCCGATCTGATCGATCGCCGCTTTGGCTCGCATCTGTATAACGCCGCGGCCTTCGCGGTACGCCTTGTGGATCTCTTCACGTCCGTAAATGAATCCGGCGGTCGGAAAATCCGGTCCGGGGACGATCTTGATCAGTTCATCCACGGTGATCGCCGGGTTTTTGATCACGGCGATGGTTGCATCCAGTATCTCGGAGAGGTTATGGGGCGGGATCTTCGTTGCCATGCCGACGGCAATACCTTCCGACCCGTTTACCAGCAAAAGCGGCACTTTGGTCGGGAGAACCGAAGGCTCCGAGAGCGAGTCGTCATAGTTCGGCTGAAAATCGACGGTCTCCTTCTCGATATCGGCGAGCACCTCGTCGCTGAGTTTCTGAAGCCGAACCTCGGTATATCGCATCGCGGCCGGGTTGTCGCCGTCTATCGAGCCGAAATTGCCCTGGCCATCAACGAGCGGGTAACGCATCGAGAAGTCCTGCGCCATTCGGACGATCGAATCGTAGATCGCCGAGTCGCCGTGCGGGTGGTACTTACCCATTACGTCACCGACCGCACGGGCCGATTTCTTGTAGGGCTTTCCGGCCGTGTTACCGGCCTCATACATACCGTAGAGAATGCGGCGGTGAACCGGCTTGAGGCCGTCACGGACGTCCGGAAGGGCACGTCCGATGATGACGGACATCGCATAGTCGAGATACGACCGGCGCATCTCATCGTCAATATTTATCTGGTCTCTTTCGAGTAATGAATCCATTTGATAGGGTCGAAGCGGATAATTTTGCTAAACTTCAAAAAACAATGTAAAAAGTTCTGGATTTTTTCATCGCTTGATGCTATCTTTGATTTTACAGGCGGGGAGCCTGATTCGCAATCCACGCCCCGCTGCATCTCCGGCCGTTCCGGCCCGCGAATTCACCTCGATTCACGTCCCTCTTTCCCGGAGATCTTTGCCCGATTAACCGTAAAGATGTCACAAGTTGAAGTTGAAAAGGATCAACGCCGGATTCAGCGTTATTCTCTCGCCCTTCCCGCTCGTGTAGAGGTGAAGGTCGATGAGAAATTTACCTGGAACGAGGTCACACGAATCGAGGATATCTCGGCGTTCGGAGCCGGCTTCACCCTCACCCGTCCGGTAAAGCGTGGCCGCTTGCTTTCGATCAGCGCTCCGCTTCCGCGGCAGCTCCGTTGCTTTGATTTTCTTGAGCCTCAGTACAAGGTCTGGGGGCTTGTCCGGCGGTGCATTCCGCTTGGGCACAATCCTGTCGCACAGAAATACGGAGTTGGAGTGGCTTTCATCGGCAAGACGCCACCCGCCAGCTATCTTGAGAATCCTTCAAAACTTTATGAATTAAGTTCCCGTGAAGACGGAGGTCTTTGGATGCTTATGGAAGCCCCTTCTAACCCTGATGAGAACGACCTGCCGTCCTACCTTAGACGGCACACGCGCTTCTCAATTCCCGAATCGCTTCTTCTCGAGGTGCTTGACGAGAATGGCGATGTCGTCGCAAGTGAAGTCACGGTGACTGAGAACGTAAGCCTCGGAGGGGCCGCCGTTTTCACCTCCTTTAAAGCTGAAACAGGTTCGTTCCTGCGGGTCACAAGCGATCGACACAACATTACTATCATCGCTATCGTCCGCGGTCGCCGTCTGGGCCCGGACGGTGTAGTAAGGCTCCATATCGAATTCGTTGACCGCATGTTCCCGCTTGAGGGTATTGAGATTGAGGCCGCCGATCAAAATTTGCACTAACCTTTATATCCCCTTATGTCCGGAGGTAAAATGTCCGCAACCGAAACTGAAACCTTTGTAGAGATCGGCCCTGAGAGCGTCATTGACGGTTCCCATCCGGCCATTCTGAACGCTGTTGTCAAAAGTAAGGAAAAAGAAGGCGAGAGTTGGAAAGAGGTCGCCGACGTCGTGAGTTATTCCCCGACCGGAGCCGGATTTTATCTGGCAAGGCAACTAAGCCCCGGCCAGTTGATCTCGCTCATGCTCCCGCTTCCCGCGGAGATGCGATGTTACGACCACGATAAAGAGTTTTACAGGGTCTGGGGCGTCGTACAGTTTTGCCAAAAGCAGAACCGCGACGACTACGATTCCTACCACATTGGCGTTGCCTTCACTGGTAAAAATGCACCTTCATCTTACAATGAAGATCCCGAGCGTCATTACCGCATATGTGGAATGAACACCGACGGACTTTGGAAGATAGAACCAGCAAAGTCTGAGTTCAAGATTCGCCGCGACGTTCGCTTCTGGCAGTCGATCGAGTGCTATGTGGCTTTGGTGGATAAAGATAAGAAGTCGCTAAGCGGAGCTAAATCAGTGACCGAAAATATCAGCAAGAGCGGAGCGGCCGTTTTCTCAACGCTTGATGTCAATGTCGGCGACCGCGTTAAGTTTATCTGCGAACCGCACGATTATTCGGGGTTGGCGATCGTCTGTAATCGACAGAATTCGAAAGACGGGCGAATGCGGCTTCATTTGAGCTTTGTCAACGCAAAGTTTCCGGTCGAGAGCCTTAAGCTCGTCGAAGCAAAGAGCTAAGACAAAACGAACGCCCAGGAGGCTATGGTTGACGCTGCAAATTCGCGTTTGCAGCTATTCGCCTGGCCTCTCTTATTTTGCGGATCTCCTCCGGAGTCAGCGGACGGAAGTTTGCGTTGGGCACTTGCGGCGGTATCGGAGGCCGCCGCGGACCGAACCGGGGATCGTTTGGGTTCATCCTGCGAAACTCAAATGAGTTTGCGTCCAGTACCCTATTGCCGATATAGATCTTATCGCCCTCGATAACGATCCTCTCATTCTCCAAGCCCTCCGGCGAACTTACCGTCACTTTGCCATCGGTCGTTGGGGTCTTGCGCTCGGGTTGTGGAGTTTTCTGTGTACGTTCAGGCTGGGATGCGACCTCGGCCCCGTTGTTCGTCAAATTTGCCTGCCAGCTATTTGCCTCGACCGGGTTCGCATTAGCGATATTTGCAATATTAGCCGCCGGGATCGCCGTTTGGACAGGTTCCGCTACCTGCACATCGCTAGCGCCGAGGTCGGAATAAGAGACCACGCCGGCAACAATGATCCCGGCGATCAACAGCATTCCAAGGCCTCCGGCCGCATAAGCAAAGCGACGCTTTCCTGATGGCTTTGAAGAGTCCGAACCGATCGTCTCCGGTATCGGCCTGAGCCGCGTGACCTGGCTCGCATCTGCAGGCATTAATGCGGTAACGGCCTCGGTGCCGGCAGCGACATTCGCCGTATTTTCAGGAAGCAATCGGGTCCGTTCGGCATGTACGGCATTGCTCCGACCTCCGGCTGTTGCCGTTTTCACGACGTCCAATTCGGCGTAGTTCTCATACGACACGAGCATCTCGCGCATCTGCCGGGCACTCTGAGGCCGCAGGTCGGCGTTGAGGTCCATCGCCATCGTCAGCACGGCCGAAAGGCCCCGCGGCACTTTCGGATTCAACTGGCTGGCCGGCTCCAGCGGATCAGGCCTTTCGGAAAGCACGGACATCGCACGTGTCAGAGCATCCTCCGGAGGAGCACCGGTCAAGAGGTGATAAAGCGTAGCCGCAAGCGAATAAAGATCGCTCCGCGGATCGGTTCCGGTTCCCTGGATCTGCTCAAGCGAGGCGTAGTTACGCGAATAGCCAAAGATGCTCTTCGTCGTAGATTTGCCGCCCATTTCGCTCGGGTTTCCCTTTGCGAGCCCGAAATCGAGCAAAATGATCTGGCCTTTCGGTGTTACTTTCAGGTTTTGCGGCTTGATGTCGCGGTGGATGACCGGGCTTTCCTGATTGTGGAGAAATTCCAGAGCGTCCAGGAGCTGCCCCGCCCACGTTATGACCTGTTCGGCCGGAAAAGGCTTTCCTTGGTCTTCGAGAATGCAGCAGAGGTCCTCGCCGGGAATGAACTCCATTACGATGAACTGCCCGTCATCCTCCACGAAATGATCGCTGACGCGCGGAAGTGCGGGGTGTTTAAGGCTGTTAAGAAGACGCGCCTCGCGCTCGATCGCACGGCGATAATTATCGTCCATGCAAAGCGTTTGCTTGATCGCGACGGTGCTGCCGAAGCGCTCGTCCACGGCAACGTAAACAGCGCCCATTCCGCCCTGGCCGATCTGTTTCTCGACCCGGTAACGCTTCTGCAGAATCTTTCCTTTCTCGATCATCTGCTAACCAAAAACGGACTGAACGGAAGTTTACTACGCACTTTCCTTATTTGCTATACGCGAAAAGGCGACCTTTGTTCGTTCGGTTAGTTCTAGCTTTTTTCCGAAAACCAGTCGGCCGTCATATCGCACCAGAGCGCAAGCCCCTGCCATTTACCGTACTTTTTGTAATGACTGGCGATCTTCTTGTCGGTCGTTGGACGGTTTCGATTATGCTTTGCCGCGTAACGCGCCCGCAGCCATGAATCGAGTGCAAGCCCGTCATATCGCCCCAACAGTTTCAACAGATGCTCTGCGGCGTATGTTCCGATGCCCTTAACTTTCAATAGCTCCCTTTTCAGTTCCGGAGTCGGGAGATCCGACGCAAGCCATGATTCAGGCTCGATCCTTCCCGACGCGACTCCTTCGGCGACCTCGGCCAAATAATCCGAACGGTAACCGGCTCTGATCTCATTACGGTAGAAGTCGGGACTTTCGGCGGCCATCGCCTCAGCGGTCGGAAATGCCCGGTTCCCCGCACTGCATTCCGCTCCGAGCGATTCGGTCAGGTTAGCAACCATCTTTCGCGTCAGCGACCAGGAACAGTTCGTTGTGCAGATCGTCTTGATCAGGTCCTCGAAAACCGTCGCCGAGCGAAGCAGCCGCCCCGCCCCGCGGCCCGCGGCCCAGGCAAGGCCCGGGTCGCCCCCGGCCAGTGCATAAAACTCATCTAATCCTTCATCAAGCCGGAGTATCCTGCTTACCGTACTTGCCGCCACGTCGCGTCTCAGTTCTTCCGGAGCGGCGACCTTGAGCCTGTCCTTTGACGGCTGGATCGTGATCGTGGCCGCCCTTTTTTCGGCTATCGAAAAAGTATAGCGGAGTTTTCGGCCATCGGCGTCAAATGAGAACGGCGGCAGGTCATACCAGCCGTGCCCGCAAACGGCATTCTCAAAATCGAACACCGGGGGAAGTTTCAGATAATGATTCTTCACGTTCACGTATGCAATGGTATTCCCGAAAACGAAAAAAACAAACTGCAAATCTTCGTCTAAATAGCCGCTTCCCGCGTCTAACTCTCGTCTGACAGGCGAACCATTAAGAAAAATTTGCGGAGAAGGTAAATATTCGTTGTTTCTTTCTAAGAGAGAGTGTAATATTCCAATACCCCGACATTTCTCTGCAGTTTGGTCAGTAAGTTCAGCCCAAGGGTTCTTTATCAAAATCAAGGATTTCTTTCGCAAGAGAGGAGGTCGCAGTATGAAACGTCCCGCATCCGGGCGCAGTAGCTCTGTATCCATCGCAGCAGCCGTTATTATCGGCCTGTTGGCATCAATCAACATTATCGGTCAGGTTGACCCGAACCCAAACTCTCCGGTTCCGGTCCTGCTCAGTCAGGAGGGCTCGACCCGTGCCCTCGCTGAATATTCAGATGAAGGCAAAGGCAGCAAAAACAGCCCTTTTGCCGAAACCGCGTTCCCGCTGAACGCAAAGGTCGATCTCTACGTCACGAACATCGAACTGATGGAAGGCGAGGGTGCCAATGCGTTCCGCGTATATCTTGAGGACACGCAGAAGCGCCAATATCGCGTTCCGGTACTCGATCTACAGCCGTCGGAACATCAGAAAGGCGTTTATCGTGTAACCATTCTTCTTCGCGACGAGCTCGGTTTCTGGGAGCAGCCTGCGGCCGATGGCGACGTGCTTGTCCGGCTAACGTGGCGTGGCCTTTCGAGCAATCGCGTTCGCTTGGGGCTTGGGAAGACCGGCGGCGATATCAAGGACGACCCCGGTTCGCAGCCGACCCCGCTTTCGCGGGCGGCGTCATTCATGACCGGTACCGAACCGCCGACCTCCGAATACGTTGGCTATCGCTGGTCAGGCGACCGGATGCGTTTCCTTCAGCAGGCGACATTTGGTGCGAACCGGTCACTCGACGACCGTATCCGCCGGATCGGCCTGCGTACTTACCTTGCCGAACAGTTCGAGGCACCGTATCCGTCGCTTTCGAACCTCTACCCGAACATACCGCTGAAGCACATCGACAGCAACAACTCGACTCTGGGGTGCGGTATGTTTACCGATGGGACCGCCGAGCGACGGATATGTTTCCGCGACCACTATACCCAATATCCGCTGCAGAACTGGTTCTTCAAGGAAGCTCTTTACGGCGAGCCGCAGCTTCGGCACCGCGTAGCCTGGGCACTTGGACAGATCTGGGTCGTCTCTGGCGTTGATACTCAGCAATCAAGCTGGATGATCGCCTACCACAAGATCCTGAGCCAACACGCATTTGGCAACTATCGCGACCTGATGCGCGATATGACCCTGAACCCGGCCATGGGAAATTATCTTGACATGGTCCGGAGCACGAAGAACAACCCGAACGAGAACTATCCGCGAGAGATCCTCCAGCTTTTCTCGGTCGGCCTCTTTATGCTCAATCAGGACGGGACTCTAATGCTCGATGGAAATAATCAGCCGATCCCGACCTATGACCAATCGACCGTCGATAACTTCACCAAGGTGATGACGGGCTGGACGTTCTGCAACGTCGGCTGCCCGAATTCGGCGCCGAGCATCGTCAACTATAAGGATCCCATGATCCTTAACCAGAACAACCACGACATTACGGCTAAGACGCTGCTCGCCTATCCGAACGCCGTCAACCAGAATATCCCGGCCGGGCTCAACGGAAACACCGAACTTGAGCTTGCCCTCGATAACATCTTCTATCACCCGAACGTCGGCCCGTTCGTAAGCAAACTGCTCATCCAGCATATGGTGACGAGCGACCCGACTCCGGCTTATGTCGGACGCGTTGCCGCCGTTTTCAACAACAACGGCTTCGGCGTCCGCGGCGACCTTAAGGCCGTCGTCAAGGCGATCCTTCTCGACCCCGAAGCCCGCGGCGACGTAAAGACCGACCCGAACTTCGGCAAGCTCCGCGAACCGGTTCAGCTTGTGACCAATGTGCTCAAAGCGTTTGATGCGAAGTCGGCCAATCTGACCCAGCAATCGGATGGCGTCATCAACGGCCTGACGAACCCGCTCGGCCAGAACGTCTTCTATTCACCGACCGTGTTCAATTACTTCCCGCCGGACTACACGATCCCGGGAACCGCTTTGATCGGGCCCGAGTTCGGGATCATGACCACCGGCACGGCGATCGGGCGGCTCAATTTCGCCAATACGATGGTCTATAACCGCATCAACGGCGGCACCGAGAACGTCCCGCAGGGCACTTCTCTCGATCTCACTGAGATTGAAGCGATCGCCGCAGCGGACCCGACCGGCAATCTGCTGCTCGATGAGCTTAACAAGCGTCTGCTGCACTACACGATGTCGCCGCAGATGCGGGCCACGATCCTACCGGCCGTGACCGCCGTCGCTTCGTCGAATCCGCGGGCACGTGCACAGGCAGCAATCTATTTGGTCGCGACCTCGTCGCAATTCCAGGTACAGAGGTGAGAACGATGAAAGAATCACGACGTGAATTTTTGAAGAAGTCCACATGCGCTCTCAGCATGACGGCCCTCGCGACCCAGATGCACCATATGGGCATGATGAGCGCACTTGCCCAGAAGATGGACGAGAAGGAGCAGCCCGCTCAGGGCGGCGACAGCTATAAGGCGATCGTCCTGCTCTATATGTCCGGCGGCAACGACGGCAACAACATGGTCATCCCGGTGCATAACGACGCTTCGGTCAGCAACTATGCCGCTTACGCCGCGACCCGCCAAACGCAGGGCCTCGCCATTCCGCAGGCCAGTCTGCTTCCGATCAGCGTTCCGCGGATCGGCGGCTTGACCTACGGCCTTCATCCTGCTCTCGGCCCGGTCACCGGCGGTATCAATAACGGCATCCACGAGCTTTGGGCGCAGCAGAAGCTGGCGATGGTGACCAACGTCGGGACGCTCGTCGCCCCGATGACCAAAGCACAGTATCAGAACAACTCTGTGCCGAAGCCTTATCAGCTCTTCTCGCACTCCGACCAGGTCGCCCAGAGCCAGACGAGCGTTTCAAGCACACAAGCCTTTACCGGCTGGGGCGGGCGCATCGCCGACCGGATGAACCAGCCGAACAACCCGAACGGCCTTATCCCGATGATCACCTCGATCGCCGGTGCACAGCTCTTCACCGCCGGGCAGACGACGCTGCCGATGGCGATCGCCGACGCGAACACATCGCTTGCCAACGTGCTCAACCCTGCGGGCTTCAATACGACCGCGGCCTCGGTCGCACGCCGCAACGCGATGAATCAGCTTCGGACCATCGACCTCGATAACAACTACCTCGCCGCGGCGAGCCACGTTACCGACCTCGCGATGGAGGCAAATAACGCGCTTCAGACCTTCCAGGAAGTGACCGTTCCGTTTCCGAATACCGGAATCGGCCGCCAACTTCGCCAGATCGCCCGGCTGATCAAAAAGCGGACCGACCTCAACGTCAACCGGCAGGTCTTTTACTGCCAGATCGGCGGATTTGATACGCACAATAACCAGCTCAACAATCACACCACCCTGCTCTCGCAATTCAGCCAGGCGGCACGTGCCTTCTATGACGAAATGGTCGTCCAGGGTGTCTCGAACGACGTTACGCTATTTACCCTTTCCGATTTTAACCGGACGATGAACCCGGCCGGTTCGGGGGCAACGGTCGGGAGCGACCATGCCTGGGGTAATCATATGTTCGTATTGGGCGGATCGGTCGCGGGCGGCGATTTCTTCGGAATGAACACTACCAACGGAACGCCGTTCCCGACGCTCGTGATCGGAACCGCCGGCCCGGACGACACCAATAGCGGCTCGGGCGCCCGCGGACGCTGGATACCGACAACCTCTGTCGAACAATACTGCGCGACTATTGCCCGCTGGTTCGGCCTGCCGGAGAACGAACTCGGCTCCGTCTTCCCGAACATCGGCACTTTCCCGCAGAACAACCTCGGCTTTATGATCTAACGATCTGCGAAACCACCGCGGCCCAAACCGCCGCGTTAAAAAGTAAAAGGCGTGACCGACACCCGGCCACGCCTTTTTTCATCAAATCCCTCCGAACGACCCGTATATCCGCAAATGTAAGGCGCCAATTCACGAATGTCTCGAGACATTTCGCGATTGTAAGCCTACTTTTCACGATTGTAAGCCTACATTTCGCGATTGTAAGCCTACATTTCGCGATTGTAAGCCTACTTTTCGCGATTGTAAGCCTACATTTCGCGATTGTAAGCCTACATTTCACGATTGTAAGCCTACATTTCAGGCCTGTAACAAGGCAATTTACTGTTGTAAAGAGGCAATCTACCTGTGTAATTCGAAGATTTGGGGCTGTAACTCCTGAGTTTAGGGCGGTAACTTTACGATTTACCGCCGTAATTCGAAGAGTTAGGGTCGTAAATCCTGAGTTTAGGGTCCTAATTTGAGGATTTAGGGCCGTAACTCTAAGATTTAGAGCGGCAATTCCTTCTTTTTTTGTTGGGTTGCGATTATAATTCGGGAAGAATGAAGCCGAGGGTAAAACACTATCCGATCTCCGTTGAGCTTTATCACATAATGGCGGAACGCGGCACGTTCGCGCCGGATGAGCGGGTCGAGCTGATAGACGGAGAGATCATTGAGATGTCACCAATTGTAAGCCGCCACGCGAGAGTCGTAAATTTTTTGTCGGAGTTCTTGAACCGAGGTTTCTCCGATCGTTTTATAGTAAGCGTTCAGAACCCGATCGTCATTACGGATGACAGCGAGCCGCAGCCCGACATTGCGTTGCTTGAACGCCGTGCTGACCTATATATCGACGAACTGCCGAGCGGGAAAGATGTCGCCCTTGTGATTGAAGTGTGTGACTCGACCGTCGCCTTCGACCGTTCGCGAAAGCTGCCGAAATATGCTGCGGCCAGCATTCCCGAAACGTGGTTGATCGATCTTGAATCGGAACACATCGAGGTCCATTTCTCGCCGAAGGAAACGGCTTACGGCGTCGTAAAGATCTATCTCCGCGGCGAGAACGCCGTCTCCGAAACCCTTACCGCCCTCAACCTCCCCGTCAGCGATATTCTCGGCTAGCTTCCGGCGGCCCATCGGTCCCAGGCGGCTTTTGCAATGCGGGCGATGACCGCGTCGCGGGTCTTTTCGTCCGCCCGCGAATCGCCGACAAAAACAGCGATGAGGATGTGGCGGCCAGAGGGCGTTGTGATAATGCCGACGTCGTTGGTAGCGGCTGTCACGCCGTCAACCGTGCCCGAGGTTCCTGTCTTGTGAGCGACTAGTGTGCCCGACGGCAGAAGGCCCTTTAGGCGATTCGGGCCGGTCGGGGTTTTGTACATAAACGCCAGCAACAGCAGTTCTTTTTCTCGTTTATCGAGGTCGGGCCCTGCAGGCCCTTTCTGCTTCCAGAGCGAATCAAGAAGCTGAACGGCGGCCATCGGTGTCGCCCAGTTCTCGTACTGACGCTCGTTGTTGTTCGAAAATTCCTTGTGCGTGTAGCGGACCTTCATCGCCTCGATCCCGAGCGAATCGATGTAAGTTTGAACGCCTTCCGCACCTCCGGCAATCCGTTGCAAAACATCCGCTGCCGTTCCGTCGCTGACGCTTACCGCAAGCTCCATGAGTTCTTCGAGCGTCGCTTCGCCGCCGTTCGGGTTCTTGTCGCGAAACGGCGAATGCATCCGCGAGGGAACTAGCTCGTCCTTGCCGACCGTGATCTTTGCGTTGCGTGCGAGTTCCCCGGCAGCCACCTTTTGCATCACCGCCATCGAGATCGGCACCTTTACGACGCTCTGCATCGCGAACCGCTCATCGGCATTCAGCTCGGCCGATTCGCCCGTTTCGAGAACGCGGGCATAAACGCCGACGCGGCCTTGCGAGTCCTTCGCGATCTCGGCAAATGCACGCTCAAGCTCGGCATCGCGTTTCGGCGCCGGAGTCGGCGTCGGCGAGGGCGGCGTTGCCGTGCTCACCGCACGCTCCGCGGAACACGAGATCAAAAACAAAACGCCGAAAGCGATAAAGGTAAAACCAAGCTGTCTCATTACTTAAACGAGTGTGCCGAAGATATCGGCGTCGAAAGAGTAAAGTTCGTTGTGCGTGGCGATGACCATCTCGCCCTTCGCCGTAAAACAAAGCCCGACCGGTGCATGTGCCGAGGCGATCCATTCCACCTCTTTCGCGGGCGAAACACGAAAAATTCCCTGCCGTCCCTGGTGGTTCGCGGCCAAATAAATGTTGCCGTCGCGGTCGAAAGCAAGTCCCTGCGGCCGTCCGAAAGCCCTGAGAAAGGTCTCGACGCGGCCCTCTTTATCAACAACATAAATCGCATCGCGGCTGGCGAGCCCCGGTGCGGTAACGTAAAGCCTTTCGTCCGGCCCGAATGCCAGATGAAATGCCGCGACCGAGGGCTCGATCATCGCAAATTGTTCGGGAATTCCGCCCGGCTCCGAGCGAAAGATAGTCCCGGAGCGGTCGCCGATGTAGATCAGACCGTCCTTATCAAAAGCAATTCCCGTTGCGATGCCCAGTCCCGTCGCGAGCCGCGTCGCTTCAAGGTCATTATCGATCACGTAAAGCTCGCCGAGCGCCCGGTTCGTAACGTAAAGATTGCCGTCGGGTCCAAATGCAAGTCCGCTCGGGTTCATCACCTGCACCGGAAGCTCGTCGAGATAACCGTCAGTCTCAAGCCGATAAAGCGTGTTCGTTAGCTGCATTCCGCGGCCGCCCGACCGTGTTGCATAGATCGCCCCCGTCGCCGGATCGACCGCCGGGTTCCCGACGTTGTGAAGCCTATCTGCCTTCGCATTCGAGAATGCATGGCGAAAGGACGGCGTGATATCGATACCCGACTCAACAACGCATTCGGGTTCGCCGGTGAATGCTTCCGGCAACTGCACAACAACCCGCTTCGGCCCCGCGGCCTTTATCACGGCTTCTTGTCCGCCAACGGTCACATTCAAACGGCGCGGCTCGACCGAAAGGCCGGCCGGCATTATGTGAACATACCCGTTCGCAGCCGCAAATTGCGGTTCGATTCGTTCGATTCGCGGGCCAAGAGTCATAGCTTCTTGCCAAATTCTACGATGCTCACCGCAAAGTGTCGAACAGACATTGGAATTACCCGCATTTCGGTCAAAAAAGCATTGACCTTGTATGCGTAAACGGTTTAAACTGTGTTTAGCCGTAAGTTGCTGAAACACGCCCTGCGGCTCACTCCTGTCCGCAATCCCGGCCGCAAACTGCCGGATCAAGCAGTAAATACTTGGGAAAATTAGGCCCGTCACGGCTAGATGAACGACCGCCATTTCCCTCAGAAATATGCTCAACAGAATTGACGATCTCCTTCGGATGGCGATGAGCTTTGGTGCTTCCGACCTGCATTTGCGGGCCGGGGCAGTGCCGGTCATTCGCGTCAATGGCGAACTAAAGTTGCTTGGCGGAGCCACGAAACTGACACAGGAAGAAACGCTCGAGATGGCGTTTTCGATGATGTCCAACCGCCAGAAGCAGCATTTTAAGGATGTTTTCGAGGTCGATATCGGCTATGGCGTAAAGGGCCTCGGCCGTTTCCGCGTTAATATCTTCCAGCAGCGGAATTCGATCGGCATCGTCGCCCGCGTCATTTCAGACAAGATATCGAACTTCTCCGAACTCGGGCTTCCGCCGATCCTCAACAAGGTGGCGGAAGAAATGCGCGGCCTGATCCTTGTGACCGGAACGACCGGCTCGGGTAAATCAACCACGCTTGCGGCGATCGTGGATCACATCAACGAGGTTCGCAACTGCCATATCGTCACGATCGAGGACCCGATCGAATTCCTTCATAAGGATAAGAAATCTTACATAACACAACGCGAGGTCGATGTTGATACCCGCAGCTTTGCCGAAGCCCTCCGCGGAAGCCTGCGGCAGGACCCGGACGTCATCCTCGTCGGCGAAATGCGCGACCTTGAGACCATCGAAACGGCTCTCGTCGCCGCTGAAACCGGCCACCTGGTGCTCTCGACCCTTCATACGCTCGATGCCCAGGAGACGCTGACGCGCATAATCTCGGCATTCCCGCCGTTCCAGCAAAAGGCCATCCGGATACAGCTCGCCGGCCTCCTAAAATCTGTCATTTCGCAGCGTTTGATGAAAACCGCCGAAGGCAGCGGGCGGATCCCGGCGGTCGAGGTTCTGATCTCGACGCCGCTCATCCGCGACTATATCCTTCACGAGGACAAGACCTCGTCGATTCGCGATGCCATCGCTGCCGGCACCTCGCAATACGGGATGCAGACCTTCGACCAGTCGCTCTTTTATCTCTATTCCTCGGGGCTCATCACGCTCGAAGAGGCCCTTCGCGGCTCGACCAATCCGGACGAATTCCGCCTCCGGCTGGCCGGAATCCAGAACACGACCGCCATGGCCAAGGAATCGATGGAAAAAGCCAGCGGGGTCGCGACGATCCAGGACCTCATAATCCGGTAATGGCGTAGCCGATCTTGTTCCGAGATGGCGGGTCGCTTCGGCCATTTAGCGTTTTTAGTTCGGTTCTTGGCGGAAAGAAAAGTGCTGGAAGTGCCGATTTTTTAATAGTTTTCGGGTTCTGAACCTTGACACTTAGGACTGCCCGCGTGTAAATTTTAGTTTTACCTGAGCAAGCCTGCACATCGCCTGTTCGAAGCTTTGATAAGAACTGGACCGGGCTTGTTTGGTATTGAACCAAGGCTTTTTCCGGTAACCCAAATGATTACTGGTAATTCCCGGGCATTGCCCCGCCGCTGGCAAGGCCGGATTCAGGTAAAATGACGTGCGGCAAACACTTTTTACAGGAACGTTTAAACACATTTAATGGCAACAGAGGTTAACAAGGCAGCGGACGAGAACGAGAACGGTACCGCCGCAAAAAAAGAAGTAGTTGAAACTGCGAAGGCGGAATCGGCAATCGAGGCCGCAGATGAGGCGACAGGGGCTAGCGAGATCGACTTTGGTGCGATCCTTGAGCAGTTCGAGCAAGACCAGGTGACGTATCACTCCGGTGATATCGTCGAAGGAAAAGTGGTCGGGGTTTCCGACCGCGGCGTCCTTGTCGATTTCGGCTATAAGAGCGAAGGGCTCATCCCGGGCGATGAGTTTCCGGAAGGAGCAGAGTCGTCGGTAAAGGTTGGCGACATGATCGAGGTGATGATCAAGAACATCTCGACCGGAGACGCTCCGCCCGCCCTTTCGCGCAATGACGCTGTTAACCGTAAGGTTTGGGCAGATATCGAAGAGGCCTACAAGAACGAGACGCCGATCGTCGGCAAGATCGTCAGCAAGACCAAAGGCGGCCTTAATGTTGACCTAGGCGGTGTTGAGGCTTTCCTTCCGGGTTCGCAGATCGATTCGCGTCCGGTCGGAAATCTCGATTCCTACATCGGGCAGGACATCGAGGCCCAGATCATCAAGTTCAGCCGGAAGCGCAACAACATCGTCCTCTCGCGTAAGGTCATCACCGATCAGGTCATAAACGAACAAAAAGCGGAAACGCTTGCTGCGATCGAGGTCGGACACATAGTTGAAGGGACGGTCAAGAACCTCACCGAATACGGGGCTTTTGTTGATATCGGCGGCATCGACGGCCTGCTTCACGTCACCGATATGTCGTGGGGCCGCATCCAAAACCCCGGCGAGATGTTCAAGACAGGCGACAATGTTCAGGTGAAGATCATCAAGCTCGATCGCGAGAAAGAAAAGATCTCGCTCGGCTACAAGCAGCTTCACCCGGACCCATGGTCAACCGTCGTCGAGTTCTACCCGGTCAACACCAAGCTCAAGGGCAAGGTCTCTTCGGTGGCCGATTATGGTATCTTCGTCGAGCTTCAACCGGGGGTCGAGGGCCTCGTTCACGTCTCCGAGATCTCATGGTCAAAGCGTCCTGGCAGTCCGAAGAAGCTCTTCCGCCGCGGCGATGAGGTCGAGGTCCAGGTTCTAGGTGTCGATACCGACGAACGCCGCATCAGCCTCGGAATGAAGCAGATGCAGGAAAATCCATGGGATTCCGTCGCCGCCCGCTTCCCTGTTGGAACCAAGATCCGCGGAAAGGTACGGAATCTTACGGATTTTGGAGCCTTCGTCGAGGTCGAGGACGGCATCGACGGGCTTGTCCACATCTCCGATATCACCTGGGGCCGGAAGCTCAAACATCCGAAGGAACTCCTTAAGAAAGACCAGGAAGTTGACGCCATCGTCACGAATATAGACATCCATGGCCAACGGTTGTCGCTTTCGATGAAGGACCTGACGCCGAGTGCCTGGGAGTCGTTCATCGCGACCCACAAGCCGGGCGACACGGTCCGCGGAAAGGTCTCGCGGTTCACGAACTTTGGCGTCTTTGTCGAACTCGGTGAAGGGCTCGAAGGGCTCTGCCACATCTCGGAACTCTCGGAAGAGCGTGTCGAGAAGGCCGAGGACGTCGTTCAGGTCGGACAGGAGATGGACTTCAAGATCCTCCGCATCGAGAACGAAGAGCAGAAGATCGGCCTCTCGCATCGCGCGGTCGGCAAGGACGACGAACCGATCGTCGATACCCGTCAGTACACGAGCGTGGCGAAGGGCGGCATGGCTTCACTTGGCGAACTCGCCAATCTGAAGTTCGGCAACTCGGCTCCGGCGGTAGAAGAGAAAAAGGCCGAGAAAAAGGCTGAACCGGTCGTAGAGGAAAAAGCCGAGGAACCCGCGGCGGAGGCTGAAGAAGCTCCGTCCGTGGAGGCTCCGGCAGAAGAAACTGTTGAGGCAGTTGTTGAAGAAGCGGCTGAAACTCCGGAAGCGGCCGCCGAAGAACCGGCTGCCGAGACTGAAGCTCCCAACGAAGCTGAATCATCGAACGAAGAAGCAGAGGAAACGACTGCGTAGTTCCGGTCGCTTTCAAACACAACGGGAGACTTTGCAATGACAAAAGCAGACCTGGTCGAGCGTGTCGCGGTTGAAGCGGAACTAACAAAAAAGGATGCGGAGCAACTGGTCGAGATAGTGCTCGACAGCATCATACACTCGCTCAACGAGGGTGAAAAAATAGAACTTCGCGGATTTGGGAGCTTTCGCATTCGCGAACGAAATTCACGAAAAGGCCGCAACCCGAAGACAGGTGCGGCAGTGGACATCCCGGCAAAACGCGTAGCCTATTTCAAGCCCGGTAAGGAGCTTAAGGAACTTATAAACAACGAGAGCTAAACGCTCACCGATCAGAAAATGAACAGGTCGCTGCGGCGGCCTTTTCTTTTTGCCGGTCTCTTGTCCAGCCGATAAGGTCGCCCGTAAGCGGCGAATCCTTCGCGACCAATGTCAGATGGTCGCGCTCGTAATATCTAGCATACTCGACCGCCTGCCCGGCTTTGCACCGCTCGTCAACGAAGGCCTGTTGAAGCTCCGGAAGAACAAGCTCATCGGTCAGCCCCTGTGCGATCATCACCGGTGCCGGAATCGGCCGGTTCGGTGTATTCTCTTTCAACCTTTCGCCGAGCGGGCCGCTCGTCGGGTCTTTCGCGAAGATCGTTTCGCCTGTAATGAACGTCTCTGCCACAAGAAAAAGAGCTTCGGTCCCGGCCAAACACCGCGAGGACATATCGCTGACGACGGGCCGGGCCAACGGCTTGATGTATTCCTCAAATTTTACGTCAGGGTACGTTCCGCTATACGCAAAGATAATGTAGGACGAAAGGATCTTTCCGACACTGGTCTTTTCTGCCGCTTTAACAAGACCGGGCAGATCTGTTGCCGGAGCGAGAGCCGCGATGCCATTGATCTTCACATCCGGCGCGTAGCTCGCTGCGAGTATGCCGGTCCAGAGTGCCGCGTTCCCGCCCTGCGAATGCCCCCAAACGACCACGTTGTCGGAAACATTGATATTTTCGATCTGCTTGAGCGCCCGGATGGAATCGAGTGCCGAGCGGGCTTGCCCCTCGCCGATCAGATATGGATGCGGGCCTTCGGTCCCGAGCCCGATGTAGTCCGTCGCGACGATGACCCAGCCTTCTGCAAGAGCCTCTTCGAGAGCCGGAACATTCGCAAACGGCTCATCGAGTACCGAGGGTGCGCAAGCAGGGTCGAAGCCGGTCGTTCCGTGCGTCCAGGCAATAACGTTCGCAGGCTCCGCCTTTCGCTCTTTTGGTGCGAGAACGATCGCACTCGCCGGGGCCATGGAGCCGTCGAATCGCGTCGTAGAATAGAGCAGCCGCCAGCCATTCGCGGTTGCCGGCACCATGCGGGCAAAAGGTTCAATCTTTACAATCTTGCCGGGAGAGGCCGGGAACTCTGGAGAACGAAGGTAGAAATCATCGGGACGGGCAGGCTTCGTCACCCACCAAAGGACCGCAATAACGGCCAGGGCCAGAAGTACCGCTCCGGCCAACAGCTTAACAAGAAAACTGAGCCAGCGTTTCATATTCTCCTCCCCTTACTCGATCGAGATTAAGGCTACGCCGACGAACTCTCGGCCTTTTTCGGCTCAGTGCTATCAGGCTTTTGTGAGCGATCGATCGCTTCGTCCTCGATCTCGCCACCCGGCGAGACGGGAATGTCGGCCGGGTTTATGTACTTCATACCGCGCTCTTCGCTGTCGAGTTCATCGGGCGTTATCTTATATTGCCCCGATTGCGGCGGCGTGTAGCCCGGATAATCGACCCGCGAATGATAGATCGCAACGAGCGAACGGATCATCGATTCCCTGATCTGCGTCAGTTCGCGAAGCGTCAGGTCGCATTCGTCAAGCTGGTCGTCGCTGACGATCGCATCGATGATCTTCGTGACAATGAACCTTATGTTCTCGGGCGTCGGTTCGGCCAGCGAGCGGGCAGCGGCTTCGCAGCTATCGGCGATCATCATTATCGCCGCCTCGCGAAACTGCGGCTTCGGTCCGGGGTAACGAAAATCGTTCTCGCTTATCTCGTTCTCATCTCGGGCTTCGGCTTGCGCTTTCTTGAGGAAATAATGAAGTGTCCGCGTTCCGTGGTGCTGCGGGATAAAGTCGATGATCCGCTGCGGCAGGCCCATCTCTTTCGCCAACTTAACGCCGTAGGTAACGTGGCTGATAATGATCTTCGCACTCTGTGCCGGCTTTAGCCGGTCGTGCGGGTTCTTGCCGAGCTGATTCTCAACAAAGTGTTCCGGGGCTGCGGACTTCCCGATGTCATGATAGAGAGCCCCGATCCGCGAGAGAAGTGCATTGCCGCCGACAACCCTGCAAGCCTCTTCCGCGAGCTGGCCGACCGCGTGCGAGTGCTGGTTCGTACCCGGAGCCCGAAGTGCCAACTGGCCGAGTGCCGGAAGATCGGCATTCGAGAGCTCGAGCAGCTTGACGTCCGTCAGAATTCCGAAAACGTTCTCAAATACCGGAAGCAGAACGGCCGTAAAGGCCGCGGTCAAAACACCGCTCGCAAGCCCGCAAGCGACCGATAGCAGGATCGTGTTAAGAATGAAAGGCTGTTGGGTAAAGGCGATCAAGGCGACGGCAACTCCGGCGCTTGCTCCTCCGACCATCGCACCGGCCAAGGTCACCGTCTGCCGGCTCCGGTAGCGGCCGATGCCGTAGGTTGCGACCGACGAGGCAATGATCGCATAAACCGTGAACTCAAATCCGCGAGGAGCCAAAAACCCTGCAAGCACCGCCGAAAAGAGCCCAGTGAAAAGAGCTGTTCTCCGGTCGGCAAGCAGCGTCATTACAAGGCTGCCGAATGCGAACGGTATCGCGAATGCCCAGATGCTCGGGTCGTTCATCGGCGCTCGGATGTTCTGCGTAGCGGTAAAATCCGCTAACCGAAAGAACATTGACATCAACAGAACCTGCGTCAGCGTTATCGAGCCGAAAAGAGCGAACGTCTTTGTCTCGGAAAGAGCGAGCCGCGGAACTATCCCGCGGTGCTCGATGAACTTCCAGGCGATCCAATAAAGCGCCGAAATGAGCAGCAATAGGCCGAAAAACCGATTCCAGACACGAGTGTTCGCGTAATAATTCTCGATCGCAGATATTTGCGAAAGTACGGCCGGCGAGATCGTTTCGCCCTGCGTCACGATCCGGTCGCCGCGTTTGAGCGAGACCGCAACAGGCTCGACGCTCTCCGCCACGGCCTGCCTTGCCGCCTCGGTCGCCGAGCTGTCATAGACGACGCTCGGCTGTATCAATGGTGCCGTCGCAGCGAAAAAGGCCTCTGCTTCCCGTTCGGAAAGGCTTCGGATCTGCCCGAGGCCTTCCTTGAGCTTCGCCCTCGCGTCTGAGAGCGAGGTCATCGTCGTCATCGGCCGCGTCGCTTGCCGCATCTCAGTTGGCCGTTGGCGATCGACGATGATGATCTCGCCTTGAAGAAACTGCCTGTCCTGGTCGCCGAAAATATCGCCGCCCGAGTTCTCCCGTAGTAAGCGGGTTACTGCATCGATCTCATTTAACGTGAACCTTCGCTGGGCAAAAATATTTCCAAGTTCTTTGCCGCCTGCCCCGCTCCATACAACATTGGCCGGAGCGGCATTAGCATTTGCCCGGTTGGCGGCTGGAGCTGAATCGATCTTTTTCTGAAGATCTTCCCAGGCCGAACGGAAACTCTGTACCGCTTCTTCGGCTCGCCGCGGTTCATAGACAAAGATCGGCCGCTCGGCATCGCGGGCAACCTGCCTTATCCGTTCGGTCTCCGCTTCGTCAATGAAATAGATATCTGCCGGTGCGATGATGGTCTCTCGGGCGACATCGCCGGCCTTATACCCGGCACCACCGATCGAACGCGAGAACGGATTTTCGATGAGAAATGTGGTCGCCAGGGCAAGAACCGCGAAGCCGATCCAAAAGCGCTGGGCCGACGTAAGTTTAAAGAATGGCCCACGAATGGCGTCCGCCGCCTTTGAGAGGTAGCGGCCGGCGGGAGATCTGAGGTTCTCCATCTTTTGCTTCATAGTTCCGCTCCCGTTCTAGACCGATTGCGTTGCCGCAAGTTCCGAGGAGCCGATGGCGATCCCGATCTTCGAGAGCATCTCCCCAAGTCCCTCGCCGCGAATAGCTGAAATTGCCACGCAATCGCGGTTACTGTCAAGCGTTACCTGCCGGCGAAGTTCGTCCAGTGACTCTGGCGATGCGGCGTCCGCTTTGTTCAGGACGACGATCTCACGAACCTTGCCGTAGCCTAGTTCGCTGATGATCTTCTCTACAGAGTCGATCTGCTGAAGGGCTCGCGGGTTTGCCGCATCAACTACATGAAGCAGCAAATCGCTTTCCTGGATCTCTTCGAGCGTCGCACGAAAAGCCGCAACCAGGTCCTTCGGCAGGTCGCGGATAAAGCCGACCGTATCGTTGATGATGACCTCACGTTCTTCGGGCAGCCTCAACCGCCGAGAGGTAGGGTCGAGCGTCGCAAACATCTTCCGCTCGGCATAGACCTCTGACCGCGTCAGCACATTGAGCAGCGTCGATTTTCCGGCGTTCGTGTAGCCGACCAGCGAGATAACCGGCAGGTCTCGCTGAACGCGTGCCTTTCGCCGCTCTTGCCGCTGCCGGGCGAGCCCTTCGACCTGCTTTTCGAGCTGCGAGATGCGGTCACGGACGCGCCGCCGGTCGGTTTCGAGTTTGGTCTCTCCCGGGCCGCGTCCGCCGATGCCGCCTGCCAGCCGCGAAAAGGCCGAATCCTGTCCGGCGATCAGCCGCGGCAGCATATATCGGAGTTGGGCCAGCTCGACCTGCAGCTTACCTTCCCGCGACTGGGCACGTTGGGCAAAGATGTCGAGGATAAGCTGCGGGCGATCGATAACCTTGAGGTCGGTCGCCTTCGAGATCTCGCGGACCTGTGCGGGTGAGAGTTCCTGATCGAAGACTATGAGATCAGCCCCGAGCTGCATCGAGCGGATGAGCAGGTCCTGCAATTTGCCGCGGCCAAGTACGGTCTTTGGGTCGACCTGCGGCCGCCGCTGAATTATTGTGTCAACAACCATCACATCCGCCGAAAGAGCAAGCTCGCGAAGCTCGGCCATCGATTCTTCGGCGTCCATCGCCGCTCCGGTCGAGATGCCAACGAGGATCGCACGTTCGCGGGCTCCCTGGCCGCTGCGTGCGGTCTTGCGAACGCGAACCATCTCGCTCTCAAGTGAAGTGATGAGCTCGATAAAATCAGTTTCAAGGTTTGCCGGTATCGCAGGCGAAAGGAACGCGAAAGGCTCTGCATCGCCATTGCTCGCGATCGCCTCGGCATTGCCCGGTAGCAGATGGGCAGCGTGGACAAGTCCCGGAAGCCCGGTGCCGCGGTCAACCTGGATGATCGCCATCAGGTCGAGCCGAAGCAAGGCAAGGTCCGTGAGGTCGTCCTGCGTCAGCTTTTCATTCTGCAGATGAGTGTGAACGCACCGCAGGCCGCGGAAACGGCCCGAGCCCGCACGCGAACGGCCGAAGTCGGGCATCTCGATGCTTTTCGCATCGCCGACCATCACGTATTCGACCTGTCCCTTTCGGTTGATCAACACGCCGACCTGCCGGCCGGTCTCGTTCGATATCTCCGACATCTGGCGGGCAAGTTCATTTGAGATGATGGAATCCTGCGGAACCCGCCGCGACGCGAGCTTTTCGATCCGCTTTAGCTGATTGTGCTTAAGCCCCTTTACGAAGCCGTGGACAGTACTGATATCGCTACCTCCAAAACGATATTATAGCAGATTCGGCAATGGCCTCCCGGGCCTCCTGCGAGTGTTCGAAGCGGCATCCGTTTGATTAGCGGTTTTCAATTCGCGATAATTTCCTTTTACACAAATGTCCAGTAACTTATCACCCAACGCGAGCTACAGCCTCACCCTTCGCGTAAAGATCCACAACAAGCCCGGAAAGCTCGGCGAGATCACGACCGCCATCGGCCGCACCGGCGGCGACATCGAAGGCATAGACATCGCAAGCGTCGGCAAAGATTTCCTTATCCGCGACATCACCGTTAACGCCTCGAGCGAAACGCATGACAAAGAGATCATCGAATCGCTCCGGGATATTGACGGCGTTGAGGTCATCCACGTCAGCGACCGCACGTTCCTGATGCACCTTGGCGGAAAGATCGAGATGGTCTCGAAAGCTCCGCTCAAAACGCGGTCCGATCTTTCGATGGCATATACGCCCGGCGTAGCCCGCGTCTGCCAGGCCATTCACAAAGATCCCGAAAAGGTCTTTAACCTGACGATCAAGAAAAACACCGTCGCCGTCGTCTCGGATGGAACGGCCGTTCTCGGGCTTGGCGACATCGGCCCGGCGGCTGCGATGCCGGTGATGGAAGGCAAGGCACAGCTCTTCAAGGAGTTCGGCGGCGTCGATGCCTTCCCGATCTGCCTGAATACGAAAGACCCGCACGAGATCGTTCAAACGATCAAAAATATCGCCGTAGCTTTCGGCGGCATTAATCTTGAGGATATCTCCGCTCCGCGTTGCTTTGAGATCGAGGAACGGCTAAAGGAAGAACTCGACATCCCGGTCTTTCACGACGATCAGCATGGCACCGCCGTCGTCGTACTGGCGGCATTGATCAACGCGCTGAAGATCATCGGGAAGCGGATGGAAGATATCAAGGTCGTTGTAAACGGCATTGGAGCGGCTGGCGTCGCCTGCTCAAAGATCGTAATGGCCGCCGGCGTAAAGAACATCGTCGGCTGCGATACCGTCGGAGCTATCTATGACGGCCGTAAGGAACACATGAACTGGGTCAAGGATTGGTACGCCCGCAATACGAATCCGAACAAAGAGAAAGGTAAGGTCCACGATGTGATCGCCGGTGCGGACGTATTCTTCGGCCTTTCGGCACCGGGAACGATCACCATCGACGACCTCAAAAAGATGAATACCGACCCGATAGTCTTCGCGATGGCAAACCCGGTTCCGGAGATAATGCCGGAAGAGGCCGAGGGCCATGTGGCCGTAATGGCGACCGGGCGATCGGACTACCCGAACCAGATCAACAACGTGCTCTGCTTCCCCGGCATCTTCCGCGGAGCGTTGAATTGCCGGGCGTCGCGGATCAATGAACAGATGAAGCTCGCTGCCGCAAATGCCATTGCAGGGATCATCGGCGATGATGAGCTGCATCCGGATTACATCATTCCCTCGGTGTTCGACCGGCGGGTCGGCGAGGCCGTCGCCGCCGAGGTCGAAGAGGCAGCGTATGCTTCGGGCGTTGCTCGCCGGAGCCGTTCAAACGCGGAGACCGAGTTCTGACCTTGAGCGGCGACAAAACTATTACACCCTCAGAACGGCTCCGGGCTTACGCTTCGGGGCCGTTCTTGTGTATATTACTGGTGATCGCCCTGCCTTCGGTCATTTCACATTAAAGATAATGATACAGGCACGCCTGAAAGCTCTATCGGTCGAAGAGGTAGCAAATTCGCTGACCCACGGCTTTGGGCTGCTTCTCAGCATTGCTGGTTTCGTCTTTCTCCTTGCCCTGGCAGTAACCAAAGGCGACGGTTGGCACATTGCGAGTGCGGTCGTTTACGGCCTCTCGCTCGTCATCCTCTACGCCGCCTCGACGCTTTATCATTCGGCCACTGACGAGCACAAAAAATACCGCCTCCAGCTCATCGACCATTGCTGCATCTACCTGCTGATCGCCGGCAGCTATACGCCATTCCTTTTGCTCCTAATGCGGGATACGTTCGGGTTCGGGCTCCTCGCGTTCGTGTGGGCTTTCGCTCTCTTCGGCATCGCGATTAAAATTATCTTCCGCGGGCGATACAATGCAGTCGGTGTTGTCTCTTACCTGGCTATGGGTTGGGTCGGTATCATTGCTATCCAACCGCTTTACGTGATGCTCGGCTGGGAACCGTTAGCCCTCGTTCTAGGCGGCGGCCTTAGCTACTCGCTTGGAGTCGTATTTTTCGGTTGGCACAGCCTCCGCCATCACCATGCGATCTGGCACGGTTTCGTCCTCGGCGGAAGCATCCTTCACTACCTCGCCATCGTGCTTTTCGTGGTTCGCTGAAACCCCTTCCGAGCTTTGGTATGGCTAGTATAGTGAGCCGTTAGAAAAATCGGAATTTTGTAAAGTTCTCAAGTTTCGGCTATTATTCCGTTACTCTTCAACAACTCGGACTTTGCGGCCCATTTCTTTTGGGCTTTCTGTTTCGGATCCTTACCGGCATCTCACATATGTCGGTAAACGATCCTTGACCAACTAACTGGAGGACACAAAATGAGATCAATCAAGACCGGTATATCCGCTTTTCTTCTGTTTACTTTTTTGAGCGTTTCGGCCTTTGCAGCGACCTTTACGGTGACAAAGACCGCTGATACGAACGATGGCATCTGCGATGCCGACTGCTCGCTCCGCGAAGCGGTGGCGGCCGCGAATGCGGCAGGTTCGGACGACTCGATCGTATTTTCGAGCCTTTTTGACTCACCGCAGATCATTACACTTTCCGGTTCCGAGATCGTGATCAACAATGCCGGTGCTCTTACGATCACAGGACCGGGGGCGAATCTACTTACGGTCAGCGGCAACAACACGAGCCGCATTTTTCAGAATACGGTCGGGGCAGTAACGTCAATGAGCGGTATGACCTTGACCGGAGGTAACGGTGTCAGCACGTTCAACAACAATAGCGGCGGTGCGATACAGAATTCCGGAAACATGACCCTTACCGCGATGATAATCACCGGAAACACAACCTCCGGTTCGGCCGGCGGGATAAGAAACAGCAGTACCGGCAGCCAGCTCACGATCAACGGCTGCATTATCTCGAACAACACCTCGACCGGGAGTTCGGCGGGCGGTGTCCAAAACTTCAGTACCAGCACTTTGATCGTGAATAATTCGACGTTTACCGGCAACTTAAGCGGCGGCGGTTCTGTCGGCGGCGGAGCAATGCAGGTTAATGGAACCGCAAGGATCACCAACTCGACATTCTCGGGAAATACGAGTAATACGACAGGCGGAGGCGGTGCTCTGAATGTTAACGGTGCTTCGATAGTTATCACGAACGTGACGATAAGCGGAAACTCTGCCCCAAACAACGGCGGCGGTATTCATCGCGGCTCTTCAAACGTCAATTTCTTCATTCGCAATTCGATCGTAGCCGGAAACAACGGTACCGCATCATCTCCCGATGTGACGAACACAGCGGGCGGCCTCCAGTCCGAAGGAAACAACATAATCGGGAACGTCGGCACCAGCACCGGCTGGGTGGCTTCGGATCTTCTGAACACAGCTCCGCTGCTTGGCCCGTTGGCCGATAACGGCGGCTTCGGACAGACATTCCTTCCGCAGGCAGGATCGCCGGCCATCGACGCCGGACAGAACTGCGTCCGTGATCTTACCTGTTCCGCGAACAATCCGCCGGCAGCCGTTACCGAGGATCAGCGCGGAATCTCGCGTTTGACGAACGGAAATGTTGATATCGGAGCGGTCGAGGTAGCGGCCGCCGCTCCGGTCAGCGTTGGCGGACGAGTATTTTCGAGCGCGGGTGTTGCACTTCCGCTCGCACTTGTCTCGGTCACGGACGGCAACGAGACCCGGTACTTCATCACCAATAGTTTCGGGTATTACAGCTTTGAAGGATTGACGGCCGGAACCGAGTACACGGTCTCTGTCAGCAGCAAGGCCGCCTCGTACACACCGCAGGTCGTCACACCCGCGAACGACATATCTGATCTGGACTTTCTGCCGGCAATGATGCTGAAGGCAGACGAGAAATAAATGGGCGGGCTCCCACCCGTTCTCTATTCGCAAAACTTATATCCCATCCCGTGAACGGTCTGTATATGGGCAGGCCGTTTCGGATTTTCCTCCAGCTTTTGCCGAAGCCAGGCAATGTGAACATCGACCGTCCGCGTCGAGGGCATCGCGTCGTAGCCCCAAACGTGGTCGAGCAGTTCGTCACGCGAGTGCACAACCCCGCGGTTCTCGACCAAAAATCGCAAGAGCTTGAATTCCATTGCCGAAAGCTCGACCGGTTCGCCGCTTCGCCGGACCTCGGCACGGGCGAGGTCGATGGTCACATTGCCAAACGCCGCCGCCCCGTTGATCGGGTCCTTTACGTTACGCGACCGCCGCATCAATGCCTCGATCCGGGCAAGCAGTTCGGCGACCTCAAACGGCTTTGTCAGGTAATCGTCAGCCCCGAGTTTCAGCCCAAGAACCTTATCGATCGTCTCGCCCTTTGCCGTAAGCATCAGCACGGGCGTTTCGACCCCGCGGCGGCGAAGGTCACGGCAAACGTCATAGCCATTCTTTTTCGGGAGCATTATGTCGAGAATGATCAGGTCGAAGTTATCCGATGTAGCCGAGCGGAAACCGGCCTCGCCATCGGCCGCCGAAACGACCTCATAGCCTTCGGCCGTTAACCGGTCGGTCAAAGTAAGGATCAGCCCTTTTTCATCTTCGACGAGCAGGATCTTCATTGCTTTCGGGCCGCGGCCGGGAGTGAAATAGTGAACGTGCTGCCACTTCCGGGCTCGCTCTCGCTCTCGACCGAGCCGCCGTGTGCTGCCACGATCTCTCTTACGAGCGAAAGCCCGAGTCCGTTCCCGCTTATCTGTGAATCGACAACGCTGCGAGCCCGAAAGAAAGGCTCGAAGATCTTCTTGATATCCTTTTCCGCGATGCCGATGCCGTGGTCCTTTACCGAGATCGCAACTCGCCCGTTTCCGTTCGCGGCAGTAACTACGAGATGCGGCGTGCCGGCCGAGTACTTTACCGCGTTGTTGATGAGATTTTGGATCGCGAGGCTCAAAGCGGCGCTATCCGCGTTGATCATCGGCAGGCCCGGTTCCACATCGACCGTGACCTCAGCCGACGAAGCATCGATGACACCACGGCATTCCTCGACCGCACTCCGAATGACCGCCCCTGCTTCCATTTCGGCAAAATTGTAGCGACGCTTGCCCGACCGGGCACCGGCGAACTCGAGTATCTGCTCTACCATTCCGGTCAACTTTCGACCCTCTCCCTTTATCAGCTCGCCGTAGCGGGTAACCTGGTCGTCGCTTCGGGCGACACCGTCGGCGAGGTTCTCGCCCGCGGAATAGATCACGGCAAGCGGAGTTCGGAACTCGTGCGAAACGCTCGAAACAAAATCGACCTGCTTCTGTGCAAAGGTCCGTGCCCGATTTGCCGAGATCGTAATGGCGAGAATGCTCCCGACAAGCAGCAAATAGATGCCGGCACCGATGGCCAGATTCTTTCGCTCCTCGCTGAGGATGTAGTCACCGATCGAGCCCGATGCGTGCGTGACCTTGAGCGTCCAGGGCTGCTCGTCGGCCGGCGTTGCTATCACCGCACTTCGCTGCCGCACGCCATCGGTGCTCCGCATCTCGAATGTGAAGGTGTTAGCTCGCCCGGGAGCGGGTGAGGGCGAGGTGGTCATCGTCGTGCTCTCGATCCGCTGATCGACGATCACGTTTGCCGGTGCCGCCGTCCGCCGCGGCAGATCGAGTTCGCGGTTAGCGAAAAAGATCATCGTGTTCGGCCGCAGGTCGTAGAGCCCCGCCGAACCGTCCGGCTCACCGCCACTATCTCCATAAACGGTCAAACCGCCTCTTCCCGCGACCGAAAGCCGATAATCACCGGACGGGAAATGTTTTGCCGCCAACTCTGGAATCATCCGTTCGGTGATCACTGAGCGATTCAGCCGAATGACGATATGCCCTTCATTTTTCACCGTCTGCTCGGGAACCTCGATGGTTCTCCCGGTAACGGCAACCCGCGGCACGCGATCGACCACGATCCGCTGAAAATGCCGCTCGCCCGAAACGACCGGCATCACCAATGCATCGAGGTCATCAAGAACCGGTACTGGCCGCGGGTCCGCTGACGAGATGCGGCTCTTTACCACGCCGAGCCCGGCATCGGCCTCAAACGGAACGAACCGGCCCTCCGAACGGTCATATCGCTGTGGGGCTTTATCGGCCGCCGGTGGAAGATAAACGATGTCGCTGATCAACTCCGGATAGGCCGTTTTCTCTTTCCAAAAGTCATATCGCTCGTTGAGCTCGGCCAGATCGCCGCTCTTGAGAACTTCGGCATTAAACTGAAGGTTGAAATAGATCGACTGGATCTCGCGGTTGAAATCGTCGGCGAATGCCTTCGCATCCGCCGCAACCCGCCGCTGCATCCGCTCGCGTTCGGCCGCACTCGCCTCGCGCATCCAGCGATACTGCAGCCCGAAAAAGAGCGTCAGCACGGCGATGACCGCGGTTAGTATCAGATATGGCAGCCAGCTTCGTTTCATTTGCACCCAACGCGTGAAATGCCCACCTTCGCGTTTCGAGTTCATTATGCAATTATGCGGCGAGGCCGGACAATACGTTTTCGGCAGATTTTACATCCTTTACAATTTCTTTGCGTCGTCTTAACCACTTCACGCTCGGCCAGTGGCAGAATCGCTTCTATCGTAGGCGTCGGCTGGCAATACTAGCTTGAGTCCTCCTGACCTGATGCTTATAGGAAAGGCCGCCGCCTGCGTACAAGATCAAAATTATTTGGAGGCACGAATGAAAAGATTCATAACAACCATCGCTTTCGCATCACTGTTCTTCACCGGGCTCGGTGCGATAGTTGAAAAGGCCGGGGCGAGCTTTAAGTCGGACCAGAAGGCACTTGAGATCGTCGCAAAGGCGCGTCAGGCGATCGGCGGCGAGGCGGCCATCGCTCAGGTCCAGAGCATGGTCATCGTCGGCCGCTCAACACACACCATAAAGATCGGCGAGACGGAACGGACCGAGCAGGGCGAGACCGAGATCGCAATGCAATTTCCCGACAAGCTCCAAAAGAGCGTCAAGATCGGTGCCCCATCCACCGCAACAGGCGATGCCAATGTTGTGAAGGAGGAAAGCGTTGTCGTGATACGCAAGGGCGAAGGTGCCGAGTTTAAGGTCGATGGAGGCAACGGCGAATTCACGACCTCTGACGGCAAGAAGATCATCGTCCGCCGTGCCGAACCCGGAACGGGCGAGGTAACGGGGCCGGACGGCAAGACCTTTGTTTTCAAGAAAGGCGAGGAAGGCAATGCCGAATTCACCACCGAGGACGGCAAGAAGATCATTCTTCGCACGGCACCGGCCGGCGACTTCGAATGGAAGGCCCGTGAAGGCGCTGAGAATCATGTAATGCATCGTGCCGGCGGAGTTCGCCAGAACGAACTTCTCCGCATCGGCCTGATGCTGCTCGTCAGTGCACCGCAGGGCATGGATGTTTCATACACCTTCGAGGGCGAAGGCAACGTTGACGGCACACAGGTCAACATCGTCGCTGCGTCGTTTGCCGGCTCGGTCTATCGCCTGCACATCGACAAATTCACGAATCTCCCGGTCGCGATCGGATACATCGGTGGACCGATGCCGCACGTCGTCCGCTTCAATAAAGGCGAGGCTCCGGCAGAAGGTAAGGACGTTGTCGTCTTTACCCGAAAGATGGAAGGCGAAGCAGCGGGCGGCGAAACGCTGGTCAAGCTCTCGGATTTCCGCTCGACCGGCGGCGTCCAGCTTCCCTATCGCTGGACAACGACCACCGGCGGACGCACGACCGAGGTCTTCGACGTCACTTCTTTTGAAGTAAACCCGGCCAACATCGCCGAGCGATTCAAGGACCAAAAAATGATCCTAAGAATGACAAAACCGGAAGGTAAGAACTAGAACTCAGTTCAGAAACTCGAGGGCCGTGGGCAACCGCGGCCTTTTTTCATTCCGCGGCCGAATTGAACTTCTGAAGGGATGCCACTATCGCCGGTATAATCTTTCGCGGTGCTTCGATCGCGGCTTTAATGTGGCGTTTGTTGGTGAAATGCCCGGCGACGTAGATTCCCGGGACATTCGTTTCGTTGGTCTTCGGGTCATAGACGGGAACATCGCCGTATTTTCCCGTTTCGGTCTCAACGCCAAGCGAACGGAGCATCGTCAGGTCAGCGTCCGACCCGATAAGCACGAACACTACGTCGTTTTCCAGCTCGACACGTTCGCCGGATTCGCTTTCGAGCACAACGACATCTTCGCGGATCTCAACGACCTTGCCGAGAAAAAAGAGCTTCAGGCAGTTCTCCTGCAACTCTTCCTCAAGCGGCTGCTTTACCCAATATTTTATGCAACCCTGTTTCGGGTCGGTGTTTTCCCAGTCTTCGCGAAAGATGGCGAGCGTCGTCTCGGCACCTTCCTGAGCAAGAAAAAGTGCCGCCTCGCCCGCCGAATTCCCTCCACCGACGACCAACGCTTTCTTCTTTACCCACGGATAGGTCTCACGAAAATGACTGTGCACCTTCGGCAGGTCCTCGCCCGGCACGTTCAAACGACGCGGATGGTCCATCGCCCCAATTGCAAAAAGTACATTCCGAGCCGCGTACTCGCCCTTGTCAGTTACCACGAGAAAGTTCCCCTCCTTACGAAGGAGGGGTGCCGACGCTCCGTCGGCGGGGTGGTTCTCTTCGAATCGCACTTCGAGAACAGTCTCCTCCGACCGAACCTCCAGTTCATTATCCAAAACAAACCGCACGTAATACGAGAGCAGTTCTTCTCTCGTCGGCTTTTCCCTCGCCGGTTTCAGGTCGCCCTCGTTAAACTCAAGCTCGTTGACCGTCGAGAAGACCGTAAGCCCGACCGGGTAGTTGTAGATCGTATTCCCGATCAGGCCCTTTTCGATCACAACGTAATCGAGCCCGGCCTTCTTAGCCTCAAACGCCGCCGAGATCCCCGCCGGCCCCGAACCGATGATGATAAGGTCGTAAATCATTTTCGGCGTTTCGCCTTCCTCATACCGACGAGTCCGTAGATTACCTGCCCGATTCCTACCAATGTAATGATTGGCGACCAAATGAAGAAACCGCCACGACCCGAGTAAACGTTCACGATGCTCACTCCGAGTAAGCCAGCTCCAACGAAGGTGATCGCAGTGCCGATCAACATGATATTCCTATGGAATTCTGAATCGATACGGCGATTCTCCTGTTCTTCTGCTTCGATCGCGGCCGTTTTTACATCATCCGATATAGGCGTCTCACAGTACTTGCACCGGCTTGCCTTCGAGGATATTGTCTTGCGACACGCGGGGCAAGGAAATACTTTAATTTCATCGTTCTGCTCCAGAATGCTCACAGATCGCTTACCTCCAATAAAGTCTTAACAACTAACAAACCGAAGTCATGATTCAAACCAGCTTAGCCTTATTCGCCTCGGCTACATTCGCCCCGATCGAAGTCGCGCTCCTTAGAGCCTGTTTAGAAAGCACATACTCTTTATGCTCGGCGACCAACATCCGATATAACCTGATCGACCTTCGAGCAAACGAGTACGTTTTCGTAGCTAATGGATTCTCCACGTCTTCCTTCATTTTCCACTGTCCACTATCCATTTTCCATTTGACGAAGGACTTCGGTGAGTTTCTCCAACTGCGCCTTTGTGTTTTCCATGTTCCGCTTCGATTCGAGGTACTTCTGCCACTCGTTGGTCATCGTCAGGGCCTTCGTCACGTCCTCGTCCAAGGCATGCGCCGCAACCACCAGCAGATCGCTCAAAGCCTCATTCGCCTCCAGCAACGACTGAATGATCGTATAGGCCAACTTCGCATTCGGAAGGTCAATATCAAGCTCGTTCTTGTCTATCTGTGCAATGTTCACGTTTGCGTCCTATTTTCTTATTTTCTTCTTTTGTGGTTTTTTATGTTGCTCTATATCACAAGCTTCTTCCATTCCAGTCGCCCGTGGCTCCCAAAATTGAAGAGCAACCCGACTCGCTTGTGGCTTACTTTCAAGTAGTTTATCACTTGCGCCCAATCGATCGGCGAGAGGCTGCCGGTAGCCTTGATCTCAACAATGATCTCGTCAAAACAAAAGAAATCCGCAACGTATTCATGGCCTAACGGGTTGCCTTTGTACTCGATCTGAAACCGTGCCTGCTCACGAAACGGAATTTTGCGTATCGCAAGCTCTATTGACAAGGCTTTTTGATAAACCCCTTCCAGAAAACCCGGACCGAGTTTGTAATAGACTTCCATCGCGGCCCCGACGACCTGATAGGTCTCTTCAGGGAGATATATCTTCTCGGGATCTTCGATTTCATGCATATTTCTTAAACATTTCCATCAGCCGAAAGAAATTAACCACGAAATAAGAAATAAAGAAAAGTCAATCAAATCGGGCATTTCAAGCCAAATCAAACGTGCTTAATCGATAAACGGCAACGCCTTTACTGTCGCACTACGTTCCGTAATCTTCAGATCCTTTCCCTCACCAAGAAAGTCATATCGAACAAACGCGAGAGCGATGTGCTTTTCGAGTTTCGGCGAGAATGTTGCGGAGGTTATGCGGCCGGCGTTCTTGCCGTCCGGCGATGTCAAGTCTGATCCGGTCGCTATCGCTCCGGGTTCTGAGATGATCAGCCCGGTCAGTTGCTTCGCTACGTGGCCGCGGAAGTGGATTCGGGCGATGATCTCCTGCCCGATGTAGCAGCCCTTGTTGTAAGAGATGAGTCCGTCCAGCCCGAGCTCCGGCACGATGGTCGTGTCATCCATATCAACGCCATAGCGCAGAACCCCGCTTTCGATCCGCAGCACTTCGAAAACGTCTTCCGGGATCGCCATCGCACCCGCCGCTTCGAAAGACGAAGCGTGGGCCGTCCAGCTATCCTTCGGAATCGCAAGAGTCTCGCCGCCCCGGCCATGAAAGGCTATAGAGCCATCCGGAAGATCGACTGATCTATTGAACACGTTCGCGAACCGAAAAGCTTCCGTCAGGTCCTCAACGAAGAAATCACCGGCATAAGTGAACCGAAAAAGATTCTGATGAACCTTCTCCCGCGTCGCCTCTTCGGTCTCGATCAGGAACCGCTCGCCCTGCCGCTGCACTCGCACGACCGCCAGCAATCGCCCCTGCGCATTCGGGAACGCGGCCAGCATCTGCTGCCCGTCCTCGAGCGTCTTCATATCGTTTGTGATCATCCCGTCAAGGAACGGAACCGCCTCTTTGCCCCAAACGGCGATCAGTCCGCGTTGCTGTTCAAAATACGCCGCGCCGCCGGAGCGGATGTGGTTGTAGATATCGATATCCATTTGATTCGATTATATAAGTTCACTGAGCCGTCCGAAATGCTCAAGCTGCACCGCAAGCCCGCGTTGGGCCGCGATCACCTGCGGGCTCGGGTGATAAAGCGGAACAAGCACGCGGCCGAACCATTCGACCGGCCTTCCGGCATCGGCCGCGAGTTTAAGGTTATGTGGTTCTAAAGCCTTGATAGCATCGAGAGCGACACTCCCGAGCGTTGCAATGACCGGCGGGTCGATCAATTCGACCATCTGCCTGAGAAATGCGGAGCAGTTCCTGATCTCCCCGCGGGTTGGCTTTCGGTTTGCGTCGGTCTCCGTCCGCGGGCTGCACATCACCGCGTTAGTGATGAATATCTCCTCCCGCGTGAGTCCGATCGAGTCGAGCAGTTGCTGAAAGTTCTCGCCCGACTTGTCGCCGTAAAATGGCCGACGCGTGCGGTCTGCTCCCTGCCGCCCCGGAGCCTCGGCAACGAACATCACCCGCGGCTCGAGCGTGCCGTTAAGCTCGCTCAGCACTGCCGTCTTATCCGCAAGCTCCGGGCAGATGCGACACGCCGCAGCCTCGCGGCAAAGCGACGCAAAGAGTTTTGGCTTGGACAATCCCATATCAGAATTTGATAGAATAGCCTTTTACGAAAAGTATCAGAAACCGAATAAACAATGAGTCAGATCACCGAACAGCAAGTATTGGATTCGCTTAAGCAGATCATCGACCCCGATCTGCGAAAGGATATCGTCACACTCGGCTTTGTCCGCGATGTTGTTATCGAAGGCGGCGACGTCTCGTTCCGCGTCGTGCTGACGACGCCCGCCTGCCCTGTAAAGGAGCAGATGGAAACCGAGGCTCACACTATCGTTTCGGGGCTCGAGGGCGTTACATCCGTTAAGGTGACGATGGATGCCGAAGTGCCGCAGGGCCGCGGCATTGCAAACAATGTTGCCATTCCGGGTGTAAAGAACATCATCGCCATCTCGTCCGGCAAAGGAGGCGTCGGCAAATCGACGGTCGCGGTCAATCTCGCCGTAGCTCTCGCCCAGAACGGAGCAAAGGTCGGCATCATGGACGCCGATGTTTACGGGCCCAATGTTCCTATGATGCTCGGCACCGGCTATGTTCAGCCCGAGGTCGTCGGCGGCCAGCTTAAGCCGATCGAGGCCTATGGCGTGAAGATGATCTCGATGGCGGTGCTTGTGCCGCCCGATAAGCCGATGATCCTCCGCGGCCCGATGCTCCATGGCGTTGTGCGGCAGTTTCTGACCGATGTTAATTGGGGCGAACTCGATTATCTGATCGTCGATATGCCGCCCGGCACCGGTGACGTCCAACTCTCGCTTGCTCAACTCGTTCCGGTGCAAGGAGCCGTTCTCGTCACAACGCCGCAGGAGGTTTCGCTCTCCGATGTCCGCCGGGCGGTCAAGATGTTTGAGCAGGTCGCCGTTCCGGTGCTCGGCGTGATCGAAAATATGTCGTATTTCATCGCACCGGACACTGGTACAAAGTACGAGATCTTTGGCAAGGGCGGCGGTGAAAAGATTGCCGGCGAATATGGGCTCAATTTCCTTGGGCAGATCCCGCTCGGGCTTGAGGTCCGCGAGGGCGGCGATACCGGTCGGCCGGTCGTCGCCTCGGCACCCGAATCGCCGCAGGCCGCAGCCATCCGCAAGGTCGCCGAAGAGGTCGCCCGCTACGTCTCGATCGAAGCGATGAAGCCCGAACTCAAGATCTTTTCGCGAACAAATGCATGATCCGCGATTTTCCAAAAAAGGGCGGCGAAACGCTTAGATTTGCCCTGAAAGGCTCGCTCCCAACCCAACCGATTTCAGGTTCGTAGATTCGTCAGTGAATGTTCGTCAGTTCGCTGTGTTGGGGTAAACAGGTTGCTTCCTCAGCCCCATTTCCTTGTACAGTTTCATCCACTTTGAACCGTCTGAAATCGGCGATGTTTTCGTTTTCCGCGCCTCGCTAAAATTTCTTAGTATTTTCCTCACTAATCATCGCGTATTGGAGTACGATAGCAACGTGGCGGGTCGGTCAAAGCCCGCCGGCACAGGTTCATGCCGAGGAGACAGGAAAAGATCATGCGGCGAACAATAAGTTTAGTTCTAACATTACTGATGGCGGCTCCGGCCGTTTTGGCGGACTACAAGATCACCCAGCGATTGACGTTTGGCGAAGGCTTTGGAAGCGAGTCCACTGTTTACTCTAAAGGCGTACGCGAACGGAGGGAATCAAAGCTCATAAATCAGGGCGACCCCCAGATGATGGCGATGATGGAGCAGATGATGCCGCCTATGGTCGAGATATCGCAATGCGATCTGAAGCAGGATGTCGCCATCAACCCAAAGACGAGATCTTACTTCATCAATTACCATGATTGGAGTACCGTCCCGCCGGAAAAGCTTGCCCGCCGGCCCAAACAAAAAATGGTCATCAAGGGCACGGCAACCGTTTCGTCAACCGTGGCCGATTCCGGCCGCCGGCAGCAAATGTTCGGATTAACGGCACGTTGGCTGAAGCATGTCAACGAGATCGAGACGTCCGCCGATTCCTGCGATGGCGCAAACCGCATCCGAATGGAAAGAGAGGGCTGGTTCGTGAGCTTATCGCTCGTGTCCGAGTATTGCCAGGTCCCGCGGGCTGAAGCGACAGATGCCGGCGGCTGCCGACCCAGGATGATCGTGAAGTCTGCTCAAGACCCTGGTTTCTTTTTGGACGGTACAATGAAGATCTTCGAGAACGGAAAAGAACAGGGCTCGCAGCGGATCGAAACCCTCGACCTCTCGAAACAAACACTCGACCAAAGCCTTTTCGAGGTGCCGACAGGTTTCACCGAGGTCGATTCCTACGCAGAACTCACACGGCCGTCACGCGGGCCAGCCGATACCACCGCGATCACTACCGTCTCGAACGAAACAAATACCAGAGGTTCCAGAAGGATGAAAACGGTAGCGATCGATTTCTTCTCCGGAAGTACGTCAAAGATCGATCAAAACGAACTCCGCGGCCTTATTTCCTCGCGCCTTTCGGCAGCCGGAATCTCGGGCTATGCTGTCACGTCACAGGCAGACCTGATATCCGGAAATTTCGCCAATGTTGTCACTGTTGACATCGAGAAAGCAAAGGAATCTACCGGAGCAAAGATCGGCGGACTCTTTGGGAAGGTGACCGGCACCAGCGGCACATCCAAAGCCGGCGACTCGGAAGCGACCATAACGATCACGCTTTACGCACAGGACCGCAAAACGGTCGTTGCGACCGCTACGGCCACCGAAAAGGTAAAGGGCAGTTCTAACGACGCGGCGAAAGCTGCCATCGAAAAAGCACTGCCGGCGATCATCGCAAAACTCAAGTAGCTCAAAAGTTCGGCCGGAATCAGCCGGGGAGGGACATAAATGCGCTTAATCACCATTTTCGCGGCAGCGGCGATGCTCGTCGCTGCAACGCTCGAGGCGTCTGCACAACCGAGGATCTTTCCGCTCTCCGCCCTTAAGGCTGATAAGACCGAGATCAGGGACGACTCCGACCCTCTATCAAACTTTCCTGAAGACGGGCTTCCCGAGGCCGCGATCATCGGCAGCAATCCTTCGTTCCAGGCCGGGGCAGAAACCGCCCGCGAGATACTCAAATTCGAGGAGAATGCCCTGCCGCTCCTTATCGCAGCCCTGCAAAAGGGCGGTTTCGGCATCTCCGATGAACGCGGAAAGGTTCTCTACCAGCCACGTTCCGGCCCGGGCCTCGATATCGGCTTTTTCGATTTCGAGGTGGCCGGAATGCTTCGCGGTGTCGGACTCGGTGTCGGCACATCGCTCAATAAGCTCGCCGCGAAATACGCGGGCGATGGCACCGATATGCCGGCAGCCGAGGTCGCACGAAGAATGCTGGCGGACATTCGGGCGATGCGGGACTCCAAGGACCCGCATATTCAATTCAACGCCGGGATGTTGTTTGAGATGAGCAAGATCGCCGGGACCGATGGCGACCTCGCTACGTCACCGCCCAATGCTATCAAACTCAACATGATACAGGCGTCGATCGTCGAGCGGCTGCTTCTTCTCGATCTTCTGACGCGTTTCGAAGAGCTGGCCGGTGACTCCGCCGGGTTTATTGTCGCTCCGGCGCCGCAGATCAGATCCGGCGTTCAATTCGTAAAGGCCGGTTGGAACCCACCTGCTGCGCGCGGGGTCTGCGACTGGGTCACCGATCTCGGTTCGTTGAAAAAATATTACAAGACCGGCAAGAAGGTCGTGACGACAGTAAAGACCTTCAACGAGCTGTCAAAAGACCTCAATACGCTCGACAAGATCAAGAATAGCCAGACGGTCAAAGGTGCTTCTATCGTCAACGCCGCTCTGGCATGGGCCAAAACGATCATGGCATTCCTCAATGTCAAAGCAACATTTGAACTCGAACAGCCGATGCCGCTCATCCGAACGAAGAGGTCAGGCAACACCACCGGCGAGGTTAGAAACGTTACCGTCAAGGTCGAGATAGACATCAACAAATCCGACCTAGTCAACTGCATCGGAACAGCCCTTTCGACCGTTTCCGATATTGGCTTCAGCATCCCGAAAGGCGGGCCGCTTTCCGGCGTCAAGGTCGAATGGGAAGTACTACTTGCATCTAGGTCCACAGGGTTCTGGGCATCCCTCATCCAGGGACGGGATTACGACAAGTTTACGTCTCTTCCGACATTCGTCGATGCGGCAGATCGTGGCGACATCAGCCGGCAGGTCACAGACGCGAACGGTAAGAACACAATTAAGCTGACCGGCAAGCCGCAGCCTTCGGACCTGACAGGGCTGCCGGTCGTTCCGCTACCGAAAAAGGTCAACTTAAAAGCGAAGTTTGCCCTCGATAAGATCGACGCCCAAAAAGACATTGGAAAGATCGTCAAGCTCGGCCTTGGAACATCCATCGATCCGCTTTCGGTGATCGAATGGGTGGCCGACTTCGTCACCAAGATACCATTGAAGGCATCTCAGGTGACGGTCCCGGTCCGCGATTGGCAACCCTGCACGGCAGACTGGGGCGGGACGATCACATATAAGCGGGAACGGCGGCAAACGATAGTTGTTAAAGGAACACGCACGAGCAACGGCAACTCGACCGGCGACGGGTTCCGGCAGATCATCGAGGTCGATAATGCCGATGTTGAACTCTCCCCGCGTACCAATGAAGAAATGGCGGCCGGAGTCGCACGAAAACCCGCGGTCATCTACGTAAACGGCCTTCGGAGCGATATCTTTACCGGCAGGCGCGAAGGCGATCCGTGCTGTGGGCCGGTCGAAGGCAGTTATACGGTCTCGTTCCGCGACGGAAAAGAGGAGAAATACTCGTCTGTCGTAACAGATCTTTTCGATGTTTATGTAAATGCCGGCCAGCGCGACTTCAGTATCTCACTCGGGCTTCGAACACCAATGTTCAAAACAGATACGCGTCGCTTTTTCGAGGTTGACGAGTCGAACTGCCCGCTTGATACGGAAACCGCGAATCAGGAGTTAGGCGAAGGGATGTTGTCGTTAATGGCCCAGCTTGAATCGGGCCGGCACGGTGAACGATACGTCGATGAGACCGGTGAAGTAATGGGCGGCACCAAAACGCTGACCGGGCCGGACAACTCGACCATCACCTGGTCTTGGCAGCTCGGCCGTTGCGGTAGGAAGTAACAGATCTTTTCCGGCTTGTTTTTCCGAACCGGAATATGTAATATTTACTATATTGTAAGGATTCCGAATTTGGATTCCTTCTGAGAACTTTTAGGAGAAACGAACTCAAGATATGTCAGCAGTTGCAGCACCTTCAATAAACTTGAACGTCACCGAGAGCGCCTCGGTCGAGATCAAAAAGTTTTTGGCCGGCGAGGAAGATCTGCCCGAAACCGCAGGGCTCCGCGTACGCGTTGTTCCCGGCGGCTGTTCCGGCTTTCAGTACAGCCTCAACATCGAGGAAGATTCGCGGCAGGGCGATTTCGTGCTTGACCAGCATGGCATCAAGCTTTTTGTCGATATGTTCTCGGCTCAATACCTTAATGGTGTTGTCGTTGATTACACGTCAAACATGATGGGCTCCGGCTTTACATTTGAGAACCCGAACGCCACCGGCGGCTGCGGCTGCGGAACATCTTTTTCGGCTTAAAAGAGCCAGAACCAATACCACAAAAGTCCCGGGTTCAACTCGGGGCTTTTCGTTTTTCCGGCAATTGGCGATCGCTGATGGCAGCTCCACCCGGAGTTAGCCCTCTTGCAAACTCTGACCGCAAAGTGTTAGGGTATTGATTGGCTGGCAAAGAAGGACCCGCATTTCCTGCTATCAAGCTAGCCTTCATAAGTACTACTAAAACAAATTTGAACGCGTTACTCGGTCGGATGCGACCCTGTTTTCACCTTCGCTTCGTGCGACCTCTTTTCTGGCAGCAAGCCAACTGCGACAGCGTTCTGCAAATAAAGTTCATTTAGGAGAAATACGGTTTGAAGTTTAATTCATTGGTTCGGTTTGCGTTGTCCGCAATGTGTCTGGGTATTTGTGCGTCCGCTACTGTTGTAGGTCAGGATCGCCCGAGGGTTGTAAAACCGGTATCAAGCCGGCCGATCAATCAACCGCCCGCACAGACACCCGCACAACCCCTGACCCAGCCGAACGTAACCCGCTCCACCTCACAACGCCCCGTACTTATCAACGACATCAATGTTGTCCGCGAAGAGCCGCTCGTAAAGAAAACTGGAGAGACGAGCCCTGTTGCCGCGATGAACAAGGCCGCAGCCCGCCGCACCGTTTACGGCGGAGCCGCTTCGAATCTCATTCTTCAGGGTATCAACAGCCGTCTCGGTATTCCGTACCGCTATGGTTCGCAGGGACCCAACACCTATGATTGCTCCGGCTTTGTCTGGGCTGTCTTTCGTGACTCAGGTATTGAATTCGAACGTACCAGTGCTCGTTCGCTTTGGGCGATGTCAACTCCTGTGACCGGCGACGACCGTTTCGTTTTCGGCACTCTCGTCTTCCTGAACAAGCTCGGCCATATCGGCATCGTCGCCGATGAGAATGGTTTCTACCACGCCTCGCGAAGCAAGGGCATTACTTATTCACCTTTCAAGGGTTACTGGGAAAAGCGGATCGACGGCTTCCGCAGGCTTGACCTTCCGGTCGCACAACCGGCAGCAAAGTAAGAACTGATTTTTGCAACAGCAAAAAGCCGGAGCACCTTGAGCCTCCGGCTTTTTTATTTTGCGGGAACGGTTAAGCAATAAAGCCGGGCCGGCTGTTTGTATGTGCCGCCTCGCCAAATGCCGCAACATGAGCGACAGATACGTGAAAGGTCTTCCCGTCCTCGCCCTCGATCACGGCAACGCCGCCGCTGACCGACCTAACCTTACCCCGAAGAGTAACGCCCGATGCGATCACCAGATCGACTTCCTTCCCTGCCGAGCCCGCCAGTAGTTCTTCCATAATTCCCTCAAATAAATTCACTACGTTGTAATTATTCTATTCTGCGATCGGAAAAAACTCCAAAGCCGCCGAAATATCTTCCAGATCTTCCGTCAATTTGACCGATTTTCGATCATTTCGAAATACCCTCGATCATTCTGAAAAATTTGTGTTGTGCTTTGTTTATTCTTATTGTAAGGTGTTTATTGGCTCGCATTCTCAGAGCCATTCCCGTTCCTCTCGAAAAGCCTTCGACATTCATTCCCCATTTCATTTCAGGAGCAGATCACACCAAAATGAAAAAACTCTCTCTTGTCCTAATTGTTGCCATAGCCGCCATGTCGGCGCTCTTCGCACTCTCACCACAAACCTCGGGTAAGTCTGAAAAACTGATCAAGCACGAAAATTCCGTCCCCGGGCGGTACATCGTCGTTTTCGAGCCGGACGCCGTCCAGGGTTATTATACCGAAGCTGAAATGAGCGCCATCTCACACAATATCGCGGCCGAATACAACGCTGCCGTCGATAAGGTTTGGGAAAGCGCCGTTCAGGGCTTTTCGGCAGAAATGTCTCCCAAGGACGCAGAAATGCTCAGCCGCGACCCGCGCGTCAAACTGGTCGAAGAAGATATGATCGCCTATGCCGGCAACGTCCAGACAGCCGCTGACTGGGGACTCGACCGCATCGACCAAAGGGGAATGCCGCTTAACGGAGTTTTCACCTATGCTGAAACCGGACAAGGTGTCAATGTCTATGTGATCGACTCCGGCATACGCCCGACACATGTTGACTTTGGAGGCCGAGCTGCTGTTGCCTTTGACGCAGTAAACGACGGACAGAACGGCATTGACTGCCACGGACACGGTACGCATGTCGCCGGCACGGTCGCTAGTTCGACGTATGGCGTTGCCAAGAACGCAAATGTCCATGGCGTCCGCGTACTCGCATGCAACGGCTCGGGCCTGGTTTCAAACATCATCACCGGCGTCAATTGGGTCAAGAATAACCGCGTAAACCCCGCAGTGGTAAACATGAGCCTCTGGGTCAGCGCGGTTTCAAGCACACTCGATAGCGCGATCAACAGCTCGGTCGCGTCGGGTGTTACGCACGTTGTCGCAGCCGGGAACCGCAATCTCGATGCCTGTAACTTCTCGCCCTCAAGCGCCTCGTCGGCTTTAGTGGTCGCCGCAACCGGCAGCAGCGACGCAAAGGCATCTTACTCAAATTACGGCACATGTGTTGACCTTTTCGCTCCGGGTTCGGGCATCACTTCGCTCGGCCACTCGAGCGATACGGCCACGCGCGTGATGAGCGGCACCTCGATGTCCTCGCCAATGGTCGCCGGTGTGGCGGCACTTTACCTCGAAGCCAATCCGTCGGCGAGTCCCGCAACCGTAATGAACCGCATCCTCGCCGATTCGACCTCTGGAGCCGTCAGCGGGCTTGATACCGTAACGCCGAACAAGATGCTCTATTCCTGGCTCGGCAATTCGCAGCCGCCGACGCCCGGCTCCGTTACTATCATTAAGCAGGTTCTTACGGCCGATGGCGGTACTGCCTCGAGCGAGTCCTTTACCTACTCTGCCAGCAACATTGGCGCGACCTCGTTTGCACTTGTCGATAACGACGCTCCGCCTGCGGATCGTTACGTCGATTCAAACGTATTCGTACAGAACGTCTCGAGCACGATCGCGGTCACAGAGAACGAAAAGTTCGGCTGGCAGCTCGATGCTATAAACTGTGTCGAAACTGCCGGCGAAGGCATTCCTAACCAGCAGAACACAACTACCGACCTGAATACCAAGACCGCGAACATCATTGTCGAGGAAGGCGAATCGGTCACATGTACGTTTTCGAGCACTCAGATCGCACCGTCCTCCGCACCAGTTACGGTCGGCGGAAGCGTCATGGACCAGGAAGGATCAGCGATCAGGCTTGAGCGAGTGATAGCGGTTGATGCTCTGACGGGAGAAGCACATATAGCTTCCGTAAATTCATTCGGTTACTTCATTTTTGAGGGTCTCTCAGCCGGCCAGACCTATTTCATTTCGGTTGCCGATTCGAAGCGTTACACCTTCGCGCCACCTGTGATAACGATCACGCCGAATGAAGATCTCATCGACATCAGTTTCCTGGCCACCAGCCGATCCGAATAGATCAGGCGATTCGCATTTCCTTCTTTTGGCTGCCTTTTTGGCAGCCTTTTTTCTTTTTTTGTGTTTTCTGGAAATTCAAGTGCATTCGATGTATTTGCAGAGCAAACGTTAGATCAATCTACGTCAAGTAAAAGAACAAGAAGATGAACACATTTATTCTTCTGATCGTTCAAGTTTGGAGTAAATAGAGAAAATGCTGATATCCCCAGAAAATCATTCTACTTTGGCACGTCTTTTCCCGGTCGTTGCCGTTTTTGCTTTCATTATAACCTCAACGGTCGGTATAGCGGCTCAATTTAAACAGAGCGAATCGTTGAAGGAGTTTGATCGCCCCCCTATCAACGAACTCGCTCCGGCTCCGATCCCGCTGAACGGAAATCCGAGTTGTGCCTCGATCAATCCGGCTTGGGGCGAATATAAATTGGATTTTTCTTCGCCGAATGGCTCGTTCCCCTTCACCGCAGGCTCAGGCAGAAAATATAATGCCGGCGTTACCGGCTTGGCGCAAAACCCGAACCTTTTCATGAACGTCACATCATCGGGCGCAGCCATGTCGCAGTGGTCGCTCGGCCCGATCAACCAGATCGATCGCATCATTGTTTACTTGATCGTGAAGGGCGGCCCAAGCGCTAATGGCTATTCGTATCCTTCTGGATCGATAGGAGATACGGGCCCGTTCACGACTCAGGGCTCTCGATATGAGATCAGTCACATCTCATTCTGCTTTGACGCGTTCAGCGGACCGTCGTCGGCACCGGTTTCACTCTCAGGACGCGTGTTGACCTCGGAAGGCACCGGCATCGCGTACACCCGCGTTGACGTTATGAGCCTTACTTCGGGCGAGGTGTTCTCGGCGATGACGAATCAATTCGGATATTACACGGTTACAAACCTTTCGGTGGACGATACATATATGGTGACGGCGTCGCACAAGCGGCACACCTTCATCAACAACCAGAGAGCGGTCACACCGAGCGAAGACCTTTTCGGTATTGACTTCGTTGCTCCGTAATTCGTTCGAGGCAAGCCCCTGCATCATTGTCAGGGAGTTTACCTGGTAGGAACTCGAAGCGGTGGACAGAGCGATCTGCTCGCCGCTTTGTTGAAAGGCCTCGAGGCCGGATGCCTCTACTGGCGAAGTTCCCCGGACTTTGTGAACAAAATGGGTCGATTCGGATGGAGTACGATTGCTGGTTGGCCGTCATATTTGTTGACATACAGGAATTTATCTGTTAAACAGGACATATTGTTTAACATTCTATTTGTATGCCGGCGGGTTTTTGGCTCTCCGGACATAGGAACCAACAGGTTCGTTTGCATTAAAAGAGGAGTCAAGAGAATTATGAGTTCCCCCAGGAAGAGTGCCGCCGTAGGTGGTTTGCTTATTCGTGCCGTTGCCTTAGCAATGTGTTTTTCTGTCTTGTCGCAAGGTGTATTTGCTCAGTTTGCGAAGAGTGATGATAAGAGATCTCTGCCGAATGTCGGTGAAAGCCAGAAGGCACCGTCAGGATCGGATCAGCTCGCGCCGACCCCGATTCAGATCGAGTACGGTTATAGCGTATGTAAGGAGATCTTCGACCGGAACGATCCGCGGTTTCCACAGGTCTCAAATCCGGCCGAGTTGATCATCAATGCCGTTCCTCCGTTCCCGGGACCCGCATCGCTGATCACCGGAACAAACCCGAGCCGAGAGCATTTCGGATACAGTCTCGGCGATAACCCGAACCTGTTCATCTCGTTCAATAGTGTTAGCAGCACGTCAATATCAGGCTGGAACTTAAGTTGGGTAGCTCCGGCCGATGTGGACAGGCTTGTATCGATCATAGCGATCCGTTCTAATCCTTCCGGCCTGACAAATGTTTACTCGTACCCGAATCTGGCCGCGAGTGATACGGGTACATTCACCGCTCCTGGTGGCGGAGTCATCGATCAGATAAACATCTGTTTCGAACCTTTTACGGGTCCGTCATCCGCTCCGGTAGCGATCTCCGGCCGAGCTTTAACCGCTGAAGGAACCGGTATCGCCGGAACTCGGATCACGGTCGTTGACCTCGGATCGGGTGAATCGCATTCGGCTATCACCAATCCTTTTGGCTATTACACGATCGAGGGCTTGGTCGCCGAATCAACCTACATGGTCTCGGCCTCACATAAGCGGCACTCGTTCGTCAATAACCAGCGAACGATCACCATCAACGAGGACCTCGCGGGCGTAGACTTCGTCGCTCCGTAAGCAACCTCGAAGAACGATCCTCACTTTTCGATTTCGGGAAGTAGAAAGGCGGCTCGCGAATTAGCGGCCGCCTTTTTTTTGTTCTGGTGTAATGCGATCAGCGTCCGATCGCTTGGCGCCAGCGGCTAATGCCCGGTTGGGGTGTAGATGCTTGTGAAGTGGCTTTCGTTGAGCCCGCATAGTCCAAGGCGGCGGCGAGTGCGGCGATGTCGGTTTCGGCCTGGTCGGGTTCGGGCTGTTTCCGGCGTTCGTTAAAGCGGCCGATGAACCCTGTATCGAGCCGGCCGCTCGTGAACTCCTCGTCCTCCATCACCTCGCGAAAGAACGGCAGCGTCGTCTTTATCCCGGCCACCTCATATTCCCGCAGTGCACGCCGCATCCGGTCGATGGCCTCGCTGCGGTCGCGGCCGTAAGCGCAAAACTTTGAGATCATCGGGTCGTAGTGGATCGAGACCTCGCCGCCCTCATAAACGCCGCCGTCGTCGCGGATTCCAGGTCCGCTTGGCACACGCAGCCGTTTGATCACACCCGGCGAGGGCATAAAGTTCGTCTCCGGGTCTTCGGCATAGATGCGGCACTCGATGGCGTGCCCGCGAAGCTGGACGTCCTTCTGCTCGATCGAGAGCGGATACCCTGCCGCAACCCGTATCTGCTCGCGGACGAGGTCCACGCCCGTCACAAGCTCCGTTACGGGGTGTTCTACCTGGAGCCGCGTGTTCATCTCAAGAAAATAGAACGAGCGATCCACGTCCGAGACCAGAAACTCGACCGTCCCGGCCCCAACGTAGTTGACCGCCCGGGCGACCATAACAGCACACTCGCCCATTTGCTGTCTGAGTTCGGGAGAATTGATCGGTGATGGAGCCTCTTCGATCACCTTCTGGTGCCGCCGCTGTATCGAGCACTCGCGTTCGCCGAGGTAGATGTGGTTTCCGTGCGTGTCCGAAAAGACCTGTATCTCAATGTGCCGCGGCCGGACGACCGCCTTCTCGACAAAGACCGACTCATCGCCAAAGCTCGCCATCGCCTCGCTCCGGGCGGCATCAAGCGCTGAGCGAAGCTCGCTCTCGTCCGCGACCAGCCGCATTCCCTTGCCGCCGCCGCCGGCCGAGGCCTTGAGCATTACGGGAAACCCGATCTCTCGGGCGATCTCCATCGCCTTCTCGTGGCTGGTGACCGGTTCGTTCGTCCCGGGCACGACCGGAACGCCAGCCTCGGTCGCGATGATACGCGCGGAGATCTTCCCGCCCATCGCTTCCATCGCCTCCGGCGGCGGCCCGATAAAGGTCAGCCCGGCGGCGGTCACTTGCCGCACAAACGCGGCATTCTCCGAAAGAAAACCGTAGCCGGGGTGGATCGCCTCCGCCCCCGAACGCCGGGCCGCGTCAATGATCTTATCGCCGCGGAGATAGCTCTCCGCCGAGGCCGCCGGGCCGATGTAGTATGCCTCGTCCGCCATCCTTACATGAAGCGCGTCGCGGTCCGGCTCGGAATAGACGGCAACCGTGCCGATGCCCATCTCGCGGCAGGCCCGCACCACCCGGCAAGCAATCTCTCCGCGATTTGCGATCAGGATCTTTTTGAACATATATGAACGGGAGCAGCGTTAGTCGAGCATTGAGTTCCCTTGATTCCTCGGGTCGTAGCGGACGCCGATCTTGGCTCCGGGTGCGTATTTGAGTGGGTCGGCCTGCTGCTCGGGCGTGAGAAGTTCTGAGGATTCGAAATCGACGCCGTTGAGCGAATATGTATAAAAGACGACCTCACCGGCCGCTGTTTGTTCGCTGTCGATTATCCGGCCGTCGGTTATCCGCCCGTGCTCGCTCAGGAAGCGGCGACGCTCTGCCTCAAGGTCCGTATTCTTTTTTCGTTTTAGAAAACCGAAGACCATTCCTTAATCTAAAATAAGCGGCGGCTTTCCCCACCTTGCCCTAAATCTGTTTATAGCACCGAGCACCGAAGGCCGGCTGATTATCTTTGCCTCAAGCGGACGCTTGCCCGGAATATCGAGCATTATCAGCCCGAGTAATATCGTCAGAAAACCCTGCCCCGGAACGCCGGGAAGCGATAGCACTATCCCGAGCAGGATCAGAAAAACGCCCAGTATGTTTTTTGCGATCACCGCTCCCCAGCGGACCAGCCACGGGCTTCCCGGCATGAAATCGGCCTGATAGTGCGAGCTGAAGTAATTCGCCGGTATCTTGACCATCACAATGCCGATGGCAAGAAAGCTGAGCGTCAGCGAGAGCAGAAAGATGCCGACGCCCGTCAAAACGTTCGTCAGCGTTAACGACTCGATCACCGAACCAAACCACTCGAACATCTTCCCTTAGACCGCCCTGCCCTCTAGCCTTCTAAATTCCTTCCAAATGAAATACATCCGATGGACCAGCGTCCAGATCGAACCGACCGCCAGCACCCAAAGCACCTGCGGCATTCGGTTGAACCACCAAACGTCCGAGTTCCAGTCCCAGGTCGAAAGTGCCCCGATTATCAAAAGAACGATCCGTTCCGGTCGCTGCAAAAAGCCAACATTTGCCTTTACGCCGAGTGCCTCCGAGCGGGCCGTTGCATAGCTGACCAAGACCGATGCGATCATCGCCACGCCCGCGAGTATCACATTGATTATCGAATGCTGCGGCGTGTTCCCGGCGTAAAAGACCATAATGCCGAGTATCGCGACCATGTCCGAGAGCCGGTCGAGCGTCGAATCGAGAAACCCGCCGAACTTCGTTACGTTACCGGTCAGCCGTGCGACATTGCCGTCCAGCATGTCGAACACATTTGCGACGATCAGAACGATGCCGGCCCAAAAGAACTCGCCCATGCCGAAAAGCACGCCGCAGCCGATGTTGATCATCACACCGATGGTCGTCAGCACATTCGGCGGCACGCCAAGCGATGCGAGTCCGCGGACCATCGCATCAAGTATCCGGATCGGTATCTTTCCTATGCTCGCACCAAGCATCTCATGTTCACGCCCAATCCCGGTACGAAAAGACCCGGTGGTTTTGTTTCGCCTATTCTATCTCGTGGATCGTGGTCAGCCGCGTTATTTCGAATGAACGCCAGCCGGTCGGTGTTTTCACGCGGACCTCCTCACCCTCTTCCCGGCCGATCAGCGCCTGCCCGATGGGCGAAACGGTGGAGATCTTGCCGTTCTCCGGGTCGCTTTCTTCTGAGGTGACGAGCCGGTATGTGACCTTCTCTTCGGTCTCGATCTCAAACAGCACGACCTCCGAGCCGTAAGCGACGCGGTCGGTCGGGATCTTCGAAAGGTCGATCGAATCGACCTCGCTCATCCGTTTGCGGAGCTGCATTATCCGCGCCTGGACGATCGATTGCCGCTCCATTGCGGCTTTATACTCCGCATTTTCGCGCAGGTCGCCAAACTCGCGTGCCTTTTGTATCTCCTTCGGGAGCTTGAAGTGAAGTTCCTCTTCGAGCGTATCGAGCTCATCTTTGATCTTTTTACGTATTTCTTCCATTTCAAAAACTTTCGCTACATATCCGATTCGGCCGGCGAAGCGAACGAGATGCCGATATCGCGGGCCGTCCGGACAAGTTGGCCGTCTATCGGCACGGTCTTCAAATTCGCGACGGCTTCCGAGATCGGAACCGTTACGATGGTCGAGGCCTGAAAGGCGACCATTTTCCCGGATTCGCCCTCGGCAAGTGCCCGAACTGCGCAGGCACCGAAGTTTGTCCCGAGCATCCGGTCAAATGCATTCGGGCTGCCGCCTCGCTGAAGGTGGCCGAGCACGACGCATCGGGTTTCCTTATCGGTCAATTCCTCGATCTTTCGCCGAACGTAATCGCCAACGCCGCCGAGCCGCGTGTGTTTGGCGTCTAGATACATCTCGCCGCCGCCTACCTCCTTTGCGCCCTCGGCTACGACGATGTTTGTGAACTTCGACCCAGTCGCTTCCCGCTCTTTCACCTTCTTTACGACCGACTCAAAAGAGAACGGTATTTCAGGAATCAATATAATATCCGCACTTCCGGCAAGGCCCGCGTGGAGTGCGATCCAGCCCGTGTGGCGGCCCATGACCTCGAGGATCATCACCCGATCATGCGAAGCGGCGGTCGTATGAAGCCGGTCGAGAGCCTCGGTCGCGATATCGATCGCCGTCATGAAACCGAACGTCAGTTCCGTTGCTGCCAGGTCGTTATCGATCGTTTTCGGCACGCCGATCACCGGAAAGCCGCGTTTATCGAACTGTTCCGCGATCGCGAGCGTTCCTTCGCCGCCGAGCACGATCAACGCTTCGATCCCGAGAATGTCGAGGTTCGCCAAAGCCTCCGATATCGGCATCTCCGGAAAGACCGGAACGCCGTCCACCATCTTTACAAAGCTGCCTCGGTTGCGGGTCCCGAGGATCGTCCCACCCTTCGGCAGGATGCCGCTGACCGTTTTCGGCGTAAGTTGGACGGTCCGCGTCTCGCCGAGAATACCTTCAAAGCTATCCTCGATGCCGATGACCTTCATCCCGTATTCATTGACGGCCGTTCGCACGACCGCCCGAATAACGGCATTCAGCCCCGGGGCGTCGCCGCCGCCGGTCAATACTCCGATCTGTTTATACATAGAGATTCGGGCTTTAAGTATTTTACTCTATCGGACAGCAAAGGCTGAATCCGAAAGCGCCGAATTACCGCCTATAAATAGAGCGGACGAACCTGATCGCCAAGCTCGTCCGCAAATTATGAACTTACGAAAACCTTACTTTGAGGCAAGGTTGTTATCGACGAATCCGCGTGCCTCGGGCATTACCTCAACGGCCTTGAGGACCTGCGGGTCGCGTTCGAGCAGTACCTGAATGCCGGCTTCGTTAGAGTAATTCGCCGTCGCGATCTCCATTCTCAGCCGCATCCGTGCATAGTCGGCTTCGGCGGCAAGGTTCTCGGCCGTAAGCGCGTTCTGCTTATTCGCCAAAGTGTACGCCTTGAAAGCATCGAAGAGCGGGTCGGTGATCGGGAAAGCGTCCGGGGCGATCGACCATTGGTGATTCTGCCGATCGACCTTATAGCTTTCAAGCCCGCTGATCTTGCCTGCGACTAACTGTCGGACAAAATAGAACGCTGCGTCATTTATCCGAAAACGCGTTTGATTGAACGCCTGCCCCTTGACGGCGACGTCCGGTTCAATACCCCTGCCACCCATCAGCACCCGGCCATCCGGAAGCTTCACGGGAACTCCCGCCGGCTTCGGTCGCGGAGCTTCCTCGTCCTCCGCACCGCCGTTGGTAAAATATTCGTAGATCGATCCGTTCGAGTAATCTCGCTGGAGCGAACGGCCGAAAGGCGTGTAGAACCTCGCCGTCGTAAGCGTCAGACCTGTCCCGTAAGGCAACGGAAATACCCGCTGGACCAAGCCCTTGCCGAAGCTGTCGCTGCCGACCACAAGCCCGCGGCGATAGTCCTGTACGGCACCGGCGACGATCTCCGAAGCCGAAGCCGAGCCCCCATTGACGAGAACGACCAGCGGCAATCGGCTCGGTTCGCCGCCGCGTGACCGGAGTTCCTGGCTTATTGCATAACGCGAACGTCCCTTGACCGAGACGACCGTCTGGCCCGACGGAATGAACTTGCTGACAACGTCAATAGCCTGCGGAAGCAGCCCGCCCGGATTTCCGCGGACATCGAGCACGAGGCTCGTCATCCCGCGTTTCTGCAGGTCCTCTATGGCGTCGTTCAGCTCGGCTGACGTGGTTTCCTGAAACCCGCCGGTCAGACCAATGTAACCGACGCCGTTCGAGAGCAAAAAGTAATTGCGGATCGAGGGCAGCGGAACGCCGCCGCGGGTTATCTCAAATTCGACCGGGGTCGCTGTGGTTGCTCGCTCGATCTTCACCTTTACCTTTGTCCCGCGTTCGCCGCGAACGTTTTTCGAAACTTCAGCACTCGTCCACTCGCGGGCGTCCTTGCCGTCAACCTCAATGAACCGATCGCCGTATCGGATGCCCGCTTTGTCCGCTGGAGTTCCGGGGATCACGGACTGGACATAGACGCCGTCGCGGTGCTGAAGAATGGAAACACCGATGCCGTAAAACTGCGAAGACTGCTCCTCGTAGAGCTTCCGGAATTCGTCGCGGGTAAAGAACTGCGAGTGCGGGTCCAGCGACCAGAGCATTCCCTGAACGGCTGAATCGAGTGTTTTCTCGCTATCGGGCTTGCCGACATAGCTTTTCTCGATGACCTCAAGTGCTTCGCGGAAGTCGGCAGAGATCTTCGCCGGCGTCACGCTAGTATCGGCCTGTGTCGCGGACGGAAACTTGCCGAAAAGGCCGCCGATAACTGCCCCGAGAGCGATGATAAGTATTGCGTAAAGGAAATAACTTCTGGTCATTAATGCGTTCCTTTGATGATCGAATATAGCATAACTTAGTCACTTTCCGCGGAGCAATGGTTGCCGCGAAAGGCTGGCTCGCCTTACCGGAGGACTGCGGCTGATGATAAATACGCCCGAGGGCGTTGAAAGTTCTGAAACCCGACGTGCGATAGCAGTTTACAAACTGTTAATCTGTGGGTACTATTTGAGCTTTTTATGGGCATTGAGGTCTCGATCGTAATACCGGCATATAACGAAGAGGAGCGGCTCGGGGCGACCGTCCGCGAGGTCTTGAAGTATATCGCCGAAACGGGCCGCTCGGCCGAGGTAATTGTGGTCGATGACGGCTCGAGCGACCGAACCGCCAAAGTCGCCGAAGAGGCCTTCGGCGAACGGCCCGACGTGCCCGGACGCGTTAACCGCTATGAAAAGAACCGCGGGAAAGGCTACGCGGTAAAGACCGGCCTTCTAGCGGCGGAAGGAAAGATCGCTCTTTTCTCCGACGCCGACCTTTCCACGCCCATCGAAGAAATGCCGAAGCTCATCGATCCGATAAAGGCGGGCGAATTCGACGTGACCTTCGGCTCGCGTGCACTCGACCGTTCGCTGATCGGCACCCATCAGCCCTGGCGACGCGAACAAGGCGGCAAGGTCTTCAATCTGGTCGTACGCTTAATGACCGGAATGCCATTCTGGGACACGCAGTGCGGCTTCAAAGCATTCGACCTTACGAAGTTCCGCCCGCTTCTCGACGTGATGCAGATAGAACGCTTCGGCTTTGACGTCGAATTTCTTTATGTCGCTCGTCTCCGCGGGCTCCGGCTGAGCGAGATCCCCGTCCGCTGGAACAACGACGACCGCAGCAAAGTGAACGTCTTCCGAGACAGCATCCGGATGTTTGACGAGGTCCGCCAGATCCGCCGCAATGCCCGAAATGGAATCTATGAAAAATAGGCCCTCGAAGCGTATAATATAAAAATGAACTGGGAAACGCGCATTACCTCGGATCCGGAAATAATGGTCGGCAAACCGACAATTGCCGGCACCCGAATCACAGTTGAGTTCATACTTGACCGATTTGCCGACGGTTGGACCGAGAAGGATATTTTGGACAATTATCCGCGAATTACCCCGGAGGATCTTCGTGCTGTTTTTGCCTATGCAGCTGACTGTATGAAAGATGGATGGGTCTTCAGCTTGCCGTCCTCACAGCAATGATCGCATTTTTAGCCGATGAGCATATTCCGTTCGCGACGATCCGAGCACTCAGGGAAACCGGTTTCACCGTAGTTTCGGTAAGCGAAGAATATGCCGCATACAAAGACATTGAGCTTCTTCGGATAGCCAACGAAAGAAACTTGGTCGTAATTACGAACGACAGCGATTTCGGCGACCTGATTTTCAAGGACAAGATAGAGTTCACGTCGGGCCTGATCTATTTCCGGTTAGACCGCTTTCGGCCTCACGAAATGTCTGACCTCCTTCTCTTGCACCTCGGTGAACTAGGTTCGGACTTTCGTAACCGGTTCAGCGTCATTTCTCGAACAAAGTTCCGACAGCGGCCATTGTAACGTCGGTTCTCACAGGAACGTCGATGCAATCTAAAACGCCGGCGAATGATTTCACCCGTCTGCTTTGAATTCCCTCTGTGACCTCTATGCTCTCTGTGATAAATTCTTCCTATAATGACCGCACGCCTTAACGTAAACATCGACCACGTCGCCACCATCCGCGAGGCACGCAAGACCATCGAGCCGAGCATCATAACCGCCGCAGTCATTTGCGAACAGGCCGGAGCCAACGGCATTACGGTCCACCTCCGCGGCGACCGCCGCCACATACAGGACCGCGACATCGAGCTGCTCCGCGACGTCGTAACGACCTATCTGAACGTCGAGATGGCCGCGACCGAGGAAATGCTCACGATCGCCGAACGCACTCGGCCCGACGCAGTCTCGCTCGTGCCCGAAAAGCCGAATGAGGTGACGACCGAAGGCGGGCTCGACGTGATCGGCAATTTTGACGTGATCAAGAACGCTGTCGAGCGGCTAAAGGCCGCCGGTGTTTTCGTTAGCATCTTTATCGACCCAACTCCCGAGCAGATCGAGGCAGCAAAGAACGCCGGGGCACAGCAGGTCGAGCTCTGTACCGGCGAATATGCCGAACTCACGCTCGGTTCGCGGGCCATGCATGGCGAAGGCGAACGCCGAGCCGCCGCCGAGGTCGAACGCATTCGCACTGCCGCCGTCCACGCCCGCTCGCTCGGCGTTATCGTCGCCGCCGGCCACGGGCTGACATATCGCAACATCGCCGCCCTCGCCGCCATCCTCGAAATAACCGAGTTCAACATCGGCCACAACATCATCTCCCGCTCCGTCTTCGTCGGCCTCAGCCAAGCCGTCCGCGAAATGATCACCGCAATTCAATAAGCAAATCATCCTCGTAGATCGTGCGGAAAGAGTTCTTACTGGCAGCTCGCGGCTCGAAGCTGGCGGCTGGTCCCCAAACTAGTAAATCGTGAATTGTAAATCGTGAATAGTTAACCCATGTTAGCAACTGGCAAATGGAAACCGACAACTGGCAACTGACAATTTGCAACTTGCAACTGTTCCAAACCAACCTCCGCCTCCCACCGCACCGCTCACCGCTCGCTCCACTCCCCATTGACATCCCCCAAACTTCTGCTTATATTTCCCTTGTTCGGGAGCAAAGGCCTCTCACAGCCAGCCTGCGAAAGCCCTTCTGCCCGCACTCTCAAAATAATCAAATTAAAGGAGTTACCCTGCTATGTCTGAAACCGGACACGCTCGCAATATCGAACGTTTCGCTCAGCTTATTAACTTTGTCGAAGGCTACGGAGCCGACTACGACCCAGCAAACCCGGCCATCGCCCTTGCCGCGCTCAACGCCAAAAAGGCCGACGCCGATCTCAAGATGGACACCGTCACCGACGAGATGACCACATGGAAGATGGCCGTCAATGATCGCCAGGAGGCCTTTGAGGGCATTCGCAAGCTCGCTACCCGCATCGTCAATAGCCTCGAGGCCTCCGGCGCCTCGCAGAAAGATATCGACGACGCCCGCACCTTCAAGCGCAAACTCGACGGCGCCCGTGCCCAGGCCCTCGTTGATGACCCCAACACGCCCGAGGACGAGAGCCAGGGCAACTCCGTCTCTCAGCAGAGCTACACCCAGCTTGTCGAGCACTTCGATAACCTGATCGCCGTCGTCAATGGCTCCGGCTTCTATAACCCCAATGAGACCGAGCTCCAGACCGCGACGCTCACCGCCTATTCCACCGAGCTGAAAACCCAAAACGCCAACGTCGCCGCGGCCGCCGTGCCCTTCAGCAACGCCCGCATCGCCCGAAACGAAACCCTCTACGCCGAAGGCACCGGCCTCGTGGACCTCGCCCTCCTCGTCAAAAAATACGTCAAATCCCTCTACGGCACCGACTCCCCTCAATACGCCCAAGTCTCCGGCCTCGAATTCACCCGCTACAAACTCTAACCCCACCGGCCGATAGATAAATCGCGGACTCCCACCCGCGTCCTTCCCAAGTACTCACCGACCACTGCCCACTGACCACTGACCATTCACCGCCAACGGCTGGAAGCTGAAAGCTAAAAGCTGGCGGCTGTTACTAAAACCCTCTTTACTGCACACTGCTCACTGCTCACCACTCACCATTCACCATTCACCATTCACTCACCACTATCCCCCACCGCGGCTCCGCCGCATCGCAGAGCGGAGAGGCTCGCCTCTCCGAAATGCCCACCTAAACCCGCCGAGGCTCCGCCTCAGCAACTGAACACTCGCAATCAAAAACTATTACCTGACCAACCGCATCCACCTCAACAACTGATAACTAACAACCGAGAACTGACAACTGCCCCAACCGCCTCCGCCACCCCAGAACGCCGTCAGCCCATCGCCCGCCCCTCAACGATACCCGAAAATCCCCGCGAGCCCCGCCGTATCGTTTAATGAATGCCAAAGATTTCTATTTAACCGGTAAGAATGGAATGTTTGAAATCATAGTAGTGAGCCTTCAAATGGTGTATGATTTATTTCTCCCGGTGATCGAATGAATTCGAAGAAAAACAGTAATTTAAAACTCAGCACAGCGCAGTCATTTCTGCGCTGGGCTGGAAGTAAGAAGCAAATTCTTCCTACTCTCGAGAAATTTTGGTCGCCCTCAACTCATAAAAGATACGTCGAGCCCTTTGCCGGTTCGGCATGTTTGTTCTTCAGGCTAAAACCAGATCGGGGAATGCTCGGCGACATAAACAAAGATCTGATTGCGACCTATTTAGAAATCAAATATAGGTTGGATGAACTTGTCGAGGAGTTGGGCAAATTGAAGAAGGGACGAGAACATTACCTGAGTGTTCGAGGATTGGACACGTCGATACTGACTGCGTCACAAAGGGCAGCCCGATTCATTTATCTAAATCGATTTTGCTTCAATGGACTATATCGTACGAATTCAAAAGGTCAATTCAACGTTCCGTATGGCGGAGAGAGATCAGGAGATATTCCCTCGATCGAGACATTAAGAAAATGTTCTTCTATCCTGAAGTCAGCAAAGCTCGTTGCAGGAGATTTCAACAAGATTTTAGAGATGGTTGAACCAGGTGATTTTGTCTATCTTGATCCACCATATAGCGTTGAGGCTCGGCGAGTTTTTAAGCAATATAACGCGGCGGTCTTTGGCGACGACGACTTAAGGCGTTTGCGCAGTTGGTTAACGAAGCTCGCAAATCACAATATTGATTTTCTTGTTAGCTACGCAGACTGTGAGGAAGCCGACCGATTGAGGAGGGGTTTTTACTATCGAACGATTAATGTTCGACGAAACATTGCAGGCTTTACCGATAGCCGTCAGTTGTCTAAGGAAATAATTATCTCGTCTCGCCCAATTCGATCAGTAATCTTATAACGGAGCGGCTGCGGCCCAAAGAGTCATAAAGTCCGGCGGATTATCGTCGAGCACCAAGCTTCCATACTGCCCATCCCGCATTGCCCGGGTCGGTAGAACGTTAAAGGTCGTGTTTCTAGAAATAATATATCTATCGTGAATTGCACGTCGTGTCGGAATATCAATCAATTTCATCTCAACCGTTATTCCTCGCACCCTTAGTTCAGTGTTTAGATCATTTAAGCCGACTCGAAGTAGGTTGAGCTCAGGATTCCCAACGATGTCAGTACCGAGAATTTTTATTTCGTTGACTTCAGCAAAATTTGGATGTGCCGTAAAGAACTCCGAAAGATAATCAAGCCCAGCCATTGTAAAATGTTTGTCTATCCACCAAATATGCCCGATGCTATGAGCAAGAACCTTGAACAGACTTTGTCGATTCCGGTATGGCTTTCCAGGCTCAATCGGATAAGTCATCGTCTCATCATCAAACGGGACACGATCGTTAATAACTTTCTGAAGTTTCCCGTTCGGGCGAATTAGAAAGAGTCCGATGCCTAATTCCTGAAGTTCGTCTTGAAGGGGCTGTCGATTCTCGCTTTCAGGAACAGCGAAGTAAATTGCAAGGACCGGCATCTGTCGTCGCGTCTCGATTAATGGTTCCCAGAGATGTGGCTCTTTAATCGACGCGAAGTTTTCACGTACAACAATTGCCGCTTTGCTAAGGACGCCGGCTCTAGTTCTACTTACCAGAGCATGAGGGCGCCATTCAAGTGACCGAGCTAAGAACGGTAGTTCCTCGACCTGGAAGCCATTTCTTGTAAAGTGCTCAAAAGCACAGTCTTGGGCCTGATTAAGGTTCATTGCCGCGACTAAATCTTGCTACGGAGACTACTTGAATCAAGTGACTTCTCTATTCGGTCAATCGCCGTAGCAAGGTCTCGCGTTGCTTTGGCAAAGTCCCTCAAAAGCTCATCATCTACTCCGTCCGGGCTGAATCCATTCAATTCATCTGCCAGACGGCGAAATTGATTCGTCAAATGGGCGATATCATAAAGTGAACGAACCTTCGAATAAGCCCGGTCTATCGTGAAGGCTGATTCATCAAGAACGCGATTGACAACACGCACTACGTCGTCTTTCGGCGCCCCGCGAGAAATTGAGTCCACGACTTTTCGAAGATCACGCAACTCAGTAACGGTCTTAATATGACCCGCCTTTTCCTTCGCAACGATCGCATCTATTAATTTCTCTTTGCCTCTTTTCCCGACCAACTCGGGCAAGTGTTTGTCCAGCGCCCGTAAAACGTCATATATTTCCAGCAGGAGATTATCCTTAATCTTATGCTCTAGAACCAACTTACGGTGCTTCTCTGGGAACGAAAGCAAACTTAAGGCCTTCCTCACCATGCTTGGACTCATACCAGTAATCTTGGACAATTCCTTCTGCCGTGTTTCACCGCTGAGTTCCATCAATGCCTTAAGTGAAATTGCTGTTGGCATGAGTTCCCAATCCACACGGAGTTTGTGGATATTGAACATCATCGTAAGGTTCTGTACTGGCGTTGGTTCCTTAAGGATGTGGACCGGCAAGGTTTGAAGATTTAATTCACGTGCGCTTCTCCACCGTCTTTCTCCGTCGATTAAGACATATCTACCTTTAGCATCATTGCGTTCGTAAACAGTAAGTGGTTGAAGTATTCCAACCTCAAAAATTGACTTCTTGAGATCGTCTAACTGCTTCTGATGAAAGATGAGCCGCGGGTTGGCCGGGTTTCGCTCAATAGAATCCGGTGACACCCAAGCATCAGCAGATGGAGGGGCCAATTCGACCCTTTTTTCGGCATCATCCTTTTTTCTATTTGTGTTCATTTTCTCAATCAATTTATATGAATCTCCGCATTTTATCAATCGATACATCGACTCAAATAAATTATCGATTTAACTGCTTTACAATGATTCATTCTCATCTAATAGGGCCTGATTTTGCTTCGTATAGCTGTAAATGTGCGTGCTTTAGCAAATCATCGCTTGGCTTGAGGTGGGGGAATTGTGTGGCCTGGGTTTTGGGTTGGCTTCGTAGTTGCATATTTTGCACGTCTGGTTTTATGTTTTTAATAGATAGTGGTATGTTTTGAACATTTAGTGGTATATTTCTAATATTTAGTGGTATGTTTCTAACAATTTGTGGTATGTTTTCAATTATTAGTGGTATGTTGTTAATATATAGTGGCATGTTTTTAACGAATAGTTGTATATTTTGAAGGAATGGCTATGCTTAAGCTTGATCTGCCGCGTATTTTTGCCGTTCGGGGTGTTAGGAATCCGTTCAAGGTGCTTCGGGGTTTGGGGATCTCGCACAGCACTGCGTACAACCTGCTCAGCGGGCGGGTCGTGTCGGTCAAACATCGGCATCTGGAGGCGATTTGTGAGTATTTGCGGTGCACTCCGAACGACCTTTACGCCTGGACGCCGGAGGGCGGGGCCTCCGCGGCGGAGGGGCATCCGCTCCGCGGGCTGATCCGCGAGGGCGACGCCGCCGAGATCGCCCGTGCCTTCGCCGAGATCCCGCTCGACAAAATAAACGAGGCCCGCGATCTCCTCGAGGGCCTCAAAAATAACGATTAACCGCCCGCCGCCTCTCTCTCTATCGGGTATGAACTTAAGTGACTAAATTGTCCAGTCCTGAACCGTGAGTCCGGGAACCTGATCAAAGTCGTGTAGATTGCGTGAGATGAGTATAGCCTCGTTTGCTATGGCAATAGAAGCGATCTTGAGATCCATTGTGCCAATGCGGATTCGTTGAGATCGGAGTTCGCGACATACCAGAGAGGCTCTCTCGTCGAAATCTAAGACATTGGCATTCCTGAAATCGTTCAACGCGGCATGCAGTCGCCCGTAGGCATAAACATCTTGATCGGCGGTTCGGCTCTTTGCAACAAATGCTAACCACCCTCGCATTTGCTCCTCGAACGAAATAATGGTCGTGAAAATATCGTCAGCAGCGAATCGATCCAGATTTTCGTGAAGCTTTGAACCGGTGAGAATACTCTCACGCTGAAGGAGGCTTAGGCAATCGGTATCGAGAATGATCATTTTGCCAGATCAACGTCTTCTCGTTGTGAGATTCGATATTCGCGTCCAAGACGCATAGCCTCTACATGTGCCGGATCGTCGGCAAACGTGCCGATCATCTGCTTCCACCAGGGCAGATCTTTTCTTTCTAAACGCTCAACTTTTTCCTTGAGGGACTCAAGCTCTTTCTCAAGCGATGACATCCTTTCATCAACGTTCTTTTGTGCCATAGCCATTGCCTCCGAACCGAGATTATATACCAAAAACCTCTATCGAAGAACATCTCTGAGTGCCAGGCCGGTGTGGCTTTTGCGGACGCGGGCGACCTCTTCGGGGGTGCCGGTCGCGACGACGCGGCCGCCGCCGGAGCCGCCTTCGGGGCCGAGGTCGATGATATAGTCGGCGGATTTGATGACGTCGAGGTGATGCTCGATAACGATCACCGTGTTGCCGGTATCGACCAGCTTTTGCAGCACATCGAGGAGCTTATGCACATCGGCAAAATGCAGCCCGGTCGTTGGTTCGTCGAGGATGTAGATGGTCTTCCCCGTCGCTCGTTTTGAGAGTTCCTTGGCGAGCTTGATCCGCTGGGCCTCGCCGCCGGAAAGCGTCGTCGAAGATTGCCCGATCTGGATATAGCCGAGCCCGACATCGATCAGCGTCTCAAGTTTTTGCCTGATCTGCGGGTTGTTCTCAAGCAGCGGCAAGGCGTCCTCGATGGTCGTCTCAAGCAGGTCAGCGATCGAAAGACCCTTATATTTCACGGCAAGCGTCTCGCGGTTGTAGCGGTGCCCGCGGCAAACGTCGCAGGTCACGTAAACGTCCGGCAGGAAGTTCATCTCGATCCGCTTCATCCCGTCGCCCTCGCAACCCTCGCACCGGCCGCCCTTTACGTTGAACGAAAAACGGCCGACCTTGTAGCCCCGCTGCCGCGACTCGGGCAACATCGCGTAAAGCTCGCGGATCGGCGTGAAGAGCCCGGTGTAGGTCGCAGGGTTTGACCGCGGTGTGCGGCCGATCGGCGACTGATCGATTTCGATGATCTTATCGACCAGCTCAAGCCCCTCGATCGCGTCGTGTTCGAGTGGTTCGACATTCGAGCGGTAAACGTGGCGATAAAGTGCCGGGTAAAGAATATCCTCGACCAGCGTCGATTTTCCCGAACCCGAAACGCCGGTGACGACCGTCAGCAGCCCGAGCGGAAACTCGACGTCGATGTTCTTCAGGTTGTGTGCCTTCGCTCCGCGTACTTTGATACGGTTACCGTTCGGCAACCGCCGAAATTCGGGCACCTCGATCTGCACCTCGCCCTTCAGGTACTTTGCCGTCAAAGAATTCCCTGCCTCGGCGATCTCCTTCGGCGTTCCGGCAGCGACCACTTCGCCGCCGTGCGAGCCCGCCATCGGCCCGAGGTCAACCACGTAATCTGCATGCTCTATCGTCTCTTCGTCGTGTTCGACAACGAGCACCGTATTGCCGAGGTCGCGAAGTTCGTGAAGCGTTTCAAGCAGGCGTTTGTTGTCCCGAGGATGCAGCCCGATGCTCGGTTCATCAAGCACATAAAGCACGCCGCGGAGCTGCGAGCCGATCTGCGTCGCCAGCCGGATACGCTGCCCTTCGCCGCCGGAAAGCGTCGCCGATGCTCGGTCCAAAGTGAGATAACCGAGCCCGACGGCATCGAGAAAACGGAGCCGGCTGTTTATCTCTTTCAGCACGAGCCCGGCGATCTTCTCTTCCCGCGGAGTGAGTTTTATCTCGGCAAAGCGCTTCGCCGAATCGGCTATCGGAAGCGAAGTGTATTCGCCGATGCCCATTCCATTGACCCTTACCGCAAGGCTTTCGGGCTGGAGCCTCGCACCGCCGCAGCCCGGGCACGGCACCGGAGCGACGAGCTCGAGCAAGGCTTCCCGCGTTTTCTCCGAGGGCGGTGTCTCGAGCCGCTCCTTCATCGCGGTCAATGCCCCTTTCCACTCGCTTTCGTATTTGTAATCGCCCTGGCGAAAGGTCAGCCGCTTCTTCGTTCCAAAAAGGAACGCGTTCCGGATCTCGTCCGGCAGTTCACGAAAGGGCGTCTCGATTAGCGCCTTCTGGCCGCTCGTCTCTTCCGGAGCATCATTTTTCCGGCGTTTCTTTTTAGCCGGGGCTTTTCGGGCCTTTGCCGCAGATGGCTTCGGAGCTTCGAGCTTGTCGCCCTCGACGTACCGCTCGATTATCGCGAGCAACGCAGAGCGAAGAAACGCCGCTCCGGAGCGGTCCGCTCCGCCGAGAAATTCGATCCGGCCGGCGGCAATGTTTTCGTCCGGGACGATCTTGTTAACGTCGATCTCCATCACCGTGCCGATGCCCTGGCACCGCTTGCAAGCTCCGTACGCCGAGTTGAAAGAGAACGAACGCGGCTCAAGCGTCGCGATATTGATACCGCAATTGACGCACGCCATTCGCTCCGAATAAAGCTTCTCCTCGCCGTCGATCACCGAGACAAGCACACCGCCGCCGGTCAGCTTTAGGGCCGTTTGGACGGATTCCGTCAACCGCTCGCGGACGCCTTCCTTGATCAGCAGACGGTCAACGACGACCTCTATCGTATGGTTCCGCCGCTTGTCGAGAGCGATCTCTTCGTCAAGCTGCCGTATCTCGCCGTCGATCCTCGCCCGGACATAGCCATCCTTATGAAACCGCTCGAGCTCCTTTTTGAATTCGCCTTTGCGGCCGCGGACGACCGGAGCAAGGATCATCACACGCTCGCCCTCGGGCAGGTCGAGTATGCCGGCAACGATCTGATCAACGGACTGGCGCGTGATCGGCTCGCCGCACTGATGACAATGCGGCTGACCGATCGAAGAAAACAACAGGCGAAGGTAATCGTAGATCTCGGTAACGGTCCCGACCGTCGAACGCGGCGAACGCGAAACCGTCTTTTGTTCGATGGAGATGGCCGGCGAAAGGCCCTCGATGGAATCGACATCCGGCTTCTCAAGCTGATCCAAAAACTGACGAGCATAAGCCGAAAGCGATTCGACATATCGCCGCTGGCCTTCGGCATAGATCGTGTCGAACGCCAGCGAAGACTTCCCGGAGCCCGAAAGCCCGGTGATGACCGTGAACTTGTCGCGAGGGATATCAACGCTGATGTTTCGAAGATTGTGCTGGCGTGCTCCGCGGACGGAGATCTGCTTGATACTCATTACGGTGTAAAACTTGGCAATAAGCCGAAACGAGTATGTTAGCAAATCCGATGAGGGCATGCGAACGTCTCACAGTCTTCAAATCGATCACATTTTATGTTAAGTTTTAATAAGGATTAATATTATGGCAGTCACCAACCTCAGCATTTCATTGCCCGACAAAATGCGGACATTCATCGAAGAAAAGATCAAACGCGATGGTTACGGAACCATCAGCGAGTATCTCCGAGAGTTGATCCGGGCCGATGAGCGACGCGAGGCCGAATACTACGACCGCCTGATCGCAGAGGCCTATGCGAGCGGGCCATTTATTGAGCACACGAAACAAGACATCGAAGCGGCTAAGGCTGAAGCGATCAAACGGATCAAACAGCGAAAGAGCGGCAAATGAAGATCTTCCGCTCTTCCCAGACTTACGAGGACATTGTCGAGATCGCTTCCTGGCTCGGTGCCGAGGACGAAGCGATCGCCTCCCGCTTTTTTGATCACTACGAATCAACGTTAGCGGCGATCGCTGAAACTCCAAAGATCGGAGTCCCGCGAAGGTCGCTTTCAGGCGTAAATTATCGACTTTGGTTCGTCAATGGATTTGAGAAAGTATTGATCCTTTACGAAGATCATCCCGATGAGATCCGCATTCTGCGGGTCATTCATTCGGCCCGCGACTATAAAAGATTTGTCTAGGTAAACTGCAGAACACCCCAAAGTACTGCCGAGGCGAGAATCAGCCAGAGCACGACACCGAGTGCGAACGGCCGCCAACCGACGCGTTTGAGCATTTCCTTCGAAAGGCTTAGCCCGATGAGAAACAGGGTGATCGTCAGCCCGGCCTTTGCGAGATTTACCGCCGCGTCGAAGAGGCTCGGCTGCACCCAAAGCGGCGCGTAGGTCCGAACCGCCGCAGCTCCGACAAAAAGAAAGATGAACCACGGGATGGCGACCTTCGTCTTCGAATCGCCGTCGCGATAGGCAAACGCTAGGGCAATAGCTAGCGGTGCGATCCAAAGTGCCCGGGCAAGTTTCACTGTCGTCGCGACCGCCAGCGATTCGCTCCCGAATGCCGTCGCTGCCCCGACCACCGAGCTTGTGTCCTGGATCGCAAGAGCCGCCCACATTCCGAACTGCGTTTGCGTCAGCCCGATCGCGTTGCCGATCAGCGGAAACGCGAAGAGTGCCGCCGCGTTCAAGACAAAAATCGTACCGAGCGAGACAGACATTTCGTCGTTCTCCGCCTTGATCGCCGGCCCGACCGCGGCGACCGCACTCCCGCCGCAGATCGCCGTTCCGCAAGAGATCAGCGTCCGGATCCGCGAGGGCAGCGAAAACAATCTCCCGACAAGATATCCGAGCAGCAAGGTCCCGAAAACGACCGCTACAATGAAGACAATGCCGTTCTTTCCGGCTTGGTAGACCGCGCCGAGATTCATCCCGAAGCCGAGCATCGCGACCGACCCTTGAAGAAGGTATTTTGCCGGCTTACCCGAAACGTCCGGAAACGGATTCCCGAGAGTTAGAGCCAGAACCAACCCGATGGCAAGAGCCAACGCCGGCGACCCAAAGGGCGAGAGAAGAAACAGGACGGCCAAAACAAAAATGAGCTTTGCAGCGATCATACAAAGCTCAAAAGTATAAGTTGATTTACGTGAAAAAGATAATGCGCTTCAGGTCAAGGCCGAACGTCTGAATATCTATTTTGCTTTTCCCTGATTGGCGACGGCCTCTTGTGCGGCCCGGATCGCTTCCTGGTCGCCTAAGTAATAGCTGTTCAACCGTTTTAGGTCGCCATCAAGTTCATAGACAAGCGGTACGCCGGTCGGGATATTTAGGCTGACGATCTCCTCGTCCGAGATGCCGTCCAGATGCTTTACCAATGCCCGCAGGCTATTGCCGTGTGCCGCAACGATCAGCCGCTTCCCTGCCTTCACCTTTGGCCCGATCTCGTTTTCCCAATAGGGCACAACACGCTCGACGGTGTCCTTTAAGCACTCGGCCTTCGGAAAATTCTGGATTCCCGCATAACGCGGATCTTTCCCGAGATATCGCTCGTCCGATTCGTCGAGCTCCGGCGGCGGAACGTCGTAGCTCCTTCGCCAGATCAGCACCTGTTCATCGCCGTATTTCGCCGCGGTCTCAGCCTTATCAAGCCCCTGCAAACCGCCGTAGTGCCGCTCATTGAGCAGCCACGACTTTGTCTCCGGGATCCACATCAGGTCCATCTCGCTGAGCACCAGCCAAAGTGTCCGGATCGCCCGCTTAAGCACCGATGTGTACGCTTCATCGAACGTAAACCCCTCGGCCTTCAGCAATTCACCCGCCGCCTTTGCCTCGGCAATTCCCTTCTCGGAAAGATCGACGTCCTTCCAACCCGTAAACCGATTTTCCTTGTTCCATTGGCTCTCGCCGTGTCGTATGAGTACTAACTTATGCATCCTCAAATCTTAATCCGAAAACATTTTATCTTAAAGCCGTTAGCCTTTAGCTATAAGCTATAAGCTATTAGCTCCTTGCTTAAAGCTTACAGCTTACGGCTTAGAGCTATTTTTCTAACCTCACCAACAAGATAGAGCGAGCCTGTAACTAGAATTAGCTCTGTCGATCCCGCGGCCGCCAAGGCATCTTCAACCGAGTTCGTTGTAACTATCTTTTCCGCGTCAAAGCCCTCAGGCACGAACTCCAAAAGCTCCTCGGCCGTCATCGCCCGCGAATTTGCGGGTTGCGTCAAGATCAGCCGTTCGGCCCGCGGCCAAAGTATCTCCGCGATCGCGGCAACGTCTTTGCCCCGCATCGCCCCGAAGATCATTGTGAGCGGCCGCTTTTCAACATAAGTGAGATAGTCCAGCAACGCTCTAGCTCCGGCTATGTTGTGGGCTCCGTCGAGCAAAACATTGTCGATGTATTCGAGCCGCCCGGGATGGATCGCAGAGTTGAGTCCTTTGCGAATATTTTCATCCGTGATCGGAAGGTACTTTCGCAAAATATCCGCCAACAGGATCGCGACTTCGGCATTCGCGACCTGGTGAGCACCGCGAAGGCTCAGGTTACTTGTAAGAGATCGCAGCGGCATCCCGAGTGCGCTTTCGTCAAAAACCACGGCCGTCTCGCGTACAAAAACACCTCTACTATGTGCCTCTCCGATCACGCCCTCGAGAACGTTCATCACCGCAGGCGATTGCCGGCCGATCACCACGGCTTCGGTCTGTTCGCGGATTATTGCGGCCTTTTCCGCCGCGATCTCTTCGATCGTATCGCCGAGGTATTCCTGATGGTCGAGGTCGATCTGCGTGATGGCGGCTATCTCTGCGTTGGCGGCGGTCGTTGCGTCGAGCCGGCCGCCAAGGCCGGTCTCAAGTATCGCAAGTTCGACCTTTGCTTCGGCAAAAGCCATCAGAGCAATTGCCGTTACCTGTTCAAAAAAGGTCGGCGTGTAGCGAAGTCTGCCTTCGGCCAATAGTCTTTCGGATGTCGTCCGAACCGTGGCCGCGAGCCGGGCAAAATCGTCCTCGCTAATATCGGCACCCTCTATCTTGATGCGTTCGGTGATCGAGACAAGATGCGGAGAGGTATAAAGCCCTCGCCGAATGTCCGCCTGGCCGCAGATAGAATCGAGAAATGCACAGACCGAGCCTTTGCCGTTCGTTCCCGCGACCTGCACCTTCAAATAATTGTCCTGCGGATTCCCAAGCTCGGCCAAAAGCGTCCGGATATTCTCGAGCCCAAGCTTCATCGCCTCGACCTCATTGCCGAGCGAATAGAGGTAACGCTGTGATTCGGCAAAGTTCACCTTTCGACTTCACCTGCCTGCCGATACGCCTCGGCTTCGACGGCGGCCGAAAACCGAAAACCTTTTCTTTTCACCGCTTCAACAAATGGTTGAATACTGGGAATGGCACCATTCAGCTTCGCTTTCACAACGACTCCAAGCGTTCCCGTGATCTCCAAGCCGAGCCGGATCGCATAATTTCGTGCAGTTTTTTCGTCGACGATCAATATGCAATTTGGGGTCTCGAGCGCCAGTGCGATCGCACTTGCTTCTCCGGGATCGATCGATGGCGGGAAATTCGGAACGACAACCGGAGATCGAATGCTTACCCATTCAGGAAGCTCCATTCCAAACTCTTGAGCGACGGTCGGAGTCGTTACAACAGGGCCATAAGCTTCGAACAAAAGATGAAGGGATCCGATCTCAGAGAGGATAATAAGACAGCTCGCGTCTGATATAACGGCGCTAACCATTTCTCACTTCACGTGCCAATTCGTCAGGCGTGATACTAAAGTAATTGACATCGAAATCACCCAAGATCCTAGCGAAATCCCACTTTTTCATCCCCGCCATCTTTGCAGCCTGGCCGAGCGAGAGCGTACCGCGTTCATAGAGCTTCGCAGCTATCATGCGAATCACCTCCGAGCGCTCGGCGTCGCTTAGTTCGGGTACTTCCAGAGTCAACGTACTCATGCCAATAGGATAGACCAACCCTCTATTTTTGCCAATAGTTTTTTTTGAGTTAACCGAGCATCCTACGATGATAGTTGATCTGGCCGAGGTGGTAATTCAGGTGCGTTGCGAGGTGAACTAGGAAGAACTCGGTCGTCATCGGATGTCCAAAGACCTCGATCGGGTAGTTCTTCTGAAGGTCTTCATCGGTGATCATTTCGAGCACGGCTTTGACGTCCGCTGCAGCCGCATCGACCTCCGCTAAAAGCGTCGCCCGCGGGACGAACTTAGAAGCAAACTCGGCATCGCGGTCGCGAACATAATCCGTACCGCCGAGAACGGTTCCAAAAAAATGCCGAAGGTTTCCGGCGAGATGCAAGCAGAGATTTCCCGCCGAGTTAGCGATCGCTCCCTCAACCCGCCAAAGATCGCCTTCGTTCGAATACATCTCGACCTCGGTCTTAAGCTTCGCGAGGTCGCGTTCAAAAATTTCGATCAGGACGTTCTGGAGCATCTTCGGATCAGGCAGCCTTGCGGTCGTTCATCATAAAATCCAGCATCCGGATGATCGTCTCCCGCATTTCGCGGCGATCGACGACCATATCGACCATTCCGTGTTCGAGCAGGAATTCGCTGCGTTGAAAGCCTTTCGGGAGTTTCTGGCGGATGGTCTGTTCGATAACACGTGGCCCGGCAAAGCCAATAAGCGCTTTTGGTTCGGCGATTATCACGTCGCCGAGCATTGCAAAGCTCGCCGTAACGCCGCCGGTCGTCGGGTCCGTCAGCACCGAAATGAAGGGCAGTCCGGCCTTGTCGAGCAGCGAAAGGGCCGCAGAGATCTTGCCCATCTGCATCAGCGAGAGCGTGCCTTCCTGCATCCTTGCTCCGCCCGAAGCAGAAAAAATGACGACCGCACCTTTGTTCTCAAGTGCCCGCTCGATCTGCCGTGTGATCTTTTCGCCGACCGCTGACCCCATCGAGCCGCCGATGAACGACATATCCATCGCACCGGCAAAAACAAGATGCCCGCCGACCTTTCCGCTTCCTGAGACAATGGCCTCCGGCAGGCCGCTCGCTGCCTTCGCTGCTTCGATACGGTCCTTGTAGGGCTTTGTGTCCACAAACCCGAGCGGATCGGTCGAGGTTACCTCATCATCCAGCCGCTCGTACTTACCTTCGTCAAACAGCGTATCAAGTCGCTCGATGGCCGAGTAACGAAAATGATAGCCGCAGTGTGTGCAGACCTGCTGCGACTCGATCAACTCACGCTTGTAAAGCGGATTCTCACAATCCGGGCACTTGACAAAAATGCCCGAGGTATTCACGGTCCGCTCTTCTTCGGGCTGAACGGCGTCGATCTTTGGTTTGTCTCTTCTGAACCAGGCCATATTCTTGACCGGCATTTGGCATTTATAGTGCAAATGGCGGCTGTGCTAAGGAAACAGAGTTCCTAAAGTGATTCAAGCCAAAACCTTACCACACCGAACCGAAATTGTCTTACAAGGCGAACGAAGGGCAGTATAGTTGGGTTTGGCGGGCAAACGCTTTCGTGGTAATTTTTCGACTATCCATTTACTATTTTTTTAGGGTTGTTAAATGAATATCATTCGGCCGATAGTTGTCCTCTTTCTGATTATGGTCTCTGCAATTGTGGGCGAAGCTGCTGTCCGAACTTGGGACGGCGGCGGTTCCGATGCAAACTGGACAACGGCCGCCAACTGGGTCGGCGATATCGCTCCGGTTGCGAATGACGATCTCGTCTTCCCGGCTACATCCGCACAGTTTACGACCAATAACAACTTTGCTCTCCTTACTAATTTCCGGTCTATCATGGTCGAAGGCGGTGCCTATACAATTGGAGGAAATCTCTTTCGGCTCTCAGCCGGTCTAACGGTCCAGAGCGGATCGCTCACCGTCAACACCGCGATCACACTCAACGGAGCTCAAGTCTTCAACTCCGGTACGGCCGGAACCATCACCCTTCTTGGGCTGAGCGTCGGCAGTTCGCAACTTACCATCGAAGGCGACGGCATCACCGGAATTGGGCTGATATCCGGTTCCGGCGGTGTCATCAAGAATGGCATTGGGGTCGCTGCCATAATTGCTGCCTCGGGGTTCAGCGGCCCGCTGACGCTCAACAACGGCATTCTTGTCATCGATGCCAACATCCCGAATTCCGCCGTAACGGTGAACAGCGACCTCTCAACCGGCGGCCAAAACTTCAGCGGACTCGGCGGGACAGGCACGGTCGGCCCGGTCAACGTGATCGAAGGCATTATAAGCGCAGGTACGCTTACTTCACCGACCGGCGTACTCAGTATTTCGAGCGGCTTGACGATGAGTTCGAACGGGGCATTCGCTCCAAAGCTCGGCGGCACAACGCCCGGAACCGGCCACGACCGGCTGAATGTTACCGGCTCCGTGAATCTAAACAATTCCCTGCTCGCCCCGATACCCTGGGACAACTTCGTTCCGGCGATCGGCGATACGTTCGTCATCCTCACCAATGACGGCTCGGACGCCGTCAACGGCACATTCCTGAACCTGCCCGAAGGAGCGGTCTTTGCCGGACCGCTCAATGCTGCATACCGAGTTTCTTACGTCGCAGGCGACGGCAACGACATCGCGATCACCCGCGTGCCAAATGCGGATTTCGATTTTGACGGCGACGGCCGTTCGGACGTCGGCACTTACGACGGCACTACCTGGAGCATTCTCCAAAGCGGCTCAAGCACAACCGCAACAACACAATTCGGCGTTTCAACAGACCTGATAACGCCCGCCGATTTTGACGGCGACAACCGTGCTGATATTGCCGTTTTCAGGCCGGAGAATGGTTTTTGGTATGTTCTGAATTCATCGACATCGACGGTTGAATTCACCCAGTTCGGCGCCCTGGGTGACATTCCGGTTCCGAACGACATGGATGGCGACGGACGGGCGGACAAGGTGGTCTTCCGCCCCTCGAACGGCGTTTGGTATCAGTTGCGTTCGCTGGGCAGCCAGTTCGCTGCGGTCCAGTTCGGGCAAGATGGTGACATCCCGCAGGTTGCTGATATCGATGGAGATGGTTTTGGCGATCCATCCATCTTCCGCCCAACTGACGGCACCTGGCATTTCCTGCGAAGCTCCGATTCCGGCTACACGGCGTTCCCGTTCGGGCAAGCGGGCGACAACCCCGTAATGGAGGACTTCAACGGCGACGGCCTGACCGATGTGGGAATCTTCCGACCCAATGAGGATTCATCACAACCGGATTTCTATACGCTCACTTCCGGAACATTCGTCTTCGGCGGCGTCTCCTGGGGTTCGACTGGAGACATACCGGTCGTTGCGGATTATGATGGAGACGGACGCGCGGACTTCGGGGTTTTTCGCCCGTCTGACGGCACCTGGTATTTGCTCCACTCGACTGCCGGATTTGCGGCGGTGACATTCGGGGAGTCGGGCGACCGCCCGCTGCCTGCGGCTTACGTCCGTTAGGTTATCTTAGTACGTTCAGCATCTCCTCGTGGATCATGCCGTTGCTCGCAACGATCGGCGGTGTGTAGATGCTGAACGGCGCTCCGTCGTAGTAGCTGACCGTACCGCCCGCTTCTTCTATCAGCAGTTTCCCTGCGGCAACGTCCCAGGGGTTCAGCCCTTCTTCCCAGAACCCATCGAACCTTCCGCATGCAACGTAAGCAAGGTCGATCGCCGCCGAACCGTCGCGGCGAACCCCTCTTGAGGTCAGCAGGAACTCGGTCAGGTGCCGGGCAAATTGTTCGCGGTGCTTGATGTCATAGGGAAATCCTGTCACAAGCAAAGCATTTCCAAGCTCGTCGGTTCGCGAAACCTTTATCGGCTTTCCATTCAATGTCGCTCCGCGGCCCTTCTCGGCTGTAAAAAGCTCGTCACGGGTCGGGTCGTAAGTCACCCCGAGCACGATCTCGCCCTCGTGCTCAAGGGCGATGGTAACGCAAAAACACGGATAGCCGTGGGCATAGTTCGTCGTACCGTCAAGCGGATCGATGATCCACTTATGCCCGCCGTCAACACCGGTCACGACCGCATTTCCGGCCTCTTCGGCAAGGATCGCGTGACGCGGAAAATACGAGCGGATGCGTTCGACGATAAGTGCCTCAGATGCGAGGTCAGCTTCGGTGACAAGATTGATATCGCCTTTTTTTGTGACGGTCTCGAGCCGTCCGAACTTCTCAAGCAAAACACGCCCGGCATCCCGGGCGGTTTCGATGGCAAAATTGAGCATAAAAATACTTTAGCGGAAATAGATGTCCACGTAGTCGGTCACACCGTCGCATGGGTTCTGCATTTCCTGCAGCCGCCAGTATTTCCTTGTGCCCGTTACCCGAAACGTGAATGTCCCCTCGCGGACGCACGGCCCGCCGTTATTAATATGGCTAACCTGCGTCGTGATCGTTCCGTTCATCGTGAATTCGCGAGCCTTTATCCTCTCGATCTCGCCCTCGATTGTTACAAAATCCGTATTCCCCCGGCCCTTTTGCTCGCCCTTTATGGAGTAAACGCCTTTGCGAAGTGTGACATTTGCTCTGCCGAAATGGTCCCAGCTTATCCATTGGAGCGAGAACAAGTGTCTGCCGAGCAGCCGACGGGCCGCTGCCCGGTCCTGAACCTCGGTTCGCTGCTGGGCCATTGCCGCCGAAGCACTAAAAAGAAGAAGTGCCAATGCAAATATTGCGAATCTGGTTTTCATAAAGTTATTTTGTCGCTAGAAATCCTTCGGCCACGCGCAGAAACTCGCGGACCTGCTTATCCCAGTACGGCCAATTATGTGCTCCGGGCAGCTGCCGGTATTCGTGCGGGATCTTTTTCTCCGCAAGCAACGCCACGAAATCGCGATTGTTCTGTATAAGAAAATCCTCGTTCCCGCAGTCAACGTAAAGAAACGGCATCGCTTTGATCGTCTCCTGCGTGCTCTCCCGGACCAGCTTGAACAGGTCATTCGCCGCCCGCGTTTCGCTCTCCGCCGGCCCGAAGACCTCGGCGATCGACCGGATCGACGCAGTACTTCGCCCCTCGACGCTTACCGACGCGGCACCCAACGCCCCGCTGAAGCTTCCCGCCAGAGCGAACATCTCCGGATACTTCAATCCGAACTTAAGTGCTCCGTAACCGCCCATTGAAAGTCCGGCGATCGCTCGTCCGCTTCGTGTTCCGATAGCTCGAAATTTCTTCTCGACCTCCGGGATCAATTCTTTGACGATGTAGCTTTCGTACTTATCCTCGGCCTTCGTGTGGCTGTCCGTGTACCAGCCATTTCCGCCTTCTGGCGTTACGATAATGAACTCGTGTTCTTCGGCATAGTCCGGCAGCTTCGTCAGGTCCGTCCAGTTCCTGTAACGTCCCGTCAGCCCATGAAGCAAATAGACGACCGGATATTTTCTGTCCTTCTCGGCTGAGTAACTCTTCGGGAGCACGACACGATACGGCATCGGCCGCGTCATCAATTTGCTGTCGAGCTCATGCTCCGCTACGTTTGCCGGAAGTGGTGCCGGGGCCGGCGACTGCGAAAAAATTCCGTGGTGCAGCCCAAATAGGCCTACGAACAAAAAGATCAACCGATATTGGGTTTTAACCATAGTTTTCTTGTTCATCTAGTTCTAAGAATCTGAACGATGAGTTGAGCGCATCCGCTGACGAGCCTTTTTTGACCTGCGCAACGTGCTGCCGCGGAACGGGCTTCCCGCCCAATCCGATACCTGCTTTAGGGGATGCCATTCGAAGTTCTCAAGCGGCAGAACCTCCGATGAAGAATCCCTCAACCTTAAGGTACTGAACGCCACAAAAAAGATGAGGAAGTTGAACAACGCTCCAAAGGTTATCACGACCCAACCCGGAGCGAGACCGACCGTTGCACGATTAAGAAAAAGTTCCCAGAACCGCTCGCGGTCCGCCGGCGAGGTGGTCGGGATCGGCGAAGGATGCAAATAGACCTTCAGTGCCCAGGAGAGGGCGAGAAGGATAAAGATCCATAGATAGTTTGCCCGCAGCCGCCGGCCCAGAGCCTCCCAAACGCTGATCGTGAAATGCGGCGAAAGCAGGTCCGCCGAGATGTGATCGGCCCATTCCTTGTCCGGCGGAATGGTCCGATGAGAGAGCATCGGTGCAAAGTATCCGGTCTCCAGCACCCTGACCCGGTTCGCCCAAACCTCGTAATAGCGATAACGCCTCGCCTCCATGAACAAAAAGATGGAAACAAGGATAGTGTTTATCGGGATGGCAAAATGGGGGTTGTCCGGTGAACTGAAAACGAATGAAAGCGTTGCACCCGCCGTGATGACCGCCCAATTGGTCGTCGCGTCGAGCCGGTTTCGCCAGATATTCGACCGCGCCACTTCGCCGCGATAGAAATGGACCATCGCGGTGTTGAACTCTGAAAGCGAAAGCTTTTGCGGGATCTGTACCGGTGAGGTCTGCTTTTTTAAATTCCGCTTCCGAACCTCCTCGGCCAATGCCTTGAATGATTCCGGCAGCGAACTTGTGTGAATGTCTTCACCGGGTTGGGAAGCCCCAAACCGAACCTCGTCCTTCATACCTTGTAAACAGGTCGGCGAAATACGCGAGAATGCGTAACGCTGACCTTTAGATTATTCGCAATTCCTTTGCGATGCAAGGAATTCACTATCGAACGTATTCGGAACGGCATTATTTGCAATGGGTGCGGAAAAGGCTAAAATCCCGCTCGTGACCGAAAGGGATGAATATTGGATGGGCATCGCACTCGAGCAGTCCCGGCTGGCCTCCTCGCTCGATGAGGTGCCGGTAGGAGCATGTGTTGTCTCCGTCGAAGGTGAATTGCTCGCCGCAGCTTCGAACCGAACGATCACGGACAATGACCCGACCGCCCACGCCGAGGTTCTGGCAATTCGTGCCGCTGCCAAGCGTATCGGCAACTACCGGCTGACCGGAGCGACCGTTTATACGACGATCGAACCTTGCGTTATGTGTGCCGGAACTCTGGTCAATGCCCGTGTTCGCCGGCTCGTATTCGGTGCCCCGGATGAGCGATACGGAGCGGTCGTAACGCACTTCCGGGTCTGCGACAGCCCGCTGCTTAATCACAGGATCGAGATCACATCCGGTATCCGGATCGAGGAATGCCGGTCACTGATGAAGGATTTTTTCAGGAAAAAACGGCTTGCAACTTGATATTTTTTCCCGACGGCACGTATTATTAGAAGTTCGCGGAGAGGTGCGAGAGTGGTTGAATCGGGCGGTCTCGAAAACCGTTGTACCCTAACGGGTACCGTGGGTTCGAATCCCACCCTCTCCGCCACAGTTCTTTTTCAGGGTTCTTAACGTTCGGATTTTCCTACACGGGTTCGTTCATGCCGGATCGCTGTTCAAGGATCTGGATTTTTGAAAATTTGCTTTACCATTCGAACTCGGCCCAGCAGTATCACTTTCACTGACATTCAATTGGAGGAATTGGTATGCCTATTAGCAAAAGGTTGGCTGCTGAGTTCATCGGAACTCTTTGGCTCGTTCTCGGCGGATGCGGAAGCGCGGTCCTTGCGACCAACTACCCTAATCTGGGGATCGGTTTTGCCGGTGTTTCGCTCGCCTTCGGTCTGACGGTTTTGACCGGTGCTTATGCGCTCGGCCACATCTCCGGTGCACATTTTAACCCGGCGGTCTCGATCGGCCTCTGGGCCGGAAAGCGGTTTCCGGCAAATGAGCTTTTGCCGTATATCGTCGCCCAAGTGCTTGGTGCATTGGCCGGTGCGGGAATTCTTTTCCTGATCGCCACGGGCAAGGACGGCTTCTCAGCAGTAGCCGGCGGTTTTGCGTCGAATGGCTACGGGGCAAATTCACTCGGTTCGCCGGGCGGATATGCAGCCCACGCGGCGTTCGTCTCCGAAGTGGTAATGACGTTCTTTTTCGTCGTTGTGATCCTCGGCGTTACGAGCAAATGGGCACCGAAAGGCTTCGCCCCGCTCGCGATCGGGCTTTGCCTGACGCTGATCCACTTGATCTCGATCCCGGTCACGAACACCTCGGTCAATCCGGCACGGAGCACCGGCCCGGCTCTGATAGTCGCCTTTCAGGGCGGAAGTTGGGCAGTTTCACAGCTTTGGATGTTCTGGGTCGCTCCGATCCTTGGGGCCGCGATCGCCGGTTTCTTCTACTTATGGCTCTCAGGTGAGGATGGAGAAACAACACCGGCAAAGCAGGCTAATGCCGACGCCGACGGAGATTCAGGGTCATCGGATGCGGACGACGGCTCCGATTCCGGTTCCGATGGCAGCGCTAACGGCGGCGGAGATTAAGCAGATACATCTCGGGCTTTAGTTCTTTGGTTTCTTTGACAATTTAGGTTTGTGCGGAAAGGTGCAGGAGTGGTTGAACTGGCAGCACTGGAAATGCTGTGTACCTCAAAAGGGTACCGTGGGTTCGAATCCCACCCTTTCCGCCATAAGTAAAGGCGAAAGGCGAAAGGATAAAGGAGAAAGTAAACCTCATTATTCCGCCTTTCGCCTCTTTTGTTTATGAATGGCTGAAAATCTAAAAATCAGGACAAAAGACTTCGCAGTAAGAGTTATAAAACTCTACGGAAGTCTGCCCACAACGGTCGAAGCGCAAGTGATCGGCAAACAGATCTTGCGCTCTGGAACATCTGTCGGAGCTCATTACAGAGAAGCTCAGCACGCAAAATCGGATGCCGATTTCATAAGCAAGATCGAAGGTGCTCTTCAGGAACTTGAGGAAACGACATACTGGCTGGAACTGCTCGAGGAAATAGAGGTCTTTGAAAAGGTGAAGATCGCTCCGCTGCAAGCGGAAACAAAGGAGCTGACCGCAATCTTCGTTTCAATAGCCAAGAAAGTTAAATCCAGGCGGTAATTTTCGAACGCCTCGCCTTTATCCTTTCGCCTTTATCCTTTATCCTTTTGATTGGTCCCAGGCTCCGCACAAGGGCTGTGGTGTGAACTCCGCTAGGCGAGGAATCGAGCAACGGTAGCATTTTCACCCTGTGTTGCGGTTAAGTCTGGGGCCATTCGTCTATACAGCAAGACGGTCGGTTCTCGCTCTATCGCATTAAGCTCCTTTTGGGCGAGGGACACTTTATCCTTTCGTCTTTATCCTTTATCCTTTATCCTTTAGCTACCGATGTCTTATCAGGTAATTGCCCGAAAATGGAGGCCTCGAAACTTTGAGGAAGTCACCGGCCAGGAGCATATCACTCGAACGCTCAGCAATGCGATCGAGCACGACCGGCTCCACCACGCCTATTTGTTTTCGGGCGCTCGCGGTGTCGGCAAAACGACCTCCGCCCGCATCTTTGCCAAGGCATTGAACTGCCGGCGGACGGAAGCCCCGACCGCTAAGCCCTGCTCCTCAGACACGGACGATGTTTGCGACTCCTGTCTTGAGATCTCGGAAAGCCGCTCGATCGACGTACTTGAGATCGACGCCGCTTCGCACACCGGCATCGACGATATCCGCGACACGATCCTCGAAAATATCAACGTAAACCCGGCACGCGACCGCTATAAGATCTTCATTATCGACGAGGTCCATCAGCTCTCTCGGCAAGCCTTCAACGCCCTGCTAAAGACACTCGAGGAGCCTCCGCCAAACGTTGTCTTTATAATGGCGACGACCGAGCACCACAAGGTGCCGGAGACGATAACCTCGCGTTGCCAGGAGTTCATCTTCAGGACCATTCCGCAGCAGAAGATCTTCGAGCGGCTCCGCCTGATCGCCGACGCCGAAAAGATCGACATTGCCGACGAGGCACTTGGTGAGATCGCTCGCTCGGGCGAGGGCTCAATGCGCGATGCCCAGTCGAATTTTGACCAGGTGATCAGCTTTTCGGGAGCAAAGATCGGTCGCGAAGACGTGGTCTCCGCTCTCGGCATCGCCGGTTCGGATAACCTCTCCGCGGTCATCAAAGCCGTCGCCGAAAACGATGCCGCCGCGATCCTGCGTGTGGTCGATGACCTCGTCTCCGCGGGGCATGACCTCCGGAATTTTTGCCGCGACCTGATGGGATTTGTCCGCGATCTTTCAGTGCTTAAGGTCTCCGGCTCGGAAGAGTTCATCGATGGCTCGGCATTTCCCGCCGACGAAATGAAGCGGATGGCCGATCGTTTTGGGGCTTCGGACCTGTTCCGCATTTTCCATTCGCTTGCCGACACCGAGGTCCGTCTGAAAGATGCACTCCAGAGCCGATACGTGCTCGAACTCGGGCTCGTCCGCCTGGCCGAAATGAACCGCGTCGCCTCGGTCGAACAACTGCTCGCCCGCCTTGCGGAACTCGAATCTTCGCTCGGTTCCGCAGAACCGCGGGCCGCGACCGCTGCTTCTTCAGTGCTTGAGCCAGCCGCCCCGGAAAAAAAAACTTTGAAAACCGAGCCGGCTAGCGTCTCCGCACCGCTGCCGCCCGAAGAACCACCCTTTTTTCGGGAAGGGCCGCCGTTCGAGCCGCCGCCGGACATCGATCTTCTTCCGGAAGAGCCCGTTCGTGCGCGCACCGAATTCGCGGTGCCAGATGACCTCCCGTCGAAGATACCGCCGCGGAGATCGGAGGAACTCGAGCACTTTGAAGTTCCGGCCCTTGATGCCGCTTTTGACGAGGCCGTGCTGCGTTCCGGTGAGACAGCCGTCTATTTTCGCGTCAGTCCGGAACTTATAGGGCTTATCGTCCCCGCCGTTGCGGTCGCGGCTCATGCAGGAGGAACTGCCGCTCCATACCGAAACTACGAACGCGAACGTGAACGGGTGATCCCCGATTTCGCTCGCCCGCCGGAGGAGCCGGACGAGGATCTCACGATGCCGGAACCGCCGCCCGAGAACGCCACGACCGAAGAACTGCTTGATTACGCCAAACGGCGACCCGATGTACGAAAGATGATGCGGCTCTTTCGTGCGGAGCTCGTCGATATCCGCCGGACCAGCGATTGAACCATGATAAATGACTTTGCCGATCCGGTGTTTTCTGCGACAATCAGCGGAAAGGAATGACTCTGAAAAGCCACGCCCCGCTCGCCGCTTTTTTTCTGCTCATTTTCCACCTTGCGGTGGCTCCGCCGACCATTGCCCAGGACGGCGAATTCTCGATCAATCGCTCGCCGCTTCCGGCTCCGACCGGCTTCGTCAACGACTTTGCCGGCGTCATAAGCCCGGAAGACAAAAACAATATAGAGACCCGTCTCCGCGAGTTTCGCGACACGACCGGCGTTGAGATCGCCGTTGCCGTTGTCCGGACGACCGGCGAGCGTGACATCTTCGATTATTCACTCGCCGTCGCCCGCGGCTGGGGCATCGGGCTCGATCAGGACGATAATCCTGCTGCACTGCTTTTTATCGCGGTCGATGACCGTAAATACTTTACCCACGTCAGCAAGGACCTCGAGGACGAACTCCCTGATGGTCTCGTCGGCGACCTTCAGCGGCGATACCTGGTGCCCGAGTTTCGCAAGGGCAACTACGGGAAAGGCATCGCCGATACGGTCGAAATGTATATCCGCACCTATGAGGCCCGCAGCAGCGGCTCGGTGCTTACACCGACGCTGCCGAACAATGAGGAGCCCACGAATGTACCGCTCTTCAGCATCTTTTGCTGCCTTGCGATCATGCTCTTTCTCATACTCGTAGCTTGGTCAAACCGTAACAAACGCGGCAAGTCGGACGATGACCATGACCGCTGGGGCGGCGGCGGTTTCGGCGGCGGGGGCGGAGCATTGCCGTGGATCATCCTTGGCGGTTCGGGCAGTGATTCTTCGAGCAGTTCGTCGTCCTGGGATTGGGGCGGCGGAGGCGGCTCGGATTGGGGCGGCTTTGGCGGCGGAGGCGATTTTGGCGGCGGCGGTGCCGGCGGCGATTGGTAACGGAAATAATTATGCAGAATCAATTTTCAGCATTTATCGATGACCTGAAGGCGACCCATGGCAGCAATCTCGCATCGGTCGTTCTTTACGGCTCAGCCGCCGCGGGCGATTACATCCCTCAAAAGTCCGATTACAACATCCTCATCGCCCTGCACGAGATAACGCCGAAGGACCTTCGCAATGCTCACGCCTGCATCCGCGAGTGGCACAAGCTCGGGCATCCGGTGCCCGTATATTTTACCGTCTCCGAACTCAAGAACGCTGCAGACGTTTTCCCGGTCGAGTTTCACCAGATGGAGGTCGCCCATAAGGTGCTCTATGGAACCGATGTCCTTGCCGGCCTCGAGATCCGCGACGATTTCCTCCGCCATCAGATCGAATACGAGCTCCGCAGCAAGCTCTTGCTCCTGCGGCGGCAATATATTCCCGCCTCGGCCTCGCCCGAAGGCCTAAAGCGGCTAATGGGCGAAAGCCTGACCAGCTTTTCGGCACTTTTCAGGGCGATTCTTTTGATGCTCGGCGAAAGCCCGCCGAACAAAAAACGCGGCATTGTTGACCGGGCCGTCGCACGCCTCGGGCTTGACGCCGAGGTCTTTGAATTGTTGTTCAGAATAAGAGAAAATGACCGAAAGCTTGAGATGGATGAGCGGGCAGCCGACGATCTCTTCGGTCGCTACCTTTTGCAGGTCGAAAAGACCATTAACTCGATAGATAGTATCGGAAAAAGCTAACGGCGATTGCCGGGGAAGGAGAACAAAATATGAAACGAGCGATCTTATTGACAATAGTAGTCTTATCGGCAGCATTCCTTAGCGGCTGCAGCTATAACGAACTGACGGCAAAGCAGCAGAATGTAAAAGGCAAATGGGCTAACGTCGAAAGCTCGATGCAAAGGCGGGCCGACCTTATTCCAAATCTGGTCGAAACGGCAAAAATGGCGGGCGTTCAAGAGCAAGAGGTCTTCGGCCAGATCGCTGAAGCACGTTCGCGGCTTCTAAATGCTCAGCAGCAGCCCGGCCAGGGTGTCGAAGGCGACAAGAGCCCCGAGCAGCGGCAGGCTGTCATCGAAGCCAACAACAGCTTTGGCGGGACGATCGGACGCCTCCTTATGCTTCAGGAGCAGTATCCTCAGCTTCGCTCAAGCGAGGCCTTTATGAAAGTGCAGGATGAACTCGCGGGTACGGAGAATCGGATCAATACTGCCCGGCTCGATTTCAATCAGGCCGTCACGGATTACAATACGACCCGCAACTCGTTCCCAGCGGTGATCACAGCAAGCATTTTTGGCTTCAAAGAAGAGCCGTTCTTCCAGGCCGAACCCGATGCCCGGCAGGCACCGACCGTCGGCGATTCGAACTCGCTCAGACGGCAGCAGGCACCGGCCGCAAACAACTAAACCGTTTCAAAATCCTCGGGAACTGCACATCGAACAATGATCACAAGGCCTGTCGTTCGGCTCGAACTGACAGGCCTTATTTTCCCCGATTCCTTCGAATATCATATCCGCGATCGCCTCCGCGATGGAGAATTGGTCGAAACTCGAATGGCCCGAGCGGATATCGGACTCCGGGAATCCGGCCAAATCTTTCAGTTGTATATCAGGGTGCTTCATTCCGGGTCGTCTTCGCGATCGATGCGGTCAGCTTTATCAACTCAATACAATTCTCGTTTATCGATCGATATTCATTTTCCTCGAGGAAGCCGCCCTCAAACAACAACAGCAGCCAAAGTTCGGTATCCGACGCCCTCTGCATCGCCAAAAACATCTCTGACGAAAACCCTTGCCGGTCCGCTGCTACGGTCGCAGCTTTCACGTGTTTCGCGATGAAAGTTCCCGAGATCAGCAACTGACGGCTGAGAACGAACTCCTTCTTTTCCTCATTCAAATACTTCGCGAGCCGAACAACCCGCAAAGCAAACTTGATCGCCTTATCCAGTGTAATGCTCTTGCTCATATTCGCCCGTTCTTAAACTTAAAACTACCAACTTTAACCTGATAACTGTTAGAACAATTCGCTATTGCTGCTCGTTGTTCCGCAACTAAAAACTATCAACTCGAACCTAAAAACTGTTAGAAAATTATACCTGTAAAAATTAACCTGTTCTAACAGTTTGTAGTTTCAAGTTGAAAGTTAATAGTTTTCGAGTTACGAAATCAGATCGACGCGATCCACCACGCCGACGATCGCAGAATCGATAGCGGCTCCGGGTTTGCCGGTGGCGGCGGTCGAGGCTGACCAGCCTTCCTGGGCGATGATGACGATATCGCCTTCACCGGAATCGACCGAATCGAGAGCAAGGCAGGTGTAGTCCATGTCTTCGCCTTCGGGTGTGATCTGCCGGCAAAGCATTATCCGCGAACCCTCATAACGCTGGTTCTTCTGCGTCGCTACGACGTTACCGATGACCCTTGCAAGCAGCATTTTCTTCCAATTGATCGATTGGCCAATTGACAACTGCCAATTGGAAAATCAATGGCTAGCTCCGATTCAAAACATGCGAGTCTGAATCGATTATTCCAACTATCGTACAGTCCGTCGGAGTCTCATCGCGTTTGAAGGGGAAAGATGCCTCTTTACCGCGGCACCAGAAGACCAACTCGCCGACCCCTGCCCCGACCGCATCAAGAGCGATCATCGGCTTGCCTTTTTCCTTGAGGTCGGCGTCCAGAGTTTGGACGATGAGGAACTTCCGCCCGTCAAGCGACTCGTTCTTGACGGTCGAAACCACCGTCCCAATTACGCGGGCGATCTGCATTATTTCTTGTAGTCCGCGTAGGCGACCGCTATCAGGGACGCGATCAGCACGACGCTGAATTCCATTCCGTTGCGTCCATGGCCGACGACGAACCATCCTTCCGAATAGTGGACCAAGCCGATACCAATAACCAGTTGCAATGCGAAAACCAAGGCGACGATCCAAGTGTAAAAACCAATGGCCAAAAGAACGCTTCCGATCAGTTCAAACAGCGTTATCCCCCACGCAACAAAAAAGCCAACGGGAATACCTTGTGATCCGAGGAAATCGCCAAAACCACCAACTGTCCCATAGCTGATCCTCGCTGCGCCGTGGCTAAACATCACAGCCGCAAGCATTATTCGAATAGCGATCAAGGCCTTATGGTGTTTGTCGGACTTGGTCATTGCCAAGGTAGCCAAAATGCTGCTTAACTTCTGCTTGTTTATTGGGTCGAAGGTCTGCCCGAAAACACTTCACCATCCACATCCAACTCGTTATCAATCTTTTCTTTGCGTTCCTTCAACTCAATATCCATTACTTCCTTGATGATCTTCATCAGTGTCGGAAGCAACTCGACCGCGAATGCGTTCATTGTCTCAGACTGGATCAAAGGCGACACCGCGACGACCTTCTTTCCGATCGGCGTTTGATAAAACGAAATAAGATCCTTCAGATCCTGCTCGGTATAGTGTTTGTCGTAGATGTTGTAAAGCGACCTTTCTGCAAATCCTTTGAAGTCGATTTCTTTTTCGACACGGTCGATCATCAGATCGAACATTCTGTTCCTATCTGCAGCCGCCTTTTCTCGCCGCTCTTTCTTTTCCGCCTCTGTCAAATCATCCGAAGCGAACAGATCATCGGGAAGCGCACTGTCCATCATGCGCTTCTGCTCTTCTATCCCCTTCCTGAAATCGCTTTCGATGTTGGTCAATGCGCCTGTAACTTCGATCAGCTCGGCGATCAGCTTTCTTTTCGTATCCGGGGTTTGGGCAAATCCGATGACCGGAAGCAAGATGAGAACAGTAGCGATCGTGGTGAGAATCAAACTTTTCCGCATAGCTAACCTCCAACTAAGACGAAGTGAAATCGACCGTGTCGATAACGCCGATTATCGCCGAATCGACCGGGCAGTCCTTATTGCCCTCGGCCATGCGGGCGGATGACCCGCCGACGATGATGACCTTTTCGTGATAGCCCGCTCCGACCGTATCGACAGCAACAACATAGCCGCTCTGGTCAGTGCCGTCTAAATTGACGGGCTTGACGATGAGCAGCTTCTTTCCGCGGAGCCGTTCGTCCTTTTGGGTCGAAACGACCGTCCCTAAGATGCGTCCGATTATCATTTTCAGTGGCCAGTGGTCGGTGGTCAGCGATCAGTGTCAGAAATTCTGACGACCGGCTACTGACCACTGACAACTATTTAAGGACGACCGGCAAAGCTTCATCCACGCTCGAGTGCGGACGCGGGATCACGTGGACGCTGATGAGTTCGCCGACCCGCCGTGCTGCCGCAGCACCGGCGTCGGTCGCCGCCTTTACCGCCGCAACGTCGCCGCGAACAATGGCCGTCACGAACCCGGCACCGATCTTTTCATACCCGACCAACTGCACGTTCGCCGCCTTTACCATGGCGTCCGCTGCTTCGATCGTCGCTACGAGACCTTTCGTCTCGACCATTCCCAATGCTTCCTGCATCTAGTTAATTTCTCCTGATTTCCGAAGGATCAGTTACTGAACTGAAACGTAAGTTTACCCTAAATTCGCCGCCTGGCTCAAAAGCTCGATAAGTTCTTCTCTTGAAAGCGAGATCTTCTGACCGTTCGCCTCATTCGCGGCGGGGTAGTTTACATCCAGCTCGCATGTGATATTCGCTGCGTGCAGATATCCGCATGCCTGGCAGCGGGCGTTCTCTTTCAGGTAACCCGCCTTTTCTCTGATATTTATGAGCTTTTCGATGGCATCTTTCGGCAGATCGTTGGCACCGCCGAGCGCTTTCGCGAGTATCGCGATGCGGGCCGTGTGCTCAAGTGTTTCGAGCCGGTCAAACGCCTGCCAAAGGTCATCGCCGTAAGCGACCGCGCCGTGGTTTGCCATCAAAAGAGCATTATGGTGCGTAACAAATGGCTTCATCGCCTCGGTCAATTCGTTGGTCGAGGGCGTTCCGTAGCTCGTGAGCGGCACGCAGCCGAGCGTCAGGATAACCTCGCTCAAGATCGGCTTATCAATGGCAAGCCCCGCGACGGCAAAGGCAGTTCCGTGCGGCGGATGGGCGTGGCAAACTGCCTTGACATCCGGCCGCATCTTGTAGATGAGCAGGTGCATCGCCAGCTCCGACGAGGCTCGCTTGTCCGAGAGCGGCTTGCCGTCCATGTCCGTCAGGGCAAGGCAATCTTCGGTCATCCGGCCCTTGCATGTCATCGTCGGCGTTGCGAGCACCGTGTTCTCGTCGAGCCGGATGCTGACGTTGCCGTCCGACGAGACGACATAGCTGCGGTCATAGAGCAGCTTGCCGATCTCGACGATCAATTTTCTGGCCGATGATTCGTCCATAAAATAAGAATCCACAGATTAACACAACAGCATCGCTGGGTTAACCTGTGGACCCGAAATTCTTGCCGGAACTACCGGACGCGTTCAAAGGTGACGCGGCCATCGTAAACCGGAGGAGCCGGAGGTGCCGGCGGCATCGGCGGCATCTCGGTACGTTCCCACGCATTGCCGCTCTGCCTTTCGACCGTCATCCGCAGTTCCTCGTTCTCCATCGAAAGCCGGATGTTCTCTCGGCGAAGTTCGCGCATTTCCCGTTTGAAGCGTTTGCAGTCATGCCGGCTCTTAAAATTGCTCTTGAAGGACTCGGCCGGCGACGAAAGCGGAACGAATATGCTTGCGATCAGCACACCCACCGTGACGGCAAAAACGAAGGGAACGACGCGTTTGATTACGGAAAGAAATTGCATACTACACCTCAACTACCTCAGGAATGAATACGTCGGTTCGCCGGGAACGGTTTCACCTTGCAGGCAAAACGCGGGGAAAAGGCCCGGTGGCCGCTGCCTGATTTCATTCTAAAGGTTTTATGCCGCGATGTGAAGGTTTATATTCCGGGTTCGGCACAAAATCGCGATTTTTTTTCTACGAATCGGCCGCTTTTGCGAACCGCACCGCAATCCCTTACTATTTTCCGGCAGGCAATTCGCTCGTTTTCGTCTCGCGCGCAAACTATGATCGCATTTCTCTCGGGAAAGATCCTCGAAAAGCATCCCGCGTCGGTCGTCATCGACGTTGGCGGCGTCGGCTACGATGTCGCGATTCCGCTTTCGACCTTTTACGAACTCGGCGAGCCCGGCAGCGATGTGCAGCTTCGTATTTACACGCTCGTTCGCGAGGACGCGATCCAGCTTTACGGCTTTCGCACCGAGCGCGAACGAGAGCTTTTCCTGAAATTGATCGCCGTTCAGGGCTTCGGGGCGAAAAGCGGCATCTCGATGCTCTCCGGAATGAGCGCCGACGAGATCATCTCCGCCATACGTGCCGGAAAGATCGAGCGGCTTACCTCGATTCCCGGCGTCGGCCGCAAGACGGCCGAGCGGCTGATCGTCGAACTCCGCGACAAGGTCGGCGAGATCGCCGTTGGCTCGGCCGCCGGTTCCGGCACTCAAACTTCCGCCGGGCTCGAGAGCGATGCCGTCGTCGATGACGCGCTCTCCGCCCTCGTCAACCTCGGTTATCAAAAGAACGCCGCCGAAAAGGCACTCCAGCAGGCTCTCCAGGACGGTACGGAGCTTAATGTACAAAAACTCCTCCGAGTCGCCCTTCAACGCCTCGCCAGGTGACCCAGTGCCCTGCGGCTCCGCTTGCCCGAGTCGTCGAAGACGTCGCCATTAATGTAGCCCACGCCGCAAGACGTGGGTCAAGCCAGACGAACCCGATCGAGTCGTCGAAGACGACGCCATTCTCGCGATAACAATGGCGTCGTCTTCAGCAACTCTCGCATGCCGCATTTGGGCGAATCGCCCTTGCTTACGCGCTGGCCTCGGACCCGGTGGCCTCACACAGGCG